>CAVXNQ010000006.1:0-188792 GCA_963763205.1 uncultured delta proteobacterium | reverse complement strand
AGCCATTTTTTTTGGGGGTGGACATAAGCGCCACTTTGCGGAGAAAACGCAATTACTGAAAGATGATGGTGTAGTTTATCCGGCTGGTGCCAGAGCCGGTAGGCGGCTTTTTGCGTTTCTATGGGCTGACGGACATCAGCGCCCATTTTCATTCAAAATACAATGAGGTCTGTGCAAGGAGGATTACCATGAAGCTGCGGTGGTTGTTGTGGGCCAGCCTGACTTTGGTCGTTATGAATGTGCTTCCGGCGTCGGCCGACGTGCTCTTGAAAAACGGCCGGCATCGATCCGGAGAGTGACCAGATTGACGACCAGCAGGTCGAGGTCACGGGCGAACTTCCCAGCGGCCAGATGGTATCGACCTGCACGCGAGACCAGATTGAATCGATAGACGGCCTGACCTACGATGACTTCCGGATATTATTTGAAAGGCGACATGCCTTCATCAACAACGCCAGCGAAGAGACTTTCAAAAAAGTTCTAAAGGAATCCAAAAAGCGGATCAAAAAGAAAACCGGCATTGCGATAACCGTCAAATTCGAGCCAAAGTTAATTACCAAAAAGGACCTTAGCAAATACCTTGCTGAAAAACTGGCCAATAAGGAATCCGATAGAAATATTGAGCAACAAAAGAAACTGTGGGGCTATCTCGGAGTAATTAATTCAAGCTCTAATTTCAAAAAGAATCTTATAAGCTCATATTCAAATTCAATCGAGGGTATGTATGTACCAGAAGATAAAAAACTTTATTATATTATGAATGACGATGACGATAAGATGAAATTATATAATCCATTCTCACCAAATATAGTAATAATACATGAACTTGTCCACGCATTACAGGATCAGCGTGGATATTTAAAAGAAGAAGACCAGAGCAATTTAATTAGCGATGATATTTCGTCGGCCAGAAAGGCCGTCATCGAGGGAGGGGCCACCTACGTCAGTTACAGCATCATGAGCGACTACCTCCATGAAAAAGAAAAGACCTATGGAAAAAGAATTTCTGTCGAGGGAAATAACAAAGACATCCACCTCGACTATGAAAGTGTCATGCTCGAATCTTCTTCGTTGATATACGACAATCTTAAAAATTCGAACGGTGACGAATTGATATACGAACTCACAATTTTTCCTTACGTCAGTGGCGGAAAATTCATGAAATACGCTTACGACAACGGAGGATGGGACGAGGTAAACAAGGTCTACACCCATATGCCGGTTTCGACCGAGCAGATCATCCACCCGGAAAAATACTTTCTCTTCCGGGATGACCCGGTGACCATGCCACAGCGAGACTACAGCTTTCTCCTTGACAAGGGTGGCTCTCTGGTCACCGAAGGGGTTTTCGGCGAATTCGGCCTCTATACCTACATCGGGAAATTTCAAAACCGCCTGTATGCTCGGACCGCTTCTGCTGGCTGGGGCAATGATCACTATTGTTTATATTCCCGGGGCGGGCACCTCCTGTTTGTCAGCGAGTCGGCCTGGGACTCGCAGCAGGACGGCGAGGAATTTCTGCAAACCATCAAGAAAGTTATCGAGAAAAGGATTTATCCTCTGGCATGGACCAACAAAGGGCAGTTATTGGTGGGCCATAGCGGGGAACAAGTCGTTCTGCTCGCCAAGCACGGCAACGAGGTGCTTTGGGTCGAGTCCAGCACCAGGGACAATGCTCTTCTTGGCAAAATTGTTTCACAGTTCGGCATTCCGGAGGAGAATGTCAGAACGGCAATGGGTCATTGAACGCATGGTCATCCCAACGACGGAGAAGGACGAAGGGGCGACCATAGGTAAAAAGGGGAGCGGGGTGACCTGGCGATGCCGGAAGAGCTGTGGACCAAGGCCGGAATCGCCTACTTGATCGTGCAGGTCATTTCCAAGAGCCACCTGACCCAGAAGGACGCCGCCGAGGTCCGGGTCTGACCCCGCCGAAGGTGTCGATGATCATGAACGGGCGGCTGGAGGGGTTTTCATTGGAACACTTGATCCTGCCCGTCACCGCGCTGGATCGGGATGTGGAGATTCGGATACGCGAGTCATGGGAAGCAGGCCCATTTGAATGTGGTTTGTGCTTGAGCTGGTTTGGATGGGACCGGGGAGTGAATTTCTTAACTACGTTCCCTGGCTCGTCCGAAATACGGGGAGTGTCCCTAGTTTATCTCCCTAGTTTATCTCATTTCGCGCCTCCTGTGGCAGGAAAGGAACACGGGGGGAATGTTGTTGCGATGGTGTCTAGTTTCTCGGGGGGAGGGGGGGAGTGGGAAAAGGGGCAAAAAAATTCCAAGGGAGACAGCTGCCGTTCGGGGGCGGGGCTCCCTTTTTGTTTGCCCAATGGCTGACGGGCGCCAGGGGGGGGCAGATACGAAGAAAAACCACTTGACGTAAGTAATCCATTGGATTAGTTGTTTGGGGGGGGGAATGATTACTGTCGCGGAAACCACCGAGTATGCAAGGAAGGCCGGAAAGCTTCTTTCCGAAGGTGAGCGAACCGAGCTGATCTGCTATCTTGCCGCACACCCGGACGCGGACGATGTCATGGAAGGGACGGGCGGGGTGCGCAGTCGGAATTCCGGGGACAGTATATTTAATTGACGGGAGTCCCGGGGACAGCATACCAAATACATAAGGCGGCCACTCGGCCGCCTTAGTTGTTCTCCCGCTACCATCTCCCCATATTCCACCGCCACCACCCCGCCTCCGCAGTCTGTCCTTCCAACATCCGCACCCCTGTTCATCCTCACTCCTGGTGTACCGAATCGGCGGACTTTGCCGTGTCGGCGAGTTCGATCATCACTTCGTTGCGACGCATGAAGGGCGGGGTCCAGGGCGGATTATAGTAGGCGATGGTCGGATTCCCGCGAGTGACGAGACCGTCGCGGGCGAGGGCGGAAAGTAGCCGGGTCTGGTGTGCCTCGATGCGCGTCGGCGTGGCATAGCCGGAGAAGCGCAGGACCGCCAGGCGCCGTGGGGGGATTTCGTGCAGGACGACCGCAAGGTTCGTCGGCTGCGGCGCGCGCTCCAGGCTCGAGCTGGCCGGCAGGACAAAGGCGATGCGCACCTTTTCCCCGCCGGCTTCGGCGAGCACGGGGGCGGTCATCGGAATCGAGGTCCCTTGCTGTTCTTCAAACACCGGCGCCGTCATGGTGATTTTGTGCACGCCCCGATTTTCGCCACCGATATAGCGAAAGAGAAGGCGAAACCCGGCGCCGAGGGGATTTTCCGTTCCGGGCGGCAGATCGACGGCGGCTACAACCATCCCCTCGTAATGCCGGATCACATACCCGTCAGCCTCCTGTTCCACACGGAATGGCGGCTCCTTGACGCCTCTCTCGGTCATGACTCCGACTCCTGTCCAGGCGAGGATCACGGCCGCTAGGATCGCCACCATGGTTAACATCTTCATTATGCTCCCCGGTGAGTCGCTCACGGCAAGTATATCGAAAGGTCGGCAGATCACTCCAAAGGGACACCAACCACCCGGGTCGCTCAGTAGATCCCGGGGAGCAACCGAGAGCGCACCCGCCGTGCATAGTCTCGATAATCCGGCAGCTCTTCCTGTAAAGTCCGGTCTTCAAGTGCGGTCCTGATCACCGTGATGATGGCTGCCACCACTAAAGGAATCAGTGTCCACACTGAGCTCAAAGCCAGAACTATACCGAACAAGGCCAGAAGATTTCCGGCATAACCCGGATGACGCACCAACCGGTACGGACCGGTATCACACACCACATGTCCGCGCTCCGTTTGAATACGTACCACACCGGAGAAGAATCGGTTCTCTGCCAGGGCCCATGCTGCGAAGGCATAGCCGAACGCGATCAAAACCAGGCCCATCACGTTGAGCCATAGCGGAAATTCGGGCGACCAGTGATAGCGGTGGTCCAGCCCTGCCACAACGACCATGGGGTAGCTGACACTCACCGCCATCAGTGGAGCAAGGACTTTATCCCAGGCCTTGGCGTTACGAAAACTTTCCTTATTTTGTCTTTCAGCCGTTATCCCGGGATGACGCTGTTCCGCCCAGATGCGCCCGCCAACGCCAGCGACCACGACCAGCAGGGAATAAAGCCACCCCTGCCACCACCCGAGGTCTCCACCGCATACCAATAAAAGCAGCGGGATCAGGGAATAGACAACCACTATGCCGATCCACTGGCGAGGAACTGCTGCCTGAGCGACCTCTTCACGAACCGGCTTCGTTGACATGTCACTCCCCTAAATAAACGGGTGCAAGGGGACGGCCAGGGGACGTCGTTGCTTGATTGCCTTATAGCAACCGGTTGGCGAGATTCAAGAAAATGCCGTCGAATTCCGGGGACAGGTCGAATTCCGGGGACAGTATATTTAATTGCCCCCACACTCTCCCTCTGCTATCTTCCCCCAATGGCCCGAATCGCCCGCGTCATAGCCCCCGGCATCCCCCATCACGTCACCCAGCGGGGTAACCGTAGGCAGCAGACCTTCTTCTGCGACGACGACTACCGAGCATAGCTCGCCCTGATGGCCGAATGGTGCAACAAGTGCGGGGTCGAGATCTGGTCCTGGTGCCTGATGCCGAACCACGTCCACCAGGGGACCAAAGGGGTCAAGTCTTGCATTGCCACTTTTGCGCAATATAGGTACAGGCCTCTTTTAGAACCGGTTCCTTCACGTTTTGCAATTACTCCGCTGAACCTCACAATGCCCCGGCTGCAAAGCCGGGGCATTATTTTATCCATGTGGATTGATTGGGCGAACCGCTATCGCCGCCTCTGCCGTTCCCGCTCGGCCATTACGTCCACGAAATATTGCAGGACAGGGTCCAAAGCCAGGCAATTCTCTTTGATCTTTGGCGCTGTCTGCCCCTGGCCGGCTGGCCAAAACATCTGCCGGGCGCCGACGGGGTGTGGCATCAGCCAGGCGGCGACGCAGAATGTTGAAACCACTGAATAGTGAGCTAAGCTGACCATACAAGCCTGGGTCAAGACGACCGAATTCAAAGGTCAAGGGAGGTATGGTCATGAGTGAAGATTGCGGAAAGCAGATTCAGTTGGGGCATGAGGTCCCGGAGTTCGAAATTGATACCTTTGAGCCAACCGCCGGGAATTTTGGCAAAATCAGCCTGGCGGGACAAAAATTGGCGGGCAGGTGGACCATCCTGTTTTTCTATCCAGCGGACTTTACCTTCGTCTGAGCGACCGAATTCGCTGCTCTGTCAGAGCAGCACGCTCGCTTCAAAAAAATGGGCGCTGACATTGTGACCGTCAGCACCGATACGCAGTACGTGCATTTGGCTTGGCAACGTCACGAAAAAGAGCTCGCCGACGTGGAATTTTCCATGGGCGCGGACCCAACCGGGAACCTGTCCCGGATATTCGGTGTTTATGATGATTTCTCCGGCCTGGCCCTCAGAGGCACCTTCATCATTAACCCCGCGGGGGTATTGATGAACTCGGAAGTCAATTTTTACAACATGGGCCGGAACATCAATGAATTGATGCGCAAATTCAAGGCAAACCTGTATCTCGCCAGGAAAGCGGACGAAGGCTGCCCGTCGAAATGGGAGGAGGACGGCGACAAAACACTCAAGCCGTCTCCCGAAATGGTGGGCAGAGTCCACGAAGCGCTGCACGAATAGTTGCCTGGCGGAATCCGGGGGATAACACACGCAATTCCAACTTCATTCATCTCCCCCGTATTCTCAAGTCAATCGAATTGGATAGGGAATCCCGAACGATATAGGCCCCGGCTAATCAGCCGGGGCCTTTTCACTCCACGGTCCCGGTCTGCGGGACTGAAACCTCAAAGACCCGTAATCTTTCAGGCCTGACGCGCGTTACCCTTGACCACGACGACCGGCACCGTCGCCCGGTTCAGAACCTTGACGGTGGTCGGGCCGAGGCGGGCCTCACCCGATCCCGGTAGCCGCTGCGCCCCCATCACGATCAGGTCGGCCCGGTACTGGGCTGCGGCATCCAGAATCGCCTGCTTGGCCGGCTTGCGCTCGATGTTGATACCTGCGATCAGGGATTCATCGGCTTTCAGCTGCTCCAGTCGCTCATGGCAGGGGCTCTGCAACTGCCCGCGGATATGGTTTTCCTCTTCCTGCAGCAACTTTTCGATGGAATCCTCCAACTCGATTTTAGACGGGTAAAGCTCCGCTTTGCTCTGGGCGCTGTATTTCATGGGATCGATGCCGTAGACGATGTGGATCCTGGCCTGGTACTTTTTGGCCAGGCTCAGGGCGTGGTCGAGGACGTAGCTGGTGCCGGGGCCAAGACCGGTGGCGAACAGGATCGACTTGATTTTCGGTTCCATGGGCTTCTCCCGATGACTGTGCGCTGGTCATCAAACGAATGTGGAAACAGCTGCGAGAGGGGGAAGCAGGGGCCGGCGGCCCTTGAAGGTTAAATTATTGCGGGAACCCTGAGGGGGACCGGCATCTTTGCAGAGATCGCAAGGCAGCCAGTCCCTGGGAACCTCTGAGAGGGACAGGCCCTTCGGAGAAGGAGTTGGTCGAGTAGCGGTTGAGGGGGGCTCACTTCCCGAGGCTTCCATTTTGTCGGCTCCGGTGTCTTCGACCTTCCCGTCCCGCTCCTTGCCATTTCCTGGTGGGTTCCTTCCCCTTATGGACTCGGGGACCGAGGTGTGGTAATAACGTGTTGCGATGCGATCGCCAGCGCGAGGAGAGAGGGTCATGCAAAAGGTCGGCATCTATGCCAAGAAGCACCATCCGGACGCCGTCGGCTTCGGCCGCGAGGTCATGGAGTGGCTGGGTGCGCGGGGGATCGAGGTGCTGCTCGAGAAGGATCTCGCCGACAACCTGGGGATCGCCCGCGACTATGTCGACAGCCAGATTCCCGAGCGGGCCGACCTGATCGTGGTCCTCGGCGGCGACGGCACGCTGATCTCGGTGGCCCGCCACGTCGGCGCCCAGATGAAGCCGATCCTCGGCGTCAACCTCGGCAGTCTCGGCTTTCTGACCGAGGTCACCCAGGCCGAGACCTTCGCCACCCTGGAGCGGGTGCTGGCGGGGGACTACCAGACCTCGCAGCGCCTGATGCTCGACGTGGTGGTGCGCCGCCGGGAGGTGGAGATCGCCCGCTACGCGGTGCTCAACGATGCTGTGATCAACAAGGGCGCGCTGGCGCGGATCATCGACATGGCGGTCTGGGTCGACGACGTCTACCTGACCACCTTCAAGGCCGACGGCCTGATCGTCGCCACGCCGACCGGCTCCACCGCGTATAACCTGGCCGCCGGCGGGCCGATCATCGACCCCGGAGTCGGCTGCCTGGTGATCACGCCGATCTGTCCGCACATGCTCACCAACCGGCCCTTGATCGTCTCCAGCGAAGCGGTGATTCGCATCGAGGTCAAGTTCCAGGACCAGCATGTGGTCCTCACCGCCGATGGCCAGGTCGGCATGCAGTTGCAGGGGGGGGATGTCGTGGAATTGCGTCAGGCCAAGGATCGCACCCTCTTGATCAAGAGCCCGAGCAAGGACTATTTCGAGGTTCTGCGTACCAAGCTGCGCTGGGGGGAAAGATAGTCGCGAGTCCCGGGTCCAAAGTCCGGAGTCAAAAAGCTTTGGACCAGGGACCTTGGACCCGGGACCCGGGACTTTCCAGGGTATTTTTATGCTGACCGAACTGCAGATCCGCAATTTTGCCATTATCGATCAGCTTCAGGTCCAGTTTGCCGGGGGCTTTAACGTCCTGACCGGCGAGACCGGGGCCGGCAAGTCGATCATCATCGATGCCCTTGGCCTGCTGCTCGGCGACCGCGCCCGTCCGGACCTGATCCGCAGCGGTGCCGAGGAAGCGACGGTGGAGGCGTTGTTCGCCCTGGCGGGGCAGCCGGAGCTGATGGCGCAGCTGGCGGAGGCCGGTTTCGAAAGTGAGGGGGAGCTGCTGGTCAAGCGCATCGTCTCCCGCACCGGCAGGAACCGGGTCTACGTCAACGGTTCGCTGGCGACGCTGTCCCAGCTGCAGACCTTCAGCGAAGCGCTGGTGACGATCTACGGCCAGCACGAGCATCAGACCCTGCAGCGGGGGGAGACCCACTTGGGACTGCTCGACGATTTTGGCGGGCTGCGGCCGCTGGTCAGCGCCTATGGCGAACGGTTTGCGACGTACCGCCAGCTCCGGGAACGCCTGGAACAGCTCGCCCTGGCCGAGCGGGACCGCCAGCAGCGCCTCGATCTGCTGGCTTTCCAGCGCCAGGAGATTGCCGCCGCCGACCCCCGGCCCGGCGAGGACGAGGAGCTGGCCGCCGAGCGCCTGCTGCTGCAGAACGCGGAGCGGCTGGCGACGGCTGCCGGCGGCGGGTTCGAAACCCTCTACGGCGGCGAGAATGCGGTCTGCGGCGAACTTGCCCGGGTGGCCGCCGATCTCGAAGGCCTGGCCGCCATCGATCCCCTTTTGGGGCGCCTTGCCGAGACCCTGCGCAGCGCCCAGTACGGGATCGAGGACTGCGCCGCGCAACTGCGCGACTACGGCCGGCGGATCGAGTTCGAACCGCAGCGGCAGGAGGAGGTCGAGCAGCGCCTGGCGCAGCTCGGCCAGCTCAAGCGCAAATACGGCCCGAGCCTGGCCGCGGTCCTCGAGCACCGGCAGCGGGTGGAGCGGGAGCTCGCCGAACTGGGGGATGTCGCGACGACCCGGGAGAACCTGGCGGCCCAGCTGCAGGCCGCGGCCGCTGCCCTGCGCACTGCCGGAGAAGAGTTGAGTGCCGCCCGGCGCGAGGCGGCCCGGCGGCTGCAGGCCGCCATGGAGGTGGAACTGGCCGATCTGGCGCTGGCCAAGGCTCGCTTCGAGGTCCGGCTGCTCCCACTCGACGAGCCCGGTGGCCGGGGGCTGGAGCGGGTGGAGTTCTACCTGTCCCCTAATCCCGGGGAGGAACCGAAGCCGCTGGCGCGGATCGCCTCGGGGGGAGAACTGTCGCGGATCATGCTCGCCCTGCGCCGGACCGCCCCGGCCGGCGAAGGGTTGCGAACGCTGATCTTCGACGAGGTCGATGCCGGCATCGGCGGCGCGGCGGCCACGGCCGTCGGGGAGAAGCTGCGCAAGGTGGCGCGGGGATCGCAGGTGCTGTGCATCACCCATCTCCCCCAGGTCGCGGCTTTCGCCGATCGCCACTACCGGGTGGAAAAGGAAGAGGTCGAGGGGCGGACGATGACCGCCATCGTCCCTCTCGACGAGGATGACCGAGTCCGGGAGATGGCCCGGATGCTCGGCGGGGCACGGGTCACCGAACGGACCCTGGAACATGCCCGGGAACTGATCGGCCATTCGTGCCGCGCCTGAGCGGTGGAGGGGCCGGTCCGCATCTGGACCTGGAGGTTGGGCTGATGGTGCGCAAGGCCAATATCGCCGATGCCAAGGCGATTCACAAGCTGTTGGTGGGTTATGCCCGCGAAGGACTCATGCTCTCCCGCTCGCTGCCGGATATTTACGAAAGCATCCGGGATTTCTACGTCTGCGAGGAGGACGGCACCGCGATCGGCACGGTCTGCCTGCACATCTGCTGGGAAGACCTCGCGGAGGTGCGCAGCCTGGCGGTCGCCGCCAGCCACGAGGGGCGGGGGCTGGGCCGGGCGCTGGTCGAAGCCTGTCTGGCCGAAGCCCGGCAGCTGGGGCTGAAGCGGGTCTTCGCCCTGACCTACAAGCCGGTTTTCTTCGCCAAGCTCGGTTTTCACGAGATCGAAAAGTCGGAGCTGCCCCAGAAGATCTGGGGGGATTGCATGAAGTGCGCGAAGTTTCCGGAGTGCGACGAAATCGCCTTGAGCATCGATCTGTAACGGGCCGGAGGGCCGAAAAAACTTGACAGCCGTCGGGAAGTTACCCTATTAATCGAGGCTGCACCGCTTGCGACGCTTGACATTCCTGGATTTTGCGGAGGGTTCCGGCTTTGGCTGCAAAAAAGTTCACCGTCCTGATCATACCGGAAGGCTCCCACCAGGTCCGCCGGTTCAATGTCCGCCGCAGCGTGCTGCAGTGGCTGGCAGGGGTGGTGATGGTGATGCTCCTTGCGGTCGGACTGCTGAGCCATCGATTATTTCCGCACCCACCTCGATCGCCGCGACTACGCCCGACTCAAGACGGAGAACCGCAGTCAACAGCTGGAGCTGCAGCGGCTGACGGCGAGCCTTCAGGATCTCCAGCAGGAGATGGTCGTCCTCGCCCAGAACGATGCCAAGGTGCGGGTCCTGGCCCAGCTCTCCAAGCCGCGCACCGACACCCTGGCCGGCATCGGCGGAGCGCCGGAAGAGGCGACCGGCGATCACTTCTCGGCCCTCCAGCAGCAGATCGACGCGGTCCGCCAGGCCATCGACCTGCGCCGGGAAAGCCAGGAGGAGATCCAGGGCTTCCTCAATGACCAGCGCTCGCTGCTCGCGGCCAAGCCGGAGGGCTGGCCGGTCAAGGGGTGGGTGACCTCCAGCTTCGGCATGCGCAATTCCCCCTTCACCGGCAAGCCCAAGATGCACGAAGGGCTCGATATCGCCGCCCGCACCGGCACCCCGGTCGCTGCCACTGCCGACGGTATCGTCAGCCGGGCGGAGACGGTGGCCGGTTACGGCAAGCTGGTGGTCATCGACCATGGCTACGGCTATAAGACCTACTATGCCCACAATTCGCAGATCTTCGTCAAGGTCGGCCAGCGGGTCAAGCGCGGGGAGCGGATTTCCGCAGTAGGCAATACCGGCAGTTCCACCGGTTCCCATTGCCATTACGAGGTGCGGCGCAACGGCGTTCCCGTCAACCCGCGCAAATTCCTTTAGCCGAGAAATGCTCCAAGCCTCCTGCAAGCCCCGGATTTCCGGGGCTTTTTCGTTTTGGATGAAGGCTTTTGCGCTGGGCTTTCGCCCTTGTCGCCGGCTTCGGGTTTGTGCTAGACTTCCATCCTTTGCCGGTGGATGCCGGCGTCCCAGCGAGTGACCCGGGGCAGCGGATCAGCGCCCCTTATCACGGAGTGAATCGATGATCGGAAGCGTGGTCAGAAAAATTGTCGGCAGCAAGAACGATCGGGAAATCAAGCGGCTGCAGCCGCTGGTCGCGCGGATCAACGCCCTGGAGGGCGAACTTTCCGCCCTCGCCGATGAGGACCTGCGGGCCAAGACCGTCCCAGTTCCGGCAGCGCCTGGGTCAGGGCGAGACCCTTGACGACCTGCTGCCCGAGGCTTTTGCCGTGGTCCGCGAAGCGGGCAAGCGGGTCCTCGGCATGCGCCACTTCGACGTCCAGCTGGTCGGCGGCATGGTTCTGCACTCAGGCAAGATCGCCGAGATGAAGACCGGCGAAGGGAAGACCCTGGTCGCCACCCTGCCGTCCTATCTCAACGCCCTGACCGGCAAGGGCGTCCATGTGGTCACTGTCAACGACTACCTGGCCAGGCGTGACTCCGAATGGATGGGCCAGGTCCACCGCTTCCTCGGCCTCACCGTCGGCTGTCATCGTCCACGGCCTCACCGACGCCCAGCGCAAGGAGGCCTACGGCTGCGACATCACCTACGGCACCAACAACGAGTTCGGCTTCGACTACCTGCGCGACAACATGAAGTTCGACCTCGCCGACTACGTGCAGCGCGATCTCCATTTCGCCATCGTCGACGAGGTCGACTCGATCCTCATCGACGAGGCGCGCACCCCGCTGATCATCTCCGGCCCCGCCGAGGCCTCCAGCGAACTCTACTACAGGTCGACCGGATGATCCCCATGCTCAAGAAGGGGGAGGTCATCGAGAACCGCGACGGCAAACTCGGCCAGACCCTGAAGACCTATACCGGCGATTACACCGTCGACGAAAAGGCCAAGGCCTCGACCCTGACCGAGGAGGGGGTGGCCCGGGTCGAGAAGCTGCTCGGCGTCGATAACCTCTACGAGCCGAAGAACATCGAGATCCTGCACCACGTCAACCAGGCCCTCAAGGCCCACGCCCTGTTCAAGCGCGACGTCGACTACGTGGTCAAGGACGGCGAGGTGATGATCGTCGACGAATTCACCGGCCGGCTGATGCCGGGGCGGCGCTGGAGCGACGGCCTGCACCAGGCGGTGGAGGCCAAGGAAGGGGTCAAGATCGAGAGCGAGAACCAGACCCTGGCCACCATCACCTTCCAGAACTATTTCCGCATGTACGACAAGCTCTCCGGCATGACCGGCACCGCCGACACCGAGGCGGCCGAGTTCCACGAGATCTACAAGCTCGACGTCGTGGTCATCCCGACCAACCGGCCGATGGTCCGCATCGACCACTCCGACGTCATCTACAAGACCGAGAAGGAGAAGTTCAAGGCGGCCATCGAGGAGATCGTGGAGCTCCACGACAAGGGGCAGCCGGTCCTGGTCGGCACCATCTCCATCGAGAAGTCCGAAGATCTCGCGGAGATGCTCAAGAAGCGCGGCGTTCCGCACACCGTGCTCAATGCCAAGCACCACGAGAAGGAGGCGGAGATCGTCGCCCAGGCCGGGCGCAAGGGGGCGGTGACCATCGCCACCAACATGGCCGGCCGCGGCACCGACATCGTCCTTGGCGGCAATCCGCGAGATGCTGGCCCGCCGCGAAGCTGCCAGCGCCGAAGATCCGGAAGCGGCCTACGCGGCGGCGCTGGCGAAATACCGGCGCCAGTGCGCCGCCGAGAAGGACGAAGTGCTGGAAGCCGGCGGCCTCTATATCCTCGGCACCGAGCGCCACGAGTCGCGCCGCATCGACAACCAGCTGCGCGGCCGTTCCGGCCGCCAGGGCGACCCCGGCGAGAGCCGCTTCTACCTCTGCCTCGACGACGACCTGCTGCGGATCTTCGGTTCCCACCGGGTGGCCTTCGTCATGGAGAAGCTGCGCATCCCGGAAGAGGAGCCGATCGAGCACGGCATGATCTCCAAGGCGATCGAGAACGCCCAGAAGAAGGTCGAGGGGCACAACTTCGACATCCGCAAGCATCTCCTCGAGTACGACGATGTCATGAACAAGCAGCGCGAGGTGATCTATGCCCAGCGCCGCGAAGTTCTGGCCGGCGAGAACATCCGCGAAACGGTCGAGGGGATCATGGCCGAGCGATCGAGGACATGGTTGCCACCTTCTGCCCCGAGAAGACGCCGCCGGCCGACTGGAACTGGGACGGTCTCGCCGAGGATTTCTGCAACCAGTTCTTCTTCTCGCCGGTGCTTCCCGCGGACCCGACCGCGGCCTGACCCGCGAGGCGCTGAGGAGGACCTCAAGGCCCAGGTCCCGGCACGCTTGGCCGAGCAAGGAAGAGGAGTTCACCACGCCGGTGCATGGAGCACCTGATGAAGGTGCTGCTGCTGCAGACCATCGACCAGCAGTGGAAGGATCACCTGCTCTCCATCGACCACCTCAAGGAAGGGATCGGCCTGCGCGGCTACGGGCAGGTCGACCCCAAGGAGGAGTACAAGCGCGAGGCCTACGAGCTGTTCATGGCGATGATGGGGCGGATCCGCTTCGAGGTGATCAACAAGCTGTTCCGTATCCAGCTCGCCCGGGAGGACGACGTCGAGCGCATGGAAGCGGAACAGCGCAAGCGGCGGGTGGTGCTCAACCGGGCCGGCGGCGAGGACCAGCCGCAGAAGCCGGCGACCCGCGACGAGAACAAGGTCGGCCGCAACGACCCCTGCCCCTGCGGCAGCGGCAAGAAATACAAGAAGTGCTGCGGCCAGTAACGGGCCGGAGTCCAGGGCGTGACCCTGGCGCGGGACCAGGATATTTCGAACCGGAGAGCGCGGAGCGGGACGACCAGCGGGGTGGTCCTCCCGGCAACCGGCGAGTGGAGGGAGTGAACATGGAGCGGGATGAACGGCTGCTGGTCAAGGGTTCAAGTTCGCCGCCCGGGCGGCGGGGCTGAAGAAGTCGGGGAAACTCGACCTGGGACTGATCGTCTCCGCGGTGCCGGCGGTCAGCGCCGGCGTCTTCACCACCAACAAGGTGGTCGCCGCGCCGGTTCTGGTCACTGCCCCGCGGGTCCGCGCCGGGCGCTGCCAGGCGATCCTGGTCAACAGCGGCAATGCCAACGCCTGCACCGGCCAGGCCGGGCTCGACGACGCCCGGGCCTGCGGCGCACTGGCCGCGCGCGCCCTGGGCCTGGCCGAGGAGCTGGTGGCGGTCTCCTCCACCGGGGTGATCGGCCAGCCGCTGGCGATGGAGTGTTTCGACCCGGGGATCCCGCAGCTGGTCGAAGACCTCGATGAAACGGCCGCCGCAGCAGGTCGCCACGGCGATCATGACCACCGACTCCTTCCCCAAGCTGGCGGCGGCCAAAGGGCAGGCCGGGGAGGTCGACTATACCCTGCTCGCCGTTGCCAAGGGGGCGGGGATGATCCACCCCAACATGGCGACCATGCTCGCCTTCGTCCTCACCGATGCGCAGGTTGCTCCCGCGTTCCTCGATCAGGCCCTGCGCCGGGCCGTCGACGGCTCCTTCAACAGCATCACCGTCGATCGCGACACCTCCACCAACGACATGGTGCTGGCCCTCGCCAACGGCGTGGCCGAGACCCCGGAAATCGTCGCCGGAACGCCCGCGGCGGAGGAGTTCCAGCACCTGCTCGACGAGATCCTGCTCGATCTGGCCAAGATGATCGTGCGCGACGGCGAAGGGGCGACCAAGCTGGTGCGCATCCACCTGCAGGGCGCCCGGGATGCCGCCCAGGCCCGGCAGGCGGCCTGCAGCGTGGCGACCTCCAGCCTGGTCAAGACCGCCTTCTTCGGCGAGGACGCCAACTGGGGGCGGATCATCGCCGCAGTCGGCTATTCGGGGGCGGAGGTCGATCCCGAGCGGGTGGAGATCCGTTTCGATGCGGTGCCGGTGGTCCGGGATGGACTGGGCACCGGCAAGGAGCTCGAAGCTCCGGGCGACCGAGGTTCTCAAACAGGCCGAGTTCACCGTCACCGTCGATCTCCATCTCGGCGAGGGCTGCGCCGACTACTACACCTCGGATCTGACCTACGACTACGTCAAGATCAACGCCGCCTACCGTACCTAGGACCAGGGCCGGCACCACGTCCCGCTGTCATTTCATCGCGAATTCGATCCTATGCACCTCTCCGGCCCCGTTTATCGACCATACCCTTCTGCACCCCGTCACCACCGCCGCGCAGATCCACCGCCTCTGCGAAGAGGCGGTGGAATACGGTTTCGCTGCCGTCTGCATCCCGCCCGTCTATGTGCCGCTGGCCGCTGAGCGGCTCTATGGTTCCGAGGTGACGGTCGGGACGGTCGTCGGTTTCCCCCTCGGTTACCTGCCGTCCGCCCACAAGGCCGCCGAGGCGGCCGCCGCGGTAGCGGCCGGCGCCGGCGAAATCGACATGGTGATCCATCTCGGCGCGGTCCTGGAAGGGCGTCTGGAGGCCGTGGAGGAAGAGATCGGTCAGGTGGTGCGGGCTGCCCGCGGCGCCCAGGTCAAGGTGATCATCGAGTGCTGCTATCTGGAGGATGCGCAGAAGCGGGACCTGGTGGAATGCGTGGTCAGGGGCGGGGCGGCCTTCGTCAAGACCTCCACCGGTTTCGGCAGCGGCGGCGCGACCCTGGCCGACGTTGAGCTGCTGGTCGCTGCCGCGGCCGGGCGCATCCGCGTCAAGGCCGCCGGTGGCATCCGCGACTGGGCGCGTTGCCGGGACTTGCTGGCCGCCGGAGCCGAGCGCATCGGCACCAGCGCCGGGGTGGCCCTCGTCACCGGTTGGCGCGCCGCGGAGTTGCCGGTATGAGGGGTCATTTCTCCCGCGCGGTCCTGATCACCCTCGACGGCGTCGGCATCGGCGCCCTCCCGGATGCGGCCGATTACGGCGATGCCGGCGCCAACACCCTGCAGCATGTGGCCGCCGCCTGCGCTGGCCTGCGCCTCCCCCATCTGCAGAGCCTGGGGCTCGGCAACCTGCTCGACATTCCCGGCGTGCCGCCGGTGGCGGCGCCGCGGGGCGGCTTCGGCCGCATGCTCGAGCGTTCGGCGGGGAAGGATACCACCACCGGCCACTGGGAGCTGGCCGGGGTGATTCAGAAACAGCCCTTTCCGACCTTCCCCGCGGGGTTCCCGGAGGAGATCATCGCCGCCTTCCGCCGCGAAACCGGCCTCGATCCTCTCGGCAACTGCGCCGCCAGCGGCACCGAGATCCTGCGCCGGCTCGGTGAAGAGCATCTGCGCAGCGGCCGGCCGATCGTCTATACCAGTGCCGATTCGGTCTTCCAGATCGCCGCGCACGAAGCCGTGATCCCGGTGGCGCGGCTCTACGAAATCTGCCGCATCGCGCGGCGGATACTCGACCCCTATCGGGTCGGCCGGGTCATCGCCCGCCCCTTCGTTGGTACGGATGCCGCCAGCTTCAGGCGCACCCCCCGCCGCCACGACTACTCCCTGCCGCCTACCGGGGAAACCGTCCTCGACCGACTTGCCGCCGCCGGCCTGCCGGTGCTGGCGATCGGCAAGATCGCTGATATTTACGCCGGTCGTGGGATCGCCGAGCTGCTGACCAGCGACGGCAATGCCGACGGCATGGGCAAGACCCTGGCCGCCCTGGACCGCCTCGCGAAGGGGTTGATCTTCACCAACCTGGTCGATTTCGACATGCTCTACGGCCATCGGCTCGATGCGGCGGGATTCGGGCGGGCCCTCGAAGAATTCGATGCCTGGCTGCCGGAGCTGATGGGGCGGCTGCGCAGCGACGATCTCTTGCTGCTGACCGCCGACCACGGCTGCGACCCGACCACGCCGGGGACCGATCATAGCCGGGAGGCGGTGCCGCTGCTGGCCTGGTTTCCCGGCCTGGCCACCGGCGTGGCGCTGGGGGTGCGGGAGACGTTTGCGGATGTGGCGGCGACTCTCGACGACCTGTTCGGTCTCGCTTCAGGCGCGGGAGCAAGTTTTCTGCCCGAGCTGACGGCGGGCCGCCAGAGGCGCTGAGGGCCTATTTTGCCGGTGGGGCGACGCTGCGCAAGGTCAGGTCGCGGCGGCTGTGGACCTGGAGTTGGGAGAGGTCGAACTGCCGGGATCCCTCGATACTTTCGGCGAGCTCGCCGAGAACCCGGCTTTCCAGAAAATCCTGGATGATCGCGATCATCTCCGGGGTGAGGTCGGTGAATTCGATGCCGACTCCCTGGAGGTAGTTGTTTTCAGGCCCGGGCTTGACCCGGTAGAGAACCCGGCCGCTGATCTCGACCTCGGTGTTCATGCCGAACAGGGGAATGATGATGTGGAGCCGTTCCAGGTTGTCGACCCGGCAGCCGGTCTTGATGAACAGGCCGTGGACACTCAGGCTCAGGACCTCGGCAAAGCGCTGCTTGGCGCTGCCGTTGTTGAAGATTCCCGGCAGCTGGAGTTTTAATCGCAGGTTGCGCCGGGGAGTGCTCTCCAGATGGCGTTGAATCAGGGTGAAGAGCCGAAAGAGGTCGAGCGGGACCGGCAGTGTCTCCAGGGCGCGGATTCCGTTCGCTGCCGGTTCGCCATCGCTGAGGAGCAGGAGGGGTGGGTGTTGGCCCCGCGGCAGAGCCGCTGTGAGGTCGTCGAGGTTACCCTTTTCTCCGTGGAACAGGTTGTTGCCGAGGATCAGCAGGTCGAAGCTGACGTCGCGCAGAAACCGGGCCAGTTGCTCGGGGTTGGAGGAGGCCAATACCCGGTAGCCCCAGTGCTTGAGAATCAGTTCGGCGGTGTCGATGAGTTTTTCCCGACGTTCGCCTAGCAGGATGCGTTTCATGCTGTCGTCCTTGAGGGGTCCCGGTTCAACCAATGTAAGGTACCCTGATAGGCCGGTCAAGGGACTTAAGTGCGGACCGGCCGAGGTGTTGTCCGTCGTGAATTTTGCTGGAAGTTGCCAACCAAGGAGAAGTCCGATGCGCACGTTGCAGCTGTTGCTGGTTGCCGCTTTGCTGGCGGTGAGCGCCCCGGTGTCTGCCGCCGGATTGACGGTGTCCGAAGGGGTGATTACCACCCAGATCGTGGACCGGGCCCCGGTCGATGCTGTCGAGGTCTTTCCGGCCTCCGTCGGCAAACTTTACTGCTTCACCCGCGTGGTCGGGGCCGACGAGGCAACGACGGTGACCCATGTCTGGTACCGGGGGGAGACGGAGGTGGCCCGAATCCAACTGCCGGTGAAATCCGCCGATTGGCGGACCTGGAGCTCCAAGACGATCCTTCCCGGCTGGAGCGGGGCATGGCGGGTCGAGGTGCGCGATGCCGAAAACGCCCTGCTGCAGACCATCCCCTTCACTCTCCAGTAGGGGGCGGGGATGGAGCGCCCACGGCAGCGGCTGGCGACCAGCGATGTCCTCGCCCTGGAGGTCGCGGTCCCTGCGGGACACCGCCACCTGCGGGCGGTGTTGGAACTGCGCGACGGCAGTGAGCTTGAGCTGCAGGAGGCGACCCTTGCCGCCCTGGTCCGCGCCTACGTCATGATCAAAACCGATCCGCTGCGCCAGCGGACGCGGCTCGTCGGGCGCTCCCTGGGGGCGGAGGAAGGCAAAACCGGCTTCGCCGCCTGGCAGCTGCTGGAAGCCGATTGAAACCCGCAGCAACGAAAAACGCCCCGGGGGTCGCGGGGCGTTTTTCGTTGGCAGCCGGCAGCCGGATTATTTCTTCTTTCTCCCCTTGCCGCGTGCCGCGCGGGCCTTGGCCAGGTTTTCGCCGAGGCCGCGCTCCATCGCCATCTGCCGGCGGCTCTCCGAGTAGGCTTTGGCCGCCAGCGGCTGGCTGCGGGGGATGTCGAACTGCTTGCGATATTCGCCCGGTTTCAGGTCGTGGGCGGTTTTCAGATGCCGGGCCAGGGTTTTCATCTCCTTGCCGCACAGCATGCAAATTACCTTGTCCCGACCAAATGCTTTTTTCCGCGTGATGACTGGCGCTGCCGTCTCCTCGGCGGCCTGCTCCGGAAGCATCTCCCCCTTTTCGATGGCCGCCAGGCCTTTGTGTACCGAGGCAATCTCAGCGAGCAGCTCTTCCTTGGAGAGGGTGGACGACGTAGCCATGGACAGAACGATCTCGGTGGCCATTTCGAGCAATGTTGCCATAAAAATATCCTCCTTCTATGTGGTGGGTGAATCAGTTCAACTTCAACATAGGTTGTAATTGTAATACAGTATTTGTGGCTAAAATCAACAATAAAAGTAGTTATTGTTTGGAAATATTTCTTTGAGCGGTATTTTTTGCGTTGCTTATACTGAAGACGGCTGTTTGCAAAGGCCAACGGTGACAGGGGGTCGTTGGATTCATTCTCCTTCGGGTTGATTTCGGTTTTGACTGGCACCCTGGCGCTGCTTATGATAGGAAGTTCCTGGGAAAAAACTCCCAAGCGAAGCGGTGAATGTGACATCTGGATTGCATGTAGTGAAGACGGTCAGGACATTTGCATCGGGCCAGATCGTAGGGTATAGAAATGTGACTGGTGGGAAAAACTAGCAGGGTGGTTTTGCAACTGCAATGGATATCCGACAATTCAACGAAGATCGCGAACGCCAGTTTCTTGCTCCGTGGGCCTGCTTAAGCAGTGCCACCGTCGGCCGCGTCCGCCCGGAACCGCCCTGCACCATTCGCACCGCTTTCCAGCATGATCGCGACCGGATTCTGCACTCCAAGGCCTTTCGTCGCCTCAAATACAAGACCCAGGTCTTTCTCTCCCCGGAAGGGGACCACTATCGTACCCGCCTCACCCACACCCTGGAAGTGGCGCAGATCGCCCGCACCGTGGCCCGTGCCCTGGCTCTCAACGAAGACCTCACGGAGGCCATCGCGCTCGGCCATGACCTCGGGCATACGCCCTTCGGGCATGCCGGGGAGCGGGTCCTCGATGCCCTGGCTCCCGGCGGGTTCCGGCATGTTCGCCAGAGTGGCCGGGTGGTGAGGTTCCTCGAAGACGAAGGGCGCGGACTGAACCTGACCGGTGAGGTGCTGGATGGCATTTTGAAGCATTCCAAGGGGAAGGGGCCGCTCCTTGACGGCGGGCCGGAGACCCTGGCGATTACCCTGGAGGGGCGGGTCGTGCGCCTGGCCGACATCATCGCTTATGTCAACCATGACCTCGACGATGCGGTGCGCGCCGGCCTGATCCGCGCCTCCGAGGTTCCCGCGGGGATCACCGGGGTGCTGGGAGGCGATGCTGTCCAGCGCATCAATACCATGATCCGCGACTTGGTCGAGGCTTCCCTGGCCACCGACGGGGCGGATATCCGCCTGAGCGAAGCGGTGGCCGACGGCGATCGTCGATCTGCGTAACTGGTTGTTTGTCCATGTTTACCGGGTGCCGAGTGTGCATGACGATTTCGAAAAGGCCTCCCGGATTCTGCGCGAGCTGTTTCACTATTTTCTGGCTCGCCCCGAGGCGCTCGAACAGCATGGCGGACGGTGCCTGCCCGGGGACCCCCGGGAGGTTTCGGTGGCTGATTTTATTGCCGGAATGACCGACCGCTATGCCATGAATCTCTACCAGCGGTTGTTTCTCCCTCAACCCTGGAAGATCTTTTAACTTGGCATAACTTCTCGGTTTTTCTGCTTTCTGAAGGCTTGACACTCCGCCTTTGGCTATGGTACTTTTCATGCCAGTTTGTCGCTTGTGGCGAACCGGCCGTTACCCCGCAGGACCCGGGTATGACCGATTCCGCTCAAATGCAGCTGGTTTTTCGCCTGGCCGGGATCGGGTTTTGTGCTGCCGATCGGCGATCTGGTGGAAATCCGCGAAGCCGCCACCCGCAACCGGGGCGGGCCTGGTCGATGACGCCGGAGAACCCATGGCGCTGACTCGACCTGCGGGCCGGCTTGGTTTGCCGGCCGCGAAGCCGACGCCGTGGGCCGCTGCTGGTGCTCTGCGGCCGGTCCAGGCCGTGGGTGCTGGCCGTGGATAGCGTCGAGGGGATATTCCCCGGCGGCGATTTTTCCATGCGGCCCCTGCCGGCGCTGCTGGCGCGGGAGGCCCCGGTGACCTTTCCGGGAGCTCGCCGTGTGGCGGGAGGAGCCCCTCCAGGTCTGCAACGCCCTGCAGTTGGAAGCAACTCGGGAGGGGCGCGTGACGCCTCGCCTGGTTCTGCTCCGGGTCGGTGCCGAACGGTTTGCTCTGCCCCTGGAAGGGGTCTGGCACATTCTGCCGACGCAGCGCATCTTCCCCCTGGCCCTGATCCGCCCCGGATTCAGGGGGGTTTTTCTCTACCAGGGAGAGGTGGTGCCGCTCCTGGATCTGCCTGCCCTGGTTGGGCGGGGCCGCCGGTAGCGAGTTCGCTTACACGGTCATTTATGGGACCGAACTCGGGCTCCTCGGTCTTCCGGTCGATCAGGTATTGCAGATCGTCGAACGCCGGTCGGGAACCATTGCAGCCCGCGAGCCGGCCCCGCCGGCCCGGTTCTTGCGCAGAACAACTTCGTCTACGGCGGGAACGAGTATCCATTGCTCGATGTCGAAACCCTGTTGAATACCCTTTCCCGTTAGCTTTTGCGCCCCCGCCGGGGGCCAGGGAGGCCTGGATGAGCAAGAAGCTGTTGTTGGCCGACGACAGTATCACGATTCAGAAAGTCATCGGCATCACCTTTGCCAACGAAGACTACGAATTGACCGTCGTCGACAATGGCGATACCGCGCTGGAAAGAGCCCGGGAAATCCATCCCGACCTGGTGCTGGCCGACGTTTTCATGCCTGGCAGGAATGGTTACGAGCTCTGTGCCGCCATCAAGCAGGACCCCGCCTTGCAGCACATCCCGGTGCTGCTCCTGACCGGTACCTTCGAACCCTTCGATGAAGAAAAGGCGCGGCGTGCCAGCGCCGACAGCTGGATTTCCAAACCCTTCGAATCGCAAAACCTGATCGACCGGGTCGAGGAGTTGCTGAGTGCCGCCCCGACTCCCGCTGCCCCGCCCGCGGCGGCCGCCGCTCCGATCCGGCGGTCGGAGGTGCTCCGCGAACCGGCCCCTGCAGAAGAAGCACCGGCAGAAGGGATCTGGGGAGATCTTGATCTGCGAGGCTGCCGCACCGGCTGCCGAGGCCGCCGCCATTCCTCCGGTGGAAGCAGACCCCTGGGGCGCCATCGCTTTCGACGAGGCGGATCTGCAGCCCGCCGCACCGGAACTTGAAGAGGAGTTCATCTTCGAGGACGAAGAGCTGCTGGGAGAAGCAGAGCCAGAGCCTTCCGCCCCGCCCATCACGGAGCCCGCCCCCGAGATGTTTGCTGCGCCCGAGCCACCGCCGGCCGCATCCGCCCCGGAGCTGGGCGAGGCCGACTGGGGCGATTTCGAGGAAGAGATTTTGCCCCTGGACGATAGCGATATCCTCGAAGCCGAAGAACTGGTTGAGGGCGAAGAGGAAGAATTCTTCTTCGCGGCGGAAGAGGAGGCTCCGGCGGCCGGCCAGGGATTGGTGGAAGAGGAATTCATCTTCGAGGAAGAGGCGGCAGTATCCGAACTCCAGGAAGATCTGGAAATGGATGCCCTGTTTGCGCGAGGAACCGGCCGCGCCCGCGACTGGGGAAGCCCTGGAACCCGAGGATTTCTTTGCCCAGGAGACGGAAACGCCCCCGGCATCCGTATCTGAAGATTGGGACCTCCCCGCCGAAGCGGCGGCGCCGGCCGCGCCCGTGGCCGAGGCGTGGGATTTCGACTTGGCGGAACCGCCGGCCGCGCCTCCCCTTTCAGCCGCGCCGGAAGTTCCCACCCCTCCGGTTGCACCGGAGGCCCCGGCCGCAGCCCAGGCTCCGGCCGCTGCGGCGGATGCGGTCGAAGAGCAGGTGGCCGCCTTTTCGGAGGCGGACCTGGAACGCATCGTCGAGAGGGTTGCCGGCGCCATTGTCGAGCGGCTGGCAGGCAGTCTCCTGGAAAAAGTGGTCTGGGAGGTGGTGCCTGACCTGGCCGAATCCCTGATCCGCGAAGAGATCGGCAAGATCACGGGAAAGACCGCCTGATGGCGGTCGGCAGACACGGGTTGACGGAGGAAATGGGGATTGTTACAATCCCCATTTCCTTTTCCCGGCCGCCGTCCTGGCGCCCCCATCTTCAAGCAGCCAAGCAGTCAAGGATCCCGATTTTCATGGAACCAAAACTCCCCAAGGGCTACGAGCCCCAGGACATCGAGGGCAAGTGGTACCGTGCCTGGGAAGGGCACGGCTGCTTCCATGCCGAAGAATCTTCGCCCAAGCCGCACTACTCCATCGTCATTCCGCCGCCCAACGTCACCGGCGTCCTGCACATGGGGCATGCCCTCAACAACACCCTGCAGGATATCCTCTGCCGCTGGAAGCGGATGACCGGACACGAGGTGCTGTGGATGCCCGGGACCGACCATGCCGGCATCGCCACCCAGAACGTGGTCGAAAAGCAGCTCGCAGCCGAGGGGACCGACCGCCACGAACTGGGCCGCGAGGCCTTCGTCGAGCGGGTCTGGAAATGGCGCAGCGAGTCGGGGGGGCAGATCATCAACCAGCTCAAGCGCCTCGGCGCCTCCTGCGACTGGGAGCGGGAGCGCTTCACCATGGACGAGGGGCTCTCCACGGCGGTGCGCGAGGTCTTCGTGCGCCTCTACGAGGAAGGGCTGATCTACCGCGACAACCGGCTGATCAACTGGTGCCCGCGCTGCCACACCGCCCTCTCCGACCTCGAGGTCGAACACGAGGAGAAGCAGGGGCAGCTCTGGCACCTGCGCTACCCGGTCAAGGGCGCGGCACGCTTCCTGGTCGTCGCCACCACCCGCCCCGAGACGATGCTCGGCGATACCGCGGTGGCGGTCCACCCCGAGGACGAGCGCTATGCCGACCTCATCGGCAAGAGCGTGATTCTGCCGCTGCTCGGCCGGGAGATCCCGGTGATCGCCGACGACTACGTCGACCGCGAATTCGGCACCGGGGTGGTGAAGATCACGCCGGCCCACGACTTCAACGACTTCGAGGTCGGCAAGCGCCACGACCTCGAACTCATCAACGTGCTCGACAATTCCGGGTTCATCAATGAAAACGGCGGCCCCTACCGAGGGCTGGAGCGCTATGAAGCGCGCCGCAAGGTCGTCGCCGATCTTGAAGAACGGGGACTGCTTGGAGAAGATCGAGGCCCACGCCAACGCCGTCGGGGAATGCTACCGCTGCAAGACCGTCATCGAGCCCTACCTCTCCCTGCAGTGGTACGTCAACGTCCAGCCGCTGGCCGAAAAGGCGATCCAGGCGGTGCAGCAGGGAGCGACCCGCATCGTGCCCGCGCAGTGGGAGAAGACCTACTTCGAATGGATGTTCAACATCCAGGACTGGTGCATCAGCCGCCAGATCTGGTGGGGGCATCGCATCCCCGCCTGGTACTGCGAGGCCTGCGGCGAAATCACCGTCAGCCGCGCGGATGCGACGGCCTGCGCCCACTGCGGCAGCAGCGCCCTCCACCAGGAGACCGATGTTCTCGACACCTGGTTCTCCAGCGCCCTGTGGCCGTTTTCGACCATGGGCTGGCCGCAGCAGACGGCAACCCTGGCCAAATTCTACCCGACCTCCTGCCTGGTCACCGGATTCGACATCCTCTTCTTCTGGGTGGCCCGGATGATGATGATGGGGCTCAAGTTCATGGACCAGGTCCCCTTCCGGGACGTCTACATCCACGCCCTGGTGCGCGACGCCCAGGGGCAGAAGATGTCCAAGAGCAAGGGGAACGTCATCGATCCCCTCCTGGTCATCGACGAGTACGGCGCCGACGCCTTCCGTTTCACCCTGGCCGCGTTCGCCGCCATGGGCCGCGACATCAAGCTCGCCACCGAGCGCATCGCCGGCTACAAGGCCTTTGCCAACAAGCTCTGGAACGCCGCGCGCTTCGCGCTGATGAACCTCGAGGACTTCGACCCGGATGCGCTCGACCTGGACCGGCTCGATCTCTCCCTGGCGGACCGCTGGATCCTGGTGCGGCTCGCCGAAACCTGTCGCGACGTCAACCAGGCGCTGACCGACTACCGCTTCAACGAGGCGGCGAGCCTGCTCTACGCTTTTACCTGGCACCACTTCTGCGACTGGTACATCGAGCTGATCAAGGACGATCTCTACGGCGCCGACCAGGGGGCCAGGAGCCGTGCCCAGGCGGTCCTCTTCACCGTCCTCGAACAGCTGCTGCGCCTGCTCCATCCGCTGATGCCCTTCATCACCGAGGAGATCTGGCAGGCCCTGCCGGGCAGCCGCCCGAGCGCCTACCTGATGCAGAGCGCCTACCCGACCGGAGCTGGCCTGCCGCTGGACGCGGACGGCGCGGCGCGCATGGAACTGGTCATGGACGTGGTGCGCGCCATCCGCAACATCCGCGGCGAGATGAACGTCGCCCCGAGCCGCCAGGTGGCCGCGGTCCTCGACTGCCGAAGTGCTGCGGCGGCCGCCGTCCTGGCTGCGGGAGAAGGCTATGTTCGCGCCCTGGCCCGCGTCGGCGAGCTCCGTTACGGGGTCGGCATCGCTCGTCCCGACAAGGCCGCGACCCAGGTCGCCGGCGAGGTCGAGATCCTGCTGCCGCTGGCCGGGCTGATCGACGTCGCCGCCGAGGAGGCGCGCCTCGGCAAGGAGATCGCCCGGGTCGAGAAAGACGTGACGCTTTTCGAGAAGAAGCTCGGCAACGCGGCCTTCGTCGCCAAGGCGCCGCCCGAGGTGCTGGAGAAGGACCGCGGCAAGCTGACCGAGGCCCGCGAGAAACTCACCATCCTGCAACAGAGCATGGAGAGGATCCGGGCGCTGAAATAGGCCACACCATAGGCCGGGAAGAATATCCCTGGCATCGCTGTTCTCCCGGTCGAGACTGCGGCAGGCTTCTCAACACCTAACCAAACGAGTCCGAAGCGATGAAGCGATCCCTGATCCTCTTTGTCCTGCTCTGGAATCTCCTGCCGCTGCCGGTTGCCGCGCGCGCGGACAGTGGCGGGCCGGCCCCGGCAGCGGCCACCTCGGTCGCCCCGGCCACGCCGGATGCGGCCGAACCGGAATTGCATTTCCCGGGGGTCAGCGGCCTGACGGCCTTTCACACCTACTTTTCCCACAACGTGGAAAACCTTTCGCGCCGGGTCGACTCCTTCTTCGCCACCAACCGGGCCTACGAGGAGAGCTCGGGGACCTATCTGCTGGTGCGCGGCAGTGTCATCTACGGCCGTGGCGGAGAAATCGACTACGACGGTAAGGTGCGGGCCCACCTCGATCTGCCGAATCTCAGTGACCGGATCAATCTGCTCATTGAAAGCGAGCAGCCCGACCAACCCAACGAGGATGCCCTGACCACCGGCAACCGCACCTTTCCGCAGAACATCGACAACCAGGCGCTTGCCGCTTCGCTGCAATACATCCTCCAGGCCAAGGAGTTCTGGGATGTGCGCCTCCAGCCCGGGATCAAGCTCAAGTGGATGCCCGACCCCTTCGTCCGTCTCCGTTTCCGCTGGTTGAATCCGCTCAGTGTGACCTGGCTGAGTCGTGTGACCTTCACACCCGCCTGGTACGGTTCCCGCGGGTGGGAGGCCCGTGCCCGCTACGATCTGGAGCGGGGAACCGGCGGGGAGGGGCTGTTCCGCAGCAGCACCGAAGCGGTCTGGGAACTCAACGATCCGCACAACCTGTTCTGGACCGAGGTGCTGTTCTTTGCTCATCCCTTCGGCAGCCGGGCGCAGGTGGCTTACGAGCTTGGGGTCAACGGCGAGATCGAGCCGAAGTTCGAAGATACCCGCTACTTCTCCAGCATCCGCTACCGGCGCGATATCCACCATGGCTGGATCTTTCTCGAACTCAAGCCGCAGATCGAGTTTTTGCGCGACGATGATTTCAAGCCGAACCCGTCGCTCGCCCTGACCCTGGAGATGCTCTTCGGCGAGCGTTATCTGTAGCTCCCGAAAGCAAAAACGGGGCACCACAGCGGTGCCCCGTTTTTGTTTTCGGCTCGGGATGGGTTTACTCGGATTGGTCTTCAGCTGCTTGTTTGCTCCTCGCCCCTTTGCGGGCCGGAGCCTTTTTTTTCTCCTCCGGGGCATCAGCGGCCGCTGCGGTTTTCCGCGAGGCGCGCTTTCGGGGCGGTTTTGCGACCCCTCCCTCCGCTTCGCCGGCATCGGCGGCCGGTGGCGACTCGGTCTGCGCCACCGTTGCCGGGCCGGATGGGGGCGCTGGCTTGCCGCCGGTATCTGCCGGTGCCGGCGCTTCCCCACCCGGGAGCTCGACCGCGGTTTTTCTGCTGGCCGCCCGGCGTTTCGGCGGCGCCGGTTTCCCGGCGGCAGCTGGCTCCGTCATCGGCTCAGCGGAAACCGGTTCCCCGGCCGGTGCTTTGCGGGTGGTCCGTTTTCTGGGCACCGGTTTTTTCTCCGGCGCCTCTTCGACTACGGGTGGGCCGGCCTCCGGTTTCCCTGCCCGAGGCTTTCGGGCTCTCCGTTTTTTCTGGGGGGGCTCCTGGCCGTCGGGTTCCACGGCCGCCGACTCCGCGGCACCTGGTTCCGGGGCGACCGGTTCCGTCGGCCTCCACCTTCCTGGCGACCGTGGGCTCCGGGCCGGAGGAGGCAGCCGCGGGTGTCTCGGCTGGGACCGCCACGGCCGCCGGCGTCACGCTGGCCTGCGGGGCCGAAGCTTCAACCCCGGCCGGCGCTTCGGCCGGTTTTTTCTTGCGCCTGCGGCGTTTGCGCCGGCGTTTCTGGGCGTCTTCCGTTCCCTCGGTCCCCTCGTCGGCGACTCCGAGTGCGGCCGTAGCCGGCTCCTCCTCGGCCTCTTCGCCAGCCTCCTCGCCGGCTTCTTGCGGCGCGCCGGGCATCTCTAGCGCGGCCGACTCTTCCCCAACTTCCCCCTTCTTTTTCTTGCGCCGGCGCCGCTTGCGTTTTTTCTTCCCCTCGCCCTCGCTGGCGGCCTCGGTTTCTGCCGGCGTCTCGGTCGGTGCCGGGATCGGTTCTTCCTCGATCGGCGCCGCCGCGGCGACTTCCGGGCTTGCAGCCGGGGGCTCCGCCAGGGGCGGAGCTGCCAGCGGCAGATGAGGGGCGGAGGCCGCGGTGACCGGAGCCCAGCTCTCGTCGCGGGCCTCGCCCTTCTCGCGTTTGTGGACGATCAGTTCGAACTGGCTGGCAACGAAGGATTTGCGGGCGCGGATGAAGATGCTCACCTGGTAGCGGCGCTCCATCTCGCTGAGCTCCTCGCGCTTGGTGTTGAGCAGGTAGATGGGCGACGTCGATCGGCACCTCCCCCTCGACCCGCTCGACCTGGCCGCGGGCAACGGCCGCCTGGAGTTTGCGCAGAAAGGCCACCGCCTGGGCCTCGGCGCTCTTCACCCGGCCGCTGCCGCCGCAGTTGGGGCAGGGGAGGTAGGAGCCCTCGGCGAGGGCCGCCTTGATCCGCTGCCGGCTCATCTCGAGCAGACCGAACTGGCTGATGCGGCCGACGGTGACCCGCGCCTTGTCGTTCTTCAGGGCATCCTTGAGCGTCTTTTCGACCTCGCGGATGTGCTTGCGGTCGCGCATGTCGATGAAGTCGATGACGATCAGTCCGCCCAGGTCGCGCAGCCGCAGCTGTCGGCCGACCTCGGCGGCGGCCTCGATGTTGGTCCTGAAGGCGGTCCCCTCGACCCCCTGTTCGCCGGCCATCTTTGCCCGAGTTGACGTCGATGGCCACCAGCGCCTCGGTCGCGTCGATGACGATCGACCCGCCGGAGGGGAGCGGCACCTTGTTGCGGGAGAGGGTCTCGATCTGCTCCTCGATCTGGTAGCGGGAGAAGATCGGCCGTCGCTCCTGGTGCAGCTTGACCAGCCGCAGCGTACTCGGGCATCACCTGCTGGAAAAACTCCCGGGCCTCCTCGTAGACCTCGGGGTCGTCGACCAGCACCTCGTCCATGTCGGCGGTGAAGTAGTCGCGGATCGAGCGGATGACCAGGTTCGATTCCTTGTAGACCAGAACCGGCGCCTTGACCTTTTTGGCCGTGCTCCTGGATGTTCTGCCAGACCCGCACCAGATAGTCGAAGTCGCGCCGCAGTTCCTCCTTGGTCTGGCCGATCCCCGCGGTGCGCACGATGTAGCCCATCTGCGCGGGCAGGTCGAGGGACTTCATCGCCTCCTTGAGCTTCTTGCGCTGGGCCTCGTCCTCGATCTTGCGCGACACCCCCTTGGTGTCCGAGTCGGGCATCAGCACCATGTAGCGGCCGGGGAGGGAGAGGTAGGTAGTGAGCGCCGCCCCCTTGGTGCCGCGCTCCTCCTTGACCACCTGGACCAGGATCTCCTGGCCGCGGCGCAAAAGGTCGGTGATGCGCGGCCGCCCCTTGCCCTCCCCCTCCTCGAAGCTCTTGAAGAAGGCGGGGTGGAGCTCTCCCATCTGCAAAAAGCCGAGGCGTTCGGCGCCGTAATCGATAAAGGCGGCCTGCAGTCCCTGCTCGACGCGGACCACGGTCGCCTTGTAGATGTTGCCGCGGGTCATCTCGCGGCCTTCGGATTCGATGTCGAGGTCGGTCAGCAGCCCGTCCTCGACCGTCGCCACCCGGCTCTCCTCCGGATGGGTGGCGTTGATCAGCATCTTCTTGCTCATGGAAATCCTTCCGGCCGCGCCGGGCGCGGCCTCAAACGGGGGTGCGGTCCGGGATCGCCCGGCCGGGCGCGCTCCGCGGTTTCGCTTCCGCCCCGGGCCCAGCACCCTCCGGCCGCCGGAGAGGGCGGGGAATGGGCGAGCACGGCGGGCACAGGAAGCGCCGGCGGGACGCTGGGGAACTCTGCAGTACTCTATCGTCGAGGCACGTGGCCCTGAAGAAGCATCGTCGCGGAAGGCCGGACCTTCCGGTTGCGGCGCAACTATAACAGAGAACAGGGGATTTGCCCAGCGCGATTGTGCCGGCGCGCGCGGGGCGAAGGCCGGAAATTGGGAGTTTTCGCCGGGGGCCGGGTTGTGTTATAACAGGCCCCATGCTGCAGCTACGGGAGATCATCAAAGATTTTGGCGGCCGGCGGCTCTTTGCCGGCATCAACTGGCACCTGCGCCCCGGCGACAAGGTCGGCCTCTGCGGCGAGAACGGTGCCGGCAAGACCACCCTGCTGAAGATGCTGGCGGGCCAGGTGACGCCCGACGGCGGCGAGGTGCAGCTCGCCCGCGGCACGACCTGCGGCTATCTGCCCCAGGACGGCCTCGAGTACCGCGGCCGCAGCCTCTTTGCCGAGGTGCGCTCGGCGCTGGCCGAACTGCTGGCCATGGAGCGCGAACTGGGCGAGCTGGAGCTGCGCGATCGCCGAGTTCCACCGCCAGGCCGACCTCGACCGCTACGCCACCGCTGCAGGAGACCTTTCGCCAGCGCGGTGGTTACGAAATGGAGACCGAAATCGCCAAGGTGCTGCGCGGCCTCGGTTTTGTCGAGGCCGACTGGGAAAAACCCTGCGAGCACTTCTCCGGGGGCTGGCAGATGCGCATCGCGCTGGCCCGGCTGCTGTTGCAGCGCCCCAACCTGCTGCTCCTCGACGAACCGACCAACCACCTCGACCTGCCGGCCCGCGACTGGCTGGAAGCCTATCTCGCCGCCTACCCGGGGGCGGTGGTGCTGGTTTCCCACGACCGCTTCTTTCTCGACCAGGTGGTCGGCCGTATCGTCGAGGTCTGGAACGGCACGCCTGACCGAATACCCCGGCAACTACAGCCGCTACCTCGAGGAACGCGAACGCCGGATCAGCGCCCTGCAGGAGGCCAAGCGCCGCCAGGACGAGGAGATCGCAGCGCATCGAGGCCTTCATCAGCCGTTTTCGCTACCAGGCCAACAAGGGCTTCGCTGGTGCAGAGCCGGGTCAAGCAGTTGGAGAAGATCGAACGCATCGACGTACCGCCGCCGCGCCGCAAGATCTTTTTCCGTTTTCCCGACCCGCCCAAGGGGGGGCGCCTGGCCCTGGAGATGAGCGGGGTGCGCCACGGCTACGGCGACAATATCGTCCTGGAGCGGCATCGACCTCTGCGTCGAGAAGGGGGAGCGCATCGCCCTGGTCGGCGCCAACGGCGCCGGCAAGTCGACCCTGATGCGCCTGCTGGCCGGAGTCGAAACACCTCTGGCCGGCACCCGCACCCCCGGCCACAACCTGCAGCTCGCCTACTTCGCGCAGGACCAGGCGCGGATCCTCGACCCGACGCGCAGCGTGCTGGAGGAGATCACCAGCGCTGCGCCGATGGCGATGGTACCGAAGGTGCGCGACATCCTCGGGACCTTTCTCTTCTCCGGCGACGAGGTGCACAAGAAGGTTGCCGTCCTCTCCGGCGGGGAGCGCAACCGCCTGGCGTTGGCCATCCTCCTGCTGCGGCCCGCCAACCTGCTGCTCCTCGACGAGCCGACCAACCACCTCGACCTCGCCTCCAAGGAGGTGCTGCTCGCCTCGTTGCAGCACTACGCCGGAACCCTGGTCTTCGTCTCCCACGACCGCTACTTCGTCGATGCCCTGGCCACACGGGTGATCGAGGTCGGCGGCGGCCAGGTGGCCTCCTGGCTCGGCAACTACGAGGATTTCCTCGCCGCCAAGGCGGCGAGCGGCGAGGGCGGGCATTCTGCGCAACGGGTCGAGGCGCTGGTCGGCACCGGCAGCGACCTCGCCCTTCTCGACAAGGACGACCGCCGCCGGCAGCACGAAGAACGCAAGGAGGCACAGCGCCAGGAGAAACGGCGGCAGAAGGATCTGGCCGATCTGGAAGGGGAGATCGAAGCGGCGGAAACGGAACTGGCCGAACGGGAACAGGCCATGGCCGATCCCGGTCTCTATGCCGACGCCGCGGCGTGGCGCGAGGCCTCAAGCCGTCATGGGCGGCTCCAGGAGCGCATCACCAATCTCTATCAGCGCTGGGAAGCGTTGCACGAGGAGGCCGGCGACGGGCAATGACCGATGAACCTTGAAAGCCAGCGAAGACTGCGTAGCGCCGGGCCGTACGTGGTAGCGGTGGCCAGCGAGAAGGGGGGGTGGGCAAGACCACCCTCGCCACCAACCTGGCGGTCTATCTCAAGGCTCTCGACGAGGATCTGCCGGTCACCATCGCCTCGTTTGATAACCATTTCTCCGTTGACAGCATGTTCGCCATCGGCGGCCGCAGCGGCGGCTCGGTCGCCAGGCTGCTGGAGGGCACCCTTCCCGAGGAGCTGGCGCAGCTGGGCGAATACGGTGTCGCTTTTCTCGCCTCGGCCCGGGGGCTGGAGCCCCCTGCCGATCCGCACTTCCTGCGCCAGCTGCTGTCCCGCTCAGGCCTCTGCGGTGTGCTGATTCTCGACACCCGGCCGATTCTCGATGTCCTCAGCCAAAGCGCCCTGCTCGCCGCCGACCTGGTCCTCACGCCGATCAAGGATCGCGCCTCGCTGGTCAATGCGGCCGCGGTTCAGGCGCAACTCGCCGGAGTGACGGCCGGCGCCGACCGTTTGTGGCTGGTGCCGAGCCTGATCGACGGCCGGCTGCGGCTGCGCGAGAACCTCGGCATGCAGGAGTTCCTGGTCTGGTCGGCGCAGGAGCGCGGCTACCAGGTGGCGCCGACCGGGATCGCCAAGAGCCCCAAGGTGGAGAGCCTGGCAACGGGCCTCTCCAGCCGCATCTACCCGGTTTTGACCCATGCCCGCAGCACCCAGGTCCACCGCCAGTTCCGCACCCTGGCCGAGTTCGTTCTCGCGCGCCTGGCGGCCCTCCCGGCGCCGCTGGCCGCCCGTGGACCGGACCTCGCAGCCGGAGAGCCCCGGTCGCGGTTGCATGCCGCGAGCTGTCCGCTCTGCGCCGCGCCGGCACCCGGGGCCGGCGCTTATTATCAGGCCCTGCACAGCCGCCACCGCGGCCTGCTCCACGCCGGCTGCCTGGCGCGGCTGCTCGCTGCCAGCGAATTCGAAACGATGCCCGGCGAGGGCTCTGCCCTGCTGCTGCACTTCGCCGCCGAGCAGGACCCGGTCCTGACCCTGCACTTGGTGGCCGGCGACGGTATGGCTCCCGGTGCCGTCGAATTGTCCCCGGCAGCGGCCGATTCCTGGCGGGAGTTTCTCCACCAGGTCTGCGGCCGGCTGCCGGAAGAGCTCTTCCGCGAGGAGCTGCTGATCGGTTTGGGGAGCCGCCGCGTGGACGCCTGGCGGGAGACCTTCGGCCCGCTGCGGCGGCAGGCGCTGCAGACCCTGCGGGACGGGGGCGCCTGAGAATAGCCGGGAGCCGGCACCGCACCGGAAGCTTTCCGGCCACAACGGCAAAGAGCCCGCCATCGGGAGGATGGCGGGCTCTTTGCGTGCAGCTGGTGGGGGTGGTCGGAGTCGAACCGACATGGACTTGCGCCCGCTGGATTTTGAGTCCAGTGCGTCTACCAATTTCACCACACCCCCGAAGCGGTCAACCCGGCCGTGGCCGAGCGTCGGGTGGCAAAAGTGGTGTGGATTATAGAAAGAACCGACGGGGCGGTCAAGCGGCATGTGCGCCCCGGGCAAAATTTCGGTGGCGACCCGGTTCGTTCTGCCCCCGTTCCGGGGTGCGGCCCAGGTCCTTGCCGCGATTGCCGGCCGTCCGCGGGCCGGCAATCGGAATCTTTCCGCCGGCACCTTCGCCGCGCACCCTTTTGGGCGTGCTGCCGGCGGTCACCCGTCTTGACTTCCAGCCGCCCCGGGAGTAGATTCAATTTTTTACAGTATGCTGAATATTCGCATGGGAACAAAAATTCGGAGAAGCCGGTGGACAGTTTTGACATCGAAACCAGTGTCGGTTTTCTGCTCGCCAAGGCCCACCAGGGACTCTACGCGAACTTTCGGGACCTGCTGGCGCCCCACGGCATCACCCCTCATCAGTTTGCGCTGCTCGCCTTTCTCTGGCAGGAGGACGGCCGTTCGCAAACGGCCCTTTCCGAAAAGACCGAGATCGACCGCACTACCCTCAGCGGCCTGGTCGACCGGTTGCAGAAGCTCGGTCTCGTGCGGCGTCTGCCCGATCCGGCCGACCGCCGCGCCTGCCGGGTCTGTCTGACTCCGGCCGGCCGCGCGCTGGAGGCCAAGCTGGCCCCGCTGGCCAACGACCTGCGGCGGACCGTCGCGGCCGCCCTGGCGCCGGGGGAGTACGAAGAACTCTGCCGGCTGCTGATCAAACTCCGTGGAGGTGTCCATGACTAAATCGGTAGGCCTTGTGCTGTCCCTGGTCCTGCTCTTCGCGCCGCTGGCCGCCCACGGGGAGGAACTGACCCTGGCCCGCTGCCTGGCGCTGGCCCGTGCCCAGAACCCGAGTTTGCAGGCCGCAGCCCTCGCGCCGCAGCTGGCCGCCGAACGGGGCCAGGAGGCGCGTAGCGCCTACCGGCCACGGGTCGACCTGCAAGCCGGTTACACCTGGCAGCAGGCGCCCCAGGCTGTGGTCTTCGGTGGCCTCACCCAGCAGACCCAGGACCAGAATTATCGCCACCTCAGCCTCGGCGTCGACCAGCTCCTCTACGATTTCGGCCGCACCTCGGGCCGGGTCGCCGCCGCCGATGCGGCGGCCCAGGCGGCCAGTTTCGGCTACGCCGGGAACCAGCAGGATATCTTCCTGCAGACGGTTGCCGCCTATTACGGGGTCCTCACTGCCGATCACCTGCTGCAGGCGGCCGGCGAAGAGCTGACCCAGACCGAGGCGCACCGCAAGGACGCCGAAGCGCTCTTTGCCGAAGGAGTGGTGACCCGCAACGACGTCCTGCAGGCTCAGGTGCGCCTCGCCGCCAGCCAGCAGTTGCAGCTGGCCCGGGGCGGCGAGCTGGAGAATGCCTGGCTGCGGCTCAACTACCTGACCGGGCGCGCCCCCGAAGCCCGCGGCGAACTGCAGCCCGAAGCGGGCAGTGCGTTGCCGACGCTCGCCGGCTGCCGAGGCGGTGGCGAAGCGGCCGGAACTGGCCGCCCAGCGGCAGGCCGTGATCGCCGCCCAAGAGCAGGTGCGGCAGGCGGCAGGGGAGTTCTGGCCGGAACTCTACGCCCATCTGGGCGCCGATTACGTCGAGAACAGCTACGTCAAGGAGTCGACCATCTATGCGGCGACGTTCGGTCTGCGGGGCAACCTCTATGACGGCGGGGCGAGCAGCGCCCGGCTGCGCGAAGCCCGCCAGAGCCTCGATCTGCAGCGCCGCCGGCTCGCCGATCTCGAGCAGCAGGCGATCCTCGACTACCGCAGCGCCGGAAACGATGCCCGGGTGGCGGCGCGGCGCATCGAAGTGGCACAGACCGCCATCGCCCAGGCCGAGGAGAACCTGCGCATCAACCAGGATCGCTACCGGGAACAGGTCGGGACCGCCACCGAGGTGCTCGACGCCCAGACCCTTTTGACCCAGACCCGGACCGACCTGGCCCGGGCGCAATTCGATTACCAAGTGGCGATGGCCCGCGTGCAGCGGGCTGCCGGCAGCCTCTGAGGGAAGACCCATGAGCGAGACGCAGGACAAAAAAGAGAAGGATTCGAAGGCTGCAGCGGAGAACGGCAAGAAAGCCAACGGCGGCGGTCGTCGCAAGATCGGCCTGGTGCTGGCGCTGTTGATCGTGGCCGGCATCGTGACCGGCGGCTGGCTCTGGTATAAGAGCAAGGTCGAATTGACCACCGACGATGCCTTCGTCGCTGGCCACATCCACCTCATCTCCGCCCGGGTCGAAGGCCACATCGCCGAGGTGGCGGTGACGGACAACCAGCCGGTCAAGGCGGGGCAGTTGCTGGTGGCCCTGGACGACGCCACCTACCGCGCCAAGGTGGCCAAGGCCGAAGCGGCCCTGGCGATGGCGAGAAACGCCACCAGCGGCGAATCCGCCGGGGTCGAGGCGGCCCGCGCCGCGGTGGGCCAGGCCCGGGCCCGTTCGGAGCAGGCCGCTATCGATCTGGCCCGGGGCGAAGCCCTCTTTGCCCGCCAGGTGATCCCGAAGGAACGTCTCGACCAGCTGCGCACCGCCGCCAAGGTGGCCAAGAACGCGCTGGCCCAGGCCCGGCAGAACCTGCGGCAGGCCGCGGCCCAGCTCGGCGAGGTGGGCGACGACGGCCTCAAGGCGCGGATCGCCGAACGGGCCGCCGAACTCGACCTGGCAAAGCTCAACCTCGCCTATACCCGGATCACCGCGCCGGTGGACGGCTACGTCACCCGCAAATCGGCGGAGGTCGGCAACAACGTCCAGGCCGGCCAGCCGCTGCTCGCCCTGGTCCAGCTCGAGGAGCCGTGGATCGTCGCCAACTACAAGGAGAGCCAGCTCACCCACATGGAGCCGGGGCAGAAGGTCGAATTCAGCGTCGACGCCTACCCCGGGCGGACCTTTTCCGGCAAGGTCGACAGCATCATGGCCGGCACCGGCGCCGCCTTCTCGCTGCTGCCGCCGGAAAACGCCACCGGCAACTACGTCAAGGTGGTGCAGCGCGTCCCGGTGAAGATCGTCATCGACCGCGACAGCGACCCCGCAGCACCTGCTGCGCGTCGGCATGAGCGTGGTGCCGACCGTCTACACCGGCCGCAGCCTCGGCGACATCCTCGCCCCCCTCAACCCTTTCCATGAGAGCAAGCTGACGTTCGCATATGACTCGTGAGCAATAGCAGTCCTACAGGTCCTCATGGTCCTATGCGCCATTGCAGGGACCTCTTCATGAGCCGAAACCCAAACCGTCAACAAGTGGCTGATCACCATCACCGTGATGCTGCCGACGATCATGGAGATCGTCGACACCTCGGTGGCCAACGTCGCCCTGCCGCACATGCAGGGGAGCCTCAACGCCGGCACCGACGAGATCACCTGGGTGCTGACCTCCTACCTGGTCGCCAACGCCGTGGTCCTGCCGATGACCGGCTGGCTGTCGCGCATGTTCGGCCGCAAGCGCTTCCTGATCACCTGCATCGTGCTCTTCACCCTCGCCTCCTTCTGCTGCGGCGCGGCGCCCAACCTCGGTTTTCTGGTCTTCTTCCGCATCCTGCAGGGGGCGGCGGGCGGCGCGCTGATCCCCAACAGCCAGGCGATCCTGATGGAGACCTTCCCGCCCAAGGAGCAGGGGATGGCGATGGCGATCTTCGGCATCGGCGCCATGTTCGGGCCGATCATCGGCCCGGCGCTGGGCGGCTATGTCACCGACCAGCTCAACTGGCGCTGGATCTTCTACATCAACTTCCCGATCGGCGTCATCGCCGTGATCATGGCCGCCGCCTTCCTGTTCGACCCACGCCTACCTGCGCAACAAGCAGAAGATCTCCATCGACTACTGGGGGCTGGCGCTTCTGGTCCTCGGCTTCGGCGCGCTGCAGATCGTTCTCGACAAGGGGCAGCAGGAGGACTGGTTCGACTCGGGCTTCATCGTCGCCTTCGCCCTCGTCGCGGCGGTCTCGCTGGTGCTGCTGGTGGTGGTCGAACTGCGCCACCCCCACCCGATCGTCAACCTGCGCCTGTTCAAGTACGTCTCCTACTCGGCCGGCAACTTTCTGATGTTCATCTTCGGCTTCTGCCTCTACAGCTCGATCATGCTGATCCCGCTCTTTCTGCAGACGCTGATGGGCTACGACGCGACCATGGCCGGCATGGTCCTGGCGCCGGGCGGGGTGGTGACCCTGTGCACCATGCCCTTCGTCGGCGCCGCCCTCTCGCGGGGCGTGCAGGGGCGCTACATCGTCCTCTGCGGGCTGTTCATCGGCGCCACCGCGATGTTCATCATGCAGGGCTTCACCCTGGAGGCCTCCTACTTCGATTTCGTCTGGCCGCGCATGGTCCTGGGCCTCGGGCTGGGGATGATCTTCGTGCCGCTGACCACCACCACCCTTTCGGTCATCCCCAAGCCGGAGATGGGCAACGCCACCGGCATGTACAACCTGCTGCGCAACATCGGCGGCAGCGTCGGCATCGCCGTCTCGGCGACCCTGCTGGCAGCGCTTCAACCAGCTCTACCAGAACGTCCTGGTCGCCCACGCCAACCCGATGAACCCGGCCTTCCAGCAGAAGCTCGCCGCCCTTACCCAGGCTGCCGTCACCCGCGGCGTCCCGCAGAGCGAGGCGCAGCAGACCGCCCTGGCGATGATCTACGGGATGATCCGGCGCCAGGCGGGGATGCTCTCCTACAATCACATCTTCTGGATTCTGGGAGTGGCGTTTCTGGCGGTGATTCCGTTTCTCTACCTGCTGCGGCGGGGGGAGGGGGAGGCGCCGGCGGGAATGCATTGAGGGCGGTGAGACGTGAAACGTAAGACGTTAGAAGTGAGAGATAAGACGAAGGAAGTGAGAAGTGCGGCGGACCGCTGACGGCTGATAGCCGATAGCGGTCCGCCACGGTTTCAAACGTCTTACGTCTCACAGTGGGGTCCTTCCGGTTGACAGATATTTATATGTGTATTACCGTGTATGACACAAGGGAGGTGCCTATGCTGGCAATACGCTTGGAAAAGGATCTGGAGCAGGAACTCGACCTGCTGGCCAAGGCCCGCGGGAGCAATCGAAGTGCCGTGGTGCGCGAGGCGATCATCCGTTATCTTGAAGATAACGAAGATCTCGAATTGGCCCACCAGGCGCTGGCGGAGAGTCGCGGCAGCCGGTCGCTGCAGGAAGTAAGGCGGGATCTTGGCCTGGACGGTTGAGATCAGTGACTTTGCCGAGCGGCAGTTGCGCAAGCTCGACTGGCCGGTGCAGAAACGGCTCCTCGACTGGCTGGCCGACCGCATCGAGGGGTGCAAGAACCCACGCCATTTCGGGGAACCCTTGCGCGGGGAGCTGTCCGGCCTGTGGCGCTACCGGGTCGGGGATTACCGCATCCTCTGCGAGATTCGGGACGAACAGTTAGTGGTTCTGGCTCTGAGCGTCGGCCACCGGCGGGAAATTTATCGGGGACATCGGGGTTGAAATGGTCCGATGAGAAAGGGCGGAAGGATGGGGCCGCAGAATGAGGACCTGAAGATTCCTTCGCGATTTTTCCGGTTTCGGATCTTCCGGTCATCCCTGCAAATCCCAAATGTAGCCCGGAAAGGCCTGACTCCCCGCTCTTTCAGTGAAAGCGGCTATTTCGCTGGGAGTGACGTATTCTGACAAACTCCTATGCATATTTCACTACTGTCCGGTTAATTTCGAATGTACGTCCTTTAACTTGCTGAATATATTTGATCTTTGACATAACTGTTCTTTTTTCGATTTGAAATCGCTTCGACCGCCCTTCGAGTGATACCTTCCTGGCATTTCAGGAGGGCATCCATGAACGCAGGCCAGACCGTTTTCAGACAGCTTCTTCAGTTTCTCCCGCGTCACGAGTTCAACCTCTGCGTCCGGCTGTATCGAGGCGAGTATCGGGCCAGAAGCTTTACGGCATTTGATCAGTTCCTTTGCCTGGCTTATGCCCAGCTATCGGGTCGCGAGAGCCTGCGGGACATCGAAACCTGCCTGAACTCTCATCGGGAGAAGCTCTACCACATCGGATTTCGTGGTGCCGTTGCCCGATCCACTCTTGCCGACGCAAACGAGCGCCGGGACTGGCGCATTTTTCAGGATTTCGGCCAAGTCCTGATCGGCATCGCACAACGGTTGTACCGGGATGAACCCTTGGCCATCGAGTTGCGGCAGCCACTGTTCGCCTTTGACTCGACGACCATTGACCTCTGCCTCTCCCTGTTTCCATGGGCCGAGTTTCGCACAACCAAGGCAGCGGTCAAGATGCATACGCTCGTTGACCTGCGCGGCATCATCCCAACGTTTGTGGCCGTAACGACCGGCAAAGTGCATGACGTCAAGATGCTTGATGAAATGCCGGTCACCGAAGACGCCATCTACACGCTGGACCGCGGCTATGTTGATTTTGCCCGGCTCTATGCCATTCACCGGCAGGGCGCCTTCTTCGTAGTGAGGGCCAAGGACAACCTGCGCTACCAACGGCTGTACTCCGCGCCCAAGGACAAGGAGGCCGGCGTCCGGGCTGACCAAGTCATTGCCCTGGTCACCCAAAAATCGAAGAAGGGTTACCCGGAGAGATTACGCCGGGTCAGTTATGTTGATAAAAAGCGCAATAAGCGACTGGTGTTCCTCACCAATCATTTTGAAATTGCCGCAGCAACGGTTGCCGATATCTATAAACAGCGCTGGCAAGTGGAGCTGTTCTTCAAGTGGATCAAACAGCACCTACGAATCAAAGCGTTCTACGGAACTTCTATCAATGCGGTCAAGAGCCAGATATGGGTAGCCCTTTGTATCTATCTACTGGTGGCGATTGCAAAAAGGCAACTCGGCATCCAATGTACTCTCTACACTTTTTTGCAAATTCTGGAGGTCAATCTGTTCGAGAAAAAGCCCATTTTTCAGCTGGTTACGGAGGCGCTCAAGCAGATTTCAGACTCTCAAGACTTTAACCAGCTGAATTTATTCAACTATTAACCGGACAGCAGTGATGCATATTTATAAGGAGGGGCTGTGGGAATTGAGTCGCGGCATTTGCCGGTATTGGCAAGCGCTGGGGTCAAGTCTTTCAGTGCCACATTTCTGAAAGCAGTCTGAAAATCCAAGGAGGGGGGCTCCATGGCCAGATCGCTTCGCATTCAATTCCCGGGCGCCGTCTATCATGTCACCTCCCGGGGAAATGCCCGGGGCATGGTCTTCGATGACGACTCCGACCGTGCTAAATTTCTCGATGTTCTGTCATCGGTGATCGAGAAATATCGCTGGCTCTGCCATGCCTACTGCCTGATGGGCAACCATTACCACCTTCTGCTTGAAACCCCTGAAGCCAATCTCTCCCGGGGAATGCGGCAGCTCAACGGGATCTACACCCAGGTGTTCAATCGCCGCCACGGCCGTTGCGGTCATCTCTTCCAGGGACGCTACAAGGCGATCCTGGTCGACAAAGATTCCTACCTGCTGACCCTTTGCCGCTACATTGTTCTCAACCCGGTCGCCGCTCGGATGGTGGCGACCCCGGAGGACTGGCACTGGTCGAGTTATGCCGCCACGGCTGGTCTCGTGACAAGTCCGCCATTCCTGACCACCGACTGGTCGTTGTCCCAATTCTCCCAAAACCGAGAGGCCGCCCGGCAGCGCTACCGGGAGTTCGTCGCCGAGGGGTTCGAACAGCCCTCGCCCTAGACGGAGTTGCGCGGCGGGGCACTGCTGGGAAACGAAGAATTCGTTGCCCGGTTCCAACCGCAGTTGACCGAGATGCAAGCCGTTGAGGAGATCCCCCTGGCGCAGCGCCTTGCCCACCGCCCACCGCTGGAACAACTTTTGACCCCCGGCCAGAAAGACGCCAACGCAAAACCTACGGCCCGCACGGCCCATGTCGAATGGAGTTATCCCCTTAAGGATATCGCCCAGTTCTGGAGGATCCATTATTCGACAGTCAGCCGAATGATTCGCCGGAGCGAAGAGAAAATATGGCACGGAAAGACTTGACCCCTGCATTGCCTGCTGCGCCTTCTTGGGGAGGAGACTCTCCCCTGGCTCACCACCCACTGGGCACCCTCCCTGCTGTTGGCGAACCGGGAACAGGCCGCGCAGCGGTACCTAATCCACGCCACAATCGAAAGGCCCACCCCGAAAGGATGGGCCTTTCGTCATTTCTGGACTTTTTCTCGATTCATGGCGCCAGCAGTTCGGAAACCGTTACCAGTTTGAATCCCCTCCCGCGCAGGTCGTCGATCACCGCCTGCAGTGCCGCGGCGGTATGCCGGCCGCGGCCGTTGGCGTGCATGATGACGATCGAACCGTTGCGGGCCTGGCGGTGGACCGTGCGGAGGATCCCGGCGGCGGAGACCTTGGGGTCGGGATCGCCGGTGACGACATCCCACTGGATGGCGCGATAGCCGGCGGCGTTCACCAGCTGCAGGGAGCGCTCGTCCCAGGTGCCGTAGGGGAAGCGGAAGAGGGTGGGGGTGCGGCCGGTCAGGGCGCGCATCTGGTCACGGGTGCGATCGAGCTGGTCGGCGATGGCGGCGGGCTCGAGGCTGCGGAAGTCGGGGTGGCTCCAGGAGTGGCTGCCGAGCTCGAAGTCCGGGTCGGCGGCCAGGCGGCGGATTTCGTCGGGGTGGGTGCGCATCCAGTCGCCACCGGCGAAGAAGGTTGCGGCGGCGTGGTTGCGCTCGAGGATGGCGACCAGTTTGGCGTCGAAGCCGGCCGGGTGACCCGGTTTCTGGCAGAGGTCGAAGGTCAGGGCGACCCGCGGCAGGTCGCGCCGGCCGTGGTCGATCGGGCCCGGCGCGGCGGCGAAGGCGGGGAAGGAGAAAGCCAGCAGCCAGCAGCAGAGCAGCGGCGCCGGGCACTTCCGAGGCGGGCCGGGTTGGCGTCGGATCAGCGCGGGCATCCTGCCTCCTCCCTGATGAAAACGGGGCGGGCCATGGCGGCCCGCCCCAGGTTTTTGGTGGCGCGCGGCGCGGCTCAGCGGTCTTCGTTGACCGCCTTGCGCTGCTCCTCGGCCAGCTTCGGCCGCGGATTGTCGTAGCGGTAGGTTTCGCCGCGGTAGTTCTTGAGCACCACCTCGTCGCCAATGCTCTGCAGGTAGTCGGGGAGCAGCGGGATCTTGCCGCCGCCGCCGGGGGCGTCGATGACGTAGGCCGGCACGCCCATGCCGCTGGTGTGGCCGCGCAGGGCGCGGATGATCTCGATCCCCTCCTCGACGCTGGTGCGGAAATGGTCGGTCCCCTGCACCAGGTCGGCCTGGTAAATGTAATAGGGCTTGACGCGGATGGCCAGCAGTTTCTGCATCAGCCGCTTCATCACCGCCGGCTCGTCGTTGACGCCGCGCAGCAGCACCGTCTGGTTGCCCAGAGGAATGCCGGCGTCGGCGAGGCGCGCGCAGGCCTTGGCCGCAGTCTCGGTGATCTCGTCCGGGTGGTTGAAATGGGTGTTGATGATAGAGCGGGTGGTACTTGCGCAGCACCCGCACCAGGTTGGGGGTGATGCGCTGCGGCAGGACCACCGGCACGCGGCTGCCGATGCGGATGATCTCCAGGCTCGGGATCGCCCGCAGCTCCGTGAGGATCCACTCCAGGCGCTCGTCGGCCAGCAGCAGCGGGTCGCCGCCGGAGAGGATGACGTCGCGGATCTGCGGGTGCTCGCGGATGTAGTCGATGCCGGCCTGCAGCGTCTCGCGGGTGATGACCATGTTTTCGCCGCCGACCTTGCGCTTGCGGGTGCAGAAGCGGCAGTACATGGCGCATTCCGATGAGACCAGAAAGAGCGCCCGGTCGGGGTAGCGGTGGACCAGGTTCGGCACCGGGCTCTGGTTCTCTTCATCCAGCGGATCGGCAATGCAGACCGCGTCCTGCAGCTCCTCGGCGGCGGGGACGGCCTGGCGCCAGATCGGGTCGCCGACTTCGCGGATCAGGCCGAGATAGTAGGGGTTGACCCGCATCGGGTAGGCGGCCGCCACGGCCTCCAGCGGCTGCGGGTCGACGCCGAAGCGCCGGGTCAGATCTTTCGGACGGGTAATGCTTGCCTGCAACAGTTTCTGCCAGGTCTCCATCCTCTTTTGTTCTCCTCCTCAGGAAGAAAAGCGTTTGACGTAGGTGAGGCGGTCGTCGCCGGGCTTGTAGAAGTCCCGGATGCACGATTCCTGGATATAGCCGGCCTGGTCGTAGAAGCGCCGGGTGCGCTCGTAGCCCCCCTGCGAGGAGGTCTCGAGGCAGACCATGCGCGCTCCCCTGCTGCGGGCGTCGGCCTCGGCGAACTCCATCAGCTGGCGGCCGATCCCCTTCCCCTGCACCGCCGGGTCGGTGGCGATCCAGTAGATGTCGAAATTCCCCGCAGTGAGGGGCACCGGCCCGTAGAGGATGTAGCCGGCGACGTTCCCCGCCTCCTCGGCGACGGCCACCAGGTAGTCCTGCTGCGCCGGGTCGTCGAGGACGATGTGCAGCAGTTCCATGGCGCAGTCGACCTCTTCGGCGTTGAAGGCGCCGGTGGCGCGCAGGATGCGCTCCAGTTCCGGCAGGTCGGCAGGTTCAAGGCTTCGCATTGGGGAGCTCCTTGCGTTTGAGGGCCATGGCGACGATCCGTTCGATCAGGCGCGGGTAGGCAAGCCCGCCGACCCGCGCGGCGCGGGCCAGCCCGGCGCCGGGGGAGATGTCGGGATTGGCGTTGACTTCGAGGATGTAGGGGACGCCGTCGCGCAGGCGGATATCGACGCGGGCGTAGTCGCGGCATTCGAGGAGCTTGTAGGCGCGCAGCGCCACGTCCTTGATCAGGATCTCCTCCTTGGCCTTGAGGGTTGCCGGGCAGACCGGTTGGGTGGCGGCGTACTCGGGGGAGTCCTCCAGCCATTTGCCGTCGTAGCTGACGATCGTGTGCTTGAGACCGGGCTGGAAGCGGATTTCGGAGACGGGCAGGACTTCGTAGGGGCCGTTGCCGATGACGGCGGCGTTGAGCTCGCGTCCCTCGATGAACTCCTCGGCCAGCGCCCCCTGGCGGTAGGTGTCGTGGACGTACTGGATGCGCTTTTTCAGGTCGCGTTCGTTCTCGACGATGCTGTCGCCGGTGATCCCCAGCGAGGCGTCCTCGAAGCGCGGCTTGACGATCAGGGGGTAGGCGAGATCGCGGGTCTTGGGGAACTGCTCCCCCATCTTGACCAGGACATACTTGGGGGTCGGCAGGCCGTGGCGGACCAGCAGATCCTTGGTTCGCACCTTGTCCTGGGTCAGCCCGAGGCAGAGCGGCGGAGCACCGGTGTAGACGAGCCCCAGCAGGTCGAAGAGGGCCGCAACATGCATCTCCAGGCGGCTGTTCCCCCAGAACCCCTCGCAGAGGTTGAAGACCAGCTCGCTCCCCCTGGCGCGCAGCTCCTCGATGAAGGGGGCGACGTCGCCGGCCAGCGGCAGCAGGCGGACGCTGTGGCCGAGGTCGGCGAGGGCCTTCTTGACCGCCCGCGCCTCGGCTTCGGCCCCCTCCTCGCTGATGCGGTCGGCGGCTTCGCCCTTGAAGAGCTTGGGCGGAACGCGGTTAAAGCAGACAGCGACGTTCATCGTACTCCCCCGGGACCAGATTGAGCCGCGTGCAGGCGGCTTCGACCACGCTGAGGATCATCGCGTCGTAGGTCAGCCCGGCGGCGCGCGCCGCCTTGGGAAAGCAGCTGTTCTGCTCCGGGCGCGGCAGGATGCCGGGAAGGGGGTTGAGCTCGATGATGTTGGGGATGCCGCGGCCGTCGAGGCGCACGTCGATGCGGCACCAGTCGCGGCAGCCCATGGCGCGAAAGGCCGCGTTTGCAGGTCTCCTCGATGTTCCGCTGCAACAGCGGTTCGAGCGGCGCCGGGCAGGTGAAGATCTTGAGGGGATCCTCCTCCCGGTCCCAGAGCCACTTGGCCTCGTAGGAGTAGATCGGGTTGACCCCGGCGGGGAGGGTGGAGAAGTCGATCTCGACGATCGGCAGGGTACGCAGGGATTCGCCGTTGCCGAGCAGGGCGACGGTGAACTCGCGGCCGGGCAGGTACTCCTCGATCAGCGCCGGCTGGCCGTAGCTGGAAAGCACCCAGTCGACCTGGCGCAGCAGTCCCTTGCGTTCAAAGACCAGGGCCTTGTCGGTAACTCCCTTGCTGGAGCCTTCCAGGGTCGGCTTGACCAGCAGCGGGTAGCGCAAGCCGTTGCGGAACTTCGGCCAGGGAACGCACCACGCTGAAGCGCGGGGTCGGGATACGATGGTAGGCGAGGATCTCCTTGGTGCGCTGCTTGTCGAGGCAGAGGCCGAGGGTCACCGGATCGCTGCCGGTGTAGGGGATGCCGAGGTAGTCGAGCATGGCCGGGACCTGGGCTTCGCGGCTGGCGCCGTTCAACCCCTCGGCGATGTTGAAGACCAGGTCGGGACGCAGGCGGCGGAATTCAGCGCAGGGATCGGCCGCGGCGTTGACCAGGGAGACCCGGTGACGGCTGGCAAGAGCCGCCTCGACGGCGCGAATGGTGTGGATGTCGTCCCATTCGGCGTAGAGGTCGTCGGCCGGTCGCGAGGGAGGTTCGGACGGAGGTTCCGCAGGGGACTGCTCGGTCTCCTGGACGGACTCCTCCCGCAGATTGAAGGCGAGAGCGATATGCATTTGTAACCCCTTTTCAAAGCCGGATGTTGCCAACTGTCTCCCGCAGGGGAGGTGGGTCCGTTCGAAGGGTCCGGGGTGCCCGAGGGCGTTAGGCCATAAAAAGGGGTTGCTTTTTACGCTGGATCGTCTGTGCGTCCCCGGACCGGAACGTGACGCCGTTGAACTGCGTATACTCCCGTTGCCGATTTCTTGTCAATGGATTTTTTTCCCCAGAAAAATACCTATTGATTTTGCCAGGTTGGGTCGTGCTTTCAGGGGCTTGTAGGGGGTGGGGAAGCAGAAAAATGGAATTTGGATTTTTGGGCGGGGCAGGGCCGGAAGGTAATCAAAAAGGGCCGCTGTCGCCAGCGGCCCTTTCGTGGTTTTCCGAGGTTCGGAAAACTTATTTTTAGGACCGCTGTGGCAGGTCTTGCAGCTGGTGGAGACGCCTTTTTCCTTGTGGCAGTCTTTGCAGGTCTTGTGGGCCCAGTCCTTGCCGAAGCCTTCGATCTTGCCCGGGGTACCCTGGTGGCAGAGTTTGCAATCCTTGAGTTTTTCCTGGTGCATGGCGTGGGGGAAGGTGACTTCGCCCATGCTGGCCGGGAACTTGATTTCTGTGGGGCCGTTGTCGGCGGCGGCGATGGAGAAGGAGCCGGCGACCACGAAGGCAGCGACGAGCAGGGTGACGATGAGACGTTTCATTGGTTGTCCTCCTTGTGCGGGTGATGGATGGAGCGGGTCGGGATTGACCCGCCAGTCGATTCGCTTATCGGTTATAGAGGATCGGGGCCGACTTTGCATTAGACATCTGTCGTCGTCTGCCCCGATGTCGGGTCGATTTCAAGTATTTTCAAAATGTTGTAAATGCCTATGTCGGGTTCTGCGGGGTGGTAAAGTCGGGTCGGAGGTTTTCAGTTTGCAGGTTCCTTGGGACTCTGTTAGACTTTGGCCCGACTCTGCGAGGTGATCTTGATGCCGGAAATCCTGCCCCCCACCGTATGCCTGGACAGCAGCGCGGTCCGCCGTATCCGGGAAGCGAAGAAGCTGACGCAACTGTACGTCGCCAAGGTGGTCGGCGTCACTACTGATACCATATCCCGCTGGGAAAACAACCGGTACCCCTCCATCAAGCGGGAAAATGCCCTGAAGCTGGCCGAGGCGCTGGAGGTGGAGGTGGAGGTCCTGCTGCAGCAGGCAGGCGAGGAGCCCCCTGCTGGCGCAGAGGATGCGGCAGTCAGGTTCCCCTGGCCACTCAAGTTCCTGGTGCTGTTGCTGGGGGTGGCGGTGGCGGCAGCGGTCTTTTTCACCTACCACCGCCGGGAGGCGTCGGGGCCGGTGCTGATGGCCAGGCGGGTTCTCCCGACCTTCGCCGCCCCAAGAGGGATTGTCCCGGTCCGGGTCCGGCTCGACGCCGCTGCCGAAACCAGGGGGTTCATCCTGCGGGAACACTTCCCCCCGGGCTGGAAGCTGATCGAGGCCAGCCCCCCTCCCTCAAGCCTCAACAACGAGGACGGGACAGCACGCTGGATCGTCAAGCCCGGCGAAGTTCGGCCGCTGATCGTCTACCTGGTGCGGGTGGCCAGCGACGCCAAGCTCGGCAGTACCAGTTCCTTCAGCGGGGAGGTCATCGCCAACCCCAATGGTCGCAGTACGCCGACCGAAATCAGCGGTGCCAACGAAATCACCGTCGGGCCCTACCTGTGGGCCGACCTGAATGGCGACGGGCGCGTCGACGACAGCGAAATGCTCAGCGCTTCCGATACCTTCGACGAGATGAAGGGGGTGCATCTCGACTGGAACAAGCTCGAGGACATTTGGGATGCCGAGGGCTACCGCTGGGATCCCAAACAGCAGACCTTCAGTCCCGAACACCCGGCGAAATAAAGCCCGGTCCCACTCCCCGTCCTACCACCAGGCCAGCAGCTGGCCATGGCGAAAGAGATTGTAAAGCCCCATCAGCGCCACCACCAATCCCGCCGCCTGCACCATTCCCCGCCGCAACCTCTGCCCCAGCCAGTGGGCGCCGCCGCCGAAGAACAGTAGCCCCGGCAACGTCCCGATCCCGAAAGCCAACAGCACCAACGCCCCCTTCCAGGGGGCCGCGCTCTGGGCGGCGGTCATCGCCATCGCATAGAGCAAGCCGCAGGGGAGAAACCCCATCAGCAGGCCGAGGGGAAGCCCGACCAAAGGGCCCGGAATGGTTCGCAGGCGGTTCGCCGCCCGGGTCAATCCCGGAAGGAGGCCGGCAAACTCCAGGCGCGCCAGGTTGAGCCGGGCCATCAGTCCGGCAGTGCCCAGGCCGAGGAGGATGACGATCAGGTCGGAAGCGACCAGCACTGCCCGGCTCAGCCGACTGAAGCTGTCGGTGTAGGCGATCGCCGAGCCGAGCCAGCCGACGGCCAGGCCGATGGCGGTATAGGTCAGGATGCGGCCCAGATTGTAGCAGAGGTGAAACAGCAGGCCCCGCCGCCGGCCTTCGGCGGCCAGGCCGAGGGCGGCGACCAGCCCGCCGCACATGCCGAGGCAGTGCCCGGTGCCGAGCAACCCGGTCGCCAGCGCCAGGGAATAGAGGGGATCGATCATTTGAGGAGCACCCGCCCCAGGTCGAAGCTCAGCCGGTCGATCTCGCTGCCGTTGCGGCGGACCGCCACCTGCAGCCGCCAGGCCCCGGCCATGGGGAAAACGGCCTCGCCGCTGTAGCTGTCCTGACCGGCCACCAGCCGCGGACGGTTTTCCGGCATCGGCATGGCGGGCATCATCAGGTCGCAGACCAGCTCCGGGGTCGTGGTCGGTTGGCCCGCCGGGTCGAGCAGGACCAGGGTGAACGGGATCGGTCGCATCGTCACCAGCGGCGCTGCGGCTAATCTGAGTACGCCGCGGCAGCCGCCGCTTCCGGATGCCTCGACCCGGGTAGTGGAGGCCCCGGCGGGAGTCGTCAGGAGCAGCATCAGCAGCAGGGGTGCCGAGCGCAGGAAGGGGCGGCGGCGCAGGTCAGGCAGGCGGGTCATGGCGGTCCTCCAGGTTGGCGGGCAAGGCCTCATCGTCGTCGAGCATGCGATACTTGGGAGCTTCGGGGTCGTCGAATTCGCCCTTGCGCACCGCCCAGAGGAAGATCAGCCAGGCGCCGGTGGCCAGAAAGAGGGAGAGGATGATCAGCATGAGAATCGAGGAGAGCATCAGCGGCCTTCCTGCCGGGGAAGGCGGGCCAGGCGCAGCGAATTGCCGACCACGCACAAGGAGCTGAGGGCCATCGCCGCGGCGGCGTGGATCGGCGCGAGGCGGCCGCCGGCAGCGAGGGAGAGGGCGACCAGGTTGTAGACGAAGGCCCAGAACAGGTTCTGGCGGATGATCCGCAGGGCGCGTCTGCCGATGTCGAGGGCTTCGACCAGGCGGCCGAGATCCGGCCGGGTCAGGACCAGGGCGGAGGTTTCCAGGGCGATGTCGGTTCCCCCCGCCAGGGCGCAACCGACGTCGGCGGCGGCCAGCGCCGGGGCATCGTTGAGGCCGTCGCCGACCATCATCACCCGCAGGCCCGAAGCCTGCCGGGCCGCGATCCAGGCGGCCTTGTCCGCCGGCGTCATCCCGCCGCAGCGCTCCTCGATGCCGAGCCCGGCGGTCATGCGCTCGACGGTCCGGGGCCGGTCGCCGCTGAGGACGGCCAGCCTGACCCCCCGCCGCAGGAGAGCGGCGAGGGCCGGCGCCGTTTCGGGACGCAGCCGATCATCGAGACGAATTACCCCGAGGTATTCGGCGCCGCGGCTCACGTGGACCTCGGTCAGCGCCGGGCCCGCCGCGGCGGCCGCCAGCGGAATCCCGTTTGCGGCCAGAAATTCGCGGGTTCCGACCAGCACCCGCCCGGCGCCATCCTCCAAGGCGACGCCCATGCCGGGCACGGTGCGGGCACCGCTGCCGCAGGGGACGGTCAGACCCCGGCGCTCCGCCTCGCAGAGAATGCCCCGCGCCAGAGGGTGGGCGGAGCCGCTCTCGACGGTTGCGGCGCTGCGCAGCAGCGTTTCGGCACTGGTTCCCGGGGCCGGGACCACGGCGCAGACGGCGGGTTGGCCGCGGGTCAGGGTGCCGGTCTTGTCGAAGGCGACCAACTGCAGCCGCCCGACCTGCTCAAGAACGTCCCCACCCCGGAAAAAGATGCCGCGGCGGGCCGCGGCGCCGGTGGCCACCATCACCGCGATCGGGGTGGCCAGGCCGAGGGCGCAGGGACAGGCTACCACCAGGACCGCCACGGCGTGCAGCAGGGCGGTTGCTCCGCCGACCCCGCGGCCCAGCCAGAAAAACACGGTCGCAGCGGCGAGCAGCACGACCAGGGGGACGAAGACGGTCGCAATGCGGTCGGCCAGGCGCTGCACCGGCGCTTTGCATGCCTGGGCCTCCTCGACCAGCGCCGCCATCCGGGCGAGAAAGGAATCGGCTGCGGCGCAGGTGGCCCGCAGGGTCACTGCCGCATCCAGATTGAGGGTTCCGGAGCGGATCGGGTCGCCGGGCTTGCGCAGCACCGGCAGCGCTTCACCGCTGACCACCGCTTCGTCGAATTCGCTGGTGCCGTCGACCAGCGTCGCGTCGACCGGAACCCGTTCGCCGGGCCGGACCAGGATCAGGTCGCCGGGGCGCAGGCAGGAACTCTCGACGCTGTGCTGCTCCTCCCCCTCCAGACGGCAGGCGCTGGTGGGGGCGAGGGCGAGAAGCCTTTCGATCCCCTCGGCCGCCCGGTGCCTGGCGCCGTTTTCCAACAGCCGGCCGAGCAGGACCAGGGTCACGATCATCGCCGCGGTGTCGAAGTAGACCTCGCCGCCGCGGATCAGCGCCACCAGGCTGTAGCCGTAGGCGGCCAGCACGCCGAGGGCGATCAGCAGGTCCATCCCCGGCGCCCGGTTGCGCAGACTGCGCCAGGCGCCGCTGAAAAAGGAGGCCCCGGCGTAGAAGACCACCGGCGTGGCGACCAGGCCGGCAAGCCACTGCACCAGCTGCCTGGCGTCGGTGGCCATCCCCTGGAAATACCCGGCGTAGAGCGCCAGGGAGAAGCCCATCAGCTGCAGCGAGAGGAAAACGGCGGTGCCGAAGCGGACCAGCAGGCGGCGGCGCTCGGCCAGGCGCAGCTGCTGCCTGGCGTCGCTGCCGTCGAGGCGCGGCAGGTAGCCCAGGGACGCGACCGCCGCGAAGATCGCGAGCGGATCGGCGATTCCCGGGTCGAAACGGACCCGCGCCCGGTGGCTGGCGTAGTTGAGCCGGGCCTCGAGGACTCCGGGGAGGCGGGAGAGGATCTTTTCGTTGAGCCAGACGCAGGTGGCGCAGTGAATTCCTTCGACCAGGAAGTTCAGCTCGTTTCCACCCGGCACGCTGCGCACCTGCCCCGCCAGGGCGGCCGCGTCGATGCCGAGGCGGTAGGCGCCGGTCGGCAGGCCCGCTTCCGGCCATTGCCGCTCCCGGTAGAAGCGTCCCAGGCCGGCGCCGTGGATGATCCGAAAAGCGCCGCGACACCCCTGGCAACAGAAGTCGACCTGCCGGTCGGCGAACGACTCGCTGATCCGCTCCGCCGGCAGGATGTTCTGGCCGCAATGGGCACACTGGATCGTGGCTGAGGTCATCGGTGGTCGTCCTGACCGGGCGCCGCAGGGGCGCGGCGGCTCAGAAGTTCAGCAGCAGGCTGCGGTGCAGGCTGGCATCCCCTTTTTCCATGGTGAGCTGGGCCATCACCTGGCCGGCCAGCTCCTTGGGGAGCCGGGCGAGGTACTGCCCCGGCTCCCCCTCGGTCAGGAGAAAGTCGAAGCGCTGCATGGCGCCGGGGTGGGAGCCGAGCAGGACCACCTCGCCCTTGGCGCCGGTCACCGGCTTCCCGTCCGCGCCGCTTAGCCGGACCTCCAGCAGGGTGCCGTCGAGGTGGACGGCGATGGACCAGCTGCGCGCCTGGCCCGCCGCCGGTTTCTCCGCTCCGTTATTATAGGCCAGGCCATGGCGGTAATAGTCCTTGTCGCTGACCGGGCTCACCTTTTGACGTGCCTGGTCGACGGCCCAGGCGGTCAGGGACAGAAACAACAGAATGACGACCGTCAGGAGGGGATGCCAGCGGCGACGGCGGGGGGCTTGGTTCATGGAAAACTCCTGGGCAGGGGAAGAAGGATTGCGCGACTTTCGGCCAAGAGCACCCCCTGGCGGTCGCGCAGGCTGAAGTCGACGTTCCGGCGGTTCGCCGGAGACGGGCGTAAGCAGCAGAAAATCGACCCTCCGGCGTTCGTTCTCCTGCAGCCGCAGGCCGGCCACCGGTCCGCTCAAGGGGAGGGAGTGCCCCTCGCTGTCGGTGGCACTCAGCGTCAATACCTGCTCCCGGGTGGTGCGGTTGGCAATGACGGCGGAAAAGAAGGTCGCCACCCGGCCGTCCGCGAGCAGGCGGGGTGCCGCCGTTGCCGAACGGGACAGCTTAAGTGTTGCCCGGGGGCGGTTGATCGTGGCAAAAACCAGGACGCCGAGCAGGACCAGAAAGGCGCTGCCGAGCAGCAGCAGGCGCGGGTTGAGCAGGGCGGCAATCCCCTGCCCCTCCAGGCCGAAGGTGTAACGGATGATGCCGCCTTCTCCGCGCCGCGCCATGACCTCCCGGCAGGCGTCGAGACAGCGGCCGCAATCGATGCATTCTACCTGAAAGCCGCGGCGGATGTCGATGCCCATGGGACAGGCCCGGACGCAGGCCCCGCAGCGGATGCAGCGGTCGGCATGCGTCGGGGTGAAAGCGCAAGGTCAGCGTGCCCGGGTCGACGAGGACCGTCTGGAAGCGGCCGTAGGGGCAGAATTCCCGGCACAACAACCGCCGCAGCCAGACCATGTCGAGGTAGACGACCAGGGCCATGCCCAGCCAGGGAACCAGGACCCCAGCCGGCAGGTCGGCGGCGAACAGGCGGGAAAAGAACTGGTAGGGGGAGAGGAAGTACCACACCAGGTTGGCGCCGACCAGCAGGGCGAGGAGGGCCAGCAGCACTTGCAGCAGCAGCCGGCGGCTCAGGGAGCCGTGGAAGCGGCCGCCGCTCCAGCTTCAACCCGAGGCGCCGGGCCAATCCTTCGCTCAGGTCGCTCAGAGTCGTCTGCGGGCAGGCCCAGCCGCACCAGGCGCGGCCGAACACCAGGGTCACCAGCAAAAACAGGAGCAGCAGGCAAAAGGCCAGCAGCAAAAAAAGGTAAAGCTCCTCGATATGCAGGGTCGTGCCGAAGAACTGGAGGGAAAGGCTGGGGATGTCCAGGCGCAGCAGGCTGGCGCCGTCGATCCGCACGAAAGGGAGCGCCAGCAGAACCAGCGAGGTGCTCCATTGGATGCTGCGGCGCCAGGGGCCGAGACGGTGGCAAGGCAGGTTGGCCATGGGCGAATAAGGTTCCGGCGGGGAGGTTCTCCCCGCCGGCAGCCATTTAGAGCGATTCGATGAAGGCGGCCAGGTCGGCGATCTGGTCCGCCGACAACTGGTTGCCGAAAGCCGGCATGCCGCCGGGGCGGCCCCCCTTGATGGTGGTGGCGATGGCCGTCGCGGGTCCGGCCGAACTTGAAGGTCTTGGCGGTCAGGTCGGGACCGAAACCGCCGGTGGCGTCGGCGCCGTGACAGGCGGCGCATTTCTGGGCGAAGAGCTGCTTGCCGGCAGCGACCTGATCCCCGCTTTCCTTTGCTCCGGGTTCGGCGGACTTCGCCGGCACCTCGCTCCCCGTCCCTGCAGGCTTGGCGGCAGCCCCCGGGGCCTCGCCGAGCGATTCGATGAAGGCGGCCAGGGCGGCGATCTGGTCCGTCGACAACTGGTTGCCGAAAGCCGGCATGCCGCCGGGGCGGCCCCCCTTGATAGTCGTGGTGATGGCGTCATCGGACCGGCCGAACTTGAAGGTTTTGGCGGTCAGGTCGGGACCGATGCCGCCGGTGGCGTCGGCACCGTGGCAGGCGGCGCAGTTCTGGGCGAAGAGCTGCTTGCCGGCGGCCACCTGGTCCTCCCCGCTCTTTTTTTCAGGCTTGGCGGTCGCCGCCGGGGCGCCGCCGAGGGGTTTGCCGCCGCCCTGCTGCGCGACCTGCTGTTGGTGGGCCGCCATCTTCTGGGCGAATTCGGCCTGGGAACTCCAGCCGGAGAGGAGATAATAGGCGGCAAAGATCACTGCCCAGAGGACCAGCCCGAAGAAGAGGACCGAAAAATAGGTCGGCGGGGCGGTCACCCGGTTCTCGATGATGCCGTCGAAATTGTGTACGGCGTGCTTGTGTTCATGTTCTTCGAGCATGGCCATGGTGTAAGTTCCTCCCAGATTTCAGTCGTCGTCGAGCATCCGGTGCTTCGGTTCTTCCAGTTCTTTCTTGCGCTTCCTGCTGTAGGTGCGGAGCACGATCAGCCGCGAACAGCAGGAAGAGGCCGAAGGTCACCCCCAGGTAGAAGAACGATGCCCAGTCCATCAGTGGCGCTTGTGATACTTGACGAAGTTGACGATCTTCCAGACCCGGTCCGTGCCGAGGGACGAAAAGCCCGGCATGCCGCCGTCGGGGATCCCGTTGTAAACAATCTGGTAGAGATCGGCGTCGGGCATGTCGAGATCGTGGATGTCGGGGCCGATGCCCCCGGTCATCGTCCTTGCCATGGCAGGCGGAGCAATGGGCCTCGAACAGCGCCGACCCGGCCGGAAGGACCGAGGAGTCGCCCTGGTAGGGGTTGTGCAGCTCACCGACCATGACCGTTCGGGCGGCCTGGCGCCAGGGGATGTCGCTGCCGAGTTTCTGCAGGTAGGCGACCAGGGCATCCATCTCGGTTTTGCCCTGCAGGGCGCTGATCTCGGCCTCCTGGTAAGGGAAAGCCGAGCACCTCCATCTTGCGGCGGGTATAGGCCGGGTCGACGGTCCCCTGGTTCAGAAAGGCATAGGCGGGCATGTTGGAGCGCGGCACCATCGACGGTCGGCGCGGCCAGGTGCTGGTAGTGCCAGGCGTCCGGATACTTGCCGCCGATGCGGGCCAGGTCCGGGCCGGTCCGTTGCGAGCCCCAGAGGAAGGGGCGATCGTAGACGAATTCGCCGGACTTGGAATAGTCGCCGTAGCGCAGCACCTCGGCCACCAGCGGCCGCACCGTCTGGGTATGGCAGTTGTTGCAGCCTTCGCGGATATAGATGTCGCGGCCGGCCAGCTGCAGCGGCGGTGTAGGGCTTGACGCTGGCGATGCGGTCGGCCTCGGTGTTGACCCAGGCGAAGGGCAGGACCATGGTGACGATGGTGCCGACCAGGATGGTCAGGGTGGCCAGCAGCAGAAAGAGGACCGGTTTCTTCTCCCACATGACGTTCGTCCCTCCTCTCTCAGGCGCTCTGAACGGCTTCGCCGGCGGGCTTGCCGCGTGCGGACCGTCATGAACAGATTGTAGATGAAGACCAGCGACGCCGACCAGGTAGATGACGCCGCCGATGGCCCGCGCCCACCAGTAGGGATACATCTCGATCAGGGTTTCCATGAAGGAATAGGTGAGGCTGCCGTCGGGATTGAGGCTGTGCCACATGCCGGCCTGCTGGACCCCGGCGATCCACATGGAGACCGAATAGACCGAGCTGGCCGATCAGGACCAGCCAGAAATGGAGGTTGGCCAGCGGGATGCTGTAGAGCTCCCGGCCGTAGATGCGCGGCACCAGATAATAGATGGCGGCGAACAGCACCAGGGAGACCCAGCCCAGGGTGCCCATGTGGACATGGCCGGGAACCCAGTCGGTGTAATGGATGAAGGCGGAGAAGGAGCGGATCGCCTGCAGCGGCCCCTGCAGGGTCTGCAGGCCGTAGAAGGTGATGCCGAGGATCAGGAACTTGACCAGGTAGTTCTCCCGCATCTGGTGCCACTGGCCGTTCATCGACAGGTAGCCGTTGAAGACCGAGCCCCAGGAAGGGGCGATCAGCATGATCGAAAAGGCCATGGCCAGGGTCTGGACCCAGTCGGGTACCGGGGTCCAGAGCAGGTGGTGGGCGCCGGTCCAGAGGTACATGAAGATCAGGCTCCAGAAGGCGATGATCGACAGCCGGTGGCTGTAGATCGGCACCCCGGTCGATTTGGGCAGGAAGTAGTAGAACACCGCCAGCGGCGGCGCGGTCAGGACCATGGCCACGGCGTTGTGGCCGTACCACCACTGCGACGTTGGCGTCGTTGGTGCCGGCGTAGGCCGAGTAGGACTTGAAGAGCGAGACCGGCACCTCGGCGGCGTTGACCATGTAGAGGATCGCCACGCCGACGATCGAGGCGAGCATGAACCAGAGCGAGATGTACATCTGCTCTTCGCGGCGCTTGATGATGGTCATGATGATGTTGATCGGCGAAGACCACCCAGAGGATCACGACCATGATGTCCACCGGCCATTCCAGCTCGTGGTATTCCTTGGAGGTGGTGTAGCCGAGCAGCAGGGTGACCGCGGCGGTGATGATGGTGGCGTTGAAGAACCACAGCTGAAAGCGCGCCAGCCTATCGCTCCAGAGAGGGCGTGCGGCAGAGCCGCTGAACCATGTAGAGGAAGGTGGCGAAGAAACTGCCGATAGCCCAGCCGAAGATCCCGGCATTGGTATGCAGCGGCCGCAGGCGGCCGTAGGTGAGGTAGGGGGGGAAGTTCAGGTCCGGGTTGACCATCTGGAAGGAGATCAAAACACCAACCAGCACGGCCACCAGACCCCAGACGATGCTCCAGGTGACGAAACTCCTGACGATGGCATAGTTGTACGCGGGTTGTTCCATGGCGCCTCCTCGAACGATGGCAGATGTCCCTCCGCGGGGCGGGAGAAGACGGCTGGGTCCCGCCGGCGGCATAAAGGGGATAAAATCTGTCAAATTTTACGCGGCAAGCCCCTCTTGTCAACCGCTCGGCGCGGTTTTGGCGCCGGGCCGGCTCGCGCCGGGCACGGCGCCGGAAGCCCGTGCAAAACCTTGGACAACAGCCGGGAAAAGGTTTGACAAGGGTCGCGGCGATTCTTTAGGATAGCGAGAATTTTCAAATCTGCCGGAGATGGCTGAGTTGTTATGGAAAAGGTACTCGCACTGCTGAAAGATGATCTGCAACGGGTGGAAGCCCAGTTCAAGATCGATCTGACCTCGGATGTGGAATTAATCCGCAAGGTCGGAGAATATGTTCTGGCGAGCGGCGGCAAGCGCATGCGCCCGATTCTGCTGTTGCTTGCCGCGCGCCTTGCCGGTTATCGCGGCGATGCCCACATCGGGCTGGCCAGCGTCGTCGAATTCATCCATACCGCCACCCTGCTTCATGACGACGTCGTGGACAGCGCGGTGCTGCGTCGCGGCAACGCCTCCGCCAACTCGGTGTGGGGGAACGAAGCTTCGGTCCTGGTGGGCGATTTCCTGTTCGCCAAGTCCTTTTCGATCATGGTGCGCGGCCGGAACATTGCGGTCCTGAAAGCCCTCGCCGACGCCACCACGCAGATGGCCGAGGGGGAGGTGCTGCAGCTGATCAGCACCTGCGACCTGGAGCTGGACGAAGACCGTTATCTGCAGGTTATCGAGAACAAGACCGCCATCCTGATCGCGGCCGCCTGTCGAGTCGGCGGCATTCTTGGGGAACTCGAGCCCGACCGCGAGGACGCTCTGGCGGCCTTCGGCATGGACCTCGGCATCGCTTTCCAGTTGATGGATGACGCACTCGACTACGTCGCCGACCAAGAAGAGTTCGGCAAGGCCAAGGGACATGATCTGGCGGAGGGGAAGATGACGCTGCCGCTGATCCACGCGCTGCGCCAGTGCACCCCCGAGGAACGGCGCCAGGTTGCGCAGGTCGTCGAAACGGAAGCCCTCGATGATGCGGCCCTGGCCCTGGTCATCGATCTCATCGAGCGCTACCGGGGAATCGATTATACCCGGCGGCGCGCCGCGGACCTGGTCGAGCGCGCCAAATTCCACCTTGCCGTTTTCCCCGATGGACCGGAGCGGGCCGCGCTGTTCAGCGCGGCCGATTACGTGCTCAGCCGTCGCAAATAGACGGTCCCGGTTCGGCCAAATAACCTTGCCGGATTCGTCCGGTTTCCCTCTCGCCCGCCACGACCATGTTGTGGCGGGCGCTTTTATGTGGTATCGGCTTGGTGCCGGCCGCTTGGCGTGAAAATTGCTAAAATTGCTCTAAAGCTGCTATTTCCAGACTGGGACTTATAATGGCCTGCATGCCCCCTGCGGGGGGCTTGAATCCCATCTTTCGGGGGGGGGGCGATCATGGAAACCCTGGTTCACACCAGCCACTGCAACATTGCCGGGGAGGAATACGAAGTGTTCATCTTCCGGCGCGCCGACGGCAGCCACGTCGCCAAGACCATTTTTACCCCCTCCGATGTGATCATCAACGACGGGGCTTCCCTTGAGGAGGTTCTGGCCCGTCACCAGCGCCTGCTGCCACTGGCGGTCAACTCCCGCGAATTGCTCCACGCCGCACGGCGCTCCAGCTGACTTCCACTCCCGACGATCAGGGGGACTGGCTTTCAGTCCCGATCTCCTGCTATAATTCGCAGTCATGCTGCGTTTGAACCTCCACCGCAAGGTCCTCTATGCCTTCTGGGCGCTGTCGCTGATCCCCCTGATCCTGCTGGCGCTCAATTCCAACCACAGTCTGCGGCTGGTGGAATCACTGCTGCGCGCCAGTGCCACGCAGGCCCTCGACCAGCAGGCCGCCCGTGCCCTCCAGCTCCGGGCGGAGATGGTCGCCGCGGATGTCAGTGATTTCCTCCGCCGCGTGGAAGGGGACCTGCGCGACCTTGCCTTGCTGCCGCCCAACGCCGCGCCCTATCTGGCTTTCAGCCGCAACCACCGCCGCCAGATCTGGGAGCGTTGCGGCACCAACCAGGCCCCCGATGAGTGCCACGAAGAGCTGCGCCTTTACAGTGAACTGGCATATGTCGGCGCCGATGGCCGGGAACGCCTGCGCATCGTCGACGGCAAGGTCAGCAGCCGCTTGCGCGACGTTTCCAATCCGGCCAATACCACCTACCGCAGCGAAACCTATTTCCGCGAAGCGGCCCAGCTCCCCGCCGGCCAGATCTATGTCTCGCACGTCACCGGCTGGCACGTCTGCAAAAAAGCCCAGCTCGGCGATGCCGCCACCCCCGAGGCCGCCGTCGAGGGGGAGTCCTATCATGGTGTGGTGCGGTTTGCCATGCCCCAGCGGGCTGCCGACGGGACTCTCCAGGGGGTTGTCGTTCTCTCTCTCGACCAGCGCCATCTGATGGAGTTCACCCAGCACATTGCCCCCACCGAAGAGCGCTACGTCGTCTTCCCCTCCTACGACAGCGGCAATTATGCCTTCATGTTCGATGACGAAGGGTGGATGATCACCCACCCCAAATTCTGGGACATCCGCGGTCTCGATCGTCAGGGGCGGCTGGTTCCTCCCTACACCCCTGCTTCCAGCCGGGAGGATATCGAGGCTGGACGCATTCCCTTCAACCTCTTCAATGCCGGTTTCGTCCACCCCAATTATCCGGTGGTGGCGCAGTCGGTGCTCGCCGGCAAGTCCGGGGTGGTCGACGTCACCAATGTCGGCGGTTCACAGAAGATCATGGCCTATGCGCCGATCCCCTTTGCCGAGGGGGCCTACGCCACCTACGGGGTGTTCGGCGGGGTGACGATCGGCGCCGAAGTCCGTCAGTTCCACAAGGCGGCCCTCGCCACCTCCGCGGTCATTCGCCGCGAGATTACCCGTTTCGTCAGCGGCTCGTCGCTGATGATCACGCTCACCGGCCTGCTGGTGCTGTTCGCGGCCTGGCGCCTGTCCCGGGGCATCACCGGTCCGTTGCTGGACCTCATCGAGGGGACGCGCAAAATGGCTCGCGGCCGGCTGGCCACCGAGGTCCCGGTTTCCGGCCATGACGAAGTGAGCCAGCTCGCCTCTGCTTTCAACGCCATGGCCCAGGAACTCAATGAGCGGCGCGGCCGGCTGCTGCGCACTCTCCAGGCGCTGCGGCGCTCCCGGCAGGAAATCCTGCGGGAGCGCAATTTCAAGGAAACCATCTTTGAAAATGTCGAATCGGGGATCTGTACCCTCGATGCCCACGGGCGGGTGACCTCGGTCAATGGACCGGCTCGCCAGATCCTGGGGTTGCCGGTTCTTGCCGGACCGCTGCCGGCCGCCGAACTCTTCGCCGGCTGGCCGGAGCTGCTTGGCGCCGTCAAGGACGAAGGGAAGGTGCCGGGACGGCGCGGAATCTGGAGCCGTTATGTCACGGCGGCCCGCTTCGGCAAGGAACGGACCTTCCGCCTGGCCCTGCTGCCGCTGAGCTTCGGCGACCAGGGGGGGCGGCTGCTGACCGTCGAAGACCTCACCGAACGGGTCGAGATGCGTCACCATCTGGCGCGCATGGAACGGCTGGTTTCTCTGGGCCGGCTCTCCGCCGGCATTGCCCACGAGATTCGCAACCCCCTGACCGGCCTCAGCCTGCTCCTCGATGAACTGCACGACCGGCTGATCAGCAGCAGCGGCGACCAGGCCCTGATTCGCCGGGCCCTGGATGAAATCGAGCGTCTCGAAGGGCTGGTCAATGAGCTCCTCGAATTCGCCTCCCTGCCCAAACTGCGCCTGCAGCACGATGCCATCGGCGGGGTGCTGGCCGATACCCTCTTTCTGGTCGAAGGGCAATGCCGCAAGGCCGGCATCGACCTGCAACGGGAAATCCCGCCCGATCTGCCCTCCTTCCCCCTCGATCGGGACAAGCTCAAGCAGGCCCTGCTCAACCTGCTGGCCAATGCCATCGAGGCGATGCCCGGTGGCGGCGCCCTGCGCCTGAGTGCCGGCAGGGAGGATGACCAGCTGTGGATTGCCGTCGCCGATTCGGGCGAAGGGATCCCGGCCGAACGCCTGCCGTTGATCTTCGAACCCTTCTATACCAGCAAGGGGGAGGGGACCGGTCTCGGCCTTTCCATTACCCACAATATCGTTTCCGAGCACGGTGGCCGCATCGAGGTTGAAAGCCAAGCCGGGCAGGGGACTGTTTTTACGCTCTGGTTCCCGCTGCCGGTTATTGAAGTGGTCGATAACGGGGAAGGCGGGAAGGCGACCATCGGCTGAACCGTTTTTGCGCGGCGGAAAGGGCTCGGTTCGCCAGGACTTGAGGCGTGCTTCGCCGGGCGGTTCGTCTCCCCGCGGCGTTTCGCCGGCGGTGACCGCCTTCGAGGCATTGTAGGTCCTTCCCCTTCTCTTTCCAGTCCCCCTTGTAATTCCGTGCAGCCTGCTAAAATTACAGCGTTGTTGCTGCAGCGCCGCCGGGAAGCGCTGCGCCACCGTCCGCCAAAGTCCGGACGTCGTCCCTTCCGACCGCCACACAGGAGGATCAAACGATGGCCATGATCAAGGAATTCAAAGAATTCGCCATGCGCGGCAATGTCGTCGATATGGCGGTCGGGATCATCATCGGCGGTGCCTTCGGCACCATCGTCAAGTCGCTGGTGGCCGATGTCATCATGCCGCCCATCGGCCTGCTGCTGGGAAATGTCGATTTTTCGGATTTGTTCATGGTTCTCAAACCGGGAGCTGCGGCCGGGCCCTATCCGACTTTAGCCGCGGCCCAGAAAGCCGGGGCGGTGACCATCAATTACGGGTTGTTCGTCAACGCGATCATCAGTTTCCTGATCGTCGCCTTTGCCGTTTTTCTGCTGATCCGGTCGATCAATCGGATGAAGCGGCAGGAGGAGGAACCGGCCCCCGCGCCGACCACCCGCGACTGTCCGTTCTGCCTGTCGGCCATTCCCATCAAGGCCAGCCGCTGTGCCCACTGCACTGCGGAGCTGCCGGCGGGCTGAACACCTGCTTCTCTCCTGTCCAAACATCGACGGCTCCCGCTCTGGTGCGGGAGCCGTTTTGTATTCAGGAGATCATTGAAATAAGGGGGGCACCGCTGTTGTGTAGGCCGCCGGAGAGTCCTCCGTGCTTGGCTTTCAGTCCTGGCCGCGGCGCCTGAGTTCGGCGGTGACCAGCTGCTTCCGGGCAGGAGTCAGCCGCCGGCCGGCAAGCAGGTTGTTCAGGTCCGGCGTGCGCAGGCCGGGCAGGAAGAGGGTGATCCAGATGGACGGCGTTTTTCGGTTCTTGAGAATCGCCAGGCGCAGGTTGGGGCGGTTTTTCCACTTAGGGTGGCGGGCAATCATGGAGATCGTCTCGGCGGTGGCGGCGGGCCCGCTTAAGAACTGGAGCAGCGCGACCTCCCGCAGGCGCGGGCTGCTGAGGCAGGTTTCCACCAGCCGGGGATCGCCGTCCTGCAACAGGGCGGCCAGCAGCGCGGGTGTGCCCCGCCGGGCCAGGGTGAGCCGATGCCCCAGCTCCACGCTCGGCAGGCGCTGTAGGATGGCCCGCTCGGCCGCCAGGCGCTGGTCGGGGTTGGCCCCGGGAAGGATGCAGAGATTGAGCAGTTCGAACAGGTAGAGGTGGGGCAGCAGGGAAAGCAGCAGCGGACCGGGGGTCCCGGGATTCAGCGCCAGCGCGACCTTGAGCCGGTGGCCCCCCTCGACCTGGGGCAGGCGGTGGATGGTCCTGAGCAGGTCTTCAGGGAGGTCCCGGCGTTTCAGCAGGGCGAGCAGGTGCTCCTCGGCCAGATTGGGGTTTTTTAAGCCGGCACGCAGAACCTCCGGGGCGGGATCCTGAAAGGTCCGGAACAGCCCGTCGTAACCTGCGGTCAGGGCTGACCGCAGGCGCCGGGCCAGGCCGGCGTCGAGATTTTCCCACCGCGGATTATCGGTCATGGCCCACCATGGTTGGCCGCTTCGCCATTATCCCTGGTTTTGGGGGGCTCGGTATCTCAGTCGTCCCCGGTCGATGCCCCGTAGCTGCCGAGGAATTCCTCCTTGAACTCCGTGTAACATCCCTGCTCGATCGCCTGCCGTGCCCCGGCCACCATGTTCAGGTAGAAGCGCACGTTGTGAATCGCCGCCAGAATCGCCGAGAGGATCTCGTTGGCATTGTAGAGATGGTGCAGGTAGGCCCGGGTGAAGTTGCGGCAGCAGTAGCAGTCGCAGGCGGCGTCGACGGGGAAGAAATCCCGGCGGTAGCGACGGTTGGTGAGGCGGATCTTGCCGCGGCTGGTGAAGAGGGTGGCGCTGCGGGCGTAGCGGGTGGGGATGACGCAGTCGAACATGTCCATGCCGCGCGCGATGCTCTCGAGGATGTCTTCGGGCAGGCCGACGCCCATCAGGTACCGCGGTTTGTGGGTCGGCAGAAACGGTTCGGTGAAGTCGACCACCTGTTTGAGCAGTTCCAGCCCTTCGCCGACGCTGACCCCGCCGATGGCGTAGCCGGGAAAATCGAGGGCGGTCAGCTGCTCGGCGCACTCGCGGCGCAGGTCGGGATAGACGCTCCCCTGGACGATGCCGAACAGGGCCTGGTCGGCCCGGCGGTGGGCGGTGCGGCACTGTTCGGCCCAGCGCAGGGTCTTCCTGATCGACTTCGCCGCGTAGGCGTGATCGGAGGGATAGGGGATGCACTCGTCGAAGGCCATGATGATGTCGGCGCCGAGGGCATTCTCGATGGCGATGGCCTCCTTGGGCCCGAGGAAGATCTCCTCGCCGGTCACCTCGTGACGGAAAAAGACCCCGTCATCGGTGATCCGTTTCTTCGGCAGGGAGAAGACCTGAAACCCGCCGCTGTCGGTGAGGATCGGTTTTTCCCAGTTCATGAAGCGGTGCAGCCCGCCGGCTTTCTGGACCAGCGCCTCGCCCGGTTTGAGGTGCAGGTGGTAGGTGTTTGCAAGGATGATCTGAGCGCCGCATTCGGCGACCTGGGCGGGGGTCATCGCCTTCATCGCCGCGTGGGTGCCGACCGGCATGAAGATCGGTGTTTCGATCACCCCGTGGGGCGTGGTGAGCCGGCCGCGGCGGGCGCGAGTGGCCGGGTCGACGGCCAGGAGTTGAAAATCGAACATCGGAAGGATCCGTTGGGGTTGGCAGGAGGGGCAGAACGGCGACCCGTTGACGGTAACGGCCCGCCGGGTCCGCGTCCGGACTCTAGCAGATGCCCGGGCGGAAAGCAACCGCTTCCGAAGAGCGTCAACAGTGCCCTGAAATGCGCCTGGATGCGGTCCGAACAGCGTTTGATAGGTGTATACAGTGTGCACTTTTGGGTTGACACGTATACACCCCGAATGGTACTTAGGACCAGTTTCTGCCCCGTTAAAATTTTGCCATTCAAACAGCCTCCCGGCCATGCCTGGCGGGATGGCGGTTTCGCTGCATCTTTCTTTCCCAACAGGGGGTCTGCTCATGAAATCCTATGGCGAATGGCGTGCACCACCCTTTTCTCCCCAGGTTTTTGACGCCGGTTTTTCCCGGAGCGTTCCGTGATTGCCAGCGGCGAAGCCGTCCAACAGCATAGAGGCCTGGAGTATAGAACTCCCCAGTCGGCAAGTGAAATTTCAATCGAGGGATAAGACATCATGCTACTGACGCAAAGCTCCGTGGGCAGAAAGCTCCTGATGGCAGCTACCGGGCTCATCCTGGTCCTGTTCGTTGTCGTCCACCTGCTCGGCAACTCGTCGATCTTTATCGGACCCAGCGGGATCAACGCCTATGCCGAACACCTTCATTCCCTGGGGCCCCTGGTCTGGGTGTTCCGCCTGGTGATGCTGGTCGTGATCGCCATCCACATCGCTCTCGGGGTGCAGCTGACCCTGGAGAACCAGAGTGCCCGGCCGCTGGCCTACTCGGTGAAGGAAAACCTTAAGGCGACCTTCTCCAGCCGGACGATGATCATCTCCGGCCTGGTGCTGCTCGCCTTCATCATCTACCACCTGCTGCAGTTTCACCGTCCAGCTGCCGAGCATCACGCCCTTCGGTGCCAAGGCGCACCTCACGGAGCTCCACGGCAACATGGTCCCCAATGTCTTCACGATGGTCGTGACGACGTTTCACAGCCTCTTCGTCACCCTGGTCTACGTGGTGGGGATGATCTTCCTCTTCCTCCACCTCGGCCATGGCGTACAGAGCTTCTTCCAGACTTTGGGCCTGACCAACGACAAGACCTTCCCGGGGATCGGCGTGTTCGGCAAGGTGGTGGCTTTCGTGCTGCTGCTCGGCTATGTCTCCATTCCGCTTCTCATCATCATCGGCGCAGTCAACGGCTAGGGGGTACCAACAGTGATTCTCGACGGCAAATGTCCTACCGGACCGATTGAAAATTCCTGGGATAAGCATCGCTTCGACATGAAGCTGGTCAATCCCGCCAACAAACGCAAATTCAAGATCCTGGTGGTCGGTACCGGCCTCGCCGGCGGCGCCGCCGCGGCCTCCCTGGGCGAACTCGGCTACAATGTCGAAGCCTTCTGCTACCAGGACAGCGCCCGCCGCGCCCACTCCATCGCCGCCCAGGGCGGGATCAACGCGGCCAAGAACTATCCCAACGACGGCGACTCATCTACCGTCTCTTCTACGACACCATCAAGGGCGGCGACTTCCGCGCCCGCGAGGCCGACGTCTGGCGTCTGGCCCAGGTCTCCAACAACATCATCGACCAGTGCGTGGCCCAGGGCGTTCCCTTCGCCCGCGACTACGCCGGCTACCTCGACAACCGCTCTTTCGGCGGCGCCCAGGTCTCCCGGACCTTCTATGCCCGCGGCCAGACCGGCCAGCAGCTGCTGATCGGCGCCTACCAGGCCCTCTCCCGTCAGGTCAAGGCCGGCAGCGTCAAGCTCTTCACCCGCCGCGAGATGCTCGACCTGGTGGTGGTCGACGGCGTCGCCAAGGGGATCACCTGCCGCAACCTGGTCACCGGCGAGATCGAGTCCTACTGGGGCGACGCCGTGATCCTGGCCACCGGCGGCTACGTCAACGTCTTCTACCTCTCCACCAACGCCATGGGCTGCAGCGTCACCGCGACCTGGAAGGCCGCCAAAAAAGGCGCCTACTTCGCCAACCCCTGCTACACCCAGATCCACCCGACCTGCATCCCGCAGCACCGGCGAGCATCAGTCGAAGCTGACCCTGATGTCCGAGTCGCTGCGCAACGACGGCCGCTGCTGGGTGCCGAAGAAGAAGGAAGACTGCGACAAGAAGCCCGGCGAGATTGCCGGAGGAGGATCGCGACTACTACCTGGAGCGCAAGTACCCCTCCTTCGGCAACCTGGCCCCGCGCGACATCGCCTCCCGCGCCGCCAAGGAGCAGTGTGACGACGGCCGCGGCGTCGGTCCCGGCAAGCGCGGCGTCTACCTCGACTTCGCCGACGCCATCGACCGCGTCGGCGAGCACACCATCGCCGAGCGCTACGGCAACCTCTTCGACATGTACGAGAAGATCACCGACGAAAACGGCTACAAGCAGCCGATGCGCATCTACCCGGCGCCGCACTACGCCATGGGCGGCCTGTGGGTCGACTACAACCTGCATGAGCAACGTCCCCGGCCTGTTCGTGCTCGGCGAGGCCAACTTCTCGGTCCACGGCGCCAACCGCCTCGGCGCCTCGGCGCTGATGCAGGGCCTGGCCGACGGCTATTTCGTCATCCCCTACACCATCGCCGGCTACCTGGCGACGGTGAAGCCCGGCACGGTCAAGGCCGACCATCCCGAGTTCAAGAAGTCGCAAGAAGAGGTCAAGGGCAGATCGACAAGCTTCTCTCCATCAAGGGCAAGAAGACCGTCAGCGAACTGCACCGCGAACTCGGCAAGATCATGTGGGAGAACGTCGGCATGGCGCGCAGCAAGGAGAGCCTCACCCAGGCCCTCAAGGAGATCCCCGCGCTGCGCGAGGAGTTCTGGAAGAACTGTCAACGTCACCGGCGGCCCCGGCGAAGTCAACCAGCAGCTGGAGAACGCCGGCCGCCTGGCCGACTTCCTCGAGTTCGGCGAACTGCTCGCCAAGGACGCCCTGCACCGCGAAGAGTCCTGCGGCGGTCACTTCCGCACCGAGCACCAGACCGAGGACGGCGAGGCGATGCGTGACGACGAGAACTTCAGCCTATGTCGGCGCCTGGGAATTCAAGGGCAACGACAAGGAGCCGGAACTCCACAAGGAGCCGCTGAAATTCGACAATGTCCATCTTGCCGTGAGGAGTTACAAATAATGGCCGGAAAAGGAATGAACCTGACGCTGCATGTCTGGCGGCAGAAAAATGCCAACGACAAGGGCAAGTTCGAGCAGTACCAGGCCAAGGACATCAGCCCCGACATGTCCTTCCTGGAGATGCTCGATGAGGTCAACGAAGATCTGATCAAGAACGGCAAGGAGCCGATCGTTTTCGACCACGACTGCCGCGAAGGGATCTGCGGCATGTGCTCGCAGATGATCAACGGCATCGCCCACGGTCCCGACGACCTGGTCACCGTCTGCCAGCTGCACATGCGCAAGTTCAAGGACGGCGACACCATCTACATCGAGCCGTGGCGGGCCAAGGCCTTCCCGGTGATCCGTGACCTGCATGGTCGACCGCAGCGCCTTCGACCGCATCATCCAGGCCGACGGCTACACCTCGGCTCACACCGGCGGGGTGCCCGACGGCAACGCCATCCCGATCTCCAAGGTCGATGCCGACAAGTCGATGGATGCCGCCGCCTGCATCGGCTGCGGCGCCTGCGTCGCCGCCTGCCCGAACGCCTCGGCGATGCTCTTCACCGCCGCCAAGGTTGCCCACCTCGGCCTGCTGCCCCAGGGAGAAGTGGAGGCGGCCCGCCGGGTGCGCGCCATGATCGAGCAGATGGACGCCGAAGGCTTCGGCAACTGCACCAACCACTACGAGTGCGAAGCCGCCTGCCCGAAAGGGATCAAGGCGACCTTCATCGCCCGAATGAACCGCGAACTGATGAAGGCCCTGCCCAAGGGCGAGTAGCACCACGATGGGTGAAATGCCCGCAGTCTTTTCGGCTGCGGTCTGAATTCGGGCGGATCTTCGGATCCGCCCTTTTTCGGTTCTGCCAGGAAAATCGTTTCGCCGACGGAAAGGTTGCCGGTGTTCCAGCATCTTGACCAATTCGAATTCTGTCATCTGCATCTCCGCCTCGACCTGCTGTCGCCGGTGAACCTGCCCGCCTTCGCAACCTTGCGGTTGCGCCGTGACCTGCGTCGGACGGCCGTGCAAGTGCTCGGCGAGGGGCCGGCCTTTTCGGCTCTCTTCGATCCGCCGGTCGCCGGGGATGCGGTCAGTGCGCGGCGTTATCAGCGCCCGGGGCCGGCCTTCGTCTTGGCTTTTTCCAGCCACCAACCGGCGGTATTGGATGCCGGGGAGGCCCTGGATCTGGATCTCCGCCTGTTCGGGCAGGGGATCCGTTACGCGGCGGAATTCCTCGCTTGCCTGGAGGCATTGGGCCGTTCCGGTCTGTGGCGGGACGATGGCCGATTCGCAATCGGGGCGGTGGAGACGGTCGGCCCCGCCGGGGAAACGCAACAACTTCAGGGCTCCGGTCCTGGAATCGGCAGCAACCTGCCTATCATCAGTGCCCGCTGGTTCCTCGACAGCCTCCCCGTTGCCACGGTTTGGCGGCTGGTGCTGACAACTCCGGCGCGCCTCCTGGTCGCCGGGCGGCCCCTGTTCCGGGGAGATCTGCAGCGAATCGTTCCCTTCATTTTGCGGCGAGTCACCTCTGTGGCACATGCCCATTGCGGTATTGATCTGATCGCCGATCCGAGGCTTTTGCTCGAACGCTGCGGGAACCTTGTCGTGCACCAAGGCCGACTGGCCTGGCAGGACTGGCGAAGCCTCGCGGGGGATGACCGCAGCGTCGATCTTGGCGGATTGACCGGTACCGTCACCTTCAGCACCACGGAGGAGGACCTGTTGTCCCTGCTCCACCTCGGCAGCCTGGTGGGGATCGGCAAAGGGGCGGCGTATGGGGCCGGCCACTTTGCCCTGGAATTGGGGTCCGGGCGGTGGCCGGGCTGACGGCTTCTCGACGGTAACGGTTGTGGCCCCGGAAAATTCCGCTATACTCAACGAAAAGGCAATGATTCCGGGGAGGTGCTGCCATGACCGATGCGTGGGAGGAGCGCAAGAAGGCCTTGGAGAACGAGTACTTCTACAAGCTCGAAAAGGAGCAGATCGAGCGCATGCGGGAGTCCGCACGGGAGCAACTGATCCGCGAGGCGTGCCGCAACCGCTGCCCCAAGTGCGGCGAACCCATCGAAGCCAAGGAGTTTCGCGGGGTGCCGCTCGACCAATGCCCCGGTTGCGGGGGAGTCTGGCTCGGGCCGAAAGACCTGCAGATCCTGGCCGAAAAGGATCATCGGACCTGGTTCGATACCTGGTTCAAACAGGAGAAGAAAGAATAGACTGCCCGGGGGCGGCGCTGCGGCGCCGCCCTTCTTCGTCGCCTCCCGGTTGCCAGGACCGGGACGGCTGATAAGCTGTTGCTGATACCGCCTGCCAACCGACGAGGGACCCATGACCGGTAACATCTGGCGCCAGCTGATCATTCTGGCGCTTTTGATCGCCGCCATGAACTATCTCTATTTTGCCGCCAGTCCGCCGCAGCCGGAGGCCCCGGCGACCATCAGCTACAGCCGGTTCAAGGCCGAATTGGAAAAGGGCAATATCGTTTCGGTGACCGTCCAGGGAGAGACTCTGCGCGGGACTTTCCAGAAGCCCGTGGAACTTCCCGAGGGCGAAACCAAGGGGCAAGCGAAGCCGACGCAGGCGAAGAAGGGGTATGACAAGTTCATCACCACCCTGCCGCCCTTCCAGGACCCGGAGTTGATGAAGAATCTCGAGGCCCAGGGGGTTGATCTCATTGCCAAGCCGGAAGCATCGCCATCGGTCTGGACGACGGTCCTGGTATCCTTGCTCCCCTGGGTGCTGATTCTCGGCCTGTGGTGGTTTCTGTTCCGGCGCATGCGCAACCGGGGCGGTCCCGGCGGGATGCTCGGCAACTTTGCCAAATCGGGGGCCAAGCTTTACAGCCGGGAAAACTCCAAAGTTACCTTTGACGATGTCGCCGGCCTGGAAGAAGCCAAGCAGGAACTGCAGGAGATCGTCGAATTCCTGAAAGATCCGCAAGAAGTTCACCCGCATCGGCGGCAAGGTGCCGCGCGGAATCCTGCTGGTCGGGCCGCCGGGAACGGGCAAAACCCTCATGGCCCGGGCGGTGGCCGGAGAGGCGGGCGTCCCCTTTTTTTCCATATCCGCCTCCCAGTTCATCGAGATGTTCGTCGGCGTCGGTGCCAGCCGGGTGCGCGACCTCTTCGAGAACGCCAAGAAGAACGCGCCGAGCATCATCTTCATCGATGAACTCGATGCGGTCGGACGCTCGCGGGGAACTGGCCTCGGCGGCGGCAACGACGAGCGTGAACAGACGCTCAACCAGCTCCTTTCGGAACTCGACGGTTTCGATCCCCATTCCGAAGTGATCGTGATGTCGGCCACCAACCGCCCCGACGTACTCGATACTGCCTTGCTGCGCCCGGGGCGCTTCGATCGGCAGGTGGTGGTCGAACGACCCGACTGGCGCGCCCGGGAAGCGATACTCAAAGTCCACACCCGCATGGTCCCCCTGGCGAAAGACGTCGATTTGCAGGTGCTCGCCCGGGGAACCCCGGGCATGTGCGGCGCCGACCTGGAAAGCCTGGTCAACGAGGCCGCGCTGATCGCCGCCCGCGACAACCTCCAGGAAGTTGCCATGGACCAGCTCGAGCGGGCCAAGGACCGCATGCTGATGGGGGCGGAACGCAAGCTCTTTCTCAGCGAAGAAGAGAAGCGGGTGACGGCTTATCACGAGGCTGGGCATACCCTGGTCGCCCGTTTGACGCCCGGTTCCGACCCGATTCACAAGGTCACCATCATTCCCCGCGGCCAGGCCCTTGGCGTCACCCAGCAGCTTCCCGAGGACGATCGCTATCACTACCGGCGCAGTTACCTGATGACCCGCGTGGCGGTGGCGCTGGGCGGCAGGGCTGCGGAGGCGGCGGTTTTCGGTGAGGTTTCCACCGGGGCGCAGAACGACCTGAAGCAGGTCAGCGACCTGGCCGAAAAAATGGTCTGCCAGTGGGGGATGAGCGATGTTATCGGACCGCTCAGCTACAGCCGCGGCGAGGAACATCCATTTTTCGGGCGCAAGCTGGCCACCGAAAAAACCTTCAGCGAGCAGACCGCCTGGCTGATCGACAAGGAGATCGAGAAAATCGTCAAGGAGGGAGAATCGCGGGCGCAAGCAGTGGTCGCCGGGCATCTGGAGGTCCTCGACAGGCTCGCGGCGGCCCTGCTCGAAGAGGAAGTGCTCGACGGCAACCGGGTCGACAAAATTTTGCGCCAGGCCGGTGTGGAGCCGGCGCCGGCAGGAAAACCAGGCTGAAAAAGGGAATCGAGGGGGTGAGGAGGAATGAAGATGGGGGTCGGTTTCTGGGTGGTGGCGATCGCCGCCGGTGTCGGAGGTTATTTCGCCTGCCGCGGGCTGAAGACGATGGAGGAGGAAATCCGCGACGAGATCGCCGCCAAGGAGGCGGCAACCGGCAGGGATGTGGAGCCCCCCAGGGAAGACCGGGGAGGGGCGCCTGAACCGGTACCGCCACCGGCGCAGTCCGTCACCCTTGAGAACCAGGTGTTGAACCTGGTGCGCACCCGGCCGGGGCGGCTGCAGGTCGAACTGTACCGCGACTTGAGCCAGGTCGACCGCAAGGAACTGCAGGAGTTGCTGCTGCGCCTCGATCGCGCCGGCAAGGTCCGCCGGGTCAAGGAAAAGAGTACCTACAAGCTCTTCCCGGCCTGAGCGAGGCAAACTAAAGGGCCGGGCCGGAACTTCTTCCGGCCCGGCCCTTTAGGTCGAGGATACGAGGGGTGGTCGATGCTCAGCGCAGGTTGTAGAAGACCTCGCGGCCGTTGAAGAGGGCGACCTCGTCGAGTTCGTCTTCGATGCGCAGCAGCTGGTTGTATTTGCAGACCCGGTCGGTGCGGCACAGAGAGCCGGTCTTGATCTGGCCGGCGTTGATCGCCACGGCCAGGTCGGCGATGGTGGTGTCCTCGGTTTCGCCGCTGCGGTGGGAGATGACGGTGGTGTAGCCGGCGCGCTTGGCCATCTCGATGGCGTCGAGGGTTTCGGTCAGGGTGCCGATCTGGTTGACCTTGATCAGGATCGAGTTGGCGATCCCCTTGTCGATCCCTTCCTTGAGGATCTTGGGGTTGGTGACGAAGAGGTCGTCGCCGACGATCTGGATGCGCTTGCCGAGGCGGTCGGTCGAGAGCTTCCAGCCGTCCCAGTCGTTCTCCGCCATGCCGTCCTCGATGGAGATGATCGGGTAGCGGTTGACCAGATCCTCGTAGAAGTCGACCAGTTCGGCCGGCGGTCTTGACCGGCTGTGTTTCGTTCTCCAGGATGGTACTTGCCGTCCTTGAACAGTTCGCGAGGAGGCGACGTCGAGGGCCAGCAGGACGTCCTCGCCCGGCTTGTAGCCGGCCGCCGTGATCGCTTCCATGATCACCTGCGAGCGCCTCTTCGTTGCTCTTCAGGTTGGGAGCGAAGCCGCCTTCGTCGCCGACCGCCGTGTTGTAGCCTTTGTTCTTGAGGACCTTCTTCAGGGCGTGGAAGATTTCGGCGCCCATGCGCAGGGCTTCCTTGAAGGAGGCGGCGCCGGCGGGCATGATCATGAATTCCTGGATGTCGACGTTGTTGTCGGCGTGGTCGCCGCCGTTGATGATGTTCATCATCGGCAGCGGCAGTTCCTTGGCATTGGCGCCGCCGAGGTACTGGTAGAGGGGCAGGCCGGCCTCCTCGGCCGCGGCCTTGGCGACAGGCCAGGGAGACGCCGAGCAGGGCGTTGGCGCCGAGGTTGCTCTTGAACTCGGTGCCGTCGAGTTCCAGCAGCTTGCGGTCGATCCCGGTCTGGTCGGAGGCCTCCCAGCCGATCAGGGCTTCGGAGATGACCTCGTTGACGTTATCGACGGCCTTCAGGACACCCTTTGCCGAGGTAGCGTCCCTTGTCGCCGTCGCGCAGTTCCAGGGCTTCCCGCTCGCCGGTGGAGGCGCCGCTGGGGACGGCGGCCCGGCCCATGGCGCCGCTTTCCAGGTAGACTTCCACTTCGACGGTTGGGTTGCCGCGCGAATCGAGGATCTCCCGGGCATAAATATCGACAATTTCGCTCATCTGAGCCCTCCTTGAAAGTGGATAGATATGTTCCCGACGGCCGTCGGGGAAAAGTCCTCCTTTTATAGCACAACGAGCCGGAAAGGAAAGTCTTTATTGCTCCTTAGGAGAAGTGGCAAGGGGAAATGCCGATTGATTTTCCGAGGGCGTGGTGTTATGGTTACCAGTCCAATTTTTTGCAAAAAAGGGAACTTTTTGGATACGAGCCAGACCGCGGGATATTTCGCCGCCGCCGATCAGCACCTGGCGAACCTTCTTTTCGGCCGGCAGAACCGCCATCTGAAAATCATGGAACGAGCGCTGGGTGTGCGCATCGGCTCCAAGGGTAGCGAGCTGCGGATCGAAGGTGACCCTCCACAGGTCGAATTGACCCGCCACCTGCTGGAAGAACTCCTGTCTCTGCTGCAGGAAGGCTATCCCCTCTATCCCACCGACATCGACTACGCGATCCGCATTCTCAGCGCCGATTCCGGCAGCCGCCTGCGGGATATCTTCCTCGACACCATTTACGTTTCCGCACGCAACAAGATCATTGCCCCGAAGAGCCTGGCCCAGAAGGCCTACATCGACGCCATCCGCGGCAACGATGTGGTTTTTGGTATCGGGCCGGCCGGCACCGGCAAGACCTACCTGGCGATGGCGATGGCGGTGTCCACGCTGATGAAGAAAGAGGTCAGCCGGATCGTGCTGGTCCGGCCGGCGGTGGAGGCCGGGGAAAAGCTCGGTTTTCTTCCCGGGGACCTGGCGGAAAAGGTCAACCCCTACCTGCGCCCCCTTTATGACGCCCTCTACGACATGATGGATTTTGAAAAGGGGCAGGCGCTCATCGACAAGGGGGTGGTGGAGGTTGCACCGCTGGCCTTCATGCGCGGCCGGACGCTCAACGATGCCTTCGTCATCCTCGACGAGGCCCAGAACACCACCGCCGAACAGATGAAGATGTTCCTTACCCGCCTCGGTTTCGGCAGCCGTGCAGTGATCACCGGCGACGTCACCCAGGTCGACCTGCCGCCGGGGCGGATTTCCGGTCTGGTCGAGGCGCTGCGCGTTCTTCAGGGCGTCGAAGGAATCTGCTTCAACCACTTCACCGACCGCGATGTGGTCCGTCATCCGATCGTGCAGCTGATCGTTCAGGCCTACGAACGAGCTCCCGGCGACGGTCGCTCCCGGTCCCCTCAGGATACCTCCCACCATGACCAAGGCTGAACGCAAGCCGGAAGGGACCCAGCGCAAGGGGCGCAGCGCCCCCGCGTTGCCGGCGTGGCGTCTTCAGGACCGCACCCAGCGGCGACTGCTGCTGCTCTTTTTGGCGCTGGTGTCTGACCATTATCATCATCCCCAAGGGGGGATTCATCCCCGATTATTACGCGCCGGGTGACGTCGTTTCCCGCGACATCAAGGCGCCCAAGGATCTGCTCATTCCCGATGCGCCGCTGACCGAGAAGAAACGCCTCGAAGCGGAAGCGGCGGTCCTGCCCCTTTACGATTACGACGCCGGACGTCGGCAGGGATATTGCCGATCGGCTGCTCCAGACCATCAGCCAGTGCCGGAAGGAGTCCGGCCAGGGGGTCGATCCGGCAACCCTGCACAAGGACCTGGAAACGACCCTCGGCATACCCCTCAGCGATGCTGATCTTGCCGGCCCTGCGCAAGCTCCCCAACAACGATGCCTTTAACGCCAGCCTGCGCAACCGTCATTACCCGCACGCTCGCCGTCAAGATTGTCGGCAACCTGCAACTCTTCCAGGGGGAGCGGGAGCAGGGGGTGATGATCCGCGACCTGAAAGCCAGGCAGAGGTGCCGTTCAAGGATTTCTCCACGGTGATCGGCCTCGGCGACGCCCAGGACCGGCTGGCCGAGGGCCTGGGACAGCTCCGGGAACTGTCCCGGGGGCAGCGGGAGCTGCTCGCCGACTCTGCTGCGTAAACTGGTTCATCCCAACCTGACCTTCAACAAGAATGAAACCGAGGCCCGGCGATTAGCCGCCCGGGAAGCGGTGGCGCCGGTCTTGTTCCAGGTCAAGAAGGGGGAGATGATCGCCCGCGAAGGCGAGCGGGTGACTCCCGAGCAGATCGCCAAACTGCGGGCACTGCGTGAACTCGGCAGCGATTTCAGTACCCTGCGAACCGGCGCCGGGATGCTGCTGGTCACTCTGCTGCTGGTTTTCGTCACTCACCGCTTCGCCAAGCTGCAATATCCGCAAGTACCGTCCCGGGACCCGCGACCTGGCTTTTCTGGTTACCGCCTTCATCGGCCTGTTCGCGCTGATCAAACTGGCGATTTTCATCTCCACCGCCCTGGAGAGCGCCTTTCCCTATATCGATTCGGCGAGCTATTACTACCTCTTCCCCTTCGCCGTCGGGGCAATGCTGGTGCGCATCGTCCTCAACTCGGAGGTGGCGCTGATCTTCGTTCTGCTCTCCACCACCCTGCTCGGGGTGCTGTTCGGCAACAGCCTGTTCATCACCCTCTATGCCATGGGCGGCAGCCTGGTCGGAGCGCACTGGGTCCGGCAGTGCAAGGAGCGGACGAACCTCTACCGGGCCGGGATCCGGGTCGCCCTGGTCAATGCGCTGATGATTCTCGGCCTGCATCTGCTGGCCGGCCGCGCCTTCGACATTCAGGTCCTCTACAAGGTCGGCTTCGGCCTCTTTGGAGGGTTCCTCTGTGCGGTCATCGTGACCGGCCTGATCCCGTTGGTGGAACACCTCTTCAAGTACACCACCGATATCAAGCTGCTGGAACTGGCCAACATGAACACGCCGGTGCTGCGCGAGCTGATGGTCCAGGCGCCCGGGTACCTACCACCACTCGATCATCGTCGGCAACCTGGTCGAGGCGGCCGCCGAGGAGATCAGCGCCAATCCTCTGCTGGCCCGGGTAGCGGCCTATTACCACGACATCGGCAAGATCAAAAAACCCCTCTACTTCATCGAGAACCTCGGCGGGCAGGAAAACCGCCACGACAAGCTCGCCCCGTCGATGAGCGCCCTGGTGCTGATGGCGCATCTCAAGGACGGCGTGGAGATGGCCCGGGAGAGCAAGCTCGGCGAGCCGCTCATCGACATCATCCGCCAGCACCACGGTACCTCGCTGATCAAGTTCTTTTTCGACAAGGCCAAGAACAAGGAGGATCCGGGCGTCCAGCAGGTCGACGAACGGGACTATCGCTACCCCGGGCCCAAGCCCCAGACCCGCGAAGCGGCCCTGATCATGCTGGCCGACGCCGTGGAGGCCGCCAGCCGCACCCTCACCGATCCGACGCCGGCGCGGATTCGGGGCATGGTGCAGAAGATCATCAACAACATCTTTATCGACGGCCAGCTCGACGAATGCGAGCTGACCCTCAAGGATCTCAACAACATCGCCAAGAGCTTCAACCGCATCCTGTCGGGGATTTTCCACCATCGGGTCGATTACCCCGAGCCGGCTTACAAGGAGCGGGAGAAGGATGCGACGAAGAGGAAAAACGGTGAGGATTCAAATCGAGAACCACCAGCGGAAACAAAAGATAAGGAAGCTCCCGCTGCGAAAGGCAGCACGGAGGATCTTAAGCGCCTCGGGATGTCCTGATGCCGAGCTGTCGCTGCTGATCGTCGACGATGCCCGGATCCGGGAGATCAACCGGGATTTTTTGCAGCGCGACCGGCCGACCAACGTCATCTCCTTCGCCATGCAGGAAGGGGAGGGGGGCGGCATCAATCCGCTGCTTTTGGGCGATGTGGTGATCTCCGCCGAAACCGCCGCCCGGGATGCCGCGGCAGCCGGCATCGGCTTCGAAGAGGAACTCTACTTCCTGCTTCTGCACGGCGTTCTGCACCTGCTCGGCTACGACCATGAACGGGGCACGGCGGCGGAGGCCCGGCGCATGGAAGCGAGGGAGCGGGAAATCTTCACGCTGCTGCGCGAGGAGTTTTTTGCCGGGTGAACAAGCACCGAATCAAACCGGCCAACTGGCTGGAAAACATCAATTGCGCCATTGACGGCATCCTCTGGACGGCCTCGACGCAACGGCACATGCGCAACCACTTCGTGGCTGCCGTGCTGGTCCTGCTGCTGGCGTTGTTTCTGCGCATCTCCACCCTCGAGTTCATCCTGCTGACCTTTGCGGTGACCCTGGTCCTGTTTGCCGAATTGTTCAATACCGCCCTGGAGGTGGTGGTGGACCTGGTGTCGCCCGATTATCATATTCTCGCCAAGCGGGCCAAGGACGTGGCCGCGGGAGGAGTCCTGGTCGCCAGCTGCGGCGCGGCGGTGTTGGGGTTTTTCGCTTTCGCCCGCTACCTGGTACCGCCTCTCGGACAGGGATTCGGCCTGCTCGGCCACCCGCCCGGCGAGCTCGCGGTGGGCGCCGTGCTGGTCATCACCATGCTGGTGGTGTTGCTCAAGGCCCGCTACGGCCATGGCTCGCCGCTTCAGGGCGGGATGCCGAGCGGGCATACCGCGGTGGCCTTTTCCATCGCCACGTCGCTGGCTCTTTCCGAGGTCGGGGTGGTCCTGACCGTGCTGGTGCTGGTCATGGCGGCGATGGTCAGCCAGAGCCGCCTGCTGCTGGGCATTCACACCCTGCGTGAGGTTTTGGCCGGTGCCCTGTTGGGCATCGGCGTGACGCTGGTCCTCTACCTGGTCTTCGGTTGACCGGGACGGGCTCCTGTTCCTATCATTCAAGCAGCACGGAGGAGAGGTATTTTTGGACGACGACGGCAGTAGCAACGGACAGACCGGTCTCTGGCGCACCCTCCTGCAACGGCTGCTGTTCGGCAAGCGACGGGCCCTGACCGAGAAGGAACTGCAGGACATCATCCAGGAATCGGAGCAAGAGGGGCTGATCAACGAAGAGGAGGGGGATATGCTCCACTCCATCTTCGAGTTCGGCGATACCATCGTGCGGGAGATCATGGTGTCGCGTACCGACATGGTCTGCTGCAGCTGCGATGCCCAGCTCCCCGAGGTGCTCCAGGCGATCTTTTCTTCCGGCCACTCGCGCATCCCCATTTTCGAAGGCACCGCCGACCACATCGTCGGCGTCGTCTATGCCAAGGACCTGCTGCGGTTCTGGGGGGCGGCGCCGGAACAGGTGGCGGTGCCGGAGGTGATGCGCGCCCCTTATTTCGTGCCGGAAACCAAGAATGTCGAAGATCTCCTCCAGGACTTCCGCAGCAAGCGGGTGCATATGGCGATCGCCATCGACGAATACGGGGGGACCTCGGGGCTGATCACCATCGAAGACCTCATCGAAGAGATCATCGGCGACATCCAGGATGAGTACGACACCGAGGAGGACTGGCTGATCGAGGAGGCAGACGGCGCGGCGCTGGTCGATGCCCGGCTCAACATCGAGGATCTCGAGGAGCACTTCGACATCGCGATCCCCCGGGAAAAATACGATACTGTCGGTGGTTACGTCATTCACTTGCTCGGCCACGTGCCGCGCCAGGGAGAAGAGGTGCGGGACGACCACCTGTTGTTGGCGGTCGTCGATTCGGACGAGCGCAAGGTGCGCAAGGTGCGGGTCCGGCCATTGAAAACCCTGTCGGCGGCGGAAGGTGATGCCTGATGCTTCGTCGGCTCGACCGCGGTCTGTTGGCCGCCCTCGCCTCCGGTGTACTGCTGGCGCTCTCTTTTCCGCGCCCGGATATCGCCAGCCTCGCCTGGTTCGGGCTGGTACCGCTGCTCCTGTTCGGAGGCGGGCGGCCGCTGCGCAACGGTTTCGCCGCCGGTTGCGCCTTTTTCGCCGTGGTCCTCTACTGGCTGAATATCGTCATGACCACCTACGGCCACCTGCAGCCGTTCCTGTCGGTGGTGGCCTACCTGCTGCTCGTCGCCTACCTGGCCCTGTTCATCGCCGCCGCGGTCTGGGGGGCTTTCGCCCTGCGGGACCGTTTCGCCCTGCCGCTGCCCCTGACCCTGCCGGTCCTCTGGGTGGGGTTCGAATTCCTCCGCTCCTTTCTGCTCAGCGGTTTTCCCTGGGCGACCCTCGGCTATTCCCAGCAAAGCCACCTGGTGCTGATCCAGTCGGCCGACCTCTGCGGCGTCTACGGCATCAGCTATCTGCTGATGCTGAGCAATACCGTTCTGGCCCAATTGCTCCACGCCTGGCAGCAGCGCGAGGCCGTGCTGCTCCCCCGCTGGTCGCTGGCGGCCGTGCTGCTGCTTCTCGCCGCCAATCTCGGCTATGGCAGTTGGCGGCTGGGACAGGATCCGGATCGGCGCGAGACGCAGCTGGAGACCGTGCTGGTACAGGGGAACATCGACCAGTCGATCAAATGGGACCCGGCCTTCCAGCGGTCCACGGTCGATCGCTACCGGCGCCTGTCGCTGCAGGGTGCGGCCGGGCATCCCGGCTCGCTGATCGTCTGGCCGGAGAGCGCCACCCCTTTTTACGCCCAGGATCCCTCCCCGCTCAGCGCCATCGTTCACCAGGTGCCGGTGGACACTGCCTCCTGGCTCCTGTTCGGCAGCCCCGCCTACCAACGCGTCAACCAGGGCTACCGTTACCTGAACAGCGCCTTCCTGCTCGATCCTGCCGGCAGGGTTCTGGGACGCAGCGACAAGATCCACCTCGTCCCGTTCGGCGAATACGTGCCGCTCAAGGCCTTCCTGCCGTTCGTCGACAAACTGGTGGTCGGCATCGGCGACTTCTCGCCGGGGACGGTCAGCCCTCTGCCTCTCGATGGCCACCGGATCGGGGTGCTGGTCTGCTTCGAGGGGATCTTTCCGGAGCTGGCCCGGGGTTTCGTGCGCGAGGGGAGCGAGCTGCTGGTGAACATCACCAACGATGCCTGGTTCGGTCGCTCGTCGGCCCCCTTCCAGCATCTGGCGATGGTGCGGTTTCGCGCGATCGAAAATCGCATCTGGGTGGCCCGGGCGGCCAACACCGGCGTCTCCGCCTTGATCGCCCCGTCGGGCCGGATCGTCGCCCATACCGGAATTTTCGTTCCCGCGATGCTGCGCGGCACCGTTGGGCTGGGGGTACACTCTTCCCTCTATACCCGCTGGGGCGACATCCTGCCGGCGGCCATGCTGCTGGTCAGCCTGGGGGGAGTGGTTGCCTGTCTGCCGCGGCGGCGTCTGCTGCCCTGGCGTTGAATCGCGTTGCTCCGTTCGCCCCTCCGGCGAGCTGAAAAAAAGAGCGGGTCCGGCAGCGTGCCGGGCCCGCTCTTTTTTCAGGAGATCTGGTAACGCCTCAATACTTCAAGCGCACTCCGAGGAGCAGGTTGTGGCTGCCGATCTCCATTTTGAAGGTGCTGCCGTCAGCGAGCTGCAGCTGCGGTTGCAGCGTAGCGAAATAGCGGTAACCGACATCCAGTGTGAGGTGGTCGCCCAGTTCGATTCCGATTCCCCCGCCTGCCTGCCAAGCCAGGACCCGGTCTTTGCCGGCGGCGATAAAGGGGGTGCCGACGGCGCTGACCTGGCTGATGGCAACCTCAGCGTAGCCGACGCCGAGAGCCACGTAGGGGACCCATGGCGACGGCTCGTGGTATTCGGCGATGGTGTTGCACATCAGGCTCTTGATGGCGACCTTTCCCGTCGCCGGCAGCTTGCCTTCGGCGAAGTCGAGCTTCTTCAGGGCGGAGCGCCGCCTGGCCGCTTCCAGTTCGATCCGGCCGGTGCCGATCCTGGGATAGGCCCCGGCCAGGTCGTAGCCCAGGGCCAGCCCCCAGCCGCTCCCCCGCTGAAACTCGGCGTTGAAGGTCCCCTCAGCGGTCCGGTTGCGGCTGTCGTTCAGCCAGCTGCCGATTCCCTCGGCCTCCAGGTAGGGGCCCGGGGTGGCGGCCCGGGCGGGCGCCGCGAGAAGGATCAGGGCCAATAGAACCAGGGGCAGCAGCAGGCGGGTCGGCATGGATCCCTCGCTCGGCAGGGTAGGCAGCTTGCCGGTCATTGGACGGTCAGGTCGGCGGCGGCGGTGACGGTTGTCCCGCTTCCGGTCGGGATGGCGTCGCTGGTGGCGGAGAGGGTCACGGTGCCGGCGGCGATTCCCTTGACCGTCCCCTCGTTGCCGGAGCTGACGCTGACGGTGGCGATGTCCGTGTCCCCCGAACTCCAGGCCACATCGCGGGTCAGGTTCTGGGTCGAGCCGTCGGCGAAGGTCCCGGTGGCCGTCAGCTGCAGAGTCTGGCCGACGCTGACCGTCGGTTCGGTCTGATCGAACGCCAGGGAGGACAGTTTCGCGGAGCTCACCGTGACGGTGAAACCCGGACTGGTCACGCTGCCCAGCGCCGCCGTGACCTTGCTGGTGCCGGCGGCAAGGGCGCTCAGCAGCCCATGGGTCCCGGCGTCCTGGTCGACCTTCGCCACGCGGGTAAGGCTGGAGGCCCAGGTCGCCTGGTCGGTCAGATCCTCGGTGCTGCCGTCGCTGTAGGTGCCGGTCGCGGTCAACTGCGTCGTCGTCCCCGCGGCCACGGTGTTCCCATCCTCCGCCGTCACCACGATGCTTTGCAAGGCAGCCGCTGTCACATCGATGGCCTGGGTCGCGCTCGTGCCGCCGAAGCTGGCGGCGATAGCGACGGTTCCGACGGCCACGGCCGTGACCAGGCCTTTGCCGGGGACCGCGTCGCCGACGGTGGCGACGTCGGCGGCGCTGCTGCTCCAGACGGCGGCCTCGTTCAGATCCTGGCTGGTGCCGTCGGAGAAGGCGCCGGTGGCCTGCAGCTGCAGGGTGTCGCCGGCATGGAGGCTGGTGGAGGCTGGCGGCGTGATGCTCAGGGAGCTGATGGTCGCGGCGCTGACGGTGAAATCGAGGTCGGTGTGGCTGGCGCCCAGGGTGGCCGTCACCGTCGCGGTGCCGGCGACTCCCGCGCTGGCGAGGCCGGCCAGTGCGGGGTCGTTGCTGACGGTCAGCACCGCCGGATTGGTCGAGGCCCAGGTCACCTGACTGGTGAGGTCCCGGGTAAACTGGAAGGTTGCGGGATTGCCGTAATGGCCGATGGCGGTGAAGCGGTTGGTGGTGCCGGCGGCCGCCTGGGAATTCTGCGAAACGATTTCGAGGGAGCTTAAGGGAACGAAGTCGATTTGCCGGGTCGGCTCGTCGTTCTGGCCGCAGCCGGTGAAGGCCGTCACTACCAGCAGCCAGCCCAGCAGTCGGAAGCAGGATCGGACCATGCGACGTTCCCTCCGTGCGGAAGCGGACAGACCGGCATCGGCTGGCGCGCCCCTCTGCGGGGAGGGCAAGGCTCTGCAGGTCATTGCTTAACCCATTCCCGGCGGCTTGTCAACAAAGCGCCGATCCGGGCGAAGAGAACCCTTGTGGAAACGGCAGCGAGTCGCTATAATCCCAGGCCTTGTGAACCTCAGTCGGGAGAACCGCCATGTATCGCGAAGAGATAGACACCCTCAAGGACCTCCAGGACAAGCTCGTCGAGCTGAGGGGGTATCTTTGACGTAGCTGGCAAGAAGGAGCGTGTCGCCGAACTCGAAGCGGAGGTCGCCAAGCCGGACTTCTGGAACCAGGGCGAGCGCGCCCAGGAACTTTTGCGCGAGCGGACCGGGCTGCAGAAAGTGGTCGAGGACTGGGAGGCGGCCTCCCAGGAGTTGGAAGATCTGCTGGTGCTGTGCGAACTCGGTGAAGAGGGCGAGGACGAAGCGACCCTCGCCGAGGTCCGCGAGCTGCTGCCGGCTCTCGAAGCCCGCATCGGGCGGATGGAGTTCGCGCGCATGCTCTCGGGCGAGCACGACGCCAACAACGCCATCGTCTCCATCAACGCCGGCGCCGGTGGCACCGAAGCCCAGGACTGGGCGGAGATGCTGCTGCGCATGTACCTGCGGTTCTGCGAGAAGAAAGGGTTTCGCACCGAGATCACCGATTACCAGCCGGGGGAGGAAGCCGGCGTCAAGGGGGTGACTTTTACCGCCGAGGGGGACTACGCCTACGGTTACCTGCGCGCCGAGATGGGCATCCACCGGCTGGTGCGGATCTCTCCGTTCGATTCCAATGCCCGTCGCCACACCTCCTTCTGCTCGGTCTTCGTCTTCCCGGAAATCTCCGACGACATCGACGTGGTGATCGATGAAAAGGATCTGCGCGTCGATACCTACCGTTCGAGCGGCGCCGGCGGCCAGCACGTCAACAAGACCGAGTCGGCGATCCGCATCACCCACATTCCCACCGGCGTCGTCGTCGCCTGCCAGAACGAGCGTTCCCAGCACAAGAACCGCGCGACAGCGATGAAGCAGCTCAAGGCCAGGCTCTACGAGCTCGAGGTGCGCAAGAAAGAGGAAGAGGCGGATTCCATCGCCGGAGAAAAGAAGGAGATCGGCTGGGGGAGCCAGATCCGCTCCTACGTCCTGCACCCCTACCGGATGGTGAAGGACCACCGCACCGGCCACGAGGTCGGCAATACCGACGCCGTGCTCGACGGCAACATCGAAGATTTCATCGAGGCCTATCTTCTCAGCAAGAAATAACCGGGACCGCCGCGACCGGCACCGGCAGGGAGCCATAACCATGATGGACTGGAAGACGAGAAAAGGGATGCTGCGCCTGGCCTGCTGGCTGCTGGCGCTGCTGCTGGCCGGTTGCAGCGGCAGCGACCAGGGGGACCTGGTCGTGCCGACGCTGAGCTACGACGGCGCCGGGGCCGGAACCACCAACCGCACCCGCCATCTCTCGGGGAGCGTCGAAGAAGGCGCCACGGTGGAGGTCATGGTCGGTACCGAGGAGATCCCCGCCGACCAGATCCACGTCGCCGGGGACCGCTGGAGCTGCACGGTCGACAACCTGTTGGCGGGCAGCAACCTGATCACCATCACCGCCCTCGATCCCACCGGCAACCAGAATATTTTCAACTTCTACCTGACTTACGACGCCCTCAGCATCGAGCGCTACGTCTCGCCGATCTCCGGCAGCGCGCTGACCATCGGTGGCCTGTTCGATCCGAGCCCTGGCTTCACCGCAGGTGCAGATCGGCTCCGGGACGCCGTCCGCGGCGACGGTGGATGGGGACCAATGGAGTTTCGACCTCACCGGCCTGGCCACGGGGAACAACACGGTTACGGTCACCGTCACCCATCCCGACCTGGGCGAGATCACCCGCACCCTGACCATCAACGTCAATTCGCCAGTGCGCCGCTGATCACCATCGACCCGGCGGGGACCACCCCGACGGTGGCCGGCAGCCAGACCCTGGGCGGAAGCTGGACCGGCGATTCCGCCCCGGTCGTCTCCGTGCCCACGGCGACCGTGGGGGCGGTGGCCGCCGATGCCGGCGCGGGGACCTGGAGCGTGGACCTCACCGGACTCGGCGCGGGCAAGAACGCGGTGGCCGTCAGCACTTCCGCCAACGGCGTCACCGCTACCGCCCATGCGCTGGTCAATCAGCAGATCTTCACCCTGCGTACTCCCTATGCAGGACAGTACGGCGTCGATCCGGGGACCACCGTCAGCGTGACCTTCAGCGAGGCCATGACCTTTCCCCTCCCTGCGGGTAGTTTCCTCCTCAGCGACGGTGTCAACCCGGTGCCGGCCACCGTCACCGACGACGGTGTCCGCACCGCAACGCTGACCCCGGCGACCGTGCTGGCCGCCGGCACCGACTATACCGTCACGCTGACCACGGACATTGCCAATCTCAGCGGCGGACCGCTGGCTCACGGCCTCAGCTGGGGCTTCACGACCGCTCCCTAGCGGCCAGAAGACAACGATCGCCGCCCCCGCGAGGGGACCGCGGCCGATTACCATTGCAGGAAAGGCAGAAGCAACGATGGAAGAGCTCAACGACCTGGTGCTGCAGCGCCGTGCCAAAGTGGCCGAGCTGCGCGCCCAGGGACAGAATCCCTACGCCAACGATTGCCCGGTCAGCCACACCGCGGCCGATATCCACGGCAACCATGCCGATCAGGACGCCGCCGCCCTCGAGGGGTGTTCGCAGCGCTATGTCATCGCCGGACGGATCATGGCCCGTCGCGATTTCGGCAAGGCGGCCTTTATCCAGGTCCAGGACCGCAGCGGGCGGATGCAGGTCTATGTCGGCCGCGACCTGGTCGGTGAAGAGGTCTTCGAACAGTTCAAAAAACTCGACCTCGGCGACATCGTCGGCGCCGGCGGGGTGCCGTTCCGCACCAAGACCGGCGAGCTGTCGCTGCGTGCCGACAGCCTGCGGCTGCTCACCAAGTCGCTGCAGCCGCTGCCGGAGAAGTGGCACGGCCTGACCGACGTCGAGACCCGCTACCGCCAGCGCTACCTCGACCTGATCGTCAACCCCGAGGTGCGCGACACCTTCCGCAAGCGCAGCCGGATCATCGGCCTGATCCGCGACTTCATGCAAGGCCGCGACTTTCTCGAGGTCGAGACGCCGATGATGCAGCCGATCGCCGGCGGGGCGACGGCCAAGCCCTTCATCACCCACCACAACACCTTGAAATGGACCTCTTCCTGCGCATCGCGCCGGAGCTCTACCTGAAGCGGCTGGTGGTCGGCGGGTTCGAGCGGGTCTTCGAGATCAACCGCAACTTCCGCAACGAGGGGATCTCCATCCAGCACAACCCCGAGTTCACCATGATGGAGTTCTACCAGGCCTACGCCACCTACCAGGACCTGATGGACTTCACCGAGGAGCTGATCTGCCATGTGGCGCAGGAGGTCTGCGGCGGCCTGCAGATTCACCTACGGCGGCCGCGAGGTCGACCTCTCAGCGCCCTGGCAGCGGCTGACCGTGCGCGAGGCGATCGTCAAGTACGGCGAGATCGACGCCGCGGCCCTCGAGGACCGCGAGCAGGCCCTGGCCTACGCCCGGCAGCCTCGGCCTGGAGCTGGACGACGCCATCGGCCACGGCAAGCTCCTGACCGAGCTCTTCGATGCCGTCGCCGAGCCGCAGCTGTGGCACCCGACCTTCATCACCGAGTACCCGACCGAGGTCTCCCCCCTGTCGCGGAAGAACGACGCCAGACCCCGACGTCGTCGACCGCTTCGAGCTCTTCATTGTCGGCCGCGAGCTGGCCAACGCCTTCTCCGAGCTCAACGACCCCGACGACCAGAAGGAGCGCTTCCTCAAACAGCTGGCCGAAAAAGAGGCCGGCGACGAGGAGGCCCATGCCATGGACGAGGATTACGTCCGCGCCCTCGAATACGGCCTGCCGCCGACCGCCGGCGAGGGGATCGGCATCGACCGGCTGGTGATGCTGCTCACCGATTCCGCCTCGATCCGCGACGTCATCCTCTTTCCCCAGTTGCGGCCGGAAAAGTAAGTGAGCGCAGCGATGCGGCGCCCTGACGCTGAAACCATGGGCAGAAGCCCCAGCGCGTCACGCATGCTGCGCCCCGACGATAAATCTTACTATGTCCTACGAACTCTTTGTCAGCCTGCGCTACCTGCGGGCCAAGCGCAAACAGACCTTCATCTCGGTCATCTCCTTCATCTCCATTGCCGGGGTGACCCTCGGCGTCGCGGCGCTGATCGTGGTGCTGGCGGTAATGACCGGTTTCCACGACGGGGTGCGCAAGCAGATCCTCGGCAACATCCCCCATGTCCTGGTGCAGAAGCAGGGCGACGAACTCGACGGCTATGAGGCCCTGGCGGCGAAGATCCGCAAGCTCTCCCCATGTCACCTCGGCCGCTCCCTTCGTCGCCAAGGAGGCGATGCTCCTCTCCCGCGGCAATGTCGCAGCGGTCAATGTCAAGGGGATCGAGACAGGGCAACAAGATCTTCCAGCAGAAGTTTCTGACCGCGGACCGGCGGATGTCCAGGACTCTGCTGTTCCAGGCGGCAAACGGACCACGCCGGGATCATCATCGGCCTCGATACGGCCACGGCACTGGGAGTGCCGTTGGGCGACATCGATCAACGTCATCCCGCCGATGTTCACCATCACCCCCTTCGGCATGATCCCGAAGATGAAGCCGTTCCGGATCGTCGGCATCTTCCGCCAGCGCGGCGGCTTTCTCGACACCTATTTCGCCTACATCAACCTCCCCACGGCCCAGCTCTTCTTCGACGCCAAGGGTAAGGCGAGCGGCATCGAGGTCGAGGTCGACAGCTTCGACCAGGCCCGGCCGGTGGCCGCCAGGCTGCGCCAGGAGCTCTCCTTTCCCTTCATGGTGCGTTCCTGGGAGGACCTGTTCGGCTCCTTCCTGTCCGCCCTCAAGCTGGAGAAGCTCGGGCTGTTCATCGTCCTGGGGATCATCGTTCTGGTGGCGGCCTTCAATATCGGCACGACGCTGATCATGGTCGTGATGGAAAAGCACAAGGACATCGCCATCCTGCGCTCGATGGGGGCCAACGCCCGAAGCATCATGAAGATCTTCGTCCTCGAGGGGCTGATCATCGGCACCGTCGGCACCCTCCTCGGCACCCTGCTCGGCCTGTTTCTGGCCAAGAATGCCGACCCGATCATCAAGGGTCTGGAGAACCTGCTGCACGTGAAGATTTTCGACCAGAGCGTCTACGGCATGGATACCTTCCCCTCCGTGGTCAATTCCGGCGATGTGCTGGCGGTGGTGGCGGTCGCGATGAGCATTTCCCTGCTCGCCACCATCTACCCCGCCTGGCGCGCGGCGAAGATGGACCCTGCCGAGGCCCTGCGCTATGACTGAGACGGGACGGGAACCCCTGCTGGAGATCCGCGCGCTGACCAAGGACTTCGCCACCGCCGGAGGCGCGGTGGAGGTGCTGCGCGGCATCGACTTCGAAGTCGCTGCCGGTGAACGGGTCGCCGTGGTCGGGGCTTCGGGGGCCGGGCAAGACGACCCTGATGCACATCCTCGGCGCCCTCGATCGGCCGACCGGCGGCACCGTCCGTTTTGCCGGCCAGGATCTCTACCGGCTGCGCGGGCCCGCCCTCGATGCCTTTCGCAACCGGACGGTCGGTTTCGTCTTCCAGTTCCACCAACTCCTCCCCGAATTCACCGCCCTGGAAAATGTCATGATGCCGGGGCTGGTGGCGCGCAAGACCCCGGCCGAGGCGCGCAGCCAGGCCGAACTGCTGCTGCGCGAGGTCGGCCTCGGCCATCGCCTCGAACACAAGCCCGGGCAGCTCTCCGGCGGCGAGCAGCAGCGGGTGGCCATCGCCCGCGCCCTGGTCATGGGTCCGCGGCTGCTGCTGGCCGACGAGCCGACGGGGAACCTCGACAGCGGCACCAGCGACGAGATCTTCCGGCTGCTGGACGAACTGCATCGGCGCCATGGTCTGACCATGGTGATCGTCACGCACAGTGAATCCCTCGCCGGGCGGCTCGACCGCATCATCCACATGCGCGACGGCCTGCTGGTAGCCTAATGTTCAGCCGGACACTGCGGATGGCAACGACCCTAGTTTTTGGTTTACACTTTGCGGGTGGTTTTTTATAATGACGCCCTTTGGCAGCGATTTTTCGGGAGTTTTTTCTGCATGTTGAAACGTTTGCTGATGCTGCTGGCGCTGCTCTGGCTGCCGGCTGCGGCCTGGGGCCAATCCTACCGGATCGGTGAGGTGCAGATCGCCGGCACCCTGCGCGTCGAACCGAGTGCGGTGCGCGCGGTCCTTTCGGTCAAGCCCGGTCAGACCGTGACTCTCGACGACATCGACAAGGATATCCAGGCGATCTTCAAGCTCGGCCGGTTTTCCGATGTCAGCGCTGATATCACCTCCCAGGGTGGCAGCGAGATCCTCACCTATCACCTCGTTGAACGGCCGCTGTTACGCGAGGTCAAATTTTCCGGCAACAAGGAACTCAAGGTAGAAAAGCTGCGCCCCCTGCTGACCCTGAAAGTCCCCGGCATTTACAATCCCCAGGAGGTGGAAAAGAGCATCGCCGCCATCCGCAAAGCCTATGTCGAGGAGGGGTACCACGCGGTCGACCATCGAACCGAAGCTGGCGACCGCTGCCGACGGCGAGGCGACCCTGACCCTGGCGATCAACGAGGGGAAGAAGGTGCTCGTCGACAGCATCCGTTTCCACGGCAACACGGTCTTCTCCGACCGCGAGCTGCGCAAGGTCATGCAGACCAAGGAGCGCTGGTTCCTCTCCTGGCTCACCGACCGCGGCACCTATCGCGAAGACCTGCTCGACCAGGACCTGGAACTGATCGCCGACCACTATTTCAACAAGGGCTACGTGCAGGTCAAGGTCCATAAGCCCCAGATCACCCTGGTCGACGACAACAAGTACATGGACATCTCCATCGACATCGAGGAGGGGGATCAGTTCCGGGTCGGCAAGGTGGAGGTGCAGGGCGACCTGCTCAAGCCGGCCGACGAAATCCTCGCCCTGACCAAGCTCAAGCCCGGCGAGGTGTTCAGCCGGGAACTGCTGCGCCAGGATGTCACCGCCATCAACGATCTGTACGCCGATCAGGGCTATGCCTACGTCAATGTCGCCCCGCTCTCCAGCCTCGACACCGAACAACACACCATCGATCTCAAGTACGACATCGAACAGGGGATCCAGGTGCACATCAACCGGATCCGGGTCTCCGGCAACACCAAGACCCGCGACAAGGTGGTGCGGCGCGAGATGAAGCTCGTCGAGGGGGACCTGTACAGCGCCACCGGCCTCAAGGAAAGCCGGCGCAAGATCAACAACCTCGGTTATTTCGAAGAAGTCAACCTGGCCACCGCCAAGGGCCCCAACGAGGGGCAGATGGACGTCGACGTCGCCGTCAAGGAAAAGCCGACCGGGACTTTCAGCCTCGGTTTCGGCTATTCCTCGGTCGACAAGTTCATCGGCCAGGGCTCCATCAGCCAGGCCAACTTTCTCGGCCGGGGGCTCAAGCTCAACCTGTCCGGGTCCCTCGGCGGAACCAGTACCACCTATCAGCTCGGTCTGCTCGACCCCTACTTCCTCGATTACAACCTGTCGCTGGGCGGGGACCTGTACAAGACCGACCGCGAATGGACCGACTTCAGCAAGAAGGCCACCGGCGGCGACGTCAAGCTCGGCTTCCCGCTGACCGATAATTCGCGCGCCTTCTTCACCTACCGCTACGAGCAGAAGGATATCTACGATGTCGATGTCAACGCGTCGCGGGAGATCAAGGACCAGCAGGGGAAATCGTCCCTTTCCTCGATCTTCGCTTCGCTGACCCGGGATACCACCGATTACCGTCTGGATCCGAGCCGCGGCGGCGTTTCCGAGGCGTCGGTCGAATTCGCCGGTCTCGGCGGCTCCGAGCATTTTGCCCGCTATATCGTCGATCACCGCCATTTCTGGCCCTGGCGCTGGGGGACGGTCTTTTCCGCCCACGGGTCGATCGGCTACGTCTCCCAGATCGGGGATCACGAAATTCCCATCGACGAGCGCTTCTACCTCGGCGGCATCCGCACCCTGCGCGGCTTCAAGACGCGGGAAGTGGGCCCGCGGGTCCGCCGGGAGATCACCAGCGTCGATCCGGTGACCGGCGCAACGGTCGCGACCGCCGAGGACTTCGAATACGTCGGCGGCACCAAGGACGCCTATTTCAATCTCGAATATCTCTTTCCCCTGGTCAAGGACCTGGGATTGAAAGGGGTGCTCTTTTTCGACACCGGCAATGCCTGGAGCGATGACCAGGATTATTTCTCCGACATGCGCAACAGCGTCGGCGCCGGCATCCGCTGGGTCAGTCCCCTGGGACCGCTGCGTCTGGAGTGGGGGAAAAACCTCGATCCCCCAAGGAAGGGGAGAGCCCCTCGCAATTTGAATTCTCGATCGGCAATTTCTTTTAGTTCAACCCCATCAAGCAAGGAGTCCTGACATGAAGAAAGTATTGATATTGGCCCTTTCCCTGCTGCTTCTCGGCGCGTTCAGCGCCAGTGCGGCTGAGACCAAGGTCGGTTTTGTCGACCTGCAGAAAGCCCTCAACCTCTCCGCGGAAGGAAAAGCGGCCAAGGAGAAGATCTCCGCCAAGGTCAAGGACTACGAGGCGGTCATCAACAAACGGCAGGAGGAACTGAAAACCCTCAAGGCGGATCTGGAGAAGCAGGCGGTGGTCCTCTCGCCCGAGGCGCGGGATGCCAAGGAACGCGACTACCAGCAGAAACTCAAGGACTTCCAGCGCTTTACCAAGGATGTTCAGGACGAGCTGCAGCAGCAGGATTCCGATCATACCAACCGCATCATCGAGAAGCTGGTCAAGCTGGTGCAGGAGATCGGCAAGCGCGAGGGCTACGACCTGATCGTCGAGCGCAACAGCGGCGGCGTCATCTACGGGGCCGACAAGGTCGACCTGACCGATACGCTCCTCAAGGAGTTCGACGCCCAGTTCAAGAAGACTCAGGGCAAATAAGGGGGGCGATGTGGCGACCCTCGAACAGTTGGCGACACTGGTCGGCGGCAGCGTGATCGGCGACGGCAACCTGGAGATCAGCCGGGTGGCGCCGATCGATACCGCCGGCCCCGGCGAGATCACCTTCGTCGCCAACCCCAAATATCTCTCGCGGCTGGCCCAGACCCGGGCTGCCGCCGCGATCGTCGCTCCCGGCACCGAGGCCCCGGGCTTGCCGCTGCTGGTCTGCGCCAATCCCTATCTGGCCTTCGCCAAGATCCTGACCGCGCTCCAGGTGCAGCGCCCGGCCCCCGGCGGGGTGATGGCCGGAGCCAGTGTCGACCCCTCGGCGCAGCTCGCCGAGGAGGTGACCATCCACCCGGGCTGCGTGGTCGGTCCGGAGGTGACCATCGGCCGCGGCACCATCCTCTACCCGGGGGTGATTCTCTATGCCGGCGTCAGCATCGGCGCCGACTGCATCCTGCACGGCGGAGCGGTGGTGCGCGAAGGGTGCCGACTCGGCGACCGGGTCATCCTCCAGCCCAACGCCGTGATCGGCTCCGACGGCTTCGGCTTCGCTCCCGACGGCAACCGCTACTTCAAGATCCCCCAGGTCGGCATCGTCGAGATCGGCGATGACGTCGAGATCGGCGCCTGCTGCTGCATCGACCGCGCCGCCATGGGGGTAACGCGTATCGGCCGCGGCACCAAGCTCGACAACCTGGTGCAGATCGCCCATAACGTCACCATCGGCGAGGATACCATCCTGGTCGCCCAGGTCGGCATCGCCGGCAGCACCACCATCGGCAACCACTGCACCTTCGGCGGCCAGTCGGCGGTGGTCGGCCACGTCAAGGTCGGCGACAACGTCATGCTCGGCGGCCAGAGCGGGATTGCCGGCAACACCGAGGGGAACCAGATCCTTTCCGGTTCGCCGGCCATGCCCCACCGGGAATGGCTGAAGGCTTCGATGAGTTTTGCCAAACTGCCCGAGATGCGCAAGGAGCTGACCCGGCTGCGGCGGCAGCTCGATCGATTGGAAACGCTGGTGAAGGAGAAGAACCAAGAATGAAACTCGACAGCGTGCAGATCATGCAAGATTCTCCCCCATCGCTATCCCTTTCTGCTTGTCGACCGGATCGAAGAGCTGGTGGAGGGGAAGCGGGTGGTCGGGATCAAGAACGTCACCATCAACGAACCCTTTTTCCAGGGGCATTTCCCCGGCCACCCGGTGATGCCCGGGGTCCTGATCATCGAGGCGATGGCCCAGGTCGGCGGCGTCTTCGCCATCATCTCCGACAAGATCGGACCGGACAAGGTCACCTACTTTACCGGCATCGACAATGCCCGCTTCCGGCGCCCGGTCGTTCCCGGCGACGTCCTGCGCATCGAACTGGAACTTTCCAATTGCCGGCGCGGACTCTACTGCTTCACCGGCAAGGCCTACGTCGGCGACACCCTGGTGGCCGAAGCCGATCTCAAGGCGACCTTCGCCCCGCGGGAAGGGTATGACGATGATTCATGCCACGGCCATCATCCATCCCGGAGCGCCGCCTCGAAGCGGGCGTCAGTGTCGGCCCCTATGCGGTCATCGGTGATCGGGTCAGCATCGCCGCCGGCACCAGCGTCGGTCCCCATGCCGTCATCGAAGGACCGACGACGCATCGGCCGCGACAACCGCATCTTCCAGTTCGCCTCGGTCGGCGCCGTCCCCCAGGACCTCAAGTTCCACGGCGAGGAGACCCGGCTGAAGATCGGCGACCGCAACACCATCCGCGAGTTCGTCACCATCCATCGCGGCACCGAAGACGGCGGCGGCGAGACGGTGATCGGCAACGACAACCTGTTCATGGCCTATTCCCATGTCGCCCACGACTGCAAGGTCGGCAACCGGGTCATCCTCGCCAACTGCGCGACCCTGGCCGGCCATGTCGAGATCGACGACCATGCCATCCTCGGCGGGCTCTCCGCGGTCCACCAGTTCACCCGGGTCGGCAGCCACACCATGATCAGCGGCGGCTCCATGGTCACCCAGGACATCCCCCCCTACACCATCGCCCAGGGGGACCGGGCGAAAACCGTCGGCATCAATATCGTCGGTCTCAAACGGCGCGGCTATTCCGAGGCGGTGCTGCGCTCGATCAAAAACGCCTACAAGCTGATTTTCCGCAGCGACCTGCGCCTGGAGGAGGCCCTGGCGCGGATCGACAGCGAGCTCGAGGCGAGCCCGGAACTGCAGCTCTTCATCGATTTCATCCGCGACAGCCAGCGGGGCATCGCCCGCTGAGCCGACGCCGATGCGGAGCCGGCCATGAACGCAGCGAAGAGCCCAGCGACGGGCCCTGATCGTCACCGGCGAGGCCTCGGGTGATCTGCATGGCGCCAACCTGATCCGGGCAGCCCGGGATGTCGATCCCGGGCTCTCCTTTTTCGGCATCGGCGGCCAGCGGATGCGCGCCGCCGGCTGCGACATCGTCTTCCCGGCCGAGGAGCTGGCGGTCATGGGGCTGGTCGAGGTCCTCGGCCGGCTGCCGATGATCCGCCGCGCCTTCCGCCTGCTGCAGGGGCTGCTCTGCGGGACCGCAGCGGCCCGACCTGGTGATCCTGATCGACTATCCCGGGCTTCAACCTGCGCTTCGCCCGGGAGGCGAAACGGGCCGGAATCCCGGTCCTCTACTACATCGGTCCCAAGGTCTGGGCCTGGAAGAAGGGGCGGGTGAAGACCATCGCCGCCCGGGTCGACAAGCTGGCGGTGATCTTCCCCTTCGAGCCCCCCCTCTACCAGGGGCTGGGCCTCGACGTCGAATATGTCGGCAACCCCCTGCTCGACGAGTACCGGCGCGAACGGGAGCGGGAGCCGTTTTTGCGCGACGCGGGTCTCGATCCCGGCCTGCCGGTGGTCGGCCTCTTCCCGGGCAGCCGGAAGAGCGAGCTCCGCTACATGTTCGACACCCTGCTGCGAGAGCGCCCGGCTGCTCGTCGAGCAGGGGGTTGCCCGCCAGTTCCTGCTGCCGGTGGCGCCGGCCTGCGACCGCGCCGCACTGGCGCAGCGGGTGGCGGCCGCGGGGCTGCCGGTCACCCTGGTCGAGGACGAACATCTACGACGTATCCGGGGCCTGCGACGCGATCCTCTGCGTCTCCGGGACGGTGACCCTGCAGGCGGCGCTGGCCGGCACCCCGCTGGCGATCCTCTACCAGCGGCGCGGCGCTGACCTACGCCGTCGGCCGGCGGCTGGTGAAGATCCCCCATTTCGGCCTGCCCAACATCGTCGCCGGCCGCGAAGTGGCGCGCGAGTTTCTCCAGGACGCCGCCAACCCGCCGGCGCTGGCCGCCGAGATCCGCCGCCTGCTCGAGGACCGGGCCTATCGGCATGCGGCCCTGGCCGGACTCGCCGAGGTCCGCGAGCGCCTGGGCGAACCGGGATGTTCCCGGCGCGTAGCGGAGATCGCCGCCGCCATGAGTGGCGCCCGGAACCAGAAAGGAACAGCGTGAGCAGCAAGGGACCCATCCTCTACCGGCGGCTCTTCGCCTATGCCTGGCCCTACCGCCGGCGCATCCTCCTCTCCATCGTCGCCTCGCTGGGCGTGGCGGGAAGCGACGCGGCGACCGCCAAGCTGGTGCAGCCTTTCGTCGACAAGCTGATCGTCGCCGGCGACCGGACCATGATCCTGCTGGTGCCGTTTATCGTCATCGGCCTGGCCCTGTTCAAGGGGGGCTCGCGCTACGCCCAGGAATATTCCATCAAGACCACCGGGCAGCTGGTCATCCAGCACATCCGCAACGAGCTCTACTGACCATGCCGTCGACCTGCCGATGCGCTTTTTCTCCCGCACCCCGGCGGGAACGCTGATGTCGCGCATCCTCAACGATGTCGGGGTGATGCAGGGGGCGGTCTCGGACGTGATCGTCAGCGTCATGCGCGATGGGGTGACGCTGCTCGCCCTGGCCGGCGTCGCCTTTTACACCGACTGGAAGATGGCCGCCATCGCCTTCGTCGTCCTGCCCCTGGCCGGCGGGCCGGCAGCCTTCATCGGCAAACGCATCAAGGGCTACTCGCGGCGCGGCCAGGGGGCCATGGGGGTCCTCACCACGGCGCTGGAACAGACCTTCTCCGGGATCAAGGTGATCAAGGCTTTCGGCACCGAGGAGCGGGAAAAACAGCGCTTTCTGGCGGTCAACAACCACTTCTACAGCTTCATCCGCAAGGTCATCAAGTACGACGCCGGCTCCTCGCCGATCATCGAAATCCTCGCCTCCTTCGGCGTCGCCGCGGTCCTCTGGTTCGGCCTCGCCCGGGTGATGGCCGGGGCGATGACCCAGGGCGAGCTCTTTTCGGTGCTGACGGCGATCCTGCTGATGTACACCCCCCTCAAGCGCCTGACCCGTACCAATAACATCATCCAGGCGGCGATGGGGGCCGCCGAGCGGGTCTTCGAGGTCCTCGAGGAGCGCTCGGAGATCGTCGATGCCCCCGATGCCGTCACCCTCGATCGCTTCCACGGCGCGGTACGCTTCGAGGCGGTCGACTTCGCCTACGACCGGGAGCCGGTGCTGACGGGTTTCAGCATTGCCGCCGCGCCCGGAGAGGTGGTGGCGCTGGTCGGCCCCTCCGGCGCCGGCAAGTCGACGGTCGCCGCCCTCCTCTGCCGCTTCTACGACCCCACCGCCGGACGGATCCTCGTCGATGGCCACGATCTGCGGGAGATGACCCAGCAGAGCCTGCACCGCAACATCGCCCTGGTCGACCAGGAGACCTTCCTGTTCAACGAGACGATCCGCGACAACATCCGCTACGGACGCCAGGGCGCGAGCGATGCCGAGGTCGAGGAGGCGGCGCGTCTGGCCTATGCCGACGAATTCATCCGCCAGCTCCCCGAGGGGTACGAGACCTCCATCGGCGACCGCGGCCTGCGCCTCTCCGGCGGGCAGCGCCAGCGGCTCTGCATCGCCCGGGCGATCCTGCGCGACGCGCCGATCCTGATTCTGGACGAGGCGACCAGCGCCCTCGACACCGAGAGCGAGTCGATGGTTCAGCAGGCGCTCACCAACCTGATGCGCAACCGCACCACCTTCGTCATCGCCCACCGCCTCTCGACGATCATGCATGCCGACCGGATCGCGGTCATGGAAGCGGGGCGCTTGGTGGAGACCGGGCGGCACCAGGAACTCCTCGAAGCCGGCGGGCTCTACCAGCGTCTCTACGAAATGCAGTTCCGGGATTCGGCGTGAGCAGGCGATTCGCCGACCGTCTGCTGCTGGCGGCGGCTCCGCCGCTGGCGGCGCTGGTAATCCGGCTGTTGCATGCCACCCTGCGCTGCGACATTCGCGGCGAAGAGGGCTTGCGGCGCTTTTGGGAGCGGGGCGAGCGGGTCATTTTTTCCTTCTGGCACGATCAGTTGCTGCTGATGGTCAAGGGCTATCGGGGCCCGGGCGCGAAGATGCTGATCAGCGCCTCCAAGGACGGCGAACTGATCGCCCGGACCATGCACCATTTCGGCCTCGGCACGGTACGCGGCTCCTCGAGCCGGCGGGGCCGGCAAGCCTTTCGGGAGATGGTCGAGATCGGCCGCGAACCCTTCGACCTCGGCATCACCCCCGACGGGCCCAGGGGCCCGCGCCATCAGCTCAAAGCCGGCGTCGCCGAGCTGGCCCGGATCACCGGCCGACCGGTGATCCCGCTGGCCTTCGTCTGCAGTCGCGGCCATCGCTTCGCGTCCTGGGACCGTTTTCTGCTCCCCTATCCCTTCGGGCGGGGCCTCTATTGTTACGGCGATCCGGTCTGTTATGCACCCGGCGAGGAGCGCGAGGCGTTTGCGGCCCGTCTGCAGGCGGCCATGGACGAGAACGACCGGCAGGCCCGCGCCTGCCTGGAGGAGTACGGTGTATCTGCTGTATGATCTGATATTGCTGGCCTCCTCCGTGGTGCTGGTCCCCTACTACCTGGTGCGGGGGCTGCGCTACGGCAAGACCCGGCGTGGCATCCGCGAGCGCCTCGGCTTTTTTGCCCCGGACCGTCTGGCGCCGCTGGCCGGGAAACAGGTCTTCTGGGTGCACGCCGTTTCGGTCGGCGAGACCCGCGCCGCCATCCCCCTGGTGCATGCGCTCAAGCAGGCCTACCCGGAGTGTGCGGTCCTGATCAGCAACGTCACCGAAACCGGCCATGCCGTGGCCGAAACCGTGCGCGAGGCCGATCTCTGCATCTTCTTCCCCTTCGACCTCTCCTGTTGTGGTGCGCCGGGTGCTGCGGCAGATCCGGCCGACCCTGCTGATCATCGTCGAGACCGAAATCTGGCCCAACTTCGTGCGCTGCGGCCAGGCCCAGGGGATTCCCGTGGCCCTGGTCAACGGCCGCCTCTCCGACCGCTCTTTCCCGCGCTACCTGCGCTTTCGCTTCCTGATGGCGCCGCTGCTGAGAAAATTTTCCGCCTTTTGCATGCAGTCCGAACTCGACGCCGAACGCATGCGCCGCCTCGGCGCCGATCCGGCCCTGGTCGAGGTCACCCACAATCTCAAGTTCGACATGGCGGCGCCGCTGCCCGATGCCGCCGCGGTGGCCCGGCTGCGGACCCGCTATCGGCTCCCCGTGACGACCCGGGTCCTGGTCGCCGGCAGTACCCATGCCGGTGAGGAAGAGGTGCTGGTCGCCGCCTACCAGCAGCTGCTGGCGGCCGGCCGGGACCTGGTCCTGATCCTGGTCCCGCGCCACCCGGAGCGCTGTCGCACGGTGGTCGAGATGCTCGGCGCCGCGGGACTGCCCTGCGCCCTGCGCAGCGAGGTCGAGGAGCGCGGCGAAGCCCTGCCGGCGGGCGGGGTGCTGGTCGGCGACACGTTGGGGGAAATGCTCAACTACTACGCCGTCGCCGACCTGGTCTTCGTCGGCGGCAGCCTGGTGCCGATAGGCGGCCACAACGTCCTCGAAGCCTCCCTGGTCGGCAAACCGGTCCTGTTCGGTCCCCACATGCACAATTTCAAGGAGATCTCCCGGCTGCTGCTGGAGGTGGGAGGCGGGCGGCAGGTCGCCGGCGGCGAGGAGTTGGCCCGGGAACTGGGGCGGCTGCTCGACGATCCGGAGGCCTGCGTCGCGATGGGGGCGCGGGGACGGGAGCTGCTGGCGGCCAACGTCGGCGCCACCGCCCATACGCTGCGGGTGCTGCGCGACCTCGTCGGGGAAGGGGAGGGGCGCTAGCGCGAGCCGGCCTGAGACTATAGGGTCCCCAGTATCGGGTCGCAGAGCGGTCGGCGCTGAGACTTCAAGGTCGCCGGTCCCGGTCGGCTGCAATGGGGAGCGAACGTCGGCGCCGCTTGGTTTTCAAGCATTTAAACCACCCGAGCCTCTGACTGCGCAGAGCGGAAGCGGATAAAAGCTTGCGGCCAATGACCCTGGATCGGAGACGGGATTCTGTCCACGAAGGATCGTCGGAGTAGGATGGCGGCCATGGCAATTCAAGACTCCGAAAATCGCGCGACCGCATGCCCCCCGCAGGGGAAAGGCGTTTTTTGCTTACTTTTTGTCGCCGTCTGGACAAACAGTAAGGCGCCTGGCGGGGCGCGTCCCGCCGGTCCTGCTTCAAAAGTTGGCGTCCTAACGGGCGAGATGCAAGGAGAGCACACCGATGGCGGACCTGGCCAGCTGGCACCGGCGATTGACCGACGAGGGGCCCGCCTCCCTTCCGGAGCGCCTGCTGCTGGCTCTCCTGCGCCTGGTCGCGACCCTCTTCTCCGGCGTGACCCGGCTGCGCGCGGCCCTCTACCGCCGGGGCTGGCTGCGGGTCTACCGGGCGCCGGTGCCGGTGATCTCGGTCGGCAACCTGGCGGTCGGCGGCACCGGCAAGACCCCGGTGACCGACTACCTGGTCAAGCTGCTCCTCGCCCAGGGGCGGCGCGTGGCGGTGGTCAGCCGCGGCTACGGCGGCAGCGGGGTTCCGGGGGGTGGCCTGGTCTGTGCCGGCGAGGGGCCCCTGGTTGGGCCGCCGGCCGCCGGCGACGAACCCTACCTGCTCGCCCGCCGCAACCCGCAGGCGCTGGTGCTGGTCAACCCGCGGCGCCGCGTTGCGGTGGCCGCGGCGGTAGCGGAGCACGGCGCCCAGGTCGTGATTCTCGACGACGGCTTCCAGCACCTGGCGGTGGCCCGGGATCTCGACATCGTCCTGCTCGACGCCCGTCGGCCCCTGGGCAACGGCTATCTGCTGCCGGCCGGCCGGCTGCGCGAGCCCGTTGCGGCGCTGCTGCGCGCCGATCTGCTGCTCTTCACCCGGCACTCCGGCGGACCGCTGCCGGCGCTGCCGGTGAAGCTGCCGGCGCTCGCCTGTCGCCACCTGCTGGGGCCGGTAGCCATCACCCTGGAGGGGGAAGAGCGCTTGCTGGCGGGCCTGGCCGGACAGCGCGCCGTCGCCTTTGCCGGGATCGCCGACCCGGGAGGGTTCTTTGCGGCGCTGGCCGCCGCGGGTCTGACCCTGGTGGAGACGCTGGCGCTGCCCGACCATATCCATTACGACCGGCAGCTGCTGGCGCGTCTCGCGGCCGCCGCGCAGCACGCCGAACTGTCTGATCACCACCGAAAAGGATGCCGTCAAGCTGGCCGGAGCCGCCTTTGCCGTCCCGTGCTACCAGGTACCGCTGACAATCGTCTTCGACGATCAGGAGCGGCTCGCCGCCATCCTCGATAACTGCCTGCAGGGCAAGGAGGTCGCATGACCCTCGACAAACAGCTGCTGGAGATCCTCGCCTGTCCCAAGTGCAAGGGGCCGGTGACGCCCAAGCCCGACGAATCGGGGCTGGTCTGTGCCGCCTGCCGGCTGGTCTACCCGGTGCGGGACCAGATCCCGGTGATGCTCATCGACGAGGCCGAACCCTTCTGATGCCCGGCGACGACCGCCCGCAGGTGGTGATCCTCAGCGACGGCAAGCCCGGGCACCTCAACCAGTCCCTGGCTTTCGCCAAACTGCTCGGCTATTCCTGGCAGGTGCGGCAGGTGGCGTTTAAAAACCGCCTCTGCAAGGCGCTTTCCTACCTGGCGGACCGCATGGGACTGCAGCTGTCCGGTCTGTTCCGGCTGGAAGGAGAGGTGGCCGGGGTGTGTGCGGTGGTCTCCGCGGGATCGGAAACCTATTATGCCAACAAGGTTTTGGCCCGCCGGCTGCAGGTCCCGGCGGTGGCGATCATGCTGCCCAGAGGCTACCGCTACGATTTCGAGCTGATTGTCGCTCAGCAGCATGACCGACCGCCGCGGCGGTCCAATATCCTGGTGCTCCCGGTCAACCTTTCCTGCGTGGAACCGCAGGGGCTGGTCGGCAGGGCAGGGGAGCGGCCGTGCGTGGCCCTGATCGTCGGCGGCCCGAGCCGGCATTTTGTCATGGATGCGGACCGCCTGCGAGAGCAGGTAGCGCGGATCTTTGCCCTCTTTCCCGAGGCGGACCTGCTGCTGACCACCTCGCGGCGCACCCCGCGGGAGGTCGAGGCCATGCTGGAGGCCCTGCCGTTTCGCTACCGGGTCATCTATTCGCAGCAGCCGATCAATCCGATCCCCGATTTTCTGGCCATCAGCGATTATGTCTTCGTCACCGAGGACTCGACCTCGATGATCAGCGAGGCGGTCTGTTTCGGCCACGCCAGCGTGGAAGTGCTGCCGCTGCCGGCGACCTCGGCCCGCAACAAGGTCGGCGCCATGGTGGCCGATCTGGCCAGACCGCGGCTGCCTGCACCTCTTCGACGGCAGCCTGGGCAACTGCCACCGCAAACTCGATCTGCGCAGGCGATGCTGGCGAGGGTGCGGCCATGCGGGTAGTGCAGCTGCTGCCGGAGCTCAACGAGGGGGGCGTCGAGCGCGGCGTCGTCGAGCTCAGCCGCGAGCTGGTCAAACGCGGCGTCGAGAGCGTCGTCGTCAGCGCCGGTGGGCGGCTGGCCGAGCAGATCGAGGCCGACGGCGGCCGCCACGTCGCCTTCGATGTGGCCAGCAAGAACCCCCTGACCGCCTGGGGCGCGGGTGCGGCAGCCTGCGCCGCCTGCTGCACGAGCTGCAGCCCGACATCCTGCACGCCCGCAGCCGGGTCCCGGCCTGGCTGGCTTTTCTGGCCAACCGGTCCCTGGGGATTCCCTTCGTCACCACCGTGCACGGCTTCAACAGCGTCAATCCCTACAGCCGGGTGATGACCTTCGGCGACAAGGTGATCTGCGTCAGCGGCGCGATCCGCGACTATGTCCGGCAGCACTATCGGGTGCCGGAAGAGAAGACTGGTGGTGATCCCCCGCGGGGTGGATCTGGATGCAGTTCGATCCCGGCACGCCTCGACCGGGAGTTCATGGCGCGGTTCCGCCAGGACTACGGCCTCGATGGGCGTTCGTCGTCACCAGCGTCGGCCGCATCACCCAGCTCAAGGACTACGAAACCTTCATCGACGCCCTGGTCCTGGCCCAGCGGCAGCTTCCCGGAGTCCTCGGGCTGATTGTCGGCGGAGTGCGCGAGGACAAACAGGACTATTTCCGCGCGCTGCAGGAGCGCGTCGCCGCGGCCGGGGCGGAGGGCTACATCCGCTTCACCGGCAGCCAGAGCGAGGTGGCGGAAATCTACGCCCTGAGCGATGTGGTCGTTTCCAGCTCGAAAAAACCGGAGAGCTTCGGCCGCGCCGCCGCCGAGGCGCTGGCGATGGAGGTGCCGGTGGTGGCCACCGGGCATGGCGGCGTGCTCGATATCGTCAGGGACGGGGAAACCGGCTATCTCTTCCCCCCGGCGACGCCGCCGGCCTGGCGGAAAGGATCGCGGCCGCTCGTTCCCTGTTGCGGCTGCCCCTGCGGGCCCATATCGCGGCCAACTTCACCCTGGAGACCATGACGGAACAGACCCTCCGGGGTCGACGGTCCCTGGTACGAAAACGAGGAGACACTTTGAACAAGGCACCGGTGGAAGGGCCGCTCTGGATGGGCCGGTGGACCGAGTTCACGGTCGAGGCCCTCAAGGCGCTGGGTTACGAGGTCGATGTCGTTTTTTCCAACGTCAAGACCCTCGGCTACCGGGCCGCCCGGCTAGCGGAAGGACTCGGCCTGGCCGACAGCAAAAGGTATCTGGATCGCCACTACAACCAGCTCGTCTTGCAAATGCTCAGGGCGGGCGGGTACCGCTACTACGTGAGCGTGGCGGGAAAGCTCGACTATGCCGCCCTGCAGCGGATCCGGTCGGTCAACCGGGAGGTTAAGGTGATCTTCTGGATCGGCGACCGCTTTGCCGATCACATCGAGGAACGCTTCTGGAACCTGTACCAGGGGGTGGGAAACGGGACGCTCGACGCCATCGCCTTCGCCGAGCTTGCTACCGCCCAGCGCCTGCAGGAGGAGGGGATGGAACGGATCTTCTCCTCCCCTTCGGCGTGGACGAAGGCTTTCATGGCCGTATCCAGGTGTCGGAGAAGGAGCGGGCCAGGTTCGGGTGCGAGGTCTCCTTCGTCGGTACCCATACCAGGGAACGGGAGGCCCTGATCCGCCATCTCAACAGCCGGCTGCCCCGTCCCGTCACCGTCTGGGGGCGGGGCTGGGGAGGCAGTGGCATCTCCTGCCGCGGGCGATTGTCCCTGGAAGAAACCCTCAAGGTCTATGCCTGTTCAAAGATATCCCTGAACATCCATCAGGCCGGTGTCCACGGGGGAACATGCGCTATTTCGAAATTCCCGCGGTCGGCGGCTTCCAGATCTGCGACTGGAAGGAGTATCTGCCGGACCAGGAGTTCGGCGACCTTGTCGCCAAGTACAGGGACCTGGAGAGTCTGGTCGAGCAGATCCGGTACTATCTGGAAAGGGAAGAGGAAAGGCTGTCGGTTGGCGCACGCCTGCGACAAATCTGCTTCGATCAGTGCACCTACCGGCAGCGGTTTCAGCAGCTGTTTCAGGAAATGGGCTAGGACGGCCCGGCATTCACCGGATGGATTTCCCGATGGTCATCACCGGAAAACATATCAACCTGCGGACGGTCACCACCGCCGATGCCGAATTCATTCTCAGCCTCAGGATGGATTCCGGCCTGAACCGTTACCTCTCCCGGGTTGAGGGAGCGATTGAGGAGCAGCAGTCCTGGATCGAAGCCTACAAGGAGCGGGAGGCCGCAGGGAGTGAATACTATTTCGTGATCGAAGATAAAGGGGGAGCGGTTCGGACTGGTCCGGATGTACGATTTCCAGAAAAACTCTTTCTGCTGGGGGAGCTGGATCCTGAAAAAGGGGAGCCCCAGCTACATGGCGATCGAGTCGGCCCTGCTGGTCTACGAATTCGGATTCTATGGGCTCGGTTTTCTGCGCGCCCATTTCGATGTTCGGAAAGAAAACCGGAAGGTGGTCGCCTTCCACCAAAAATTCGGCGCCAAGATCGTCAACCAGAGCGAGCTGGACTGGTTTTTCGATTTCTCCCGGGAGCAGTACCGCGCCACGCGGGACAAATACCACAAGTACCTTGCGGAGAGCTGAGACGCGCCCACCCCCTGCAAACAGGTGAAACGTGACGGTTGACGATTGCAAAATTCTTGATTTCCCCAAGATAACCGATCCCCGGGGGAACCTGACCTTTATCGAGGGGAACAAACACATCCCCTTCGATATCGAGCGGGTTTACTATCTCTACGACGTTCCCGGCGGCGCCGAACGGGGTGGCCATGCCCACAAGGGGCTGCAGCAGCTGATCGTGGCCATGTCGGGGAGTTTCGACGTGGTGCTGGACGACGGCCAGAAAAAACGGCGCTTTCATCTGAACCGCTCCTACTACGGTCTGTATGTCTGCCCGATGATCTGGCGGGAACTGGATAACTTCTCTTCGGGGTCGGTCTGCCTGGTGCTGGCCTCCAATCGTTACGACGAGGAGGACTACTTTCGGGACTACACAAGGTATCTGGCCGCCCGGGGGGTGCGATGATGAACGTCCCCTTTCTGGACCTGAAGGAACCTTGTCGGGAACTGCAGGCGGAACTCGACGCCGCCTGGCGGCGGGTGGCTTCGTCGGGCTGGTTCATCCTCGGCCCCGAGGTCGAGGCCTTCGAAACCGAGTTCGCGGCCTACTGCGGGACCCGGCACTGCATCGGCGTCGGTAACGGCCTCGACGCCCTGCACCTGATCCTGCGCGGCTACGAGATCGGCCCCGGAGACGAGGTGATCGTCCCCGCCCATACCTTCATCGCCAGCTGGCTGGCCGTCACCCAGGTCGGTGCAGTGCCGGTGCCGGTCGACGTCCTCGGGGCGACGGCCAACCTCGACCCGGCCCGGATCACTGCGGCGGTGACGGAACGTACCCGGGCGGTCATGGCTGTCCACCTCTACGGGCAGCCGGCCGACATGGACGCCATCCGGGCGGTCGCCGGCCGTTTCGGATTGCGGGTCATTGAGGATGCCGCCCAGGCGCACGGCGCGCGCTACCGGGGCCGGCGCACCGGGGCCCTCGGCGACGCCGCCGGCTTCAGTTTTTACCCCGGCAAGAATCTCGGCGCCCTGGGCGACGGCGGCGCGGTGACCACCGACGACGACGACTTGGCCGAGCGTCTGCGGAAGCTGCGCAACTACGGTTCCCGGGAAAAATACGTCCATGAACTGATCGGTTTCAATTCGCGGCTCGACGAGCTGCAGGCGGCGTTGCTGCGGGTCAAGCTGCGGCATCTGGATGAGTGGAACGCCCGCCGGGCGCATCTGGCTTCGCGCTATAGGGCAGAGCTTGGCGGCACCCTCCTCGACCTGCCGCAGGTCCCGGAATGGGCCGAGCCTTCCTGGCACCTCTACGTGGTCCGCTCTGCGCAGCGTGACCGGTTGCAGGCAGCGCTGACGGCCGGCCGTATCGGGACCCTGATCCATTATCCCGTGCCGCCCTACCGCCAGCCGGCCTATGCCGGGCTGCAGCTGGACCCGGCGTGGTTTCCTGTGACCGAAGCCCTGTGCGACGAGATCCTCAGCCTGCCGATGGGGCCGCACCTGGGCGACAGCCAGGCCGCCGAAGTCATCGCGGCCCTCGCAGGGGCGCGCTGATGCCCTCCGGTCCGCGGATCCTCTGGTGGGGGCATTTCGATCCCGACTACTCCCGCAACCGCATCCTGCGCCGGCTCCTGCTGCCAAGGGTCGGCGCCGTGCGCGACTTCTCCGGCCGCGTCTCAGCCCCCTCGGCGACATCGAGGCCGCCCTGCGCGGGATGCCGCGCCGCCGATTTGGTCTGGGTTCCCTGCTTCCGGCAGCGCGACGTGGCTGCGGCCGCGTCGCTGGAGCCGCCGCCATGGCGTGCCGCTTCTGCTTCGACCCGCTGATCAGCGCCTACGACAAGCAGGTCTTCGAGCGCGGCAAGTTCCCTGCCGACAGCCGGCAAGGTCGACGGTTGCGGACCTGGGAAGCGCGCCTGCTGCGCTCTGGCGGACTGCGTCTTGGCCGACACCGCAGGCCCATGCCGAATTTTTCCGCGAGGTCCTTGGTGTCGCCGAGGCAGAAGCTCTGCGTCGTGCCGGTCGGCGCCGAGGAAGAGCTTTTCCGGCCGCAGCCGTTCCCGGTCCGCGGTCCGGACGCGCCGCTGGAGGCTCTTTTCTTCGGCAGTTTCATCCCGCTGCAGGGGCCGCAGGTCATCGTCGAGGCCGCCCGCCGCTACCAGGGGCCGCCGGTTCTCTGGACCCTGGTGGGCGCCGGGCCGCTGCTGGCGGAATGCCGGGAGCGCGCCGCGGATCTGCCCCAGGTCAGGTTCGAGGGCTGGGTTCCCTATCCCGAGCTGCCGGCGCGGATCGCCCGGGCGGACATCCTGCTGGGGATTTTCGGCACCACCGCCAAGGCCGCGCGGGTCGTCCCCAACAAGGTCTACCAGGCGGCAGCCTGCGGCCGGCCGCTGGTGACCCTGCGCTCGCCCGCCTATCCGCCGGAGCTGCTGGCGCAGGCGGATTCCGGCTTCAGCTGGGTCCCGCCCGGCGATCCGGCGGCGCTGGCCGCCGCCGTGGCGGCGCTGGCCGCTGAGCGCGCCAATCTTCCCCGGCGCGGCGCCGCAGCGCGAGCCAGTTACGATAAGTACCTGTCGGTGGCGCACATCCGGAATCAGCTCGCTGCCGCCCTGACGAGTCTTGGTTTGCAGCCCGAATCCCAAGGAAACGGATAGTTCCCATGGCCCATTACCTGGTTACCGGCGGCGCCGGTTTCATCGGTTCGCACCTCGTCGACGCTCTGCTCGAGCGGGGCGATGCCGTGCGCGTCCTCGACAACTTCGCCACCGGCAAGCGCGAGAACCTCGCCCACTGCGCCTCCCGCATCGAGCTCATGGAGGGGGACATCCGCGAGCTGGAGACCTGCCGGGCCGCCTGCGCCGGCATCGACTTCGTCCTTCACCAGGCGGCGCTGGGGAGCGTGCCGCGTTCCATCGCCGACCCCCTGACCTCCCACGAGGTCAACGTCACCGGGACGCTGAAGATGCTGCTCGCGGCCCGCGACGCGCAGGTGAAGCGCTTCGTCTACGCCGCCTCCTCCTCGACCTACGGCGACCATCCGGACCTGCCCAAGGTCGAGGAGCGGATCGGCAATCCCCTCTCCCCCTACGCGGTGACCAAGTACGCCGACGAGCTCTACGCCCAGGTCTTCGGCCGCTGCTACGGCCTGGAGACGGTCGGCCTGCGCTACTTCAATGTCTTCGGCCCGCGCCAGGACCCCTTTTCCCAGTACGCCGCGGTGATCCCGCTCTTCGTCAGCGCCCTGCTGCGCGGCGCGGCGCCGACCATTCACGGCGACGGCGAGCAGACCCGCGACTTCACCTTCGTCGCCAACGCAGTGGAGGCCAACCTGAAGGCCTGCAGCGCCGGGCCGGATGCGGTCGGCGCGGTCTGCAATGTCGCCTGCCACGAGCGCACCTCCCTCAACACCCTCTACGCGCGGCTGCAGGAACTGCTCGGTACCGCCATCGCCGCCGTCCACGGCCCGCCGCGCCCCGGCGACGTGCGCGACAGCCTGGCCGACATCGGCAAGGCGCAGCGGCTGCTCGGCTACACCGGGGCGGTGAAGTTCGACGAAGGGCTTAAGGCGCTCCATCGCCTGGTATCGGGAGAATCTGTGAGGGGCAGTTTTGAGTTTTGATTTGCGAGTTTTGAGTTTTGAATGGGGAGAGACGATATGACACGGGATTTGATCGAAGCGCACCTGGCCGAGCACCGGCGGACCATGGAATTGGTCGCGACGGAGCTGACCGGGGCGATCGCTGGCTGCGCCGAGCTGCTCTGCGCGGCCCTTGCCGGCGGCGGCAAGGTGCTGGTGATGGGCAACGGCGGCTCGGCGGCGGACGCCCAGCACCTGGCGGCCGAGCTGGTCGGGCGCTTCCTGCGCGAGCGACGGGCGCTGCCGGCCGTGGCGCTCACCACCGACAGCTCGATTCTGACCGCGGTCGGCAACGACTACGGTTTCGAACAAATTTTCTCCCGCCAGGTCGAGGCGCTGGCCGCGCCCGGCGACGTGGTGATCGGCATCTCCACCAGCGGCAACTCGGCCAATGTCCGGGTTGCCCTGGCCGCCGCCAACGAGATCGGCTGCAAGACCGTCGGCCTGCTCGGCGGCAGCGGCGGCGCCATCGCCGCCGAGGTCGACCTGGCGCTGGTGGTGCCGACCGCGGCGACGCCGCGCATCCAGGAGGCCCACGCCACCATCATCCACATCCTCTGCGACCTGGTCGAGCGCACCCTGTGCGGCGAACCGGGCGCCGCCGCCGGGGAGTCGCCATGAGCAAGCCCGTACCGGCCCGTCGATCTCGACGGGGTGCGCACCTATTCGATCCGCAGCCGCGACAACAAGGTCAACGTCAGCGAGCACTTCGCCCGCCCGCCGAAAGCCGGCGGCAGCTTTGCCGAGTTCTTCGCCGCCCTGCCCGACCTGCTCGGCGCGCAGGCGCTGCGCGGGGTGGTCGACGCGGTGGTCGCGGCGCGGCGCAAGGATCGCCCGGTGATCCTGGCCATGGGCGGCCACGTCATCAAGTGCGGGCTGCAGCCGGTGCTGCAGGCCCTGATCGATGCGGATGTGATCACCGCCGTGGCGATGAACGGCTCGGCGGCGATCCACGACTACGAGGTCTCCCTGGTCGGCGCCACCTCCGAGGATGTCGGCGCGGTCCTTCATTCCGGGGACTTCGGTTTCTCCGAGGAAACCGGCGGCGGCATGAACCGCGCGCTGCGGGAAGGGCTGGAGGCCGGGGTCGGCTTCGGCGAAGCGATCGGCCGGCAGATCCTCGCTGCCGGTCACCCTTTTGCCGACTACAGCCTGCTCGCCACCTGCGCCAAAGCCGGCATCCCGGCCACGGTCCACGTGGCCATCGGCACCGACATCATCCACCAGCACCCGGCCGCCGACGGCGCCGTGCTCGGCGAGATGTCCTTCCGCGACTTTCGGCTGCTGACCGCGGTGGTCGCCGATCTCGGCGGCGGCGGAGTCTGGCTCAACGTCGGCTCGGCGGTGCTCCTCCCCGAGGTCTTTCTGAAGGCGCTCTCCATCGCCCAGAACCTCGGCCACCACGTCGACAACTTCACCACCGCCAACTTCGACATGATCCAGCACTACCGGCCGCTGCAGAACGTGGTCAAACGTCCCACCTCCGGCAGCGGGCGCGGCTACACCATCACCGGCCACCACGAGATCAACATCCCGCTCTTCGCCACCGCCGTCCTTGAGGGGCTGCAGCCGGTGGCGCCGGAAAACCGCAACGAGGTTTAGAGATGAGTCTTCCCGATATCGACGCCTTTCTGACCCGGGCCGCCTCCCTGCGGGTGCTGGTGGTCGGCGACCTGATGCTCGACGAGTACCTGTGGGGGAAGACCGAGCGCATCTCCCCGGAGGCGCCGGTGCAGGTGGTGGAGGTCGAGCGCGACGAATTGCGCCTCGGCGGCGCCGGCAACGTCATCAATAACCTGACGGCCCTCGGCTGCGAGGTGCAGGTGGCAAGCGTTCTCGGCGACGACGGCGACGGCCGCCTGCTGCGCTCCCTGCTGCCAGGAGCAGGGGATCGGCACCGGTGGCATTTTCCTTGCCCCGGGGCGGACCACCAGCCGCAAGACCCGGGTCCTGGCCAGCCACCAGCAGATGCTGCGCATCGACCGCGAGAGCAGCACCCCGCTGGCATGCCGAGCAGGAGGAGGTCCTGCTCCACTATCTGCGCGGCGCCGCCGACGCCTTCGAGCGTGATCCTGGTCTCCGACTACCTCAAGGGGGTGCTCAGCGCGAAGGTGCTGGCGACGCTGTGCGAGCTCGGCCGCGCCCGCGGCATCCCGGTGGTGGTCGATCCCAAGGGGCGCGACTTTTCCCGCTACCGGGGCGCCACCGTCCTCACTCCCAACCGGCAGCGAGGCGCAGACCGCCGCCGGCATCGAGATCGTCGATGAGGCGAGCCTGCAGGCGGCCGGGGAGGGGCTGCTCCGGGAGCTCGACCTGGAGGCGCTGGTGCTGACCCGCAGCGAGGAGGGGATGAGCCTCTTTTTCCGCGACGGCCGCCATCTGCACCTGCCGACCGAGGCCCGCGAGGTCTTCGACGTCTCCGGCGCCGGCGATACGGTGCTGGCCTTCCTCGGCGCCGGGCTCGGCTGCGGCCTCGGCTTCGAGGCGGCGGCGCGGCTCGCCAACCTCGCCGCCGGCATCGTCGTCGGCAAGCTCGGCACCTCCACGGTCAGCCCCGACGAGCTGCGCCACGCCGCGGCGCTGCAGAGCGTCGACGGCGGGCTGAAGATCCGCAGCCGCGACGCCTTGGCACCGCTGTTGGCGACCGCCCGGCGCCAGGGGCGCAAGGTGGTCTTCACCAACGGCTGCTTCGACCTGCTCCACGTCGGCCATGTCCGCTACCTGCAGAAGGCCCGCCAGCTCGGCGACCTGCTGGTGCTGGGACTCAACTCCGACGCCTCGATCCGCCGCCTCAAGGGGCCGCAGCGGCCGCTGATCGGCGAGGAGGAGCGCGCCCACATCCTGGCCGCGCTCGACTGCATCGACTACGTGACGATCTTCGACGAGGACACGCCGCTGGAGCTGCTCGAGGTGCTGCGTCCCGACATCCTGGTCAAGGGCGGGGACTACACCCCGGAGACGGTGGTCGGCAAGGAACTGGTGGAGAGCTACGGCGGGCGGGTAGAGCTGATCCAGTTCGTCGACGGCAAATCGACCACCGGCATCATCGAGAAGATCCTGGAAAACTACCGCAATCTCTAATCCACAATCCAATTACCGGTGGTCCTTCACCGCAAAGGCGCAAAGGTCGCGAAGAAAGAGAACGACTTAGGAAGCCAGGGGGGGCGTTAAGTTGCCGCCATCTCTCAATGACCTCTTCGATTTGCTTTGCGTTCCTGGCGTCTTTGCGGTGCAAATGATTTTCCGGGGGAATTCGAGACGGTAAGATGAACCCTACGAGCGATTTGACAACCGATCCGACGATCCGCCGCATCCTGGTCATGAAGTGGAGCGCCATGGGCGACGTGGTGATCTCCAGCGCCATGTTCCAGGACATCCGCCGCGCCTTTCCCGAGGCGGAGATCGACCTGCACACCCTGCCGCCCTACCGGCAGCTGTTCGAACACGACCCCAGCTTCAGCGAACTCTGCACCATCGACGTGCGGCGGCGCCAGGGCGGGTGGCGCGGACTCTGGAGCTGGCTGCGGTTCGTGCTCGGCCGCCATTACGATGTCGTATTCGACCTGCAGTCCAACGACCGCAGCCGGCTGGCGATGACCCTCTGGTGGCTGACCGGCAGCGCCCCGCGCTGGCGGGTGGGGAACCACCGGCGTTTCCCTACAACGTCGCCCGGCCGCCCAGCGCCGTTTTGCCCCACGCCTTCGACATGCAGCGCGCCACCCTGGCGGCGGCAGGAATCCCGGCCCGCACCGAGCGGCCGGTCCTGCATCCGGGCGAAGATCATCGCCGCCACGCCGCCGAGCTGATGGCCGCCCACGGCCTGGAAGCGGGGCGCTTCGCCGTCCTGCTGCCGGGGAGCCAGGCGGCAGGCTGGCTGAAACGCTGGGGAGCGCAGCGCTATGCCGCCCTGGCCCGGCTGCTGCGGGAGCGGGGGGTGGACAAGGTGGTGCTCCTCGGCGGCCCCGACGAACTGGAGGAGTGCGCCGCCATCGCCGGCGCCTGCGACGTCTCCTGGCTGGTCAACCTCTGCGGCCAGACGAAAATGCTCGATCTGGTCCCGCTGGCCGCCGCCGCCCGACTGATCGTCGCCAACGATACCGGCACCGCCCACGTCGCCTCCTGCACCACCACGCCGATGGTGGTGATCTGCGGACCGACCGACCCGCGCCGGGTCAAACCGGTGGGGGAGAACGTGCGCGCCCTGCAGGCCGATATCGATTGCCGCAACTGCTACGGCAAGACCTGCGCCCACGACCATGCCTGCATGGCGGCCATTACCCCCGCCATGGTCCTTGCGGCCCTGACGAAGGTGGCGGGGCCGCTTTGAGCCCCGGCGATAAACCCGGCACCGGCCGATTTCCTGAAGGGATGAACGCGATGGCCAGCAATCCGGACCGGCCCCAGGCATCGATCCGCGTCAAGATGATCGGGACGGTTCAGCCCCATATCTGGCTGCGGCAGTTCCCGGACGCCCGGCCGGTGTGGGGACGCTGCGCCTTCGACTTCTCCCCGCAGACCGGGGATTACGACTGGCTGGTGATCTACAACGACATCCCGAGCTTCTGCGCCCCGGAGGAGCGGCTGCCCTGTCCGCGGCAGAATACCCTGCTGGTGACCACCGAGCCCTCCAATATCAAGGCCTACGGCAACGCCTACACCGCCCAGTTCGGCCACGTCCTGACCAGCCAGGAACCCTGGGCGCTCCCCCACCCGAGCCGGATCTACCGCCAGCCGGCCCTGCACTGGTTCTACGGCCTCGGGAGCGAGCGCCTGCTCGGCTACAACGAGATGGCCGCCCATCCGCCCCTCGCCAAGAGTCTCTGCTTCGCCACCGTCTGTTCCTCCAAACGGCAGCGGCATACCCTGCACAACCGCCGCTACGAGTTCACCCAGGCGCTGAAAAAGCTGATCCCCGAGATGGAGATCTACGGCCAGGGGGTCAGGCCGATGGACGACAAGGCCGAGGCGCTGGCCCCTTACCGTTACCATCTGGCGATCGAGAACTTCATCGGCCCCCATCACTGGACCGAAAAGCTCGCCGACCCCTTTCTCGGGGCGACGCTGCCCTTTTACATCGGCTGCCCCAACGCCGCGGACTACTTCCCGGCTGAGAGCTTCATCCCCCTCGACTTCGACGACGTCGAGGGCGCCGCGGCGATCATCCGGCGCACCATTGCCGACCACGAATACGAAAAGCGCCTGCCGGCGATTCTCGAGGCGCGGCGCCTGGTCCTCGAGACCTACAACATCTTTGCGGTCCTGGCGCGGGAGATCGAGGCCCGGCACGACGCCGCGCCACCGGCCGCCGGCGCGACGATCCTCTCCCGGCGGGAGCTGCGCAAGCGTCATCCCAGGGTGGCCCTGCAGCATCTTTATGAGAAGTGCCGGCTCAAGGTGCTGCATGCCGTGCATTACCGGGAGCAGGTCTAGCAGGCTGATGAAAAACGCCCATCTGCGGAGTTGCCCTCAACCTTCGTCAACGACGTACCTTCCAGGTACGCCTTTTTCCGCAGGTTTTCCGGCGCCTTGCATCCGGGCAGTTTTATCAGCCTGAAAACCCAAGTATTTCAAGACGCTGCTAGAGCGTTCCGATGCGGAAGAAGAAAGCGGGAAAAAGGGGCCGCCGAACCGTGATCGCCGAACCGCATACCACCGCCCCCCGTCCCGCGGTCTTTCTCGACCGCGACGGCACCATCAATGTCGAAAAGGACTACCTCTACAAGGTGGCGGACTTCGCCTTCCTCCCCGGGGCGGTCGCGGCGGTGGCGCGGCTGAAGCAGGCCGGTTTCCTGGTTTTCGTCGTCACCAACCAGTCGGGGGTGGCCCGCGGCTACTATACCCTGGAGGACGTGGAGGTCCTGCATCGGCATCTGCAGGCGGAGCTGCGGCGCAGCGGGACGGCGGTCGACGGCTTCTACGTCTGCCCCCACCACCCGGAGCAGGGGTTGGCGCCCTGGCGCCGGGTGTGCGACTGCCGCAAGGGGAATCCGGGGCTGCTGCTGCAGGCGGCCGCCGAGCACCGCGTCGACCTGGCCCGCTCCTTCATGGTGGGGGACAAGGCGGCCGATATCGAGGCCGGCCGGCGCGCCGGCTGCACGCCGCTGCTGGTGCTGACCGGCTACGGAGCGGCTACCAGCAGGGACCTTGGCAGCGATCCGGTGACGCGTTGCAGCGACCTCGCGGAAGCCGCGGAACGGATTCTCCAGGCGGCGCGATGAGCCTCTGCCGGGGGTTTTTGTTTGACCCCGGGGGGCGCCTCGTGGTATCAAATTTCTTTTTAAATTTCCCTCTTATCTCATTGGCTTGCAGCGGGATTGCCGGGATGGCGCGCGGCTGCCGGGGACCTTCCGAGCGGTTCCGCGGTACGCGGCGTCTGGTTATCCCGTAAGGAGGTTGCATGTTCTCCATTGACGATCTGACCGGCCGGCGGACCAAGCTGGCGGTAGTCGGTCTCGGCTATGTCGGCCTGCCGCTGGCGGCCGCTTTCGGGCGGATCGTCGACGTCATCGGCTTCGATATCAGCGCCAAGAAGATCGCCGAGCTGAAGCAGGGTTTCGATGCCACCGGCGAACTGAGCCGCGAAGAGCTGGCCGCCACCCGCATCGATTTCACCCTCGACGCCGCCCGGCTGGCAGAGGCGCGCTTCCTCATCGTCACCGTGCCGACCCCCATCGACGCCGCCAAGCGCCCCGACCTGCGCCCGGTGGAGGCGGCCTCACGCACCATCGGCCGCCACCTCGCCAGGGGGAGCATCGTCGTCTACGAGTCGACCGTCTATCCCGGCGTCACCGAGGAGATCTGCGTGCCGATCCTGGAAGCCGAATCGGGCCTGAAGTGCGGGGTCGACTTCAACGTCGGCTACTCGCCGGAGCGGATCAACCCCGGCGACAAGGTGCACACCGTCGACAAGATCGTCAAGGTCGTCTCCGGCCAGGACGCCGAAGACCCTGGAGACGGTGGCCGCGGTCTACGAACTGGTGGTCACGGCCGGCGTGCACCGCGCCTCCAGCATCAAGGTCGCCGAGGCGGCCAAGGTCATCGAGAACACCCAGCGCGACCTGAACATCGCGCTGATGAACGAGCTGGCGATCATCTTCGGCCGGCTGGGCATCCCCACCCGCGACGTCCTCGCGGCGGCCGGCACCAAGTGGAACTTCCTCAACTTCACCCCCGGCCTGGTCGGCGGCCACTGCATCGGCGTCGACCCCTACTACCTGACCTACAAGGCCGAATCGATCGGCTACCACCCGCAGGTGATCCTCGCCGGCCGGCGCATCAACGACGGCATGGGCAAGTATGTGGCGGAGAAGACCGTCAAGGAGCTGATCCGTGCCGGCAAGGCGGTCAAGGGGGCGCGGGTGCTGGTGCTGGGGCTGACCTTCAAGGAGAACGTCCCCGACATCCGCAACAGCAAGGTCATCGATATCGTGCGCGAGCTGGCAGAGTACGGGGTCGATGTGGTCATTCACGATCCGGTCGCCGACCCGGCGGAAGCGGCCCATGAATACGGCGTCACGCTGACCCCGCTCGATGCGGTGCCGGCTGTCGATGCCGTCGTCTGGGCAGTCGCCCACCAGGACTTTGCTCCGCTGGGGTTCGAGCGCCTTTCCGGGTTTTTCCGCGATGACGGCAAGGGCAAAGTGCTGGTCGACGTCAAGTCACAGCTCGATGCGGCCGCGGCGCGACAGGCCGGGTTCCTTTACTGGTGTTTGTAGGAGTGTGGTGATGAAAACGATGCTGGTGACCGGGGGCTGCGGCTTCATCGGTTCGAACTTTGTCCGCCTGGCCCTCGACCGTCTCCCGGACCTGCGCCTGGTGAACCTCGATAAGCTGACCTATGCCGGCAACCTGGAGAACCTGCGGGATGTCGAACAGAACGAGCGCTATCGTTTCGTTCATGGCGATATCTGCGACTCCACCCTGCTGGCGGAGCTGTTCGCCAGTGAGACTATCGACACCGTCGTTCATTTCGCCGCCGAGTCGCACGTCGATCGCAGCATCGTCGGCCCCGGCGAGTTCATCCAGACCAACATCGTCGGCACCTTCGCCCTGCTCGAAGCGGCCCGCCAGGCCTGGGGTCAGGCCGGCGCCCGGCACCCGCCGCTTTCTGCACGTCTCCACCGACGAGGTCTACGGCTCCCTCGGCGCGACCGGCTACTTCACCGAAACCACCCCCTATGACCCGCGCTCCCCCTACTCGGCGAGCAAAGCCTCCTCCGACCACCTGGCGAGCGCCTATTTCCACACCTACGGCCTGCCGGTGCTGATCACCAACTGCTCCAACAATTACGGCCCCTTCCAGTTCCCCGAGAAGCTCATCCCGCTGGTGATCAACAATGCGCTCAAGGGGAAGGAGCTGCCGGTTTACGGCGATGGCCGTAACGTCCGGGACTGGCTCTTTGTCACCGACCACTGTGCGGCGATCCTCGAAGTGCTCGCCAAGGGGCGGCTCGGGGAAACCTACAACATCGGCGGCAACAGTGAGAAGCAGAATATCGAGGTGGTGACCACCATCTGCGACCTGCTCGACGCGAAGGTGGGGCGCCTGCCGTCGGGAGAGCCGCGCGCCGCCCTGATCCGTTTCGTCAGGGACCGCGCCGGCCACGACCGGCGCTATGCCATCGATGCCGGCAAGATCCGCAGCGAGCTCGGCTGGGAGCCGTCCCTCGATTTTGCCGCCGGGATGGCGCGCACCATCGACTGGTACCTGGCCAACCGGGAGTGGATGGAAGCGGTGTTGGATGGCAGTTACCGGGATTACTACCAGCAGATGTACGGTGCCGAGGCATGAGTATCCGGCCGGTCAGGGCTGCGCTGATCGGGGCCAACGGGATGCTGGCGCAGATGATTCGCGAGCTGGCCCCGGACCATTACGAATGGAGCCTGTTCGATCTTCCCGCGTTCGATCTGACCCTGCGTGGCCAGGTGCTGAGCGAACTCGGCCGCGGTGGCTTCGATCTGATCGTCAATGGCGCCGCCTACACCGATGTCGATGGCTGCGAGAGCCATCCGGAGCTGGCGAACCGGGTCAACGGCGACGGCCCCGGGCTGCTGGCCGAGGCGGCGAAGCTCAGTGGGGCAACGCTGGTCCACATCTCCACCGACTACGTCTTCGACGGCCTCGCCACGGAACCCTATCGCGAGACCTCGCCCACGGGGCCCCGCTCCGCCTATGGTCGCTCCAAACTTCTTGGCGAGGAGGAAATCCTCGGTTCGGGTCTGGAGAAGTTCCTGATTATCCGCACCAGCTGGCTGTTCGGGCCGGGCGGAAAGAACTTCGTCGAGACGATGCTGCGCCTGGCGACGGAACGCGAGGAACTGCGGGTGGTCGATGACCAGGTCGGTTCACCGACCTACACCGCCGACCTCGCCCGGGCGATCTTCGCCCTGCTGGAGAAGGAACAGTACGGCCTCTTTCACTTCGCCAACGCCGGGGTCTGCAGCTGGTATCAATTCAGCCTGGAAATCGTCCGCAGGTATGTCGCCGCCGGCGGGGAGGTGGCGCTGCAACGGCACCTCGCGATCACCACCGCCGATTACCCGTTGCCGGCCGCGCGGCCGGCCTACTCGGTCTTTTCGACCACCAAATATCAGGCCGCCACCGGAAATGAGGTTCCCCCCTGGCAGGACGCCCTCGATCGCTATCTGGTGCGGCGTCGGCAGCGCAACCGGCCCACCCTTTAACTTGTTTGAAAGTTTGAAATTGGAGGAAGAGAAATGGCAGGCATCAAAAAGGGGATCGTTCTCGCCGGCGGCGCCGGCAGCCGCCTCTACCCCTTGACGCTGGTGGCGAGCAAGCAGCTGCAACCGGTCTATGACAAGCCGATGATCTACTACCCGCTTTCGACCCTGATGATGGCGGGCATCAACGATATCCTGATCATCTCCACCCCCCACGACACGCCCCGCTTCGAGGCCCTGCTTGGCGACGGCAGCCGCTTCGGCATCCACCTCTCCTACGCCGTCCAGCCGGAGCCGAAGGGGATCGCCCAGGCCTTTCTGGTCGGTGAAGAATTCATCGCCGGCGAGCCGGTCTGCCTGATCCTGGGTGACAATATCTTCTACGGCAAGATGGCCCTCGACCGCATCGCCGGGGACTTCGCCGGCGGCGCCATGGTCTTTGGCTACCCGGTCCACGACCCGGAACGCTACGGAGTGGTGGAGTTCGACAAATCCGGCACCGTCCTCTCTATCGAAGAAAAACCGGCCCACCCCAAATCCCACTACGCGGTCCCCGGCCTCTACCTCTACGACGGAGAGGTGGTCGAGGTCACGCGCGCAATGAAGCCGTCGGCCCGCGGCGAGCTGGAGATCACCGACGTCAACCTCGCCTACCTGCGCGCCGGCACCCTGCGGGTCGAGAAGCTGGGGCGCGGCATCGCCTGGCTCGACACCGGTACCCACGAGAGCCTGCTCGAAGCGAGCCATTTCATCGGCACCCTCGAGGCGCGCCAGGGGCTGAAGATCGCCTGCCTGGAGGAGATCGCCTTCCGCAAAGGTTTCCTTGACCGCGCCGGTTTCGAGGCGATCATTGCCGATACGCCCAAATCGGGGTACCGTAATTACCTGGAAATGGTGCTGAGGGACGAGTTCTGATGCAGCTGATCGAGACCGACATCCCCGAGGTGCTGATCGTCGAGCCCCAAGTCTTCGGCGACGCCCGGGGCTTCTTCTTCGAGAGTTTCAACGAGCGCCGCTGGCGGGAGGCGACCGGGCTCGACGGCCGCTTCGTCCAGGACAACCACTCGCGCTCGGCGCAAGGGGTGCTGCGCGGCCTCCACTACCAGATCCGCCAGGCCCAGGGAAAGCTGGTGCGCTGCGTGGTCGGCGAGGTGTTCGACGTCGCCGTCGACCTGCGCAAATCGTCTTCGACTTTCGGCCGCTGGGTCGGGGCGCGTCTTTCGGCGGAAAACAAGCGCGAGATGTGGGTCCCGCCGGGGTTCGCCCACGGTTTTCTGGTGCTGTCCGAGGCGGCCGAGTTCCTCTACAAGACCACCGATTACTACGCCCCGCAGTTCGAGTGCTGCATCCGCTGGGACGATCCCGACCTGGCCATCGCCTGGCCGACCGCCGAGCCCCGGCTCTCGGCCAAGGACCTGGCCGGGCTTCCTTTCCGGGACGCCCCCTGCTTCCCCTGAACGGGCGCCAGAGGGCACCCGCAATGAGAACGGACTTCCGACCATGATCAAGAGCATGACCGGTTACGGCAAGGGGCAGAGCCTGATTGACGGGGTGACCGTCACCGTCGAGGTGCGCTCCGTCAACCACCGCTACGGCGACGTCAGCGTGAAGGCGCCGCGGGGTCTCATGGCCAGCGAGCTGGAGATCAAAAAAAAGGTCGGCGAGCGCCTCAAGCGGGGCAAGATCGACGTCTTCGTGACCCAGGAGACGGCGGCCGGCAGCAGCGCCCTGCCGACCCTCAACCTGCCGCTGGCCAACGCCTACATGCAGGTCTTCCAGAACCTGGCCGAGGCCTTCCCGGTCAGCGGCGGGGTGCCGCTGGCCCTGCTCGCCGGCCAGCGCGACGTGGTTTCCCTCCAGGAGGGGGGGGTGCCGGAAGAGACGCTGCTGCGGGGCGTGGCGGAGGCGCTGACGGTCGCCCTCGACATGCTGGAGAAGATGCGCCTCGCCGAGGGGGCGGCGACCCTGGCCGATTTCGAGCAGCGCCTGGCCGGCGTCGAGGAGCTTCTCGGCCAGGTCGAGCTGCGTGCACCCCAGGTTCCCGGCGAATGGCGGCAGCGGCTACAGGAACGCCTGGCCCGCTACGGCCAGGAGCTCGAGGTCGATCCGCAGCGCCTGGCCCAGGAGCTGGCCGTTTTCGCCGACCGCTGCGACATCAGCGAAGAGCTGACGCGCTTCCGCAGCCACCTGCAGCAGTTCCGCGCCCTCTTCGCCGGCGTCGAGCCGGTCGGCCGCCAGCTCGATTTCCTCGTCCAGGAACTGAACCGCGAGGCCAACACCATGGGCTCCAAGTCCAACGATGCCGAACTGACCCGGCTGGTGGTCACCCTCAAGTCGGAACTCGAAAAGATCCGCGAACAGGTGCAGAATGTCGAGTGAGCGGGCCGCCGGCGCCCCCGGGCGCAGCGGCATCATCTTCGTCATCTCGGCCCCCTCCGGGGCCGGCAAGACCTCCTTATGCAAGGAACTCATTGACTTTTTCCCGACCCTGCGGCATTCTGTCAGCTACACCACGCGCCCGGCCCGGCCGGGAGAAGTCGACGGCGTCGACTACCATTTCGTGACCGGTGAGCGCTTCCGGGCGATGGTTGCGGCAGGGGCATTTGCCGAGTGGGCCGAGGTCCACGGCAACTGCTACGGTACGGCACTGGCGAGCCTGGAGGCCGCCCGCACCGCCGGCGAGGACATTCTTCTCGATATCGACTGCCAGGGCGCCGAGCAACTGCGCAACAGTCTCGGCCACGGTGTCTTCATCTTCATCCTGCCGCCGGATATGGACGAACTGCGGCGGCGGCTGATCCAGCGCAACACCGACAGCGACAGCGTCATCGCCCAGCGCCTCGCCAATGCCCAAGGGGAGATCAACCACGCTCCCCGCTACGATTACCTCGTGGTCAACGATGATTTCGCCCTGGCCCTTAGCCAGCTCAAGGCGATCATCGTCGCCGAGGGGCTGCGCACCCGGCTGGTTCTGCCGACGCTGCGGAACCGTTTCGATTTTCAACCCGGCTGACCCGTTTTCCGCGGGCAGCCCGGCAAACTGTACAAGGAGTCCAGAGGCCCATGGCACGTATTACCGTCGAAGATTGCCTGAACCAGGTTCCCAACCGTTTCCTGCTGGTCATGGTGGCCGCCAAGCGCGCCAAGCAGCTCTACAAGGGCTCGCAGCCGCTGATCGAAAACCGCGCCGGCAACAAGAAGGTGGTTCTCGGGCTGCGGGAGATTGCCGCCGGCAAGATCGAATTCGAAATCCCGGCCCGCAAACGCTGATCACCGGCAACGGCAGGCGGCCCCCGGGCCGCCTGCTTTTTTTGTGTCCAGTGTCCCGTTCGGTTAGTCGTGGCTTTTAATTGACGACTGGAATTAACCGCACCGGTCACTAACTCCACCGCCGCCGGCTGCCGGCCCGCGGCATCTCTTCCGCTTTGCGAGCGCATTCGTGTCGCCGGAAAGAATCCCGATGATACGCTTCGACGATATCCTCGAACGCATTCTTGCCTACAATCCCGGGGCCGATCTCGACCCGCTGCGCAAGGCCTACGTCTTCTCCGCCAAGGTCCACCAGGGCCAGATGCGCCTCTCCGGCGAGCCCTACCTGACCCATCCGATGGAGGTCGCCGACCTCCTCGTCCAGCTCAAGATGGACGTGCCGACGATCGTCACCGGCCTGCTCCACGATACCGTCGAAGACACCCTGACCACCGTCGAGGAAGTTCGCGCCCTGTTCGGTGACGAGATCGCCGACCTGGTGGAAGGGGTCACCAAGATCAGCAAGATCTCCTTCCGCACCAGCGAAGAACGGCAGGCGGAGAACTTCCGCAAGATGCTGCTCGCCATGGCCCGCGACATCCGGGTGATCATGGTCAAGCTTGCCGACCGCCTGCACAACATGCGCACCCTCGATTTCCAGCCGGCCGAGCGCCAGCACAAGATCGCCCAGGAAACCCTGGAGATCTTCGCCCCGCTGGCCAACCGTCTCGGTATCAGCTGGCTGAAGAGCGAACTCGAGGACCTCTCCTTCCGCTACCTCGAACCCGAGGTCTACAACGATCTCGCCGAGAAGGTGGCCAAGAAAAAACGGGAGCGGGAGACCTACATCGAGGACGTCAAGAAGCAGATCACCGCCAAGCTCGCCGAGCACGACATCGGCGGGGAGATTTCCGGGCGCTACAAGCACCTCTACTCGATCTATACCAAGATGCAGCGCCAGGGGATCGACTTCGAGCAGGTCTACGACGTCGTCGCGTTCCGCATCCTGGTCGACAATATCCGCGACTGCTACGCCGTCCTCGGCATCATCCATGCCGCCTGGAAGCCGGTCCCCGGCCGCTTCAAGGACTACATCGCCATGCCCAAGGCGAACATGTACCAGTCGCTGCATACCACGGTCATCGGCCCCTTCGGCGAGCGCATGGAGGTGCAGATCCGCACCGCCGAGATGCACCGCATCGCCGAGGAGGGGATCGCCGCCCACTGGAAGTACAAGGAGAAGGGCGCCTCGGTGGTCGCCGGCAGCGAGGACAAGCGCTTCTCCTGGCTGCGGCAGATGCTCGAATGGCAGAAGGAGCTCAAGGACAACCGGGAGTTCCTCGACTCGGTGAAGATCGACCTCTTCCCCGAGGAGGTCTACGTCTTCACCCCCAACGGCGACGTCAAGGAGCTGCCGCGGGGGGCGACCCCGGTCGATTTCGCCTACAGCGTCCATACCGACGTCGGCCACCACTGCAGCGGGGCGCGCATCAACGGCCGGCTGATGCCGCTTAGGACCGAGCTGAAAAACGGCGACGTCGTCGAGGTGATCACCTCTCCCCACCAGAGCCCCGGCAAGGACTGGCTCAAGTTCGTCAAGACCCCGCGGGCGCGCAACAAGATCCGCCAGTGGGTCAAGACCCAGCAGCACGAGAAGAGCCTGGAGCTCGGCCGCAGCATCTTCGAAAAGGAGCTGCGCAAGCATGGCTGGAGCATGGGCCGCGCCCTGGCCTCGCCGGAACTGGCGACGACCGTCGAGGAGCTCGGCTTCCAGCAGGTCGACGACCTGCTCGCCGCCATCGGCTACGGCAAGCTGACCGTCGGTCAGGCCCTTGGCCGGCTGATCCCGCAGGAGAAGCAGAAACCGGAGGCCGCCAAGCCGGGGCGCCTCACCCGGGTGCTGGAAAAGATCCGCAAGAAGCCCTCCAGCGCCATCAAGATCGACGGTATCGACGACATCATGGTGCGCTTCGGCAAGTGCTGCAACCCGCTCCCCGGCGATGCGGTCACCGGCTTCATCACCCGCGGCCGCGGTGTGACGGTGCACACCCTCGACTGCCCCCACGTCGCCGAGGGGGACCCGGAACGGCGGGTCGAGATCGAATGGGACATGAAGAAAAAGGTCGCCCGCTCGGTCAAGATCCGCGTCTACTGCCTCGACCAGAAGGGGATGCTGGCCGGGATCACCGGCGCGATCACCAACTGCGAGGCCAACATCATCAGCGCCAACGTCGTCTCCACCGCCGACCACCGCGGCGTCAACAACTTCGAGATCGACATCCAGGACCTCGACCATCTCAACCGGGTGATCACCGCCCTGAAGAAGCTCAAGGGGGTGACGGGGGTGGAGCGGATGAGGAACTAATGGAAAGGCAATTTTGAATTTTGAATTTTGAATTAAAGTCCCAGCCCCGAATGGCGCTAGTTTAAGGTCTTTGCGACGCTGCCGGGGAGTAAACTCGGGACTGTCCCCGGCTTCATCGGGGGCTGTCCCAGATGTTTACGGGCTATGAAACTCGGGTGGTTCGCGCCGCAAAAGCCTGGGACCGCCCCCGCTCGGGGGCAGTCCCGGTTTTGCTGCTATCCACCCTTAAACTAGCGCCATTCGTCCCTGAACCCCAGCCCCAAGCCCCCGACTTCAGGAGGTAACGATGATCAAGAAAGCGATTGTGACGGACCAGGCGCCGGCGGCCATCGGCCCCTATTCCCAGGCCATCGAGGCCGACGGCTGGATTTTCCTCTCCGGGCAGATCCCCCTTGATCCGCACAGCGGCGAGATCGTCGCCGGCGGCATCGAGGCGCAGACGCGGCAGGTGATGGCGAACCTCAAGGCGGTCCTCGCCGCCGCGGGAATCGACTTCTCCGCCGTCGTCAAGACCACCATCTATCTCACCGACCTCGCCAACTTCGCCGCCGTCAACGCCATCTACGGCGAAGCCTTCCCCGCCGCCCCGCCGGCCCGCGCCACCGTGCAGGTCGCCGCCCTGCCCAAGGGGGTGCTGGTGGAGATCGACGGCATCGCCTGCCGGAAGGGGTGAGGCGCGCCTGCCTGGGCCCCGATTCAGGGTAGCCTAGACCGGATACCTGCAACCGAACCGCCCGTCGGAACCTCTTCCGGCGGGCGGTTCTGGTTTTTCGGGTTGACCGCTGCACGGGTTAAGATTATTTTCATCAGATGGATTCGCCAATGCCGGGAGGAGGGGACCGATGGGCGATAGGCAGGGGGACGTGAAAACAGGAGGGGGAAGGGGTTCGTCGGCAGGAAGCGATCCGCAAAGACCGGGGCCGCCAAGTCCGGACCATGCCGGGCCGGAACCGGCCGGAAACCCGCCACCCAAGCTTCTCGATCAATTGCGCCAGGCGCTGCGCACCCGCCATTACAGCCGCCGCACCGAAGAGACCTATGTCCAGTGGGCGCGGCGCTTCATCTACTTTCACAAGATACGGCATCCCCGGGAGATGGGCGAGCCGGAAATCAATGCCTTTCTGACTCACCTGGCCGTCAAGGCCAAGGTCAGCGCCTCGACCCAGAATCAGGCCTTCAGTGCCCTGCTGTTTCTCTACCGGCATGTGATCGGGCGGGAGGTGGGCGACCTGGGTGAGGTTGTACGCGCTCGCAAACCAACCCGTCTCCCCGTGGTCATGACTCGCGAGGAAGTGAAGGCTGTACTGGCCAACCTCAGGGAGGATAAATGGCTTATGGCGTCACTGATGTATGGAGCCGGACTGCGCCTGATGGAGTGTCTGCGGCTGCGGGTGCAAGACATTGACGTCACCCGGAATGAGATCTTGGTTCGGGATGGGAAGGGAGCCAAGGATCGGATCACCATGCTTCCCGAGTCACTCAAAGTTCCGTTACGAGACCATTTGAAAGACGTCAAAATAGTTCACGATAAAGATCTGACCGAAGGTTGGGGGCGGGTTCAACTTCCGGCGGCGCTGGAGCGAAAGTATCCCAACGCTCCGGCCGAATGGCGTTGGCAGTGGGTTTTTCCCCAAGAACGGCGCTGGATCAGCTTGGCCAGGGAGCAGGGGCGCCACCATGTTGATGCGTCTCTGGTTCAAAAGGCGGTGCGGGATGCCGTCACCAAAGCGGGACTGGTCAAGCGCGCAACCTGCCACACTTTCCGGCATTCTTTTGCTACACACCTGCTTGAGGGGGGATACGACATCCGCACAGTTCAGGAGCTTCTCGGGCACAATGATGTCAAAACTACCATGATATATACTCACGTCCTCAACCGGGGACCATCGGGGGTGCGCAGCCCGGTGGACGATCTGTGATGGTGCCGAGCGAAAAATGTGGCGGTTCTTATGCGGGTCCGTATAAGATGACGTCATATGACTTGGTTGGGATAAATTTACTCTAAATTAAGCTGGTTAGATGTTTTATGCAGTTATTCGTTTTGGTGCGTTACGCGGCATTGGGCCGAAAATTCGCATATTATGCGGGTCCGTCTAGATACCGTTCGACAGATAGGAAATAAATATAATGAATAAAATTCAAGGATTTGACGGATTGAGGGGTGTTGCAGCAATTGCTGTTGTTTTAACACATCTACACGCATTCAAATTTTTTGAGAAAGCCAGCTTTCTTCCGATGATCGATGGTAGTGCAGGGGTTCAGCTATTTTTTGTCTTGTCAGGCTTCCTAATTACAATGTTGCTAATAAGAGAACATGATAAGTTTGATTGTATTTCTTTGAAATTTTTCTACATAAGGAGATTCTTTAGAATTTTCCCCTTGTATTTACTTTTTATGTTTTTGGTTACGCTTATCTGCATATTTGTGTATCCAGTAGCAAACGGGAAAGGCCTCCTGTTTGGGTATACATATCTATATAATTTCATACCAAAGGCTTGGTACTCTGGCCAACTGGGTCACACCTGGTCATTGGCGGTAGAAGAACATTTCTACCTGCTTTGGCCCTTTGCATTTTCTATATTTTACAGGAAAAGTCACAAAACTTTATTAAATATTTCTCTCTGGTTCGTTGTGTTGTCATTTGTTGCAAATATTTTATTGATTAATAATGAGTGGTTCAATTCTAACTTCTTCATCAACAGGTGGTCTTTTATATCAGGAGCAAATATTCTACTTGGTTGTTTTGTTGCATTAATACTATGTGGGAAAAAAAGCAATGGCCGTATAATTAATATTTTAAAAACAAATGCTTCTCTCATGGTAGGGGTATTTCTGTGGAGCAACACTATTTACCTTAATATTGGTTGTATCCCCCCTGGGTATTACTTGCGAGGGATTGGTTTTTCCTTAATAGTTGCATGGATGTTTCTAAATCAAAAAAGTAAACTTGTGAATTTTTTTGAAATAAGACCACTCAAGTTTTGCGGGTTGATTTCATATGGAATATATATTTACCAAGGTTTTTTCCTGTCTACCGGGCCATATAGGGCCCCAGGGCAAACTTGGCCCCCCTCGCCAAATATTGGCTTGATACTCCTTTTCTTTGTTGCACCTCTCTCTTATTTTTTATTTGAAAAACCATTATTAAAAATAGGGACAAAATTCAGACAAACTGTCGAACAAGACACTCAACCGGACGGAACAAACGGAGGTGCTTTGCCTGAAAAGCTTTCTGCAGAAATGTCTTGAGTTCCGCCGCCGGTTAGCTCAACCGTACGAGGTTTCAAGACCGTAATCTAGCAATCTGAAAGGAGATTGCCACGCCAGTTGCCCTTTTTGGGCGTGTAGGCTGGGGGCGGGTCGTTCTGGTAACAGGGCGGCTGAACTTGCCCCGACATGGTGCCGCGAAGGCGACCGTTTTCGTAACGAGAGTCGTACTCAGCCCGGGGTGCCAGCCAAATTCGCAGGCCGTAGCATAAAGCGAATGGTGCAGCCTCGTCAGATAAGCCCGGACGGGTATTGCTGAGAGAGTCCGGGAGCGGGACAAACCCGAGAGTTTCGGGCTACACGCCGACCCACTACGGATTTGGGGAAGGCCAGTGCCGGCAGGGAAGCAAAAGGGCGCGAGCACCTGCCGGGAACCCGGGGTAAGGCCAGCGGCATGCGGAGACAGAGAACGGAGCCTTGGACCTGAAGTCCTACCGCCTCCGCCGTGCTTCGGCGGCGGTAAGCTGAGCCTCAAGTCGGATGAAACCGGCAAGAGGCGAGCGACGGGCGGAGGGATGTCGGAGGGGCCTGGAAGTGATGACGGAGGAGACAACATAACTCCTCCCGAGCGTGCGGCCCTGCTTCGACCGCGTTTGTCTGCAATGAAGGGATGCATGAGTGCCGTATGGCTAGGAACATGCCTTTGAAAGTCCAGTCACTGCAAGGCAAGCTCTCCCGTGCAGCGAAACAGTCGCTGGATAGGAGATTCGGCGCCCTCTACGACAAGCTGTATCGAGAGGACGTATTGTGGACGGCCTGGCAACGGGTCAGGGTCAATCGCGGCGCCCCCGGCGTCGATCGCCAGAGTATCGCGCACATCGAAGAGGTCATCGGCGCCGAGACGTTCCTCGCCCAGATCGGCGAAGAGCTGCGTCAGAAGCGCTACCGGCCCCAGGCGGTGCGTCGCTGCTGGATCGACAAACCGGGCAAGCCCGAGAAGCGTCCGCTGGGAATCCCGGTCGTCAAAGACCGGGTCGTGCAGATGGCCGCCAAGCTGGTGCTGGAGCCGATCTTCGAAGCCAACTTTCTGGATTGTTCCTGTGGCTTCCGCCCCGGGCGCAACGCTCACATGGCAATCAAGAAGATCCGTTCCGCCATCACCTACGGCCATCAGACGGTGGTCATCGACGCCGACATCCAAGGCTATTTCGATGCCATCCGCCACGACATTCTTTTGCGGCAAGTTCAAAAGCGCGTCAGCGACCCGCGCATCCTGAAGTTGATACGCGGCTGGCTGAAAGCCGGAGTGATGGAAGAGGGACGACATACCCGGACCAGTGCCGGAACGCCCCAGGGCGGGGTCATCTCGCCGCTGTTGGCGAATCTCTACCTGCACAGCTTCGATGTCATGTTCGCCGAATCCGCCATCCCCGGCACCCTGGTCCGCTACGCGGACGACTTCGTCATCCTGCTCTATCGCAACGGTCGCCAGGCGCTCGACAAGGTGCGAAGAATGCTCGCCCGTCTCGGCCTGACGCTGCATCCGGAGAAAACCCGGATCGTCAACGCCGACGACGGCTTCGACTTCCTCGGCATCCACCTGCGGCGCACCCCGACCAAATCGAAAGCGGCAAGGATGACCCAGGTCACCCGCCTCTGGCCGTCCGAGCGCTCCCTGCAACGGATCAAGGACAGAATCAAAGAGGTGATCGGCAGAAGGTACGGGACGCCCCTGGAAGAGATCGTCCAGGATCTCAACCCGGTCATTCGCGGATGGAACCGCTACCACGCCACCATCCGGCCCGTGCGCGAGCGCCTGTTGAAACTGAACTACTTCGTTCGGGAGCGACTTCGAATCTTCCTGAAGCGGAAGTACAGCGATGAGTCGCGAGGCTATCGAAGAGTCTCCGGCGAGATGACCGCCCGGCTGGGATTGTGCCAGTTCGGCTGATCGCGAGCACTTCAACGACAACGGTTACTGATAAACACACGGGGAAGGTCGTCGGTAAGCCGTAACGGGGAAAACCCGACTTACGATTTGACGAGGGGGCCAAGGGAAACGGGGCGATACGTGGGCACCTGGCCAGGTGCGTAAAGGACAGTGGCGGGCCGTAAGGCCGAATTCACCAGACGATCGTTCGTGCACTGAGGTTCTACTCTACTAGCCAAGAGGATTCAAATGCGTAGCTTCATGTTTACTGCCGAAGAAATCGACAGCCACAAATCAGATCGGAAGGAATGGCATGAATTCGTTCGCCGTCGTGAGGCTGAGATTGCCTTCTCTGTGTTACCGAATAGAAGATATTCTCTCGGGTTGGAACTGGGCGCTGGGAACGGTGGACAGAGCGTTACGATCTCGAAATATTGCGACAGGCTGATCTGTACAGAGAAGGACGAGAAGAGCCATGCTTGGCTTGGGCAGACTATCCTGGATCGGCAATTATCTAATGTCGAATATTCTTTATGTGATGCCCAGGACCTATCACGGTTCGCGGACAATACATTTGATCTGGTATTCTCAAGCAACATGCTAGAGCACATTCCTGATGTTGACCTTTGTCTTAGGGAGTGCCGCCGTGTGCTAAAAAGCGATGGCCTAATGCTGCACACGATGCCAAGCCGATGGTGGAAGACATTCAATGCAGGTCTCAATATTGCGAAGCTGAAGCCTCCCGGAATTCATGGCGTTTGCAGAAGCAAGTACCGAGAGTTTATGGCTTTTGGCGCGTCAGCCTGGACGAAGCGGATCGAATTCCAAGGGCTCCAAGTCACCGAAACCATAGCCTTGCCGTTCTATGTGGGGCACGGAAACTCCTTTATTTCACTCATCAAAGCGGGGAACGCATTGCGTCTCCCTGCCAGTTACTTGTATATCATCCGCAAGCGATGATAACGGCTAACCAATAAGGATTGACACGACCTGCAAGGTCGTCTCAATCCATTGTTCATGAAGCCCGGCAATCTGGCGCGGATCTTTGAAATAAGGGTATTGGTTTCTTGAGACGGGGCGGAATGTTGCTCTGAGAGGGGAGAAACGGAAGCTGGCGGCTCCGGATGGGCCGATTGGCGGTCGTTTTTCGGTGGTCCTCTCGGGCTCATGGCGTGTTTTTTGGGGTGCGAGACGGTCGAATCCAACTGCTTCACGAGACTTTGGACGCACCTCTTCCGTCCCACGCCGGGAGTACCACCCGCCGGGCTCTTTCGGCCCTCATCGGCTCGCCGGTTCGGCTTTTCGGCTCGGCTTATCCCGGTGGTGCCGCCGTCAAACTGCGGCGCTGGTGGGGCAGGATCGAGTAGCGGTAAATGAGTTCGCACCCGCAGTGCCGGCAGACGATCTGCGGCGGCGGCTCCGGTTCCACCTCCGGGGCGGCGAGTTCGAAGCCGAATGCCAGCTCGATCTTGCCTCGCACCTCCTCCAGGGGCACCTTGGAGCCGGGGCTGAGAAAGCCGTAGTAGCGCACCTTCATGAAGCCCGTCGGCAGGACGTGCTGGAGAAAGCGCCGGATGAACTCCAGAGCATCGAGCTCCAGGGTGCGCAGGCGGTTGCTGCCGGTTTTCCGGTAATGGACGAAGACCTTGCCGTTTTCGACCTTGACGATGCGGCTGTTGGAGATCGCCACCCGAAAGACGTAGGGGGTCAGATACTTGATCGAGGCTTCGGCACTGCCGACGGCCTGGGAGTTGACGTTCCAGTCGGTGCGCCAGACTTCGGGCGGGATCTCGGCCAGCAGCCCCGCCTTGGCCATGCGGTCGCGGAACTTGGCCCGTACGATACTGGAGAGCGCCTGCACCGGCAGGTAGAAGTTGACTGCCGAGGGGTGCCAGTTGCCGCCTTCGCTCGCCAGCATCCCACCCGGGACCACGTAGTGGATGTGCGGATGGTACTGCAGCTGCCGGCCCCAGGTGTGCAGCACGCCGAAGAAGCCCGGGGTGTCACCTGCGGTAAAGCGCGGGTCGACGGCCAGGTGCTTGATCGCCTCCGAAGAAGCGGCGAACAGGGCGCTGTAGCCGCTGCGCTGGTGGCTGCGCAGGAAGGGGCGCAGCTCCTGCGGTACGGTGAAGGTCAGCATGAAGTGGTGGCCCGGCAGTTGCCGCTGCAGCTGTTTGTCCAGCCACTGGCGGCTCTTGTGGTTCTGGCATCCCGGGCAGTGGCGGTTGCCGCAGCCGCGATGCACCAGGTGCAGCCGGTTGCAGTCCTCGCAGTGGTAGACCACCGAGCCGTTCACCTCGGTGCGGCAGGCGAGGATCGCCGCGATGGTCTTTTGGTGCTCGGCGGGGATCGCCTCACCGAAGCGGCGCCGGTACTCGGGGGCATACGCGCGGAAGATTTCATTGATGGCGCTCATCCCAGATCCTCCATCAAGGCGTTGATCAGGTGAGAGGCATCCTCCTGTCCCTTCTGGGTCAGGTGCAGGTAGATCATCGTCGTCTCGATGGAGGCATGGCCCAGATAGCGCTGGATAACCCGAAGGTTCACCCCCTCCTCCAACAGGTGGGTGGCGTAGGAGTGGCGCAGGGTGTGAATCCTCACGCTCTTCTTGTGGATGCCCGCCTCGCGCACGGCATTTTTCATGGCCCCCTGCACACTGCTGATCGCCATGGGATACGGGGATTTGGCTGCGTTCTTGCCGTTGCGGCCCAGGGCCGGGAAGAGCAGGCGCGGATGCCGGTGGGTCTTCCAGTACGCGCGCAGCAGCGGCAGCGCCTTGACCGGCAGCGGGGAGGGCACATAGCGGTCCCTGGCCCCCTTGCCCCGGTGGACGTGGAGCATCATCCGGTCGCTGTCGATATCGGAGGTTTCCAGATGCAGCGCCTCCTGCAGGCGCAGGCCGCAGGCATAGACGGTGGAGAGATAGGCGCGGTTGTGGAAGGTGTAGACGCAAGCGAGCACCCGGCGCACCTCCTCGCGGCTGAGGACCGTCGGCAGGCGGAACTCCTTCTGGGCGCCCAGATAGTCAAAAGTCCGCCAGTTGCGCTCAAGGACATGGGTGAAGAAAAAGCGAATCCCCGCATGGGCGATGCGCATGGTGTTCGGCGACCACTCGTCGATGTTGCGACGGTGCAGGAAATAGTCCTGAAGCTCCGTCTCCGAGATCAGCTCCGGAGACTTGTCGAAGAACTCCAGCAGCTTGCGCACGGATCGCGTGTAAGCCTGCTGGGTGCGTTCCCCCTTGCCGGCCAGTTGCAGGGCACGCATCGATTTTTCGTACCAGTCGGTCATCGTGGATCTCCTTTCCACAGTTGAGGTTTCGCCGCGGGATACGGCTTGTGGTTAGGAAAAGCAGATGATCGGCTGGTACGGAAAGCTTTTTTCGGCAAGAAGAGGGATTTGGAAGGATGCTTAGGAAGGCAAGGTATTGAATTTAGGAACTTCTGCCGCGAAGCGGCTTACTTGAACAAGGCGCTCCACCGGACGGCAATTCCGCTGCGCTTCATTGCGGCCGGTGAGCTTGATCGTTGAGGCTGTAGAAAAACCCTAAAATTTGCTAGAATGCGGGCAGTTTTTGGAATGAACTCCAGGAGGGAGCATGCCCCGCTTTATCGATTACGACTACAAGCAGACGGTGCTTCTGCCGGTAGCTTTTGAAGACCAGATTCTTCCCGGCACCTTCGAGCACACCCTTCACCACTTGGTCGACAACGAACTCGACCTGCGTCTATTCGATTCCAAGTACAAGAACGATGAGAACGGCCGCCCCGCATACGATCCGGCGATCCTGCTGAAGATCGTCCTGCTGGCCTATTCGCGCGGGGTGACCAGCAGCCGCAGGATTGAGGCGCTCTGCCGGGAGAACGTCCTGTTCATGGCGATCTCGGCTGACAGTCGGCCGCACTTCACCACCATCGCTGAGTTTATCTCCGGCTCTGCCGACCAGATAGCCGGTCTGTTTCGGCAAGTCCTGCTGATCTGTGGTCAGATGGGACTGATCGGCAAGGAGTTGTTTGCCGTCGATGGCTGCAAGATGCCGTCGAACGCCTCCAAGGAATGGAGCGGCACCCGGGCCGATTTGGAGAAGAAATCGGCCAAGATCGACCGGGCGGTGCGGTTTCTGCTGAACAAGCATCGGGACGAGGACCAGCGGGGAGTGCCCGACGCCACACTCCGGCAGCGCGAGCAGCAGCAGGCGGAAAAACTCCAGGCGGCCAGCCGCAAGATCAAGGAGTTTCTGGCCCAGGGCAAGACCAGGACCGGGCGCACCGGGAAGGAAGTTAAGGGCAACATCACCGATCCCGACAGTGCCAAGATGAAGACCGGGCACGGGGTCGTTCAAGGCTACACCGGGGTGGCGGCGGTCGATGCCAAACATCAGGTGGTGGTCCATGCCGAGGCCTTTGGCACCGGCCAGGAGCATGGGCTGCTAGAGCCGATGCTCGAAGGGATCAAGACCAACCTCGGTGACGAGACGGTTTTGCAAAAGGCCCAGATCCTGGCCGACAGCGGCTACCACTGTACCGAGACCCTGGAGCATTTGGAGAAGAATCGGATCGACGGCTACATCGCCGACAACGGCTTTCGCTCTCGGGACCCCCGCTTTGCCGACGCCGGTCGACACAAGCCCGAACCCGTGGCCAAGTCCCGCACCAACACCCGCTACACCACCGCCGATTTCCAGGCGGACATCGTTCACAAGACCTGCATCTGCCCGGCCGGCAAGCACCTGTGGCTCAAGTGCGCCGAAGCCAAGATTGCCAACCGGCTGTTCATGCAGTTCCAGGCTCACCAGACCGATTGCGACCGTTGTCAACTGCGCGCCCAGTGTCTGCGCTCGACCACGCAAAAGGGCGCCCGGCAGGTCAACATCCCACTGGCGGTCTTGCCCAAACTGGCCGATGGCCCGTTGGCCCGGATGAAGCAGAAGATCGACTCGGTGCTGGGACGCCACATCTACAGCCAGCGGTTGGGAATCGTCGAACCGGTCTTCGGGCACTTGCGGGAAAACATCGGTCTGGGTCGGTTCAGCCTTCGCGGAAAGACCAAGGTCGATGGCCAATGGAAGTTGATGACCTTGGTACACAACCTGACCAAGATCCACCGGTATGGAATGGCTGTTTAGGTAAAAAGGGGGCAGGGTAGGCGACAAAATCCCGCACGGAAGCATTCTGCGGGGATGAGATGCGGTTGGAGCAGGAATATTCGAAGGAATTGATCCGAAGAAAACTGAACTCTGAAAAACTCGAAGATAGGGAGAAGGCCGACCCGTCAGCGGGGTTTTTCTACAGACTCGTTATGTATCAGTAGGTGCGAATGAATAGACTTGCGAAAAATGTAATCCTGACGTTTGCTGGGTTCGCCTCACTAATAATGGTTGGGTTTCTTGTTGCGAGGCCAGAGGTGCTTGGCTTTCTGAAAGGTATCAATGACACGTATGCGGGGACGATTACTGCAGTATTTACCGTAGTTCTTGTTGGCGTGACAGCAATATACGTTGTGCTTACGTACCATCAAGTAAATACAACGAAGCATTCCGTTAGGGTTAGCGAAAACTATTTGGCGCACTCAGAAAAACAGCTTGAGCTATCAAGAATCCCCGTTCTTGTTATCGATGACATCATTGCGCGCGCAACCAAGTGGGGTCAAACCTGGACATTGGACAAATTACAGAGGACTTGATGCTGTCAGGAGGGGGAAATGGCACGTCAACTACGAATCGAATACGAAGGAGCTATTTATCACGTAACGGCCAGAGGCAACGAGCGGAAGAAAATCTTTTTCGCCGAGAGAGATTATCAAAAATTCAAAGAATATCTCGTTGTTGTCCAAGAACGATTCGGCTGCGTTCTCCACGCATATGTACTGATGGGGAACCATTATCACCTGATCCTCGAGACCAAAGAGAAAAACCTCAGCCGGGCGATGCACTATCTGAATAGCTCGTATACGACCTACGTCAATGTTAAGCGCAAGCGGAACGGCCACCTCCTGCAAGGGCGATTCAAATCGATAATCGTTGATAAAGACAAATATTTGCTTGAGTTGAGCCGGTATGTTCATCTGAATCCGGTTCGCGCCGGGATGGCGAAGCGTCCGGAAGAACATCGCCACAGCAGCTACAAAGCCTATATTGACCGGCGACAAATCGACTGTGTAAAAACGGAAATGATTCTGGGAATGGTTTCCTCTACGGCAGGCGACGGTACTCAGAAATACCGGGAATTTATTGAAAGCGGTTTGGGCGTCGAGCTGGAAAATCCCCTGGAAAAGGTTTATGGCGGCTTGATCCTGGGCGGTGAGAAATTTATCCGGCAGACTCTGGATCGGCTTGAAGAGATTGAAGACGAAGAGATTGCGCACCGGAAAAAGCTCCAGACCAGGGCCAGCCAAAAAGCAATTCTTGCGGTAGTAGCCGAACATTTCGGGCGCTCTGGAGAGAATCTTCTTAGCGTTGGAAACGCCAGGAAGGTTGCAATTTACCTACTAAAATATCACGCTGGGATGACGAGTCAGGAAGTCAGTCAAGCCCTAGGAGGAATGAGTTGCGCTGCCATCGCCAAGACTTACCAACGATTGAGAAAACAATTGGTATCAAATGGGGAGCTGAAACAAGAGATTGAGGGGGTACTGAAGAGATTGTCCAATGTCCAGGTTTGACCCCTCCTGACTATCCTTCCACACCGGCATAGAGCGATTCTGCAATGGACATTCCACGGATCTTCAACATCGCCGAAAGTGCTCACCGCATCCATAATCCGTTCACACCCGAAAAGCTCACGACTGTCGGTGCGGCGTTGCGCCTGGAACCGGAGACCCGTGTGCTGGACCTCGGCAGCGGCTCAGGTGAGATGCTGTGCACATGGGCGCGCGATTACGGAATCAGCGGCACCGGTATCGACATGAGCCATCTGTTCACCGAACAAGCGAAACTCCGCGCTGAAGAACTCGGTGTCGCCGATCGGGTCGAGTTCATCCATGGCGACGCTGCCGGCTATGTCGCCGACGAGAAGGTCGGTGTGGCAGCCTGTGTCGGTGCTACGTGGATCGGTGGGGGAGTCGGCGGCACAATTGAGCTTCTGGCGAGGAGCCTGCGCACCGGAGGGATCATCCTCATCGGCGAGCCGTTCTGGCGGCAGTTGCCGCCGACGGAAGACGTTGCCAAGGGTTGCCTTGCCGGTTCGATCTCCGACTTTCTCGTGCTTCCAGAGCTTCTCGCTTCTTTCGGCGACCTCGACTACGACGTCGTGGAAATGGTTCTGGCGGACCAAGACAGCTGGGACCGGTATGAGGCGGCCAAGTGGCTCACCATGCGCCGATGGCTCGAAGCGAATCCCGACGACGACTTCGCGAAAGATGTTCGAGTCGAACTGACCTCAGCACCCAAACGCTACGCCGCGTACACGCGTGAATACCTGGGCTGGGGGGTGTTCGCACTGATGGCGAGGTGATGTGAGGCAGGCGTTGGGTCCTCAGTTGGCCGAGCACCTAAAAGAATGCGGTTGCGGGGATACCTCACTTACTTGAGACACCATTTTCCAGAGGGGGAAATGGCACGTAGCGCAGGCGTTGTTGCTTCAGGATTGCCGCATCATGTCACGCAACGAGGCAATCGTCGCCAGACCACCTTTTTCACCTCAGTCGAGGCCGCTGAGTTTTCCGAAATTTCCTTTGCAGGGTTGTTCCATCCTGTGGTATCCGGTAACTCCTTAACCGTTCGGCGTCACCCCTGTTTCTCTCCTCAAGAAGGAATTCCCAATGATTACTGCGCTTGTCCAGTTTAAACTTCCCCAACCGCTCACTCGGGAAAAGGCACGCGAGGTTTTTTCCGGTACCGCGCCAAAGTACAGAGAGATCAAGGGGCTGATTCGGAAGTATTACGTCCTGTCGAAGGATGGCGAGACGGCCGGCGGCGTTTATCTGTGGGAATCCCAGGACGACGCAGAGCGCCTCTATACGGTCGAATGGCGGGAATTCATCAGGGAAAAATATGGTGCGGAACCGACCGTGACCTACTTTGAGAGCCCGGTGGTTGTCGATAATGCCGCAGGCGAAATCGTTACCGACGCTTGATGGGCACATGAAGTGCCGTCATGCAGCGGCTCGCGGTTTGAGCTCTGTTCGCGAGGGCGACCCCATGTCGCCGAACCTCGCGACTACGATGTTGATACCCTGAAAAATTTCAAAGGAGATTCCCGTAACAATGCGAAAGATCGGCACCAAAACCCAACTCTGCGCCGTGATCGGCAACCCCGTATCCCACAGCCTTTCGCCGGCCATTCACAATGCCGCCTTCGAGGCTCTCGATCTCGACTTCGTTTACGTGGCCTGCCCGGTCGAGGACGTCAAAGGCGCCCTGGCGGGCATGCGGGCGCTGAAGAACTTCCGCGGCATGAGCGTCACCATCCCCCACAAAATCGAAGTCATGAAGTACGTGGACGAGATCTCGCCGGCGGACCGCAAGATCGGCTCGATCAATACGGTGATCCACGACGGAGAGCGGCTGGTCGGCCTGGGCACCGATGGCGCGGGGGCGCTCAAGGCGCTCACCGACGGCGGCGTGGACATGGCTGGCAAGAACGTCCTGATGCTGGGCGCCGGCGGCGCGGCGCGGGCGATCGCCTTTACCCTCGCCCTCAACACCCCCCTGGCGGAACTTGCCCTCCTCGACATCGCCGAGGCCCAGGTCCGGGGGCTGAAGGCCGACCTCGAGGCCGGTACCGAGGCCGTCATCGGCGGCGCAGTGATGAGCGAGCCGGCGCTGGCGGCGGCGATGGAAAAAGCCGACCTGATCGTCAACTGCACGCCGATCGGCATGCACCCCAAGGTCGACGCCTCGGTGGTGCCGCCGCAACTGTTCCGCCGCGGGCAGGTGGTCTTCGACGTCGTCTACACCCCCCTGGAAACCAAACTGCTGGCCGACGCCCGGGCGCGCGGTCTTCAGGGGATTTCCGGCGTCGAGATGTTCATCAACCAGGCGGCGCTGCAGTTCGAGCAGTTCACTGGTGTCGAGGCTCCGGTGGCGGTGATGCGCCGCGTCGTCATGGAGCACCTGCAGTCATGAACATCGTCCTGATCGGCTATCGCGGCACCGGCAAGAGCGTCGTCGGCCAGCTTGTCGCCAGGCGCCTCGGGATGCAGTGTGTTTCCATGGATGCGCGCATCGTCGAGAAGGCCGGCATGTCGATCCCGGAAATCGTGGCGAAGCATGACTGGTCGACCTTCCGCGACCTGGAATCGGACGTCGCCCGGGAACTGGCGAAGCGCGACAACCTGGTCATCGACACGGGAGGCGGGGTGATCGAACGGCCGGAAAACATCGAGGTGCTGCGGAAAAACGCGCTTATCGTCTGGCTCAGGGCGTCGCCGGGCCTGATCGTCTCCCGCATTGCGGACGGGACCGAGAGACCCTCCTTGACCGGGAAAAGCTTCACCGACGAGGTGGCGGAAGTGCTGGAGCGCCGGACGCCGAAATACCAGGGCGCCGCGCAGTATGAAATCGATACCGAACGCCTCACCCCGGAACGCGTCGCCGACCGGATCGTCGCCATCTTCAAGGAACGGGCGGAGACCAGCAAACCCCGGGAAAACTAGGCTGCCGCAACCGGCGCTCCGTTCCCGCGATCACCGAGGTTACGCCATGAAACTCAAGCAATACCAGGTCGATGCCTTCGCCCGGCGGGTGTTCGAAGGGAACCCCGCGGCCGTCTGTCCCCTCGACGCCTGGCTGGACGACGCGCTGCTGCAGGCCATCGCGACGGAGAACAACCTGTCGGAGACCGCCTTCTTCGTCCCGAGCGGAGAGGGGTTTGCGCTGCGCTGGTTCACCCCGGCGGCGGAGGTCGATCTCTGCGGCCACGCCACCCTGGCCGCCGCCCACGTCCTGTTCAAGATCCTCGGCTACCCGCAGCCGGCGATCGCGTTTGCCACCCGCAGCGGCAAGCTGACCGTCGAACGCCGGAAAGGCCTGCTGGCCATGAACTTCCCATCCGACCCGCCGCAGTCCTGTCCGCCGCCCGCGGCGTTGCTCGCGGGGCTGGGGCGGCGCCCGGTCGAGGTGCTGGCGGCCGCGGACTACGTCGCCGTCTTCGCCGACGAAGCCGAAATCCGCGCCCTGGCGCCCGACCTGGCGCAGCTGGGGCAGCTGGACCGGCGCGGAGTCTGTGTGACCGCACCGGGCCTGACCGTCGACTTTGTCAGCCGCTTTTTCGCCCCCAAGCTCGGCATTCCCGAGGACCCCGTGACCGGCTCGGCGCACTGCGAACTCACGCCTTATTGGGCCGCCAGGCTCGGCAAGACCAGCTTGACGGCTTACCAGGCGTCCCGGCGCGGCGGCGAGGTGCTATGCGCCCTGGATGGCAAGCGGGTGATTCTGCAGGGACGGGCGGTTACCTTCATGACGGCGGAAATCGACCTCGGACCCTGATCCTGGTGGAGCTGCGGCACCGGTAAGCAATGGGCCAGGTTCCCTCCGGAACCTGGCCCATTTATTTTCCCCTAATAGCGTCCGCCGCGCCCCCCTCCAGGGCCCGGCCCCATCCCCCGTCCCTTGCCCCAGGGGCCGGGCTCCTCGGGCAGGGTGACGCCCTGCTGCCTGGCCCGCTCCTTCATCTGCTCATGGTGCTCGGCGCGGATCGCCTCGCGTTCCTGTTCCGTGTGGGCCGCGCGCAGGCGGTTGCCGTATTCCAGCCGCTCCTCCGGAGTCATCAGCTGCCAGCCGTAGGTCTGCTGCTCCTGCTGCCGAGTTTCCATCCGCTCCTCTTGCCGTTCCTGTTCGGCCGCCTTTGTCGGCCAGGGGGCCAGCAAAAGCGTTCCTGCCAGCACCAGCATCCATCCGCGTCTCATGATCGACCTCCTGCCGGAAGTGGGACCCTCCCGTCCTGATTCGTCAGGGCATGAAAAATATTTAACACTTGATCGGCGCCTGTCAACGGCGCCCGGTACCGTGTCTGGTGGAGAGGGGAGTGCGGCCTTGCGGGAGGGGGATTTATTTCCGGAGTTTCCAGAAGAGGGGGGAGGCGAGATAGGTCAGGGCGGCGACGAAGGCGATCAGCAGGGGCGGGTTGTACTCGTCGCGGCGCACGCCGAGGGCGAGGAGGAAGAGAAAGCCGCCGAGGGCGAGAACCTTCACCGCCCTGGGGATCTTGGGCAGGATCGCGCGGCCGAAGTGGGAGTAGGGAACGCGGGAGATCATCAGCAGCGCGGTGGCGATCACGATCACCCCGTCGACGACATCGCTGCCGATCAATACGCAGGTGGTCCCGGCCAGCAGGGCACCGGCGGGGGAGGGGAGTCCCGAAAAGGTGGCCACGCCGCCGGCGATGCCCGCCTTGCGTTTTTCGACAACGAAACGTACCAGCCGGTAGATCACCGCCGCCAGGTAGAGGCCGCCGATCACGACGCCAATCCACAGCTGGCCGAAGGAGGCGGCGACGATCATGCCGATGGTCAGGCCGAAACTGGTGCCGTCGGCGACGTCGTCGAAGACCTCCCCCTTCGGGGTGGACCCCCAGCGCTCCGCCGCCCGGCCATCGAAGAGGTCGAGAAACTGGCCGAGAAAGACCAGCCCGAGGGCGTAGACCGGCGGTCCGCCGCTCAGGATCACCACGCAGCCGGCCAGCCCGCAGGCCAGGTTCATCAGGCTCAGGATGTTGGCGTACCAGTAGTTGGGAATCAGCTTGAAGGCGGTGGAGCAGAGGGCGAGAAAGGCGCACATGCCAAGCAGCGGCTGGATCGACCGGGCCAGGAGGGGGAGCGGGCCGTAGAGCCATTCCAGGCCGACGGTGATCAGCAGGACGACCACCAGGAAGGTCTTGGCCTTGCCGAAGAGGTTCGCCGCCTTGACCTTGATGAAGCGCCGCGAGATCTGACCGACGACGTCGAAGACCACGAAGGGCCCGAGCAGCAGCGGGTTGAGCCAGCCGCGCCAGGCCAGGTAGATCAGCATCGGCAGGTACATGAGTTTGTCGGAGAGGGGATCGATCGTCTCCCCTTCGACGGTATGCAGGTCGCAGCGCCGGGCGATGTCGCCGTCGGTGATGTCGGTGATCATCCAGAAGGTGAAAAAGAGGAAGCAGGCGCGGGGATAGTCGAAATGCAAAAGAAGCGCCGAGACCACCCCCATCGGGTAGCGGGCGCGGCTGATGAAGTTGGGATGCAGCCACTTGTGGCGGCGTACCCAGGCAATCTGGGCGGGGGTGCGCAGGAGGTAGTGGACGGCGAGTCGCTCCCCGACCAGCATGAGCAGGACGGGCAAGCCGATTTCAAGCAGGATGGGCGTGTAGGCGATCATAACCCACCGGTCGCGTGAACGAGGACATCAGGCCCGACCGCGCCGGATGCCGGGCGGGTCCGGGTCGGTGTTCGTCCGGGAGCCCGGCACTGCCGGCGATCCCCCGCGCGGCGGGGGCGGGGCCAGATGCAAAAAGGGAAGCGGAACCTGTTGTTCCGCCTCCCTTTTTCCGTAGCCGGTTACAAGGAAGGGCCGGTTCAGATGGCTTTGGTAACGGCACCGGTGCGAATGCAGCGGGTGCAGACCTTCATCGAACGCACGGTCCCCTTTTCGATGGCCTTGATCTTCTGCAGATTCGGGTACCAAACCTTGCGGGTTTTGTTATGGGCATGACTGACGTTGTTGCCAGTCGTCGGTTTCTTTCCGCAGATTTCACAGATTCGGGACATGGTTCCTGACCTCCTGGAAGTTTAGAACGCAAATTTTTAGCACGCGCGAAGCCTGAATGCAACCCTTTTTTTACAGACTTTTTTCAGAAGCGCGGTTGCCCGATCAGGGGGCAGCTTTTTTGAGCCGCCGCTGCACGGCCCGGGCGACGGAGAGCCCGGTGAGGGCTTCGCCGACGCTGCCCAGCCTCGGCAGGACCGCGGGCGAACAGTGGAACAGGCCGGGGCCGGCGACGGCCCGGCGCATCGCGGCCCGCAGTCCGGGAGGGCCGGCAGGGGATGGGACCCCGGCGACCAGTTCGCCCGCGAGAGGGGCAAAGGGACACAGGGCCTGGAGCCGGCCGCACAGTTCGTCGGCCGCGATCTCCCGGGGGGCTTCGACCACCAGCCGGCGCTGCTCCGGTGGGCCGGAAAAGCTCAGCCGCAAAAGCGGTGAGCCGGCCAGGACCACCTGGTCGGCGAGGACCGGGGAGACCGTGTTCCCCAGCAACAGGGGGGCGGCCGGCCGGGACGAAGCCGCTGCGGCCGGCCGCAGCGCCTCGGGAAGATGCAGCGCCGCAGCGGCGTCGGCCACGACCAGGCAGCCGGCGGCGACCTGCTGTCCCCCCTTGAACCGGAGCCGGTTCGGCTGGCGGTCGCCGGGGGTGAGCGATTCGAGTTTGGCGAGGTCCTCCTCCTCGCCGTGGAACTGCTGGTAGCGGCGACGGAGCAGCTCGTCGAGTCCGGCCGTGGAGGCGGCGGTCGGGCGCATTGCCCCGTGCCAGAGGAGGGCCGCCTCGGCGAGGGACAGCTGCTCGACGCTGGTCAGGGACAGGGCCGGCAGCAGGTTGCCCAGAAAGGTCGCCGCCGCCGGGGAATCGAGCTCCGCAAGGCGATCGGCCAGCGGTTCGCCCAGCCGCCCCGGGGTCAGGCCCCGGCGCAGTCCGCGCAGGCGGAAGGCCCAGCGGTCCCTGATCCCGGCCAAGGGGAGACCGCCGGAGTCCCAGAGCAGCCCGGCGAACTTCTCGCCCAGTGCGGCCAGGTCGGCCGTGGCTCCCAGGATCGCCTCCACGTCCCGGGGAAACTCGCGGCGCACCTCCTCGGCAAAGGGCTGGCGGCCGTGCATATCGAGGCGCACGCCGTCGCCGAGGTACTGGAAGCGCTGCGGCATGGTGAGGACCGCACGGCCGTCGAGCTGGTCGAGCATGCGCTCCAAAAAAAGCGAGGAGAAGCACCAGGCGGAGGGCGCAGCGCCGCCGGCCGGATGCAGGGTCAGCAGCCGGCAGCCGCGCCGCGCCAGCAGGGCCGCGGCGAGGCGGGCGGCAAGGCTGTCGCCGAGGATCACGGCGTCGAAATAGCTCTGGTTCATGGCGTCAGTCGAGGGTCAGGGCGGCGCCGATGTGCATCGGGTGTACCGGTGCGCCCTGGCGTTCGCAGAACTTGGCGAGTTCGAAGGGGGCGATGATCGGCGCGTTGCAGCGGATGGCGAGGGGAACGGCGTCGCCGAGGTGATCGCGGTGGCCGTGGGTGACCAGGACCGCATCGACGCTGAGCTGGTCGGCGCTGACCGGAGCCGCCGGGTTGCCGGTCAGAAACGGGTCGATGACGATCGTCTGCCGGCCATCTGCGAGCAGAACGCAGGCATGGCCGAGCCAGGTTGCCTTGAGCATGGACGGACTCCTTGCGCGGTCAGCCTCCCGAGGTCTCGGGGGCGAGATCCTCTTCGCTGAGAACGTCGAAACCCTCGCGCAGCAGCAGGGCGCAGGCGACCCCCTGGCCGGGCACCACGCGGCCGTCGCGATGCACGAAGTGGCGGCCGCAGGAGGGGCTGCGCTCCTTGAGCAGGGCGCTTTGGCAGCCGCAGAGACGCGCCACCTGCAGGGTTTGGGCGGCGCCGTGGCGAAAAATCTCGCCGCGGTCTTCCCCGGCTGCCGTGAGCAGCAAGCCGCCGCCGTCGAGCAGGGTGGCGCCGTCCCCGGCGGCGAACTGGCAGGGGGGACGCGGGGTCGGCAGTCCGGCGAGTTGTTCCGGGCAGACCGGCACCGGGATCAGCCCCTCGCGGGCCAGCCAGCGGAAGACCCGTTCGTCGCGGCGGGTGGTGCCGTCGTAGCGGGTGTTGAGACCGAGCAGGCAGGCGCTGACGAGAATCGGGCGGGACATGGCAGGACTCCCGGGGAGGGGCGGAGAGTCAGGCTCCGTCGCCGAGGGTTGGGTTAACCAAGACGCCCTGCGGCGCCGGTCCGGGCGGGTCGATGCGCACCCGCCGCCCCTCGATGCGCAGCCGGCCGGCGGCGAACAGGCGGATCGCTTCGTGGGTAGATGCGGTGTTCCTGGACGAGGATGCGGGCGGCGAGGCTCTCTTCGGTGTCGTCGTCGTGGACCGGGACCACCGCCTGGATGATGATCGGTCCGGTATCGACGCCGCCGTCGACGAAATGGACGGTGCAGCCGGCGAAACGGGCGCCGTAGTCGATGGCCTTGCGCTGCACGTGCAGTCCCGGAAAGGCGGGGAGCAGCGCCGGATGGATGTTCATGATGCGGCCGGGAAAGGCGTCGATGAAGACCGGGGTGAGGAGGCGCATGAAGCCGGCCAGGGCCACCAGTTCCACCCCGGCCTCCTGCAGCACTGCCACCACCGCGGCGTCAAAGGCCTCGCGGTCGCTGAAGCCGCGGTGGTCGAGGCAGCGGGTCGGAATGCCCGCTCTTCGGGCCCGCTCGAGGGCGCCGGTCTGGGGATTGTTGCTGAGCACCAGGACGATCTCGGCGCCGAGGTTGCCGGCGGCGGCGCCGTCGATGAGGGCCTGGAGGTTGGTGCCGCCGCCCGAGGCAAGGACGGCGATGCGCAGCTTGCCGGGCACCGCAATCCCCCTAGACCAGCTCGACCTGGGCGTCGTCGTCGCCGCAGATGGCGATCTCGCCGATCAGGAAGGCGGTCTCCTTGAGGCCGGAGAGGCGGACCATGACGTCGTCCGCTTCCTGCTCCGGGACCACCAGGACCATGCCGATGCCGTAGTTGAAGGTGCGGTACATCTCCATCTCGTCGATGTTGCCGCCCTGGCGCAGCAGCTCGAAGATGGCCGGCTTGGGCCAGCTGTCCTTCTCGATGACCGCCTTGCAGTGCCGGGGCAGGACGCGCGGGACATTCTCCAGGATGCCGCCGCCGGTGATGTGGGCCATCCCCTTGATCTGAAAGTCGCGCAGCAGGTTGAGGATCGCCTTGACGTAGATCCGCGTCGGCGTCAGCAGCTCTTCGCCCAGGGTCCGCTCGAGGCCCTCGGGAACGGTGTCGAGGGAGAGCTGCAGGTGCTCGAAAAAGACCTTGCGGGCCAGCGAGTAGCCGTTGGAATGCAGGCCGCTGGAGGCGATGCCGATCAGGCGGTCGCCGACGGTGATCGACGAGCCGTCGATGATCTTGGCGTTGTCGACCACGCCGACGGTGAAGCCGGCCAGGTCGTATTCGCCCTCGGCGTACATCCCGGGCATTTCCGCGGTTTCGCCGCCGATCAGCGCGCAGCCGGCCTGGACGCACCCCTCGGAAATCCCCTTGAGGATCTCCACCGCCTTCTCCGGGGAAAGCTTGCCGGTCGCCAGGTAGTCGAGGAAGAAGAGGGGTTCGGCGCCCTGGACGACGATGTCGTTGACGCACATCGCCACCAGGTCGATGCCGACGGTGTCGTGCTTGTCGAGCCGGAAGGCGAGCTTGAGCTTGGTCCCGACGCCGTCGGTGGAGGCGACCAGGGTCGGCTTCTCGTACTTGCCCGCGTTGAGGGAGAAGAGCCCGCCGAAGCCGCCGATATCGGTCAGGACTTCGTGGCGGGACGTCGCCTTGACCAGCGGTTTGATCAGCTGGACAAAACGATTGCCGGCATCGATATCGACGCCGGCATCCTTATAGGTTACCTTGGTGTCCGTGCCCAATTGTTTCGACTCCTGAAAATTTGGTGGCCCATTAATAAATCAAGCTCCACATGATTGTCAACGGCAAACTCCCCCCGCCGTGGCCGGCACGGAAAGACTTTACAGGTGACGGGGGGTGGCATAGAATGGCCGCCACCGTGGCCGGCCTTGAACGCGGACAAATATTCCATATTTTACTCGCTTTGTCGCCGGTTGTCATGTGCCACCTCCAACTTTCGTCTCGCCATGGCGGCAACCCCATCTCGCGTTGATATTCGTCCGGCGACCGCCGCGGATCTTGCCGCCATCCTTGCGGTCGAGCGCAGCTGCTACGCCCAGCCGTGGAGCGAAGCTCAGTTCCGCGACGAGCTGGCCAACCCCCACGGCCGCGTCGACCTGCTCTTCATCGGCGGCGAGCCGGCCGGCTACCACTGCTGGTGGCTGCTGTGCGGGGAACTGCATGTCCTCAACCTGGCTACCGCGCCGCGCTTTCGGCGCCGCGGCGTCGCCGCCCGGCTGCTCGCCGCGGCCCTCGACGAGGCTGCCGCCCGGGGACTGGAACGGGCCCTGCTCGAGGTGCGGGCCGGCAACGCCGCGGCGATCGCCCTCTACCGGCGTTTCGGGTTCCGGGAGAGCGGGCGCCGCGTGCGCTACTATGCCGACGGCGAGGACGCGCTGTTGATGGTACGGGAGGGGGCAGGAAAAGCGAGTTTTGAGTTTTGAGTTTTGGGTTTTAAGTTCAAGGTCCCGAGTCCCGAGTCTTCTGTTTTAGGTTTTAGGCTCGCCACGCGCCTTTCATCTTTGGTTGCTTCCTTCTCGCCTGGAGTTGCTTGATGAAAAACTACCAGACCATCCTCCTCTCCAACCAGGAGATCTCGCCCGGCTATTTCCGGATGCGCATCCTGGCGCCCGGCTTCGCCATGGCGGCGCAGCCCGGCCAGTTCGTCATGCTGCGACCGGAACTGGCGCTGCCGACCATGCTGCGCCGCCCCTTCGGTATCTTCCGCGTCGGCTGCCTGCCGGCCGAGTGCGACGGCCTGCCGCCGCGGGAGTTCCTGGAAATCCTCTACAAGGTGGTGGGAGGAGGGACGCGGATCCTCAGTGAACTCCACCAGGGCGACCGGGTGGAACTGCTCGGGCCCCTTGGCCACGGTTTCGACCTCGGCGCTGCGGACCGCGCCAAGATCCTGGTCGGCGGCGGCATCGGCCTGGTGCCGCTGTTCCTGCTCGGCCAGGCGCTGATCACCCGCGGCGACCGGGTCCGGCTGCTGATGGGCGGGCGCACCCGCGACGACATCCTGGCGGTGACCGAGTTCGAGCGCTCCGGGGTCGAGACCTACGTCTCCACCGACGACGGCAGCCTCGGCGAAGAGGGGCTGGTGACCCAGGTGCTGGGGCGCAAGCTCGCCAAGTACCCGGGGGCCGAGGTCTTCGCCTGCGGGCCGATGCCGATGCTGCAGGCGGTGGCGGCGATCTGCTTCCGCCAACAGGCGCCGCTGCAGGTCTCCCTGGAGGCGCACATGGCCTGCGGCGTAGGCGCCTGTCTCGGCTGCGTGGTCAAGGGCGCCGGCCACAGCGAGCAGAATCCCCGCTACCTCTGCACCTGCAAGGCCGGCCCGGTCTTCCCCGCCGCCGACCTCGACTGGGGAAAGCTCTCCGCGGCGGCCGGCAGCGATTCCTGCCCGGGAGGGTGCCAATGACCAGCGCCAGAGCGAAGGAGACCGCCATGACCGCGAACCGTCCCAGCCTGGCCGTGGAGATTGCCGGGCTCCAGCTGAAGAACCCGGTGATGCCCGCCTCGGGCACCTTCGGCTACGGCGAGGAATACGCCCCCTACCTCGACCTCGAGCGTCTCGGCGCCCTCGTCACCAAGGGGCTCTCGCTCCATCCCAAGGCCGGCAACCCGACCCCGCGCATCGCCGAGACGACCAGCGGCATGCTCAACGCCATCGGCCTGCAGAATGTCGGCGTCGACGACTTCATCCGCAGCAAGACCCCGCTCTACCGGGGCCTGACCACCCCGGTGATCGCCAACTTCTTCGGCAACACCCTGGAGGAATACGGCGAGGTGGCGCGGCGCCTGGCCGACATTCCCGAGATCGCCGCGGTGGAGCTCAACATCTCCTGCCCCAACGTCAAGCAGGGCGGGATCGTCTTCGGCACCGAGCCGCAGGCCGCTTCCCAGGTGGTGACCCTGGTGCGCAAGGCCCTGGGCAAACCGCTGATCGTCAAGCTGACCCCCAACGTCACCGACATCACCGTCATCGCCCGCGCGGTGGAGGAGGCCGGTGCCGACGCCATCAGCTGCATCAACACCCTCACCGGCATGGCGATCGACGTCCAGACCCGGCGGCCGAAGATCGCCAATCGCACCGGCGGCCTCTCCGGCCCGGCGATCCGCCCGGTGGCGGTGCGCATGACCCACCAGGTGGTGCAGGCGGTGAAGATCCCGGTGATCGGCATCGGCGGCATCAGCTGCGCCCGCGACGCCCTCGAATTCCTCATCGTCGGCGCCAGGGCGGTGCAGGTCGGCACCGCCAACTTCGTCGACCCGGGGGTGATGATGCGGATCATCGCCGATCTCGAAGAGTTCCTGATCGAGGAGGGGCTCGACGACATCGGCCAGGTGATCGGCAGTCTGCAGGTCTAAGCTATCAGCTATCAGTTATCAGTTATCAGCTTATGGGGCGAGGGCCTGTGACTTTGGTGTAGACTTTCTGTCAGGTCTTGGCTGAATGCTGTCGGCTGACCGCTGAAAGCTGGATTCAATGGATGTCATCACCACCCACATCAACGCGGATTTCGACTGCCTCGGGGCGATGATCGCCGCGCGGCGGCTCTACCCCGACGCCGAGCTGGTCTTCGCCGGCTCCCAGGAGAAGAGCCTGCGCGAGTTTTTCCTGCGCAGCACCGTCTACGCCTACGACTTCAAGCGCCTCAAGGACATCGACCTCGACGCCGTCACGCGGCTGATCCTGGTCGACGTGCGCCAGTCCGACCGCATCGGTCCCTTCGGCGCCGTCGCCCGGCGCGCGGGGGTGGAGGTGCACATCTTCGACCACCACCCGACCGGCCAGGCCGACCTCAAGGGCTCGCTGGAGGTCATCGAACCGGTGGGCGCGACGGTCACCGTCTTCTGCGAAATCTTCCGCGAGCGCGGCATCGAACCGAGCCCCGACGAGGCGACGATGATGATGCTCGGCCTCTACGAGGACACCGGCTGCCTGCGCTTCAACTCGACCACGGTGCGCGACCTGCAGGCGGCCGCCTTCCTCCTCGAGCATGGCGCCAACCTCAATACCGTCTCCGATTTTCTCACCCAGGAGCTGACCGCCGAGCAGGTCGCCCTGCTTCACGAACTGATCGAGTCGCGCACCGTTCTCAACGTCAACGGCATCGATATCTCCATCGCGCACGCCTCCAGCGACCGTTTCGTCGGCGACCTGGCGGTCCTCGCCCACAAGCTCAAGGACATGGAGAACCTCGATGCGCTGCTGGTGGCGGTGCGCATGGGGGAGCGGATCTTCCTGGTCGGTCGCTCGCGGATCCCCGAGGTCAACGTCGGCGAGATCCTCGCCGAGTTCGGCGGCGGCGGCCATTCCTTCGCCGCCTCCGGGACGGTCAAGGAGCTGACCCTGCTGCAGGTCCTCGATCGCCTGCCGCAGGTCCTGAAAGGGCACGTCACCCCCCGCTGGGAAGCCCGCCACCTGATGTCGCGCCCGGTCAAGAGCGTTCTGGTGAACGCCAGCATCGACCAGGTGCGGGAGATCCTCACCCGTTACAACCTCAATGCGCTGCCGGTTCTCGACGGGGAAAAGGTGGTGGGGCTGGTCACCCGCCAGGTGATGGACAAGGCGGTCCATCACGGTCTCGGCCGCTCACCGGTGGTCGACTACATGAGCACCGAGTTCGTCGCCGTGCCGCCCGACGCCTCCCTGGAGAGCCTGCGGGAGCTGATCGTCGATCGCAACCAGCGCTTCGTTCCGGTCCTCGACGGCGGGCGGCTGGTCGGGGCGATCACCCGCACCGACCTGCTGCGCCAACTTGCTTCGGGCGGGCGGCTCTCGCCCCGCTCCGGCATCCTGAGCAGCGAGGCCGGCCACGGCCTCAAGCGCCGCCAGGTGCTGCGCCTGGCGCACGATCTGCTACCGGAGCGGCTGCAGGCTCTGCTGCATCAGCTCGGCGCCGTCGGCGACGAGCTGGGCGTCAACGTCTTCGCGGTCGGCGGCTTCGTCCGCGACCTGCTGCTGCGCCTGGAGAACCTCGACGTCGACATCGTCGTCGAGGGGGACGGCATCGCCTTCTGCCCAGGCGTTCGCGCGCCGTCACGGCTGCCGGGTGCGTTCCCACCAGAAGTTCGCCACGGCGGTCCTCATCTTCCCGGACGATTTCAAGATCGACGTCGCCTCGGCGCGGCTGGAGTACTATCTGCAACCCGGCGCTCTGCCCAACGTCGAGCACGCCTCGATCCGTCTCGACCTGGCGCGGCGTGACTTCACCATCAACACCCTGGCGCTGGGGCTGAACGAGGGAAACTTCGGCGAACTGCTCGACTTCTTCCAGGCCCAGCGCGACCTGCGCGAAAAGGCCATCCGGGTCCTGCACAACCTCAGCTTCGTCGAGGACCCGACCCGGGTCTTCCGGGCCATCCGCTTCGAGCAGCGCCTCGGTTTCCACCTCGGCCAGCATACCGAGCATCTGCTGCGCAGCGCGGTGCAGATGGGCTTTCTCGACAAGGTCGGCGGGACCCGGGTCTTCAACGAACTGGTGATCATTCTGCGCGAGGCCGATCCGCTCCCGGCCCTGCTGCGCCTCGACGAACTCGACCTGCTCCGCTCCCTCCACCCGCAGCTTGCCGCCGGGGGGCGGACCCGCGAGCTGTTCACCGAAATCCACCGCGTCCTCCACTGGTACGAACTCCTCTTCAGCGGCGAACCCGCCAGCCGCTGGCAGGTCTATTTCCTGGCCCTGACCCGCGATCTCGACGCCGCGGCCCAGGAGGATCTCTGCCGGCGCCTGACCGTTCCCGGGCGGTTTCTGCCGCTGTTCACGGCCCAGCGCCACGAGGGGCTGCGGGCCCTCCACGAACTGGAACGCCGCCGGGCCCGGCGGCGCCTGCCGCGGGCGAGCGAACTGCATGCCCTGCTGCAGCCGCTGCCGATCGAGATCGTCCTGCTGCTCCTGGCGGCCACGCCCCGCGAGGAGGTGCGCCGGTTGCTGTCCCAGTACGTCACCCACCTGCGCGGCCAGCAGCCCGAGCTCACCGGCCGGGACCTGGAATCGCTCGGCCTTCCGCCGGGCCCGGCCTATCGCGAGATCCTGGCGGCGCTGCTCGACGCCCGGCTCGATGGCCAGGTCGCCAGCCGCGAGGATGAGCTGGAACTGGTCCGCCGCCGCTTTCTGGCACCGCGGTCGAGCGGGCATCGCCGCTGAGTCCCGCGTTGACTTCATCGCGCCCATTTGTTACAAAGACGTAGTTTTTCCGGCAGATTCCCTGCATGTAGGGCCCCCGCTCGATGGCCCGTCGCCGGCCGCCTTCCCCGGCGTTTCCCAAAGGCGCAATCTTGGATCACATCCTCGCCAAAATCTCCATCATGCTCGTCCCCGCCCTGCTGGCGGTGACCCTGCACGAAGTCGCCCACGGCTTCGTGGCGGACAAATTCGGAGACCCCACCGCCCGCCTGCTGGGGCGGCTGACCCTCAACCCGTTGCGTCATCTCGATCCGATCGGCACCCTGGCGCTGCTCATCTTCGGCTTCGGCTGGGCGCGTCCCGTGCCGGTCAATTTCCAGAATCTGCAGCGGCCGCGGCGCGACATGATCCTCGTCTCGCTGGCCGGGCCGGGGACCAACCTGGCGCTGGCGGTGGTTTCGGCGCTGCTGCTGCGGGGCCTGGCCTGGCTCGCCGGCAGCGGGCTGACCGCGGGGACGGTGCTGGCCGCCGGGCTGGAACCGCTGCGACTGATGGCCGGCTTCAGCCTTTATATCAACGTCATCCTCGGGGTCTTCAACCTGCTGCCGATCCCCCCCTCGACGGCGGCCGGGTGATGACCGGGCTGCTGCCGCGCCGGCAGGCCGAGCTGCTGGCCCGCGTCGAGCCTTTCGGGTTCGTGGTCATCATCTTCCTGATCTTCTTCACCAGCCTCTGGCGGACCGTGCTCGGCCCGGCCATCTTCCACCTGGTGGCCTTGCTGGCCGGACCCCAGGCGGCCATCGTGCAGCAGGCGATGCACTTCCTGTTCGGACAGTAGGGGGGCGCGGATGGGATTCGATATCCACCTTGAAAATTTCGAAGGTCCCCTCGATCTGCTGCTCCACCTGATCCGCAAGAACGAAATGGATATCTACGATATCCCGATCGCCGAGATCACCGCCCAGTACCTGGCGATCCTCGATGCCATGCAGCATCTCAATCTTGACGTCGCCGGGGAGTTCCTGCTCATGGCGGCCACCTTGCTGCACATCAAGTCGCGGCTGCTGCTGCCGGTGAGCGAAGACGAGGTGGTCGAGGAGGAAGAGGAGGACCCGCGGGCGGAACTGGTCCGGCGGCTGCTCGAATACCAGAAATACAAGGATGCCGCCGGCAATCTGGAGCATCTGCCGCATCTGGAACGGGAGGTCTTCGCCCGCAAGTTTCCCGCTCCGGAGCTGGCCGAGGCCGAAACCGGCGAGCTCGAGGCCGTCGGCCTGTTCGAGCTGGTCGAGGCCTTCAAGGCTTTGCTGCAGCAGGCGCCCGAACCCTATGTCCACCAGGTCGAAACCGAGCGGCTGTCGGTCAGCGACCGGATCAATGCCATCCTGACCCTGCTCGGCGACCGGGAGAGCCTGGCATTCATGGAGATTTTCAGTGTGCGGCCGGATCGCCACGAGGTGGTGGTGAGCTTTCTGGCCACTCTGGAACTGGTCAAGATGCGGCTGGTGCGGCTGCTGCAGAATGCCCGTTTCGGCAGCATCTGGCTCTACCCGGCGGTGGCCGGCGACGACGCCGCCGCCACGGCCGTCGATGAGGAGAACCTTGGATATCTCTGAACTCAAGCCGATCGTGGAGAGCCTGCTCTTCGTCTCCGACGTGCCGCTGCGCAGCGAGCGGATCTGCGACGCCCTCGAGGTGGAGCGGCCGCTGGTGATGCAGGCGCTGGGCGAACTGGTCGGCGAATATCGCGACGCCCGTCGCGGCTTCGTCCTGGAGGAGGTCGCCGAGGGCTATCAATTTCGCACCCGGCCGGAATACGCCGACTGGGTCCTGCGTCTGACCAAGGCCCGGCCGGTGCGGTTTTCGCGGGCGGCCCTTGAGGCGCTGGCGATCATCGCCTACCGCCAGCCGGTGACCCGCGCCGAGATCGATTACCTGCGCGGCGTCGATTCGGGGGGGGTGGTGAAGACCCTCCTCGAGCGGCACCTGATCCGCATCCTCGGCAAGAAGGATGTGCCGGGAAAGCCTCTGATCTACGGCACCACCCGGGAGTTTCTCGAGTTCTTCGGGCTGCGCGACCTGGCCAGCCTGCCGACCCTCAAGGAATTCAGCGAGCTGGCCCCGGGGGAACTCGCCGCCGGAGAAGCCGCGTTGGCGGAAGCGGGAGCAGAGATCGATGACGGTACCCCCGACTGATCCGCGTCGCACCTGCCGCGCCGGGGTCTTCCCGGCGTTTTTCGTTGTATGGGAGCTCGGAAGATGAGGCAACGCCTGCAAAAACTGATCGCTGCCGCCGGGCTCGCCTCGCGGCGGACCGCCGAGGAATGGATCGCCGCGGGCCGGGTGATGGTCAACGGCCGGGTCGCCGGACTCGGCGAGAGCGCCGATCCGCAGCGTGACGAAATCCGCCTCGACGGCAAACCCCTGGCCGCGGCGGAAACTCCTTACTACGTCCTGCTTTACAAGCCGGTCGGTTACGTCACGACCCTGAGTGATCCCGAGGGGCGCCGTACGGTCAGCGCCCTGGTGAAGGAGATTCCGGCCCGCCTCCATCCGGTGGGGCGTCTCGACCTGACCACCGAGGGGGTGCTGCTGCTCACCAACGACGGCGCCCTGACCCATCACCTGGCGCATCCCCGCCACCAGATCGACAAGACATATCTGGTCAGGGTCCGCGGGTTGGTGAGCGAGGAGACCATCCGTCGGCTCAGTGCGGGGGTGACCCTCGAAGATGGTCCGACCGCTCCGGCCCGGCTGGCCAGGGTACGCTTCAGTGCCGGGCACACTTGGTTCGAGATGACCATCCACGAGGGGCGCAACCGCCAGGTGCGGCGGATGTGCGAGGCGGTCGGTCACCCGGTCAGTCGCCTCAAGCGGATCCGCTTTGCCTTTCTCGACCTGGCGGGACTGCGCCCCGGGCAGTTCCGCACCTTGTCGGCAGCGGAAATCAGCCGTTTAAAAAAGCTCTGACTTCTGGCATAATCAAACGGAAAATCAAAAGCTTCCCCGCTTTACGCGGTGACCGGGGAGGTGCCGCCGGCAAGGTCCATCGGGGCGGGCAAACCGCCGGTTCCGCCACCGTTACGGTCCCGTTCATGACGATTCTCTCCGGCCCCGGCCCCGCTCTCTTGATGGGGTCTAAAACGCCGCATTCTCAAGGAATTGCAGGGATTCTTTGACCTTGACAGGGTCGTCGGCGTTGGTTTAAATTTAAAACTTATCCCATTTTTCCCTCAAGGGTGTCCATTTTGTCCAATAAGGAAAAACTCCTCGCCTCGGCCCAGAAATTTCTCCAGAAGGGGCAGATTGCGCGCGCCATCAAGGACTACCAGAAGCTGCTTGAACTGGATCCCCGGGATGTCAGGATCAGGCAGAAACTCGCGGAACTGTACAGCCGCGACCGGCGAACCGAGGAGGCTCTCGAAACCTATGAGGCGGTTGCCAAGCACTATACGGAGAGCGGCTTCTACCTGAAGTCGATTGCAGTCTACAAGCAGATGCAGAAAATCGAGCCGACCCGGGCAAGCATCTATCACCGGTTGGCCGAGCTCAATGAAAAGCAGGGGCTGATCGGCAATGCCCTTTCCGAATACCGCAGTCTGGTGGCCTATTACGAGAAGAACGCGATGCTTCCCGAGGCGATCAAGGTGCTGCAGAAAATGAAGGAACTGGAACCCGAGAATCTCAACCTCCGGGTCAAAGTTGCCGAGATGTATGCGCATGAGGGACTCAAGGAGAAGGCTCGCGAAGAGATCCTGGAGATTCTCGAAAAACTGCGGGAGAAGCAGGATTTCGCGCGCATTCTCAAACTCTACGACCTCTTCCTGCCGCACTTTCCGGGGGATTTCGAGCTGCAGACCGGTCAGGCGCGCGCCCTGCTCGAACAGGGCGAAACCGACCGGGCGCTCGAATCCCTCAAGGGGCTGTTGCAGCAGGACCCCGACAATACCGCAATCCTGCCGCTGCTGGCCCTCTGCTATCGAAAAAAAGAGGAGTTCGAGAACGAACGGCTCACCTATCAGCACCTGCTGAAAATTGCCCCGGAGGACCTGGCTTTTCGGGAGGGGCATATCCTTGCCAGCCTAGATCTGGGGGATTTCCCGCGGGCGCTGAACGAGCTGGAGGAATGGCAAGAGGCCTTTCTTGCCGCCGGCAAAGTGGAGCTGCTGAAAAAGTTTTATGAACAGCTGGGCGACAGCGGCATCGATGACCCGCGTGCCGCGAAAACCCTTCACGCTCTCCACGCAGTGAGCGGAGAAGGAGACACGCTTTTCAGTCTGCTCCCGGCCATCGCCGGCGGAGGGCGAAGTCTCTGCCGCGGAGACCTCCGCCCCTGCCGCCGAGGCAAGCCTCGATGAATCGAGCCGCGAGGAAGCAACCGAGGCGCTGGAAGAGCCCGAGAGCGTCGTCGAAATTGCCCCGGAACCGCCGGTTGAGCCGGAGGAAGAGCCGGCAGAGCCGGAGGAAGGGCCGGCAGAAGCGTTTGGGACGCATGCCGCCGCGGAAATTCCGCTGGCATTCCTCGAGGGCGTCGACGAAGAAGTGACCGACGCGACGGTCTCCCCGGAGCTGGTTTTTGCGACGCCGCCGGCCGGGACGGAGCCGTCGGCGGCAGCGGAGGTTGGGGCTGCGGCCGCCAGCGAGGAGGAACGGGAAATCGAACTGGAGCTCGACCTCGATCTGGACCTGGCGGAGGTGCCTTCTGCCGGGGAAGGGATGGCGGCGGCTCCAGCGCAGGCAGAGACCGCGGCAACCACTCCCGCCGAAACGGCCGAAGCGCTGGAACCTCCGGAAGCGGCCGAAGAGCTGGAGGTCGAGCTGGAACTGGCCGATGAGCTGGTACTCGAAGACGAGCTCGGCCTGGAACCAATGGCGGAGGAGGCGGAGGAAGACCTGCTGGTTCTCGATGAGGAGATCGACCTCGCACCCGCCCTGGCCGGGCCTGCCGAAGAGATCGCCTTCCCGTGGGAGCAGGAGCCGGAACCGGCCGCTGCCCTCGACGAACAGGCTGTCGCGGCCGAGCTGGAAGAAGCCGAGTTCTATGTGCAGCAGGGACTTTTCGATGCCGCCGAACGGGTCTTGAACGAGCTGGTGGCCATGGTGCCCGCGTGCCCGCAGGCCCTGGCCAAGCTGGCTGAACTCGGCGCGGCCCGCACCAGAACGGCGACCGCCGCCGCTCCTCCCACTCCGGCCTATGTGGATCTTACCGAAGCGCTGCTGGGCGACGTCGAATCGGCCCTCGACCGGGCCGGTGCGGAGGAGGCCGAAGCCTTCCATTTCGATGAGGAGTTTGCTGCCGAGGCCGGAGCGGAAAGCGAGCCGATCGATGTCGAAGACGCCGAGTCCCACTACAACCTGGGCATCGCCTACAAGGAGATGGGGCTGATCGATGAGGCGATCGCCGAGTTCGACAAGGCGTTACATAATCCTGCCCGCGCCCTCGATGCCCTGACCTTGAAAGGGATCTGCCTGCTGGAAAAGGGCCTGCACGCCGAAGCCGAGGCGGTATTCCTGGCCGCCCTCGACCGTTTGTCCCTGTCGGCAGCCGAAGCTGCCGGGCTGCGTTTTGAAATGGGGTTGCTCTACCAGCGCTGGGGCCGGCCGCAGCAGGCTCTTGCCGCCTTCGAGACCGTGGCGGCCACCGACCCCTTCTACCGCGAAGTCGGCGTGAAGATTGCCGCCCTGCATGAGGAGTTGGGCCTTGGCGACGGCAACGACGAAGATGCCGGCCAGAAAACCGGGAAAAAGGATCGGGTGTCATTCGTCTAAACCAGGGATGTTGCAGCCAGGGGGAATTTGCTGATGAGTTATATCGAGCATTTTGGCTTGGAACGAGAGCCGTTTTCCAATGCTCCGGAGGCCCGGTTTTACTTCAATAGCGACCAGCATGGGCATGCGCTGCTGCGCCTGATGTATGCCGTCGATTCCAATAAAGGCCTGGCGGTCCTGGTCGGCGGGGTCGGTACCGGCAAGACCACGCTGGCCAGGCGCATGCTCGACAACCTTCCTGAAGAGAAGTACGAATCGTCACTGCTGGTCATGGTTCATTCGGGCATCACCCCGGAATGGATCCTGACCCGGATTGCCATGCAACTGGGTGTCCAGAGCCCGGCTGTCGGTCGTCTGGATCTGCTCAAACAGCTCTATGAACGGCTGCTGCAGATCGAGGCCTCCGGACGTCGGGCGGTGGTGCTCATCGACGAAGCGCAGATGCTGCACAGCCGGGAGCTGATGGAGGAGTTCCGCGGCCTGTTGAACCTGGAGATCCCCGGCAAAAAGCTGCTCAACATCGTCTTCTTCGGACTTGCCGAAGTGGAGGAATGCCTCCGCCTCGACGAGCCGCTGGCGCAGCGGGTGGCGGTCAAATACCATCTGAAGTCGCTGACCCCGGATATCACCGCCTCGTACATCAAGCATCGACTGGTGGTGGCCGGGGCCAAGCGGATGCTGTTCGCCGCCGACAGCCTCTCGCTGATCCACGGCTTTACCGGCGGCGTACCGCGGCTGATCAATACCGTTTGCGACAACTGCCTGTTCGAGGGCTTTTTGCGCAAGCAGAATCTGATCGACGGCAACATCGTGCACAGCGTAGCCGGCGACCTTGGGCTGCTGCTGCAGACGACCGGGAAGGCGGCTGGTGGCGACGAGGGGACCGATCTCGATGAGATCGAAACCATGCTCGATCGCCTGGAACAGAAGTTCTGATGCCGCGGTCCGGGCGAACAGGTAGCAACTGACGGCCGGGGTTCCCGGCCGTTTGCATTCCCGGGTCGGGAACCCCGGCGGAGGAGCAATGAGCAACAGGATTCGCATTCTCGCCGAAAATCTCTGCAACAAGATTGCGGCCGGAGAAGTGGTGGAGCGGCCGGCTTCGGTGGTCAAGGAACTGCTGGAAAATGCCTTGGATGCCGGCTCCGGGGAAATCCTCGTGGAGGTGGAGCAGGGGGGAAAGGGGCTGATCCGCGTCAGTGACGACGGCGAGGGGATGGGCCGGGACGATGTGCTGCTCTGTGTCGAGCGCCATGCCACCAGCAAGATCGCCAGCGACGACGACCTCTTCCGGCTCTCCACCTTCGGTTTCCGGGGCGAGGCCCTGCCGTCGATCGCCGCCGTTTCCCGGCTGACCATCCGCAGTCGGGCCGCGGACGCGGAGGCCGGCTGGGAAGTCTACCTCGAGGGGGGGACGGTACGGCGCTCCGGGGCGGCGGGGCTCCCCCGCGGCACGGTCATCGAGGTGCGCAACCTCTTTTTCAATACCCCGGCGCGCCGCAAGTTCCTGCGCCGGGACGAAACCGAGCTCGGCCATGTCGGCGACGTGGTCACCAAGCTGGCCCTGGCCAACCCCGAGGTGCGCTTCCGGCTGCAGCACAACGGCCGCACCCTGCTCGACGTCTATCGCCAGCACAGCCTTGAGGAACGGGTGGCCGCACTGCTCGGCCGGCCGCTGCTCAAGGACCTGCTGCCGCTGCGCCAGGACGGCGAGGGTCCCCTGGCGATGCATGGCCTGGTGGCCCAGCCGGGGCAGAACCGCTCCACCGCCAATGCGATCTTTACCTATATCAACGGGCGCTACATCCGCGATCGGGTGGTCCAGCACGCAGTCCTCGAAGGATACCGCAACCTGCTTATGAAAGGGCGCTACCCCGTCGCCGTGCTGTTTCTCGATCTCGATCCGGAGCTGGTCGACGTCAACGTGCATCCGACCAAGCACGAGGTCCGCTTCCGCGACCAGCGCCAGGTGCACGATTTCATCGTCGCCGCGCTGCGCGAAACCCTGCGCCCGGCCGGATGGATCGGCACCGCGCCTGCTACTGCAGCGGCGCCTCTTCCTCCCGGGGATTTACCCCGGACGCAGCAGGCCCCACTCATCCCACCCCAGCAGGTCTATCAAACCCGCATCGCCGAGGCCCTCCAGGCCTATTCCGGCAGTTCTCCTGCGGCCATGTCCTTTCCCGACCGGGACGCCGTCCCGGCCGCCCGGCCCCCGCAGGCGATGGCTGAAAAGGCTCCCCCGGCCGCTGCCGGGCAGCCGGCCGCGCGGGGCTTTTTCAGCTCCTTGCAACTCCTCGGCCAGTACCGGCGCAGCTATCTGCTCTGCCAGGATGGGGACGATCTGCTCCTGATCGATCAGCATGCGGCCCATGAACGGATTGGATTTGAACGGCTCAAGACGCAGTTCCTCGGTAACGGCATCGAACGGCAGCTGCTCCTCTTCCCCACCGTTCTTGAGCTCGACTACCGCGAGGCGGCCTGGCTCGGCGAACACCTGGAAGATTTTTCCCGGCTCGGTTTCGAAATCGAACCCTTTGGCGGCAACGCCTACGTGGTCAAGGCCCTGCCGCAGCTGCTCGGCGAGGTTGCAGTGGCCGACCTGGTCAGGGACGTCGCCGGCGAATTGGCCGCCCAGGGAAGCAGCAGTCTGCTCGAGGATGCCCTCGACGCCATTCTCATCCGCATGGCCTGCCACGGCATGGTACGCGCCAACCAGGCGCTCGCTCCGGCCCAGATGCAGGCGCTGCTGCGGGATCTCGACGGCGTCGACTTCCGCGGCCACTGTCCCCACGGTCGGCCGGTCATGAAACGGCTGACCCTGGGGGACGTGGAACGCATGTTCAAGCGCAGTTGACCGTGACCAAGCAAGGTGCCGACAACCCACCTGCCCCCCGACCGAAGGTGGTCCTCCTCTGCGGACCGACCGCCTCCGGCAAAACCGGCTTGGCCCTGCAGCTCGCCAGCCACCGCCGGGTGGAGATCGTATCGGCCGATTCCCGCCAGGTCTACCGCGGCATGGATATCGGCACCGCCAAGGCCACCCCCGCCGAGCAGGCGCTGGTCCCCCATCACCTGCTCGACGTGGTCGACCCGGATGAAGAATTTTCCGTGGCCGACTTCCTGCCCCGGGCCCGCCGCATCATCGCCGCCATCCACGATCGCGGGCGCCTGCCGCTGGTGGTCGGCGGCACCGGGCTCTATATCCGTGCCCTCACCGAGGGCCTGGTCGACGTCCCCGGCGCGGACCCTGTCCTGCGGCAGCGGCTGGCCGCCGAGGAGCGCGCCGCCGGCCCGGGGACACTGCACCGCCGCCTGGCGGCGGTCGATCCGGCCGCGGCGGCGAACATCCCGCCGCGGAATCTGGTGCGGGTCATTCGCGCCCTGGAAATCTGGGAGCTGACCGGTACGCCCCTTTCCGCCCACCAGGCCGCCCACGGTTTTGCCGAGCGCCCCTACCATTGCCTCAAGCTGGGCCTGTTGCCGCCGCGGGAGGAACTGGAAAAGCGGATCGCCGAGCGGGTCGACGAGATGCTCGCCCGCGGCCTGGTGGCGGAGGTGGCGGGGCTGCTCGAGGCCGGCTTTTCCCCCAATCTCAAGGCGTTGCAGACCATCGGCTACCGGGAGGTCATTGCCCACCTGCAGGGCGATTGCGGCCCCGCACAGATGCGCGAGCGGATCATTGTCAATACCCGGCGTTACGCCAAGCGCCAGCTCACCTGGTTTCGCAAAGACAAATCAATAATTTGGGTTGATTCCTTGCGAGAGTCTGCTAGAATCCTGTCGTTATTTGACGATTTTATGACCCAATGAAGGAGTGGACATGGCCAAGACACCATTCAACATTCAGGACCAATATCTCAACCAGGCCCGTAAAGAGCGGGTTCGGGTTACCGTGGTCATGATGTCCGGAGAAAAACTGGAAGGCTACATCAAGTCCTTCGACAGCTTCTGCGTACTGATCGAAAGCGGCGGCGATATCCTGCTTTACAAGCACGCGATCTCCTCCATTACCTCCAGTGACGGCTCCTTCCGCCTCCATGGGGGAAAAGACTGACCTGCCCCCCGGGGGGGACCAGGCCGTCAACTGCGCTTCGCTTCACAAGTCCCTGCCTGGATGGAACCTCCCTCCGGCGGGGACTTTTGCGTTTACGCGGCGCAGTGACTTTCCCGGCCTGGGAACCGGCCGGCTGCTGGTCTGAGGAACGGACGGTTGTCATTGACGGAGCGGGCATGAAAAAGGCGGGGTTGCTTCCCTACCTGATCGCGCTGACGGTTCTGGTTGCCATCGGCTGGCTGCTGGTGCTGTTGCAGTCGGTGGTCATTCCGCTGCTGCTGGCGCTGCTTCTCGCCTACTGCTTCGACCCGGCGGTGCGCTGGCTGGAGCGGAAAAGGCTGCCGCGCTGGGCCGGGGTGCTGGTGGTGTTCCTGCTGCTGACCCTCGGGATCGCGGTCTTTACGGCGTTTCTGGTGCCGGCGGTGCGCAGCGAACTGCAGGCGATTCAGCAAGCCCTCCCGGCCTATGCACAGGGGCTTTACCAGGCGCTGCCGGCGGCCTGGCTGGAACGTCTCGGCATCTCCGGCCAGGGGGATCTGCAGCCCCTGCTGGGGAAGCTGCTGGCCGGGGTGAGGAACCTCTCCTTCGACGTGGTCAACCAGTTGGCGGTCTTCGTCTCCCGGGCCTTTTCAACCACCATCGGCTTTCTGATCGCGGTTCTCGGCTACCTCATCATCCCCGTCTACCTCTTTTATCTGCTGGTCGATTTCGACCGCCTCCATGCCGGGATTCTTGACCTGGTTCCTGCCCGCTACCGGGAGCAGCTCCAGCAGCTCGGCCGAGAAGTCGACGGGGTGCTCAGCGCCTTCCTGCGCGGACAGCTCAGCGTTTGCCTGATTCTCGCGCTCCTTTACAGCATCGGCCTGCTGCTCATCGGCATCGACCTGGCACTGATCATCGGCCTCCTGTCGGGGCTCGCCTTTATCGTCCCCTATGTCGGCACCATCTTCGGCATCGTCGTCGCCGGCACCATGGCCGTGGCCAAGTATCATGATTTTCTTCACCTGGCGCTGGTGATCGGCTGGTTCGCCCTGGTGCAGGCCCTCGAAGGGATGGTGATCACCCCGCGGGTGGTCGGCGACCGCGTCGGTCTGCACCCGATGGCGACCATCCTGGCGGTGCTGACCGGCGGTGAGCTGTTCGGTTTTCTCGGCCTGCTGCTGGCGGTGCCGACGGCGGCGGCCGGCAATGTCCTGTTGCGTCACCTCCTTGCCCGCTACCGGCGCAGTGCCTTCTTCCAGCAGGGGGAAGGAGAGGTCCGCCCCGATGCTTGAAATTCTCGCCGTGGCTTCCGGCAGCATCGCTGCCGAGCTGGAACTGGAGGCGGGGGACTGCCTGCTGGCCATCAACGGCAAGCCGGTGCGCGATCTGCTCGATTACCTGCTCTACGAGGCCGACGAGGAGCTGCTGCTGGAGGTTCGCAGGCGTAGCGGGGAACTCTGGGACCTGGAGCTGGACAAGGACGCCGGCGAATCCCTGGGACTGGAATTCGAACATCCCCAGCCGACCCAGTGCGGCAACAACTGCCTCTTCTGTTTCGTTCACCAGCTCCCCCGCGGGATGCGCCCGTCGCTCTACGTCAAGGACGAGGATTTCCGCTTTTCCTACCTCTACGGCTCCTTCGTCACCTTGAGCAACGTGAGCGAAGCGGATATCCGGCGCATCGTCGAACAGCAGCTGTCCCCCCTCTATGTCTCGGTGCATGCCACCGACGACCGGGTGCGGGAAAGTCTTCTCGGCCGCAGCGGCCCGTCGATCCTCGAGCTGCTGCGGCGCTTGACCGCTGCGGGCATCGTGGTGCACGCCCAGATCGTCCTCTGCCCGGGGATCAACGACGGGACGGTGCTGGAGCGGAGCATCGCCGATCTCCAGACCCTTTATCCGGGGGTGCGCAGCCTGGCGGTGGTGCCGGTCGGTCTGACCGGTTTCCGCCGGCGCCTTCCCGTCCTGCGGCCGCCGGAGCGGGCCGAAGCCGAGGCGGTCATCGCGCAGATTCACGCCAGTCAGGAACGCTTTCTGGCCGCAAGCGGCAGCCGCTTCGTCTTTGCCGCCGACGAGCTCTATCTCCAGGCGGAGCGGGAGCTCCCGCCGCTCGCGGCCTATGAGGAGCTGGCCCAGTTGGAGAACGGCGTCGGCCTGCTCGCCCGCTTCCGCGCCGCGGCTGCGGAAGTGCTGCAGGAGGCCAGGGCGCTTGCCTGTCCGCCGCTGACCGCCGTCACCGGGACCTCGGCGGCTGCCGAGGTGGCGCGCTTCGTCGCCGCGCTCGGTGCCGCGACGGGGGTGGAGATCCGTCTCGTCGCCGTTGCCAACCGCTTCTTCGGCGGCCACGTCTCGGTCACCGGCCTGTTGACCGGCGCCGACCTGCTGGCGGCCCTGAGGGAGATGGACCTCGGGGCGGCGCTGCTGCTCCCCGCGGTGATGCTGCGCGAGGGAGAGGAGCTGCTGCTCGACGACCTGTCGTTGGCTGATCTGGAACGGGAGCTGAAAGTGCCGGTTCACGTCATCGAAGATTCACCTTGGGGGCTGCTCGATGCTCTTGAGGACCTGGCGGACCAACTGCCTTGAATGGCCCCGGCGGAGAAAAACACCCTGGATGAACAGCCCTTTGGTAGCGTGAGCGGCTGCTGCTGCAGATGGCGGTTGCTCTGGAGCGTAACGGCATGCCGAGCCGGGTCTTTGCCGACCGGAACCCGGCGCTGGCCTATCTCGCTGGCGACCGGCGCTGCGGGTCACCGGGCTTTCGGTCTGCATGATCAACGACAGCCTCGGCTACTGAAGACCGGGGCAGGGAGAAACGACGATGAGCGAACTTGACGATCTGCTGCGGCGCGGCCGCGAAGCCCTGGAGACCGGAGATAATAAGGTGGCGCTCACCCTGTTGCGCCAGGCGACCCGACTCGTGCCGGAGGATGTCCAGGGATGGCAGCTGCTCGGCGAAGCGCTGGGCGAGGAGGGACAGCTGGCGGCGGCGATCGAGGCGTTCAACCGCGCCCGAAAGCTGGCGCCCGAAGATCTCGATCTCCTCTATGCCCTCGGCGATGCCTATTTTGAGAACAACGACGCCAAAACCGCCCTGGAGACCTACCAGGCGATTCTCGATCTCGATCGCAACGAGGCCGACGCCTGGGTCAGCATGGGGCTGGTGCACTTCAACCAGGAGCAGATTGAGCAGGCCGTCGCCTGCTACCGCAAGGCCCTGGAGATCGAACCCGGTTCGGTCTTCGCGCTCAATTCCCTGGGCGATGCGCAGTTCTCCCTGGGGGACGAAGAAGCGGCCCTGGCCACGTTCCGCAAAGTGCTGGAACTCGATCCGGAGGATGCCCAGGCGCACTTCAACCTCGGCGAGATGTACTACGACGCCGGCGACCTGGCGGCCGCCGAGAGGGAGTGCCGGGCGGCGCTGCGCTGCGATCCCGGGCATGCCTTTGCCTGCCTGACCCTGGGGAACATCTTTCTGGACCAGGAACAGCCGCGCGAAGCCCTGCACTTCTTTCAGGAATTCCTGCTTCGCGAACAATCGCCGGCAGCCAAGGAGATCCGCGACGAGGTATCCGCCGTGGTGGAAGGGCTGAAAAGCGAACTCTGAATCGGCCACGGGAGAGGGAAAAGGACAATTCGTTATGGTGCAAGGATTTGCCCTGCTGTTGCTGTTGCAGTTTGTCGGTGAGGTTATCGCCCGGGGATGCGGTCTTCCCATTCCCGGCAACGTCATCGGCATGGGGCTGCTGCTGGTCGCCCTGCTGCTGGGCTGGATCGAGGAGAAGTGGGTGCAGGAGGCGTCGGAACTGCTCCTGTCCCACCTGGCGCTGCTCTTCGTTCCCGCCGGGGTCGGGGTGATGGTCTATTTCGACCTGCTGCGCCGCGAGTGGCTGGCGATCAGCGTCGCCTTGGTGGTGAGCAGTTTTGCGGTGATGGCGGTGACCGGCTGGACGGAGGCCTGGCTGGAAAAGCGGGGAGGGCATGATGTGGAGTGAGCTGGTCAAATCGCCCGTTTTCGGCGTCGGCCTGACCCTGATCGTCTTCTTTTTGGCGCAGAAACTCTACCGGCGCACGGCGAGCATCTTTTTCAATCCGGTGGCGGTGGCGATCCTCGGCATCATCGGCATTCTCGAAGTCGCCGGCATCCCCTACCGGGACTATGCCAAAGGCGGGAACCTGATCCTCTTCCTGCTCGGTCCGTCGGTGGTGGCCCTGGGACTCCCCCTCTATCAGCGGCGTCGGGAGATCCTGGCCAAGAAGCTGCCGATCCTCGTCGGCGTGGCCGCCGGGGCGGTCACCTCCATCGTGACGGCCTCGGGCCTGACCTGGCTGCTCGGCGGCAGCCGCGAGGTGATCTGGTCGATGGCCCCCAAGTCGGTGACCACGCCGATCGCCATCGGCATTGCCGAGAAGGTCGGCGGGCTGCCGCCGCTGACAGCGGCCATCGTCGTTCTCACCGGCTGCCTGGGGGCGATCTGCGGCCCCGAATTCTGCCGGCTGATCGGCCTGCGCGACCCGGCGGCCGTCGGCCTGGCCGTCGGCACCGCGGCGCACGGCATCGGCACCGCCCGGATGCTCGAGATCGACCGTCTCGGCGGCGCCGTGGCCGGGTTGGCGATCGGGCTCAACGGGTTGATGACCGCCTTTATCCTGCCGCTGATTTTCTTCTGCTTCCGCTGACCCGATCGGAAAAAGAAGGGGCAGGCGCTTGCGCACCTGCCCTTTGACCTGCCTCTGGTTGGTTTCCGGTCTACTTCTTCTTGCCGCCGGAGGCCTTCTTGGAGGCCTTGAGGGGGTTGACCTTGGCTTCCACGGTCTTGATTTCGACCTTGCGGTGGGTGGCCATGTTGCACAGCCCGGTCGCCCATTTGCGCTCCGGGGAGGGAGCGACGGAACAGACCTTGCCGATGGTCCCCTCGACGATGCGGTCGCAGCCCTCGCAGTCGGCGACGACGTTCTGACAGCTGTGGCCGTTGAAGTTGCAACCCTGCTTAGACCAGAAGGTACACTCGGTACCGGGAAGAACGGTTTGACACTGCATCAGGATGCCTCCTTGGGTTTGCGGTTTCGGGTGACAAAAAAGGATTATCAGGGATCCACCGGAAAAATGTCAACAAGAAATTCTTCTCCCGGCCGGCATTTCCCTTGACCTGCTGCGCCGGCATTGGCTACCTTGACCGCAGGAGGCGTACCGATGACCACCCGCGGATGGGAAGCCAAATGCCGGCGCTGCGGCCGCTGCTGCTTTGAGAAGATCGAGTTCGAGGGAACGGTCTATTACACCGGCGTGCCCTGCGAGCATCTCGACCCGGAAACCCGCCTCTGCCGGGTTTACGCCCGGCGCCACGCCGTGCGCCCCGATTGCGCGCCGCTCTCCCCGCGGCTGCTGCGCCGCGGGCTGCTGCCCGCCGATTGCCCCTACGTCGAGCAAATCGCCGGCTACGTCGGGCCGCAGCTCTGGGAGGAGGAACCGTCCTGAAGCAGCAGCCGCGTGGTACTCCCGGCGCCGCCAGCGGCCGGCCGCGGCGCGTTTTTCTTCCCCAGCGCCCTTCATTGCCGAACGGCTATGGTATGCTTTGCTCGCCGCTTGGGCGCCCCGGACAGGGCGGGGCGGCAGCCGTTTAGATTCGAGCTTCAGCAGCAAGCTCCAGAGGATGGGAGGACGGACCTTATGCGCATCAGTTTCGGCACCTCGGGCTGGCGGGGTATTTTCTGTGAGGACTTCACCTTCGAAAACGTCAAGATCGTCACCCAGGCGATCGCCGATCACCTGCACGCCGGCGGCAACGCCGAGCGGGGGGTGGTGGTCGGCCACGACAGCCGCTTCATGGGGGAGAAGTTCGCCCGGGAGACCGCCCGGGTGCTGGCCGGTTCCGGCATCCGGTCCTTCCTCTGCGACCGCGACACGCCGACCCCGGTAATTGCCTTCGAAATCATCCGCCGCCGGGCGGCCGGCGGCATCAACTTCACCGCCAGCCACAACCCGCCCGAGTACAACGGCCTGAAGTTCTCCCCGGAGAGCGGCGGGCCGGCGCTGCCGGAGACGACCCGCGACATCGAGGACCGGGCCAACGCCATGCTCGGCGAACTCTGCTACCGGGAAATGGCGCTGGATGCCGCCTGTCGCGCCGGCCTGGTAGAGGTCATCGATCCGCGCGAGGCCTATTTCGCCCGGCTGCGGGAGCTGGTCGACTTTGCCGCCATCGCCCGTTCGGGCATGACCCTCGCCGTCAATCCGATGTACGGGACCGGTCGCGGCTACCTCGACACCCTGCTGCACGAGGCGGGGGTTCAGGTGGTGGCGCTCAACGACCATCGCGACCCCTATTTCGGCGGCCTGCCGCCGGAGCCTTCGGCGGCCCATATCAACGATTTCATCAACCTGGTGCGCGGTCGGGCCGACATTCGCCTGGGACTGGCCACCGACGGTGACGCCGACCGTTACGGCATCGTCGATCAGGACGGCACCTTCATCGAACCGAACTATATCCTGGCCCTTCTTTACGACTACCTGGTGCGGGTCAAAGGGAAGAACGGCGACATCGCCCGCTCCGTCGCCACCTCCCACTTCGTCGATGCCGTCGCCCGCCACCACGGCCTGCAGGTGCTGGAGACGCCGGTCGGCTTCAAGTTCATCGGCGACTACATCAGCAGGGACAAGATCCTGATCGGCGGCGAGGAGAGTGCCGGCCTGACGGTCCGTGGCCACGTTCCCGACAAGGACGGCATCCTGGCGTGCCTGCTGGTGGCGGAAATGGTCGCCGTGGAAGGAAAGTCCCTGGGCGAGCTGCTGGCGGATCTCTACCGGCGGGTCGGGGAATTCCATACCCGGCGGCAGAATATCCATCTCTCGCCGGAACTCGAAGAGGGTTACGGGGCCAAGGTGGCGAACCCGCCGGCGGAAATCGCCGGCAAGAAGGTCGAGAAGGTGATCACCGTCGACGGCGTCAAGCTGCTGTTCCGCGACGGCTCCTGGGTGTTGTTCCGCAAGTCGGGGACCGAACCGGTGGTCCGGGTCTACGCCGAGGCGAGCAGCACTGCGGAACTGGAACGATTGATCGTTGCCGCAGCGGACTTCGTTCGCAGCTGATCCACATCGTTTTGTTCCGATAACAGTGATGGCGGAGCCGCAAGGCTCCGCCATCACTGTTTCTGCAGGTCGTCACGCGACCCGGCGGCGTCAGCCTCAGCTGAAGCCTGAGCCGGGTGGGGCGGAGCAGCCTCCAGAGCTGCTACCGCTGCTGGCGACGGCAAAACGCGAAACGCCGCGCACCGCCTTTTGGCCGCAGACCGGACAGGGGATCTCCTCCAGCGGTTGACGCTGGATTTTTTCGCTGCTGGCGCCGCAGCCGGTGCAACGGTATTCAAAAATCGGCATGTTACGGCTCCTCCCTTGTAAGGCTTTTATATGCGGAAATTTATATAATATCTTTCGTTGGTATTTCAAGTAATTTTCCCTAGATTTCCCTCAGCGGGTCGTGATCCGGATCTTTCCTTCCTGGCCGGTGCGGTGGTCAAGCCCGATCAGTTCAATCTGCTCCCCGGTATGGAGCCGGGCGACCATTTGTCCAAAGCTGGCCAGCCCCTCGACAGGAGTGCCGTTCAGCGCCAGGATCAGGTCGCCGGCTTCGAAGCCGGCCGCCGCCAAGGGACCGTTCTGCTCGACCCGGGTAATCACCACCCCCAGGTTGGGATCGAGCCCGTACTCGACGGTGGTCTTCTGCGGCACCGCCTTGACGGTGATGCCGAGCCGCCGGGGAACCGATGCGAGCAGCAGCTCGGTCTGCTGTTCCAGGTTGCCGATGGTGACCTGCACGGTAAGGCGTTTGCCGTCGCGGACCAGGGTCAGCGGAACGCTGCTGCCGATGGCCGCGTCGGCGGTGGCATTACGCAGCTCGGCGGCGTCGGTGATCGCCTGGCCAGCAAAAGCGACGATCACGTCTCCGCGCTTCAGGCCGGCCTTTTCGGCGGGGCCACCGGCCGTCACCGCGGCGACCAGCGCTCCCTTGAGGTCCGGGATCCCAAACTTCTGCGCCAAATCCGGGGTCAGGTCCTGGGCGGAAACCCCCAGCCAGCCCCGTTCCACCTTGCCGGTAGCGATCAACTGCCTGGCGACGTGCAGGGCCATGTTGCTGGGGATGGCGAAACCGATCCCCTGGAACCCGCCGGAGGTCGTGGCAATGGCGGCGTTGACGCCGATCACCTTTCCGTCGAGGGTCAGTAAGGGGCCGCCGCTGTTGCCCGGGTTGATGGCGGCGTCGGTCTGGAGAAAGTCCTCATAGCCCGTGGGACTGGTGATGCCGGTGCGATGCTTGGCGCTGATGATGCCCTGGGTGACGGTCTGGTCGAGACCCCGGGGATGACCGATGGCGACCACCCACTGGCCGACCTTGACCTTGTCCGAGTCGCCGAACGTTACAGAGGGCAGCTTTTCTTTGGCCTCGATACGGATCACCGCCAGGTCGGTCTGGGGGTCGGTGCCGACCAGTTTGGCGGGATAGCGCTCGCCATTAGCGAGCTGAACTTCGATCTTGGTAGCGCCGCCGGCGACGTGATTGTTGGTCAGGATGTAGCCCTGGGCATCCATGAGCACGCCGCTGCCGAGCCCCTTGAGCTCGCGCTTCAATTGCCGGGAAGGCGGGGGACCGCCGAAGAACTGCCGGAAGAAGGGATCCTGCTCGAAGCCGAAGAGGGGATTGGGCACCTCCTGGCGCTCGGTGACCTCGATGTGCACCACCGCCGGAATGGTCTGCTCGGCCACCTCCTCGATGGCGGTGATCAGGTTGACGCCGGCGGCGGCGGGGATCGGCGGCGCCGTCTTGGCAACGGTGGCCACCGGTTCGCGCTCCTGCCGGGAGCAGGCGCTGAAGGACAGGGTGGCGAGGATGAAAAGCGGCAGCCACAGCGGCGCCGGAATGCTGCGGACGAGGGGCGGAAGATTCGTCATGGCGGACCTCCTGGAACCGGATAGTCGCCGCCGCGAGGCGGCCGTCATAGGCCATTCTAACCGCATTTCCGGCGAGGAAAAGACACTCCGGAGGGCCGCAACGAAAAGGCGGCGCGGACTGGAGTGCCCGCGCCGCCCCTACGCTGGTTTTAACCAGGGCTCAGCCGAGCATCGCCTGCATGTCCTCCTCGACCGTGCCGAGGGGGGCGAGGTTGAAGTTCTCGACCAGGAAATTCAGCACGTTGGGGGTGACGAAGGCCGGCAGGGTCGGGCCGAGCTTCATGTTCTTGATCCCCAGCGAGAGGAGCGAGAGGAGCACCACCACCGCCTTCTGCTCGTACCAGCTAAGGACGATGGAGAGGGGCAGGTCGTTGACCCCGCACTCGAAGGCGCCCGCCAGCGCCAGCGCGATCTGCACCGCCGAGTAGGCGTCGTTGCACTGGCCGACGTCGAGCAGCCGCGGGATGCCGCCGATATCCCCCAGGTCGAGCTTGTTGAAGCGGTACTTGCCGCAGGCGAGGGTCAGGATCACCGTGTCCTTGGGGAGCTGCTCGGCGAACTTCGTGTAGTAGTTGCGCCCCGGCTTGGCGCCGTCGCAGCCGCCGATGACGAAGAAGCGCTTGATCGCTCCGGACTTGACGGCGGCGATGACCTGGTCGGCCAGCCCCAGCACCGCGTCGTGGCCGCAGCCGGTGAGGATGTTCTTGCCCGGCGTCTCCTTGAACCCCTCGGCCTTCTGGGCGGCCTCGATCACTGCGGAGAAGTCCCAGCCGTCGATGTGTTTCACCCCCGGCCACTGCACCCGCCCCCAGGTGAAGAGACGGCTCTTGTAATTGTCGGCGGGGCGCTGGATGCAGTTGGTGTTGAAGATGATCGCGCCGGGGAACTCCTGGAATTCCTGGTACTGGTTCTGCCAGGCGCTGCCGAAGTTGCCGGCCAGGTGCGGATACTTTTTGAGCCCGGGATAGCCGTGGGCGGGGAGCATCTCGACGTGGGTGTAGACGTTGATCCCCTTGCCTGCGGTCTGTTTGAGCAGCTCCTCGAGCATCTTCAGGTCGTGGCCGGAGACCAGGATCGCCTTGCCGGCTTTGGCGCCGATGTTCACGGGGGTCGGCGTCGGCGTCTGGTAGTGCTCCTTGTGGGCGTTGTTCAGAAGCCCCATGCAGTCGATGTTGGTCTTGCCGCATTCCATGCACAGGCCCACGAAATCCATCAGGGAGCCTTTGCTCTCGGCGATGGCGGCCAGCGCCTTGTGGAGGAAGGCGTAGATCGCCGGGTCGTCCTTGCCGAGGATGTGGGCGTGGTCGGCGTAGGCGGCCATCCCCTTGCAGCCGTAGAGGAGGATGTTCTGCGCCGAGTTGACGTCGGGGTCGCTGTTGAAGCTCTTGACCCCTTTCGCCTTGCCGAGGGCCACCTTCGCCTCGCGACCGGCCGGCATCGCCCAGTTGCCGGCGGCTTCCGGGACCTGCCCGGCAAAGGGCCCGCCGTTGGCTTTTTCGAACAGCGCCCGGGCGGCATCGCGCATCTGCACGGTCTTCTGCGCGACGGCGGCGCAGCTGTCGGCATCGAAGTCGACGTTGGTCACCGTGGTGAAGAGGGCCTCGATCAGGTGCAGGTCGATGGCCGGGTCGACGGCCCCCCTGGCGCGGGCCTGGTGGGCCCAGAAGGCGATGCCCAGCAGGCCCTAGACGATCAGGTTCTGCAGCGCGGCGACTTCCGGGGTCTTGCCGCAGACGCCGATCTTGGTGCAGCCGGTGCCGCCGGCGGCCTGTTCGCACTGGTAACAGAACATCTCTTCCATCGGTTTCTCCTTGTCGCTGAGGGTTGGCTGGGAAAATGCCGGATACGGCGCTGGAATGCATTGCAGGCTATTACCGAATAGCAGAAATTGCCGGGATGTCCACCCGCGCCGGGGGCCTGTCGGCACAAACAGCCGGGGCCCGAAGGCCCCCGGTTCAGGTGGTGGCGGGGGTTGGAGATCAGCCGAGGCCCTGCTTGTTTCGTAGGGACAGGCTCCATTTACTTATCATGACTGTCCCCCTTGACCGCCCCGAGGAAGCCCCCTTAAAGCGCCGTCAGAATTTGCCTGGCAACGGCAACGAGTTGGTCGGCCTGTTCCTCTGTCAGGTTCATGCCGCGTTGGGCGTCCACCTCATGGATGAAGGCTTCAAGGATGTGGGCCGCATTCTCTCGCTGGCTGGGGGTGGCGCTCTCAAGGGCCTTCTGGGCTCCCTGGAGCTTGCCCGTCAGGGAACTCGCGATGCCCCGATTCAGGTTGAAGCCTTCAATCATGTCAATGAGGTCCGCAACGGTATCTTCAGCATACCGGGCCACGAAGGTGTCGGTATCGCCGAAACTGGTCAGGGCGGTTTCCCCGGTTTCACCGGCCCCGAAAATCACGGTGCCGAAGAAACCGCCAACCACATAGCTGTTGCCTGCGCCGTCGAGGGAAATGGCGTTTCCCTCTGCCTCTCCTGAACCGCTGGCCTGCCGGGCCCAGTAGCAGTCTGCCGTCCTCCCCGGCGTAACTGGCCACGAGATTTCGGCATAGCTTAACGTGGTCAGGACGGATTCGTTGTTCTCGCCGGGGCCGAAACGGGCGGAACCGGAGAAGGAACCCGTCACCCGGCTGTTGCCTGCCCCGTCGACGGCAATGCCCTCTCCAAAATCATCACCCGGACCGCCGGCCTGCCGGGCCCAGAGCAGACTGCCGTTGTCGGCGTACCTGGCCACGAAGATATCGGCTTCCTGGACGCCGGTCGAACAGGTCAAGGCGGTCTGGTTGGCTTCGCCGAAGCCGAGGTCGCTGTGCCCGTGAAGAAACCGGTCACATAGCTGCTGCCCGCGCCGTCGAGGGCAATACCCCTTCCCGACGAGTAATCCACACCCCCGGCCGATCTTACCCAGAGCAGGCCGCCGTCCCCGGCGTACTTGGCCACGAAGATGTCGTTGCCGCCAAGGCTGGTCAGTACGGTTTCGCCGGCTCCGCCGGGGAAAAGGTCGTGGTGCCGCTGAAGCCGCCCGTCACATAGGCATTACCCGCCCAGTCGGCGGCAATGGCCTCTCCAAACTCGTAACCGGAACTTCCAGCCTGCTTGGCCCAGAGCAGTCTGCCGTCCCCGGCGTACTTCGCCACGAAGATGTCGGTACTGCCGAAACTGGTCAAAGCGGTCTCCCCGGCCTCGCCGTAACCGAAGGTCGCGGTGCCGCCGAAGCCGCCCGTCACATAGCTGTCGCCTGCTCCATCGAGGGCAATGCCATAGGGGTACTCGAAATCCGGCCCGCCGTCCGACCTGGCCCAGAGCAGCCGGCCGTCAGCGGCAAACTTGGCCACGAAGATGTCGGAATTGCCGGAACATGACAAAACGGTTTGGCTGGTCTCCCCGTAACCGAAGGTCGCAACGCCCAAAAAGAGGCCGGTCACATAGCCGTTGCCTTCCCCATCGACGGCAATCGCATATCCGGCGCCGCCGGCGGTGGCATCGATCTTCGTAGCCCAGAGCAGACCGCCGTCGCCGGCATACTTGGCCACGAAAATCGAACCATAGTCAAAGCTCATGCTGGTCAGAACGGTTTCGTTCGTCTCGCCGGGGCCAAAGGTCACTATGCCCCTGAAGAAACCGGTCACATAGCTGTTGCCCTCGCTGTCAGCGGCGATGCCAAATCCTTGGGTCACCCCTCCCACCCCGCCGGCCTGACTGGCCCAATCCAGGGATTGCCCCCAGGCGGGAGCGGCAAAAATCACCGATAGCAGCAAGATTCCTGGCGCCATCGTGCCGAAAATTCTGTCAACGAATCCTGTCTTTTCCATCGTTGGTTCCCCCTTCCGCAAGTACTCCGCTAAAAACGGAAAGGCCGACAACACAAGGAAGATGAACCTTCGGCAACTCGGCCCTTTTCACTTCGCGAATCCCCTTGCCGCAGAGTGTTTGGTCGTTCTGCCCGGAAAGTTGGTTGGGTTTTCCCAACAATTATCGCCAATGGCGGCACTGTCAAGCCTGTTGGCGAAGATTATTTTGAGACCATAAATAGTTAATTTTCAGCTGTTTTTTCTCTGGATCGAAACAATGCGAACGGCCGCCCGGAGAGGGAGGCAAAGCCGCCTCCTTTTTGGCTGATGATGATGGCTCGGTACTGGGCAATCGCCAGTCAATGTTTCCTGAAAATATTGATTTATGCGATTCGGTGCTCAATCCCGGCTCTCTTATGGCCTGTTGGAAATAGCCGGTGGCGGTCAGGAAATGGCAACTTTTGCAACCGGCTGACGAAGCCCTCCAGGGTTTCGCGGGACAAAAGGGGACGGGCTACCGTTACAGGAAGGTAGCCTGTCCGATTTAACCCTTTCCTTGCTGCAGGGAAAGGGGCAGGGGTGCTAAAATGGGGCATCGGAGGGGAAGGGCGTCCAAGCGCCGCCGTTGCGGCGCTGGCGACGCCGGAAAGGTGAGGTCTTATGGCTGAGTCCAAACGGCACTTCGTTCAGCAACAGGGGTTCGAGGAAGCTGCCGAAGCTGGATGCGCCACCCACTATGCGGCGCTGATGTTCCAGCCCCGGGTGACCGGAGTCATCGTCGCTTTCGCCCTGGTGACGCAGAGCGCGCCGCTCTTTCTGGCCCTCTCGGCGCTCCTTTGGTGGAACGTCCTGCAGCCGACGCACAATCCGTTCGATGCCCTCTACAACCGGATGATCGCCGGACCGCAGAAGCTGCCCCGGCTCGAGCCGGCCCCTCCGCCGCGGCGCTTCGCCCAGGGGATGGCGGGAAGCTTCATGCTCGCTATCGGTGTTTGCCTGCTGGCCGGCTGGCTGATGGCTGCCTGGATCCTGCAGGTGTTCCTGGTCGTGGCGCTGAGCGCCCTGATCTTCGGCCGTTTCTGCCTCGGGTCGTACCTCTACTACCTGCTGCACGGCAAAACCGGGTTCGCCAACCGGACTCTCCCCTGGGCGCATGGCTGATTTGGCGATTACGGGGCAAAGCAGGGTAGCGATGACCTGGCGAGGATGGTATTTGGTGCGTGCGGCGGAAATTTCAGTAAGGAAATCCTGCGGCGGCACAGCTCCATCGACTCCAGGTTCGGCCCGCGGGCATAGCTACGCACCACGGTCCCGATCCGGTGTAGGGGCGCCAGGCCGTTTTCATGGTTTTCGAGAACGGCGCTCCCGGTCGGTGAGAATCCCAAGCCGAAAAGAGGCGGTTGTCTGGCCTATCGTGAAGCGAGCCAGGTGTGGCCTCCCCCGCATTCTTCCCGGCATTCACGCGATCACGTCCTCCCAGGTCTTCCCTTCGAGAAAGCTTCCGGGCACATTCGCCTCCATCTCCAGCAGCCGGCGGAAAGGGGCGGTGAAGGTCAGCTTGTCACTGCCTTTTTGTCCCTTTAGGTACTTGCGGGCGGAGATGTCGGTGAGGCCGATGAGGCAGCGGGGATTGGCCGCTCCCGCCTCGCGGTAGGACATCACCCCCACCACCTGGCAGGCCGCGACCCAGGGAACGGCCACGTTCTCCAGCCCCGGACGGTCGAAGTTGGCCAGGATAGTCAGTGCGGCGAGCTGGTCCGGGTTGACCAGGAACGTAACGGAAACCGGTTCCTCTTTCTCCGGGTCCACCTGGGAGAGGGGTTTCATCACCACGTACTTGCTCGGCACGTCGGTCATCGGCACGGCGTTGACGAACTGTTCGACAAGCTCCGGGGATTTCTTGTAGCGCTCGCCGTGCAGGTAATGGTCGACGAACTCCTGCCGCGCTCCGCCCGCCCGCATCTTTTCGCCGATCGCCTTGCCGGCGGGGTCGGACTCGTTGCCGGAGGAGAGGAAGCGACAGAAGCCGGGGATCCCCCCGGGGAAGGACTCGTAGACATTGCCGAACCCCAGGCCGACGCCGCCGCCGGGGCAGCCGAACGATTTCCCGGTCGAAGACCGTGGTGCGGCCCCGGGTGGCGGTGGAGAACATGAACATCACGCAGCCCCAGGCCCCCTGGGCGAATTGCCCGGCATCCTGCGGCTTTTCGTCCGCAAACAGGACGGCCACCGGTTCGGTTTCGAGCCTCAATGCCTTCGCGATTGCGCTTTCCATTAATCGACTCCTGGTGACAGAGGAATGGTTCTGGACGGGCTGATGAATATTCATCCTTTAACACGCCTTTTCCTGGCCTTCAATACCCGGATGTCAAGCCTGGACCGGCAGCTTCACCAGGGGCCAGGGCTGGCCCCGGAGCCTTTCCGACTGGGCAGGATGTCGGCACTATTTTAGGGGTTGTCGGAGCTTGGGCGATTCTTTTCGGTGAGATTTTCGAGTTGTTGCCTTTGCCTGCGTGCCGTCTCGACGGCGTTGCGTGCCGGGGCATACCCCGGTTGAAAACGGCCGATTCCTTCCCAGGTCGAGATGGCCGCGTCCAGGCCCCCGGCACGATATTCGGCCAACCCGGTCCTCATCAGAGCTTCGCTGCACTGCGCGATCGCCGCCTCGATTTCGGCTCGCGTCTTGCTGACGGCGGATTGCGTCGCGGCGTCGGGGTAGATCTCCCGGGCCATCTGCAACAGTTCTCCGGCCGTCTGCAACCGGCCTGCGGTGCGCGCCCGATCGGCCTTGTCCAGTAACCGATTGACGACCCGGGCTGCCGATTCCTGCCAACTCTTCCGGGCATGGTCCCTGGGCCGCGCCTCGCCAAGGAGAGCCTGAGCCTGTTCGGGTTCATTCCGCGCCAGGCAGCGATCAACCCGGTCCTCGAGCCCGGCGGACCCGGGCTCGGGCGCATGGCTTCCGGCGGCGGGACTGGACCCGGAAGTCCCCTTGTTCAGGGCGAAGGGGGCGCTGCAACCGCATAGCAGCAGCAACAGCAGCAGGGCCGCGAGCCCGGTGCGGGTCATGAAGCGCATAGCTGCTCCGGGCGAGGAGGGTCGGCCAAGTCTTCCTCGGGAAGCGAGCAGACCACCTCGATGAACGGTTCAATCAAGTCCGGGTTGAACTGGTTGCCGCTGCCGGCGAGGATTTCGGCGATGGCGGCGCTGCGGCTGAGACCTTTTCGATAGGGGCGGGAGCTGGTTATGGCATCATAGGTGTCGGCCAGGGCGACAATCTGCGCTTGCAGGGGGATGGCCTCGCCGCGCAAGCGGTCCGGGTAGCCGGTGCCGTCATAGCGCTCATGGTGATGTTTGACCGCAGGGATATAGCGGTGCAGGGACGGGGCCAGCGCCAGGATCTGCGCGCCGAGCTGCGGGTGCCGAACAATTTTCTGTAGATCGTTGGCGTCAAGCTGGGCCTTTTTGTTGAGAATGGCGTCGGGAACGTGAATTTTCCCGATGTCGTGGAGTAGGCAGGCCAGCCCGAGTTCCTGCAGGGCGGTCTGGTCGAGTTCGAGCTTCCCAGCGAGGGCGAGGGCCAGCTGGGCGACGCGAGCCGAGTGACCGTAAGTGTAGGTATCGCGTGCATCAAGGGCAGCAGCGAGAACCCGCACCATGTCGTTGTACGAGGTTTCCAGTTCCGCGGCATATTCCCGCAGACTGGCCTGCTGGCGCTGCAGCCGTTTGGCCATGCGGTTGAAATTGCGCGTCAGTACGCCGAGCTCGTCCCGTGAACGGATCGGGATGTCGTCCCCCGCATCGCCGCGCTGCATCCGCGAGACTCGGTCGGTCAGTTGCTCGACCGGCCTTATCAGCACGGAGGCCAGGAACAGAGCGCCGATCAGGCCGATCAGCAATGCCAGTGCGGCCAGCAGGTAGATCTGCCGATGCGCCGCCCGTTCGGCCGCGGTCAATTCGCCGGCGCCGATGCCGACCACGACCTCGCCGACATGCCGGCCGGAGAATAGGATGGCGCGTCGAAACTCGTAACACGCCTCCCCGGCATGCAGCCCGCGGCGGACGATCAGGTCGGGCCGCGTTTCCAGGGTGGTGCCGGCGATGGGCGGCAACTGCTTGCCGACCCGGTCCAGTCGGTTATGGGCCACGATGTGCTGCTCGCGGTCGAGGATGGCGGCATAGATCAGCTCCTTTTGCCCCTGTTGAATCTGCGCGACGAGATTATCGAGTGCCAGACGATCGCTGGTCATCAGACTGAAGCCGGCCGGGGTGGCTATCGCCTGGGTGATGGCACTGCCGCGGGCGATCAGGGATTCGACCAACCCCTGGTCCATGATCTTCACGACGATCGCCGAGACGCCGAGGGTCGTAAGACCCAGCAGCAGCAGGACGAACAGCACCAGGCGGAAGCGGATACCGCGGTAAAAAGGGACCGGGTGTCGGCCGAAACGGCGGACACTGCGGAGAAGACGGGGCAGGGGAAGGAAGGGGCGGAGCTTGCGTCCAGCCGCGGATATTCTACGCCGTACGGCCATAATCGGGGACGATGACGGCATGCCGGGTCTGAAGAAATCGGCCAGGTGGAACATGGGTCTGGAATATAGCTTATAACCGGAAATTCGCCAAGCAGGAATCGCTGCTACATTGAAGGCTTTTTAAGCCAAGCTGCCCTCCCGCCTGGATTGTTTAGTCAGGCTGTGGGGAAATTCGGAGGGTAGATTTAGGGGTCGGGGTAGAATTAGGGGTCGCGTCTACAGACAAATTGAATTCTGTAGACGCGACCCCTTCCGTTTCCCCTCGAGTGGCGGGAGGCCTTCGCCGAAAATCCGATACGATTAAGTAGCCTGCCTGGCGGATTGCCAACGGGCTTTTTATCCAAACATACAGATCTAGCTCCAGAGCAACGCCTGCCGCAGCCCGATGATGGCTCCGTAACCAAGGACGTTGCCCAACAATGCACCCACGACCCAGGTCAGGGAACTGGCGACAAAAACCTCAGGCCCTAGGGCCACCAAAACCACATAAGCCAGCAGGCTATAACCGACAAAGTAACGGTTCCTGGTCGGGCTGACGGCGCGGATTTCCTGGCGCTTCAGGACCAATCCGCCCAGGGCCGCACCAAGGCTCACAAACAGCATCCCGCAAATGAAGTAGAATACAGCGGAAGAGATTCCTGCAGGGAGTTCGTGCAAGAACGGGTTATGGGTAGCGACGCCCAAACCGAATTGCGGGCAGAAGGCCAAAGTAAAAAGTCCAGCGGCCACCTCAACTAGGGTCAGCTTGGTAAAGACCTTCCAGGCGGCGGGGCACAGATCTTTTGCCACCTCCCGCAGGACAGCTTCATCCACTTTTTTTGACGGGGCGATCAGCTCAGCCTCGATAAACTCTGCAAATTCCCGCAGCATCACCTGTTCCAAATCAGTTTTTTCCATGACGTCTCTCCGTTCCCACCATCAGACTTCGCAGCTTGCGAATCGCCCGGCTGATGATCTGGCGGGAATTATCCGCCGAAGTCTGCATCTGCTCGGCAATTTCTGCGAAGGTCAATCCCTGGTTGAACCGTAGTTCCAAGGCCTGCCGTTGACTCTCGCTCAGCCTTGAGAGTTCGGCAATGGCAACATCAATAGAGGGGGCGTCGGAAATCGGAGCGGCATAATTTTCGATGGCTGCCTCCGAGATCGTGACGTGCTTCCCCTCGGCGTCCCGTTTGCGGACATGATCGATCATGGTGTTTCTGGCCAAGATGAAGAGCCAGGGTAAAAAGGGGATCTCCGGCTTGTATTGGTGCCGCTTGCGATGCAGTTTGGCAAAAACCGCCTGAAAAACATCTTCTGCCTCGCTGTGGTTCTTCAATCGGCTCAGCAGAAATCCGAAGACCCGGCTTCTATGCCGGCCATACAAGACCTCGAAGGCCTCCATATCGTCATTGATATAGGCCAGCATCAGTTCCTCGTCGGTCAATGGTTCTCACCTTTCCCCTGTTCATCCATAAATACGAAGAATAGCGGATTTTTGTGACAAGGAAATTTTTTACACTTTTTTGTCACAAATCGCTCGGCCGTTTCGTTTTCCTGGGCAAAGGCACCTGATACCCCATTTTTCCAAGGAGCACATCATGAAAACGGCAAACACCCAACGCAAAGGTTTCTGGACCGCAGCCGCTTTGGCCCTGACCCTCCTGCTGACACCGCAAGCCGCCCTGGCCCATTGCGACACCCTCGATGGGCCGGTGGTGGCCGACGCCAGGATCGCGCTGGCCAAGGAGGATGTAACCCCGGTGCTGAAGTGGCTGCAGGCCAAAGATGAGGCAGAGGTCCGCGAGATTTTCACCAGAGCCCTGGCGGTGCGCAAGCTCGACCCCGAAGCGCAAAAACTGGCCGACAACTACTTCTTCGAAACCCTGGTGCGCATCCATCGCGCCGGGGAGGGGGCTCCCTATACCGGACTTAAAGCCGCCGGCACCGTTGAACCCGTGGTCACCAAGGCCGACCAAGCCTTGGAGCAGGGGTCGGTCGACGGCTTGAGCAAGGAAATTGCCGCCCATACTGAAGCAGGCATTCGCGAGCGCTTCAACCACACCCTTGAGACCAAAAAACATGCGCAAGAAAGTGTCCAGGCCGGCCGAGAGTTTGTTGAGGCCTATGTGACCTACGTCCATTATGTCGAGGAGATCGCTCAGGTCGTCCATGGCTCGGCCCATCATGGCGAGGGGACGGCTCCGGTCGCGCACCAGCACTGACAGGAGCAATCGAGCGGGCACCCCCTCCTGGTACGGGGCCCCCCACTTAACGACTCAAAATGGTGGCTTTGATGAACCAGAGCAGCCCGACGGTGCCTCAGTCGGGCTGCTCTGGTTGTTACAAACATGACCGGCAGAGCGCTGACCTGCTCCCGAGAAGGTTTTGGGGTCAGCGAAGGTTTTGGGCCGCGAAGTTGTCAAGTTGTATTGTTGAAGGCTTCCCACTTGGCTCGCAATCCCCGATTTCGTCTCCCGGGCGGCTTCTATCACGTCATCATCTGCAACAACATGAACAGGCTAAGGGTCGCGTCGCAACGCTTGACATGGTTACCCGTTGAAACGCGATCCCGTCAGCTTTTCTTTGGTCGGTCTGATCCGAAAAATTGATCCTTTTCTCACTCCGGAACGATCTCCAGGGAGTGCTCGATCCGGATACAGCCGGTCACGCTCATCGCGCCGGGGCACTTCTCGATGTAATTCTCCAGCGCCCACCGGGCATCGGCCTCTTCTTCCGGGTTCAGCTTCAACGTGTAGTGAACACGGATGACGGTGATTTTGAGCACGCCATCGACGTTTTCGATATCTCCCTCGACATCGGCCCGATAACGGTCGGTATGGGTCCTGATCTTTTTGGTCGCCAGCACGCTGGCGAAGGTCCCCATCATTCAAGCCGCTACCGCACCGACGATGTGGTCGAGGGTGGCGGCGTGTTCCACGATCGGATCGACCTGGTAGAACTTCTGGATCCCGCCGTGAACCCCGTAGAAGACCGGCTCCTTGAAGCCTTCGATGTGGGCGATCCGGATCGGCCCCCGATCCCTGGTGATGGTGATGCGTGAGGTGTGAATAAGCTCGGCCATGGCGACGTCTCCCTTTTATGCCTGCTGATAGCTAGTTTCCATCCGGAAACGGCTCTTTTCCGCCGTGGCAGCGTCAATCTTCAGCCTTGCTTGTGCGACGTACGGGTGTACGTCTCCGCGCAAGTCTTTGATTTCCTTGCCACGACGAAAAATTTCTCGTTTCCAAATCGGAAACTATCTTGCGTCCATCCTGAGTTTCCGGATGGACACTAGCTAAAACGTACCATATTGCCAGGATCCTGCGCGCAGGCGAAGAAACGAAAAAAGCCGGGGCCCGAAGGCCCCGGCTGGGGTGCTGGATACATTGCGCGATTAGCCGAGGATCTGCTTGAGGTCCTCTTCGGCGGTGCCGATCGGGCCGATGTTGAAATTCTCGACCAGGAAGTTGAGCACGTTCGGGGTGACGAAGGCCGGCAGGGAAGGGCCGATTTTGATGTTCTTGATCCCGAGGTGGAGCAGGGTCAAAAGGATCGCCACCGCCTTCTGCTCGTACCAGGAGAGGATCATGGAGAGCGGCAGGTCGTTCACGCCGCACTCGAAGGCGCCGGCCAGGGCCACCGCGATCTGGATGGCGCTGTAGGCGTCGTTGCACTGGCCGACGTCGAGCAGGCGCGGGATGCCGCCGATGTCGCCGAGGTCGAGCTTGTTGAAACGGTACTTGCCGCAGGCGAGGGTCAGAATGACCGTGTCCTTGGGCGCCTGCTCGACGAACTCGGTGTAGTAGTTGCGCCCGCTCTTGGCGCCGTCGCAGCCGCCGACCAGGAAGAAGTGCTTGATCGCTCCGCTCTTCACCGCCGCGATCACCTTGTCGGCGACGCCGAGCACCGCGTTGTGGCCGAAGCCAGTGAGGATCTCCTGCCCCGGGTTGTCGGTAAAGCCGTCACAGGCCTGGGCATTGGCGATGACGGCGGAGAAGTCCCACCCTTCCACGTGCTTGACGTCGGGCCACTGCACCAGGCCCCAGGTGAAGAGGCGGTCCTTGTAGGATTCGGCCGGCTTCTGGATGCAGTTGGTGTTGAAGATGATGGCGCCGGGGAAGTTCTGGAACTCCTGGTGCTGGTCCTGCCAGGCGCCGCCGAAGTTGCCGGCGAGGTGGGCGTACTTCTTCAGGCCCGGGTAGCCGTGGGCGGGGAGCATCTCGCCGTGGGTGTAGACGTTGACGCCCTTGCCTTCGGTCTGCTTGAGGATCTCTTCGAGCATCTTCAGGTCGTGGCCGGAGACCAGGATCGCCTTGCCGGCCTTGGTGCCGAGCTGGACGGGAGTCGGCACCGGGTGGCCGTAGCTGTCGGTGTGGGCCTTGTTGAGCAGCTCCATGGTGACGAGGTTGATGCGCCCGCACTCCATGGCCAGGCCGACGAAGTCCATCAGCCCCAGGGCGGGATCGAGGGTGGCAGCGAGGGCTTTGTGGGTGAAGGCGTAGACCTCGTCGCTCTCGCGGCCGAGGATCAGGGCGTGGTCGGCGTAGGCGGCGTAGCCCTTGATGCCGTAGATCAGGATCTCCTGCACCGACTTGACGTCGGGGTCGATGGCGTCGCTCTTGATGCCGTGGGCGGCGCCTTCGGCGATCAGCGCGGCGGTAGTGGCGGCGGGCTGCCAGCTGGCGGCGGCGGGAATCGGGCCGGCGACGGGGCCGGCGAGGGCCTGGGCCTTTTTCAGGATGGCGCCGGCTTTCTGCAGGATCTTGGCGATGGCCTCGGCGTCGAAATCGACGTTGGTGACGGTGGTGAAGAGACCCTCGATCATGAAGCGGTCGATCTCGGCATCGGCCTTGCCGGCCTGGCGGGCTTTGTCGGCCCAGAAGGCGATCCCTTTCAGGCCGTAGACCAGAAGGTCCTGCAGGGCGGCGACTTCGGGCTGTTTGCCGCAGACGCCGATCTTGGTGCAGCCGGTTCCCTGGGCCGCCTGTTCGCACTGGAAGCAAAACATGTTGTCCATCGTGGTTCCTCCTTGGTGGGTGGGATAAATGAATGTCGGAGCGGGTCCGCGCCGGGAACGAATCATTTGACAAGGCCCCGGGGACGCGGAAGACTTAGCGGCCGTGGCTGGTATAGTTTTCAACAACGGACTCGCGGCTTGGGAGGCACCATAACCGGCGTCGGGCCGCGGAGCCTTGACGCAAATCAAAAATCGCCAAGCCCTGAAAATTTTTGGAAGGAATGATGACGAGGAACGGACGCCGCTACTGGCTGATGAAATCGGAACCGGGCTGCTTTTCCTTTGCCGACCTGCAGGGGCGACCGGGGCAGACCGAACATTGGGACGGGGTTCGCAATTTCCAGGCGCGCAACCTGCTGCGCGATGAGCTGCAGGTGGGGGACGGCGTCCTCTTCTACCACAGCAACACGGCGCAGCCGGCGATCGTCGGCCTGGCCCGGGTGGTGCACGCCGGCTATCCCGATTTCACCGCCTGCGACCCGCGTTCCGACCATTTCGATCCCCGCGCCAGCGCGGCCAACCCCATCTGGTATATGGTCGATGTGCAGGGATTGGCGGCGCTCCCCCAGCCGCTTACCCGGGATGATCTGCGCCGGCATCCGCTTCTCTGCCGGATGGACGTTTTGCGCAAGGGAAATCGGCTTACAGTGCAGCCGGTGCGCGAGGAGGAGTGGCGGGCGGTGCTCGAAGTGGCGGGGCTGAACGATCCCCTGGATCGGCAACGGTAGCCGGGACCGGGGCGGAACATCTTTCGGAGGTGACAATGAAACGACTTGGACGATGGCTGGCGGTGATTGTGGCGGCGCTGGCTGTTCTGGTAATCGCCGCGATCATTCTGGTGAAAGTGCTGGTCACCCCGGAGCGGATCCGGGCCACGGTTCTGCCGCTGGCGGAACAACAGCTGCACCGGCAGGTTACCCTCGGCGATATCCGGGTCGGACTCTTCTCCGGGGTGCAGCTCTCGCAGCTGGCCATCGCCGAACCGAAAGGGGATGAGACCTTCGTCGCCGCCGACCAGGTAGTGCTGCGCTACCGCTTCTGGCCACTACTGCTCGGCCGGGTGATGATCGACGAGGTGCAGCTGGTCGCGCCCCGCATCCGCATCGTGCGCCAGGCCGACGGCCGCTTCAATTTCTCCGACCTGCTGCCCGGGACCCCTGGGCAGGCCCCGGCCCCGGCGCCAGCCCAAACCGGAGCCCCCGCCAAAGGGATCGACCTGAGCATCGCCCATGTCGGTATCAGCGGCGGAGAGGTGGTGTTTCTCGATTACACCATCGACGGCAACTCGCCCTACCGGCTGAAATTCTCCGCCGTCGACTTGAACCTTAACGACGTCTCCCTGGACCACCCCTTCCCCTGCGAACTGCAGGGGATGCTCAACGATGCGAAACTGGATGTCAGCGGCGAGGCCGATATCCGGGGCGGCAGCGGCAAGGCCCGGGTGCAACTGACGGCGCTCGATGCCACGGCCTTTGCTCCCTACCTGCGCGGCCGGATTCCGGGCACGCTCGGGGCGCTGAAGGTCAGCACCGATCTCGAGGTCGCCGGCGACGCGCGGCAGCTCACCTCCTCCGGAGAGCTGACCCTGGCCGACCTCGCTCTGACCCTCGATGCCCTGCCGAAAACGCCCATTCGCAACGCCAACCTGAAACTCGACTATGCCCTCAAGCTCGATCTCGCCACCCAGCAGCTGGGGATCGAGAAGGGACACCTCGATTTCAACGGCATCCAGGCGGACGTCAGCGGGACGGTGGCCGATTATGCCCGCGAGCCCCGCCTCGATCTGCAGCTGGTCCTGCCCGGGCTCGATATCCGCCAGGCATTGGCCGCCCTGCCGAAGGGGCTTGCCCCTCCCACCGACGGCCTTGATCCGGCCGGGAAGATCGATCTGCAGGTGCACCTGGCCGGTTCGCCGCAACGTCCCGCCGAGCTGCCGCAGGACGGGACCCTGCGCCTGAGCAGTGTGCAGGCCAGCCTGGGAGGAATGCGTCCGGCGCTGAACGGTGTTCTCAACCTCAAGGGGAAAGCTGTCGCCAGCCAGGACCTGCAGCTGGTCGCCGGTGACAACCGCGTCGCTCTCGATTTGCGCATCGCCGATCTTTCCGTCAAACCCCTGGCAGTCACCCTCCGCGGGGAGGCGGATACCCTCGCTCTCGACCCCCTCCTGGCCGCCGGCGCTCCCGGCGCCGGCGGCGGGGAAGGCGGCGGCGCCAAGCCGGCCGCGACCGCGCGCCGTACCGAATCCGGGCCCCTCGACCTGCCGCTGCGCGCCGAGGCGAGCCTGAAGGTGAAGCAGGCTACCATCAAGGGGCTGGCCTGCAAGGACTTCTCCCTCCATGCCCTGCTCGACAAGAACGTCCTCACCATCGATGAGCTGCGCGGGCAGCTGGCCGGCGGAAATTTTCTCGATACCGCCCGGGTCGATCTCGGCCGTCCCGGTTTCGCCTACCGCACCCACCTGGAGCTCCAGGACCTCCAGCTGCAACCGCTGCTGAGCGCCCTGCGGCCCGCGGCCGGCGCCGCGGTGACCGGCAGCCTCGGGCTCAAGGCCGACCTGACCGGCGCGGGAACGCTGCCGGAGACGGTCAAGCGCAACCTTTCCGGCAACGGCGAAATCCTCATCAAGGACGGCCGGCTGGAGGGAGGGCAACTGGTCCAGGGCCTGGCCACGGTTCTCGGGCTCGAAGAACTGCGCCAGATCAGCTTCCAGCAGTGGGCCGGGAACTTCCGCATCGAGCAGGGGCAGGTGCAGATCGACAGCCACATCAGCGGCAAGCAGGTGCGCCTGGCCCCGCAGGGGAGCGTCGGCCTCGACGGGAAATTGAACCTGCAGCTCGATACCCGGTTGGCGCCGGAGCTGACCGCCAAGCTCGACACCCACGGCAAGGTCACGCGTTTTTTCAAGGATGCCGACGGTTGGGGGCAGGTCCCCCTCAAGCTCAGCGGCAGTCTCGATGCGCCGCGCTTCGAAATCGACGCCAAGGCCGCCCTCAAGAAAGCCACCGAGACGCTGCAGGAGAAGCTGGAGCAGAAACTTCAGGAACGCCTGGCTCCCAAACCGGACTCGGGGGCGTCACCCGATACTTCGCAGAAGCAGCAGCTCGAAAAGACCCTGCGCGGCCTGTTCGGGAATTGACAGCCCCGGATTCCCGCGGTACAAAGGCAGATCTTTCATTGAAAAAGGAGTCTGGTCATATGACGGGTGTGGAGGATTACAGCGGCTTTGAGGTTATCCGTGCCGCCATGGAGATCGAGAAGAACGGCCACCGTTTTTACAGCGCCATGGTCGCCAAGGCCCACAGCGAACTGGCCAGGGAAATCTTCTCCTGGCTGGCCCAGGATGAGGTACAGCACCTGCGGACCCTGGAAGGGATCATCCCGCGTTTCCAGGAGGGGGCCTTCTGGGAAGAAGAGGAGGAATTCCTCCCCTACCTGCGGCGTTTCGCCGAGGATCGCATCTTCCCGGCACCGGAGCGCCTCGAGGCCGTCCTCGGCAGCGGCGATACCGACCTCCAGGCGTTGGACCTGGCGATCGAGGCCGAGGAGAAGTTTTCCGAATTCTTCAGCCTGGCGGCCCGTCAGGCGCGCAACGTCGACGGCCGCCAGGCCTTTGCCTGGCTGGCGGCGGAAGAGGGACGTCACGCGGCGATCCTGAAGGAGCGCAAGGCGAAGCTGGAGCTGCTCTGAACCGGGGAGGGCTCTAGCGGGAAGTCCACGGCCGGGTACCGCCGAGGTGCGGCGCCCGGCTGTTTTGCAATGAGGCGGATCGTCGCCGGGTGTCACGTGCAGTTCATGTGCAAGGAGGTAACCATGGTCAGCGATAAGCGGAACATCCACCGGCAGCGCAAGCGTTTGCAGCTCAGGTTTGGCGTCGCGGAGGCCAACCGCATTGGGTTCACCGACGATATCTCCCCTACCGGCCTCTTCATCAAATCCGCCATCGTGCAAAATCCCCAGACCCTCCTGAAGGTCGAACTGACCGCGCCAGACGGGGAACTGATCGTTTTGACGGGGCGGGTCATGTGGGCGAAAAAGGTTCCTCCAAATCTGCTGTGCCGCATCAAGGGGGGCATGGGAATTCGCATCATCGAGTTCCAGCGCGGCGAGGACCGCTATCGGAGTCTCTGCTTGGTTCCGGCAGCAACGCTGGTCTGACGGGTCCGGAACTTCCCGGGGGCTCCCATTTCCCGCTTTTCCCCCACACTCTGCAGGAGACTCCCCATGGCGGTTTATCAGATCGGCCATCCGCTGGTGCGGCACAAGCTCGGGCTGATGCGCAAGAAGACCATCAGCACCAAGGATTTTCGCCAACTGGCCTCGGAAGTCGCCCGGCTGATCACCTACGAAGCAACCAAGGACCTGGAAACCGAGGCGGTGACCATCCAGGGGTGGGCCGGTTCGGTTGCCGTCGAGCGGATCAAGGGAAAGAAGATCACCGTGGTGCCGATTCTGCGCGCCGGGCTGGGGATGATGGACGGAGTGCTCGATCTGATCCCCAGCGCCCGGGTGTCGGTGATCGGCCTCTACCGCGACGAGCAGACCCTGGAGCCGGTCGCCTATTTCGAACGGCTGACCCGCGGCCTCCGGGAGCGTACCGCCCTGATCCTCGATCCGATGCTCGCCACCGGCGGCAGTACCGCGGCCGCCGTCACGATGCTCAAGCAGGCCGGCTGCCGGCGCATCAAGGGCCTGTTTCTGGTCGCCGCTCCCGAAGGGATAGCGCGGCTGACGGCGGAGCATCCCGACGTCGACATTTACGTCGCCGCCATCGACGAGCGGCTCAACGATCAGGGCTACATCCTGCCGGGTCTCGGCGATGCCGGCGACAAGATTTTCGGCACCAAGTAAGGATCGAACTCCTTCCCGACCGTCACCGCTCAGGTGACGCGGAGAAATCCTCGCTCCTCACCAGTTCGTCCTGCCGGGCCGCAGCCCGGTTCTGGCTCCTTGCCCCCCTGGCGCCGATGGTGACCGGGATCGGCCCGTGCCCCGCCTGCTGGTGCGGCTCCTCGCCGCGCACCGGCAGGAGGATGGCGACCGCCGGTGGCTTCACAGCCCCAGGGTGCGCAGGACCAGCAGCGCGATGGTATAGGTCACAGCCGAGAGCAGGGTGGAGAGCATGACGATGGAAGCGGCCAGTTCCGAGTCTCCCTTGAGCTGGTGGGCCATGATGTAGGTCGCGGTCGCCGCCGGGGTGCCGGCCATCAGTACGCCGATGGCCAGGTCGTGTCCCCTGACCCCCAGCAGGACCAGCAGGACGGCGGTCGCCAGCGGCATCCAGAGGAGCTTGACGCCGGTGGCGAACCCGGCCAGGACCAGGTCGCCGCGCAGCTTCTCCAGGGAGAAAGTGCCGCCGATGGCGATCAGAGCCAGGGGCAGGGTCATGCCGGTGGCGATGCTGAGGCTGCGCGAGAAGACCACCGGCAGCGGCAGTTTGAGGAAACTCCAGGCGATGCCGGCGAAGGAGGCGATGATCAGCGGGTTGAGCAGGATCTGCTTGAGCCAGAAACCGGCCCCCCGCCCCGGCGCGCTACCGCGGTGGGGGAGGAGCAGGGCGAGGATGGCGAAGAAGTTGAGGACCGGTACCAAAAATCCCATGAGAATGCCGGCGCGGGTCAGGCCGCCTTCGCCGTAGGCATTGAAGACGATGGCCAGGCCGATGTAGGCCAGATTGCCGCGAAAGGAGCCCTGGCTGAAGGCGCCGCGGACGGCCGGGGGGTAGCGGCGCAGCATCGCCCAGCCGTAGCTGCCCAGGAATCCGCCGGCGATTCCCGCCGCCGACCCGAGCACGAGCGGCGCATTGAAATTGGCGAAGAAGTCGGCGCTGCCGATCTTGAAGAAGAGCAGCAGCGGCAGGCAGATATAGTAGACCAGGCGATTGGTCTGCAGCAGGAAGGCGTTGTCGATCAGCCCCACCCGCCGCAGCAGGTAACCGAGGGCGATGACCGAAAAGACCGGCAGTACGATGTTGAGAATGTCGACAAACAGCGGCATGGCAGACCCCGTCAGGAAAAACTGGCTGCCAGCATACTCGGAGCGGAAAGTCCCTTCAACATAATTTGCCGGCGCGCTTTTCACGCCGGGGAAATCTGCTACAGGATTAAAGACACCGGCAAAGCGCAATGCGCTCTTGCCTCCTGGTCCGCCCCTTTCGTCAGCCCGAAAGGGGCATTTTTTGTCCCTCTTGCCTCTTGACGGCGCGGCGGCGGCCCTTCACAATCGGGTATGCGCCGCGCCGACCTTCTGCGAATTGCCATAATCAGCCTGCTGGTGGCCGTGGTGACGGCCCTGCATTATCTGACCACCATCCAGCAGGCGCAGATCCACGACATCTACCGCCGCCTCTACTACCTCCCCATCATTCTCGGCGGGCTCTGGTACGGGCTGCGCGGCGGCCTGGGCGTGGCGCTGGGGGTTCGGTGCTCTACGCGCCCCACGTGGTTTTCCAGTGGGGGCACCACCCGGCCACCGAGCTCGAGCAGTACCTGGAAATCATCCTTTACAACGTCATCGGCGGCCTCACTGGCCTTTTGGCCGAGCGCGAGCGCCGCCAGAAGGATCGCTATCAACAGACCGCCCGGACGCTGGAAGAGAGTTATTCCCAGCTGCGCACACAGGCCGACCAGATTCTCGAAATCGAGGAGCAGTTGCGCCGGGCCGACCGCCTCTCCGCCCTCGGCGAACTCTCCGCCGGGATGGCTCACGAGATCCGCAATCCCTTGGGGTCGATTCGCGGCACCGCCGAAATCCTTCGCGACGGGATGGCGGCCGGCGACCCGCGCAGCGAATTCGCCGCCATCCTGATCCAGGAAGTCGACCGCCTCAATCGGGTGGTCCAGGATTTCCTGGAGTTTGCCCGCCCCGCGGAATCCGGTCGCAGCGCGGTCGATCTGAATGCGCTGCTGCAGGAACTGATCGTGCTGACCCGGCAGCCGGCGCGCAGCGGCGGGGTGAAGGTCGAGTTCACCGCCGGGGAGATACCCCTGGTCAAGGCCGATCGGGAACAGTTGCGGCAGGCCTTTCTCAATCTGATCCTCAACGCCTTTCAGGCCATGCCCGCGGGCGGGGTACTGAACCTCGCCACGAACCGCAGCGACGATCGGGTCCGCCTGCGCTTTCGCGACAGCGGAGTAGGGATTCCCGCAGACCACCTGGAGCGGATCTTCAACCCGTTCTTCACCACCCGCAGCGAAGGAACCGGGCTCGGCCTGGCGATCGTCCACCGCATCATCCAGGGGCATGGAGGACGCATCGAAGTCGCCAAGCAAGACCAACTGAACCAAGCAACAGCTACATAACACGGC
>CAVXNQ010000005.1:0-162782 GCA_963763205.1 uncultured delta proteobacterium | reverse complement strand
GGCCCGCGGTCAGCACGGCCTTACTTTGGTCCGGGTCGAGGGTCGCCGCCTGATCGAGAAAGGTCAGGGCTTCCAAAGCGCGCCCGAGAGCGGCGTCGGCATGGGCCAGGCCCAGCAGCCGGGCCTTGCGATCCGGATCGATAGAGGCTTGGGGTCGATGGCCAACAACTCCCGACGGCCTGATTCGGCATCCCCGGTGGCCACCAGGGCCTGCCCCTGGACCAGCTGCAGCTCGGGAGTCCGCTGCGGCTCCGCGATCCGCTGCAGGTAGAACAGGGCCTGCTGGGGATTCCCGGCCTGGAGCAGCATCTGCGCCAGCGCCAGGGTCGCCCGGGGGGCATCGGGATCGGCGGGATTCCGGTTAAGAAACTCCTCCAGCAGCGGGACGGCCGCATCAAACTGTCCGGTCCGATACAGCTCCAGGCCCTGCTCCAGGGCCGCCTGCTCCTCGCCGACGGAAGTCTCCCGCCCTCCCGGGGCGACGACTTGGGCCGCCCGGACCGAAAGCGGCAGCACGAGGACAGCCAGCAACAGCAGCAGGTTCAGCAAGCGACGCATCCCAACCTCCCAGGCCGAATCCTCACCGGGCGGCCAGTCCCGCCCGGAATCCGGTCAGTCGAAGAGTTCCTTGACCTTGTCGAAAAAGCCCTTGCCGGTGGGTAGACTTCCTCGCCCCCCTCGCGGGCGAATTCCTCCAGCAGTTCCCGCTGCCGGGCGGTGAGCCGGGTCGGGGTCTCGAGCCGGGCCACGACCAGGTGGTCGCCGCGACCATACCCCTGCAGGTGGGGAATTCCCTTCCCGCCAGCTTGAAGACCTTGCCCGACTGGGTGCCGGCGGGGATCTTGAGCTTGAGCTTGCCGTCCAGTGTCGGCACCTCGAGCTCGCAGCCGAGGGTGGCCTGCACGAAGGTGACCGGAACTTCGCAGATCACGTCCTGCCCTTCGCGCTGGAAGAGGGGATGTTCCTTGACGCTGATCACGACATAGAGGTCACCCGGCGGACCGCCCTGGCTGCCGGTGTCCCCCTCGCCGCTGAGCTTGAGACGGGTCCCGGTTTCGACCCCGGCGGGGATTTTCAGGGAGAGCTGGCGCTTGGCCTGCACCCGGCCGGCACCGCGGCACTCGGGGCAGGGGCTGAGGATGACCCGCCCCTCGCCGCCACATTCAGGACAGGGCCGGGTCAGGGAAAAGAAACCCTGCTGGTAGCGAACCTGGCCGGCCCCCTGACAGGTCGGGCAGGTCTTGGGACTGGTCCCCTTCTTCGCCCCGCTGCCGTCGCAGGCGCTGCAGGTATGGTGACGGGGAACCTGGATTTTGGTATCCAGGCCGAAGGCCGCCTCTTCGAAAGAGATGGTCAGGTTGTAGCGCAAATCGTCCCCGCGCCGACCCCGCCCGCGGCGGGAGGTACCGCCGCCGAAGATATCGCCGAAGATGTCCCCGAAGATGTCTTCGAAGGGGCTGCCGGAAAAGCCGCCCCCCCCGAAACCACCACTGTTCAGCCCGGCATGGCCGAACTGGTCGTAAGTGGCCCGTTTTTGCGAATCGGAAAGGACCGCATAGGCCTCGGAAAGCTCCTTGAAGTGCTCTTCGGCTGCCTTGTCGCCGGGATTCTTGTCGGGGTGATAACGCAGCGCCAGCCGCCGGTATGCCTTCTTGATCTCCGTTTCGCTGGCGTTGCGGTGGACTTCGAGGGTTTCGTAATAATCACGCTTGGCCAAAAGATCTGTCCTCGCTGCGGCGGAGCGGTGTGCGGCAAACCGGTCCCGCCAGGGTCAAGTGGGGCTCGCGGCAAGCGGCAGAAGCCGGGACCAAGCCCGGCTTCTGCCGCCGCCCATCAAGAACGGGAAAAATCACTGTTTCTTGTCGCCGTCGACTTCCTCGAACTCGGCATCGACCACCTTTTCATCGCCGCCGGCCGGCGCTTCGCCCGGGGCTTCGCCGGCCTGCTGCGCCTGCGCATACATCGCCTCGGCGAGTTTGTGCGAGGCCTGGGCGAGCGCCTCGGTCTTTTTGCGGATCGCCTCGGAATCGTCCCCCTCCATCGCCTTTTTCAGCTCGTCGAGGGCGCTGCGGATGGCGCCGCGGGTGGTATCGTCGATCTTGTCGCTGTGTTCTTCGAGAGACTTCTCGGTGGTGTAGACCAGGCCGTCGGCCTGGTTGCGCGCTTCGATCAGCTCCCGCTTCTTCTTGTCTTCGCCGGCATGGGCCTCGGCATCCTTGACCATTTTGCTCGATCTCCGCCTCGGAAAGTCCGGAGGAGGCGGTGATCTTGATCGACTGTTCCTTGCCGGTACCGAGATCCTTGGCCGAAACGTGCAGGATGCCGTTGGCGTCGATGTCGAAGGTCACTTCGATCTGCGGCATGCCGCGCGGCGCCGGCGGAATGCCGACCAGCTCGAAGCGGCCGATGGTCTTGTTGTCGCCGGCCATCTCGCGCTCGCCCTGCAGGACGTGGACCGAAACCGCCGGCTGGTTGTCGGCGGCGGTGGAGAAGATCTGGCTCTTCTTGCAGGGGATGGTGGAGTTCTTTTCAATCAGCTTGGTCATCACCCCGCCGAGGGTCTCGATACCCAGGGAGAGGGGGGTGACGTCGAGGAGCAGGACGTCCTTGACCTCGCCCTTGAGGACCCCGCCCTGGATGGCGGCGCCGATCGCCACCACCTCGTCGGGATTGACCCCTTTGTTCGGCTGCTTGCCGAAGATCTCCTTGACCTTTTTCTGGACCGCCGGCATGCGGGTCATGCCGCCGACCAGGATCACCTCGTCGATCTCGGAAGCGGAGAGACCGGCGTCTTTGAGGGCCGTTTTGCAGGGCTCGACCAACTTGGCGATCAGGTCGGCGCAGATGCTCTCCAGCTTGGCCCGGGTCAGCTTGATGTTGAGGTGCTTGGGACCCGAGGCGTCGGCGGTGATGAAGGGCAGGTTGATGTCGGTCTCCATCGAACCGGAGAGCTCGCATTTGGCCTTTTCCGCTCCTTCCTTGAGGCGCTGCAGGGCCATCTTGTCGTTGCGCAGATCAATCCCCTGTTCTTTCTTGAACTCGTCGGCAACGTAGTCGATGATCCGCTGGTCGAAGTCTTCGCCACCCAGAAAGGTGTCGCCGTTGGTCGACTTGACCTCGAAAACCCCGTCGCCGAGTTCGAGGATCGAGACGTCGAAGGTGCCGCCGCCAAGGTCGAAGACCGCGATCTTCTCGTCCTTCTTCTTCTCCAGGCCGTAGGCCAGCGAGGCGGCGGTCGGCTCGTTGATGATGCGCAGCACGTTGAGGCCGGCGATCTTGCCGGCGTCCTTGGTCGCCTGGCGCTGGGAGTCGTTGAAATAGGCCGGCACGGTGACGACCGCGTCAGTCACTTCCTCGCCGAGATAATCCTCGGCGGTCTGCTTCATTTTCTGCAACACCATCGCCGAAATCTCCGGCGGGCTGTACTTCTTGCCGCGGGCCTCGACCCAGGCGTCACCGTTGTCGGCCTTGAGGATCTTGAAAGGACTGATCTTGATATCCTTCTGCACCGCTTCGGTATCGAACTTGCGGCCGATCAGGCGTTTGATGGCATGCAGGGTGTTCTCCGGATTGGTGACCGCCTGGCGTTTGGCCTGCTGCCCGACCAGCCGCTCACCCCCTTCGGTGAAGGCGACCATCGACGGAGTGGTGCGCGAACCTTCCGAGTTGGCGATAACGACCGGCTCGCCGCCTTCCATGACGGCGACGCAGGAGTTGGTCGTGCCGAGGTCGATGCCGATGACTTTACCCATGGTGTATGTCCTCCTTTAACGGTTTCTAGTATGGCGCACTGCGCATCCGGGCTTTTCCGGAACTACGCGTCCTTAATGTCCTGACCGGCTGCCGGGGCCTTGCTGACCAGGACCAGGGCCGGGCGCAGCAGGCGCTGATTGAGCAGGTAGCCTTTCTGCAACTCCCGGGCGACACTTCCCGGCGGCAGCTCGGCATGCTCCAGCTGCCCCATGGCTTCGTGGCAGGCCGGATCGAAGGGCTTGCCCACGGCGTCCACGGCGGTGACGCCGAACTGGTCGAAGGCCTTGCGCAACAGGCCGATGGTCATCTCCACCCCCTCCAGCAGGGTGCCGTCGCCGCCGCTTTCCCGGGCATGGGCCACCGCCCGCTCGAGGTTATCGAGCACCGGCAGCAGTTCGCGCAGCAGGCTCTCGTTGGCGAAGCGGCCGAGGTCTTCCTTTTCCCGCTGCGCCCGCTTGCGGTAGTTCTCGAGGTCGGCCCGGCAGCGCAGGTAGAGGTCCCAGTTCTTGGCCGCCTCTTCCCGGCTGGCAGCCAGCTGGGCCTCAACCTCGGCTTGCGCCTGCTGCTCCGCAGCGGCGGGGGCTTTTTCGGCCTCAGCGGCAGCCGCCTTGACCGCGGCAGTCTCCTGCCCGGCCGGAGCTTCGGGCTGTTCCGTATGCTGTTTCTTGGTCACGCTTTCAGTTCTCCTCGCTATCAAGCAGCTGGCTGACCAGCCGCGCGGTGTAGTCAACAATCGGGATGATCATCGAATAGGGCATGCGACTCGGACCGATGACTCCCAGCGTCCCCAGCGTCCCGCTGCTGTTGGAGTAGCTGGCGGTAATCAGGCTGCACCCCTCGATTTCCCGGTATTCGCTCTCGCTGCCGATGAAGATCTGCACCCCTCGGGCCTGCTGGGTGCGGTCAAGCAGTTCGACCAGTTGGCTTTTCTGCTCGAAAGCCCGGAACAACCGGCGCATCTTCTCGACGTCGGCGAATTCCGGCTGGTCGAGGATCTTCGAGGTCCCCTCGATGTACAGTTGGTCGCCGGGCTCATCACGCAAAGCCGCCTCCGAGAGGCGCAGCGCCCGCTGCAACATCTGGTCGTAAAGGGCCTTCTCCTGGGCCATCTCCTCAACGATCCGGGCCTTGACCTGCTGCACGGTCAGTCCGCCGAGAGTGCGGTTGAGATAGTTGCCGATCTGGTCCAGCTCGGCCTGCGACAGATCCTCGCTGTTTTCCACCAGCTTGTTTTGCACCAGGCCGGACTGGGTGACGAAGACCACCAGCAGCCGGCCCTGGGAGAGGCGCACGAACTCCATATGGCGGAAGATGGTACTGGTGAAGCGCGGCGCCATGACGATCCCGGTATAGCTCGACATCGCCGAAAGCGCCTTGCCGGCCTCCGGCAGCAGCGCCTCGACCCGCAGGCCGCGCAACCGGTAATGACACTCAAGGCGCAACTGTTCCTCGCGGGACAGCTGCCGTATCTGCAGCAGGGAATCGACGTAGAACCGATACCCCTTTTCCGTCGGCACCCGGCCGGCGGAAGTATGCGGCGAAACGATGTAGCCCATCTCCTCGAGATCGGCCATGACGTTGCGTACCGTTGCCGGCGAAATGGCCATCTGGTGGCGCCGGGTCACGGCCCGCGAACCGACCGGTTCCGCCGAAGCGATATAATCTTCGATGATCGCCTCGAGAATCCGGCGACCCCGATCATTGAGCTCCTCGGCCATCGCGAACCACCGCTCCAAAAAATCAAGCCGGAAAATCCGGCCCGCTCATCTTAGCACTCTTGGAGCCAGAGTGCTAACGGCTCACAACATAACAATGCCCCCCCCCTTTGTCAAGGGTCAAGGGCGATCGCCCCGAAGCGGAGAAGGCGTTAAAGAAAGGCGCTGATCAGGTGGTCGTAAAGGAGCCAGCCGGCGAGGTCGAAACGCCAGCAGCCCGCAGTCAGGGAGAGACGCTCGCCGCAATGCCGGATCGCCGCGGGAAAAGCCTGCGCCACCCCGGTGCCGAAGGCTGTCGCAAAGGCTGCATCGTCGACGCCGGCGGCGGTACGCAGCCCCAGGTAGAGAGTTTCCGCCATCGCCCCGCGCCGATCGAAAACCTCGAGCTCCTCGGCCGGATCCCGGCCGGCGGCGAGCTGCGCGGCGAACCGGTCCAGATCGTCGGCCACCGCCAGCCGCCGGCCCCACCCCGCGGCCAGGAAGCCATGGGCGCCCGCGCCGATCCCCAGGCAGGTGCGGCGCCGCCAGTAGCCGAGGTTGTGCCGGCATTCCATCCCGGGACGGGCGAAGTTGGAGATCTCGTAATGCGCAAAGCCGGCAGCGGCCAGGGTGGCATGGATCTGCCGGTAGGCGGCGGCGAAGCGCTCCTCGCCGGGCAGCGCCAGGTCTCCCCGTGCCGCCAGCGGTGTCCCCGCCTCGACGCTCAATCCGTAGCAGGAGAGATGTTCGGGGGCCAGGCCCAGAAACGCGGCCAGTTCGCCGGCGAGACGCCCCGCGTCCTGGCCGGGAAGGCCGAAGATCAGGTCGCAGGAGAGGTTGGCGAAGCCGGCCCGCCGGGCCCAGGCAACGGCTTGGCGCCCCTCTGCGGCGCAGTGCCCGCGGCCGAGCCAGGTCAGGGCGCCATCATCCAGCGACTGCAGGCCCAGGGAGAGGCGGTTGACCCCGGCGGCGCGGTAACCGGCCAGGGAGGCGGCGCTCACCGTGCCGGGGTTGGCCTCCAGGGAGATCTCGGCGTCGTCCCGAATGCCCCAGAGGCGGTCGACCGCCGCCAGCAGCCCGGCGACCGCCGCCGGCGCCAGCAGCGAAGGGGTGCCGCCGCCGAAGAAGATGCTCTCCAGCGGCCCGCCGACCGCCTCGCCGGCGGCGCTCAGGCGCAGCTGGGCGTGAAGCAGCGCCACGTAGTCGGCGAGCGGCAGCGGCGCCTCGGCCAGCGAAAAGAAATCGCAGTAGGCGCACTTGCTGCGGCAATAGGGGATGTGAAAATAGAGACCGGCCATGAAAAAAAGCGGGGAGTCGCCTCCCCGCCTCGATTCCCGCGGCCTGGACCGCGGTTTAGTGGAAATCGGTGAAGTGCCGGGCGTTGATCCAGAGATGGGCAAGGATACTCGCTGCGTAGCCGAGGGCCACCGCCCAGGTCCACTTCAGGTGATTGCCGAAGGTGTAGATCCCCCGCGCCGAGCCCATCAGCGCCACCCCGGCGGCCGAGCCGATGGAGAGCAGGCTGCCGCCGACCCCGGCGGTCAGCGTCACCAGCAGCCACTGGCCGTGGGACATGTGCGGATTCATGGTCAGCACCGCGAACATCACCGGGATGTTGTCGACGATGGCCGACAGCACCCCGACCAGCACGTTGGCGGTGGTGTGCCCCAGGCCGTTGTAGAAGAAGTTGGAGACGTAGGCCAGGTAGCCGAACTGGCCGAGGCCGCCGACGCAGAGGATGACCCCGTAGAAGAAGAGCAGGGTGTCCCACTCGGCCTTGGCGATCTTGCGGAACAGGTCGAAGCCGACGGCCGGCAGATGGGCGTGGCCGGTGACGTCGAGGGGGTTGTCGCCGCTGTAGAGGCGGTGCTCGAGCTTCTTCAGGTAGTAGGCGAAGAAGGAGAGATAGCCGAGGCCGAGCATCATGCCGACCGCCGGCGGCAGGTGCAGGAAGTTGTGAAAGCAGACCGCCGTGACGATCGTCATCAAAAACAGCAGCATGATGCGCCGCGCGCCGACCTTCATGTGCACGGTCTCGTCCAGGGCATCGGGCTTCTCCTTGGGCACCGCGAAGCTCATGATCAAGGCCGGAATCAGCCAGTTGAGCAGCGAAGGGACGAAGATGGCGAAGAACTCGAGAAAGTCGACCTTCCCCTTCTGCCAGACCATCAGCGTGGTGATGTCGCCGAAGGGGGAGAAGGCGCCGCCGGCATTGGCGCCGACGACGATGTTGATGCAGGCGACGATGACGAAGGCGCGGTTGGCTCCGCCCACCGCCATCGCCACCGCGCCCATCAGCAGGGCGGTGGTCAGATTGTCGGCGACCGGCGAGATGACGAAGGCGAGAAAGCCGGTGACCCAGAAGACGGTGCGCAGGGTGAAGCCCTTGTTGACCAGCCAGGAGCGCAGGGCGCGAAAGACGTTGCGCTCCTCCATGGCGTTGATGTAGGTCATCGCCGCCAGCAGAAAGAGGAAGAGCTCGGCGTACTCGGTCAGGTTGCCGAGGATCGCCGCGTGCGGGGTATGGGTGTCGCCGACGGCGGCATAGGCCAGGGCGACCAGGATCCAGATCACGCCGGCGGCGAACATCACCGGCTTGCTCTTGCGCAGGTGCAGTTTCTCTTCGAGGATGACCAGCGAATAGGCGGCGACGAACAGGATCAGACCGAGGATTCCGTAGAGACTCCCGGTCAGGTTGAGAACCTCGCCTCCCCCCTCGCTTGCCAGGACCGGAACCCCGGTTGTCGCTACCAGCAGCAACGCCAGAAAAATGCTCTTCACAACTCCCACCTTTTCTCCGCGAAACGGGTCCCCACGCGGGTCGGGCATGCTAAAATCCGGTCGGACCTGCCGGGTCGGCGACCGGATAGTCAATGGTCTATTTCCTTAGAACGCTTTGTTTTTTACCATCGGCCTCTTGACAGTGTCAAGGGAAACCGGCGCCCGCAAATGCTTGTCTTGAGCGACCTATTTCCTTATAATGTGTGCTTCGAAAGGGTCGTCCAGCGGGAGGCCAGGATTTTTAAAACGATGTTTTCAAGGAAGGTCGGTTACCATGAACCGCAAAATCTGCGCCGCCGCCGTGCAGTTCAACATCACCCTCGGCACGGTGGACATCAACCTGCAGAAAGCCCTCGCCGGACTGGAGCGGGCCCGCGCCCGGGGGGGGCAACTAGCGATCCTGCCGGAGATGTGGAGCACCGGCTACGACTACAAGCGCCTCTCCCAGCTGGCCGAAGAGACCCCGCGGGTTCTCGCCGCCATCGGCGACTTCGCCGCCCGCCACCAGATGGTCGTCGTCGGCAGCCTGCCGGAAAAAGCCGACGGCAAAATCTACAACACCGCCTACGTCATCGATCGGGGGGTGCAGGCCAGCAGCTACCGCAAGCTCCACCTCTTTTCGACCATGGGCGAGGACCGTTTCCTGGCCGCCGGCGACCGGCTGCAGGTGGTGTCGACCTCGGTAGGCCGGCTGGGGGTGGCGATCTGCTACGACCTGCGTTTCCCCGAGTTGTTCCGCAAGCTGGCCCTCGAGGGAGCGGAGATCCTCTGCATCCCCGCCGAATGGCCCAAGCCCCGCCAGGAGCACTGGCGCACCCTGCTGCGCGCCCGGGCGATCGAAAACCAGTTCTTCGTGGCCGCCGCCAACTGCTGCGGGGTGCAGGGGAAGCTCGATTTTTTCGGCATGAGCCTGCTGCTCTCGGCCCGCGGCGAGATCCTCGCCGAAGGCGGAGAGAACGAATGTGAACTCTGCGCCGTCTTCGATTTCGCGGAGATGGTCGCCTACCGCTCGCAGATCCGCTGCTTCAGCGACCGCCGCCCCGAGATCTACGGCACCCTCCCCTGATCGCTCTCCCTTCCAGATGAAACGCCTGCCCTCGTCCCGTTCTAGCGTTCCATCGGCCGGGCGGCCTTGCGGTATTTCCGGGGAATATCCTCGAGGCGGTCGGCGAACTGCAGATTCCCTTCGCCATCCACGTACAGAAAGCGCGGCCCGGAGGCTGGCGCCGCGGTCTTGGCCGCCGGTGCCAGCCGTTTTGCCGCCGGCAGCGGCGGCGGACTCTGCACCTCCCGGTCGATCAGCTGGTCGATGGTCGGCGGCGGCCGGTGTTCGCCAAGGTGCAGCAGGCGCCCGCGAAAATCGAGATAGAAACTGCGGATCGTGGCCAGGGCCGGTTGCCGCATCGGCACCCGCAGCAACAGCTGGTCACAGGCCAGCAGCAGGGCGAGAAAGACAACGCTCCAGAGCAGAAATTTCGTTAACTTGTTCATGGGTGGGTTCAGTGGTGGTCATGGTCATGGTCGTGACCGGTGTGGCCATGGCTGCAGAGGCTGGAGCGCCGTGACCGGTGACGCAGCTGCTGGATCACCGGACCGGTGACGCAGCGCGAGCATTCTCCCTGCAGGGTGGTGTGGGTGATGTGATAATCGTGTTCCAGCATCTGTTCGATCGTGCCGACGATTTCTCCCTGGTGCAGCCGGTAGTCCGGCAAGATGTCGATGTGCGCCGACAACGCGGAGATATGCGAGCAGATCGACCAGACATGGAGATGATGGACGTCGTTGACTCCGTCCACGGCGCGCATCTTGGCCACCACGTCGTCGACCTGGACATGAGCGGGCACCCCCTCCAGGAGGATATGCCCGGCCTCGCGCAGCAGGCGGATGGACCCCCAGCCGATGATCAGGGCGATCGCCGCCGACACCAGCGCGTCGACCACGAACCAGCCGGTATAGAGCATCACCAGCCCGCCGATGATCACCCCGACCGAGGCGATGGCGTCGCCGATCACGTGCAGGAAGGCGCTGCGTACGTTGAGGTCCTCATGGCTGTGGCCGTGTAACTGGGTGGCCGCAGCCAGGTTCATCACCAGGCCGATGGTGGCGATGATGAACATCTCCTTACTCTTCACCGCCTCCGGATGCTGGAAACGCAGCCAGGCCTCGTGGAGAATGCCGACGCCAATCAGCAGTAACGTCGCGCTGTTGATCAGCGAGGCAAAGATCTCCGCCCGGTGCCAGCCGTAGGTGCGGCGGTCGGTGGCCGGCTTGCCGGCCAGGTAGATCGCCGCCAGCGACAGCACCAGGGCGAAGAGGTCCATGAAAACATGGGCGGCATCGGAGAGCAGGGCCAGCGAATTGGTCCAGAAACCGCCGATTACCTCGGCCACCAGGGTCACCGCCGTCAGCCCGATAGCCAGGACGAAGCCGCGGCTGATGCTGTGATCAAGGTGTTCGCTGTCGGTCATCCCGGGCATCCTTTCGGTGGAAGGAGGGGGTTGGAGGCCTCGGGCTATTCTAGGCCGGCAGGCGTTGGAAATCAAGGCGCCCGCGTTAGGCCATCAGCTGCCCGCCGTTGACTTCGATAACCTGCCCGGTCACATACCCGCTCCATTCCTCGCTCGCCAGATAGAGGGCCGCTCCAGCACATTCCCGGGCTTCGCCAAGACGCTGCAGAGGGATGCCCTGGCACGTCTTTTCGAGCTTTGCGCGGCTTGAATATCTTTCGTGAAAGGCGGTATCGATAGTGCCGGGGGAAAGAGCGTTGACGCGGATATTGCGACCGGCCAGTTCGCGGGCCAGCGAGTGGGTCAGGGTACTGACGAAGGCCTTCGAAGCACTGATAGATGGGCGTCCTTCACCAGGGCGCGGGCGATGAGCTGTTGTTGCCCCCGGAAAGCGCGGCGGGTATCCGGTCGAGCATCGTCTCCAGGTGCAGCATGGCGGCGACTTCGCGTGCCTGTGCGTCGATCTCTTTTTTGGGGGTTCCGGCAATCTTGAAGGTGGGAGCGATGTTGGCGTAGACACTCAGGGAAGGGTCGTTGATGAACTGCTGGTAGACCATGGCGATGCTGCGCTTGCGCACCGAAACGCCGGTCACGTCCCGGTCGTCGACCAGGACCTGTCCGCTGCTGGGCCGGTCCAATCCGGCCAGGATGCGCAACAGGGAGGTCTTCCCGGCCATGGTCCGCCCGAGCAGTACGTCGGAGGAACCCATCTCGAACTTGAGATCAACCTCGGCCGGGTGCATCTCCCCGGTCACGACCTTGCTGATATTTCGAAGTACGAGACCCATCGTCGATATCCTGCACGGGAAGAAGACAAAAACGTTCCGCCCGGGAAGTCGGCCGGCCCCGGTGTCCTTTTCCGGCCATATCTCGCAACCAGAATATGGGCTGGAAAACCGCGGAATCCTCACCCGTCGGCAAGGCTCTCTCGCGGGAAGGCGGAATCACGCAGGGAGGATTTGGCACCATAAGCTCACGTCGTTTCACTCTCCCTGTACCCGCCTCGGGAACGTGCCGATCTTCAGTTGACCACAAAATAACATAGTCTCGGAAACACCTTGGCACCCAAGCCCGGTTCCGCAAGGGGAGGGGCAACCGGCAGCGGGAGCCGAACAGAAAAATCAGGGAGCTTGGCCGGAAAGCCATGACGGCTGCCTTGATTTTTCCTGGCCCTCGGACACAATCAAGGTGGCGCAGAGCTGCGCGGAAAAGGGCGGGAGGAAATCTATGGCAAGACCGCAGGCACTGGAATCCTTGAAAGAAACCACCCTTTTCGACCTGCTGGTGATCGGCGGCGGGGCGACCGGTTGCGGGGTTGCGCTCGATGCCGCCAGCCGGGGCCTGAGAACCGCCCTGATCGAGAAAAACGACTTCGCAGAAGGGACCAGCAGCCGCAGCACCAAGCTGGTCCATGGCGGCGTCCGCTACCTGGAAATCGCCGTCAAACACTTCGACCGCGACCAGTACCACCTGGTCCGGGAGGGTCTTTACGAACGGGGCGTCCTGCTCCGGAACGCCCCGCACCTGACCCGCCGCCTGCCCCTGGTCACCCCCCTCTACAAGTGGTTCGAGGTTCCGTATGTTTTCGCCGGCCTGAAACTCTACGATATTCTGTCCGGCAAACTGGGGATCGGCCACAGCCGTCTCTTGGGGCGCAAGGAGGCCCTGCGCCGCTTCCCCATGCTCAGGGCCGAGGGACTGAAAGCGGGAGTGCTCTATTATGACGGGCAGTTCAACGATGCCCGCATGGCCGTCACCCTGGCGATGACGGCACAGGACCACGGCGCCGTACCGGTCAACCACCTGGAGGCGGTCGCCCTGCTCAAGGAGAGCGGGCGGGTGTGCGGGGCGCGGGTCCGCGACAACCTGGGAGACGAGGAATTCACCGTCCGGGCGAAGGGAGTAATCAATGCCACCGGTCCCTTCGGGGATCGAATCCGGCGCATGGACGAGCCCGACGCCGAGGCGATCCTCAAGCCGAGTTCGGGAATCCACATCGTCCTGGATCAGCGCTTCGCTCCGCCCGACACGGGGCTTTTGATCCCCAAGACGGAAGACGGGCGGATCCTCTTCATCCTGCCGTGGGAGGGACAGGCCCTGATCGGCACCACCGACGAGCCTGCCGAGGTCACCGAGCATCCCCGTCCGCATCGGGAGGAGATCGCCTATCTGCTGCGGCACGTCGGCAGGTACTTCGACCTGCAGGTCACCGAGAAGGACATCAAGTCCGCCTGGGCGGGACTGCGTCCCCTGGTTTTCGACCCGCGGGCGGCCGACACGGCGCGGCTCTCCCGGGACCACGTCATCCAGGTCAGTCCCGGGGGACTGCTCACCATCGCCGGCGGCAAATGGACGACCTACCGAAGAATGGCCCAGGATACGGTGGACCATGCGATCGAAACCTTTGCCCTTGGCCAGTCCCGTCCCTGCCGCACCGACCACCTTCCTCTGGTTGGGGGCGCGCAGTTCGATCCTGACGGCGCGGAAACCCTGCAGCGGAACTACGGCCTGCATCCCGAAGTCGCCCGGCACCTGCACCATGCCTATGGAGACCGGGCGACGGCACTGGCCGAACTGGCCCGGACTGGGTTCGGCAGCCGACTGCACCCCGACCATCCCTGCATCGAAGCCGAAGTGGTTTACGCGGCCCGCCACGAGTTCGCCCAGCGGGCCGCCGACGTGATCGTGCGCCGGACCTCCCTCGCCCTGCTCGACCAGGCGGCGGCAGGGGCTGCGACGGCCCGGGTGGTCGAACTGATGGCAGCCGAACTCGACTGGAACGCCGAGCGCTGCGAACAGGAAAAATCCTGGATGGAGCACCTGCTGCAGGAAGCAGTGTAAACCGCGGTCGGGCCGGCTCTCACCTCCCGAACGCTGCGCAAAACGGATGTCAATACTGCCGCCAGCCCCGTAACTCCCCCCTGCCGTGTACCTACGCGGAGGAATCTATATGGCCAAATATGTTGCCGCCCTCGACCAGGGAACCACCAGCACTCGCTGCATGATCTTCGATCACAGCGGCGATCCGGTCGCCAGCCAGCAGCTCGAACACGAGCAGATCTACCCCCGGGCCGGCTGGGTGGAGCACGATGCCCTGGAGATCTGGAAGCATACCCGGGAGGTGATCCGTGGCGCCTTGGCAAAAGCCGGCCTGGGCGCCGGGGAGATCGCCGCCGTTGGGATCACCAACCAGCGCGAAACCACTGTGGTCTGGGACCGCAGGACCGGCCAGCCCTATGCCAACGCCATCGTCTGGCAGGACACGCGAACCGACAGGATTTGCCGGGAGCTGGCCGAAACGGGAGGAAAGGATCGCTTCCGTGCCGGAACCGGCCTGCCGCTGGCGACCTATTTTTCCGGCCCCAAGATCCGCTGGCTGCTCGACAACGTCTCCGGCCTGCGCGCGGCCGCCGAGAGCGGCGACGCCCTGTTCGGCACCATGGACACCTGGCTGATCTGGAACCTGACCGGCGGCGCCCACGTCACCGACGTGACCAACGCCTCGCGAACGCTGCTGATGAACCTGGAAACCCTGGACTGGGACGAAGAGATTCTCGACGCTCTCGCCATTCCCCGCGCCATGCTGCCGGAAATTCGCCCCTCCAGCGATCCTGAATTCTACGGCACCACCCGTGCCGAGGGCCCCTTCGGCGGCGAGATCCCCATTTGCGGCGACCTCGGCGATCAGCAGGCCGCCACCGTCGGCCAGGCCTGCTTCGAGGTCGGGGAGGCCAAGAACACCTACGGCACCGGCTGTTTTCTGCTGCTCAATACCGGCCACGAGATCGTCCCGTCCAAGCACGGCCTGGTGACCACGGTCGGCTACCACTTCGCCCGGCAGAAACCGGTCTACGCCCTGGAAGGATCCATCGCCATCACCGGCGCCCTGGTCCAATGGCTGCGCGACAACCTGGGAATAATCGCCAGCTCCGCGGAGGTGGAAACCCTGGCCGGAAAGGTGGAGGACAACGGCGGGATCTACTTCGTCCCCGCCTTCTCCGGTCTCTTCGCGCCCTACTGGCACAGCGAAGCCCGCGGCCTGATCATCGGTCTTACCCGCTACATCACCCGCGAACACTTCGCCCGCGCCGCCCTGGAGGCCACCGCCTACCAGACCCGGGAAGTGGTCGATGCCATGGCCGCCGACTCGGGAGTGACCCTGAAGAGTCTCAAGGTGGACGGCGGCATGACCGCCAACGCCCTGCTGATGCAGATCCAGGCCGACGTCCTGGGCGTCCCCGTCATCCGCCCGAAAATCATCGAAAGCACCGCCTTGGGTGCAGCCTACGCGGCCGGGCTCGCGGTGGGCTACTGGAAGGATCCGGCGGAGCTGAAACGGCACTGGGCGGCGGACCGAACCTGGAACCCGGGGAAGGACGCATCCCTGGCTACCGCCAACTACGCCATGTGGAAAAAAGCGGTAACCAGGAGCTTCGACTGGCTGGAGTAAGCGGGATCTCCGGCCTCTTCACCCCCTCCCAAACCAGCCATCGCTCTTTTTCTACCACCCTTTTCTACGCGGCTGCCCGGCAGCACCTCCCCCTGTCCCTTTCCCGCTTCGATAGAAGCGACGTCCCGGCGAAGGTTCCCTTTTACCCTGGCCTGTGCTATGGTTTGCCCCGTCCTTCTCCCAACGGAGCCTTTCATGAGCCAGGAACCTTACGATGTCGTCATCATCGGCGGCGGCCCCGCCGGCCTGACCGCCGGTCTCTACACTTCCCGGGCCAAGCTGCGCACCCTGCTGATCGAGCGGATGATCATGGGCGGCCAGGTCATGACCACCACCAAGGTCGAGAACTACCCCGGCTTCCCAGGTGGCATCGACGGTCCCGACCTGATGCTGCGCTTCCAGGAGCACTGCCAGGAGTTCGGACTCGAGGTGCGTTACGGCGAGGTGGAAAGCCTCGTCGACCAGGGGAGCACCAAGCAGCTGACCCTCGACGGCCAGCCGCTTTTCGCCCGCAGCGTGATCATCACCACCGGCGCCGAGCCGCGCAAGCTCGACATCCCCGGCGAACAGGAGTTCACCGGCCGCGGCGTCTCCTATTGCGCCACCTGCGACGGCGCCTTCTTCCGCGACGTGCCGGTGGCGATCGTCGGCGGCGGCGACACGGCCGCCGAGGAGGCGCTGTTTTTGACCCGCTTTGCCAGCAAGGTCTCCATCATCCACCGCCGTCGCGACCTGCGGGCGACCAAGCTGCTCCAGGAACGGCTCGCCGCCAATCCCAAGATCGAGATCCTCTGGGAGCGCACCGTGGAGCGGGTCGAGGGGGATGCCTCCGGCCTCAAGCAGGCGGTGCTCACCGACCCGTCCGGCCGGCACCGGGAGCCCCTGCCCCTCGAGGGGCTGTTCGTCGCCATCGGCGTCACCCCCAAGGCGCATTTCCTTACCGAGGTGCTCGACCTCGACGCCGAAGGCTACATCCTCACCGACGCCGAATGCCGGACCTCCATGCCCGGGGTCTTCGCCGCCGGCGACGTGCGCAAGAAGATGCTCAAACAGATCGCCACCGCCGTCGGCGACGGCGCGGTGGCGGCGATTATGGCCGAGAAGTACCTCGACGACCTCGAACCCTGAGCTCCCCAAGTCTCCCGACCCGAACCCCGCACCTTGCCAGTGCGGGGTTTTTCTGTTAGAAAGGGCGAACCTGCCGCGCACCGCGGCCTTATCAGGAGGGGGACTCCATGCTCGCCACCATTCTTTCCGGGGCGCTGCTCGGCATCGACGCCTACGCCGTTGAGGTCGAGGTCGACATCGCCCAGGGCCTGCCCCAGTTCGCCACCGTCGGCCTCCCGGAAGGGGCGGTCAAGGAAAGCAAGGACCGCGTCAAGTCGGCGATCAAGAATTCCGGCTACGACTTCCCGGCGCGGCGCATCACCATCAACCTCGCCCCCGCCGACATCCGCAAGGACGGCACCGCCTTCGATCTGCCGATGGCCGTCGGCCTGCTGATCGCCTCCGGCACCCTCCGCAAGCCCCGCCCCGGGCGTTTTCTGCTCCTCGGTGAACTCTCCCTCGACGGCCGCGTCAAACCGGTGCGCGGCACCCTGCCGATCGCGGTGGCCGCCCGCCGCTGGGAGATCGACGGCCTGATCCTCCCCGCCGAGAACGCCCCGGAAGGGGCGATCGTCGAGGGACTGACCGTCTACGGCGTGCGCGACCTCGGCGAGGTGGTCGCCTTTCTTTCCGGCGAGCGGGAACTGGAGCCCTGCCGAGTGGAAATCGCTGCGCTGTTCGCCGGTGCCCGGACCCACCACGAGGACTTCGCCGAGGTCCGCGGCCAGCAGCACGTCAAGCGCGCCCTCGAGGTCGCCGCCGCCGGGTCGCACAATCTTCTGATGACCGGTCCGCCCGGCAGCGGCAAGACCATGCTCGCCCGCCGCGTGCCGGGCATCCTCCCCGCCCAGGCCCTCGACGAGGCGCTGGAGACGACCAAGATCCACTCGGTGGCCGGCCTGCTCACCGACCACAGCGCCCTGGTCGCTGCCCGCCCCTTCCGCTCCCCTCACCACACCATCTCCGACGCCGGCCTGATCGGCGGCGGCACCGTCCCCCGCCCCGGCGAGGTCTCCCTGGCCCACAACGGCGTGCTGTTCCTCGACGAACTCCCCGAGTTCAAGAAGAACGTCCTGGAGATGCTGCGCCAGCCGCTGGAGGACGGCCAGGTGGCGATCAGCCGCGCGGCGATGAGCCTCACCTTCCCGGCCAGCTTCATGCTCGTCGCCGCCATGAACCCCTGCCCCTGCGGCTTCCTCGGCGACTCCCAGCACCCCTGCAACTGCACGCCGCTGATGGTGCAGCGCTACCGGCGGCGCATCTCCGGGCCGCTGCTCGACCGCATCGACCTGCACGTCGAGGTCCCCCGCGTCCCCCACAAGGACCTCGCCGACCCCGTCGACGGCGAGAGCAGCGCCGCCATCCGCGCCCGCATCGAGGCCGCCCGCAGCATCCAGCGCGAGCGCCTCGCCCCCTTCGGCCTGCACGCCAACGCCGCGCATGGCCGCCCGCCACATCCGCAAGTTCTGCCCCCTGGACGCCGCCGGCCAGAAGCTGCTGGAGACGGTCACCGACCGCCTCGGCCTCTCCGCCCGCAGCTACACCCGCATCCTCAAGGTCGCCCGCACCATCGCCGATCTCGCCGGCGAGGAGCAGATCCGCCAGCCGCACCTCGCCGAGGCGATCCAGTACCGGGGGCTGGACCGGAAACAGGGGTAGAAAACTCAGGTTGGAGTGGTCGAACGTTCATCTTTGGAAACCCCTATAGGCATTCGGTTTGTCGTACCAAGAAATCTTGAGGCCAAAAACGACAAGCCCCTGGCATTTCTGCCTGGGGCTTGTCGTTTTCCGAAAAGGGGCTGTCCCTACGGTTTTTGGCGGCAGTGGCAGTCAATCTTGGCGATGGTCTTTTTCGGCCAAGGGTCTTCTTTTGCAATCGCAAGGCCCATTGGATCATTGATTCGCCAATCCGCCATTCTGCAGAATAATCCCGAAGGCCTGCATATCGGGAGCGGTCAGGACCGCATCATCCACCGTCAGATCGCCCGCAATCCGCAACTGATCGGGACAGACCAACTGAGCTTTTCCTTTCACGGTTATGGCGTCGAAGTTGTAAACGCCGGCGAACTGATTGCCGGTGAACGCTGAAAGGGTCAGGTCCCCATCAGTCGGGTCGATGTACAACACGGTCGCATCGTTGTCGGCGATGCGGTAAATCAGCGGGCCGTTGATGTCGGGCTGGAAATGCAGCCCGATCAGCGCACCAGGTTTCCAATTAACTCCGGCGGCAGTGAGGCTGTCGGAGGTTGAGGAAACGATGCCACCACGGCCTACGGCAAACATGGGGGTTGAGTTGCTATGAACGATCAGATTCTGGTTGTCGACGATCAGATTTCCGTACTGCTGGCTGGCACCCTTCAGGTAAATCGTCCCGGCGCCGCCGTTGCGGTCCGACCGGCTCCCGTTGCCGCTCTGGCCCCCTTGGGCCAGCAGGTGGTCTTCGGTCAGGCTCAGGCTGTCGTAGTAGATCGCCATTCGCCCGCCGCCGCCGGCACCGCCGCTTTGTGAGGTATTCGAACTCGACCCTCCGCGCGCCGTTATCCAACCATTACCGGAGAGTGTTCCGACATCCAGGCGAATCCCGCCCCCGCTGCCGCCACCGTAGTATCCACCGTTGCCGTCTGCGTTGATCGATCCGTCCACCTGCAAGGTCCCAGCGGTCAGTCGCAACAACCCTCCGCCATTGCCGCCACCGTAGGCCGAACTCGCCGTACTGCCGCCACTGCCCACCTCGTTCGGGTCGCTCAGATCTCCATAAGGACTGTTGATTGTCCCACTCCAATTGCTGGCATTCCCCCAGCCGCCATAACTGCCACCCGCACCTTGGTAACTCCCCCCACTCGTCGTGTTCCCGAGCGTCCGGGCATAATAACTGTTGTTCCCCCCCTGATAGGACCCCAGGTATCCGCGCCCGCTCACATCGATCCGGCTCGTCCCATCAATCGTCACGTTCTGCGCTCTGACCTCCAGTCGATATTCACTGCCGGTCGTCGCTGCCGAATGCGTCAGAACACTGCTTTCACTGAGACTCAGATCACCGTCGATTTGCAATGCCCCTGCAACTTCCAGATAGCTGCCGTTAAGGTCACAGCCCCCGGCACCGGCAGAGCGCCTTTGACGACCAGTGCTGCGCGTCAGGTTCAGGTCTCCAGGTATCGTCAAACCGCCCGAAACGGTCAGAGTCGCGTCCGTCAGGGTCAAAGGCACTTCCGTCCTCAGGTCCGACTGAACCGTAAACCGGGCATTCTCCCGAACCGTGACACTGACATACTCGCCTCCCGGGATCGTCGTCGTTCGGTTGGTCGCGATCCCTTGGTTGTCGAGAATCACATCGGCCATTGTCGCAGCATGTGACTTCAGGTAAATCGTCCCGGCGCCGCCGTTGCGGTCCGACCGGCTCCCGTTGCCGCTCTGGCCCCCTTGGGCCAGCAGGTGGTCTTCGGTCAGGCTCAGGCTGTCGTAGTAGATCGCCATTCGCCCGCCGCCGCCGGCACCGCCGCTTTGTGAGGTATTCGAACTCGACCCTCCGCGCGCCGTTATCCAACCATTACCGGAGAGTGTTCCGACATCCAGGCGAATCCCGCCCCCGCTGCCGCCACCGTAGTATCCACCGTTGCCGTCTGCGTTGATCGATCCGTCCACCTGCAAGGTCCCAGCGGTCAGTCGCAACAACCCTCCGCCATTGCCGCCACCGTAGGCTCGAATTTGGCGTACTGCCGCCACTGCCCACCTCGTTCGGGTCGCTCAGATCTCCATAAGGACTGTTGATTGTCCCACTCCAATTGCTGGCATTCCCCCAGCCGCCATAACTGCCACCCGCACCTTGGTAACTCCCCCCACTCGTCGTGTTCCCGAGCGTCCGGGCATAATAACTGTTGTTCCCCCCCTGATAGGACCCCAGGTATCCGCGCCCGCTCACATCGATCCGGCTCGTCCCATCAATCGTCACGTTCTGCGCTCTGACCTCCAGTCGATATTCACTGCCGGTCGTCGCTGCCGAATGCGTCAGAACACTGCTTTCACTGAGACTCAGATCACCGTCGATTTGCAATGCCCCTGCAACTTCCAGATAGCTGCTCGTTAAGGTCACAGCCCCCGGCACCGGCAGAGCGCCTTTGACGACCAGAGTGCTGCGCGTCAGGTTCAGGTCTCCAGGTATCGTCAAACCGCCCGAAACGGTCAGAGTCGCGTCCGTCAGGGTCAAAGGCACTTCCGTCCTCAGGTCCGACTGAACCGTAAACCGGGCATTCTCCCGAACCGTGACACTGACATACTCGCCTCCCGGGATCGTCGTCGTTCGGTTGGTCGCGATCCCTTGGTTGTCGAGAATCACATCGGCCATTGTCGCAGCATGTGACTTCAGGTAAATCGTCCCGGCGCCGCCGTTGCGGTCCGACCGGCTCCCGTTGCCGCTCTGGCCCCCTTGGGCCAGCAGGTGGTCTTCGGTCAGGCTCAGGCTGTCGTAGTAGATCGCCATTCGCCCGCCGCCGCCGGCACCGCCGCTTTGTGAGGTATTCGAACTCGACCCTCCGCGTGCCGTTATCCAACCATTACCGGAGAGTGTTCCGACATCCAGGCGAATCCCACCGCCACTGCCACCTCCGTAGTAGCCGGCATTGCCATCCGCGTTGATCGACCCGTCCACCTGTAAGGTTTCCGCAGTCAGCCGCAACAACCCTCCGCCATTGCCGCCACCGTAGGCCGAACTCGCCGTACTGCCGCCACTGCCCACCTCGTTCGGGTCGCTCAGATCTCCATAAGGACTGTTGATTGTCCCACTCCAATTGCTGGCATTCCCCCAACCGCCATAACTGCCACCCGCACCTTGGTAACTCCCCCCACTCGTCGTGTTCCCGAGCGTCCGGGCATAATAACTGTTGTTCCCCCCCTGATAAGACCCCAAATACCCGCGCCCCCTTACGTCAATCCGGGACGTTCCGTCGATCGTCACCGCATCGGCATGGATTTCAAGGCGCTCCTCTCCACTCAATCCCGTTGCCCGATGAGTAAGAACACTACCATTGCTCAGGCTTAGGGAGTTCGCTATTACCAGCCCGTCAAAGACCACGTAGCTGTTGGAAATCGTGATATCTCCATACCGCCCTGAGGCCAATACATACGGCGAGTTGGACGTGCCTACCCCTTGCAACGTTATAAGGACGGCTGGAGCGGTGGTGAAGCGTAAGAGAAAATCGCTCTGTGGCTGGTTCCCGGCGAGGTCGGCAATGCCTGTGTCTACGGCTAACTCATAAGTTGTATCGTCCAACAGGTCTGTTGCGGGCTTGAAGGTGATCGTCTTGCCGTCGGCGGACAGCAGGACAGCACCCGGCACCATGGAACCCGAATTCTGGTTGGTCAGAGTAACCGTCGTTCCATCAACACTCGAAGAGGAAAGGGCCTCGCCGAAGGTCACGGAAATAACTCTGGTCGCCGAAACGCCGGTGGCGCCATCGGCGATCGAGGTTCCCACCGGCTGCGGCGCAACTATGTCAGCCACCGTCAAAGGGATGGTCCGGGAGCCGACGTGACCCAAGGCGTCCATCGCCGTACAGGTCAACGAGGCTGGGGCGGAAGGGAGCGCATCGGCTGCCACCGCGAACTGGAACGTGCCGCTGACGGTGTATTGCGGCGGATCAACGGGCAATTCCAGGCTGCCGCTGGCAGCTTGCGCCGCTGCACAACTGACGTTGACGATGCCATCCGGGTCGATAGCGACAAAAGAGGCGGTCCCCGTCTGGCCAGGAGGAAAACTTTCCAGGTCGTCCGAGCTTGAAATGGTTATTCCCGGTGCTGCTTCATAAAGGGATTTAATCTCTCCTGAAGGAAGAGCACGGCTATAGAGAGTGACATCATCAAGCAACCCGATGTAGTACTCGTCTGCGCCCGGCCTATTCACTCCGAATTCAAGCCATTCCGAACCGTTAAATACCGGATTGTTATTGAAAAATTTTGAAACGCTTTCAATGCCATTGAGGTATATGGTAACTTTTCGGTCACCATATACGATCGCAAATTGAGTCCACTCCCCTAAAGGAACTGAACCTTGCGGGGTAGCTACCGACTCCAACCCTTGGCTTCGGTTCCAATTTTGCCGATAACTAATACTTTGATTGGTTTCGTACCAAACTTCCCAACTCCCCGTATTTTCCAAACTGGTGTCAACGATTCCTCCCCACTGAGTCGCTCTTGGATTGACCCACCCGACAATAGTAAAATTCGTCGCAAGGGCCGTTCCAACTGGAGTGGTATTAACTACATAATTCCCACCATTAAAATTGGAAGAGTAATCGCCGACCGCCTTGTTTTCGACAAAAGATGCCCCATTTACGGGAATAAGGACGTTGCCATTCCCCGAATAATCGAGCCAGCTCTTCTCCATCCGCCACAAGCCGACGATGCTCGGATCGAACTGGTTGGCCGGCAGCAGTTCGACCGAAAGGGGAATGCTGTCGCTCCGATTGCCGGCTGGATCGCGGCTCTCCACCTCCAGGATGTTTTGGCCGGGCTGCAGCGGGTACGGCGCTTGCCAGGTGGTGGCCGAGTCGTGACCGACGATCTGCCGACCGTTCACCCGGATCGAGGCCTCGGCATCCTTGGTGCCGGAAAGGAGGATCGTGGAGTTGAAGGTCGGGGAAGCGACGGCATCCACCGTCGGCGGGGCTGGCGGCCGCCGATCATCGGTCAGGCCGGCGTTGTAGTGTTCGAGGACATCCTCTTCCGAAAGAACTTTTTTATAGATGGCAACATTATCCAAGTTTCCAACCAGATTCTGATTCCATTGGTATCCGCCATCGACCGAATCTTGATCCCGTCCAAAAACAAGACAACCACCACTTGCAATTGGATTGCCAGCGAGAGTTCCGGTAAAGGCTTTTACTCCGTCCTTAAACAAAACGACTTGTCCATCAATAGCTCGCCAAGAAATTGCAATAAAATGCCAATTCCCATCTATTGCCGTCACTCCGGTTTTTAAATATTTATCACTTCTTCCAAGTTCAATATTCTTATAATCAATTATTGACAGTTCATTTTGATAAGAAGCTGTTGCATATGAAACAGGCGTTGCAGATCTGGACGGATCGTCAGATTTCATCCAATATTCAATGGTAATTTCAGAAGAAGCGAAGGAGTTAAAAGGGTTATTTATCAAATAATCATCGTTTCCATCAAAGTGGGCGGACGATATGCCGGAAATCTTGTCTTCACTGAAGACAATCCCATTTCTGGCCGTTAAATCGTGCCCATTGCCCGAGGCATCCTTCCAATCCCCATCCATAGGCCACAACCCAACCAGGTCGGCATCGGGCGCACGGGTGGTGAAGTGGAAGACCTTGCCGCCGCTGCTGGGGTTGCCCGACAGGTCGCGAACGCCGGCCGTGACGGTCATGGTGTAGGCACGGCTGAAGCCGAGCTGGCCCAGCGGCTTGAGGAGAACCGTCCGGCCGTCGGCGGCGAGGCTGAGGCTGCCGACGACGGGGCCGAACTCGGAGCTGAGCAGGAAGAGCTCGGGCGCCAGGCTGGCCGGGTCGAGAGGTTCGTTGTAGGTGATGCCGATGCTCGCGCCAACCGGGACGTTGGTGGAATCGGCCTGGGGGCTGATGGCAGCGATCTGCGGGCCGCTGGCGTCGGTGGCGAAGCCCACGACATAGGGCGTCGGCAGGCGATTGCCGGCCAGGTCGGTGACGGTGGCGGCGACGGTCAGGGTGTAGGTCTGGCCGACCAGCAAGGGGACGACGGGGGTGACGGTCAATTGCCGGCCGTCGGTGGAGAGGACGACGTTGCTGGCGACGGCGTCTCCGGCGGCATCGGTCAGGGTCACCGCTTCGGGTTGGACGCTCTCCGCCGCCAGCGGCTCGTCGAAGCTGACGCTGAGGAAACTGTGGGTCGGCACTTCGGTGGCTCCGTCGGCGGGGACGCTGGCAAGGATCTGGGGCGGTACCACGTCGGCCACCTGCATAACCAGTGAGGCCGCACGCTCGTTGGCGGCGGCGTCGCGGGCGGTGCAGTCGATGCGGATCATCGCATGAGGCGCGGCATCGGCGGCGACGGTGATACTTATCTGGCGCTCCAGGCTCGCCTGGGGCGGATCGATGGTTTCGCTGAAGGAACCGCTTGCCGCACCGAGAACGGCGCATTCGAGGGCGGTCAGGGCGTGGTTGTCGCTGGCGACGATGGTCGCGCTGCCGGTCTCCCCCGGCTGGTAGAGGACCGTTTCCCCGGGGCTGGACAGAATCAGGCTCGGCAGGGTGGCGTCGCGCACCGTCAGATCGGTGACGGCGACGGGACTGATCTGGCCGATGGAGTCGGTGGCCACGGCCTTCAGGGTCAGGACGCTGCCGGGGGCCGCTTGGGCCGGCACTGTCAGAGTGAAGCTGGTGCTCGGCGCAGGACCGCTGACGGTGTGGGTCTGACTGAAGTTCAGGGCGCCCGAGGTGTTCAGGGTGATGGTCTTGACGCCAAGGTCGTCCTGGGCCTGGACGGTGACGTTGAGGGCGGCGGCGCTGTCGACCGTCGTTCCTGTGTCTGGAGCGGTGATGATCGTGCCCGGCGGTTGGTCGGCGGCGACATCAATCATCAGCAGCTTGGCGGGACCGCGGTTGCCGACGAGGTCCTGAGCGACCGCTTTGATCGTCACCGAGCCGGCCCGGTCAAGGTGCAGTGTGGCGGCGAAGGGCGCGCTGCGGTCGTTGGCCGCAAGGGCGTCGTCGACACTGAAGTCGACGAAGGCCACGTCGCCGTCCGCGACGGCGGCACTTACCGCTGACATCGTTGCCGGCGATCAGCTTCGAGCCGGCGGCCAGGTCCAGGGCGGTGACGGTCGGCACGATGGTGTCGAGGGTGGCAAAGATGGAGCTGAAGGAGCCGGCCATGACGTTGCCGGGCAGGTCCCGCACCCCGGCAACGCTCACCGTGTAGGTCTGGTTGGCCGCCAGTTGCATCAGCGGGGTCAGGATCGCCACCCGCCCCTCCTGGACCAGGTCGAGACGCACCGCCACCGGCGCGCCCCCCTGCAGCAGGACGATGCCGTCCAGGGCGGCGGGATTGACGGCCTCGCTGAAGGTCAGCCGGACCACGCCATCGAGGGGGACCTGGACCGCGCCGGCGGCCGGCGCGACGCTCGTCACCGCGGGCGGCACGTTGTCCACGGTTGTGAAGGTGCTGACATAGGTGGTCGGCAGCGGCCGGCCGACCAGATCCTTCACCCCGGTAGTGACTACCAGCTTGTAGAGGGTGAAGCCGGTGAGCGGCGTGTTGGGGGTCAAGGTCACGCTGCGGTGGTCGCCGGCGATGGCGTAGCCGCAGGCGACCTTGGTCGTGCCCTGGGCGAGGTAGACGGTGCCGCTGTTGACGCTGGCCAGGTCGAAGGGCTCGGAGAAGACCACCGTGACCGCCCGGTCGACCGGCACGTCGACGGTGCCGGCGGTGGGATCGACGCTGGTCACGCCGATCGCCTGGTCGTCGAGGACGACGGTGCCGATGTCGAAGAGCTGGCCGTTGACGGTCAGGGAGCCGGCGGCGCGGTTGAAGCCGAGGTCCTGGGCGTCGGCCATATAGAGGCTGAAGTTGGCCGGGACCGGGAGGTTGTCGAAGCGGAAACGGCCGTCGGCATCGATCAGGGCGGTGAAGTTGCGCTCGGCGCTGTCGGTGTATTTCACGCCGCCGCCGACCGCCGGGGTCACGCCGTCGGCCATCAGCACCGTGCCGGTCACCGCGGCGACCGGACCGATGATCAGGTTCTTGGTGACCGTCTCCCCCTCGCTGCCCAGGCTGCCGGAGGCCGCCGCGGCGGTGACCCGCTGCGGGTGGGTGACGGTCAGGGAGAAGCTGCCGGCCGGCACGTCGCCGAACCGGTAGTGGCCGTCGAGGTCGGTGTAGGTCGCGTAGTCGGCCGAGGCCAGGCCGTCGGCGTGGATCTTCACCAGCGCCCCGGCCAGGGGGGTGACGCCGTCGGTGTCGAAGATCGTGCCGGCCACCGTGCCGACGCCGCGCAGCACGATCTGCGCCACCGCCACGTCGCCGTCGCCGCCGATGGTCACCGTCCGGCTCTGGGCGCGGTGGCTGGTAGTCTCGTAGGCGGTCAGGGTGTAGGAGCGTCCCGCCGGCAGATTGGCGAAGGCGAAGCTGCCGCTATCCGGCATCGACCAGGTAGGCACGTCTTCCGGAAGTCCAGCGCGCACGTTGGTCGCCGGGGTGGTGCCGTCGGGGAGGAAGACCTGGCCCTGGATGGAGCCGGTGGGGGCGATATGCAGCTCGGTGTCGACCGTCTGGCTCTCGTAGCTGAGGCTGCCGCTGGAACTCCCCGTCAGGCCGTTGCTGGGATCGGTTGCGTCGAGCTGGAAGCTGCCGGCGGGGACCCCGGCGAAGGTGAAGCGCCCGTCGGGCCCGGTGGTGGTCGAATAGTCGTAGCTCGAGGCCCCGCTGACCCGGATGCGTACCCCGGCGCGGTCGACGGGGGCGGTGCCGCCGTAGTTGAGGACCACCCCCTCCACGGTGCCGCGCGGCAGCACGGTGATCTTGACGTCCACGGTCTCGCCGTCCTGGGCGAGCTTGCCGCTTCCCCGACCGCTGCGTTCGGTGGTCGGATCGAACCCTTCCAGGACGAAATCCCCCAAAGGCACGTAATCCATGCGGAAGCGGCCGGGCTCGAGCGGGTCGCTGGAGCAGGCGGTGAAGGCGACGGTCTGGCCGCTGCGCAGCAGCTTGACCTGGCCCCCGCCGATGGGGGTAACGCCGTCGGCCTTGACGAAGGTGCCGGTCACCGTGCCGGTCGGCGTCAGGGAGACGGTCACCGCCGCCGCCGCGCCGTCCCGGTCGATCAGGGCCGCGCCGCGGCCGCCGCGGCCGAAGCTGCCGCTGGCGGCGACGGCGTAGTTGCCGACCGTCAGGTTCTCCAGCACCACCAGGCCGTCGGCGTCACTGACGCCGCTCGCCTGATCGTTGGGGTAGTCGCTGCCGCTGACGCTCACCGCGGCGTCCGGGGCCGGCGTGCCGTCGGCGTTGTGCACCGTCACCCGCAGGCTGCCGCGGCCGAGCAGGACGATGGTCTTGCTCACCTCGCCGCCGGCCGGCACCGAGACATTCCCCTGCCACTGCAGGGTGGTTACCGGGTCGAAGGCGCGCAGCAGATGGTTTCCCTGGGGGATGATCGGACTGAAGCGGTAATCGCCGTTGCCGTCGGTGGTCACGGTGACGTCGCCGCCACCGATCGTGGTCGTCACCCGCACCCCGCTGCCGGCGGCGGCGCCGTCGGGCCGCAGCACCCGGCCGGAGACGGCGCCCAGGGCGTTGACCGGCGCCGGGTCGGGATCGGGGCTGGGCGTCGGATCGGGATCCTGCACCGCGCTCCCCTGCAGCACCAGGTCGAGATCGACGCTCTGCCCCGCTGCCAGGGTGCCGCTGGCGGTGACCGGCGTCGGCCGGAAGACGTTGGAGGTCCTGACCACGTACTGGCCTTGATAGACGTTGGCGAAGGTGAAACGGCCGGTCTGCGGGTCGGCCTTGACGCTTCGCGGATGGCTGTAATCGTAGACGAGCCAGCCCATGAAGTCCGGCTGCATCGAGGTCAGGGTGACGTCGGCGCCGGTCGGCAGGGTCTTTTCCGGGTCGTCGTAGACGGTGCCGGAAACGGTGCCGAAGTCGAAGGGGTGCAAATCGACGCTCTTGGTCTGGCCGTCGTACCAGAGGGTGGCGGAGGCGTTGGCGATCTCTCCCTGCTGGGTGACGATCAGACTGTAGGTCTTAAGCGGCAGATCGGGGATGGCGTAGCGCCCGGCGGCGTCGGCCCTGTAGGGGATGTAGGTATGGGCGGCGAGGTCGGTCAGACGCACTTCGGCCCCCGGCCAGACCGTCCCGTCGCGGTGGTAGACGGTTCCGGTCAAAGTGCCGGCGGAGAAGGCCTCGGCCGGGACGTAGAGCGGAACCTCCAGGGTGTCGCCGTCGCCGAGGAGGGTCACCGCGGTCTGGGCGACGCGCTTGTTGTAGTCGTGGGGATCGATCACCAGCAGGCTGACCGGACCGACCGGCAGGTTTTCCAAGCGGTAGCGGCCGGCGGCGTCGGTCTCCACCAGTCGGTTCTGGGTGTAGGGGTAGAAGCCGAAGCTCGCCGCCACCAAAAGGCCGGTGACGCTCTTGCCGTCGTCGCGGGTGACCCCGCCGGCGATGGTGCCGGTCCCCTCGAAAATCAGGTTGATGGCGGTGGTCTGCCCCTCCAGGACCGAGCCCTGCACCTTGACGTGCTCGCCGCTGCTCTCGTCATAGGCCTCGAAACTCGCCGACCCGGCATAGACCCCGGAGAAGCCGAAGGAACCGTCGGCGCCGCTGCGCATCCAGTTGCTGTACCGGTTGCCCTTGAGGATCACCACGACGCCGGCGCGAGGGGTGACGCCGTCGGGACCGAGGACCCTGCCGGTGACGTTGCCGCGGGCCACGCCGTCGAGCCGGTAAAGGGTCAGGTCCTGGACTGCGGCGCTGCCGTCCTCCGGCAGCGTGCCCATGGTCGAGCCCTCGGCCAGGGTCGCCTGGTGGACCCCCTTGAGACTGAAGGCGCCGACCGTCAGGTTGCCGAAGGCATAGTGCCCTTCGGCGTCGCTCTGGACGGAAAAGCGCCGCTGGTCGGTCAGGGTGTTGACCTGCACCGTCGCCCCGGCCAGCGGGTTGCCGGACTCGTCGCGCACCGTCCCGGAAAGGCTGCCGCGGGCCTTCATGAAGATGTCGAGGGCGAGGCGCTGGCCGTGCTGGACGACCGCGGTGGTCGCCTGTCCGACCTCGCCGCTGGCGGGATGGACCGCCTCGATCCGGAACGGCCCCGCCGGGTCGTCGTTGCGCAGCACGTAATCGAAATGGTAGCTGCCGTCGGCCTCGGCCTGCTTCTCGCTGAAGATGGCGTAGCGCGGTTCCTCGGTAAGGCCGTCTTGGTACCAGATGTACTGCAGCAGGCGCACGGTGGCGCCGGGGACCGGCGCGCCGCTCGCCTCGCGCACCACGCCGTCGACCACCGCCGCCGGGCCGGCGGCGGTAACGCGGATCGGCAGGCTCTGCGGCGCCGCCATCGCCTGGCCGGCGGGGTCGACCAGGCCGTCGACGCTCAGGCTGCGGGCGAAGAAGGGGCCGATGCCGTCGCGCAAGAGCAGGAAGGCCATGCGCCCGCCCGGCTGCAGCGAGGCGCTCCTGACCAGGTTGGCGTCGACCCCGTAGTGGCCGGTGTCCCGGGCGCTCTCGGCGGTCACCGTCTGATCGAAGAGGACCGCGACGTTGCGACCGTGCTTGTCGCCGCCGGGGCCGAAGCCGGGGATGATCTGGGTGGCGGCGACGACCCGCGGCGGGGCGTCGGGGATGGCGATTTCCCCGCTCTGCGCCATGGTGGCGTCGACGCTGCCGTCGCCGTCGCGGTCGATCTGCAGCAGGTAGCCGTCGCTCACCCCCGGCTGCAGCTCCAGCACCGCCCGGCCGCCGGCCGGCAGCTCGACCCCGGCAAATTGCAGCTGGCGCAGCACCCCGTCGGCACCCGGCCAGACGATGCCGAGGTCGAAGTGCGCCGCGTCCTGCGCCGCCAGGTTCAGGCGGTAGGGGCCCTCCCCCAGCGCGGTCACCAACGCCAGGTTGGCGCGTTCGCTGCCGGTTTCGGACAGGGCGAACTGGTCGCCGTAGGGGATCTCGCGATCATCCGGGTCGGCGTTCAGGCTCCCCAGGCGATTGCCGGCCGGGTCGGTGAGCCGCAGCCGCAGCGGCGCGACGGTGGTCGCCGCCGACAGGTGCCCGGGGCGGTAGGCGACCTTCTGCGCCCACTCGGCCTGGAAGGCCAGCAGGCCGCGCTCCGCCGCGGCGGCCTCGAAGAAGGGGGTCAGCGCCCGGTCGACCTTGAGCCCCTGGGTGGAGGTCCGGCGCAGGGCGTCGAAGCCTGCCACCGCCTTGTCCGAGCCGAACAGGTCGAAGGTGAAATCCTCCAGCGCCTTGAGCGGCTCATCGCCGATGAGGATGCGCAGCCCGGCCTCGGAGAAGTCGAAGGCGCGGTCGCTGACGGTCTGCTTGGCGATGGCCGCCACGTCGGCCGGCAGCGCCCCGGCCGGCGCGGTGGCCACGCTCCAGGCCTGGCCGAGCAGGCCGACCACGGCATCGACCAGGTCGGGGGACAAACCGTCGGTGTAGGGGAGGATCAGGCTGTCCGGGGAGAGGGGGATCCCCTTCTCGCCGACCCCGGTGCGCAGGTTGAAGCGCCCCTTGATCTCTTCGGATTCGAAGACGCTGGCGGTCACCGCGCCGGTGAGCTGGGCGACGAGCCGGTAGCGGACCGTGCCGGAGGAGCCGGGGGGGATCGTCTCGAGCTCCTTGTCCGGCGTCTCGCCGTCGACGAAGGCCGCCCCGGAAAGGGCGCGGGGGTCGAGATGGACCGAAACCAGGTTGGCGATGCTCTTTCCGGTGTTGGTGACCGTGACGAACAGGTCGTACTGCTCGCCGGCGCGCACCGTCTGCGGGTGGCTCATGGTCAGGGCGAATTCGGGATTGCGCACCAGCACCGCGCCGATCGCCTTGCCGGTGAGCTCCACCGGCCCGATCGGCAGGCCGTCGAGGGTGGCGGTGATCTCGAACTCGACCTTGTGGGTCCCCTCCTTGAGTCCTTCGATGGTGAAGTCGGCCTGTCCCGACTCGGTCGGCCTCAGCTCGCTGACGTCGTCGCCGGTTCCGTAGCGGGCGTCCGGCCCGGCGTTGTACACGGTCATCTCCCGCGGGAAGTAACCGTCGGTCCCCTTGGCGAGCCGCAGCGGGTCGTCGCCCGGATCGGCATCGGTCCCCGGGGTGAGGTCCTCGCCGTCGGGGAGGATGATATGCGCCGTAACGTCGCGGATGGTCAGCCCCGAAAGTTCCGGCGCGCCGTTGGTGACGATCGCCAGGGCGCTGAAGTACTGGTGCAGAAAGCCGATGTTGCCGGGGATCACCACCACCCCCGGGATCGGCGGCAGCTCGATGGTGGGAGCACCCGCCTCCGGCTCCTTGACCGTCATCACGAAAGGCTGCACCTCCAGGTTGGGCGGCAACTTCACCTGCACTCCTTCCGGCGGCTTGATCTCGAGGGAGGGAGCGGGGATGCCGATCTGGTTCTGAACCTGGATGTCCTCCGGGTTGGGCAGGGTCACTTCGTTGGGAATCGTCACCGGCAGCGTCAGCGCCACCTGGCCGCTCTCGGTGGCGAGGGCGGCGGTGAACTCGTAGGCGGTGAAGTTGGAGGAGTCGAAGGTCACCCCCCGCTCCTCGAGCTCCTCGGCGGTCAGCTGGCGGGTCTTGACCTCGGTGATCAGCGGGTCGCTGATCGATTCGATGATCACCGCCTGCGGCACGGCGCCGAACAGGGTCTTCCCCTGCCCGTCCTCCAGGCGGATGTTGTTCAGGGTGTGCTTGCCGTAGAGGGCCAGGGTGGGGATGTCGAAGGGTTTGCCCGGCAGGGTTTCGAGGGTGATCGGGGTGAGAAAGGCGGGACCGGAAAGTTCGGCTTTGACCCGGTAGTCCTTCGGCAACTGGCTGATGATCAGGTCGGTGTCGAAGGCGCCGGTGTCGACGCTGGTCTTGACCTGGGTCGCGATCCCCCTGGGTACCGCCTGGTAGTCGGGGGCGGCGCCCACGCCGATGCCGACGATGTTGAAATCCAGGGAGGTCAGTGGGGTGGTTTCGCCGAGGGCGGAAGTGGAACCGAGCCCGAAGAGCGCCGCAACCAGCAGAATGCCGAAAAATCGCTTCATGATGTCCCTACCTGTTGGATAGGGACTGGCTCCCGCCAGGGTGCCTGTCCCATTGAATAACAACAAAAACCCTCAATTACTGTGGGACTAACCGGGACTAACCGGGACTGGCTCCGAAGGTGCCTGTCCCATTGCTGCCCGTCCCCCCTTTGTCCCATCTACAACCCTCTCAAACCACCATCAGTTCAATGCCTCAAAGCGGGACAGGCACCCTGGCGGGAGCCAGTCCCGGGCAACTTGACTGCGCAACAATATGCGCATAAAATATGTGCATCTCACCTGCGCGAGGAGAACGCTATGGGACCTGCTTACGACACCACCGCGCCGAAAAAACCGACCAATCTCTCCATCAACAGCGACCTGCTGCAGCAGGCCAGGGCATTGAGAATCAACCTCTCCCAGGCCCTTGAGGAACATCTGACCGACCTCGTCCGGCAAAAGCGCCGCCAGCGGTGGCTGGAGGAGAATCGCGACGCCATCGATGATTACAACCGGAAAGTCGCTACCAGCGGCGTCTTCAGCGACCAACTGCGGAGTTTCTGATGGCGCAGTTCGATGTCTTCGCCAACCCCAACCCCGCAACAACCGCCGGCATCCCTTATCTGCTCGACGTTCAGAACGACCTGCTCGAGCACCTGGCCACCCGGGTGGTGGTTCCCCTCTACGCCGGTTCCGCGCTCCCCAAACCGATTCAGCACCTCAACCCGGTGTTCCACCTCAATGGCGAACCGCTCGTCATGGTCACCCAGGAGCTCGCCGGGATTCCCGCCACGCTGCTGAAAACAGCCGTCGCCAACCTCGCCCAGGACCGCAGCCAGATCATCGCCGCCCTCGATTTCCTCTTCACCGGATTCTAGGGACAGGCTCCGAAGGTGCCTGTCCCCATCCGCGTCTCCAGCTCCATCCGCCCTCTCCACCATGGTTGTCATATAGCTGGACAGGCTACTTTCCTGTTGTTTTCTTCGGCCTACCAAGCGGCCTCAAGGTAGACTCCAATCCCAATGTGTGGCAGATTCGTTCCTGCCAGGTTCGGTCCCCGAATGGAGTCTGACGATCGACACTCCGTTGAAATCTGTTCAGCTCGTTGCTTGTTATCGGCGTATCGACGTATTCGGTCCAATGGGGCGGCAAACGGATCAGTCCGCTATCGACCACCGGGACTGGCTCCATTTGCCGTTCAAATGGTGCCTGTCCCGTTTCCCCGCCCTGTCCCGTTCCCTTTACCGCCTCAATTGCCGGTTCAGCTCCTGCCGGTATCTCTGAATCGAGCGGGACAGGCACCCGTTGGGAGCCAGTCCCGTAGGCCACATTCTCCCGGTGGGATGACCAGGGCCAATCTTTTGCTGATTTCACCATGCCGGCACGCACTGGGTTTCCTTCGACGTATCGAACAACCGTCAACAGATGGTCATCATCCTGAACGGGGAAACTCTTGAACCGCCCCTGCCAGACGTGCCCGCTACTGCCGTAATGCCGGTGATAGCGTCTGACATGACTGGTCATCAACCACTGCATCCACTTACCCAGGTCAGAGCCTTCCCTGGTTTTCACCAACAGGTGAAAATGGTTGGTCATCAGACAGTAGGCTATGATTTGGATGGGATACTTGCTTTTCGCCTCGGCTATCAGCCGGGTAAATGCCTCAAAGTCCTCAGGTTTGTGGAATACCTCCTGTCGGCCATTGCCACGATTCAGGATGTGATACACCTGATTGTCAGCAAGCCCCCTCGCCACTCTCGGCATCCACCCTCCTCCAGGGACTGGCTCCATTTAGCCTTTCAAATGGTGCCTGTCCCCCTCACGTCAACCACCAAACCAGGCAAAATCAAACCAAAAACCAGCCTGTCCCCTTTATGCCCTTCTGTGGGTCGCGATCCCCTTGGGCACCGCCTGGTAGTCGGGCGTGGCGTTAAGGCCGATGCCGACGATGTTGAAGTCCAGGGATGCGAGGGGGGTGGTGGCGCCGAGGGCGGAGGTGGAACCAAGCCCGAACAGCGCCAGAGCCAGCCAGATGCCGAAGAATCGCTTCATGATATCCCTACCTGTTGGATAGGGACTGGCTCCCGCCAGGGTGCCTGTCCCATTCAATTCGGAACCAAGGGCAATGTTGCCTGTCCCTCCCGGTCCCATCTACAACCCTCTCAAACCACAATCAGTTCAATGTCTCAAAGCGGGACAGGCACCCTGGCGGGAGCCAGTCCCAGCCGGCAAAAGCATTCGCAGCCGCAAAAGGGGACACAGCCGCAAAAGGGGACAGGCTACTTTTCTGGCGTTTTCTTCGGCCTGCCAAGCGGCCTCAAGGTCGACTCCAGCCCCAAGGTGCGGCAGATTCCCTCCTGCCAGGTCCGGTCCCCGAATGGAGTCTGACGATCGACACTCCGTTGAAAGCTTTTCAGCTCGTTGCCTGTCATCGGCGTATCGACGTAATCGGTCCAACGGGGCGGCAAACGGATCAGCCCGCTATCGACCACCGGGACTGGCTCCATTTGCCTTCCAACGGGTGCCTGTCCCGTTCCCGCGCCCTGCCCCGATTCTGTTTCAGCATCAAGGGGGACAGGCACCCGTTGGGAGCCAGTCCCGTAGGCCACATTCTCCCGGTGGGAGGACCAGGCCCAATCTTTTGCCGATTTCACCATGCCGGCACGCACCGGGTTTCCTTCGACGTATCGAACCACCGTCAACAGGTGGTCATCGTCCTGTACGTGGAAACTCTTGAACCGCCCCTGCCAAACATGCCCGCTGCTGCCGTAATGCCGGTGATAGCGTCTGACATGACTGGTCATCAACCACTGCATCCACTTGCCCAGGTCAGAACCTTCCCCGGTTTTCACCAGCAGATGAAAATGGTTGGTCATCAGGCAGTAGGCCATGATTTGGATGGGATACTTGCGTTTCGCCTCGGCAATCAGCCGGACAAATGCCGCAAAGTCCTCAGGTTTGTGGAATACCTCCTGTCGGCCATTGCCACGATTCAGGATGTGATACACCTGATTGTCAGCAAGCCCCCTCGCCACCCTCGGCATCCATCACTCCCCCAGGGACTGGCTCCATTTAGCCTTTCAAATGGTGCCTGTCCCCCTCACGTCAACCGCCACACCAGGCAAAATCAACCCAAAAAGCTGCCTGTCCCCTTTATGCCTTCCTGACCCTTTATGTTTCTTCCGGGTGGTGCACTTACGAGTAGAATCTACCCCTTATGTGTTTCCCAAAAACCAGCCTGTCCCCTTTATGCCTTCCTCACGTCAACCACCAAACCAGGCAATATCAACCCAAAAACCAGCCTGTCCCCTTTACGCCTTCTGAATTCACCCCCTTTATGCCTTCCTGCGAATTGAATCTACCTATGGGTTCCTGTTGACATCATGATTTTTCGATTTTTTACTGTATAAAATTAACCACTTCACGCATGTATAGCAAAATGCCAATATCATTGAAAAAAATATATTAACAAAATACATACTTATCCATTTGAACCCGTGAGACAAGCCACCAATAAGGCTCAGATCAATATTTAGAAAATCTGCAATTGATTCAATTATTCCGAATGGTATCATCAACATCCAATACAATACCATTAGTGGTATTGCAAAAATAGTCGGCAGATCGAAAAATGAAAAAACAAAAACAATTGTGCATATTACGAAATAAATTTTTACTATTATTATGCCGTTTGTTTTGAGATTTTCTATAAACATAAATAGTGCCTTTATTTATATTTTGACGTTAAATAGCTACCACTATCGAGAATTACTCTATAGTAGCCATCCTTGTATTCAACTCTACTGTACCAGTTAAAATTATCATTGAATCTTTGATCACCAGCAATGTTATTCGGAGAAACTTGGAAAAGATATTTACTCCAGTCAAATAAATTACCGCTCCTATCCATTACGCTTATCGCTCTAGATGTTGTTTCTGAGCACACATTTCCTTCTAAATACTTAGATCCTATTATTTCTCTGGCTAAACGATCCAATCCATCGATATTAGTTGGGAATGTTGGTCTATAAACATCAAATGATCTCCCACCTAATTCATTTTCAGCATTCTTTATATAAACTCTAAGTTTTCCATAATCGTTTAGTCCAGCCGACAAAAACCTATTGCCAGAAATTTCTATAGCAGCATGCCCGTAAGGGCCCTTTGAAAACTTAGCGATATATGGCGCCAAATCACCACCCCAAAAGAGATACACATCCCCTGGAGCTAGACCTAGGGGATCGCTGTTAGCGGTTACCCCATTCCCTACATACCCATACAAATCCACATCCCCCCCAGCAAACCCAATCGGATCCACCTGCGAATACCGTCCGTTCCCCGGGTCATAATACCGCTGGAAGTTCCAACACAACCCCGTCTCCGCATCCGCATACTGCCCTGGAAACCGCAGATTGTTCTCAACGGTAGACGAAGGATCGACCACCACCGCCCCGAAGGCGGCATACCCCGCACTCCACACCACCGCCCCGTCCGCCGCCGAGGTCAACCGCTGCGGCGTCCCCAGATGGTCGTTGTGGTAGAAGCAGCCGCAAAAGGGGACAGGCTACTTTTCTGGCGTTTTCTTCGGCCTGCCAAGCGGCCTCAAGGTCGACTCCAGCCCCAAGGTGCGGCAGATTCCCTCCTGCCAGGTCCGGTCCCCGAATGGAGTCTGACGATCGACACTCCGTTGAAAGCTTTTCAGCTCGTTGCCTGTCATCGGCGTATCGACGTAATCGGTCCAACGGGGCGGCAAACGGATCAGCCCGCTATCGACCACCGGGACTGGCTCCATTTGCCTTCCAAAGGGTGCCTGTCCCGTTCCCGCGCCCTGCCCCGATTCTGTTTCAGCATCAAGGGGGACAGGCACCCGTTGGGAGCCAGTCCCGTAGGCCACATTCTCCCGGTGGGAGGACCAGGCCCAATCTTTTGCCGATTTCACCATGCCGGCACGCACCGGGTTTCCTTCGACGTATCGAACCACCGTCAACAGGTGGTCATCGTCCTGAACGGGGAAACTCTTGAACCGCCCCTGCCAAACATGCCCGCTGCTGCCGTAATGCCGGTGATAGCGTCTGACATGACTGGTCATCAACCACTGCATCCACTTGCCCAGGTCAGAACCTTCCCCGGTTTTCACCAGCAGATGAAAATGGTTGGTCATCAGGCAGTAGGCCATGATTTGGATGGGATACTTGCGTTTCGCCTCGGCAATCAGCCGGACAAATGCCGCAAAGTCCTCAGGTTTGTGGAATACCTCCTGTCGGCCATTGCCACGATTCAGGATGTGATACACCTGATTGTCAGCAAGCCCCCTCGCCACCCTCGGCATCCATCACTCCCCCAGGGACTGGCTCCATTTAGCCTTTCAAATGGTGCCTGTCCCCCTCACGCCAACCACCAAACCAGGCAAAATCAACCCAAAAAGCAGCCTGTCCCCTTTATGCCTTCCGCCTCGGCAATCAGCCGGACAAATGCCGCAAAGTCCTCAGGTTTGTGGAATACCTCCTGTCGGCCATTGCCACGATTCAGGATGTGATACACCTGATTGTTAGCAAGCCCCCTCGCCACCCTCGGCATCCATCCTCCCCAGGGACTGGCTCCATTTAGCCTTTCAAATGGTGCCTGTCCCCCTCACGCCAACCACCAAACCAGGCAAAATCAACCCAAAAAGCAGCCTGTCCCCTTTATGCCTTCCCCCTTTATGCCTTCCCATCACTCCCCCAGGGACTGGCTCCATTTAGCCTTTCAAATGGTGCCTGTCCCCCTCACGTCAACCGCCACACCAGGCAAAATCAACCCAAAAACCAGCCTTTCCCCTTTATGCCTTTCCCCTTTATGCCTTCCTGCTTCTCTGCTCTATCGTCTCAACCGCTCTTAAAAATATATGGATTACAAACCAAGTGTTTGCATCTGGCTTAAAGTCAAATGTTCGTATAACGTATTTTCCGATATCAATTTCTTGCTCTAGTAGAATTCCATGTTTTTCTTTACAACTATAAACAGGATCTAACAAAAACAACTTGGGTGATGTAATATCAAAGTTTAAATCTTCACCAGCACAGTTAATAAAATTAGCTGAAAAAAGTGTTTTTTGGGCAGATTCATCAGTTTCTGCCCAAATCCATCTAGCTACAATTAGGTGATTTGTTATTGGTGATTTGAAAATTGTTGTAGGACATGGATCTCCCCCAAGAACTAATCCAAATTTTTCACCAACCTCAATTAGCTCCAAGTAATCGTTAGCATCACAGGCTCTAAGATAGTCAGATACGTCGTTTTTTTCAGAATCTTGTCCATTCCAATAGCCATATAAATTTTCTGGCAATATAAGTAAAGGCCCACCTAGACTTTCAACCCAAGTCAGCATTTGCTCACTGGTTCTCACAACATACCTCCAGGGTTATTTTTGGGGTCATATGGTTTATTGGGGCATGAGTATACGCCGTCAATATCATTTAAGAATTTTTGCCAAGGGCTTACTCCACACTCTTTTGCCTCCTTGTCTAATATATAGAAATCGAGAAGCGTTAATATAGCCCCAGCACATCCCAATGTTGTATTGCCTCTTTTCATGGCTGATATCTGCCCTCCCTGTTTTGCAGAGCAACTTGCACATGACGGATATAATCTCTGGCTTTCACCCTCTGCAATAGCGGTCGGAGGGATATGGTCTGCAATCCAATTCCCTGATTTGGTTCCTGGGGATGATGCCCCGCAATGTTGACATCCTCGTTGGGCTCCTATTTCGTTCAATTTTGTTCTATCGGCTACATTAAGTCTGGAGGAAGGGCCTGCAGCAGGGATCGATTCGACAGCAAAAGGCCCCTTTTGAGTAAGATCCTTTTGCATACCTGAAGGATCAATGAAATTGAGAGGATCACTCGAGACATACCCATACAAGTCAACATCCCCCCCAGCAAACCCAATCGGATCAACCTGCGTATACCTTCCACCCTCCGGGTCATAATACCGCTGGAAGTTCCAATACAACCCCGTCTCCGCATCAGCATACTGCCCCGGAAACCGCAGATTGTTCTCAACGGTAGACGAAGGATCGACCACCACCGCCCCGAACGCCAGATACCCCGCACTCCACACCACCGCCCCATCGGCCGCCGAGGTCAACCGCTGCGGCGTCCCCAAATGGTCGTTGTGATAGAAGTAGGTCTTCCCGCCTTCCACCATGTAGAGCGGATCGGTCCCCCACAGCCCGTCGGGCTTCCAGCCATAGAGCTTGCGCACCATCCCCGCGCCATCGTACTCCCCGACCAGCCCCTCGTCGGCATAGACGAAGAGGGTGACGGTGCTGCCGACTTGCTTCTTCACCCGCCGGCCGAAGGGGTCGTAGGCGTAGGTGGCGACGGTGCCGTCGGGGAGGTCGACCTGGGTCAGGCGGTTGCGGGCGTCGTAGTGGTAGACGGTGGTGAGGGGAACAGGCCCGGGGACTGGCTCCGCGCCAGCGGTGCCTGTCCCCATGGTTTTTTTGATGGTATTCCCGTTGGCGTCGTACTCGTAAGGTCGTGGTGGCGCTGGCCTTGCAGCTCGTTGTTCTGGTTGTAGCTCCAGGTGCCTGCGGTATCGGCGCTGGTCAGGCGGTTGCCGACCCGGTCGTAGCTGTAGGTCTCGTCGGGCAGGCCGGCGGCGTCGGGATGGTCGGCGCCGGTGAGCTGGTAGAGGGGATCGTAGGCGTAGGCGGTGGCGCCGAAACGGTCCTGGCGGCTGGTGATGTTGCCGACGGCATCGAAGCCGTAGTTCCGGGTCAGCACCGGGCCGCTGGGGCCGGTGGCGGCGATCCCTTCGAGCCAGCCGGCGCCGTTGTAGCTGTAGTCGGTGGTGATCCCGCCGGGGAGGGTCGTCTGCTTGAGGTGGGTCTTGTCGTAGCCGAGATCGACAGTCTGGCCGTCGAACTTAATCTGCGTCAGCTTGCCGGCCTTGTCGTAGCTGTAGAGGTGCTCGATCCCTTCGGGGCTGACGAAGGCGGCCTTGTTCCCCATCGCGTCGTAGCGGTAGCCGAAGCTCTTGGTGAGGCTGCCGACGGTGACGGTCTCGCCGGTCTTGCGGCCTAAGGCGTCGTAGCTCAAGGTGCCGGCGGCGGCGGGGTTCTGGTAACTGGTCAGGTGCCCGGCGGCGTCGTAGCCGAAATCGTCCTTGCTGGCATCGGCGTAGGTCACCTCCGTCAGCCGGCCGCCGGCATCGTAGCCGTAGGTCGTGGTCTGCCCCTTGGCGTCGGTGACGGTCTTGAGCAGGCCGTTGGCGTAGTAGCCGTAGGCGGTCTGCTGCCCCTCGGGGCGGGTCTCCCCGGTCTTGCGGCCGGCGAGGTCGTATTCGAAGGCGGTGGCGTGCCCCTCGGGGTCGGTGAGGCTGGTCAGGTTGCCGCGGGCGTCGTAGGCGAAGGCGGTGACGCCGCCGCTGGCGTCGGTCTGGCTGACGACGCGGCCGAGGCCGTCGTAGGCGTAGGTGGTGGTCTGGCCGTTGCCGTCGACGCGGGCGACGACGCGGCCGTCGCCGTCGCGGGCGAGGCTGGTCAGGTTCTGCAGCGGGTCCTTGACCCCGGTGACCCGGCCGGCCTGGTCGAAGAGGTTGTGGGTGACGGCGCCGAAGGGGTCGGTGATGGTCTCGGGGATGGAGTTGCTGCCGCCGCAGGTGGTGCAGCCGCCGGCGGCGTACTGATAGCGGGTAATGTTCCCCTCGGGGTCGGTGACGCTCGGTCAGGTGCCCGTCCTCGTCGTAGGCCATGCGGGTGACGGCCGCGCCTTGCACCACCTCGACCAGGTTGCCGGCGCCGTCGTAGTGGTAGTCGCTGGCCAGTCCCAGAGGCGGGGCGAGATGGACGATGCGCCCGGCGAAGTCGCTGGCGGTGGCGGTGACGTTCCCGAGCGGGTCGGTGACGCTGGTGAGCCGGCCGGCGGCGTTGTAGGCGTAGCGGGTGACGTTCCCCAGCGGGTCGGTGACGCTCTCCAGGTGGCGCCGATTGTCGTAGCTGAAGGTGCTTTTCTGCCCCAGGGCATCGACGGCGGCGGTGAGGTTGCCGACCGCGTCGTACTCGAAGCGGGTGACGGCCCCGAGGGGGTCGGTGACGGTGACCGGCAGGCCGGCGTCGTTGTAGGTCATGGCGGTGGCGGCGCCGGCGGTGGTGACGCTGGCCAGATCCCCCTGCGGGGTGTAGGCGAAGTCGGTCGTCACCGCTTCGGGGCGCCCCTGGGCGCGCACGATCCTGGTCGGGCGCACCCCGGTGCTGTCGTAGGAAAAGGCGGTCGTCACCCCCTGGGGATCGGTGACGGTGAGGGGGCTCCCCTTGGCGTTGTAGGTGGTGAGGGTGACGTTCCCCGCGCCGTCGACCCGGCGCACGATGTCGCCGGCGGCGTTGCGCTCGATCTCGCGTGGTCACCCCGGCGGCGTCGGTCTTGCGCTCGATTCCGCCGGCGAGATAATCGACCTTTGCCTTGACCGTCTCCTGCCCCGCCTCGACGGTGGCGGTCTCGGTAATCTTGCCGTCGGGGTTGAGGCCGAAGCGGCTGGTCTCCCGCGGTTGTCGGTGGAGTAGACAGTCGCCTTGTCGAAGTCGTAGCGGAAACTGCGGCTGTGGCCGCTGGCCGACTGGCCGGCATTGATGGCGGCGGTGCCGGCCGGGTCGGTGACGCGCCCGGCGATGCCGTCCTCGGGGTACTGGTACTCGATGCGGTAGGTCTCGCCGACGGCGTTGGTCTTGCTGACGATGCCGTGGTAGCTGTTGTAGCGGTAGCTGGCCAGGACCTGCTCCCCCTGCTTGACCTGCACCAGGTTGCCGTAGGCGTCGTAGCTGTAGTCGATACGACGCCCGGCGAGGTCGGTGGCGGCGGCGATATGGTTCCCGTCGCCGCTGTAGGCGAAGCTGAAGGCGGTGCGGCCGGCGGGGTCGACGATACTGACCAGGCGCTTCTGGGCGTCGTAGCTGAGCGCCGTCTCCCGCCCCTGCGGGTCGCGCACCCGGGTCAGGCGGCCGTCGTCGTCGAAGCTGTAGCTCGCCCCCCGGTGGCGGCTCAGCGCGAAGCCGAAGGGGAGCCGGGTCAGGGTCAGGCCGGCGGCGGTGTTGGGGGCGATGGAGCCGTCGGCGCCGATGGAGAAGTCGTAGATCCGTCCGTCGCCGTCGAGGAAGTAGTAGAAGAAGGCCTCGCTGCCGTTGGAGTTCTTGACGTTCCCCTGCCAGAGACGGACGAACCAGGGGGAGTGCCAGCCGAAGCCGAAGGGGCCGTCCGCCGGCTCCTTGAAGTCGTACTGGTCGTCGGGACCGCGCGGCACCAGGTTGGAGCGGTAGGTCCGCTCGAGGGCCAACGGGACGCCGCGCCCGGCCACCTCCAGGTCGGTGGCGTCGAAGGTGTAGGTGCCGGTCGGCAGGTAGACGTAGCTGCCGGTCTTGACCACCGGCAGGGCGCTGGTACGGCCCGCCCCCTGGTCGTAGGCGACGTGGCGCGGCGCGGCGCCCTCGGCGGCGGGCGCCGGGGCCGGCGGGAGAAGGAGCAGGGCGGCAAGGATCGGCAGCAGCAGTCGTTTCATGATCACCGTTCGTTTCGAATGGGAAAATTGCATCTTCAGTGCCCCCCTCAGTGGCTGGTCTCGCCCTTGAAGATCCCCTTCAGCCAGCACTTGTCGACCCCGCAGGGGTTGTAGGGGAGGCGGCGCTTCTTGACCGGGGCGACTTCCACCACCTTGAGCCCATCGAGCTGGTTGGCGGCGTAGATGATGCCGTCCAGGACCTGCATGGCGTTGGTCTGGCCGAGGGGAGTCTTATTCCCGTCCAGATTCAGGACCTCGGTCATGGTATCGAGCAGCAGCGGGTGGGCCGGGTCCTTGAGATCGAAGACCTCAATGTTGTTGATCCCGGAGACGAAGGCCATGCCACTTGTCGTGTCGAGGGCGATGTCGGTGGCGAGGACCGGCACGGGCAGGCCGTAGCTGTCGGTCCCCACCCCGAGGAGCCGGACATTGAAGGGGTCGGTGATGTCCAGGGTGACCAGCGCCCCCTCGCGGGTGCTGGCCACCGCCAGGTCGAGGGTCTGCGGGATGCCGTCGGCGTCGCTGTAGACGTAATTGCCGGCCACGGCGACCCGCATGATCGAAACGCCGTCCGGCTTGAAGGCGGAGAGGAGCCGCGGCAGGTTGGGCGTGCTCAGGTCGAGCAGCAGCAGAGTCCCCGAGGTGGTGGTCAGATAGGCCCGGTCGGCGGCGTAGAGACCGACGTCGACCGGGTTGCCGTAACCCGGCCCGCGGGTATCGAAGACGCCGACGATGGCGGAACCGTCGGCGCTGCCGGTCCGATTGTGGGCCGCCTCGATATCGACGATTTGCAGCCCGACATTGACGGTGGCGACGTAGGCGTACTTGGCGTTCAACGCCACCTTGCCGGGAATGCCGGAGAAGGCTTCGGCCAGCTTCTCCTGGGCGAAGAGCTGGGGGTTGGCCGGGTCGGTGGTCAGGTCGTAGAAGCGGACGTAGCCGTACTGGCCGCCGTCGGCGAAGCGGATGTCCTCGGTGACGGCGAGCCGGCCGGACTGCTGGTCGACCGCCACCCCGCGCATCGCCCAGGAGGTGGCGCCGGCGGGCTGTTTGCTGAAGACCACGGCCGGCTTGGCGGGATCGGACACGTCGATCGCCCGCAGCCCGGTTTCCTTGGCGGTGACGTAGGCGTAATTCTGCGGCGGGTCGGTGAGATTGTCGCTGTAGAGGGCGACATCCCAGCCGTTGCCGAATTGCTGGTCGGCCGCCAGATCGTACCCCTGGGGGACCTGGGTGGTGAACTCGTGGCTGTAGGCCTGGTCGAGGGGAAGGAGCTGGCCGCCGGCCGATGGGTTGGGTTGCTGGTCGGTGATCTCCTGGCTCAGGGCCGCCACGTAAATCTGGCCGTACTCCAGATTCCGCTTCGGCTGCAGCGTCGCCGTCATCCGTCCGTCGACCACCCGCACGTAGACATCGGCGGGGACCTCTTCCTGGCCTTGAGGATCGACTTTGAACAATTTGAAGGTCGCGCCGGTCACGTTCTGCACCGGCTCGCTGAAGTCCGCCTCGACCACGGTGGTCACCGACACGCCTTCCACCTTGTCGCCGGGAACCAGGTTGTCGACCCGCGGCGGCCCGTCGATGCTGCCGGGCGCCTCGCCGGGGGCGACGGCGTGGATCTGCAACACCTTCTTGCCGGTGTTTCCGGACTGTCCATCGCCTCGACGGTGAGGGTGTAGTACCCCGGCTGGTCGGGACGGAACAGATCGGACTGCGCCCCCTGCAGCGGCGCGGAAAAGACCGGCTGGAAGGGAAAGAGGAGCAGGGCCGGTTTCTCCCCCTGCTGCGGGGTATGCAGCTGGCTGTCCAGGGCGATAAGCCGCATCGTGTAGTGCTGGGTGACGGTTTTGTCGAGCGAGGTGTAGTCGACGCTCAGGTCGGCCCGCTGCCAATCCTGGTCGATCACGTCCACTGACAGCTGCAGGTCGGTGCCGGTCAGGATCGTCCCCGCCACGAAGCCGGCATTCTGCCCCGGGGCGACCTTGAGCCCCAGGTCCACCACCGGCGCGGTGTCGTCGGGCACCTCGGTCTGGGCATCCGCCAGCTTGAAGTTGAGGTTGTTGACGATGTAGGGCGCGTCGCAGGTGGTGATGTTGGCGGTGTTGCGGAACATGGTCAACGGGTGAATGGCGGTGACCGCGAAGCTGCGGCAGGCCCCGGCGGCGGTGAAGCCGTAGGCGGCGTAGTGACCGTTGGCGTCGGAGTAGGAGACGAAATTTTCCGCCCCGGCGCTGCGGATCACCGCCCCTTCGATCGGCCGGTCGACGCCGGCGGTGTAGGTGCTGTCGCCGTTCATGTCACGATAGGCGGTGCCGGAGATGATCACCGGCCCTCCAGGGGCACCGGCGTGTAGAGAAGACGAAGGTCCCGAAACCGAGCGGCCCGTCGAAGGGGGGACAGGCGGTGGTCAGACGGCCGCCGACGACCTTGGCCGATCGACGATCACGTAGACCTGCTCCTGGCTGCCATCGGCGTTGACGTGGGTCACGGGCCGGGCGACGAAGGGGACGGCGTCGGCCGGCATCCCGGCGGGCACCGGCACCGAGAAGGCGACCGGCTTCTTGAAGGGACCTGCCGGTCTCGATGTCGACCGCGGCGAGGAACTTCCCTTCGGCCGGCACCGGCTGCGAAAGGGCGGCCTCGGCGACGGTGGTGAGCTTGACCACCGCCGGGCCGAGCAGGGCGCCGTCGGGGATGACGAGCTGGCTCCCCCCGTCCCCGTCGACCTTCCCTCCCCTGGCGGTGACCAGGTAGCGGCCGTCGTCGCTCTTGAAGGTGAGGTAGGAGATCAGGGTCTGGTTGCCGGCGGCGTCCATCATCACCACCTGGATCTCGTCGCCGAGCTGGGCGGCGATTTTGGCGGTGAAGGAACCGTTGGTCGCCGGCTGCACGCCGACGATCTCGCCGGAGGTGTCGTTGATGACCAGCACCGAGGCGCCGAGCTCGACGCTCCCCTGGCTGCCGGTGACGGTGATCAGGCCGTCGGCGTCGGGGAAGGTGGCGGTGATGGCGCCGGCCGGCGGCATCGCCGGCGGGGTGGTGTCGCGCACGGTGAAGGGGACGGTCAGCGGCTGGCCGAGGGGATAACCCTGGAGGTCGCGCACGGTGCCGGCGACGCTGAGGGTGTAGCTCGCCTCCGAGGCGAGGCTGGCGGCGGGGTAGAAGGTCACCTCGCTGCCGGCCGGGTTGAAGGAGAGGGTCCCGGGGACGTCCTGGCCGGCGGCGTCGACGAGGCGGAAGGTGGCGACATCGACGCTGGCGCGCTCCAGCGGTTCGCTGAAGGTCACGCGCGGGGCGACGCTGGGCAGAATCCCGGTGGCGCCGGCGGCCGGATCGACCTGGACGACCCGCGGCGGCACGGCGACGATGGCGAGGTCGAGATCGAGCAGCGCCCCGGCGACAGAGACCGTCCCGCTCCCGGTCCCGGCATCCTGGCGCGCCTGATCGAGGGCGGTGGCGGTGAAGGGGGCGACGGCCAGGGGGATCAGGTAGCGGCCGTCGCTCCCGGTCAGATCGACCAGGGAGCCGGTGTCGGTGGTCACCTGCGCCCCGGCGAAGGGGGCGCCGGAGCTGCCGGCGACGGCGCCGCGCAGGTAGCCCAAGGGGGCCTTGGCCTGGAGCAGGAAGTAGCGGCCGGAGACGTCGACGCCGGGCAGGGCGACGGCGACGCTCGCCTGCAGCTCGGCGATACTGACCACCATCGAGCCGGAGAGGCGCAGCGATCCGACCAGCTTCAGCTTGGGCCGGCCGGCGACCTCGATCTGCCGGGCGAGGAGCAGCGGCAGGGCGGGATCGAGCCCCTCCGGGGCCGGGATCGAGAGGGTCGCGGGGAGATTCAGGGCCTGCCGGGCGAAGTCGACCTCGACGGCGCGCAGCAGGGTGAAGTCGGCGCCGACCAGCACCCGGGCGCTGTCCGCCGCCAGGGTGCGGCTCTGCACCGGCACGGTGGCGGCGAGGGCGCCGGCGGGGATTTCCAGGACGTTGCCGTCGCCGTCGATGAGCCGCGCGCCGTCGGGTCCGACCATCGTCCCGGCGCCGCCGGTGTCGGGGGGCAGGATGTCGATGCCGACCTTGCCCTTGAGCAGGTCGACGACGGTGAAGTCGCGCGAGGGGGAGACCGGAAACGTGGTGCGCAGCGCCGCCGGGGCGGCGTCGAGGAGCCCGCCGCCGAGGTTGGTGACGCAGGGGGCGCGGAAGAAGCTCAGGTCCTGCTCGTAGCCGGCGGGTTGCAGGGTCTCGCCGGAGGCGAGATCGAAGCGCTCGGTCACCCGGGCGGTCAGCAGGGTGCCGGAAAGGAGCGTCCCCGGGACGCTCTCGCTCAGGGTCACCTCGCCGGCGGCGAGCAGCCCCTGGCGCGGCGGCGCGGCGTAGGGGACGACCCGGCCGACGGCGCCGACCGTGGCGGGATCGAAGCCGAGCAGGGCGCTGCCCGGCAGGGGCGCGCCGAGGGTCGCCTCGGGGGAGCGGCGGCGATGGCGTCGGCGAGGAGCAGGGCGTACTGGCCGGCGCCCGTCAAGCCGGCGACAAGGCCGGTGGCGTCGCTGGTCACTGCGACGCTGCCGGCCGCCAGCCAGGCATGGCTCGCCCCGTCGTAGCGGGCCAGAAGCAGCCGGGACTCGGCGGGGAGGTCAAAGTGGGCCGGCAGCGGCACGCCGAGGGTCGCCCCGGGCAGGCAGGTCGCGGCGTTTTGGGCCGGCTCGGTGGTGTCGGGCTGGAAGGCCTCGAGCTGCCAGGCGGCCAGCGGCGCCCAGCCCAGCGGCAGGGGCACGGCCAGGCCCTGGTTGCTCAGCGGCAGCAGGCGCAGGTCGACGGGGTCGGTCAGGGCGTCGGCCGGGACGGTCAGTTCCAAAGCCGGAGCGTCGGCCGCGCTCCCCAGGGGGCGGCGCAGCGTCCCGCCGGCGCCGTCGAAGCGCTGCACGGCGCCGGAATCCGGAGTCAGGCGGGCGTCGCGAACCCGCAGATTGACCGCCGGCAGCACGCTCACCGGGCGCAGGACCTGCGTGCTGCCGGCCTTGCCCAGGCGCAGCAGGTAGTCGCCGGCGGGGAGTTCGAAGAAATAGCTGCCGTCGGCCGCGGTGACGGCGGCGGCGACCTCGGTCTCCCCGGAAAGGACGCTGGCCGCGGCTTCCTCCAGCAGCAGGCCGCGGCTGTCGTCGTAGACCTCCCCCGGAGATAGCCCGGGCCGCTCGCCCCCTGGGCGACACCGACGGTCAGCTGCGCCTCGCCGCGGTTGCCGGCGGCGTCGATCGCCGCCGCCACCAGGGTGAGCTGCTCCCCGGCGGCCAGGCCGGGGGGGAGGCTGAAGGGGATATCCTGGTCGAGGTCCGTCCCCGCCCCGCCGCCGGACCAGACCACGGTGCCGGCGCTGCGCAGCTCCACCAGGCTCAAGTGCGAGGCGTCGCTGGCGGCCAGGTGCAGGGCGATGTTGCCGCCGGCGGCGGCGCTGGGCGGCCCATCGAGGGTGAGCTGGGGGGGCTGACTGTCGCGGGTCACCGTCACGGTGGTGCTGCCGACGTTGCCGGCGCGGTCGGTGGCGGCGACGGTGAGCTGGTTCTCCCCCTCGACGAGATTCGCCGGCAGACTGAAGCTGAGGCCGGTGACGGCGAAGGACTGGCCGTTATATTTTTTTTTTTTTTTTTTTTTTTTTTTTTTTTTTTTTTTTTTTTTTTTTTTTTTTTTTTTTTTTTTTTTTTTTTTTTTTTTTTTTTTTTTTTTTTTTTTTTTTTTTTTTTTTTTTTTTTTTTTTTTTTTTTTTTTTTTTTTTTTTTTTTTTTTTTTTTTTTTTTTTTTTTTTTTTTTTTTTTTTTTTTTTTTTTTTTTTTTTTTTTTTTTTTTTTTTTTTTTTTTTTTTTTTTTTTTTTTTTTTTTTTTTTTTTTTTTTTTTTTTTTTTTTTTTTTTTTTTTTTTTTTTTTTTTTTTTTTTTTTTTTTTTTTTTTTTTTTTTTTTTTTTTTTTTTTTTTTTTTTTTTTTTTTTTTTTTTTTTTTTTTTTTTTTTTTTTTTTTTTTTTTTTTTTTTTTTTTTTTTTTTTTTTTTTTTTTTTTTTTTTTTTTTTTTTTTTTTTTTTTTTTTTTTTTTTTTTTTTTTTTTTTTTTTTTTTTTTTTTTTTTTTTTTTTTTTTTTTTTTTTTTTTTTTTTTTTTTTTTTTTTTTTTTTTTTTTTTTTTTTTTTTTTTTTTTTTTTTTTTTTTTTTTTTTTTTTTTTTTTTTTTTTTTTTTTTTTTTTTTTTTTTTTTTTTTTTTTTTTTTTTTTTTTTTTTTTTTTTTTTTTTTTTTTCACTTGCTCCACTTCCCCTCTCCCTCTTTCTCCCCTCTCTCCTGCGGCCTGAGGGCCAGGGCGCTGAGCGGCTCGTCGACGCTGCCGCTGACGGTAAGGGCGTCCTGGCTGGTCAGGGTGCCGGAGATGGGCTCGCTGATGGTCACCGTCGGCGGGGTGCCGTCGGCCTGGATGGTGAGGGAGACGGTGCCGACGTTGCCGGCCGGGTCGGTGGCGAGCAGGATCAGGGTGTGGCTGCCGGGCTGCAAGGTCAGGGACCGGCTGAAGGCGCCGCTATCGAGAGGGACCGCCACACCGTCGATGGTGAGGGTCGCGTTGGGCTCGTCGACGCTGCCGGTGACGACGATGTCGAGAGCGTCGCTGACGCTGTGGTCGGCGGGACTGGTGACGGTGATGACCGGCGCCATGGTGTCGAGCAGGACGCTCGCGGTCGCCGGCTCGCTGGCGTTGCCGGCGGCGTCGCTGGCGATGGCGGTAAAGGTGTTCTGCCCCTCGACCAGGGGCGCCTCGGCGAAGCTGAAGTGGCCATCGGCGCCGGCGCTCAGGGTGGCCAAATCCTCACTGCTGCCGTCGGGGCGCTGCACGCGAAGGGCCACGCTGGCGCCGGCCTCGGCGGTTCCGGAGAGGGTGGTGACGGCCTGGTTGGTCGGGCTGGCGACGGGGTCGAGCTGCGGCGCCGCCGGCGGGGTGCTGTCGCGGGTCAGGCTGACGCTGGCGCTGCCGCGGTTGCCGGCGAGGTCGACGGCCTCGACCAGCAGGGTATTGTCCCCCTCGACCAGGGGCACCGCCGCCTTGGAGAAGTCCTGGCCGCTGACGGTGGCGGGAAGGCCGGCGACGGTCACCGCAGAGACCGGCCCGTCGACGGAGCCGGCGACATCGACCTGTAGAGCGTTGGTCAGAAATCCGGCGGCGGGGCTGTGGACCAGGACCTGCGGCGGCACGGTGTCGAGCGCCAGGGCGAGCTCCGCCGAGACCGGACCCTGGTTGCCGGCGGCATCGATGGCCACGGCATTGAAACGGTTGTTCCCCTCGGCCAGGGTGACCCCGGGCAGGACGAAGCGGCCGGAGTTGTCGGCGCCGACCACCCCCAGGACGGTGGCGGTGCCGTCGGCAGCGAGTGCCGAAATGCGCACCGTGGACCCGGCCTCGGCCTGGCCGGCGAGGTCGAGGGTGGCGACGTTGGTCCGCGAGGCGGCCGCGTCGAAGACCGGTGCCGCCGGCGGTAGGGTGTCGAGGGTCACGGTGGCCTTGGCGCTGGCGGCGTTGCCGGCCCGGTCGCGGACGGTCACCGTCAGTTCGTTGTCCCCCTCGGTCAGGGTATACCCCTCCAGGGAGAAGTGCCGGGGATCGCTCGAGCACGGCGGGCTGGCCATTGACCTCGGCGGAGAGCAGCGGCTCGTCGGCATGGCCGGTCACGGTCAGGGACGGGACGTTGGTCAACAGGCCGGCCGGCGGGGCATCGAGGGTCAGCTGCGGCGGCAGGGTATCGAGCACCAGCGTCAACTCGGCGCTGCCGGCGTTGCCGGCGCGGTCGATGGCGACCACCCGGACGGTGTTCTCCCCCTCGCTGAGGGGCAGGTTGGCGAAGCTGAAGCTGCCGCCGTCGAGCTGGGCGGGGGCGCCGTTGACGGTCAGGCCGAGGAGCGATTCGTTGACCTCGCCGGAGACGGCGATCTGCGGGGTTTTGACAAAGCTCCCCGCCTCGGGCGCGGCGACGGTGACCACCGGCGGGACGGTATCGAGATTGAGGATCAGGGTGGCGGTGCCGACGTTGCCGGCGGCATCGACGGCGGTGACGGTGATCTGGTTGCTCCCCTCGGTGAGGCCGAAGCCGGCCAGGGAAAAGCCGTCGCTGCCGGGGGTCACGGCGACGCCGTTGATGCTGAGGCTGGCCCCTGGGTCGTCGACCAGGCCGGCGAGATCGATGCTGGGGGTGTTGAGCCAGTCGCCATCCTTCTGCGAGGTAAACTGGGGAGTCGGCGCGACGGTGTCGGTGGTGAAGGACCAGGCCAGCTGGGAGAGGTTGCCGGCACGGTCGGCGAGGGCCAACTGAACGCTGTGCCCCCCTTCGGCCAGGCGCTCGGCCGGCTGGAAACTGACGCTGCCGGCGGCGAGGCTGGCCGCGGCGCTGACGTCGGCGCCGTCCAGAGTCAGGCGCACGCTGGCCGGATCGACCCCGGCGCCGCCGGCCTCGTCGGCATAGCTGGCAGCGACGCGGGGGGTGGCGGTGGCGAGCAGCGCACCGTCGGCCGGCTGCGGGGAGGCGATGACGGGCGGGGTGACGTCGCAGTTTTTCCCCAGGACGCCGATGCGCAGGAAGGCGGGCACCTTGAAATCGCCGCTTTTGAGGACCACCTTCAGGTCGTTGACCCTGGCGGCGGTGATCGGCGCCTCGAGGTAGTCGTCCTGCTGCTTGAAGTTCTTCTCCCCGAAGATCTCGACGCCGTTGACAAAAACCTGTGCCGCCGTGATGCGGCTGGCCTTGCCGTCGCCGTTCCACACCCGCAGCAGGGCCTGGTCGGAGGGTTCGCAGCGCTGGAAGCTTTCAGTATAGACCGTCGGCGCCCCCTTGAGCCGGTCGAAGTTGACCGGCCCGAAGAGTGGCAGGTCGGTCCCGGCCAGAACGGGAGCGGCCAAGAGCAGGCCCAGGGCTGCCAGGCCTAATGCCCTCAAACAGGTCCGGAAAACGACTTTCGGTACCGGTCCCCGGCTTTTTCCAATCTCTGCCCGCCAACCTCTCATTGCCTACATTCCTCCCGGTTCCACTTCAATTCATTTTCCGCAAAAAAAAACGAGGCCCACCACCGTGTGGTTGGGCCTCGCACTTGCGAATCACTCTGGGATTGCCTCCCCCAGCTGCTTCGACAGCCCCTCGTTCCGCCCATTAAAGCTTCGGCGGACAGGTGGCTTTGTGCCGCCCGGTCACCCGGGCATTACCCTTTCGGCAGCGTTACTGAAACATTGCAGAACCGGCGGACGCGGATCGCGACCTGCCGGCCATAAAAAAACCGCTTACAGCATCACCTGCCGGTGGCCCGCAGCGGTCCTCGTCAATAACCCTCCTATCGGATGACAATAAAAAATGGAGCCTTCTTCATTCTCTATAGGGAGTTTTGGCCAGGCTTGTCAACCTATTTGTTGATTATTTTGCTAGATATTCATCTCCCGCAGGTTGGCTGCCGAACCCGACAAAACCGCCACACGACCCTGACGGTCTCCGTTCGGTGCTGAATTTCAAGGGGTTTGCAACCAGCGGGTTCCAGACCCCCTTCGCACCCACCCCCCTCTAAACCGCGACGCTACCCATTCCGGTCGATCAGCGCTAATACCTTGCCGATCCATTCCGGAACGATCTCCATGTGGCGCTCCTGCAGTTCGCCCCGGAGTTTGGCCAGGGATTCCAGATAATATCGCCGGGGAAGGAATTGCATGCCCAGCGAAACGGCGAGCAGCAGGCCGAGGATGGCCGAGCCCCTGGGAATGAGACGACGCAGGTCCCACCCTCCTGCCGGCCGATAGGCGGGATTATTAAGCCGCAGCCTCCTTTGATAGAGGGCCCGGCAGGACCGGAAGGCATCGTAGGCGGCCACGATCCAGACCAGCAGCGTCAGAGGGAAGGTGATCAGGCCGGCGGCCAGGCCGGCATCGAGGGCCAGCCGCACCTGGCCGGGCTGGAGCAGCGGCCAGGCGTCCCGCGCCAGGAGGAGAAGTAACGGGGCGAAGAGCCCCGGCAGGGCGAGAAGCTGGACGCAAAGCCCCTTTTTCGGCTGACCGTTTAGGAATTGCCCCCAACCCGGGAAAAGCAGGGCGCCCAGCGGGGGCCAGGCTTCGTTACTCACACCCAAAAACGGCGCGGCGCCAAGCCGTGCGGTCCGGTAGTAGGCCTCGACGGCGGAGAACAGCCAGAGGCCCAGGCCGGCCAGAAACAGGACCGCGGCGGCGACTACCAGGATCTGGGCGGGCAGGCCGCTGGCGGCGGCCAGCCGGCCCAAGGCTTGAGGCCAAAACAGCAGGCCCGACAGCGCACCGTAGAAGAGGGCCATGACGGTCAGGAAGACCGCCCCCGCCCGGTAGTGCCCGAGATAGAGATGCCCCCCGCCCCAGCAGCACATGGCGAGGCTGAAGGCAACCGCCGGGCTCTTTTGCGCGGCGGCTTGAGCGGGCCGGCCGTCCCCCTTCCCGGGCGGGGAAGGGGCAGGCTCGATCGCCCGTTTTGCCGGTCTTCGGTTCCAATCCTGGTCATTGATGACCCAGACCTTCTGCTGCATGGCTGCCCTCCTGCATTACAAACGTTCATTTGTTCCGGCATCCCGGCCGCCGGCCAGTCCGCGTCACTCCGGCTAGCCCGCCGGCAGAAAATCTATCGGGTAGAGGATGACGGTCTTCGGTACGTCCTCCTTGGCGCCGAAGTTGAACCGCATGACCCGCTCGGTGATCTTGGCCACCAGCTCGGGTGAGGCGAGGTCGGTCGATTCCACCTTGCAGAGGGAGACCGTCCCGTCCGGTTCGATGATCAGGCGCAGCAGCATCTTGCCGCGCAGCGTCGGGTCCTTGCGCAGCTCGGTGTTGTAGATCCGGTAGAGGGCCGCCTTATAGCGGTCGAAGACGATCTGGATCTCCTCGTCGGTCCGGCCCGGCCCGGGGCCGTCGCTGAGGGGCCGGTTCGCCTCCTGCAGCCCCGCCACGGCACTCTCGACCCGCGTGAAGGCCACACCGCCGATCCCTCTGACCGTACCGGCGCCGCCGCCACCGCCGCCGCCGCTGCCGAGATTGCGGCTGACGCCGATGTTGGCGATCCCGCCGCTGGCACCACCCTGGGCCTGCATCGCCACCAGCGAACGGGTCGGCACCGCCTGCCCCGCCGCCACCGGCGCCTTCTTGCTGAGGTGGGCCTCGGTGCCGAGCTTGGCCACGGGCACCTCGTCCATCAGGTCCTTGAAGCTGCTCTTGAAGGCCAGAACGCCGGTGCTCTCGGCCTTCTTCCGCGCGACCTTGGCGCCGTCCCCCAGGGGAGCGGCCTTGGGCTCGGGCCGTTCCGAGCCGCGGTGCTCTTCATCCTTGGCGGTCTTTTGCGGCTTTTCGGGCTCCTTGTCCTGATCGGGTTTCTTCTCCTCCTTCGGGCGCTCCGGCACCGGCGGCTTGGGCAGTTCCTTCTTGACCAGCATCGCCAGCCGCTCCGGGATCTCGGGTACCACCGAAGCGCGATCCGGGATCGGCACGTGTACCAGGGGGATGAGGCCGCCGAAGAGGAGCGCCCAGAGGAGCGCGATCAGCAGGCTGCGCCGGAACTGCCGTTCGCTCTCGCCGTCGGTAGTCCAGGGCATGATCTGCAGGCGAGGCGGGAAGGGCGAAATCTCCCGCTCGACGACGAACTCCTCCTGGCGCCGTTCCTCCCGGCCATGGGCCTCACGGACCTCCTCGTAGAGGAAGTCGAGTTCGTCCAGATGCCGCTCGGACTGCGCCTTGAGGGCCTCCCGGCGTTCCCGGACCCCGCGGATCTCCTCCTCGAACCGGACGACCCGTCCCCGCACCCGCGTCAGGTGGTCGGCGGCCGCGTCGATCCCGGCCCCCTCCCAGAAGAGGTCGTCCGCCCCCAGTTCGGTCAACCGCTCCAGGGCGGTGCAGATCTCCTGCACGGCTTCGAAGCGCTGCCGGTCGCCGGCATAGGATTCAAGCTCCGCCTCGACCTCCCGCAACTCGCCTTCGAGGATCTCGAGCCCCCCGCGGGTCTGCTCGATCCGGGCGTTCAGGGGCGCCAGTTCCTGTTCCAATAAGGATGTATTCACGACATCTTCCCTAGCTCTGCGAGGCCTTCTGGATGACGGCGAGGGAAATCTTCCCGTATCCGGAAAGCGTACAGGTGGACATGATCTTCTTGAGCACCTTGAAGGGGATCGACTTGTCCGCCAGCAGGGTGACCGCCTTGCTTTCGGCAACCGTCTTGGTGCTGATGCCGATGACGTTGCGCTGGATCTGCGCCAGCCGTTCGCCGATCGCGGGGACCGTCTCGCTCTTGGAGTTGAGGACCTCGTCGGTGCCGGCCACGACATCCCCCTGAATCAGGATGGCCCTTGGACCGACCAGGATCACCACCGTCTCCTGCGGTTTGGTCTCGACCACGGAATCGGGAAGCTTGATCTGCTTGGGCGCCGCCACCACCTCGCTCGAGGAGGTGTTGGCGAGCAGGAAGAAGACCAGGATGGTGAAGACGTCCATCAGCGAGGTCAGCATCAGGCCGGCCGGCTTCTTCCGGCGGCGCTCCATCCGTTTGATCCGTCGACTCTCTCTCATGGCGCGTCTCCGATCGATATCTTGGGGAAGAGTTCCAGCTTTTGGACCTCTTCACTCCCCGGTGTGTGCACCTCCGCCTGGCGTACCGTGTCCATGATGTGAATCAGATGGTCGTATTCGATATCCGGCTCCATCAGGACCGTCGCATCGTCCTTCTGCGGGTAGTCGTTCTTCAGGCGGAGGAGCATTTCGGTCAGTTTGGCCAGATCGTACTGGTCGTCCTTTTTCGGCATGGCGGCCACCACGTTCACCCCGTTGGCCAGCTCCAGCCCGGTTTTGCGCACGATCACCTCGATGTTGAAATTCGCCCGGACCGGTGCCGAGACGGCCGCGGCGGTGGGGACGCTCAGCTCCAGCACCGTCACCCGCGAGAAGACCGCGCTGATGAGGAGAAACGGCACCAGCACCACCATCAGGTTCATGAAAGTGGTGACATCGAGGTCGGGCGTCTCCTTGTCCCGTCGCCGGTAATGACGTCGTCTGCTCATAAATCAGCTCGTCTGGAATTGGCGTTTGGCCGTGTTGGAGATGCTGTTGAGCGCCTTGACCGAGGCCATCTCCAGGCTGTCGACGATCTGCCCCGTGGTCGAAGTCAGCTTGGCGTGGAGGACCATCAGCGGGATGGCGACGATCAGCCCGAAGGCGGTGGTGTTCATGGCGACGGAGATACTGGCCGAGAGGAGGTCGGCCTTCTCCGCCGGGTTGGCGTTGGCGACCGCGGTAAAAGCATCGATCAGACCGAGGATGGTGCCGAGCAGTCCGAGCAGGGTGGCGATATTCGCCAGCAGCGCCAGGTAGGGAGTGCGCTTTTCCAGCTGCGGGATGATCTCCATCAGGCTCTCCTCCATGGCGATCTCGATGTCCTCCCGCCGCCGCACCGCCCCCTGGCGCGCCAAGCCCATGGCCAGCATCTGCGACAGGGTCGCCTCGTCCTCGTTGACCAGCTCCCGGGCCTTGTCGAACTCCCCCTCAGCCAGCACCGGCTGCACCTGGTTCCACATCATGCGGTTGGCATTCCGGATCCGGGTCAGGTTGAACCAGCGTTCGATCGCGATCGCCATGCCGACGGCGAAGACGAGCAGGATCGGGTACATGAACAGCCCGCCCTTCTGAAAAAACGCCACAACTGAATAGATGGTTCCCATCGCTTTCCTCCCACTTCACGAGTTTGGTTTGTGGCCGGGGACGCGGCCCCGACGCTCGGTTGCGTCACAGGTAAAACGTCAGCCTCCGTCCCCCGCCAGCCGCGGCGCGGTACTCGGCTGGGCGGTGCTGACCTGGTAGAACTCCAACTGGCGCAGGAAGACCTCCCGGTCCACCGGGACGTCGTCGGCGCTCAGCATCATGTTCAGGCTCGTCTCCACCCCCAGTTCGGAACTCTTCCAGGGGACGATGTAGAGGGACTTCGGCGCTTCATCGTTACCGACGATCGACATGCCCGAGAGCTCCTTCGCTGCCGGCGTGGCTTTGGCGCTCGCCGGGGCCCTCCCCTGCTCCTGGGCCGCGGCGGTGACCGCGGTCAGCAGGAGCAGGCACAGGCCGTAAATCAGTTTTCGCTTCATGGCACCTCCTTGCGGGCCGCCCGCCCGGTCCGGGTCATTGGTTTTTCTGCGGGTGCTTAAGCCGCAGGCGCAGGTCGGCGATCCAGAGCTTGACCTGCTTGTCCCCGGGCTTGGCCTGGCTGTAGAGCTCATATTGTTCGAGCGCGCAGGCCGGGTCGTTGAGATAAAGATCGCAGAGGATCCCGAGATTCCGGTGGCCCGGAAGGTATTCAGGGAAGGTTTCGAGGGATTTTTCGTAGACCGTCCGGGCCTCGGCAAAACGCCCGGCCCTGCGCAACAGCAGTCCATATTCGTTGCTTGCCACGGGGTGTCCGGGAACCAGAGTCAGCGCGGTTTTCAGGTTCTGTTCGGCCTCCTTGAGCTTGCCCGTATGCTCATAGGCCATCGCGAGGTCGATATAAGGTGCTGTGACCCCCGGTGCCTGCCCGATCACCCTTTCCAGAAGTCCCACGGCTTTCGCGTAGTCCTCGTCCTTCATCATGGCGATGGCACTTTCGAAATCACTACGCCACTTCGCTTCCAGGTGGGGCGTTTCGGTGATGACGAACCCATCCCGCCCGTCCTTGAGTCGCGTCACGGTGGGCCCCTGAGCAACGGGGGAGGGTTCGGCCGCGGCGGCTTGCTGCTCCGCAGGCCGGGGTTTGCCCTTTTCCCCGATGGCGCATCCGGCAAGCAACGACAGCATGACCGCCAGAACAGTGAATCCGGTCCGGTTTCGGGCTCCTGCCCATCGCGACAGCTGCGTTCTTCCCTGCATCATTGCTTCCCCTCACTTTTGGCGTTCGCCTGATCCGCCTGATTCGTCGGATCGGACCGATCGGTCGGGTCTGTTTTTGAATCGGGTGCTTCGGCCTTGACCGCCTTTTCCGCCGTCGCCGGCGCCGCTTCGGCGGCCTGGACCGGCGCTGCCTTACCGGGCGGTGCGGATTGAACCACCGCGGGCGAAGCCTGTTCCCCGCTCGCCGGCGGTGGCGACGCCGGCTTTTCGACGGCGAATTCATAGGTCTCCGGCGACGCGATGACGCCGCCGGCCGCTTCCGGACGGTCATAGCGCGCCGGCACCAACGTGGCCAATTTCTGCAAGCTCTTGTCGATCCACACGTTGTAGATCCCCTGGGCGATCAGCTTGAGATTGCTTTCGTGGATTTCGATGGCCTTCTCCTCGAAGGGATAGGCCTGCTCTTCGAGGGCCAGGTTGTATTGCTCCAGTTCGGCGGGGCTCAGTTCCTCGGGACGCTCGGACGCGGCCAGGGCTTTGCTGAAGTGCTCATAGATCTCGGCCAGGTAGAAGGTCGCTGCGGCGGTGACCTCTGCGACTTCGTAATCCAGCAGGTGACCGAAGGCGTCCGTGGAAGCCTTCATCAGCCCCCGCTTCTTCTGCAGGTTGACCTTCAGGGGCTTGACCAGCCGGATCGCCACGAACTGGTCGTACTTCAGCTCGGCCAGCACCAACCCGGCCTTGGCGGCCAGGTACTTCGTCCGCTCCGTTCGGGCGTCCCCGGCCGCGGCGTCGATGGCGATGATTGTCCTGAGTTCCTCCAGGTAGTTCTTCCGATCGTCCCGGGCCTTGAGGAGGTCGGCAATTTTGTTGCGCGTTTCCAGGTTGAGTTCCACCGGCTGCGGGAAATAGTCGACGTAGCGCCGGTAAACCTCGAGCGTGCGGTCGAGCTCACCCGCCTGTTCATGCAGCTGGGCCGCGACGGTGAGGGCTTCCCGTCTCACCTCCTCGTCCTTCGATTCCCGTTCGATGCGTTCGTATTCCGCGGCCGCCAGGGAAAGCTGACCATCCTCCTTGTAGACGTAGGCGATCTTCTTGGTCACCTCGGGCTGCAGCTTATTTCCGGGGAAGTTTTTGCGGAATCCCACCAGTACGGTAGCCGCCGTTTTCCAGTCCTTGAGTTCGATCAGGGCCGCGGCAGCGTCGTATTCCGCCGTCGGCCGGATCTTTGAGGTGGGCGCCATTTTGCCGACCCGCAGGAAATGGTCCGCGGCGGCCCGGAAATCGCCTTTTGCCTTCGCCTCTTCCCCTTGCTTGTAGATCGAGGCGGCAAGGTTGTCGACCAGACCGGCGCGGCTCTTGTCGTCCGCGGGAAGCAGGGCCAGCACCTGCCCATAGGCGGTTTCGGCCGCGCTGAAGTGGAGCAGCTCGTAGGAAGAATGACCGACGACCAGCCAGGCCGAACGCAGGACCTCGGTGTCAGCGCCGGGGAAGACCTTGATCACCTTCTGCGCGGCTGCCAGGGCCGGCGCGTAGTCTTTCATGTCGTAGAGATCATCCGCGGCGGCGCCGAGGATGACGGCCGCCTTCTCGTGCTTCGGGAAGGTATCGGCAAACTTCAATGAGCTGCGCACCACCTCCCGCTTGACTTTCTCCTTCTCCTTCGACGGGACCGTGCCGAGATACTCCCGGTAGGCGTAGACGGCCGCGTAGCCGGCCCTGGAGGATTGGGCATGGTGGGGGTAGCCGTACGCCGTCTTCTCGAATTCCACCGCCGCCTCGTCAAAGGAGCGGTTTTCCAGAAGCAGGTCCGCCAACTGGTAATTGACGGCCGGCGACTCGGTTTCCTGCGGGAAGGAGGCGAGGTATTCCCGGTACCAGTGCAGCGCCTCTTTGAAATTCCCCGGCTTGTCTTCGACGTGTTTCTTGTTCTGGTAGAGGGCGTGGTAATGATTGGCCAAATCCTTCAGGTTGGTTTTCAGGTAACCAAGGACCTCGGGAAGATCGCCCGGCTTGAAATGCTGCCAGTATTCGGCCTTCAGGCCGTACTTGACGGCGAATTCCTTTTTCGAGTCGATCACCAGGCTGGGGAAGCCGCCGGCCATGTTGATCTCGATCACTCGCATGAGAAAATGCGGCGACATCTTGTGGAAGGGGTTACTGCTGATGAAGGCATGGTAGGTCGCGACGGCGTCGGCGTAGCGGCGTTTGCCGAAGTAATATTCGCCGAGGTTGCGATAGATGCCATCCTCGTAACTGCGCTTGCCGTTGCGGGCGAAGAAATCCGCCACGACTTCGGAACCACCGAGATAGGAAAAACTCAGACTGATGACGCGGAAGGTATCCTCTATCCGCTGGTGCTCCAACTCGTCCTTGGTCTGGGCGAAGTCGTAGCCGGTGGACACCTTGTAATCGAGAAGCGCAATGAACCGGTCCAAGGCCTCTTCATAGAGTTCCTGCTTGTAGAAGGTCCAACCCAGCTTGTAGAGGGCCAACTGGTAGAAGGAGGAACTGACGCCGATTTCCACGATGGCCTTGTAGGCGTCCTCGGCGTCGAGGTATTTCCGGTGCACGAAGAAGTATTCGGCCCGCCGGAACTGCACCTCGTCGGTATAACGGGATCGGGGGAAGTCGCGGACCAGCCGGTCCATGACCGCCATGGCTTCCTCGATCCGCCCCAGTTCCTCGTAGGCGCGGGACATCTGGTACAGCACCTGGTCGTTGCGCTGGTATTGCGGGTACTTTTTGAGCAGTTTCTGGTAGAGAGCGATCGCCTCGAGCGGTCCGGCCCTTTCCAGGTCAGCCGGCCCCTGCGAAGTTCCGGCCGCGGTCGGAGCCAGGTCGGCTACCGGGGAGCTGCCGACCGTCCGCCTTTCGAAATCGGCCTCGGTTTCGCCGGTTGCCGACCCGGGTGCCGCGGGTGCCTCGACCTTGGGGACCGAAGCGACTGCCGCGGACGCCCCGTGTTCCGGGGCGGGCAAGGCCGCCGCCGGCGCCTTCTTCGCGGGGCTGTCGCTGCCGGAGAGGAGGCCGTATTCACTTTCGACCTTCAGGTCGGCCAGGCGACGGATGGCCTCGGGAGCGAGGGGGGAATCCGGCCGTTCCTGCAGAAAACTCTGGTAGCCCTCCATCGCCTTATCGAGGCCGCCTTCGATCTTTTCTTCCTTGATCTCGATGCGCTGGTTCCGCAGTTGGGCAATCGTCCCCCGGTTGTCGACCGGGCTGCAGGCGACAAGAATGACCGGCAGGGCGAAGATGAAAAGTCGCTGGAGCCTCATTGACCCTCCCTCTTCTGCCCCTGGGCCCTGGCCGCGCGGTCATAGCTGTCCGCCAGGGCGAAACGGGCCTTGACCTCGAATTCCTCGAGCCGTTGCCGACGCCTGGTGAGTTCATTCACGGCCATGACCTCGAGAAAATGTCCCTGGCGCGCCAGCAGTTCCCCCACCTTCTCCCGGGCCGCCTTTATCCGGGCCCTTTGCTGATGGATTCCCTCGTCGTAGCCCTCGTAGCTTTGCGTGGCGGCCTGGCGGGTGCGCACGAAGGCGGTGTACTGCCGGTGCAAACCCTCCACGTCCTGATCAAGCCGGCGAAGATCCTTGAACGTTTGGGTCAGACGCCGGTCGTAATCGGTAGCGATGTTCCAGTCCAGCACGCCCCGCAGCCGCCGGATGCGGGCCTCGATCTCGGGGGATGCCGCAGCAGCGCGATCGTCAGCCTGCGCCCGCTCCAGTTGGGCAATTTGGGCCTTGAAGATCCGTTCCCGTGCGGTCGCCAGGTAATCGGGCCGCGGCGCCGTGAGCATCGCCTGCAGGCGTTTCTCGATGAGGTCCCGCTGCTCCAGGCGCAGCCGCATCCGCGAGTCGAGCTGCCTGAAGGCACGGTCGATCTCGGGCAAAAGGGGCTGGTAATAAGCCCGCCGGTTTTCGATGAGCTCCTCGAAGGCGTCCAGGTCCCCTTCCCAGGTTGCCAGTTTCTTGCGCAACTCTTCGAGATCGAGATAGTTCTTCAGCGATTCCTGGAAATCGTTGGACGCCATCAGGTCGAGCAGGTAATAGGTTTCCGGCGTTTCCGGGAGGCTGCGCAGCTTGACGACCCAGTCGGCATCCTGTTTCAGTTCCTCCCGCGCCAGGGCCTTGAGAAAATTCCCCTCGCGGATGCTCTTGATCGAGGCGTCGAGCTTGGCGATTTCCTTCCCGAACCCTACCAGGGCGCGGCCATAGAGCTGTGCCGCCCGGCCGTAGGCGTCCAGCTTCCCGTAGGCGTAAGGTACGGCGAGCATCGCCTCCTGCACCGCCGGATCGGTGACCTGCCGATTCACCAGGATGCTCCAGGGGACGAGAGCCTGCGCAAAATCGCCCCGGGAAGCGTCGGCCCAGCCCGAGCCCAGCAGCGCCCGGTCGGAGAAGGGGCCCTGCAGCCGCACCCGGTCGAGCACCTCCTTGGCAGCCGCCGGATGGTCCTCCTTCAGGAGCTTGTAGCCGAGCACCAGGTTCGCCTTGTCCTTGATCGCCAGGTTGGCCGGATCGTCGCCGGCAAGCTGGCCGGTGCGGTCGAGGCACTGGCGGCCTTCCTGCTTCTTTCCCTCCTTGAGCAGCGCGATGCCGAGGTTGTAAGAGGCAAAACCTTCCAGGCCCTTGGCATCCCGGAGGTCTTCCAGGATCGGTTCGGCCTCGGCGAAGCGGCCGACGGCCAGGTAGATCTGCGCGCGGAGAAAGGCCAGATCCTCCTCGATCCCGGCGGGAACGGCACCGTGAATACGCTCCAGAGCCTGCAAGGCATTTTCCGCCTGGTCCTTCTGGAAATAGATCCGGGCCAGGCGGAAAAGGGCCTCGTTGCGCACGGGCTCAGCGACGTTCCCCTCGATCACCGCCTGGATGGCGCGCCCGGCGCGTTGGTGCATCCGGTAGGCCAGCTCGAAATCGCCGACGGCGAACTCGGCCTGGCCGACGTGAAAGTGCAGGGGGTCGCGCCGGGGTTCGTCGACGCGGCGGAACTGCTCCAGTTCGGTGTCGAGTCGGGCGATGGCGTCGAACCAGTCCCCCTGGAAGGCGTCGTACAGGGCCTCCCCGAAAAAGAGGTCCTTCAGCTCCCGCGGCGCAGTGGTGCTGATCCGGTCACCGGGGAGCTGCACCGGGGCGGCTCCGGCCGCCAGGGCGGAGGAAGTGAAAAGCAGGGTTGTCAGGAATACTAAAAGCCTGATCATGAGGGTCCCGTGAATGCCGGTTCAATGTAGGGGCGAACCCTGTGTTCGCCCCTGGGCGATGACAAGCATCGCCCCTACCAATCTTTGAAGCCGATCGTCTGACTCGCCAGGGTGATTTCGACGATTTTCGGTCCCACGTCCTTGACGACCTTGAAACTCTGGGTCCGGCGGACATCGGCCCCGGCCGTCGATTTGCCGGTCATGGTCACCTTCAGCTCCTGCTCCCCGGTGCGCAGGTTGCCGGTATAGATCCGCTGCACCCCGCCTTGGCGGAGGGCATCGAGTTCCTTGAAGCTGTACAGGTGCGTGGCAACCGGCCGGCCGCCAAGCTCGACCTCCAGGGAATCGAGGCGGAATTTTTCGCCTCCGCCCAGGGAGACGAAGACTGCGACCTGGGTATCGGACGGATAGAGCAGTTTCTCCTCGAGCTGGTTCAGTTCCACGGCCATGCCGAGAACATCGGTCTTGATGTCCTGAACCTGTTCATCCAGACCCTTCATCTGCTCCTTGGAGACCTCCTCCGCCTGAACGTTGAAGCTCAACAGGAGCGCCGGGATCACCAAAATAGCCACTTTCAGCATCTTGAACATGGTTGCCACCTCACGTGATGAAACTTGCGGTGCGCCGGGAAGAATTGCCCCCCGCTCCTCACGGCTTGCCTACATCTTCCCGATGATATTGAGGAACACCCCCTGGTGGTTGTAATCCAGGTCGGTCAGGTCGTCCGAGAATTTGCTGAAGTTGTAGCCGGCCCCCACCTTGAGGTGATCGCCGACCTGCCGGTAGACCCCCAGCAGCGCCCCGCTGAGCCGGTCCTGGGCGTCGGGCAGATCGAGCAGGCGCCCCTCCAGCAAGGCATCCCAGCGCCGGACGAAGTGCCAGTCCGCGCGCAGCACGGCCAGCTGGGCCCGGCTGGCGAAAAACTCCCGCTCGACCCGATCCTGGCTCACCTGCCCGTAGCGGTAGGCATACTTGCCGCCCACGGTCCAGCGCGGCGTCAGGTCGTACATGACATCGACCGCCGCAATGTGGCTGCGCTGGATGACGCTGGAGCCCGAAGCGGCGACGATCAGCTGGTCGACCGCCGGGACATTGTAGAAATAGGTGTACTTGAACAGCGCATTCAGACGGTCGTTGGCGACCGGGCGATAGGCGTAGCCCAGTACCGCTTCGGTATAGTCGCCGTTGTAGAACTCTCCCTGCGAACTGTCGCTGTGTGCGTAGTTGAACTTGCCGATCAGCCGCCAGTCTTGGGAAAGCTGATACTTGAGGCTGTTCTTCACCAGCCAGGTGGTGCGCCTGGCGGTGCTGGTATCGATTTGCTCGGCGTCGTCCACCCGGTATTCCAGGGCACTGGCTATCTTCAGGGCGCCGAACCCGTAGCCGGCCCGCACCCCCGCCGCCGTCCTCTGGAGTTCGGCTCCGGTCTGGTGGTCCTTGAGGGTGCCGAAATCGACGTTCGCCCCCAGGTTGAGGTGATCGAAAGGCGCCAGTTCCACCCCGGTGGAATGCATCAGCCCGGTCGGCACGTCGCCATGGGTGTAGCGCTCCTCGACGAAAACGCTGGCGCTGTCCGAATAGCGGGTGCGGAAGCCGGAGGCCATATTCCCCTTGCGCGCCCGCAGCCCGTTGTCGGTGCGCTCGTTCTCGAGGGCATAGTTGAGGTAGAGGGTGGTCCGGTCGGAATAGAGGTACTCCGTGCCGAGTCGGCCGGCCGCCCCGAGATCCCCCCCGGAAACCTCCCCCTTCACCTTGAAGCGGTCGGTTACGCGGTAGCTGCCGCCGCTGCCGATGCGGGCATTGTCCTCACGGGTGCCGGTCGTCGCGACCGACGCCTGGGCGAAACCGTAGGCATTCCAGCGCGCCCGGGAATCATAGAGGAGTCGTGCCACCACATCGGTGCGATCGCCCTCTTCCTGGGTCGCCGGCACTGCCGGCGATTGGTCCTTGCGGCTGTCGCGGCGCACCCCCGAGCTCACGGTCCAGTGTTCCCCCGTCTGGTAGTCGAGATCCAGCTCGCTGGCCTCGGTATCGAGCCCCTCGCGCTGGTGCCTGAAGTCGGTCTTGGCCCGCAGGTTCATTCGCTCCGAGAAGGGCAGCTCCGCCGTTCCTCCGTACTGGGTCAGGTCCCGGTCGGTGGCCAGGCCCGGGGCCGAATAGCCGGCGTCGAGATCCTGCAGGTAGAAGGTGACCCGGCCCCGGCCCCGGGCAAGGAAGTCCTTCACGGCGAGACTGGAATCGAGACGATAGCCCCAGGCCTCCCCGTCGCTGCCGTCCAGGGGAACCGTGGCGGCATTGTTGAAGCCGCCGTCGATGGAGGTGGTGGTGAAGACCCCCGGGCCGTCGGTGCGCCCCGCTTCGAGCCTGAGCCACGATTCCGCCGACTTGCGAAAGGTCACATCGGCGGCGGCGAGGTTGGTTTCGCTCCCCGAGTCCTCCTCGCGGTTGGCGGTCACTCCGACCTTGACGTGGTCGCCCAGCCAGTAATGCACCCGGCCGCCGGTCGCCAGGGTGTCGAGGTCGTCGGCCCCGGGGGTGAACTCGTAGCGGACCACCAGATAGACGGGATTGCCGCCGGTTCCGTCGCTTTGCACCAGCAGGTTGTCGTCGGCGGTGTCCGCCAGGGGCTGGGACAGCAGGAGGCGCCCCTGCAGGTAGTCGATGTCGTAATCGAGCGCCGGGGTCAGGTCCTTGACGCTCAGCACCATCCCCGAATCCTTGTCCCGGATCTCGACGCGCACCCGTTCCGACCCCTCGAGAACGTCCTGGCGGCGCAGGTAGTAGAGGGAGCCGCCGGTCCCCCGGAACTCGTCGCGCCCCGGCACCGTTCCCGGTTCGGCGGCAAATCCGTCGACCAGGAAGCGCTGCTCGCCGAAGCCGGTGGCCTGCGCGGGTCTGATAATGCAGGTTCGCGCCGTAGAGACCGCGGTCCACGTGGGCCAGGTCATTGTCGGTATAGCCGATCTTGAAGTTGCCCCAGAGGGCGTAGTTCTCCGCCTTCGTCAAGCGAAGATAGAACTTGCCGTTGGTCGGCGCATCCTCGGTGACGGTGCTGTCGTCGCCGAAGGTGGGGTAGTGGTAATCGGGGTCGATGCGCCGGAACAATGCCTCGGGCGACTTGTCGAGGAAGTTGGTGAAGATCTCATCCAGCGGGCCTTCGCGGGTATCGGCGCTCGCCGTCAGTCCCCAGCCGTCGCCGAAACGACCCTTGGTGTAGAAGGCCAGGCGCCCCTGGAGGTCCAGGTCGTTGCTGTACTGGGTGTCGTCGGGGGAGAGGAGTTCGGCCGGACCGTCGGTCTGGTTGGCCGAGAGGGTGAGGTCGGCGATCCCCACGGTAAACCAGTCGCTCTTTCTCAGCGCCAGGTCGCGCAGGAACAGCTGGCCGTTGCCCGCCGGGTCGAGCACGGCGACCTCGACGGTCTGCATCCCCTGCGGCAGGATTTCCTCGCCGACGAAGTTCCCCTTGGCGTCCACCGGCACGGGATACCCGGCCAGCCAGACGCTGTGCCCGGCCGGGATCGCGCTCCCCTGGGCCTGCACCGTTCCGCCGTGCAGCGGGATGTTCCGGTGGGCGATGCGGCTTTCGCCGTAACCGACCAGCAGTTCCTGCTCGGGGTTCGCCTCGGCGACGGACGGATCGAGCTGGTCGACCACCCACAGCGGCTGGGGCCGCGTCTCGTCGAAGTCCCCCGCCTGGTCGTAGACCCGGACCAGGTATTTCAACTTGCGCAGCGGGGCGGAGAAGGCGGGGAAGGCCGGCTGCCATTGCGCGGTGCCGTCGTCCTGCATCGCGATGACGGCCAGGGGGTTGTCGCGGACCGACTGCTCCTCGTCGAAAACCCGGACCTCCGCCCGTGCGATGAAGCTGTGGTAGTTGGTGTACAGGCGGAAGCGGACCAGATTCTCGGCGAACGGGGTATCCCCATCGTCCCGGTAGCTGATCGTGCGCGGCCAGGCGCTCACGTTCAGCCGCGGCTCGCTCTTCAGGCTGTCGTATTTGAACTGGATCCGGGCCCGGTCGAGGGCCACGTCGGTGCAGCGCTGCACGTCCGGGACGCTCTTGTCCGGGTCGTCGACCGGCTTGCCGTCGACGGTGATGCGCATGAGATTCAGGCCAAAGGGGTCGGCCGGACTCACCTCGCGGGTCAGCGGGGTGATCTCCACCCCGTCGTAGTCATCGCGCGGGACGAGCTCGTCGTAGACGACCTGCACCTCGACGCGGGAGGTATCCGACTCGATAAAGCCGGCGTTGACCACGTCGTCCGACTGGACGTAGCCGCGCCCCTCGAACTCCGCGCGCTCTGCCGGCAGCCCCATCTGCTGGCACACGGCGGTCATGGCCCGGCGCGCCCGGGCCGTGGCCAGCCCGACGTCGTCCCCGTAGACGGCGGCAACCCGCCGGTCCAGCCGTTCGTCGCGGGTGTAGCCGACAAACCGCAGGCGGAGGTTGCGCCTGTCCCCGGCCTCCTCCATGATCTCGGCCAGGCGTCCGGTGCAGCCGGCGGGCAGAACCGGCTGGCCGTTTTCGAACAGGATCGGCGCGACCCCGCCCGACGGCGGGTCGTAGATCCGGGTGACCGTCTCGGCGCCGGCGGCTTCCGGGCAGAGCTGGGGCTCGTCGGGCAGCTCCTGCAGCGGATCGTCGTGCCAGAATTCCACCTCGACCCGCCGGTTCAGGGCCCGTCCCTGGGGCGTGTCGTTGGCGGCGAGCGGCCGCGTCGCGCCCCGCCCCTCGCTCTCGATGGCGGCATTGGGCAGGCCCAGGGCGTCCTGGACAGCGAGGGAAACCCGCCGGGCCACGGCCTTCGACAGTCCCAGCTGGTTGCCGTAGATGCGCTCGTCCCGCTCGTCCAGGGGGGTGTTGTCGGTATAGGCGGTAAACTTGACGACGACATGCTCCTTGCCGTGGAGATTGTTCAGAGCCTGCCGGATCAGCTGCAGGAATTCCTCCGGGACCTTCACCATCCCCTGGTCGTAATGGAGGGGGGCGATGAGGTTCCTCACCCTGGCCCGATGGGCGTGCCCTTCCTTGTAGCGCAGCTTGCAGACGGTCTCGGTGCGGCAGATCTTGATGCGATTCACGTCGTTGCGGACGACCACTTCCTTCTCGGCCGGCTTTTCACTGACCTCGTCGTACCAGACCTGCACCTCCACGCGCCGGTTGCGGGCGCGGCCTGCCTCGGTCGCGTTGCTGGCGGCCGGCTGGCTGTCGCCCACCCCTTCGTAGGAGATCGCCTCGGGGGGAAGCCCCAGGGCGCGCTGGAAATATTCGGCGACGGTTCCCGCCCGCTCCCGGGAAAGCCCGACGTTGTCGCCGTAGCGGGCCACCAGGTCGCCCCGCAGCGCCAGGTTGTCGGTATGGCCGACAAAGTGGAGGCGCACGTTCCGGCGATCGCGCATGCCCTCGAGCACCCCGCGCAGCAGTTCCAGGTAGTTCTCGGGAATCTCCGCCTTGCCCAGGGGGAAGAGGATGGGCGGGACCAGGTTGTCGAGCTTGACCGTTTTCACGACCTGCTCGACCACCTGCACCTTTTCCGTGCGGTCCCCCTGGTCCTTGGCGAAGAGGGCGGGATCCTGGGCCCACAGGGTAAAGCCCTGGTCGGGTCCCAGGTGCATTTCGACGGCCTCGCCGCGCGCCGCCGGTTCCCACACCCCCGCGCCGGAGTCCGCAGCAGCGCCGGCCGTCTCCGCGGCGGCGGCAGGACCTGCCGCCGCCGCAAGGGCCAGGGATAAACCTAGGATGGCGAGACTGCGCTTGAGCATCGATTCCGTCTGCAATAGGAGTCTTGGACCAGGAAAAGCCATCGTCTTAGCGAACCGGCCCGCCGCGGCGCCAGAACACCTCGGTTTCAATGGTCAGCTCATAGCCGCCGGCGGAGCGGTCCCACTGCCGGGCGATTTCCGTCTTCAGCGCCTTGAGGCGCTCCCGCACCAACCCTTCCCGCTCGACGTCGGCCAGATACGACAGGCGCAGCACGGCGGGGGCCTGCTTCAGCTCTGCGATCAGCCGGCCGATACTGGAGGTCCACTGCATCCGCAACTTGGCGGTATCCGGCTCGAACACCCCGTCGGCGACATCCAGACCGACCAGGCGATGAATCGTCGCGCCGAAGTTGAACTTCAGCATCTTGCCGCGGGTGGCACGCTCGACCCGCGGATTCTCGGTGGTCACGCGGTAGCCGGTCGGCAGGGTGCGATCGTCCAGCTTGAGGATGAAGTTGCTGCCGCGAACCTCGTCGGGAACCACCGCACAGGTGATATGGAAGCGCCCGTGCTCGTCGGTGGTGGCGATCAGACCCCGCGCCGTCGCCACGCTGACCCCCGCCAAGCCCTGCTCGCCCGGGTCCTGCTCGCCGTTCAGGTTGAGGTCGTCGAACACCTTGCCGATCACGTCGGTGCAGTCGAAGGTGGGGTCCGGGATGACCCGGACGGCGGCGCTGGCCTCGCCGGAGACGCTGCCGCCGCTGGCGGAGTTGATCACCTGCGCCCGGTTGACGTATTCGCCCTCGGAGACCCCGGCGCCGACGACCAGCAGCAGCTGCAGGGTCCGTTTGTCGTCGGTCTGCAGGTCGAGGCCGTCCCAGACCAGCTCCCGGCCGTCCAGGCGCGGTTCGAGGGCCACCCCGTCGAGGCGGGCGGAGCCCTCCACGTACTTGAAGCCCGCCGGGAAACGGTCGACGATGCTGAGGCCGAACAGGGGGGCCCCGAACAGGTTTTCCACGGTGATCGTGTACGGCACCAGTTGCCCCTTGGTCACGTTGATCAGCGACGAGGTCTTGGTGATGGCCACCGCTCCGTCCAGCTCCGGATCGACCGGGATGTGATTGTTGAACGCCTGGCTCTGACCGGGCATGAAGCCGTCGCTCAGGGTGAGGTAGAGGTGATAGGTGGTGCCGGCGCTGCGGGGCGGGACCGAGACCGGCGGCACCGCCGCGGAGGCCGTCACCTCGCAGAACGCGGTGGTGGCCGGCACCGCATCGTCGGCACTGCCGGGACAGGCGGGGACGGAGAAAGGCGCCGTCGGCTCGCCGTTGGGGGGGATGATCTGGGAGGTCGTCGCCACGTAGCCGGTCGCCGGCGGCGTCACCGCGATGAAATAGGTGGCCCCCGGCCGGCAGGACGGATCGCTGAAGTTGAGGTCGAACTTGTAGAAGCCGTCCAGCGCCGTGACCTGGTCCTGCTGCGCCGGATCATCGAAGCATTGGCCCGGCAGCGCCGCACCCGTCGCCGCGTCCAGCATCTGCAGCCGGGCGCCGGCGACGGGAGTCCGCAGCACCGAATTGTAGACCGAGCCGTTGGGGGTGATCGGCAGGTTCAGCCCCTGCAGGTTGCCCCCCGAGGCGACGCTGATGCCGCTGATTCGTTGCGGTCCGTTGCTGAACGGCGAGTCGGCGGTGCCGAGCGACGGGGTGTTCGGCCCCGCCCCCGCCGCCCGGAAGCGCAGTTCGTAGGACTCCGTCGTCCCCGCATTGGGCAGCAGCCCGCTGAGCCGATAGACGCCGCTGGCGTCGGTGGCGACGGTCGCAAGGAGCTGCCCGCCCCGGTAGAGTTCCACCGACCACCCCGCGAGGGCCTGCTCGGTGGTGTCGTAGGCCTTGTCCAGAGCTGGCGTCGTGCCAGACCCGGCCGCCCAGGCTCCCGCTGCCCGGGGTGCCGCCCACATCGAGGGAGACGCTGGCGGTCTCGGTCTGGGGCGGGTCGTTCCAGCTCACCGCCCCGGTGTTGGTGAGGGTCGTGCCGATCGCCACCGCCGGATCGATCTGCACCCGGAACCGCACCACCGCCTCGGCCCCCGGCGCCAGGTCCCCGTCGTCGGCGGTGAGGGTCGAGCCGGCAAAGACCACCCCGGCCGGGATGCCGTTCAGGCTCCCCGAACCGGCGACATAGCTCACCTGGCCGAGCAGCGGCCCCAGGTCGTCGGTCACCACCACGCCGGTGGCGGCGAGGCTGCCGATGTTGGTCACGCGGATCAGGTACTCGAGCTGGCTGCCCGGCTGGGCGACACTGCCGCCCACCACCGAAACTTCCTTGCGGATGGTCAGCTGCTGGGCAGCGCCCACTACGACCTGGGTCGGCTGGTCGCCATTGGCATCGATGCCGTCGGCATCGGTCGGCTCCTCGGGCACCTCCTTGCTGCTCACAACCCCCTGGTTGCTGATGATGGTGCCCGCATCGACGCCGGGGTTCACCCGCACATCGAAGGTGACGACGGCGCTGGCGCCGGGCGACAGGGTCCCGTTGCCGGGGCCGGGCAGCGGCGGGGTCAGGTCGGCGGAGCTTACGGCGATGCCGGCGGCCAGCGGCGAGATTCCGCCGTCCGGCGCTCCCACGGCAAGCCCGTTCAGGCGGACCGAGTCGGCGACGTAGCTGGTGTTGGCCGGAACCGCGTCGGTGAAGACCACCCCGGTGGCCGGTGCCGTGCCCGCATTGCTGATGGCGATGGTGTAGCGCAGCACGTCGCCGGGATCGACGATGCCGGTGGAACCGCTGTCGACCAGGATCTGTACGGTCTTGTAGGCATCCACCAGCGGCACGTTGCCCACGACGTTCCGGGTCGGATCGTCGGGAATCGGCGTGGCCGGATCGTCGGACGGCTCCTCGGGCGCCGGGCCGCTGCCGGCGCCGGCGGCATGGAGGAAACCCTGGTTGGTGATGATCGCCCCGTCGACCACGTCGCTGTTGATGACGACGTCGAAGGTGACCGTGGCGACGTTGTCGGTCGTGGCCGTCGCATCGGCGCGCAGCGCTCCGGGCGTCGGGTCTTCCGGCGCATTGAGCAGCAGGCCGCCCTGCAGGGGCGAGGTACCGGCCGCCGGGTCGGCCACCGGGCTGCCGTTCAGGGTGGTGCTGCCCCCCAGGTAGGTCGTGTTGGCGGGAACCTGATCCTGCAGCAGGGCGTTGACGGCGTTTTCACTGCCGACGTTTTTCACCGTGAGGGTGTAACGCAGGGTGTCGCCGGCCATCAGTTCGGCCGGGTCGCCGGTGAGGTCCCGGGAGGTCTTCCAGACCTCGAAGGCTGGTGCGGAGGTGATCAGGGTGGAGGTTTCGTTACTGGTTGCGGAGGCCTGGTTGTCCACCGTCACCCGCGCCCGGTTCAGAACCGCCGTGCCGCTCTGAATCACCGGGGCGAGCTTCGCCTCGAACACCAGGGTCAGCGAATCGCCGGTTTCCCCCTGGGGAGCCAGGTTCAGGTTGCGGATCTCGACATGCCCGGTGCCGTTGGCGCCGCCCGCGGGGTTGGTGGCCGCCGTATCGCCACCCGTCGGTACGGTGACCAGCCGCAGACTGCCGGGCGCGAACTGCGCGGCCAGGTCGTCCGCCAGCGTGACGTTGTTCAAAGGCGCGAGGCTCTTGTTGGCGAGAACGACGGTGTAACCCAGCGTGTCGCCGGGCTTGGCGTTCGCACCCGGGTCCTCCCCCGTGGTCACATTGACCACGGACTTCGCGAAGGAGATCTCGAGCTCGCTGGTCAGGGTCGTGGTGGCGGGACCGTAGCAATAGTCGTTGGGCGCGGTGATGGCCGGGCAACCGGCGCCGGTGCGCTCCTCCGCATTGGCGCCGTCAAGCGAGCTCCAGTCCACGTAAACGCTGTTCTTGAGGTCGGTGCCCGTCACCAGCCCGACCGTCACCCGGTAGGTCAAAACCAGCGACTGGCCGGCCGGGATGTCGAGGGTATCGTCACCGTTCTGGCGGCCCCAGGCCACGGCGCCGCTCGGCAGTTGGGCAGGATCCGCGACAAACCCCGTGACGGCGACGCCGTTGATCCGGGCCGTCACGGAACCGGGGACCAGCGAGACGTTCCCCGGCAGCGTGTCGAGAACGTCGGTGTCATAGGCGGTGGCGTCGCCACTGTTGGCAATGGTGACCGAATATTCAAGGACGTCGCCCGACGCGGCCGGTTCGGTTGTCGGTTTGCCCGCCGGGGTGACGAAGCTCACCGCCTTGGTGGCAGTCAAAACCGGCTCGACCACGCGCATGTCGAGGGTGGTGCCGGCGCCGCCGGCCGTTTGCGTCGCGTCGTTGCCGTTCATCCGGTTGAAGGTGTACGACGCGCTGTTGTGGAAGGCGAGGCCCTGCTGGTCGGCGGGGGTGTTCAGCAGCTCCACCGTGACCTCGATGACCGCCTGTTGGCCTGGTGGAATGTCGATGCCGGTCGCCGTGTCTTCGATGACGAGGCGGGTGGCGCTGCCGGTATTGCTCAGGGCCCAGCTGCCCCCGGAGACCACGCTGGCACTGACAAAGCGCATGTTGGCCGCGGCGAGACCCAGATCGTCCTGGATCCGCACATCGTACAGGGGCACGGCGGTCGGGGTCGCGGGCACGGTGATGCGGTACTTGAACGGCTCGCCGACCGTGGCGGTCGCCTGGGTATTCGCCTTCGCCAGCGGGCCGGACGACTGAATCACCACCTCGGTGGGATCCGCCGGAGCGCCGGGCGGAGCGATGCCGTTGAGGTACGGATCATCGCTCTCCGCGGTGAGGCCGGTGGCGGAGAGGGCCGCCTGGTTGTCGACCGCGGTGCCGTTGGCGAGGCCGGGTTTCAGGGTGATCGCGAACTCGAGCACGAGCTCGCCGCCGACCGGGACGTTCAGGGGTGCGCCATTGCCGCGGATCGTCAGCAGCCCGCTGGCGGAATCAAAACTGGAGGTGGCTCCGGCCGGTGGCGGCGTTACCAGGGCGAAGGAGGTCAGGTCGAAGCGGGTCGGGTCGAGCCGGTCGCTGATCGTGATGGCGTCGATCGTCTGGTCGACATTGAAGAGACGCAGCCGGTAGAGCAGCCGGTCGCCCGGAGCAGCCGTGGTGGCCGGGTTGGCACCACTGGTCAGGTTCGCGACCGTCTTCTGAAAGTAGTAGCCGGCCAGCGCCGTGGTGATGGTTTCGCTGTCCTGGAAATCCGAAACGCCCGGCGTGCCGTCGGTCAGCGGGCCCCGGTCGAACTGGCGGCGGCCGGCAAGACTGCTGTCGCCACTGAACCACCGGGTGGCGCCGGCGACGTTGGTCAGCGGGATGCCGTCCTTGCTGTCGCCGTCGAGCTGCGCCAGGTAGTTGACGATCAGGTGCTCGGACGGCCCGACCTTGGCGGCGGGCGTATCGAGCAGGGTCAGGCTGAGCTGGCAGGCCGGGGCGCCGCTGTAGTTGACGCTGAAGTCGGTGCCCTGGGTCAGGTTCGCGACCAGGGAGCCGTCCGCTGCGGCGATCTCGGCGGTGACCCCGCCCGGCGCGGTGGCGGGGTTGTAGTCGCACATCCCGCCATCGGGTCCGTCCGGAAGCTGGTCGAGGACCGTGGCGTTCCAGGCGTCGCTGCCGCCGGTGTTCTCGACGTCGATGGTAAAGGCCGCCGGGACCCCCAGGTTCAGGGCCGTCTCACTGCTGGTCTTGGTGACGACGAGATTGGGCCCGACGATGGTCATCGGTGGCGTGATCCCATCCTGCCCGGGGAGGGGCTCGTAATCGGTGCCGTTGATGACCCGCCCCAGCTCCCAATGGGCGGTGTTGATGAACTGCCTCCCTGGCGCGTTCGCCGGGGTGTCATCGAGGACCACCGTAAGCTCGAGCACGATCTGGGCATCGGCCGGGATCGTGGCCAACACCGGGTTGTCGCCGTAGGAGAAGGCGAGATGCTTGCCATCCCCCGAGTTGGTCAGTGAGCCCAGCGACGTCGTCGTGCCGTCGCTGTTCTTCAGGTAGAGGGTGTTGCTCAGGTAGGTGAGGTCCACGCCGGTGGCGGTGAGGTCGTCGGTGATCTGGATGTTGTGGATGTCGGCAGTGTCCGGCCTGCCGGAGTAGACGTAACCCGACGACGTCAGCGTCGCCATGTCCGGAAAGGTCAGCGTGTAGGTGAAGGGTGCACCGACGGCGGCCGTGGCCTGCCCCGCGGGGTTTTCCTTGCGAATGCCGTCCACCGGGATGATGAATTCCTGGCAGCTGCTGCTGATGTTGTTGTACGAGCCGTTGCTCCACCACATCGAAAAGGTCGACTGGGTGGGGTCGTTGCACGACATGTTGCCGGTGTAGTAGACGTTGTCGAAGACGATCAGGTAGGAAGCGTGATCAGGGAATTGGAAGTTGATGAGGGTGAAGGGGAGCCCGCCCACGGACTGCGGAAAGTTTTTGATCATGCAGTCCCGGTCGATGCCGAGGGTGCTGGGCAGCTGCGCGATATTGACGAGACTGCCGTCGATCACGCCGCCCGGGTAATCGGAGCACATGTCCCCCGCCGCCCGCGCGGAAGCCGCCCCACCCAGCAGCAGGGCGAAAAAGAGGAGCAGGGAACAGCCGAGCCTGGCCCCGCGTGCCCGCAGGGCCGGCGCGCCGCAAACCGAACCCGGAAATTTCATGCGAAGTTGCGTCACCGCTTTCCTCTCTGCGACATCGGCGATCACTGGAATTCGGCTTCTTCCCGCAACGGAAAGAGCGCCCACCTTCGGCCGAAGATGAGCGCTCCTGGGATAGTCCCGCTGCCGGGTGCCAAGATGCGTGACTCACCTCTTCGGCAACCCGGCTGTCCGCCGCCGCTTGCGGCGGCGGACCCGTGGCTTTGCGTCACCAGATCGCTCTGGTTTTGCCTTTTCGGAGAAACATTGGGCGGTAAATAAACGACGTTAATTCAGCTGCACAGCTCTCGAGCAGAGAACAGCTCTAAATATCAAGCGGTAAACCATCTTGCAGTGGCTGACGCCGCCCGGCCTGGCAGTGCCGGGATGAGCAGCGGCCTCAGGAGGGCGGGAACCTATGGTCCCGCCCGACTTCTCCGGCCATCAGGGAAGCACTTTGAACTCGTCGCGCCGGTTCCGGGCCCAGGCGTCCTCGCTGCTGCCCGAATCGAGAGGCATTTCCTCACCATAGGAGATGACCTGCAGGCGGTCCGGCGCTACCCCGAGGGAGACCAGGTACTCCATGGCGGCCCGGGCCCGGCGCTCCCCGAGGGCCAGGTTGTATTCGTCCGATCCGCGCTGGTCGCAATGCCCCTCGATGCTCACCCGCACCTGGGAAAGGCCGTGCAGCACCGCGGCATTGGCCGCCAAGGTGTCCCGCGCCGCGGGCGACAGGGTGAACTGGTCGAAATCAAAATGAATGCGGCCCAGCTCGGCGACGGGCGTTTCCTCTTGCGCCGCGGGCTGCTGGTCGGCGACCGCCGCCTCGACGGGAGCGGGCTCCGGGACGGCGGGCGTGGCGACTGCCGGGGCTTCGCTGGCCGCCGCCGGTGGGGCCGGAACCGGCTTATTGGCGCAACCGGCGACGAGCAGGCTGCCGAGGAATACTGCCGCGATCCCGGGTACCGAGTAAAACTTCTTCATGATTTCCGCTCCTATCAAAATGGTTGCAGATATGGCCTATCGACAGGCCAGAGATAACATCCGTACCGGATTCGGTTTCAATTCACCCTGGATTGCAGCGCCGGCCGGGAACTCCCCGGAGGTCAAAAAGCGCCCATCCTCTGCCGAAGATGAGCGCTCCTGGAGTGTTCCCGATCCGCCGGGGCCCAAGATGGAAATCTCATCTCTTCGGCAACCCGGCCGTCCTCCCGTCCGCGAAGCGGCAGTGGACCCGTGGCTTTGCGTCACCAGATTGCTCTGGTTTTGCCCTTTCGGAGTTCTTTGTTTTGGTGGTTCCTGGGGACAGGCCCTGGCCGCTGCCGGTGCATCTTCCGGTCGATGCAAAAAGCGCCCATCCTCTGCCGAAGATGAGCGCTCCTGGAATATCCCGGTACTGCCGGGGCCCAAGATGAAAGACTCACCTCTTCGGCAACCCGGCTGTCCGCCTGCTCTCAAAGAAGCAGCGGACCCGTGGCTTTGCGTCACCAGATCGCTCTGGTTTTGCCCTTTCGGAGTTCTGGTTGTCGCAGCCGACATCCTGCCGCGTGTTCTCCCCTTGCAGCACGAAGTGTTCCAACCGGACTATCGGCCAAGCAAACCTTGTTAACTTGACGAAAACACTGGCCCTTCAAAAATCCACCGATTTCGTTCCCCCGCCGCCGGGAAGGGGTGGGCTGACAATAGGCGTCAGCGAGCTCGGTTTTTTGCCGAAGCCGGGGACTGGCTTTTGGTGGGACTGTCTTGAGGGGGGAGTAGGCGAAAAAGTCGACGCAACCGGAGTTCCCATGAGGCCAGTAATCGTTACAACGGCACCGGCGAAACTTACGGAGCTTAATCGGGATAAACGTCATCAACTGCAGTTGGAGAAGAATCGCGACGCTATCGCCGCCTACAACCGGAACGTCGCTTCAAGTGGCGTATTCAGCGACCAGTTTCGGTTATCAAGAAGACAATCACCTCTACAATCAGCTATTTGCCCAGTTCAGAGGGCGAATGAGATCCTTGAAAAAATCCCACTTGCCAGTGAGGAACTGGTAACGGCCGGCGACGATGCCGGGGGCGATTCCCAGCTCATCGGCCAGGCGGACGACGTCGACCTTGGATCTCAGCTGGCGAATGGCCGCGTTGAACCGGGCGGGGATCAGCAGATCCGAGGCGAACCGGTTCGCCCGCTCTTCCCGCGGATCGCCCTGGCTGCCGTCGTTGATCAGCAGCTCCTTTTTGCTGTCATGCAGCACATGGCCGGCTTCGTGGAAAAAGGAGAACCAGAACTTGTCCTCCCCCTTACCGCGCAGGCACAGCAAGATCATGGGCTTGGTCGGGGTCAGCCACTTGGTCGCACCGTTCCATGGGACCTTTTTCATCTCCCTGACCAAGGCGATCGCGACCCCCGCTTCGGCGCAAAGCCGCTTCATTGCGGGTTCGAAAACCTCGGCCCGCTCCCGGGTCAGGCCGCGGATCCGGTTCAAGGCCTCCCTGAACCGGGCCTTGTCGTATGGACGACACGCGACCGCATGGGCCTGGAGTTCGCCCTGGCGGATCCAGGCCGAAGCATCGCCGGGGCGGGACTCGAAGCAGGGGGAGCGGCGCGCCGCCACAGCCGGGACCTCCCAGACTTGCCGCCAGGCCGCGACGCTGCTGACGCCGTAGAACTGCAGGACTTCACGCAGCAGGGATACCTGTTCCGCCTGCGGCTCCAGGCAGCCGCGCTCGGTCAGCTCCCTGACCGGAATCGTCTGCAGCCAGGCGATATCGGCGGCCAGCCGCTGCCGTTCATCCTGCTTGGCCAGCTGTTCCCGGTACTCGGCTTCCAGGTTGTTCCAGAAACGGGCCGGGACCCGGGTGACCAGTTCCAGGCGGTTCGCCGTGGCATAGGAAATGGGCTGCTCGCCTTTGAAGATCCGGATCAGGGTCTGTTCGGTCAGTTCCAGGCGTTTGGCGAGTTCCTTCTGGTTCATTTCCAGAGACGCCATCACCTCCTGGAGGGTCTTCCCCGGCGCAACGGCATAATCCGGTTCAAACGCGTACTGCTTTTTGGCTCTCATCCTGCTGCCCATCGGGCACCTCGTTTCAGTGGGTGTCGGCAATTTCGATGATTTCGATCTCCCGTGACCCGCTCCAGGTCGATTCCCCCGTCCTCCCGGTACGGCACCGGCTCGTCGGCCGGAATGAAGAGCAGGCGGTAGGGATGATCGAGATCCACCGAAAATTGCCCGACGCGGTCGCCTCCCAGCTCATGGCAGCGGGGCGGGAGGCGCTGCAGCGCGCCGCCCTGCCCCTCTTCGAGACCCTCAAAAACTCCCACAAGATCAACCAGCTGACCTTCATCGCGCCGGACGGCACGGTTCTGCTGCGCGTTCACCAGCCGGGCCAGTTCGGGGATGCCCTGAAAAGAGCCACCTACCTGCAGGCCGCCGCGGGCAGGACCTTTGCCAGTGGTCTGGAAATGGGCCAGAATTTCTTTTCCCTGCGCGGCGTCATGCCGGTGTTCAGCGGCGGCACGCTGGTCGGTTACCTGGAGGCGGGGGAGGAGATCGGCCACATCTTTGACCAGATGAAGGCAATCACCGGCAACGACGTCAGCCTCCTGCTGACGGAAGACTACCTTCACCAGTACGCCGTCGAGCTGCCGGCCATCCACCTGGGCGGCTTTGCCATGCTCTATCCGACCAGCCGCCAGCTGACGGTGCAGCTCGCCACCGGTTTCCTCGCCGCCCTCCCCAGAGGGCTCCGGGAGTTCTCCCTGGACAAAATCGAAGTGCGCGGGGAGCGCTACCTGGTCGGCATGAGTCCGGTCCGGGATGCCTTTGGCACGCCCGCCGGTATCCTCTTTTCCCAGCGCAACATCTCCCTGCTGCAGGCCGCCATCTGGCGCGGGGTCGTCGTCAATCTGACGGTGTTCCTGGTCATTCTGGTCGTCGGCAATGCTTTCCTCTATTTCTCCCTGCAGAAGAGCCTGGCCCTGTTTCAGGCCCTGCGGCAGCATATCCAGAGCGTGACCCGAACCTGGGAACTAGAGACGCCGCTGGAGGTGACCACCGGAGATGAGGTCGGCGAGCTGGCCACGGATCTCAACCGGATGCAGGCCGAAATCGGCAAATTGCGGCGCCGGCTGGAACAGCGCGCGGAGGAACTGGTGGCGGCCAACCGGGAGCTGGAAGCCTTCAGCTACTCCCTCTCCCACGACCTGCGGCTCCCCTTGACGCGGGTCTACTCCGCCGCCCAGATGCTGCGGGACGGCTATGCCGAGGGCCTGGACGAAACCGGGCGCTTTCTGGTCGAGAACATCTGTGCGGGGAGCGAGGGGATGGAGGACCTGATCGAGGCGATCCTGGTGCTGGCGAAGGTGTCCCGCGAGGAGATCTGCCGCGATGCGGTCGACCTGAACGAACTGGTCCGGGGGATTGCCGGGGAGCTGGAAACCGCGGAACCGGGCCGGCAGCTGACGCTGCAGGTCGCCGCCGGGCTGGTCGCCCGGGGCGATGCGCAGCTGCTGCGGGTGGCCCTGAAAAACCTGATGGAAAATGCCTGGAAGTACACCCGGACCAGCGCCGAGCCGAAGGTGGAAATCGGCAGGGTCGAGGAACCGGGGAAACGGGCCTTTTACGTTCGCGACAACGGGGTCGGCTTCGACATGAAGAACGCGGACAAGCTCTTCACCCCCTTCCAGCGGCTGCATGACGCCGCCGAGTTCCCCGGCACCGGCATCGGCCTGGCGACGGTGCAACGGATCATCCGCCGCCACGGCGGAACGGTCTGGGCCAGCAGCCAGAAAAGCCGGGGAGCGACCTTCTTTTTTACCCTCCCCTGAGCCGAATCCCGCTCACCGCTAGGCGAATTCCCCTTCCCGCCAATTCAGCCCGACTAACCGCCGCAGGTCCCCCGTTTTCCGGCCGGAACCCGGTCCTCGCAGGGCACCTTCGTCTGGCACAGGCCGCAGCCTGTGGCCGGGACGGCATAGCCGGCGGCCACGGCTTCGGGCACGGTACCGTAGACATAGGCCCGGCACTTGACCTTGTCGTGCCCCCGGGGCGACAACGCTCCCACCGGGCAGCGCTCGATGCACACCCCGCAGCCCGCTTCGCGGTGGAAGAGGCAATTGTGGAGATGGTTGGGCGCCGTGCGCGGCGTGGGAGCGAGGGAGAGGTCGGTGACCACGCTGCCGCAGCGGTGGGCGATCCCCCGCGGGGTGATCAGGGCATCGTTCAGGCTGAAGGTACCGAGGCCGGCGGCATAGGCGGCGTGGCGCTCCGACCAGGCGGAGGCGACGCCGACCGGGGTTTCGGGGAATTCCTGCCAGGCCGAGGCCAGCTGCGGCGCCACCGCCTCGCTCCCCTGCTGCTGCAGCCAGGCCACCAGGTGACGGCGCAGGGCGACGTTGAGCTGTTCGCCGTGGGACCGGGTCTGCGCCCATTCCCGGGAGGGCCAGGTCGCTTCCCGGCGGTTGCTCTCCCGCACCGCCTGCGCAATCGGCAGAACCCAGCTGATCACCGATTTGGCCCCCGGCAGCAGCTCGGCGGGGGTCAGGTGGAACGCGCCGATGATGCGCCGGTATTCGGCAAAGAGCGGATCGGCCGCCGCGGCCACGCCGACCAGAGGGGCGTCGAAATAGGGGGACGCGCCGTCGGGGAGGCGGTTCAACGGGCTGGCCGCGACGAAGCGGCTGATTTCCGAACGAATTCTCTCTTCCATGATCGACATCCTTCCACGGCCGCAGGCCGCTGAAACCGCGGGGCTGCCCGGGACCGGGACGCCCGGCGCGCTGCCGATAGCGCGTACCGGCCCTGGTCATTGCTGCCCCGGTGCCCAGATTATCCCGATCATGATCCAACCAATCGGTCTTTGGCGTCAAGATTAAACCGCCCCGTCCATCCCACCTCCACCGGGGCAATCTGCCCCAAAGGGGCAGATTGCCCCGTCTTTTCTTCTCCCCAACTAGTTGTTTTTACATGATTTTTTCTTGGCACAAGGTTTGCGCTGCAGCTCCCGGGTGCCGCGTTCCGGGGCGCACCCGCCGCTGCGCCCGCGCCCGGGAAAATTCCGTTCACCTCGTCCAAAAAAGGAGGAGTCGCATGATCGACGTAACGCACCTTTCCCGTCGTTACGGCAACCTCACCGCCGTCGACCGGGTCAGCTTCCGCATCGGCCGCGGGGAAATCGTCGGCCTGCTCGGCCACAACGGCGCCGGCAAGTCGACCATCATGAAGATGCTGACCGGTTTTCTCGAACCGAGCGCCGGCGCGATCCGCATCGCCGGGGTCGAGCTGGAGGCCGACCGCCGGGCCGCCCAGGCCCGCATCGGCTACCTGCCGGAGAACTGCCCCCTCTACCCGGAGATGAGCGTGGTCGATTTTCTCGACTACACCGCCACCCTGCGCGGGATCGGGGAGCCGGAGCGGCCGGCGGCGATCCGCACCGCCATCGCCCGCACCGCCCTGGAGGAGAAGGCGCTGGCGCCCATCGCCACCCTTTCGCGCGGCTTCCGGCAGCGGGTCGGGGTGGCCCAGGCGCTCCTCCACCAGCCGGAGATCCTCATCCTCGACGAACCGACCAACGGCCTCGACCCGGGACAGATCGAGCAGATGCGCGAGCTGATCCGCGAGCTCGGCCAGAGTGCCACGGTGATCGTCTCGACCCATATCCTCCAGGAGGTCGCCGCCACCTGCGACCGGGTGCTGATCCTGCGCCAGGGGCGGCTGGCCCTGGATGCCCGCCTCGCCGAGCTGACCCGGGGGAGCGCCCTGCTGCTCCACTGCGACGCGCCCCTCGATCCGGCCCTTCAGCGCCTCGGCGCCCTGCCGGCGGTGGCCGCCATCGAACCGGCGGCCGCCGGGCGCTTCCGCCTGCAACCGGCCGGGGCGCCGCAGGAGGCCGCCGCCGCCGTCGCCCGGGCGGTCGTCGAGGCGGGCTGGGAGCTCTACGCCCTGCAGAACGAGGAGCGCTCACTGGAGAAGATCTTCCACGCGATCACCGCCAAGGAGGTGACCACCGATGCTGCCTGAAACCCTGCGCGTGGCCCGCAAGGAGCTCTCCGCCTTCTTCTCCTCGCCGGTCGCCTACATCTTTCTCGGCACCTTTTTGCTGGTCAGCCTCTTCGTCTTCTTCTGGGCCGACGCCTTCTTCGCCCGCAACATCGCCGACGTGCGCCCGCTCTTCGAGTGGATGCCGCTGCTTTTGATCTTCCTGGTGGCGGCGCTGACCATGCGCATGTGGAGCGAGGAGCGGCGCATGGGGACCATCGAGCACCTGCTGACCCTGCCGGTGCGCCCGCTGCAACTCCTCGCCGGCAAGTTCCTCGCCGGCCTGGCGCTGTTGGCCCTGGCGCTGCTGCTCACCCTGCCGCTGCCGATCACCGTCGGCGTCATCGGCCCCCTCGACTGGGGCCCGGTCTGGGGGGGGTATCTGGCCGCCCTCTTTCTGGGCGCGGCCTACCTCGCCATCGGCCTTTATCTGAGCGCCCGCAGCGACAACCAGATCGTCAGCCTGATCTCCACGGTGCTGGTCTGCGGCCTCTTCTACCTGCTCGGCAGCGACCTGCTGACCGGCTTCTTCGGCAACCGCGCCGGGGAGATCCTCAAGCTGCTCGGCAGCGGTTCGCGCTTCGCCTCGATCACCCGCGGCGTCATCGACCTGCGCGATCTCTACTACTACCTGAGCCTGGTCGGGGTCTTCTTCGTCCTCACCCTCTACCGCCTGGAGCGGCTGCGCTGGGCCCGTGACGGCGCCGCTCCCCGCCACCGCCTCTGGGGCGTGCTGACCCTGCTGCTGGTCGCCAACCTGCTGGCCGGCAACCTCTGGCTGCAGAACCTGGGCCGGGCGCGCATCGATTTGACCGCCGGACGCATCTACTCCCTCTCCGACGCCACTCGCGGCTACCTGGCGCAGCTGCAGGAACCGCTCTTGATCCGCGGCTATTTCAGCGCCAAGACCCACCCCCTGCTCGCCCCGCTGGTCCCGCGGCTGCGCGATTTGCTCGCCGAATACCAGCTCGCCGGCGGCGGCAAGGTGCGCGCCGAGTTCGTCGACCCGCAGCAGAACCCCCAGCTGGAGGCGGAGGCCAACCAGAAGTACGACATCAAGCCGGTCCCCTTCCAGGTGGCCGACCGCTACCAGTCGGCGCTGGTCAACTCCTACTTCCACATCCTGGTGCAGTACGGCGACCGCTTCGAGGTCCTCAGCTTCCGCGACCTGATCGACGTCAAGCGCCAGGGGGCCGACGGGATCGAGGTCGAACTGCGCAACCCCGAGTACGCCCTGACCCGCACCATCAAGAAGGTGATGTACGGCTTCAAGGGGAGCGGGGATCTCTTCGCCACCATGGCCAAGCCGGTGACCCTGACCGGCTATATCTCCGCTGACGCCAAGCTGCCCAAGTTCCTGCGCACCTTCAAGGATCAGCTGGGGGCACTGGGGGACGAGCTCGCCAAGCAGTCAAACGGCAAGTTCAGCCTCAAACTGGTGGAACCGGAGGCCGACGGCGGCGCGGTGGCCAAGCAGATCGAGACCGACTACGGCTTCCGGCCGATGCAGGCGGGGCTCCTCGACCCCGCGCGCTTCTACTTCTACCTGACCCTGGGAGACGGCGAACAGACGCTGCAGGTGGCGCTGCCGAACGACTTTTCCAAGGCGGCGCTGCGCCAGAACCTGACCACGGCCCTGAAACGCTTCTCCGGAAACTTCCTGAAGACGGTGGCCCTGGCCGTGCCGCAGGCGGCGTCCAACCCCTACCTGGCGCAGATGGGGAGGGATAACGGCAAGCAGTTCCGCGTGCTGCGCCAGCAGCTGGAAGCCAACTACAACGTGCGCCGCGTCGACCTGGAAACGGGAAGCATCCCCGATGCCGCCGACATCCTGGTGGTGGCGGCGCCGAAACGGCTCACCGAGAAGGGACTGTTCGCCATCGACCAGTTCCTAATGAAGGGGGGGACGGTGCTGCTGGCGACCTCCCCCTTCAACGTCGATTTCGGGCGCGACAGCCTCAGCGCCACGCCGCAACAGAGCCTGCTCCTCGACTGGCTGGCCCAGAAGGGGCTGAAGCTCGAGAAGAAGATGGTCCTCGATCCGCGCAACCAGCCCTTCCCGGTGCCGGTGAGCCGCAACGTCGGCGGCTTCGTCCTCCAGGAGCTGCGCCTGATCCCCTACCCCTACTTCATCGACGTGCGCGACAGTGGACTCAACAGCCAGTTGCCGCTTGCGGCCGACCTCAACCGGGTGCTGGTCGACTGGGCCTCGCCGATCGCGGTCGACAAGGAGAAGACCAAGGGGGAGAAGCTCTCCTGGCTGCTGAAGAGCTCTCCGCAGGCTTGGACTTCGGACGGCACCAACCTGGTGCCGCGCATCGACCCCGAGGACTCGGGCTTTACCCCGGGGAAAACGCCGGGCGAGCAGCTGCTCGGGGTGGCCCTGCAGGGCTCCTTCCCCTCCTGGTTCCAGGGGAAGGATTCCCCGCTGCTCGCCGACCAGAAGGAGGCCGGCAAAGACGCGGCCAAGGAAACCCCGCAGCAGATCGCCGGGGTGATCGACAAGTCCCCCGATTCGGCGCGCCTGATCCTGTTCGGCTCCGGTGATTTCCTCAGCGACCAGACCCTGCAGCTCGCCTCCAGCACCAGTGGCCAGCAGGATCTCGGCGCGCTGCAACTGGTCGAGAATGCCATCGACTGGTCGCTGGAGGACCCCGGCCTGCTGAGCATCCGCAGCCACGGCAGCTACGCCCGAACCCTGCAACCGCTCAACCGCCAGTCCCGGATGTTCTGTGAATACCTCGATTATCTCCTGGTCCTGGGCGGGCTGCTGCTGGTCTTCATCTGCTCCCGGCTGCAGCAGCGCCGGACCCGCAACCGCTTCCAACAGCTGCTGGAAGGGAGGGTGTAACCGATGAAACGCGCCATTCTCATAGCGAGCCTGGTCCTGGTGCTGCAGCTTGGCCTGGCCCTCGGCCTGTGGCTGAAGAGCGACAACCCGGGGGCCTACCACGGTGGCAAACTGCTCGCCGTCACCGCCGACCAGGTCGACGGCCTGCAGATCGACGGCGGCGACCAGGGAACGATCGACCTGCACAAAAGTGGCGGCCATTGGCGGTTGCCCGACCACTTCGACGCCGTGGTCGACGACCACAAGGTCGACGGCCTCCTCTCCACCCTGCTGGCCATCGAACGCAGCTGGCCGGTCGCCCGGACCGAGGCCTCCTTCCAACGCTTCAAGGTCGCCGATGCCGGCTTTGACCGCCGCCTGCAGTTCAAGTCCGGCGACAAGGTGCTGGCGACCCTGCTGCTCGGCAGCTCGCCCGGGTTTCGCAAGGTGCACGCCCGGCTCGCCGGGGAAAAGCAGGTCTACGATATCCCCTTCAGCAGCTACCAGGCGAGTCTCAAGCCCGGCGACTGGGTGGACAAGCAACAGCTGCAGTTGAAACCGGAGCAGATCGTCGCCGTCGACCTCCCTGCCGGCAAGCTCACCCTCAAGGACGGCCAGCCGCAGCTGGCGAATCTTGCCGCGGGGGAAGAGACGAATAGCGAACACGCCAGACAATTGATCGACCGCCTGGCCCAGATCACCATCCAGGACGTCGACGCCGGCGCCGACCAGCCGCTGCCCGCTCCCGCCAGTCTGAGCCTGAGCCTGGAACTGAAGGACGGCACCTCGCGACGCTACGACTTTGCCAAGGGAAAAAAGGACGGCTCCGCCCTGCTCAAGGTCTCTTCGGTTCCCTATCTGTTCCGGATCGGCGGCAGCTTCCTCAACGATCTGCAGCAGACCACCCGTTCGACCTTGGTCAAGCCCCGGGCCGTTACCTCCCAATCCCGGACGCAGCCGGCCGCCAAAGCCCAATCCCCGACACCTCGGGGGTGAACACCTGCCGGCCCCGGCGAAGCGCCGGGGCCGGCATCTTGACACCCCGCCCCCCACCGATAAACTAACCAAAAGGAATGCCCTGCGCTGACGGGGATTCCGCTCGCCAACCCCAACCGGGGAGGATCGTCATGAAACGCAGCTTCGTCCTGTTTATCCTGGCGGCACTGCTCGTGGCCGCCTGCGCTCCCAATACCGGGCCGAAAGAGGGTGCCGGCACCCTGCTCGGCGCCGGCACCGGGGCCCTGCTCGGCGCCCAGGTCGGCCACGGCACCGGAAGGTTGCTGGCGGTGGGCGTCGGCACCCTCGCCGGAGCCCTGATGGGCCAGAGCATCGGCCGCTCCCTGGACCGCGCCGACCAACTCGCCATGCAGCAGAATGCCCAGTACGCGCTGGAAAACACGCCGACCCAGACCACCACCACCTGGCGCAACCCCGACAGCGGCCACCACGGTTCGATCACCCCGGTCGAGACCTATCAGAGCTCCGAGGGGAAATACTGCCGGGAATACGTGCAGACGGTCTACATCGGCGGCGAGAAACAGCAGGCCTACGGCACGGCCTGCCGCCAGCCCGACGGCAGCTGGAAGATCATCCGCTGACCCCGACCCAGCGACCGACTGGGAGGGGCGGATCGTGACGTCCCCTGCAGCCTCCGGGTAACCTCTCCCGCACCCGGCAGGCATAAACCTCCGCCCTCACCAGCCAGTGCCACGGGGTGTGACCATGGCCGCCTCCCTTGTCCCCATCCTCCAGGCCCTGGCCTGTCTCTTCCTCGGCGCCCTGGTCGGCGGCCGGCTGGCCTCGTGGTGTCACGTGCCGCGGGTCACCGGCTACCTGCTGGTCGGCCTGGTACTGGGACCCTCCTTCACCCACCTCGCCGGCCTGCCGCCGCTGATCAGCAGCCTCGCCCTGCGGGAGCTGCGCCCCCTTGCCGATATCGGTCTCGCCCTGATCCTGATGAACATCGGCGGGCTGTTCCAGCTGGAACAGCTGCGTCGCTGGCGGCACCGGATCCTGGTCTTTTCGGCCAGCGAAATCCTCCTCACCTTCGTTCTGGTCGCCGCAGCGACCCTGGTCGCCAACCTCTTTTGGCTGCGCCGGATCCTGCCGGGACACGACCTCGCCTCCACCTCGCTGACCTTCGCCCTGCTCCTCGGCATCATCGCCGTCGCCACCGCGCCGGCAGCGACCCTGATGGTGATTCGGGAATATGAGGCCGACGGCCCGGTCACCGGCACGGTCCTCACCCTGGTCGGCTTCAACAACCTGGTGTCGGTCCTCGGATTCGCCCTCATTACCCACCTGCTGGTCCGCCCCGACGAGCCCCTTTGGCTCCTCGCTGTGCGCATGGTCGGTCCGCTCGTCATCGGTGGCGCGATCGGTTTTCTGCTCTCGCTCTGGGCGCAGCGCCTGGAACTGGCCAGCGAGCAGAAGGTCCTGCTCCTCGGCGGGGTCATCGGCAGCTCAGCCCTCTGCCACCACCTCGGTATCGATCCGCTGTTGGCCAGTCTCGCCCTCGGCATCACCCTGGCCAACAGCTCTCCCCGCTGGCATCTGCTCATCGAAGGCCTGCGCCAGGTCGACTACCTGCTTTACATCGCCTTCTTCGTTCTCGCTGGCGCCAACCTGCACCTCGAAAGCCTGACCCACATCGGCCTGCTCGGGATCGTTTACATCCTGGCCCGCACCCTCGGCAAGTGGCTCGGCGCGGTGATCGGCGCCCGCCTCGGCGCCTTCGGCCGTCGCGCCCAGAGCTACGTCGGCATTACCCTGCTGGCCCAGGCCGGGGTAGCCATCGGCCTGGCCGGCTCCCTGGTGCGGAGCTGGCCCGAAGGCGGCCATCTGATCGAAACCATCGTTCTCGGCTCGGTGGTGATTTTCGAGCTGGTCGGCCCGCTGGCGGTACGCCACGGCCTGGTTCGCGCCGGCGAGGTGCCGATCCTCTCCCTGCTGCAAAAACGGGCGCCGCAGGGAGCGCTCGAGGGATTCCACTCGGTCGCCCAGCACTTCCGCTCTTCCCTCGGCCTGCCGGCCGGCCACCAACTGCGCGACCCGGGGGACATCCTGGTGCGGCACATCATGCGCCAGAACGTCGAAACGGTGCGCAACGCCACCGCCTTCAACGAACTGCTGCGCTTCATCGCCCACAGCCGCTACGACCGCTTTCCGGTGGTCGATGCCGAGGGACACTTCCTCGGCATGATCAACTACACCGAAATCCGCAACCTTCTCTTCGAACCGGCGCTGGTGCCGCTGGTCGTCGCCGGCGACCTGCTCGCCGCCAATCCCCACGCCATCCCCCCCGACATGCCGCTGCGCGAAGCTCTCAAGATCCTGCAAATGCAACGGGACATCAGTTATTTTCCGGTCATCGATCCCCAGGAACCGCAGCGCCTGCTCGGTATCCTCAGCCAGAACGACCTGCTCGCCGCCTTTCGCCATCTCGGCGAAGGTTGACGGGGACGCAAAAGGGGCGGCCCGGCGGCCGCCCCTTTTGATCCATTCATTGCTGCGTCAATTCATTTGGCCGGCCACTGGGCCAGCCGTTCCTTGGCCTTGGCGGCCTCGTCGCTCTTCGGGTAGCTGGCGATCACCTTCTGCAGAATGATCCGGGCGTTCTTGAGATCGCCCAGGGCGTGAAACGCCAGTCCCTGCTTGAGCAGGGCGGCCGGGGCCTTGGGGTGGTCGGGATGCTTCTGGATCACGTCCTGGAACTGGAGGATGGCGTTTTCATACTGCTTTTCACCATAAAGCGCCTCCCCGATCCAGTACTGGGCGTTGACCGCCAGCTCGTGCTGCGGGTAGCGCTGCAGAAACTCCTGCAACACCTCCTTGCCCTTGGCAAAATCGCCCTTTTTCTGGATCAGGTCGAGTCCTTGCTGGTAAAGCGCCTCGGGGCCGGCCGCGGCGGCGGGCGCCGGAGCCGTGGCCGGGGGAGGCGTCGGAGCCGTGGCCAGCTTGGCGACCCGCTCTTCGAGGGCCGCCACCTTCAGCCCGAGCTCGTTGCGAGCCACCTTCAGCTCCTCGCCCAGCGCCTGGTTCTGGTGGGCAAGATCCTCAAGGCGCCCGCTGGTGTTCTGGAAATCCACCCGCTGGCCGTCGAGAGCGGCCTGTAGATCAGCCTGCTGCCGGGCCATGGCGGTCAGCCGCCCCTCGAGTCCCTGGTCCTGCTGCCGGGCGGCCACCGCCCGCTCCAGGTCGGCCAGCCGGCGCTTCATCTCCTCGAGATCACTCGCGTTGCGCTGCTGCTGGGGAGTGGCCATACAGCCGCTCAACAGCGCCAGGAGCAGCAATCCGGACCACCACCGTCGACGTACCTTCATGGCTGGCTTCTCCCAAAAAGACGGGGCCGCGCGTGGCGCGGCCCCGGAACTGAACGGACGGGATTAACGGACGACCTTGAACTCGTCACGCCGGTTCTTGGCCCAGGCCTCTTCGGTATGCCCCGGATCGACGGGCATCTCCTCCCCGTAGGAGATGGTCGACAGGCGGTCCTTGGCCACGCCGAGGGAAACCAGGTAGTTCATCGCCGCCTGCGCCCGGCGCTCGCCGAGGGCAAGGTTGTATTCATCGGATCCGCGCTCGTCGCAATACCCTTCAATGCGTACCTGGACGGTCGGATTGGCCTGCATGTAGGCGGCATTGGCCGCCAGGGTTGCGGTGGCCTGGGGCGTCAGGGTGTACTGGTCAAAATCGAAGGTGATGCCCTCCAGGCCGGCGACCGCGGCCGTCTGGATCTGCCCCTGCTCACCACCCGCCGGCTGTTCGCTCACCGCCTGTTCGCTGATGCCGCTGGGCTCCTGAGTGGACATTTGGGTGGTCGCCGGGGCCGCCGTCGGGGGAGCCGCCATGCTTTCCGGGGCCGGCTTCTTGGCGCAACCGGCAGCCAGCAGCAGGGCCAGCGCCAGGACCATCAGCAGGTTCAACGCAGAGAACTTTTTCATTACTTTCACTCCTTTGGCAATGATCAGGGTTGGCGAACGCTACCACTCATCGGCCGCCTGCAGCAGCCAGGTCAGGTCGAACACAGATTTGCGATTATACAACAACAGCCGGCAAACTCAACCGCTTTGCCCTCACCAGCGCGGGGACCAGGCCGGGTGGATGCTCTCTCCGCCCGGCGGGGAAATGCGCCGGCTGCCGGTGCCATCGGCGCGCATGACGTAGATCGCCTTCTCGCCCTCCTGGTCCGAGGAGTAGACCAGAAAACGGCCGTCGGGACTCCAGCGGGGATGTTCCTTGTTCCCCGGGCCGAAGGTCAGGCGGCGTTCGCCGCTGCCGTCGGCATGGATGGTATAGATGTCGAACCCCCCACTGCCCATGCGGCTGAAGGCGATCTGGTCGCTCTTGGGATTCCAGGCCGGGGTCGCGTTGTACTTGCCTTCCCGGGTCAGGCGGCGAACCGAACCGCCATCCGCCTCGGCGATGAAGACTTGGGGATTCCCCTGGCGGTCGGAGACGAAGGCGAACGCTTTGCCGTCCGGACTCCAGGTGGGATCGACGTCGATCCCCCAGCTCTGGGTCAGCCGCCGCTGGATCTCCCCGTTGGGATCGATCTGGAAGATCTCGGCGTTGCCATCCTTGGTCAGGGTCAGGGCGATGGCCTTGCCGTCGTGCCGATAGCGGGCCGCGGCGTTCAGTCCCTGGCGGGAGGAGATCCGGGTCTCCTGCCCGGAATAGATCTCCTTGCGGTAGAGATCGGGATTGCCGCGCCGGTAGGAGGTGAAGATCAGCTCCTTGCCCAGCGGCGAGAAATCGGGGTTGAGGACGATCGAGCGGTGGTCGGTGAGGCGCAGCGGATTGTTGCCGTCGACGTCCATCAGGTAGAGCTCCTTGTGCCCGGAGCGATTGTCGATATAGGCGATGCGCGCATTGAACGGCCCCTCCTCGCCGGTCAGGCTTTTGAGGACCTGGTCGGCAAAGGCATGGGCCATGCGCCGCGCATCCTTGATCCGCCCGACGTAGCGGCGGCCGGTCAGCAGCCGCCGGCCGGCGACGTCGTAGAGGCGCGCCTCGAGCACCAGCTCCTCGCCGCGCACCGCATAGGCGCCCTTGACCACCGCTTCGGCGCCAAGCAGCCGCCACTGGCCGAAATCGACGTCGATGCTCACCAGCCCCAGCTTGCGGGCATCATCGAGAAAGGCCGCCGGATCGAGCAGGGCGAAGAGCCCCGACAGATCGAGATCGCCGTGCAGGGCGTCATCGACGTCGGCGGCGACTTCGGGCCGGACCTGGTCGAGGGGCAGGAATTTGGTCACCGCCAGCGGTATCGCCTGCTGGCCGGGGGCGCGCACCTCGATCGCGGCGCGGGCCGCGGCCGGCCAGGCGAGGGCCAGCAGGACGATCAGCCAAAGAGCAGGACGCATGGTCACTCCAGAAGATCCTTCAGGTTAAAGACAACCTCTTCTTCGATGGGGTGTCCCGGGTCGAAGGGAAGTTTGGGATAGAGCAGCACGGCGCGTTTCACCGAATCGTCGAAGGCCTGGTCGCCGGAGGATTTCTCCATCTTGTAATCGAGCAGGTTCCCCGCGGCGTCGTAGCGAACCCTCACCCGGGCCTCCAGGTTGCGACTCGCCACCTGGTATTTGGAGAGCCGCCAGTTGGCTTTGAAAAAGGCCTGCAGCCAGGCCCGCTGCTCGACTCCGGCCTGGTCGCCATGGCCTTCGGGCATGCCGACCGGTGCCGCCGCCGGCGCGGCATTCTGCCGGGTGTCGTTCTTCGCCAGTTCCGCCAGTTTCGCCTTCAGTGCGTCGATCTCCTGCTGGCGCTGCTTCGCCTGCTGCATCTCCTGGATGGTCTTCAAGGTCTCATCATAGCTCGGCTTCGGCTGGCGTTTCGGCGGTTTCGGCGCGGGCGGTGCGGTCTTCAGCGGCGCGGCGATCTTGGGCTTGGCCGGCGGCGGTGGCGGCGCCGGCCTCGGTTCGGGCCGGGTCGCTTTCTTCTCCGCGGCCGGCTTCGGCTTGGCCGGTTCCGGCCGGACATCGGGGCGGCCGGCCTGGGGCCGGGCGACCGGCAGGTTGACCAGGTCGACGAAATAGACCGGCGGCCGCACCCGGCCGAAACGGGGCAGGATCAGGCCGGAAAAGATCAGGAAGACGCTCAGGTGCAGCCCCAGCGAAACCAGCACCATCCGGCCCAGCTTCACGTCGGGACGCCCCGCCACCCCCTGCCTGATTCTGCGGTTGCTGTTCATCGCGATTCCGCCCGTTCCCTCAATCCTTCGGCGGCTGCGAAACCATGCCGAGCTTCTCCACCCCGGCGCCGCGGATCGCCGCCATCACCTGGACCACCCGGCCATAGGGAACCTCGCGGTCGGCCTCGAGGAGCACCTGCCGGTCCTGGTGGCCGGCGAGGATCTGCCGCAGCACCGGCGTCAGCTTCGGCGGCACATCGACCCGTGACTGCCCCACCGAAATCCCGCCGTCGCGGGCGACGGTCACCACCAGCGGCTCGTTGCCGGTATTCAGCCCGGGGGCGTTCTGCACCTCGGGCAGGTTGACCTTGAGCCCCTGCTCCATCATCGGCGCGGTGACCATGAAGATGACCAGCAGCACCAGCATGACGTCGACCAGCGGGGTGACGTTGATCTGCGAGAGGGTGCGGCGGCCGCCGCCTTCCCGGCGTCCGACCTCCATCAGCCCCTCCGCGCCATGCGCTGGACGATGTTCAGGAACTCCTGGCTGAAGTTGTCCATCTCGCCGGTCAGGACATTCACCTTGCTGACGAAGTAGTTGTAGCCCATGACCGCCGGAATCGCCGCCACCAGGCCGATGGCGGTGGCCACCAGCGCCTCGGAGATGCCCGGGGCGACCACCGCCAGCGAGGCGCTGCCGGTCTTGCCGATGCCGTGAAAGGCGGCCATGATCCCCCACACGGTGCCGAACAGGCCGATGAAGGGCGCGGTCGAGCCGGTGGTGGCGAGAAAGGTGAGGAATTTCTCGAGGCGGTGGATCTCCTGGGTGGTGGCGCGGCGCAGAGCCCGGGCGACGTTCTCCGAGGTGCCGAGGTCGGCGTTGAAGCCCCCTTCCTCATCCCCGTCGTGGCGGCGCTGCCCCTTGAGCAGCTCCTGGTAGCCCTCACGGAAGAGGACGGTCAGCGGCGAGTTGGCGTAATCCTGGAGGCCGTGGAAGATGGCGTCGAAACGTTTCTTGGCCCAGAAGAAGTCGAGAAAACGCTGCGAATCCCGGGTGGCGCGGTGAATGATGCGGAATTTGAGAAAGATGATGGCCCAGGAGACCACCGAAAAGTAGACCAGAACCAGCAGGACCAGTTTGACCACCGGCCCGGCTCCGAGTACCAGTTCCAAGACGTTCCTCCTTACGGCTGTTAGGGTATGCTCGCGATTATCGGCCAATGCCCCCGGCAAGTCAACGTTCTAACCGGAAACTAACCGTTATCCCAAACAGCCTTCCGGCTTGCCAGGTGTTCCGCGGCGGTTAGGCTTAAGGGCAGAGCCGCCGGAGGAGACCATGCTCGATCTGCCGCTGATCCGCGACGCCGCCCGGACCCTGCAGGAACGGGTGCGCCGCACCGAACTGATTCCGTCCCACTATTTTTCCGAGCGGATCGGCGCGCCGGTCTGGTTCAAGTGCGAGAACCTGCAGCGCACCGGCTCCTTCAAGCTGCGCGGCGCCAGCAACTTCATCCTCCACCAGTCCCCCGCCGCCCTTTCCCGCGGGGTGATCACCGCCTCGGCCGGCAACCACGCCCAGGGGCTGGCCTGCGCCGCCGCCGCGGCCGGCATCCCCGCCCTGGTGGTGATGCCGGAATCGACGCCGCTGGCCAAGGTCCTCGCCACCCGCGGCTACGGCGCGGAGATCGTCCTGCACGGCGCCGGCTTCGACGAGGCCGCGGCCCGCGCCCGGGAACTGCAGGCCGAGCGCGGCATGCTCTTCGTCCCCGCTTTCGACGACCGCCTGGTGATCGCCGGCCAGGGGACCGTCGGCCTGGAGATCCTCGAACAGCTGCCGGAGGCCGGGACCCTGGTGGTCCCCATCGGCGGCGGCGGGCTGATCGCCGGCATCGCCAGCGCCGCCAAGGCCCTGTCTCCCGACATCCGCATCGTCGGCGTGCAGGCCGCCGGCGCCCCTTCGGCCCTGCTCGCCCGTCGCAAGGGGACGCCGGTGACCCTGCCGGCGGCCCGCTCGCTGGCCGACGGCATCGTCGTCAAGCGTCTCGGCGAGCTGACTTTTCCGCTCATCGAGGAACTGGTCGACGACCTGGTCACGGTGGAGGAGGAGGAGATCGCCCAGGCCATCGTCAGCCTGCTGGAGAAGGCCAAGCTGGTCGTCGAGGGGGCCGGCGCGGTGACCCTGGCGGCGCTCCTCTACGGCCGCCGCCCGCTGCACCGGGGGAATACGGTCTGCGTCCTTTCCGGCGGCAACCTCGACGTGCAGACCCTGGCCCGCGTGGTGGAGCGGGGCATGCTCGCCGAGGGTCGCTTTCTCAAGGTGCGCGTCGAGCTGCAGGACGTTCCCGGGGCGCTGGCGGACCTGGCGACCCGGCTCGCCGGCCTCGGCGCCAACATTCTCCACGTCAGCCACGACCGGCGCAGCAGCGAGGTCCCGCTGGGCCGCAGCGAAGTCCGCCTGGAGCTGGAAACCCGCGGGCCGGAACATATCCGCGACATCCTCGAGGCGCTGCCGGCGGCCGGCTACGGTGCCGTGGCGGAGCGTTGAAGGGTGGCTGCGGGCCGCCTGGTCCTGATCGGGACCGTGCACCGCGATCCCGGCGGCGAGCAGCGCCTCGCCCGGCTCCTGGATGAGCTGCATCCGGCCGTGCTGACCCTGGAGATGAGTCCCGCCGCCCTCCACTACCGCCAGACCCGGGGGGTGGTATTGGGGGCGCGCCTGGGGCGGATTCTCCACCGCCTGGCGGCGGAAGGGTTCGCGGCGGCCGCGCTGGACAACCACCCGGCCGTGGCCGGCATCCGCCGCCTGCTCGCCCTCCCCTATGAATACCGGATCGCCAGCGACTGGGCGCAGCGCGCCCGGATTCCCCTTCAGCTGATCGATCTCGACGCCATTGCCCTGCGCCAACTGCGGCGGGTGGACCGGGAGCTGGTCACCTACCGCAACCTGCTGACCCTGCTGCGCCTGGCGGGCGGCGGTGCGCCGGCCAGCGAAGACTACGCCCTGGCCCGGGCGCTGGTAAAGGGGGCTCCGCTGCCGCAGGTGGCCGACGATTTTCTCGCCCGTCGTCGCGGCAGCGAGGGGATCGGCCGGCGCGACGCCCAAATGGCCGCGACCCTGCGCCGCCTGCGGGAGGACCGTCCGGCCGTTTGCCTGGTGCATATCGGCGGCTGGGTGCACCTGGTCGACGACCCGCTGGGCGAAACCCTCTACAGCCGGCTGCGCGACCTGAATCCGGAACGGCTGCTGGCGGACTAGCCGAGGGGGGGCAACAGATGGGCGAGCCGGTGGCGGGCGAAAACGGCGCTGGCCGAGGCCGGGGAACGTTGCAGCAGGTTGAGCAGGGAGGGAAAGTCGTCGACATCCGCCCAGGTCGACAGCTCCCGCCAGCTCAGGCCAACCTCGGCGGCGCGCCGCCGGGTAACGGCGAGAACCTCGGAGGTGCTCCAGGGGATGCCGGCAAAGAGCTGCGGACAGAGGCGGCGGGTGCCGATCAGGACATAGCCGCCATCGCTCGCCGGTGCCGCCACCGCATCGACCGCGGCGAGGGCGGCAAAGGCCGCCTCGACCAGGGGCAGGGGGAGATCGGGGCTGTCCGAGCCGACCATGGCCACCGCTCCGCCGTCGGCGAGCAGGGCGGCAAAGGCCCGCTGCAGGCGTCGACCGAGGGCGCCCTCCCCCTGCGGGAGGCGCGGCAGGTCGGGATACCGGTCGCGGAAATAACGTTCGGCCCCGGCATAGATCAGGGTCACCGCCCAAGGCCCCGCGGCCAGGCGGGCGATGGTCTCTTCCTGGGCGATTCGATAGAAGGCCGCCGCTTCGCCAGCCGTCAGGGGCGGACAGAGCCGGGTTTTGACCTGCCCCGGCAGCGGTTCCTTGACAAAAATCCCCAGCCGATTTCCCAGCCGGGCCGGCAACCCATCTTTTCCGGCCGACTTATCCACCCTTTCCACAGACTTTTCCACACCCCGCCGGTCAGCGGGAATCACTCTCGACCAGGGCGTAGGCCGAGTGGTTGTGGATCGATTCGAAATTCTCGCACTCGACGCGGAACCAGGTGATGGCCGCCACCGCGGCGAGCTTTTCGGTCACGGCGCGGACGATGTCCTCGACGAACATCGGGTGGTCGTAGGCCTGCTCGGTGACCGCCTTCTCGTCCTCGCGCTTGAGCAGGGCGTAGACCGGCGCGCTGGCGCATTCCTCCAGCCAGGCGACCAGCTCCTCGATCCAGACATGGCCGGTATAGCGGATCTCGACGCTGAGCAGGCTGCGCTGGTTGTGGGCGCCGCGAGCGCTGATCTCCCGCGAGCAGGGGCACAGCGAAGTGACCGGAACGCTGACGCCGAGGACGAAATCCCGCTCCTCGCCGAGGGTACCGGCCATCCGGCACTGGTATTCCATCAGGCTGCGCGCCCCGGAGACGGGGGCGGCCTTCTCGATGAAGTAGGGGAAATCGAGCTCCAGGTGGGCGCGGCTCGCTTCGAGGCGGCTCTTCATCTCCTGGAGGATGACGTCCATGCTGTCGATGCTGATCTCGCCGTGGTAGAGGTTGAGGATCTCGATGAAGCGGCTCATGTGCGTCCCCTTGAAGTGATGGGGGAGGTCGACGTACATGTTGACGCGCGCCACGGTGTGCTGCTGGGCCTTGCTGCGGTCGAGCACCACGATCGGGTAGCGGATGTTCTTCACCCCCACCTTGTCGATGGGGATGTTGCGGGTGTCGCGGGCTCTTCTGCAGGTCGGGCATGCGGGCGGCTGCGCCGCCCCGTGAGGGGTGAGGAGTGAGGTCTGTCTATTCGCGGTCATGCCAGTTGTCCTTGTCTGGATGATTTCCGGATTTTTCTCCTGACTCCTCACCCCTCACCCCCGAGGGCGTAGCGGACCGGGTCCGGCACGCCCGCCTCGGCGAACCCCTTGAGGCGCAGCCGGCAGGAATCGCAGGTGCCGCAGGCGAGCCCCTGCGGGGTCGGGTCGTAGCAGGAATGGGTCAGGGCGTAGTCGACGCCGAGTTCCAGGCCGCGGCGGATGATCTGTGCTTTGGTCAGGTCGATGAGCGGGGTGTGGATCGGTGTAGCGCCCGGCCCCCTCGACCCCGGCGCGGGTCGCCAGGTTGGCCATCGCCTGGTAGGCGGCGATGTATTCCGGGCGGCAGTCGGGGTAACCGGAATAGTCGAGGGCGTTGACGCCGATGAAGAGGTCGAAGGCGCCCAGTACCTCGGCCCAGCCGAGGGCGAAGGAGAGGAAGATGGTGTTGCGCGCCGGCACGTAGGTGACCGGGATCTCCCCTTCCTTGACCCCGTCCTTGGGCACCGCCAGGTCGGCGGTCAGGGCGCTGCCGCCCATCCGCCGCAGGTCGAAGTCGACCACCAGGTGCTCGACCGCGCCAATCCGCGGTGCATACTCCCGGGCCTTCTGCAGCTCCACCGCGTGGCGCTGACCGTAGGCGAAGCTGATCGCGTAGGGGGCGAACCCCTGGTCGCGGGCGATCGCCATGCAGGTCGTCGAATCGAGCCCGCCGCTGTAAAGGATGACAGCTTTTTTCTTCATAACTCCGACCCCTTATGGAATTATGAATTTCGAATTCTTAATTTTGAATTAAATTCAACATTTAAAATTCAAAATTCAAAATTGCCCTTTTTCAGTGGACCTCGTAGAAATCGCCGGTCCCCAGCCGGTGGACCTTGAGCAGATTGGTCGTCCCGGGCGCCGAGACCGGGCTGCCCATGGTGATCACCACCACCTCCCCCTTCTTCAGCACCCCGGCAGCGAGAACCGCCTCCTCCACCGAGCGGATCTGGGTTTCGGTGTCGCCCTTCGATATCGACCCGGATCGAGCGCACCCCGGCAAACAGGGCGAGGCGCCGGCGCACCGCCTGGGACGGAGTGACGGCGAAGATCGGCATATCGGGGCGATATTTGGCAACCAGGGCGACGGTGCTGCCGGTCTGGGTGAAGGCGAGGATGGCGGTGGCACCGACGCTCTCCGCCACCCGGCAGGCGGCCTGGCCGATCGCTTCCGGCATGCGCCGGTAGCCGCGAATCTCAGGGACCGGATGGAAGACCTTGGCTTTCAGCTCCGGGTCCGTCTCGACGTCCTCGGCGACCCTGACCATCAGCGAGACCGCCTCCACCGGGTAGCGTCCCGAGGCGGTCTCCGCCGAGAGCATCACCGCGTCGGTGCCGTCGAGAATGGCGTTGGCGACGTCGGAGGTCTCGGCCCGGGTCGGCCGCGGATGATCGATCATGCTCTCCAGCATCTGGGTGGCCGTGATCACCGGCTTGCCGGCCTCGTTGCACTTGCGGATGATGCGCTTCTGGATCAGCGGCACCTTCTCCGGGCGCATCTCCACGCCCAGGTCGCCGCGGGCGACCATGATGCCGTCGGAGGCGTCGAGAATGGCCTCGAAATCGGCGACCGCCTCGGGCTTCTCGATCTTGGCGATCACCTGGATCGGCGGACTTCTCCCGCAGCAGGAGCTCCTTGAGTTCCAGCACGTCGCCGCGCTTGCGCACGAAGGAGAGGGCCAGGTAGTCGATCTCCTGGCCGATGCAGAAGGCCAGGTCCTCCCGGTCCTTGGCGGTCAGGGCGGGCGCCGAGACCGCCACCCCGGGCAGGTTGATCCCCTTGCGGTCCTTGAGCAGGCCGCCGACCAGCACCCGGCAGCGCACCTCGCTGCCGGCGCTGTCCAGCACCTCGAACTCCAGCAGGCCGTCGTCGAGCAGGATGCGGTCGCCCGGGCGCACGTCCCCGGGAAGCTCGGTGTAGGTGGTGGGGATCAGCCCGGCGCTCGCCGAGCACGTCGCGGGTGGTGATCGTCACCTCCTGCCCCGCTGCCAGCTCCATGGCGCCGCCGGCCATCCGCCCGGTGCGGATCTTCGGCCCCTGCAGGTCGGCGAGGATCGCCACCGCCCGGCGCCGGCGCCGGGAGAGTTCGCGGATGCGGCGGATCAGCAGCTCCTTGTCGCCAGGTCACCGTGGCTGAAATTAAGACGAAAGACATCGGCGCCGGCCTCCATCAGGGCCTGCAGACCTTCCTCCGACTCGCAGGCCGGGCCGACGGTGGCGACGATCTTGGTGCGGCGGAACATGGCAATCTCCTCCATAAAAAACGGCCCTCCCGGCGCGGGGGAGGGCGGTGGAAACTGCGGCTGGGAGTCGGATCAGTGGTGGTAGCGTCCCTGGTAATCGGCGTGGGCCTTGTCGGGCCCCTTGTGGCAGCGGAAGCAGCGCTGCTCGGTCAGCTTTTTCTCCTCCACGCGGGAGGTCTCGGGAGGGGTCACGCTCTCCGGCTGCTGCCAGGCAAGACGACCCGTCTCGTCGTTGAGGGTCACCGGCGTGTAGGCCAGCTGCCAGTCGTAGCTGATCGGCATGGGTGTGGCACTGGTCGCAGCCGCCGGGAGGCGGAATCGCCGTCCAGGAGCCGAACATGGTGCAACCCCAGAGCCCAGGACAACACCAGAATCAGGCCCACGCTGTGATTCATCGCTTCTCCTCGATAGCTTCTCGGATCCTCAGCGCGGCGACGCTGGCCGCTGCGGTAGGCCGGGACCTCGGCCAAAACTATAGCACAGGCTGCGACCCGGGCGCCAACGGCAAACCTTGCCCCGCCGGCGGCCCCTGTGCTATAAATCGGTTTTGCCTGTGGAGAAATGAAGCCCATGAAGTTACTCGTTTGCCGCGCCACATCCACCTCACCTGGCCCGGTATGAAGCCGCCCCGAGCCTGCTGCGGCTGGCCCTCTTCGGCGGGCTCGGGCTGGTTCTTCTCGGCTGCAGCCTTCTGCTCGGCGCCTATTTCGTGGTCGCCGGCTCCCTGCCCAAGGTCGACACCCTGGCCGACTACCGGCCGCCGATCATCACCCGGGTCTACAGCGACGACGGCACGGTCATCGCCGAGTTCTCCAGTGAGCGGCGCATCGTCGTCCCGGTGTCCCGCATGCCCGCAACTGCTCATCCAGGCCTTCGTCTCCGCCGAAGATTCCAACTTTTTCCAGCACCAGGGGATCGACCTGGTCTCCATCCTCCGGGCCGCGGTGAAGAACGTTCTGGCCGGCGGGATCGTCCAGGGGGGCAGCACCATCACCCAGCAGGTCGCCAAAAGCCTGCTGCTCACCCCGGAGAAGAAATTCTCCCGCAAGTTCAAGGAAGCGATCCTCGCCTGGCGCATGGAGAAAAAACTCTCCAAGGACGACATCCTCTACCTCTACCTCAACCAGATCTATCTGGGCCACGGCGCCTACGGGGTGGAGGCCGCCGCCGAAAACTATTTCGACAAGAACGTCGAGGATCTCTCCCTGGCCGAATGCGCCATGCTGGCCGGCCTTCCCCAGGCGCCGAGCCGCTACTCCCCCTACCAGCACTTCGCCAGGGCCAAGGAGCGGCAGAAATACGTTCTCGGCCGGATGGTGGAAGACGGCTATATCACCCAGCATGCAGGCCCAGACCGGCCTGGAGCGAGAAGCTGACCATCCGTCCCCGGGTCAACACCCATATCGCCGAGGCCGCCTACTTCACCGAGCAGGTCCGTCGCTACCTCGAGAATACCTTCGGCGCAGGAAACGCTCTACACCGGAGGGCTGGAGGTCCATACCACCATGAACCTGGCGATGCAGCAGGCGGCCCAGCAGGCGGTGCAGGAAAACCTCCGCGATCACGACAAACGCCAGGGTTACCGCGGACCACTCAGCTCCTCTACGCCGCCGGCAGAAGCGGCCTTCCTGGCGCCCAGCAGCAGGACGCTGGAGAAAACACCCCCTGACCGTGGAGAATTCCATGACGGGGTGCTGACCGGCCAGCCGCGGCAAGGCCCTCACCGTCCGCATCGGCTCATTCAGCGGCGAGATCGACCTCGATTCCTGCCGCTGGGCCGGACCGCCGCTGGTGGTCCCCCGCGGGCAGCCGGCGCGCGGCAATGTCGACGGCGGCCAGTCCCGACCTTCCCGTCGGGTCCCTGCTCGAGGTCAAGGTCCTCGCCATGCCCGACCAGGGGCCCCTGCAGCTCGCCCTCGAGCAGGAGCCCGAAGCCCAGGGGCGCACTGATCGCCCTCGACCCACAGACCGGCCAGGTCAAGGTCATGGTCGGGGGCTACGATTTCGCGCAGAGCCAGTTCAACCGCGTCATCCAGGCCCACCGCCTCCCCGGTTCGGCGATCAAGCCGATCATCTACGCCGCGGCTCTCGACAAGGGATATACGCCGGCGACGGTCATCCTCGACACCCCGGTCATCTACAAGGAGACCACCGACAGCGGCGAGGAAGTCGAATGGAAGCCGAAAAACTACGAGGAGGAGTTCACCGGGGCGACGACGGTCCGCAAGGCCCTGACCCATTCCGCCAACATCATCACCATCAAGATCCTCGAGGATATCGGGGTCGACTACGCAGCCAACTACGCCCACAAACTCGGCATCGACCTCCCCCCTCACCCGCGACCTGACCCTGGCCCTGGGTTCCTCGGCGCTGACGCCCCTGGAGCTGGCCACCGCCTACTCGGTCTTCGCCAGCGGCGGCGTCCGCCATACCCCCACCTACATCACCCGCGATCCTCGATCGCGACGGCCGGGTCCTCGAATCGACCGACCCGGCCGATTTTCCCGGCGGCCCCGGCCCCGGACCAGCAACTGATCCAGCAGCGCGCCGAACGGGTCATCTCCCCCGAGACCGCCTATCTGGTCACCAACCTGATGGAGAGCGTGGTGCGCAACGGCACCGGCTGGCGGGCCAAGGCCCTGGGCCGGCCGGTGGCCGGCAAAACCGGTACCACCAACGATCTCAAGGATGCCTGGTTCGCCGGCTTCGTCCCCCAGCTGGTGGCGGTCTCCTGGGTCGGCTACGACCAGGAACGCCCCCTCGGGCACCAGGAGACGGGCAGCCGGGCCGCCGCGCCGGCCTGGGTGGCCTTCATGAAGGAGGCGGTCAAGGGAATGCCGCCGCAAGGCATTTCCGGTTCCCGACGACATCGAGTTCCGCCCCGTCGATCCCGCCACCGGCCTTCTGGCCCCCGAGGACACGCCCGACGCCACCATCGAGGCCTTCGCCCCCGGAACCGCCCCGACCCGCTATGCCCTGGACGAAAAAAAGCCCAAGGCCCGCGACTTCTTCCGCCTCGACCTCGAGGACCACTGATCCGCAAAGCGCGGCGGCCCGCGGATATCTGTCCGCGGGCCGCCGCGCTTTTCACCCTGCCCCTGGCAATTACTTCGACCGCTTCACTCCCCTTCGCGGGCACAGCTCCAGCACCGGACAGTGGCTGCAAAGGGGCGTCGGCGCCTTGCACAGCGCCCGGCCGTGATGGATGAGCAGATGGCCGGCCTGGGTCCACTGCGCCTCCGGCAGCAGCTCGCACAGCTCCCGTTCGATCTTCACCGGGTCGCGCTGTTCGCGTCCAGCCGAGGCGGAAGGCGACCCGCTTGACGTGGGTGTCGACCACCATCCCGGGGATGCCGAAAGCGTTGCCGAGGACCACGTTGGCCGTCTTGCGCCCCACCCCCGGCAGGGCGGTCAACGCCTCCAGGCTGGCCGGCACCTTCCGCCGTGCTCCGCGACCAGGGCCGCGGCGCAGCCGAGCAGGCTTCTGGCCTTGTTGCGGAAAAATCCGGTGGAGCGGATCAGCTCTTCCAGCTCCGCCGGGTCGGCGCGCGCCAGCGCTTCCGGGGTCGGGATAGCGGCGAAACAGTTCCGGCGTCACCTGGTTGACCCGCACATCGGTGCACTGGGCCGAGAGGATGGTGGCCACCAGCAGCTCCCAGGGGCTGTTGAAGTTCAGGGCGCACTCGGCACCGGGATAGGTCCGGGCGAGAATGTCCAGCACCGCCGCGGCCTGCTGCCGACGCTCTGTGGTGACCTTCATCGTTTTCCCTTTCTGGACACGGCACCTGCGGCAGCAGCCTCGCGATTCCACTCCTTACCCCCAGCGTCGTCCCCAGCCGCCGTCAGCCAGGAGCGATTTCCATGCGGCCGGTCTTGAGGTTCTCGACCCGCAGATAGCGTCGCGGATCGATGAGCTGGACGGTGAGGATCAGCGGGAGGTGGCTGGAGGCTTGCCGGGCCAGGGGGCTGCGCAGGACCGTCCCCTCCAGAACCCGCACCGCCCCCAGCAGATAGGCGCGATCACGAGCGGCCAGGGGCAGCCGCGCCGGATAGGTTCCGCGCCAGAGGGGCCGCCGGACCTTGCGCAGCATCATCGCCAGGTCGAAATTCCCGGTTCCCCACCAGAAATCGCCGAAATCTCCGAGGACCAGGCAGGGGCAGCCGAGGGAACTGCTGGCCAGCAGTTCCGGGCCGAGCAGTCGGGTGATCTGCTGGCGGCGCTGTGCCGGAGCGCCGGAGAGCTGGAGGTTGAAAAGATGCAGACGTTTGCCGCCGATGTCGGCATCGGCCCGCAGGCAGTGGCTGGCCCCGAGGTCGTAGCTGCGCAGGCCGGAGATGGGAAAATAGGAGAGAAAACCCTTGCCGGGCCGGTTCGGGTCGGCGCTGGCCCGCATGCCGAGACGGCTGGCCAGCAGCTCGAGCTGGCCGCCATCCTGGGCCGGATCGAGATCCTGGAGTGCGACGATGTCCGGGGCGCCGTCGGCGATCACGTCGACAATCCGCTCGGGATCGATGCGACCGTCCCCGCCGCGGCAGCGGTGGACGTTGTAGGTCATGATGCGGAAGGTCACGCATCCCTGCCCCCTCGACCTGCCTGCCAGCCAACCTGGACGCGGTCCGCTTCAGGGTTGCACGCGTTCCACCGCCAGAATGGTCACCGGCTCGACCGGCAGGTTCTGGAACTGTCCGTTGCGCGCCCGGGTCGGCACCTTGGCAATGCGATCGACCACCTCCATGCCGGCCGTGACCCGACCGAAGACGGCATAGCCAAAGCGCCGGGCATCCTCCCCCTGGTGATCGAGGAAATCATTGTCCTTGAGATTGATGAAAACTGGTTGGTTGCCGAGTCAACCACCGAGGTGCGGGCCATAGCGATGGTCCCGCGCCGGTTCTTCAGGCCGTTGCCGGCCTCGTTCTTGATCGGCGCCCGGCTCGGCCGGCGCTGGAGGTCGGCATCGAACCCTCCACCCTGGATCATGAAGCCGTCGATCACGCGGTGAAATATCGTTCCGTCATAGGCCCCGGCATCGACATAGGCGAGAAAGTTCTTCACCGTGACCGGCGCCTTGGCCTCGTCCAGTTCGATGGTGATGTTGCCGAGACTGGTCTTCATGACCACGCTCGGACCGGCCCAGGCCGGAACGGCAAGGAGCAACAGAATGCGAACAGCAGCAGACGTTTCATGGGTGACACCTCGGTCTGCGCCCCCTGCAGGGGCGCTTCAGATTCCTTCCGGTTTGAGTTCGCGCAGCATCAGGTCACCGACCGCCTGGCGGGGACTCTTCCCCTCGTAGAGGATGCGGTACATCTGGTCGGTGATCGGCACCTCGACGCCGAGCTTGGCGGCCAGCTGATAGGTCGAGAGGGTGGTTTTGACCCCCTCGGCGACCATGGACATCCCGGCGAGGATCTCCTCCAGGCTGCGGCCGCGGCCGAGCTCCATGCCGACGGTGCGGTTGCGGGAGAGATCGCCGGTGCAGGTCAGGACCAGGTCGCCCATGCCCGCCAGGCCGGCAAAGGTCGCCGGCTGGGCGCCCAGGGCGACGCCGAGCCGGGTCATTTCCGCCAGTCCCCGGGTGATCAGCGCGGCGCGGGTATTGTGGCCGAAGCCGAGGCCGTCGGAGATGCCGGCAGCCAGGGCGATGACGTTCTTCAGGGCCCCGCCGAGTTCCACCCCGATCACGTCGTCGTTGGTATAGACGCGAAACGCCGCGGTGCTGAAGACCTCCTGGGCCGCCCGGGCCACGGCCGGATGGGTGGCGGCGATGGCCACGGCGGTCGGCATTTCGGCGGCCACCTCCCGGGCGAAGGAGGGTCCGGAGAGAAAGGCCAGGCGCTCCCCGAGGGGCGCCGGCAGGACTTCCGCCAGCACCTCCGACATCAGTCTGCAGGGTTTCGTTTTCGATCCCCTTGGCGGCGGAGACGATCAAGGTGCCAGGGGCGATGTGGGGCGCCGCCTGGCTCACCACCCGGCGCATCACCTGGGAGGGGGGCACCAGCAGCAGCAGGTCCTTGCCGGCGGCAGCCTCGGCCAGATCGTTGGTCACCGCCAGCGTCTCGGCCAGTTGAAAACCGGGGAGAAAGAGGTCGTTTTCCCGGGTCTTGCGCATCCGCGCCACCAGGTCCGGTTCATAGGCCCAGAGGGTGACGTTGTAGTGCTTCTTCGCCAGCAGGTCGGCCAGGGTCGTCCCCCAGCTGCCGGCGCCGATCACGCCGACCTTCAGCGCCCCGGATTTTCCTCATGATTCCTCACGTGCCTCTCCTGAAAAATCAAATCGCCTTCTGTTTCTTGCGGATGCGCTCCTTGACCTGCTCGATGCGCTTTTCCAGGATCTCCCGGTTCGGGTAGACACCCCGCAACTCCTCGAGCATGCTGCAGCGCCTTGACCAGCTGTTCCCCTTGCCTCGAGAACCCCGGCCAGACCGAAGCGGGCCTCGACGGCGAAGGAATTATCCGGCCAGTCGCGGATTACCCCGCGAAAGGCCTCCTCGGCGGACCTTGGATCCCCTTCGAGGACATAGGCGATGGCGATGCGATAGCGGACCTCGGGGACCAGCGGGCTCTGCGGCCAGGTCTTGAGCAGACTCTCAAACTCGATGCGGGCCTGCTCGAAATTGTTCAGCCGGAAGTAGGTATCGGCCAGCTCGTACTGGACCCGGTCACCGTCGGGAACCCCGTTGTCCAGAAGCTTCTGGTAGGCAACCACCGCCTGGGCGTAGTCGCGCAGGCGGTATTTGTAAATTTCCGCGATCTGCCGGCGGGCCTTGTGCGCCGCTGGGCTGTCGGGAAAATCCTTCTCCACCAGCAGATAGGCCAGCAGGGCTTCCGGATAGCGTTGCTCAAAGAGGTTGAGAACGTCCCCGGCCTCGAACAGCGCCTGGGGCGCCAGGTGGAAACCCGGATGGCGGTGATAGATGGCCTGGAAGACCTCGACCGCCGCCGGGTAGTTCCCCGGCCTCCACCAGTTCCTGTCCCCGCTGAAAATCGGCCTCCAGCAGACTGTCCAGATTGTAGCGGTAAATACGCCCCCCCGGCAAACAGCAGGATCAGCAGGACCAGCGTGCCGGTGATCAGCCAGCCGGCGCCCCTTAGAGTTCTTCCTCCGCCTCCTCAGCTCCTCCCGCAAAAGCTTCTTCTGCAGCTTCCGGATCTCCATGTTCCTCATCCTTCTCGGCCAGTTTGGCGACGGCGACGATGCGTTCCCCCGCCTCCAGAACCATCAACCGCACCCCCTGGGTGTTGCGGCCGATGATCGAGAGAGCACCCACCGCGGTACGCAGCACCTTGCCCCGGTCGGTGATGAACATCAGGTCGGAATCTTCATCGCACAGTTTGATGTCGACCACCTGGCCGTTGCGCTCGGAGGTCTTGATGGTGATGATCCCTTTGCCGCCCCGGCTCTGCACCCGGTATTCGCCGAGATCGGTGCGTTTGCCGTAGCCGTTCTCGGTGACCGTGACCAGGGTCGCGGCGGTGGCGTCGGTGACCGTCTCCATGCCGATCACCCGATCCGCGTCCTCGAGCGCCATCCCCCGCACCCCGCGGGCGGTGCGCCCCATCGGCCGGACATCGGTTTCCGGGAACCGGATCGACTTGCCGCTCTGGCTGGCGAGCAGGATGTCCATGTTGCCATCGGTCAGGCGGGCGGCGATCAGCCGGTCTCCTTCGTCGATGGTCAGGGCGATGATGCCGCCGACGCGGGGATTGGAATAGGCCATCAGTTCCGTCTTCTTGATGGTGCCGTTCTGGGTGGCGGTGATGATGTATTTGTCTTCGACGAACTCCTTGACCGGCAGAATGGTCATGACCTTTTCGCCGGGGGCCAGTTGCAGCAGGTTGACGATCGCCTTGCCGCGGGTGGCCCGGCCCCCCTGGGGAATCTCGTGGACCTTGAGCCAGTAGACCTTCCCCTGGTCGGTGAAGATCAGGACATAGGAATGGGTCGAGGCGATGAACAGCCGCTCGACGAAATCCTCCTCCTTGGGGCGCATTCCGGTCTTTCCCTTGCCGCCGCGGCGCTGGGCGCGGTAGAGGGAGACGGCGTTGCGCTTGATGTAGCCGCTGTGGGTGACGGTGACCACCATGTCCTCTTCGACGATCAGGTCCTCGAGGGAGAGCTCGCCCGTCTTGGCGACGATCTCGGTGCGGCGCGCATCGCCGTACCGTTCCCGGATATCCAGCAGTTCCTGGCGAATGATCTTGAAGATCTCCACCTCGCTGGCGAGGATCTCCTTGAGGCGGGCGATCAGGGCCAGGATCTCGTTGTACTCGGCGATGATCTTGTCCCGTTCCAGGCCGGTCAGGCGGTGCAGGCGCATGTCGAGGATCGCCTGGGCCTGGATCTCGGAGAAGCCGAAACGCCCCATCAGCCGCTCTTTCGCCTCGGCCGAGTTGGCGCTCGCCTTGATGATCTGGATCACCTCGTCGAGATTCTCGAGAGCGATCTTCAGCCCTTCGAGGATATGCGCCCGGGCCTCGGCCTTCTTCAGCTCGAAGATGCAGCGCCGGGTGACGATTTCCTTGCGGTGATCGAGGAACCGGTCGAGGACCTCGCGCAGGGCGAGAACCCGCGGCTGGCCGCTGACGATGGCGAGCATGATGATGCCGAAAGAGGCCTGCATCTGGGTCATCTTGTAGAGCTGGTTGAGGATCACCTGCGGGATGGCGTCCCGTTTCAGCTCGATGACGATGCGCATCCCCTCGCGGTCCGATTCGTCGCGCAGGTCGGAAATCCCCTCGATCTTCTTCTCCTTGACCAGGTCGGCGATCTTTTCGATCAGCCGCGCCTTGTTGACCTGGAAGGGAATCTCGGTGACGACGATCGCCTGGCGCTCGGTTTTCTTTTGCGTCTCCACCAGCGCCCGGGCGCGCATCTGGATGATGCCGCGGCCGTTGCCATAGGCCTCGCGGATCCCCTCGCGGCCGAGGATGAAGCCGCCGGTGGGAAAATCAGGGCCCGGGATGTGCTGCAGCAGCTCCTCGAAATCAAGGGTGGGGTCGTCGATGACGGCGACCAGGGCATCGATCACCTCGCCGAGGTTATGGGGCGGGATCTTGGTCGCCATGCCGACGGCGATCCCTTCCGAGCCGTTGACCAGCAGGTTGGGAAACTTGCAGGGCAGAACCAGTGGTTCCTGCAAGGAATCGTCGTAGTTGGGGCCGAAGTCGACGGTCTCCTTGTCGATATCGGCGAGGAGTTCCCCGGCCAGCCGGGCCATGCGCACCTCGGTGTAACGCATCGCCGCCGCCGAGTCGCCGTCGATAGAACCGAAGTTCCCCTGGCCGTCGACGAGCTGGTAGCGCATGGAGAAATCCTGGGCCATGCGCACGATGGTGTCGTAAACCGCGGTGTCGCCGTGGGGATGGTACTTACCGATGACGTCGCCGACCACGCGGGCCGACTTCTTGTAGGGCTTGTTCCACTCGTTGCCGAGCTCGCTCATGGCGAACAGCACCCGGCGATGCACCGGCTTGAGCCCGTCGCGGACATCGGGCAGGGCCCGGCCGACGATGACGCTCATGGCATAGTCCATGTAGGACTTGCGCATCTCGTCTTCGATATTGACGCTGACTTTATTCTGTTCGGAAAGCATGAGTTTTTCTCCGGAAAACCAGGTAAGGGCGCAAGGCGATTGGCCAGGAGGGTGTTTTTCCCTTAGCCTTTTGCCCTTCGCCTTTCGCCGCAGTTAGATATCCAAATTCGAGACGTTCAGGGCGTTGTTTTCGATGAACTCCCGCCGCGGCTCGACCTGGTCCCCCATCAGCACGGTAAATATCTCGTCGGCTTCCACCGCATCCTCGATCTTGACCTGGAGCAGCACCCGCTTTTCCGGATCCATGGTCGTCTCCCAGAGCTGCTCCGGGTTCATCTCGCCCAGTCCCTTGTAGCGCTGGATGTACTGCCCCTTCTTGGCCCGGTCGAGGAAGAAGGTGAGCAGGTCCTGACGATCGGTGATGACCGCCTCCTCCTTGCCATCGCTGGAAACCAGGGCATTTTCCCCCAGACAGATCTCCTCGACCTGGCGGTAAGCCTGGAGCAGGAGCTTGTATTCGTGGGAAGAGAGCTGCTCGAGAACCGTCTGGTCGATGCGGGCGCGGATGTTGCCAAGGGTGAAGAGGATGCGCGCCGGTTCCTCGAAGACCTGGAAGGCCGCCCGCGGTTCGACCGCGCGGAGCTTCTCCGCCAACGGCCCGAGATCCGCCATGTCGGCGAAACCATTGAGAATCTTCCCGTAGACAAAGACCTTGAGCACCTCGGCGTTGACCCCCTTGTGGACCATTTTTTCGAAATGGCTGTTGTAGTCGATGATGTTGCGCAGGGTGGGAATGATCTGCCTGCCGCGGACCACCTTGCCGCTCTTCTCCATCTGCACGGTCATCCCCTCGACCCCTTCGCCGAGCAGATACTCGAGGAGCGCCCCTTCATCCTTGAGGTAGATCTCCTTCTTGCCGCGCTTGGCCTTGTAGAGTGGTGGCTGGGCGATGTAGAGATGGCCCCGTTCGACCAGTTCCGCCATCTGCCGAAAGAAGAAGGTCAGCAGCAGGGTGCGGATGTGGGAGCCGTCGACGTCGGCGTCGGTCATGATGATGATGCGGTGGTAACGCAGCTTGCTGACGTCGAAATCCTCCTTGCCGATGCCGGTTCCCATGGCCGTGATCAGGGTGCGGATCTCGTTGGAGGTCAGCATCTTGTCGAAGCGCGCCTTCTCGACGTTGAGAATCTTCCCCTTCAGCGGCAGGATCGCCTGGTAGCGGCGGTCCCGCCCCTGCTTGGCGCTGCCGCCGGCGCTGTCACCCTCGACCAGGTAGATTTCGCACAGTGCCGGATCCTTCTCCTGGCAGTCGGCGAGTTTGCCGGGCAGCGACAGTCCCTCCAGGGCGCCCTTGCGGCGGGTCAGGTCGCGGGCCTTGCGCGCCGCTTCGCGGGCTCGTGCGGCCTCGATCCCTTTTTCCAGGATCTTGCGCGCCACCTGGGGATTTTCTTCGAGGTAGGTGGCCAGTTTTTCGTTCATCAGCGACTCGACCTGCCCCTTGACCTCCGAGTTGCCGAGTTTGGTCTTGGTCTGCCCCTCGAACTGGGGATCTTGAATCTTCACCGAGATGACCGCGGCCATCCCTTCGCGCAGATCGTCGCCGGAGATGGCGGTCTTGACGTTTTTGAGCAGGTTGTTGGCGGTCGCGTAGGTGTTCATCGTCCGGGTCAGCGCCGCCTTGAAGCCGATCAGGTGCGTACCCCCCTCGTGGGTATTGATGTTGTTGGCAAAGGAGAAGATTTTTTCGTCGTAACCGTCGTTGTACTGGATGGCGATCTCGATCTCCATCCCTTCCTTCTCTCCCTTGCAGAAGATCGGCTTGGGGTGAAGGGGGGTCTTGGCCCGGTTGAGATACTCGACGAAGGAGGAGATCCCCCCTTCGTAGTGGAAATCGTGTTTTTTCTCACTGCGCTCGTCGAGGATGTGGATCATCACCCCGCCGTTGAGAAAAGCCAGTTCGCGCAGGCGCTGGGAGAGGGTTTCGAAGGAGAATTCCGTCGTTTCGAAAATATCCCCGTCGGGCCAGAAAGTGATCTTGGTCCCGCGCTTGATGGTGTCGCCATCCTCAGTGAGGGGTCCGGTCGGGACGCCGCGTTCGTAGCTCTGGCGGTAGATGCGGTGGTTGCGGCGGATCTCCAGGTCGAGACGCAGGGAGAGGGCGTTGACCACCGAAACGCCGACGCCGTGCAGGCCGCCGGAGACCTTGTAGCTGTCGCTGTCGAATTTGCCGCCGGCATGCAGGACGGTCAGCACCACCTCGGCCGCCGATTTGTTCTGCCCCGCCATCAGGTCGACCGGGATGCCCCGGCCGTTGTCCTCCACGGTGACCGAACCGTCGACATGGATGATCACCGACACCTCGTCGCAATAGCCGGCCAAGGCTTCATCGATGGAATTGTCGACCACCTCGTAGACCAGATGATGCAGGCCCATAGGACCAGTCGAACCGATATACATCGCCGGCCGCTTGCGAACCGCCGCAAGTCCCTCAAGGACCTTGATGCTGGCGGCTCCATACTCCTTTTTGCTCTGTTCGGTCATTTTTTCCTCAATCGATTCATTCGGGATCCAAGGCACCGGCGCGGACCTGAAAGGTGCGGGCCTGGGCAAAACCTTCGGCTTGCAGTGGGCGGGGATCGGTCGTGGTCATGAAGACCTGGCCCTGCCGGTCCAACAGAAAACGAAAAAAAAATTCCTGGCGGTGACGATCCAGTTCCCCGGTCAGATCATCGAGCAGGAGAATCGGTGGTTCCCCGGTGATATTCTCCAGATCCATGATCTGCGCTGTTTTGAAAGCGAGCAGCACGGAGCGCTGCTGCCCCTGCGAAGCAAACTGACGGACCGGGAGACCCTCGACGGTAAAATACGGATCATCCCGGTGCGGACCGGCCAAGGTGGTACCGGCTCGCCGTTCCGCATCGGCCTGGCGGGCCAGGGAACAGGAGAAATCCTTCTGCAGCTCGCCCAAATCGGAACCGCCCTCGGCGTAGACCAGGTCGGCCTCTTCGTTGCCGCCACAAATCTGGCTGTAGCTGCGACGGAAGAGGGGGAGCAGGCGCTGCAGGAAAGCCTGCCGTTCCCGGCGGATCAGGGCACCGGTGCGAACCAGGGCGGAGGTCCAGGGATGAATTTCCGCTGCGGGCCGCTGTTCGCGCAGCAGCCGGTTGCGCTGGCGCAAAATCCGGTCATAGTCCTGGGCTGTGGCCAGAAATACCGGATCGGTGTGAAATACCGCCCGGTCCAGAAGAGAGCGGCGGCCGGCCGGTGCACCCTTGACCAGAGCGACCTCTTCCGGAGCGAAGAGAATGGGTCTTAAGCAGCGAAAAAAATTCGCCGGCCGTGTCACCCGTTTACCGTTGAGGAGGGGCTGCTTTGCCCGGTGGTCGACGGCAATCTGCAGCGCTCGGGTAACGCCTCCCGATTCGGTCTCGGCCATGATCAGCGCCTGATCGGCTCCATTGCGGACCAGGTCGACGTTCTGGGCGGAACGAAAGCTTTTCAGGGTTCCCAGCAAATAAATGGCTTCAAGGAGATTGGTTTTTCCCTGGGCGTTATTCCCCCAAAAAATATTGAATACCGGATCGGGGACGATGGTGGTTGCAACAATATTGCGAAAATCTTTGAGAACCAGGTTAATAAGGACCATGACCCTCCGCCAGTCACGAAAAAAGCCTTTTGCAAGGCTTTTTTCTCACCTATCGTCGCTGAATGCCGTTAGAGCCGCATCGGCATGACCACTGCCTGGAAGTAACCATCCCCTTCGGGGCGAAGCAGGCCCGGGGAAAGATTGTCCTTGACCAAAAGGACGATACGCTCCTGGGTCTGGACCTGCAGGATGTCCATCAGGTAGCGGGCATTGAAGCCAATGGCTATCTCCGGACCCTGATAACTGATTTCCAGTTCCTCCCGGGCATCACCCAATTCCGGATTGGAGGACGATATTTCCAGAAGATCCGGCTTTAACAGGAGTTTGACACCCTTGGATTTTTCGCTGGAGAGCACCGCCATCCGCCTGAGGACATGCAGGAACGGATCGCAGGAAATGGTAGCCGAATACTCGTTGTTTTTGGGAATGACCCTGGAATAGTCCGGAAATTCTCCATCGACCAGACGCATGACGATGATTGTCTTGGCCTTTTTTACGACCGCATTGTTGTCCATGAAGCCGAGATGGAGGGTATCCTCCCCTTCTTCGGCCATCTTGCGGAGCTCCATAATGCCCTTGCGGGGGAAAATCACCCCCTTTTGGAGATCGGCAATGCCCGGGTCCGGCAACCCTCTTTCGGTGAGGGCCAGGCGGTGACCATCGGTCGCTACCATTCTCAGCAAAGGCTCTTCCTGGTCACTGCGAAGCTGTAGAAAAATCCCGTTGAGATTATATTTACTTTCATCCGTCGACATCGAAAATGCCGTTTTTTCAATCATTTCCTTGATTATGGCACTGTCCAAAGGAACAAAATTTTCCTTTTCAGGATAAGGAAAAAAGGGAAACTCATCCGGCGATAAGCCAACGATATTGAACATCGCCTTGCCGCAACGAATTTCGATCCAGCAATTTTCCTTGGCGAGAAACGAGACTTCCCGGTCCGGCAGTTCCTTGATGATTTCAAACAGCTTTTTTGCCGCCACGGTGACCTTGCCCGGTTTGCTGATCCGGGCCGGATAGCTGGCGCGCATGCCGACCTCAAGATCCGTAGCTGTCAGGAATATCTCACCGTCGCCTGCCTCGATGAGAACATTGGAAAGAATCGGAATGGTGTTGCGTTTTTCGACGATCCCCTGGATCCGGCTCAGACTCTTCAGAAAAACCTCTTTTTCGATGGTAAATTGCATGCCGGCTCTCCTGTGCACAGAACTTATCTATTAATTTAAAAGATATTTAAAAAATAGCAGACAGTAGTATATGCCTGTGGATTTGTTCATGTCCAGTGCAAACGCGCCTGGCGGCTGGGCTGGAGGCTGTGGATGAAGGTGGACACTTGGAGCCCTCTTATCCCCAGCTGCGGCAGAGACCGAAGCCGGGAAGGAGACTTGTTCCCATCCGTCCACGGTTCTGTACACAGCTTGTCAATGGGTCAGGGAGGTCTTGATTGCATTTAACGCCCCGCGGAGTTGGAGATCTTCCTCCAGAGTTTTTTCGATTTTTTTTATGGCATGAATGATCGTCGAGTGATCCTTGCCACCGAACCGGTCGCCGATGTCTGGATAGGATGCTGAGGTCAACTGACGGGAAAGATACATCGCCAACTGGCGGGGGAGGACCAGAGCCTTGAGGCGCTTGGGGGATTTCAGGTCGGCAACCTTGAGACCATAATGGCTGGCTACCGCCTTTTGGATCTCCTCGATACTCAACTCGCGGTTTTTTTCAACCAGAATATCCTTGAGAACCTCACGGGCCATGGTCAGGGTGACCGGGGTTGCAGTCAGGCTGGCGAAGGCGCCGATACGGATCAGAAAACCCTCCAGTTCCCGAACGTTGCTGCTGACCGAATTGGCCAGGAACAGGGCGACCTCTTCCGGAAGATGGATGTTGTTGCTTTCGGCTTTCATCTTCAGGATGGCCTGTTTCGTTTCAACATCCGGGGCCTGGATATCTGCAATCAGGCCCCATTCAAAACGGGAACGCAAGCGTTCCTCCAGACCGGGAATCTCCTTCGGAAATTTATCCGAGGTGACCACGATTTGTTTATGCGATTCGTAGAGCGCGTTGAAGGTGTGAAAAAACTCTTCCTGGGTTCGCTCCTTGCCGGCGATAAATTGAACATCGTCGATGAGCAGGACATCCATGGAACGAAACTTGTTGCGGAACTCATCCATTTTGGCATACCGGAGGGAATTGATGAGTTCGTTCATGAATTTTTCCGAAGTGTAGTAACAGACCTTCATCTCGGGGTTTTTATTGAGAATGGCGTTGCCCACCGCATTAATCAGATGGGTTTTGCCCAGACCCACCCCGCCATAGATAAACAGGGGGTTGTAGGTCGTTGCCGGGTTATTGGCCACGGCGCTGGCCGCCGCAAAGGCGAACTGGTTGGATGAGCCGGAGACAAATTCGTCAAAGGTATATTTCGGATTGAGGTTGTAGGCCGCGTTCCATTCCCGGGGAAAGGTATCGCGGGGGGAGTCCGGGGAGGAGGCGACAATATGGGCCTTGTCTTGCTGCTGGCGGGGCTGCTCCCTTTTTGGTATGTTGGCGATTTCGAAGCTGACCCGGTAGGTCACCGCGCCGATCTGGGAGACCGTCTCCTGAATCAGGGAGGCGTAATGGTCCCGGACCCAGTCGAAGACAAACCGATTGGGGACCTCCAGGACCAGATGGTCCTTTTTGAGGGATACAAAACGGATTGGCCTGATCCAGGTAGAGAAGTGCTGGGGACTCAGCGTCTTCTCCAGTTGGGAAACTGCTTCCTGCCAGAGTCGGTTCATGGTGTTCCAGTGAAAATTGGGTGGTGAAAGGAGAGGGCTGGTCCGCGGACGAACCTATCAACAGGGTTGTAAACAACTGTGGATAAGTTGATTTTCCATTATTCTTGGACCAGTTAATTTCAGTGCACAAGGTCTGCTATGGGGATTTCAAGCTAACAGAGGAAAGGGGGTGTTTGCAAGGGAATTTTCCGGATGGCCGGCGGTTTGGCGGGGGAAGAATATTTCCGGCTTGACTTGGAAAAAAAAATATGGTTAGTAGTGCCCTTTGAGAAAAATTTTCGCAAAAAAAAATACGAACAGGAGATCAGGATCATGAGCAAACGGACCTATCAACCCAGCCGGGTCAGCCGGAAACGCACCCATGGCTTTCGCAAGCGGATGCAGAGCAAAAATGGAAGGATCGTACTCAAGCGGCGGCGGGCTAAGGGGCGTAAAAACCTTGCCGTTTCCATTCCCAGCAAATAATTTCGCAGTCTCTGGTCTTGCCGTCTGGCCATAACAGTTCTTTTCCCCCTGCTCTGCGGATTCGGCATTCCCGAGATTTCGCTCTGGTGCGGAGGAACGGGAAGAAAATTCACACCCGGCATTTCATTATCTACTGCCTGACCAGGCCGGACGGCCCCAGCCGTCTCGGCCTGACCGTCAGTCGCAAAATCGGATGTGCGGTTCAGCGGAATACCCTCAAACGGCTTCTGCGGGAAATTTTCCGGAAAAATCAATTCTGCCTGTCCCCCCATACCGATCTTTCCATTATCGCCAAGGTCGGTGCTGCAGAACTTGGCTATGCTGGCGTCGCCGAAGAATTGAAGGCTCTTTGGGTTCGGGCGACCAGCGACTGGACCCCCCAATGATCCGCTGGTCAATTGTTTTTTTCATCCGGATCTATCAACGGTTCATTTCCCCCCTCAAGGGACCGACCTGCCGTTTTTATCCCAGCTGTTCCAGTTATACCCTTACCGCTGTTAAAAAGTACGGGCCGCTTCGCGGACTTTGGCTCGGATTTCGGCGGCTCTGCCGCTGCCATCCTTTTCATCCCGGAGGGTATGATCCCGTCCGTTGATAGGATCCCTGGCATCCTCCCCGGAGAGTTTTTCCATGGAAAATAAAAATACCATTATTGCCATTGTTTTAATGCTGCTCGTCTGGTTCGGTTTTTCGGCCCTCTTTCCGCAGCATTCCACACCACCACCCGAGGCGAAACCCTCCGTCGCCACTTCCTCCCCTGCCTCTGCCGAACCCGCGGTCCAGCCGGTTGTGAAAGGCGAAGCCCCCGTCAGCCCTGCTCCCAGGGAGAAACCGGTGGCCGCGGGGGAAGCCCCCCTGCAACGGGACATTACCGTTGATACCCCCTTCTACCATGCCGTTTTCAGCAACCAGGGAGCGCGGTTGATAAGCCTTTCCCTTAAGCAGTACCAGGAAACGGCCGACCCAAATTCCCCCCAGGTTTCCCTGGTGGATGCCAAGAGCGGGAACGGGACCCTGTTTACCAGGGGGAGCGAGGCCTTTGACGTTTCTCCCGGAACTGTTTATCAAATAGAGGCTCCCGATGCCCTAACCCTTGACCACACCGGTCAGGGAGAATTGCGCTTTGTGACGCGAGCACCTTCGGGTGTGGAGATTGCCAAGGTCTACAAATTCCGTGGTGACAGCTACGGTTTCAACCTCCAGGTGCAGGTAGCCAACGATGGTAGCTCGGCTTTGCGGGGCGATCTTGAATTGGCTTTGATCAACCCCTGGGATCCTGAGCATGCCGGAGGACGCTACGACTATATTGGCCCCACCAGTCTGGTGGATGATAAAGTGAAAACGGCCAAAATCGACGACCTGATCAAAGCCCCGGAGGTTTTCCCCAAGGGGGCTGTCTGGACGGGGTTCGAAAACAAGTATTTCATGAATGTCGGCATCCCCCTCGATGAGGAAGGAGCGAAGGTCGTCGTTGAAAAGACCTCTGCCGGCATCGAAAATCGGCTGCAATCCCCCTCCCTGACCCTGGAACCGGGAACGAACCGGAATTTTTCCTACCTCCTCTACTTCGGTCCTCGCGATCTCGATATTCTCAAAACCCTGGATCACCAGTTGGCCAAGGCGATCGACTTCGGCTTTTTTTCGGTCATCGCCACGCCCCTGCTGCACGTGTTGAAGTTTTTCTATACCTACGTTGGAAATTACGGAATCGCTATTATTCTGATTACCGTTATCATCAAGCTCCTGTTCTGGCCACTGACCCAGAAGAGCTATGCTTCCATGAAGGGTATGCAGAAATTGCAGCCCGAAATGCAGAAAATCCGCGAGAAATACAAGAACGACAAGGAACGTCTCAATCGTGAAATGATGGAGCTCTACAAGACACATCGGGTCAACCCGCTCGGTGGCTGTCTGCCGATGGTGGTACAGATTCCCGTCTTCTTTGCCCTGTACCGGGTTCTGCTCAGCTCCATCGAGCTTCGCCATGCCGGTTTCGCCTTCTGGCTCACCGATCTTTCGGCCAAAGACCCCTACTACATAACGCCGCTGATCATGGGCGTGACGATGTTCATCCAGCAGCGAATGACTCCCAGCACCATGGATCCCAAGCAGGCCAAGATTTTCATGCTGATGCCGGTGGTCTTCACCTTCCTCTTTCTCAATTTCCCGTCGGGACTGGTCATCTACTGGCTGGTCAATAACCTGTTGACCATTCTGCAGCAGTATTTCATCAATCGGAAACCCAGGCCCGCCTGAAATCACTTCCTTCGATTTTCGCTGCTGTTGCTGGGCTTCGGCACGCAGGTTTTGAACCATGTTGAACCGCCGTAGGGATACCATTGTTGCACCGGCCACCCCCCCTGGAGAAGGGGGAGTGGCCGTTATTCGAATCTCCGGCGCCAACGCCGAAGCCTTGCTGCGGCGGTTTTTTCGTCCCTCTGCTCCCCTGGACATTTTTGCCTCCCACCGGCTCTATCACGGGGCGATACACGACCGCGCCGGACTGGCTCTTGATGAAGTCCTGGCGGTGATCATGCGTGCGCCTCGCTCCTTTACCCGCGAGGATGTCGCCGAGATCCACTGCCACGGAGGTCCCACCCTGGTCGCCCGGATTCTCGATCTGCTGGTCGACGGCGGAGCGCGACTCGCGCAGCCCGGCGAGTTCACCTTTCGCGCCTTTCTCAATGGGCGTATCGATTTGACGCGCGCCGAGGCCGTGATCGACCTTATTCGGTCCCGGTCTCCTGCCGCTGGTAATCTGGCCTTCCGGCAACTGTCGGGAGAGCTTTCCCGCGCTGTTTTCCAGTTCCGGGATGCGCTGCTCCATACCCTCGCCGAGGTGGAGGCCTGGATTGATTTCCCCGAGGAGGATCTTCCCCTCCCCTCCTTAGATAAATTCCGTGATCAGGTCCTTCAGGTCACCGTGCAGATTGATGCTTTGCTGGCTGGCTTTGCCACCGGTAGGGCGCTGCGTGAGGGGCTGTCCCTGTTGATTCTCGGTTCTCCCAACGTCGGGAAAAGTTCGCTGCTCAATGTTCTGCTGGGCGAAAGTCGGGCCATAGTGACCGATATTCCAGGCACCACTCGGGATACCATCGAAGAACCCCTTGTCCTCGGTGGGGTTCCGCTGCGAGTCGTCGATACCGCCGGCATCCGGGAATGCATCGATCCCGTGGAGGCCGAAGGGGTGCGCCGAACCTTGGGGAAGGTTACCGGTGCCGATCTGATCCTGCTCGTCGTCGACGGCAGTCGCCCGGTCGGCGACAGTGACTTACAGGCTTTGGAACTCTGCAGCGGCCGGCCGACCCTGGTGGTCGCCAACAAAGCCGATCTCGGCACCCAACCGTTTCCCGACCCCTGGTGCGAACTGCCGCGGGTGGCCATCTCGACCCACACCGGCTTCGGGATTGATAACCTCCGGGTGCAGATTCTTCAAACCGTCCAGGGGCGGGATACGGGCGGCGGCGATATTGGAGAGAGTGTGCTGGTCTCCGATCGCCGGCATCGCGAAGCTCTGGTGCACTGCCGTGGGGCCCTCGAGCTGTTCCTCGAAGGGATCGAGGCGGGGCGGGATTTTGAATTTCTCGCCCTCGAAGTACGGGAGGCGCTGGCGGCCCTCGGCGAAATCACCGGGGAAACCACCCCCGAACAGGTTTTGGATCTGATTTTTTCGCGGTTCTGCATCGGCAAGTAGAGAAATGTTTCACGTGAAACAAGGGTGCCGACGGCGGGCACGAGGAGTGGTTGGGTGCGGGTAGGTTCAACGTTCGGCAAGGATTATCAGGTTGTGGTGGTTGGTGCCGGCCATGCCGGGTGCGAGGCGGCCCTGGCTGCAGCCCGCATGGGGTGTCGGACCCTGTTGTTGAATATGGGGCTCGATACGGTGGCGCAAATGTCCTGCAATCCGGCCATTGGCGGTCTCGCCAAGGGGCATCTGGTGCGGGAGATTGATGCCCTCGGGGGGGAGATGGCCCGGGTTATCGACGCGACCGGCATCCAGTTTCGCACCCTGAATACCCGCAAGGGTCCTGCGGTAAGAGCCACCCGGGCGCAGGCCGACCGACGGCGTTACGCCGCCCACATGAAGCGGGTGGTGGAGGAACAGGAATCCCTCGACCTGAAACAGGGTGCGGTGGTGCGGTTGCTGGTCGAGGCCGGCCGGGTCGTTGGCGTCGAGACCCGGGAGGGGGTCACGTTCCGGGGTGATACGGTGATCCTGACGACGGGGACCTTCATGCGCGGCCTGATCCATGTCGGCATGAGCCGGTATCCGGGCGGCCGGGCCGGGGAACCCCCCTCTGAGGGGTTGTCCGATGATCTGCGCAGCCTTGGCCTGACCGTCGGACGATTGAAGACCGGAACCCCGGCCCGTCTCGACCGGCGATCGATCGATTTTGCAGTCCTCGAGGCTCAGCCCGGGGACGATCCGCCCCGCCCCTTTTCCATGGATACGGAAATCATTCCCCTTCCCCAGGTTCCCTGCCATATCACCTGGACCAATGCCCGCACCCATGACCTGATCCGCGGCGGCCTGGACCGCTCGCCCCTTTACGGTGGAGTCATCGAGGGGGTGGGGCCGCGCTACTGTCCCTCGATCGAGGATAAGGTGGTGCGCTTTCCGGACAAGGATCGGCACCAGATCTTCCTTGAGCCCGAAGGGCTCGATTCCGCCGAGATCTACCCCAACGGTGTTTCCACCTCTCTTCCGGCCGATGTGCAGTTGGCTTTTTTGCGCACCCTGCCGGGGTTGGAACGGGTGGAAATCATGCGCCCCGGCTACGCAATCGAGTACGATTACGTCGATCCCGCCCAGTTGTGGCCTACCTTGGAGACCAAGGGGATAGCCAACCTCTACCATGCCGGGCAGATTAACGGCACGTCCGGCTACGAGGAGGCCGCCGCCCAGGGGTTGCTGGCCGGGATCAATGCCGCCCTCAAGGTCCTGGAGAGGGAGCCGCTGGTGATCGGTCGCAACGAAGGCTACCTCGGGGTGCTGGTCGACGACCTGGTGACCCTGGGAACCCGCGAGCCTTACCGCATGTTCACTTCCCGGGCGGAGTACCGCCTGTTGCTGCGGGAAGATAATGCCGATCAGCGCCTGACGCCGATCGGACGCCGCATCGGCCTGGTCCCCGACGCGCGTTGGCAACGTTTCTGTCGCCGCCAGGAGGCGTTGCAGGCGGGGCGGACGCGGCTGCAGGGGATGCGGATCGGTCCCGCCGATCAGGCCGCGGCAGAACGTCTCGGGCTGGGCACCCTGCAGAATGCCCTCTCTCTGGAGGAGGTGCTGCGCCGGCCCGAAATCCATGTCGGCGACTTGGCGTTCCTGGATGAGGAACTCGCCGCCCTCGACGGAGGGCTGCGCGAGCAGTTGGAAATCGAGGTCAAGTATGCCGGCTATATCCGGCGCCAGATCGACCAGGTGGAACGGTTCCGGCGCACCGAGGATCTGCCGATTCCCGCCGACTTCGTGTACCGCGGCCTGCCCGGGTTGTCCAGCGAAGTTCAGGAGAAGCTCGAGGCGGTCCGGCCGCTGAACCTCGGCCAGGCGGCCCGGATCCCCGGGATAACACCGGCCGCGATGGCGATTCTAGCGGTCTTGCTGCGCCGCAAATGAGCCGGAACGACGAGCGGAATCTGCAGCGGTCCCTGGCGGCACTGGGGATCACCCTGGATGATTCGGTGATCCGCGACCTGCTTTGCCTGCGCGACGAACTGCTGCGCTGGAACCGGCGGGTCAATTTGACCGCCATCAGCGATCCCGAAGAGGCGCTGGAAAAGCATCTGGTCGACTCCTTGACTCTCCTATCTGAGATCGACCCGACCGGCCGACTCCTCGATCTCGGTTCCGGGGGCGGCTTCCCCGGGCTTCCCCTGCGCCTGGCCTGCCCGCACCTGCGGGTCCTCTCGGTGGATGCGGTACAGAAAAAGATCGCCTTTCAGCGCCACGTGGTTCGCCTCATGGGCCTGGAGGGCTTTACTCCCTGGCACGGCCGGGCCGAGAAATTGCCGGAACACCCGGAGTTTGCCGGCGGTTTCGAGCGGGTCGTCTCGCGCGCCTTCGCCTCGCTGGAAGATTTCGTGCGGCTGGCCCTCCCCTGCCTGGCACCACATGGAAGGATCGTGGCCATGAAGGGGCAGGAGGGAGAGCGGGAGTTAGCCGCAGCCAAACCGGTGTTGAGCCGACTCGGGTTGTCCTGCCTGTTCAGCCGTCGCCTGGAGTTGCCCGGCAGTGGTGCGCGGCGCACCTTGATCGTCCTTGCGCGAAGCGAACCCAAGATCTAGGGATCATCTGGAGCCTGCCCCCAAAATCTGCAACCTCTCCGGATACGGGCGTGGTCCGCAGCCTTTTTCCTTTGCGGGTCAGGGGCTTTGTGGTACTCTTGTGCCCCGTCGCCGGGTCTTGGATCGGCTGGCGACAGAAGCCCCGTCCCGGGCCCGATCGGGTTGCATTTCGCCCGCAGCAGGCTGTCTGTTCGAAGGATACCCCGCGCCAGAGGAGAACTAAGCTGTGGGTCAGATTCTTGCTGTTGCCAACCAGAAGGGGGGCGTGGGGAAGACCACGACTGCGGTCAATCTTGCCGCCTCGCTGGCGGCCGCCGAAAAGCGCACCCTGCTGGTGGATATGGATCCCCAGGCCAATGCCTGCAGCGGGCTGGGGATCGACAAGCAGGCCCAGGAGCTGACCGTCTACAATGCGCTGCTCGGCGAGGCGACCGCCCGCGATGCAATGGTGCACAGCAAACTCCCCTGCCTGGATATCCTCCCTTCCAACACCGACCTGATCGGCGCCGAAATCGAGCTGGTCACGGCCTTCTCCAGGGAGCAGAAACTCAAGGGGGTCCTCGAGGAGGTGCGGGCGGATTACGATTACCTGATCATCGATTGTCCCCCCTCCCTCGGGCTTTTGACCGTCAATGCCCTGACCGCTGCCGACGCGGTGCTGATCCCCCTGCAATGTGAGTTCTACGCGATGGAGGGACTCAGCCAGCTGATGCAGACCATCCGCCTGATCCAGAAGGAGCTCAACCCCCGCCTGCAGATCCGCGGCATCATCCTGACCATGTTCGACAGCCGCAACAACCTGTCCCACCAGGTCAGTGAGGAAATCCGCAAACATTTCGGCGGGCAGGTCTTCGAAACCGTCATCCCACGCAACGTCCGACTTTCCGAGGCGCCCAGCCACGGTCTGCCGGTCCTTCTTTACGATATCAGCTCCCGGGGGGCCACCGCCTACCTGGAACTGGCCCGTGAAATCATCGAAACGGGGGCGACCCATGGCTAAACGACCGGCGCTGGGCAAGGGCATCGGCGCTCTGCTCAATTCCGCGACCCAGGAGGGGGGGCGCAAGTACTTCCTCTGCCCCATTGAGGAACTCAAGCCTCACGGCAAGCAGCCGCGCAAGATCTTCAACGACGAGAAGATGGCGGAGCTGGTCGCCTCGATTCGCGAAAAAGGCGTGATCCAGCCGCTGGTCGTTCGCCGGCTGGAGGATCATTATCAGATCATCGCCGGCGAGCGCCGCTGGCGGGCGGCCCAGAAGGCCGGCCTGCGCGACGTGCCGGTGGTCATCCAGGATGTTTCCGAGGACTGGGCGCTGGAAGTGGCCCTGATCGAGAATATCCAGCGGGAGGATCTCAATCCGATCGAGGAGGCGGAGGCCTACCGCAACCTGATGGAAGGTTTCGACCTCTCGCAGGAGGAAGTCGCCAAGCGCGTCGGCAAGGATCGCTCGACGGTGGCCAACGCCCTGCGCCTGCTGCGGCTGCCGGCAACGGTCCGCGACGATGTCATGGCCGGCCGGTTGAGCATGGGGCACGCCCGCGCCCTGCTCTCTCTGGAGGAGGCAGAGGACCTCCTCGAGGCCCGCCAGCAGGTGGTTCAGAAGCGTCTCTCGGTGCGGGAGACCGAGGCCCTGGTCAAGCGCATCAAGAGCATTGTCGGTGGTGGTCGGGACAAGCCCCGGGCCGCCGCGCCCGACCCGCAGCTGGTCCATCTGGCCGGAGAACTGAAACGGGCTCTGGGGACCCAGGTCAAGATCGTCCCGCGGGGCCAGGGGGGGAAAATCGAGATCAGCTACTTCAATCCGGGAGACCTCGATCGGCTCCTGGATATCCTGAATATTTCCTGAGGCAGCCCAGCGAGGAACCTGATCCATGTTTGCCAGCAAAGGTAAGGGTGCTATGCGTAAAGAGTCCAATGAGAAGAGTGAAATCAAGGCGTTCCTCGGTCCCGGCAGCCAGTTCGAAGGCAAACTGCAGTTCAACGAGATCGTTCGCCTCGACGGCAGCTTCCGCGGAGAGATCAATTCCCGGGACACCCTGATTGTCGGTGAGACGGCCGATGTCCAGGCCGAAGTGACGGTGGGGACCTTGGTCATAAGCGGCCGCTTCAAAGGCAACGTCAAGGCGCTGCAACGTGTCGAGTTGCGCTCCCCGGCCCAGGTCGAAGGCAACATCGAAGCTCCGGTCCTGGTCGTGGAGGAAGGGGTTCTTCTCAACTCCACCCTGACCATGAAGCGCGCCGAGGGCAGCAGTGATGCCGCCAAGGGAGCGAGCGGGGTACTTAAGAAGTAAGCGGGGCCAGGCCTCGAGACGCCGTCGCCGGGCGGTGACGGCGCAAAAGACCTTGACATTCAGTGGGGTCGTGTGTTAGCTATCTCCTGCTTTGCCCCCCGAGGGTATTTTTTTTAATCCCTCGGCGTGTTGTATACAGTATACCAAAGGCCGGTTTGACGAGAGGTGCCGCAGTGATCAAGCTTGATTGGACCATCTTCCTGCAATTCTTCAACTTCGTTGTGTTGATGTTGATTTTAAACATCATCCTCTATCGGCCGCTGCGTGGCATCATCGCCAAGCGCCGGGATACCGTCGACGGCGGTCATGCCCGGGCCCGGGAACTGGCCGGACAGGTTGACGCCAAAATGGCGCGTTACCAGGAGCAGCTCCAGGCCGCCAAGCAGAAAGGGGCCGAGGAAAAGGCCCAGCTGCGGCAGCAGGCGGGCCAGCAGGAGGCCGAGATCCTCGGTGTTGCCCACGAAGAGGCGGCGACCCAGCTGCAGGCGATCAAGAAGCAGGTTGCCGCCGAAGCCGGGTTGGCGCGGGAGGCGCTGATGTCGGAAACCGAGGCTCTGGCCGGGATGATCGCCGGCAAGGTTCTGGGGAGGGCGCTGTGAGGAGTCTGCTGATGCGCAAAGGAACGATTGCCGGACTGACCGCCATCCTGCTGCTTGCCGCAGCGACGCTGGCCGTCGCCGCGGGGGCCGAAGAACATCACGTCGCCGCCGGGGTGCTGTTTAAGGATTTTCTCTGGCGCTGCCTGAATTTTGCCGTGACCTTCGGCCTTCTCGCCTATTTCGTGACCAAGCCGCTGCGCAACGGTCTGGCCGGTCGTCGCGAAGGGATTGCCAAAGCCCTGGCCGAGGCCGAGCAGGCGCGTACCGAGGCCGAGGCGCGGTTTGCCGAATACGACCGGAAGCTGGCCAAGGCGGCCACCGAAGTCGACGCCATCTATGCCGAGATCCGCCACGAAGGGGAGCTGGAAAGCCAGAAGATCATCGCCAACGCGCAGGAAATGGCCGAGAAGATCAAGGCCGAGGCGAAGAAGAGCGCCGCTCTCGAAGTGGCCCGGGCGCGCGCCGAACTGCAGCGCGAGGCCGCGAAGATGGCTGTGGCGATCGCCGAGGACCTGCTGCAAAAAGGCTTCACCGCCCAGGACCATGACCGCCTGGTGAACGAATACACGCAAAAGGTAGGAGAACTCCATTGAGCGTCAGTGCGATTTCCCGCAGGTATGCCAAGGCGCTGGTCCGGCTCGCCGTCGAGCAGAACCAGATCGAGCGCTTCGGCCAGGAACTGGGACAGTTCAGCTCGCTGCTGGCAGGCGAGGATCTGCTGCGGCTGATCCTCGAAAGTCCCACGTTTCCCATGAACAGGAAGACGGCGATCCTGGGGGATCTGCTGGCCAGTCTGCAACCGGCGGCGACCGTGAAGAATTTTCTCGGTCTGCTGCTGGAAAAAGACCGCCTCCAGTATCTGTCGCAGATAGCGGTCGATTATCGGGCTCTGGCCGACGAGTTGTCGGGCATCGTCCGCGCCCGGGTGACGGCGGCTGCCGAGCTCAGCCCCTCCCAGCGTCAGGCGATCGGCAGTTCCCTGCAGCAGCAGACCGGCAAGCAGGTCGAGCTGACCGTCGCCGTCGACCCGGCCCTGCTCGGGGGCCTGCAGGCAGAAATCGGCGGCCGGCTGTTCGACGGCAGCCTCAGAACACAACTGAAACGTATTGAAGATACCTTAAAGAAGGGGTGAGAAGGTCTTATGGAAATCAGAGCAGAAGAAATCAGCGCGATCATCAAGAAGCAGATCGAAACCTTCGGTCGCGAGGTCGAGGTCAGCGAAACCGGAACCATCATCTCCGTCGGTGACGGTATTGCCCGCATCCATGGCCTCGACAAGGCCATGGCCGGCGAACTCCTCGAGTTCCCCGGCAATATCATGGGCATGGTTCTCAACCTCGAAGAAGACAACGTCGGTGCCGCGATTCTCGGCGAAGCCCACCACATCAAGGAAGGCGACACCGTCAAGCGCACCGAGCGCATCGTCCAGGTTCCGGTCGGCGAGGCGCTGATCGGCCGGGTGGTCAACGGCATCGGCATTCCCATCGACGGCCAGGGCGAGATCAAGACCGACGACTACCGCCAGGTGGAAATCAAGGCGCCCGGCATCGTCGCCCGTAAATCGGTCCATGAGCCGATGCAGACCGGCCTCAAGGCGATCGACGCCATGGTCCCGATCGGCCGCGGCCAGCGCGAGCTGATCATCGGCGACCGCCAGACCGGCAAGACCGCGGTTGCCATCGACACCATCATCAACCAGAAGGGGCAGAACGTCATCTGCATCTATGTCGCCATCGGCCAGAAGCGCTCGACGGTCGCCCAGGTGGTCGACAAGCTCAAGCAGCACGGCGCCATGGACTACACCATCGTCGTTGCCGCCACCGCTTCCGACCCGGCGCCGCTGCAGTTCATCGCCCCCTACACCGGCGTCACCATGGGCGAGTTCTTCCGCGACAGCGGCAAGCACGCCCTGATCATCTATGACGACCTCTCCAAGCAGGCGGTGGCCTACCGCCAGCTTTCCCTGCTGCTGCGCCGTCCGCCGGGACGCGAGGCCTACCCCGGCGACGTCTTCTACCTCCACAGCCGGCTTCTCGAGCGCGCCGCCAAGCTCAATGACGACCTCGGCGCCGGCTCGTCTGACCGCGCTGCCGATCATCGAGACCCAGGCCGGCGACGTTTCGGCCTACATCCCGACCAACGTCATCTCGATCACCGACGGCCAGATCTTCCTCGAAACCGACCTCTTCTACTCCGGGGTACGTCCGGCCATCAACGTCGGTCTCTCGGTCTCCCGCGTCGGCGGCTCCGCCCAGGTCAAGGCGATGAAGCAGGTCGCCGGTACCCTGCGCCTGGCCCTGGCCCAGTACCGCGAGATGGCCGCCTTCGCCCAGTTCGGTTCCGACCTGGACGCCGCCACCCAGCGCCAGCTCAACCGCGGCGCCCGGCTGGTCGAGATCCTCAAGCAGGGCCAGTACAAGCCGCTGCCGGTGGAGAAGCAGGTCATGGTCATCTATGCCGCCAACAACGGCTTCGTCGACCAGTACCCGGTCGGCTGTCATCGGCCGTTACGAGGCGGAACTGATGTCCTTCATGGAGAGCAAGCACGCCGCAGTTGCTTCAGGACCTGAAAGAGAAAAAGGCCATCGATGCCGACCTCGAAGGCCGCATCAAGTCCGCCCTGGAAGAATTCAAGGGACAGTTCGCGGCTTAATCAAACGCACGCAGAAGGTTTGGACAGATGGCAATCTGAAGGATATAAAAAAACGGATCAGCTCGGTCAAGAACACCCGGCAGATCACCAAGGCGATGAAGATGGTCTCCGCCGCCAAGTTGCGGCGGGCCCAGGAGGCGGTGGTCGCCGCCCGTCCCTACGCCGACAAGATGCAGGAGGTTCTCTCCAGTCTCGCCATGCGCGAGGAGGCCGACGGCCACCCGCTGCTGGTCGCAGCGCGGAAAGGGGCGGGCGCTGGTGGTGCTGCTCACCGCCGACCGCGGCCTGTGCGGCGGCTTCAACGGCAACGTCAGCAAGGCCGCCGAACGCTTCGTCAAGGAGAAGCCGAGGGCTACGAAGGCTACGACCTGATGATCGTCGGCCGCAAGGGACGCGATTACCTGAAGAGCCGGGCCGGAATCAGCATCAGCAAGGTCTACGAGAATATCACCGGCAGCATCTCCTACAGCACCGCGGCCCTGATCGGGCAGGAAGTCATCGAGCAGTACGTGGCGGGGAACTACGACGCGGTCTTCTTTGTTTTCAATGCCTTCCGCAGCGCCATCTCCCAGGATGTGACCATCGACAAGCTGCTGCCCATCGTCCCCAAGCAGGCGGACGAGGGAGCAGCACGTCGGCCGACTACCTCTACGAGCCGAGCCGCGGCGAGGTCCTGGAGCAGATCCTGCCCAAGCACGTCGAGGTGCAGATCTTCCGCGGCCTGCTCGAATCGGTCGGCCTCGGAGCACGGCGCGCGGATGAGCGCCATGGACAGCGCCAGCAAGAACGCCTCGGAGATGATCGGCAAGCTGACCCTGCAGTACAACCGGGCCCGCCAGGCCGCCATCACCAAAGAGCTGATGGAAATCATCTCCGGCGCCGAATCGATCAAATAACTTCAGCACATAAACGTTTCACACCTGACGCGGGTGGAAAAAGGAGGAACGGTTCATCATGAATAAAGGAAAGATCACCCAGGTCATCGGCCCCGTTGTCGACGTGGAGTTCGAGGCCGGCAAGCTCCCCGAGATTTACTACGCCCTGAAGATCACCAACCCCGCGCTGGGTCCCGGTGAAGGGAATCTGATTGTCGAGGTCGCCCAGCACCTCGGCGAAAATACCGTGCGCGCCATCGCCATGGACTCCACCGACGGTCTGGTCCGCGGCCAGGAAGTTATCGACACCGGCAAGCAGATCGTCATGCCGGTCGGCCGCAAGACCCTCGGCCGGATTCTCAACGTCGTCGGCGAGCCGGTGGACGAAATGGGCCCGGTCGACACCGAAATGGAGTGGGAGATCCACCGTCCGACCCCCGAATTCGTCGACCAGTCGACCAAGGTCGAGGCCTTCGAAACCGGCATCAAGGTCGTCGACCTGCTCGCCCCCTATGCCCGCGGCGGCAAGATCGGCCTGTTCGGCGGCGCCGGCGTCGGCAAGACCGTTCTGATCATGGAGCTGATCCACAACATCGCCAAGCAGCACGGCGGCTTCTCGGTCTTCGCCGGGGTCGGCGAGCGGACCCGCGAGGGCAACGACCTCTGGCACGAGATGAAGGACTCGGGGGTTCTCGACAAGGCCGCCCTGATCTACGGCCAGATGAACGAGCCGCCCGGAGCCCGCGCCCGCGTCGCCCTCTCGGCCCTGACCGTCGCCGAATACTTCCGCGACGAGGAAGGCCAGGACGTGCTCCTCTTCGTCGACAACATCTTCCGTTTCACCCAGGCCGGTTCCGAGGTCTCGGCGCTTCTGGGCCGCATCCCCTCGGCGGTCGGTTACCAGCCGACCCTGTCCACCGAGATGGGCGAGCTGCAGGAGCGCATCACCACCACCAACAAGGGCTCGATCACCTCGGTCCAGGCGATCTACGTCCCGGCCGACGACCTGACCGACCCGGCGCCGGCCACCGCCTTCGCCCACCTCGACGCGACCACCGTTCTTTCCCGGCAGATCGCCGAGCTCGGCATCTACCCGGCCGTCGACCCCCTCGACTCCACCAGCCGGATTCTCGATCCCCAGGTCGTCGGCGAGGAGCACTACAAGATCGCCCGCGACGTGCAGTACGTGCTGCAGCGCTACAAGGACCTGCAGGACATCATCGCCATCCTCGGCATGGACGAGCTCTCCGAAGAAGACAAGCTGGTCGTTGCCCGCGCCCGCAAGATCCAGCGTTTCCTCTCCCAGCCGTTCCACGTCGCCGAGGTCTTTACCGGCTCGCCGGGCAAGTACGTCGAACTCAAGGACACCATCCGCGGCTTCCAGGAGATCGTCGACGGCAAGTACGACGATATCCCCGAGCAGGCCTTCTACATGGTCGGGCACCATCGAGGAAGCCCTGGAAAAGGCCAAGAAACTGGCGGCTTAAATTGAATCCGGCACAAGGCAGGGCATGGCCGCAGGGACATCCTAGCCTTTTGCCCTTCGCCCTTAGCCAAAGGTGTTCATATATGGCAGAAAAACTCAGACTGGAAATGGTCACCCCCTACAAGCAGGTCCTCGCCGAAGAGGTGGACGAAGTCACCGCTCCCGGCAGCATCGGCGAATTCGGCCTGCTTCCCGGGCATACGCCGATGCTGACCACCCTGAAGATCGGCGAGCTCTCCTACCGCAAGGGGAGCGAACTGTTCCACGTGGCGGTCAACTGGGGCTATGTGGAGGTGGAAAACGACACCGTCACCGTGCTGGTGGAGACGGCCGAACCGGCCGACCAGATCGACCTTGAGCCGGCCAAGGCCGCTCTGGGCCGGGCCGAAGAAGCGCTCAAGAAGCTGAATCCCGAAGACAAGGACTTTCTGGTCATGCAGGCGGCTCTGGAGCGGGCGATGATCCGCATTCAGGTGGCCGGGCGCAAGAGCGCACTGATCCGGACAGTTCAGCAGGCGTGGATAAAGGGCGGCTCCATTGGGGGCCGCCCTTTTTCATTTCACAGGAGATGGATCAGGAAGGGCTGCCGGCATTGAGAATTTTGTCGATCTTGACATCGACGACGGAAAGGTGCTCGAGCATGGCCAAGCGGGCCCGTTCCGGATCGTGGTCGGCGATCGCCTCGAAAGATGGCATGGTGCTGGCGGTAAAGGAGCTGGGCATCCCCTTCACGCTGATTGAAATCGACCAAGGAGAGGCGCAGCGATGCGTAGTAGAGCGCATGGATGCTGGTCAGGACATGGACCTGCAGGGTATTATGGGAGGCGGCGCTGATCGCCGCGTGAAACCGGGCGTCGAGATCCGCATCCCAGACCCCCTTGGCGGCAAGCTGGGTCATTCTCGCATCCAGTTCGCTGCAGCCGGCTCAGGTCCCCTTCGTCGGCGCGTTGGGCGGCGAGGCAGGCCGACCAGCTTTCCAGTCCCTTGCGGACCTCGACCAGGGCCGGCAGGAGCCGCGGATCGGCATCGACCATCTGCGACAGGGGATCGGCAAGGGAGGTTTCGGCCAGGGACCGGACATAGGTTCCCCCCCCTGGCGGGCCTCGACCAGGCCCATGGCGTCGAGGACCATGATCGCTTCCCGGACCGAGGGACGGCTCACGCCGAGCATCGCGGCCAACTCCCGCTCGGAGGGGATGCGGTCCCCGGGCTTGAGCTCCCCCTGGGAAATCATGGCGCGAATCTGTTCGACGATCTCTTCGGAGATCTTCTTTGGACGAATCGGTTGAAAGACGACGGTCATGCCTTTGCTCCACGGTAGAATGGTAAGACCGGTTTCTAGCATGCACCGCCGCAAAGGTCAAGCGGGCGGGTGACGGACCCGACGATGGACGGAAACCACCGACAAATCCTGCATGCCGACATGGACGCCTTCTACGCCTCGGTGGAACAGCACGACGACCCGGACCTGCGTGGGCGCCCGGTAATTGTCGGCGGCGACCTGCGGCGCGGGGTGGTCAGCGCCTGTTCCTACGAGGCCCGGCGCCTTCGGCGTCCATTCGGCGCAGCCGATGGCGGTGGCCTTGCGCCTCTGCCCGCAGGCGGTGGTCAGACCGGTGCGCATGGGCCGTTACCGGGAGGTCTCCAAGGCGGTGATGGCGATCTTCGCCGCCTTTACCGACCGGGTGGAGGCGCTCTCCATCGACGAGGCCTTTCTCGACGTGACCGGCTGCGAGAGGCTGTTCGGCACCGGCGCGGGAGATTGCCGCCCAGATCCGCAGCCGGGTGCGCGACGAGCTCGGCCTGGCGGTGAGCATCGGCATTGCGCCGAACAAGTTCCTCGCCAAACTGGCGTCGCAGAAGGCCAAGCCGGACGGTCTGCTGCAAATCCTTCCCGAGGCGGCGTCGGCCTTTCTGCGACCGTTGCCGGTCGCCGACCTCTGGGGCGTCGGCGGGGCCACCGCCGATCGGCTGCGCGTGCTGGGGATCGTGACGGTGAACGATCTGCTGAACTATCCCGAAGCGCGTCTGGTGGCCCGTTTGGGGCGGGCCGGCAGCCGACTGCTGGCCCTGGCGCGGGGCGATGATCGGCGTCCGGTGGCGACGGAAGGAGAAATCAAGTCGGTCAGCCACGAGGAGACCTTCGCCGTGGATTTGACCGATCTCGCTACCATCCAGCGGGAACTGCACGCGCTGGTGCAACGGGTGGCGGCACGGTTGCGCCGCCACGGCCTGCGCGGACGCCAGGTTACCCTCAAGGTCCGCTACGACGACTTCACCACCGTCAGCCGCAGCCGCACCCTGGCGGCCGGGATCGATCATGGCGGCACCCTGCTGCGGATCGTGCAGGAGCTGCTGGCCAGAACCGAGGCGGGGCGACGGCCGGTGCGCCTGCTCGGGGTCGGGGTGGCCGACTGGGGCGAAACCGGCACCGGTCAGCAGGAGCTGTTCGGCGAACCGGCACCAGGTCGTGCGCCACCGGGCTCTGGATCGTGCCGTGGACCAGCTTAACCGGCGCTTCGGCCAGGGCCGGATCCGCCAGGCCAGCCTGCTGGTACCCCCGGTTTCAGCGCCGGAGGAAGGGGGCGACGGCGACGAGTGAGCGTTGCAGGGCCTCCTGGTCGTGCGCTTCCAGGGTCATGGACGGGGTGCGGGGGAGGTTGCGAACCAGGGAAAAGAGCGCCGCGAAATCGATGATCCCCTCGCCGACGGGAAGATGGTCATCGGCGGCGCCGTGGTTGTCGTGCAGGTGCAGGTGGAGCAGGCGCGGGCCGAGGGCCGCAAACCAGTCCGCGAGGGAGGTGTCGGCAAACAGGCTGCCAGTGGCCGACATCGAAGCAGTGGCCGAAATCGGCTTGCGGGAAGGCCTGGAACAGGGCGACGAGGGTCGCCGGGACGGTTTCGAAGATGTTCTCGACGGCGATTTTGATCCCGGCCTGGCGGGCCACCACCAGCAGCGGGGGCCAGAACAGGAGATTCTGTTCGAGCCAGAGGTGATCCTGTCCCCCGTATTTCCAGCGTTCGTAACCGGGATGAAAGACCACCAGCCGTGCCCCCAGCGCCGCGGCCGCCTCCAGGGTCTGCAGGAACCGCTGGCGAGTCGCCTGCCACACCAGTGGTTCGAGGGCGCCGGGGTTGAGGTCGTGAAATGGGCCGTGAACCGTGACCGCCAGTCCGGCCCCGGCCAGCCGACGGCCCAGGCCGCGCAGCTCCTGCAGAGAAGCCGCGTCCAGATCGGGTCCACGAAAGGCGATTTCCGGCTGCAGGCCCTGGTCCAGCACCAGGGGCAGTCCGGCTTCGAGGTTGCGGTAGGGGAGGTGGACGTGGAGGCGTTCAGACATGGCCGCCCTCGCGGGTGGCGATCCGCTCGAGATCGTGAATCGCGCTGGGTTCGCCGAGGGTGATCAGCACATCGCCCCCCTGGATGGGCGTCGCCGGGGCGGGGTTGAACAGCATCTGGCCATTCTGCTTCTTGATGCCGACGATGATGACGCCGAGATCCTTGCGCACCCCGGAATCGACCAGGGACTTTTCGGCGAGTGCCGAATCGGGCGTGACGCGGATCTCCTCGAGCTGCAGTTCGAGGTTGCGGCCGGCGGTGGCGATTTCGATGAAGTCGACCACCGATGGGCGCAGCACCGCCTGGGCCATCCGCGAGGCGCCGATGGTGTAGGGGGAGATCACCTTGCTGGCGCCGGCACGGCGCAGCTTCTTCTCCGAGCCCTCCTCGCCGGAGCGGGCCAGGATGAACATGTCGGGGTTGAGGCCCCGCGCGGTCAGGGTGATGTAGACGTTTTCGGTGTCGGAAGTGACCGCCGTGATCAGTCCCTTGGCCCGCAGGATCCCGGCCGCCATCAGGGTTTCGTCGTCGGTGGCATCGCCGCGCACGAAGAGAATCCCGTCATTGCCGAGCTTCTCGCACAGCGCCGGGTCCTTTTCCACGACCACGAAGGGAATCGGTTTGGCCAGAAATTCCCGGCAGATCAGGGTGCCGATGCGGCCGTAACCGCAGACGATGTAGTGACCGCTGAGTCGGTCGATCTGTTTTTCCAATTTTTTCCTCCCCAGAATGTGGCGCAGCTGGCCTTCGACCATGATCTGGATCAGGCTGCCTATGGCATAGGCGATAATCCCGGCGCCGAAGATGATGAGCAGGATGGTGAAGAGCTTTCCCTGCGGGGAGAGGTCGTGAACTTCCTTGAAGCCGACCGTCGCCAGGGTGATGACGGTCATGTACAGCGCGTCGAATCCGGACCACCCCTCGATGAACATGTAACCGCAGGTGCCCAGAGCGATGACGCCGACCAGGATGGAGAGGGAAAAGCGCAGATGGCGGATGGGATCCATGACCACTCCGAGACCCAGAGGTAGTGGGATGATAGTCTCGTAAACGCCAAAAAGCAAGGAGTTCTGGTGATATGCGGCACGGGATCGGGGTGAAAAAGTCTTGACAAACTATGTATACTGTATACAATTTGCGAAATTCAGTGCAATGGAGCCCTGCCCGTGAAAAGAAAGCCGATCGAGCGTCATCAGACCCTCCGCGAAAAAATCCTCGAAACGATCCGCGAAGCCATCCTCAAAGGGCAGCTCAAGCCCGGGGAAAAGGTTGCCGAACCCGAACTGGCCGAACGTTTCGGCATCAGTCGCACCCCGATCCGGGAGGCGTTCCGGCAGCTCGAATCGGAAGGCTATCTGACCGTCATTCCCCGCAAGGGGGCGGTGGTGACCTCCCTCTCCGAGCGGGCGGTGGAGGAGTTCTACGCCATCAAGAGCATCCTGGAGGGCTACGCGGCCCGCATGGCAACGCTGAACCTGGCCGCCAAGGATATCGAAAAGCTCGAAGCGATCAATGAGCGCCTCGCCCAGCTGGCCGCCGAGGGGGATGTGAAAACCTTCTTCAGGGTGCACAACGAATTTCACGAACTCTTCATCAAGGCCGCGGAGAACGAAAAGCTGCAGGAACTGATCAACCAGATGATGCTCAAGTTCAATCGGCTGCGCCTGGCTTCCCTGTCGCTGCCGGGGCGGATGGAAATCTCCGTCCAGGAGCACAAGAAGATCATCGAGGCCTTCAAGAAAAAGGACGGCGAGATGGCCGACAACCTGGTGCGCAAGACCGCCAGCATCGGCGGCCAGGTGCTGATCCAGAGCATGGCCCAGGCCGAAGGCCGACGGGTGGAAAAGAATATCCTCTCCCGGGTCATCGATATCTGAGGCGTTCATCCCGCCAAGGCCACTCAGGCCGGCTGGCCGGCAACGGACCTTGCCCCCCCGCCGCAAATGTGGCATATTCCTTCTCCACGTCCGTCTTTGCCCCCTGGGCAGAATGCCGACCAAGGAGGATTTTCATGCGCAAACAACTCGCTGCTTTCGCCCTCGTGCTGCTGATGGCCGGGACCGCCCATGCCACTTCGTTCGATCTCTCCTTTGACAACGACAGCGCGCAGGTCGGCCTTACCCAGCCGCTGGTCGCCGATGAACTGGGGGCCTCCAGGTTCGGGGCGCGTTTCCTCTACAATGGCGATGAAAATACCCGGCTGCTCTCCGCCGGCGTCGAATTCGTCGGCGAACCGGGCAACGTGCCCGGTCTGGAGATCGGTGTTGGCGTCCAGGGGTACGGCGGTCGCACCGATCAGGGCCAGGATATCCTGGCTGCCGCTGTCGGCGGGGTGGCCAGCTATACGCCGCCGGCCCTCGGCGGGGTCGTCTTCGGTGCGAAACTCTACGTGGCCCCGAAGATCTTTTCCGGGCTCGATTCGGACGGCCTGCTGGAGACCGCAGTGCGGGTCGGTTACCGTGTCACCCCCAAAATCGAGGTCTATCTCGGTTATCAGAACATCCGCAGTGATTTTGGCCGTTTGGATACCTGGACCATCGATGAGGCGGTGCGCCTCGGTTTCGCGGCGACCTTCTGAGGCAAAACTTCAGCTTGACTCCAGGCGCGGCCCCTTCGGGGGCCGCGCTTTTTTTGCCGGGGACCGGGGAGGATGGTATTCTTGCGCTCACAGCCCGCGGAGAACGAACCATGTCCTGGACGTTCCTGGCTCTGCTCACGGCGTTTTTCGAGTCGGTCAAGGACGCCACCGGGAAGCTGGCGCTGCGGGGCGCCCATCCGGTGCAGGCGGCCTTCGCCTGGCGGCTGTTGGCCCTGCCGGTCCTGCTGCCGCTGCTGGCCGCTGCCGGCTGGCCGCAACTCGGGCCCGGATTCTGGCCGGCCCTGGCGTTGGACGGTGGCCTCAATCTGCTCGCCAGCATTCTCTACATGCGGGCGCTGGCTGTCGGGGAGCTGGCGCTGACCGTACCCCTGGTCAACCTGACTCCGGCGCTGCTGCTGGTGACCAGCCCGTTGCTGGTCGACGAATATCCCTCCCCGGCGGGGCTGGCGGGGGTGATCCTGGTGGTTGCCGGGACCTTCGCCCTGCACCGCGGCCCGGGACCGGGAGGAACCACTGCCGCCCTGCGCAACCTGCTGACCCGGCCCGGGGCGCGCAGCATGCTGGTGGTCGCCGGGATCTGGAGCATCACCGCTAACATCGACAAGCTCGGGGTGCGCAGCTCCTCCCCCCTCGCCTGGGCGGTGGCTGTCGACCTGGTCATCACCCTGGGGCTGCTGCCGTTTCTCGGCTGGCGCAAATGTCCGGCGGCTCCCCTCCCCGGCCCGGCTCTTTTGGCCACCGGCCTGGCCGGCGGGCTGACCCTGGCCTGCCAGATGACCGCCATTGGCCTCACCCAGGTGCCCTATGTCATCGCCATCAAGCGCGGCAGCACCCTGCTGAGCGTGCTCTGGGGACGGTTGCTGTTTGCCGAGCCAAGGCTGGGGCCGCGCCTGTTGGCGGTGCTGCTGATGCTGGCCGGGGTCTGGTTAATCCTGCTGGCTTAGGGCCGGGCAGGAAATAAGTGTGACAATATGGCGCTCAGATTTGGGTCAGATTTGGTTGGACCGAATGAGCCTAACCGCAGGCGTAGCAGGGCTACGCTGAGGATATGGCGATTGAACGCCGGCCAAAGATGGCCCGAAGATGAGATGCAAGATGTAACGGTTATTTCCTGACAGGACCTTAGCTGCGCAGCCGGTAGCCGCGGCCGATGAGCAGGGCGGCCCAGGCGAAGAGCCCGACCGCCATCAGGGTGCTGGTCGCAAAGGCGGTGCCCAGCGACAGGTCGCCGACCCCGAGAATGGCATGGCGGAAGCCGTCGATGAGATAGAAGAGGGGATTGAGGTGGGAAAGGGTGGCCCAGTGGGCCGGGAGAATGGAAATCGGATAAAAAACCCCGCCCAGGTAGATCAGCGGCAGGATGATAAAATTGGCATACATCGACAGCGAATCGAAATTGTGGGCGAACATGGCGGCAATCAGCCCGAACTGGGCGAACAGCAGGCTGGCGATGGCGGCCATGGCCAGGGCGGCCCAGGGGTGGACCCAGGGGAGGGCGGCGAAAAAGATCGAAATCAGCCAGGTCGCCAGACCCACCGCCAGGCCGCGCAGCATGGCCGCCAGGGTATAGGCTAGAATGAACTGGGCCGGGGAGATCGGCGTCACCAGCAGATCGACGATGTTCCCCAGGTAGCGGGACATGAACAGGCTCGACGAGGTGTTGGCGAAGGAGTTGTTGATCACCCCCATCAGGATCAGCCCGGGAATAACGAACTGGGCATAACTGAACCCGGGCAGGACGCTGATTCGCTCCCCCAGGGTGGCGCCGAACACGAAGAGGTAGAGGGAAGCGGTGATGATCGGCGTCAGCAGGGTCTGCGAAGCCACCCGCCAGAAACGCCGCACCTCTTTCTGCAGCAGGGTATAGAAGGGGAGCCAGGGGATGTAGGGACGGGATTTCACGGCTCCTCCCGGGCGTTGTCGAGGCCGGTCAGTTTGAGAAAGACCTCCTCCAGGCCGGCACGGCGGGTTTCGATATCGGCCACCGCGACGCCGCAGCGGCAGAGGTCGGCGAGCAGCTCCCCTGCCCTTTTGCCATCCTGCAGCGGGATGTCGAGGCGCAGGCCCCCTTCGCTGAGGCGGCCGCCGAAGCGGGCGAGGACGGGCGGCATGGCGGCCAGCGGCTGCTCCAGCTGGACCCGGATTTCCCGGCTGCCGAGGCGGGCGAGCAGGGCCTCGGTGCGGTCGAGAGCGATCACTTCGCCGTGGTTCATGATGGCGATACGGCCGCACATCTGCTCCGCTTCCTCCAGGTAGTGGGTGGTGAGCAGAATGGTGGTCCCGGCGTTATTGATCTCGCGGACGAAGTCCCACAGAGAGTGGCGCAGCTCGACGTCGACGCCGGCCGTCGGTTCGTCGAGGATCAGCAGCGGCGGGCGGTGGATCAGCGCCTTGGCGACCATGAAGCGGCGCTTCAGGCCGCCGGAGAGCTTGATCATGGTCTTGTGCAGGTGGGGTCCGAGGCCGAGCCGGTCGATCAGCTCGCGGCGCCAGTCCGGATCGTCGGGAACGCCGTAATAGCCGCTGTGGAAGCGCAGCGCCTGGTCGATGGTGAAGAAGTTGTCGATGACGATCTCCTGATGCATGACCCCGATCAGGCGGCGGGTGAGGCGATATTCGGCGCGGTTGTCATGACCGAAGACGCTGATCCTCCCCGAGTCGATGCGGGTCACGCCGGCGACCATGTTGATGGTGGTGCTCTTGCCGGCGCCGTTGGGGCCGAGCAGGCCGAAGATCTCTCCGGGGGCGATGGCAAGCGAAACGCCGCGTACGGCGGTAAAGTTGCCGAAGGCCTTGTGCAGAGCCTGGATGTCGAGGGCGGCAGCGGTCATGATCGGGCGGACGGGAAAATGGGAGATATCATGCTTAATAGTAACCTAAAATCGGGGTTCAGAAACCGGGAGGAGACGATGGTTCGACTCGATCGCATCACCACCGGCGGCGGCGACCAGGGGGAAACCAGCCTGGCCGACGGCAGCCGGGTCCCCAAAAACGCACCGCGGGTGGCCGCCTACGGCACCGTCGATGAGGTCAATTGTCTGCTGGGCATGGTGCGCCTGGAAGTGTTGCCGGAGCCCCTGGATGAGGAGATTCTCCGCCTGCAGCAGGAGCTCTTCGATCTCGGCGCTGACCTCGCGACCCCGCTGACCGCTGGCCAGCAGGAGGCCCACCTGCCGCGGATCGGCGCCGACCACGTACAGCGCCTGGAAGGGCTGATCGCCGCGGCCGCCGCTAAACTGGTTCCCCTCACCAGCTTCATCCTCCCCGGCGGCAGCCGGGCCGCCGCCACCCTGCACCTGGCGCGGGCGGTATCCCGGCGGGCCGAACGCACCCTGCTCGACGCCCGCGCCGCGGAGCAGTCGCGGGGCGCAGCCGCCTTCAACCCGCAGGCCCTGACCTACCTCAACCGCCTCTCCGACCTGCTCTTCGTCTGGGCCCGGCAGTGCAATGCCGGCGGTCGCGACGACATCCTCTGGACGCCTTACCGCGGCGCCGGGGGCCGCGAATGAATCCTGGCCCGGGCATCCTCTCCGGTCTCGACCGGCTCCTGCGGGGCTGTCCCCGCCCGCTGCTGGTGGCTATGGCGGTGGCCTGCATCCTCCTGCTCGGCCTTTGCGACCACTGGAGCGGGGGGGAGCTTTCCTTTTCGATTTTCTACCTCGTGCCGCTGCTGCTGCTTGCCGGGTACGCACGACCGGCGGAAACCTACGGCTGTGCGCTGCTGGCGGCTGTCGTCTGGATGGTGGCTGAAATTACCGACCGCAGCTACCAGCAGCCCCTGGTTCCGTACTGGAACATGCTGGTGCGCCTCGGTTTTTTTCTGCTCGCCGGCAACCTGGTGTTGCGCGTGAAAGGTCTGTTGGCCCGGCAACGGTCGCTGGCCGAGACCGACAGCCTGACCGGTTTGCTGAACGCGCGGATGTTTTACCGCCACCTGGAGGACGAGGCCCGGCGGGCCGTCCGCTACCGGCGGCCGTTTACCCTCGCCTGCCTTGACCTCGACAACTTCAAAAGGATCAACGACACCCAGGGACACGCGGCCGGCGACCGGTTGCTGCAGACCGTTGGCGGACAGCTGCAACGGCTGCTGCGCACCATCGACACGGCAGCCCGCCTCGGTGGCGACGAGTTCGTCCTGCTGTTGCCGGAGACAGGTTACGCCGAGGCCGGCGAGGCGCTGCGCAAGGTGCGCCGGGAGCTGTTGACCGCAATGCACGACCAGGAGTGGGCGGTGACCTGCAGCATCGGAGCGGTGACCTTCACCAGGGTCGAAAACGATTTGGCCGCCATGGTGCGGGCGGCCGACGACTTGATGTGCCAGGCGAAGCGGGCCGGCAAGGATCGCCTGTTGCATCGCCAGGTCGGCGACACGGAAGCCGCGAAGCGCCAGCCGGGAGCAAACGGGACGGCAGGGGGAGGCGGCTGCGACGCAGGTGCCGCGCCAGGCGGCGCCGGGGGGGATCTGCCGCAACGGCAGGACGTTTAACGCCGGCTTCCCCTGCGGTGGGGAGCGTTCCGGATCCGTTCCGCCCAGTCTCCCGGCTCTGCTCAGGAGGGGTCTTCCCCTTCGGCGTCGGCGGCCAGATCTGCGGCAGTCGGCCTTTTGCCGAAAAAGAACGCTACCCAGATGCCAATTTCATAGAGCAAAACGAACGGCAGGGCCAGGGCGGTCTGCGAGAAGACGTCCGGCGGGGTGAGGACGGCGCCGACGATGAAGGCGACGATCAGTGCGTACTTGCGATGGCGCCGCAGCCAGAGATGGTCGACGATCCCCATCCGGGCGAGGAAGAAGATGATGATCGGCAGTTCGAAGACCAGGCCGAAGGCCAGCAGCAGCTTGCTGGAGAGGGAGAGGTACTGGCCCATGGAGAGCATGGCGCTGATCTCGCCGCTGCTGGTGCCGTATTTGATGAGGAAGGTGAAAATGGTCGGAAAGACGAAGCTGAAACCGAAGTAGGTGCCCACCCCGAAGCAGAGGCAGCTGGCGAAGACGAAGGGGACCGCGTACTTCTTCTCGTGGGCGTAGAGACCGGGAGCGACGAATCCCCAGAGCTGCCAGAAGATCACCGGCAGGGCGAGGAGCAGGCCGGCGACGGCGGCGATCTTCAGGTAGGTGAAGAAGGGTTCGGTGGCGTTGATGAAGACCAGCGAACTCCCCTTGGGCAGGGCCGCCCGTACCGGTTCCGAGATGAACTGGAAGAGCTGTTCGGAATATTTGTAACAGCCGATGAAGGTGACCAACCAGGCGGCGGCGGAAATGATCAGCCGCCGCCGCAACTCTTCCAGGTGCTTGGTGAAGGGAAGATTCTCATCGCTCATCGGCGCCACCCTCGGACTGGTCGCTGGCGGGGGCGCTCGGCTCGGCGGCCGGTTCCGCTTCGGCGGCCGGTTCCGTGGCTTTCCCTTCCGGTTCTTCCGCCGGGGCCGCGGCACCGGGCGGCTGGATCTTTCCTTCCTCCAGCAGGCGCTGCTTGGTCTCGGCGGTGCGCACCTCGTCCTGGAAGGTGGTCTTCAGTTCCTCCGTGGCGCGCCGGAACTCCGCGAAGCCCCGCCCCAGAGCGCGGGCGATGTCAGGGAGTTTCTTCGGCCCGAGGACGATCAACGCCAGGGCCAGGATCATCAGAAGCTCGGGCATACCGATACCGAACATGACGAGAAGTCCTTGAAAGAGAGGAAGGGGTGTTGAGAGCCCGCTGAGGATAGCGCCGATTGTTCCCGCTTGTCAAGACCAGAGTGGCCGTTAAAGGTTTGACATATCAGGGGTTTTGAACTAATATACGGCGCAAATCGAAGCTCTGGAAGGACTTCCATGAATACCCAGCAAGAGATCAAGGACCAAATCCGCCGCCTGGCCGCCGAGCGCAACGCCCTGCTGCTGGCACACAACTATCAGCGCGACGAGATCCAGGAACTGGCCGACATCACAGGGGATTCCCTCGGCCTGTCGCAGGAGGCGGCACGCACCGAGCGCGAGGTGATCGTCTTCTGCGGCGTGCACTTCATGGCCGAGAGCGCGGCGATCCTCGCCCCCGACAAGCTCGTCCTGCTGCCGCGACCCGACGCCGGCTGTCCGATGGCGGACATGGTCACCCCCGAAGGGCTGCGGGCGATGAAGGCGCAGCACCCCGGCGCGACGGTGGTGACCTACGTCAACTCGAGCGCCGCGGTGAAGGCCGAAAGCGACATCTGCTGCACCAGCGCCAACGCCGTCCGGGTGGTCAATTCCCTCGACGCCGAGGAGGTGATCCTGGTCCCCGACCGCAACCTCGGCCGCTACATCGCCCGCCACACCAGCAAGACCTGCCATTTCTGGGAAGGGTACTGTCCGACCCACGAGCGGTTGCAGGTGGCCGACGTGCAGCGGGCGCTGGCCGAGCACCCCGATGCCCTCTTCATGGCCCACCCCGAGTGTGCGCCGGACGTTCTGGCGCTGGCCCACCACATCTGCTCGACCAGCGGCATGTACGACTACGTCAAACAGAGCCCGGCTCAAAAGTTCATCGTCGGCACCGAGGCGGGGATCCTCTACCGGCTGCGGAGGGAAAACCCGGGCAAGACCTTCGTCCTGCCGACCTCGCGGCTGATCTGCCCGAACATGAAACTGACTTCCCTGGAGGACGTCCTCAGCTGCCTGCAGACCATGAGCCCGCAGATTTCCGTGCCGGCCGACGTCGCCGCCCGCGCCCGCGGCAGTCTCGAGCGGATGCTCGCCGTCCCCCGCGATTGAAACCGAAAGGACGCTACCGTTTGCAGGGCGTGCCACGGCACGCCCTTTCAGCTTGGCCTGACGACCCGTCCCGTACCCGGTGGGATCCTTCATTCCATTGATGAAACCTGATTCCGACTCGCAACAGCACATTGGCCACGCCACCCGCAAGGCCTTCGTCGAAGGGGTGCTCGCCAGCCGCGGCCGCGCCGAAGTCCTCGGTCTGGTCGGGGCCAGCGGCGCCTACCTGCTCGCCGGGCTGCTGGCCGCCAGCAGCGAGACCCTGCTGGCGGTGACCGCCACCCAGCAGGAGGCGGCGCGCCTGGCGGCGGATCTCGCCTTCTGCCACGGACGCGGCGGCGAGATCTTTCTCTTCCCCCACTGGGAGGTCGGCCCCTACGAGCCGCTGCAGCCCCACCCGGAAGTGGAAGCCGAGCGCCTGGCGGCGTTGGCCGCCCTCCACGAAGGGCGGGCGCGGGCGCTGGTGGTACCGGTCCGGGCGCTGCTGCAGCGGGTCATCCCCCGCGAGGTGCTGGCGGGTCTCTGTGAGCGGCTGCAGGCCGAGGAGGAATATCCCCGCCCGCCGTTGCTGCAGCGGCTGGTCGAGCTCGGCTACCAGGCGGTGCCGCTGGTCGAGGACCGCGGCACCTTCTCGGTGCGCGGCGATCTGCTCGACATTTTTCCGCCGACCCGCGGTACCCCGGTGCGGGTCGAATTCTTCGGCGACACCATCGAGCGCATGCGCCCCTTCGATCCGGCCAGCCAGCGCTCCAGCGACCAGGAGCTGGAGGAGGTGATGCTCCTCCCCGCCCGCGAGCTGGTCCTCGCCGGCGAGCACCTGGAGACCTTTTCCCGCAAGCTCAAGGAGCGTTGCGATCTCCTCGGCCTGCCGCGCAGCGTGCGCGAGGAAGTGCTCGAGGAAGCCCGCGAGGGAATCCTCGCCCCGGGGCGGGCGTTTCTCCTCCCCTGCAACTACGCGCGGCTCGATGCGCTGCCGGCCTATTCCCCGCAGGCCCGCTGGGTGGTGATCGATCCTTCGGCGGTGCTCCAGGAAGCGGATCGTTTTTCCGCCGAGGTCCACGACGGGGAGGCCCGCGCCGCCCGGCGCGGCGAGCCCTTTGTCGACCCCGCCGAGCTCTTCCTCGACCCCGCCGAGCTGGAGGCGGAACTGGCGCGGCGGCCGCGCATCGACTTCTCTCCCCTGGAACTCTACCGTCTCGATGCCGACCACCCCGTCTACCGGGTGCGCGCCGAGGGGAACGGCGACCTGCGCCGCCGCCTTCAGGAGGGGGACGAGGGGCTCGGGCCGCTCGCCGATCAGCTGCGCGGCTGGCTGGGCGAGCAGTGGCGGGTGCTGGTAGTCTGCCACCAGCGCGGCCAGGCCGAACGCCTCGCCGACCTGCTCGGCGGCCAGGGGCTGGCGGCCGATCTCGAAGCGGCGGCCGGCCTGGCCCAGGCCCGGCCGGGACGCCTGCTGCTGACCGTCGGCGAACTGGGCGCGGGCTTCCGGCTCCCCGACGAGCGCCTGGCGGTGATCAGCGAGGAAGAGATCTTCGGTCCCCGGGTGCGGCGCCGCGACCGCGGCGCCGCGCGGGCCAGGGCCCTGCTCTCGACCCTCGCCGAACTGCGGGAAAACGACTTTGCGGTCCACGCCGATCACGGCATCGCCCGCTACCGCGGCCTGGTCCACCTGGTCACCGGCCAGACCGAAGGGGACTATCTGCTCCTCGAATACGCCGGCGCCGACAAGCTTTACGTCCCCATCGACCGCATCGAGAAGGTCTCCAAGTACGTCGGCGGCGAGGGACAGCAGCCGCGCCTCGACAAGATGGGCGGCCAGGGGTGGGAGAAGGCCAAGCTCCGGGCACGGGCGGCGGTCGAGGAACTGGCGAGGGAGCTGCTGCGCATCTACGCCCGGCGGGCGATGAACGTGCGCCCCCCCTACCCTCCGCCGGACCGCCATTTCCGTGAATTCGAGGCCAGCTTCCCCTACGAGGAGACCGCCGACCAGCAGGCCGCCATCGACGACGTCATCGCCGGGCTGCAGGCTGAGCAGCCGATGGACCGGCTGATCTGCGGCGACGTCGGCTACGGCAAGACCGAGGTGGCGATCCGCGCCGCCTTCAAGGTCGCCATGGACGGCCGCCAGGTGGCGGTGCTGGTGCCGACCACGGTCCTCGCCCGCCAGCATTGGGAGACCTTCAAGAGCCGTTTCGACGGCACCCCGGTCGAGGTGGAGATGGTCTCGCGCTTTCGCAGCGCCGCCGAGCAGAAGCAGGTGTTGGAGCGCACCGCCGCCGGCCGGGTCGACGTCCTGATCGGCACCCACCGGCTGCTGCAGCGCGACGTCCACTTCAAGGACCTCGGCCTGGTGATCGTCGACGAGGAACAGCGCTTCGGCGTCTCTCACAAAGAGCGGCTGAAGAAGCTGCGCGCCGAGGTCGATATGCTGACCCTGACCGCGACGCCGATTCCGCGCACCCTGCACATGTCGCTGATGGGGATCCGCGACCTGTCGGTGATCGACACGCCGCCCGTCGACCGCCTGGCGGTGCGCACCTATGTCACCCGCTTCGACGAGGAGCTGATCCGCGAGGCGATCCTGCGCGAGCTGCGCCGCGGCGGCCAGGTCTTCTTCGTCCACAACCGGGTGCAGAGCATCGAGGCCCAGGCCGATTTCCTGCGCACCCTGGTTCCCGAGGCGAAGGTCGCCGTCGGCCACGGCCAGCTGGGGGAGAAGGCCCTCGAGGAGGTGATGCTCGGCTTCATCGAGGGGCGCAGCAACGTCCTGGTCTGCAGCACCATCATCGAGAACGGCATCGACATCCCGCGCGCCAACACCATCATCATCAACCGCGCCGACTGCTTCGGCCTCGCCCAGCTCTACCAGCTGCGCGGCCGGGTCGGCCGCTCCAGCCGGCGCGCCTACGCCTACCTGCTGATCCCCGGCGAGGGGAGCCTGACCCGCGACGCCCGTGAGCGGCTCAAGGTGCTGCAGGAGCTGACCGAGCTCGGCGCCGGGTTCCGCATCGCCAGCCACGACCTGGAGCTGCGCGGCGCCGGCGAGCTGCTCGGCCCGCGCCAGGCCGGACAGGTGGCGGCGATCGGCTTCGAGATGTATGCCGAGCTGCTCGAAGAAACGATCGCCGAGCTGCGCGGCCAGGAGCGGGAGGAAGGCATCGACCCGGAGATCCGCCTCGGCCTGTCGGCCTATCTTCCGGAAAAGTACGTTCCCGATCCCAACCAGCGGCTGGTCCTCTACAAGGAGCTGGCCGGCGCCGCCGACGAGGAGACGGTCTACCTGGCCGCCGACGAGCTGCGCGACCGCTTCGGCGAGATCCCGCCGCCGGGAGCGCTCCTCCTCGAGGTGATGAAGCTGCGCGTGCTGCTCAAGCGGCTGAAGATCGAGCTGGCCGAGTACGACGGCCGCCAGCTGACCTTCGGCTTTCATGCCGGCACCCCGGTCCCCCCGGCGCAGATCCTCGCCCTGCTCGCCGACCCCGAAAAGCGCTATGCCTTCAGCCCCGACTACCGGCTCACCATCCGCGTCGGCAGGCTCGCTCCGGAAGCCCTGCTGGAGGCCGCCAAAAAAGAATTGCACGCGTTTCTGTGACTGTGCTAGCCTGACCTTTGGCGGCCGTTCGCCGCCGTCCTGCTCCCCCCCGAGTCTCCCCCCGTGTGGATCGGAAATGTATGTGTTCGATGCGCAGCAAGACCCTCTTGGTTCTGATCTTCCTCTGTTTACCCCTGCTCGCCTGCAAGGAGCGCGGCGAGGCCGCCTCGCCGGTGCTGATCCGGGTCGAAAATCGCAGCGTGAGCCTGGAGCAGTTCCGGCGCGAGTTCGCCAACACCCTCCCGGTCGGTCAGGAGCTTTCCGCCGAGGAGAAGAACCAGCTCGAACGCGCCTTCCTGGTCCAGGTTATCGACCGTGAGCTGACCCTGGCCGAGGCCGAACGCCTGCACGTCCAGGTGACGCCGGCGGAGCTCGAGCAGGCGATCCAGGAATACCGTACCGAATATCCCGACGGCGCCTTCGACGAGGTCCTCAAGGAACGCGACATCTCCTTCGCCGAGTGGCGCCAGGAGCTGGAGCAGGGACTGCTGGTGGAGAAGGTCATGCACCAGGCGGTCGATGCGCGGATTGCGGTGAGCGAGCCGGAGGTCGCCAACTACTACCGGGAAAACCGGGACGAATTCAACCGCCCCGAGCAGGTACGGGCCCGGCAGATCGTCGTTGGCAGCGAGGAGGAAGGGCAGCGGGTCCTCGGCCTGCTGCGCCAGGGGCGCCCCTTCGCCGCCGTGGCCAAGGAGTTTTCCCTCTCGCCGGATGCCGAAGAGGGTGGCGATCTCGGCTTTTTCGCCCGCGGTCAGATGCCGCCGGAATTCGACCAGGTGGTCTTCACCCTGGCGCCGGGGCGGATCAGCGACCTGGTGCACAGTGAATACGGGTATCACATCTTTCTCGTCGAAGAGCGCCGGCCGGCCCAGCGCCTTTCCTTGGAGCAGGCCCGGGCGCAGATCCGCGAGCAGTTGCTGGCGGCCAAACAGGAGCAGGCCTACCAGGCCTGGCTGCAGGAGCTGCGCAGCCGGGCGAAGATCGACATGAAGTGGTCCCTGCTCTGAGCCGGGGACGGCAACACCAGCAAAGGAACTCACCATGAAAGCAGGCAGGATCATACTGCTGGCGCTGCTCTTGACCAGCCTCGCCGCGCCGCTGCGGGCCGCCACGGTCTCGGGGGTTGCTGCGGTGGTCAACGACCGGGTGATCACCACCCACCAGCTCGACCAGGCGGTCGCCGCCGCTCTGGAAGGGAAGCCCCAACCACCTCCGGTGGAGCTGGCCAACCTGCGCAGCCAGCTCCTCTCCCGGCTGATCGAGGATTCGCTGGTCGAGCAGAAGATCGCCGAACTCGGGCTCAAGGTCAGCGACGAGGAGGTCGAGGCGGCTATCCGCGACGTCCAGCAGCAGAACCATCTGACCCGGGAACAGCTGGTCGCCGCCCTGCAGGCCCAGGGGATGGATTTCGCCGCCTACCGGGAGGGTCTGCGCAAGCAGATGCTGCGCTTCAAGTTGGTCGGGCGGGAGGTGCAGAGCAAGGTCGAGGTCACCAACCAGGATGCCCTCGATTATTTCCGCGAGCACATCGACGACTATCGCGAGGCCCCGTACATGCGCATCAGCCGGATCACCTTCCCGGTGCCGTCCACCGCCTCGGCCAAAGCCCGGGAGGCGATCCGCGCCCAGGCCGAGGAAGCCCGGCAAAAGCTGCTGGCCGGGGAGGATCTGAACGTGGTGCTCAAGACTTACGCTGCCGCCGGCGCCGAGGGGGGGATATGGGCACCTTCAAGGAAGGGGAGCTGTCCGACGTCTTCGACCAGGCGATCCGCGACCTGCAGCAGGGGCAGGTCAGTGAGGTCGTCGATGGTCCCCAGGGGAATCTCTACCTGTTCAAGGTCGAGGTCCGCAAGCCGGGGACGATCCGCAAATTCGATACCGTCAAGGGGGAGATCGAAAAGACCCTCTTGGAGAAGAAGCGGGAAGACCGGTTCAAGGAGTGGGCCCAGGGCCTGCGCAAGGATGCCTACATCGATATCCGCATCTGATGCCCGCCAAAGGCCAGAGCCGCAACAGGACCCCCGCCCGCATGCCCGGCGGGGGTTTTCATTTCCGGCGGGGCCGACAGCATTGTCCGCAGGGGATGAGTTGGGCTATGATGTCATGATGTGCCGGGGAGAATGCCGATGTCGCAACCGTTGATCATCACCATGGGCGACCCCACCGGGGTCGGCCCGGAAATCATCGTCAAGGCCCTGCTGGACGGGGCCTTCGACGGCCTGGCCCGGCCGTTGACGGTCGCCGGCGACCCCGGCTGCCTGCAACGCGCCGCGGCGGTCTTCGGCGTGGAGGCCCGGCTTGCCCCGGGAGACACGGCCAGCCACCGGCTGCAGCTCGGCCACCGGCAGCTCGCCATTCAGGCCCTCTCCGCCCTCCCCGCCGGCGAGCTGCATTACGGCCGGCCCGATGCCGCCTGCGGCCGGGCGATGCTCGCCTACATCGAGTGGGCCTGCGACCGCTGCCTGGACGGCAGCGCCGCCGGGATGGTCACCGCACCGATCAGCAAGGCGGCGATTCACGCCGCCGGCTGCCCCCTTTCCCGGGCACACCGAACTCTTGGCCGAGCGCTGCGGGGTGGAAAAGGTGGTGATGATGCTCGCCGGCAGTCGCCTCAGGGTCTGCCTGGTGACGACCCACCTCGCACTCAGCGCCGTGCCGCGGGTGCTGACGACGGCCGAAATCCTCGCCACCCTCCGCATCACCGACGCCGCCCTGCGCCGCTTCTTCGGCCTGGACCAGCCGCGCCTGGCGGTCCTCGCCCTCAACCCCCACGCCGGCGAGGGGGGACTGTTCGGCGACGAGGAGGAGCGCCTGATCCGTCCGGCGATCGCCGCCGCCCAGCGGGCCGGGATCGCCGCCACCGGCCCGCACAGCGCCGACACCCTGTTCCACTTCGCCGTGCAGCAGCAGGCCTGCGACGCGGTGATCTGCATGTACCACGACCAGGGGTTGATCCCTCTCAAGCTGCTCCACTTCGAGGACGCCGTCAACGTCACCCTGGGTCTGCCCATCGTCCGCACCAGCGTCGACCACGGCACCGCCTACGACCTTGCCGGCAGCGGTCGGGCGAGCGCGGCGAGCCTGATCGCGGCGGTAGGAATGGCGCAGGAGATGGCTGCGCAGGGGCAATCTTAAATTTTGAATTCTGAATTTTGAATTCAAAAAGACAAGTCAAAATTCAAAATTTACTATTCAAAATTGGTGTTAAGAATGACCAACAAGATCGTCATCAAGGGTGCCTGCGAGCACAACCTCAAGTGCATCGATGTCGAGATCCCCCGCGACCAGCTGGTGGTGATCACCGGCGTCTCCGGCTCGGGGAAGAGCACCCTTGCCTTCGACACGATCTACGCCGAGGGGCAGCGCCGCTACGTCGAATCCCTCTCCGCCTACGCCCGCCAGTTCCTGGAGCAGATGGACAAGCCTGACGTGGAGAGTATCGAGGGGCTCTCGCCGGCGATCTCCATCGAGCAGAAGACCACCTCCAGGAACCCGCGCTCCACGGTCGGCACCGTCACCGAGATCTACGACTACCTGCGCCTGCTCTTCGCCCGCGTCGGTCGCGTCCACTGCCACCAGTGCGGCAAGGAGATCGCCAGCCAGACCGTCGAGCAGATGGTCGACCAGATCCTCGCCTGGCCGGAAAAGACCCGGCTGCTGCTGTTGGCCCCCATCGTCCGCGGCCGCAAGGGGGAATACCGCAAGGAGCTGCGCCAGCTGCAGGCCGACGGTTTCGTGCGCGTGCGCATCGACGGCGAGATCTACGAGCTGGCCGAGACCCCCGAGCTCGACAAGAAAAAGCAGCACACCATCGAGGTGGTGGTCGACCGGCTGGTGATCAAGACGGAAATCCGCACCCGCCTGGCCGACTCCCTGGAGATTGCCCTGCGCCTCGCCGAGGGGCTGGTGCGGGTCGAGGTGGTCGGCGGCGAGTCGCCGGCTCTTCTCCGAGCAGCACGCCTGCGTCGACTGCGGCATCTCCTACCCGGAGATCACCCCGCGCATGTTCTCCTTCAACAACCCCTTCGGCGCCTGTCCGGACTGCGCGGGCCTCGGCACCCGCATGTACTTCGATCCCGAGCAGGTCGTCCCCAACCCCTCCCTCTCCCTGCGCGAGGGGGCGATCGCCCCCTGGGAGACGCGCACCGGCTTCTACTACCAGCAGCTTTTGGAGGCGCTGGCCGACCATTACGAATTCGACGTCAACACCCCCTTCGCCGCCCTGCCGGAAAAGCTGCAGACGGTGCTGCTGCGCGGCTCGGGCAAGGAGGAGGTGCGCTTCTTCTTCGACCAGGGGGGGCGTCGCCACTTCTACCTCAAGGCCTTCGAGGGCGTGATCCCCAACCTCGAGCGGCGTTATCACGAGACCGATTCGGATAATGTGCGCGAGAACCTCGAGCGCTTCATGAACATCATGCCCTGCCCGACCTGCGAGGGGGCGCGGCTGAAGAAGGAGTCGCTCTTCGTCCGCGTCGGCGGCAAGAGCATCCGCGAGGTCACCGCCCTCTCCATCGTCGAGGCGGAGGCCTTCTTCGCCGGGCTCACCCTCTCCGCCAAGGAGCAGGAGATTGCCCGGCGCATCCTCAAGGAGATCCGCGAGCGCCTCTCCTTTCTGACCCACGTCGGTCTCGATTACCTGACCCTGGAACGGACCTCGGGAACCCTCTCCGGCGGCGAGGGGCAGCGCATCCGCCTCGCCACCCAGGTCGGCTCCTCCCTGGTCGGCGTCCTCTATATCCTCGACGAGCCCTCCATCGGCCTGCACCAGCGCGACAACCGGCGGCTGCTCGACACCCTCAAGCGGCTGCGCGACCTGGGCAACACGGTGCTGGTGGTGGAGCACGACGAGGAGACGATCCTCGAGGCCGACCACGTCATCGACATGGGCCCGGCGGCGGGCGTCCACGGCGGCGAGGTGGTGGCCCAGGGGACGCCGCAGCAGATCCTCGCCGATCCCCGCTCCCTCACCGGCCGCTACCTCTCCGGAGAGCTGGCGATCGCGGTACCCAAGGAGCGGCGCAGCAGCGCGCGCTATATCGAGGTCAAGGGGGCGCGGGAGAACAACCTCAAGGGGATCGACGTGAAGATTCCGCTGGGGGTGATGACCTGCGTCACCGGCGTCTCCGGCTCCGGCAAGTCGACGCTGATCCTCGACACCCTCTACAAGGCCCTCGCCCAGCGCCTGTTTCGCGCCAAGGAGAAGGCCGGCAAGGTCGACGACATCCTCGGCCTGGAGCACCTCGACAAGGTGATCGACATCGACCAGTCCCCCATCGGCCGCACGCCGCGCTCCAATCCCGCCACCTACACCGGGATCTTCACCGACATCCGCGACCTCTTCGCCCAGCTTCCCGAAGCCAAGCTGCGCGGCTACAAGCCGGGACGCTTCTCCTTCAACGTCAAGGGGGGGCGCTGCGAAGCCTGCCAGGGGGACGGCATCATCAAGATCGAGATGCACTTCCTCCCCGACGTCTATGTCCAGTGCGAGGTCTGCAAGGGCGCGCGCTACAACCGCGAGACCCTGGAGGTGCGCTACAAGGGGCAGAACATCGCCGAGGTGCTGGACATGACGGCCAACCAGGCGGCGAAGTTCCTGGAGAACATCCCGCGCATCAAAAACAAGCTCGAAACCCTGCGCGACGTCGGGCTGGGCTACATCAAGCTCGGCCAGAGCGCCACCACCCTCTCCGGCGGCGAGGCGCAGCGCGTCAAACTCGCCAAGGAACTCGGCAAGCGCGCCACCGGCCGCACCATCTATATCCTCGACGAACCGACCACCGGCCTGCACTTCGCCGACATCCAGAAGCTCCTCGACGTCCTCCACCGGCTGGTGGAGACCGGCAATACCGTGGTGATCATCGAGCACAACCTCGATGTCATCAAGACCGCCGACCACCTCATCGACCTCGGCCCCGAGGGGGGGAGCCGCGGCGGCGAAGTGGTCGCGGTGGGTACCCCCGAAGAGGTAGCCCGTTCCTCCCATTCCCACACCGGCCGTTACCTGCGGGCCTACCTGGAACTCTGAGTTGTCAGTGTAGCCGCGGACACAGTGTGCAACGAAGTGTGGCAGCGCTCCCGGCGAAATGCCGGATATCAAAAAATTCACAAAAACAGGGGTTTGACGGTAGTGAAAGTTCGTCGCCGGCAAGGACGGCAAGGCGATCCGGGCAGGGGCATCTAACCTGCCGGAAAAACAGACCGCTTACCGCTCCCTCCGGTTGCGGAGCCGGGGTGCTTCCTTTCAGCCAAAGTAAAAGGCCGGATTTTAGAGCGAATTGGCACGATCATTGCTTTTATTTGGGGTGACCGTCGTCGTCCCGCCCTTCCCTTCCCGACCAAAGGAATTCAGATGATCAAAAAGTTGCTGGCCCTTGCCGTGTTGAGCTTCTTCACCAGCGCCTGCGCCAACCAGGCGATGATCCTCTCCGAACCGGCCGGCGCCCAGGTCTATATCGACGGCCAGGCGGTGGGCAAGACGCCGTGCAAGTACGAATATGCCAGCAACACCGGCGACTCCTTTGCCGTGAGCGTGGAGAAGCCCGGCTACGAGGCGATCGCATATCGCATCAAGGCCGACGAGACGGATGTCCACGCCCGCAACAAGTGGCTCGCCGCCGGCCTGGTCTGGAGCCCGTTGTGGCTCGGCGCCTTGTTCACCAAGAAGCTCAAGGACAGCTACAACTTCGTGATGAAGAAAGCCGCGCCGCAGCTGACCGCCCAGGCCGAAAACCCGCCGCCGGCCCAACCCTTCTAAAATTGGTTCGCCATAACCGCTAACACAGGCGGCAGGTCCTTCGGGACCTGCCGCCTTTGTCGTCAGGAGGGGGCGATTTCGCAGATCAGCTGGGGATTGACCAGGTAGTGGGCGGCTCCGCAGTCGAGGAGAAAGAAACCACGCAGGTCGTTGAGGAAGTCCTGCAGGCGGGATTTCCCTTCGGGGGCCGCCAGGGTGAGCGTTCCCTGGAGGACCTCGCCGCCGAGGAAGGCCAGGCGGATCGGCAGCTGGTGACCGAAGGAGGGGGTGGCGGCCGCGGCCTGCAACCGCAGATGGCTGATGGTCGCCTTGTTGATCAAGCTGAAGGAGTCGTCGGCGCGGCGAAAGGCGATGAAGGGGGCAGGCTCGTTGAACAGTTCCTGGGGCGTCTGCGCTCCGGCATGGGTGGGGCTGCAGGGGCTGAGGAAGATGATCCCTTCGTGGACGATGCCGTCGCCCAGAAAGAGGGTGATCGGGCACTCCAGTTTGTCGACGTGGTAGATATTCATGCCGCTCCTCCCCGGGAATCTGCGGAAATTCTAAACGGATTCCCGGGGTTCGGCAACTTGAAAGCGGCAACGCTGGAAAGCGGCACCGGTCGGCACCCGGCGACGGCCGGTCAGCGCCCCTGCTCGAGTTCGAAGGGCCAGCCGAGAATTCCCCCTTCCAGGTAGCGCACCCGGGAAAAGCCGGCGGCGTGCAGGATACGCTGGGCTTCGTAGCCGCGCAGGCTGATCTTGCACAAGGGGACGATCTCGATGTCCCGCGGCAGGGAAGCGAGGCGCTCGCGCAGACTCCCGAGCGGCATCAGGGTGGCACCGGGAATGCGCACCTCGGCGTGTTCCGCCGGCGAGCGCACGTCGAGCAGCAGCAGCGGCTGCCCCGCTTCCAGCAGCTCCCGCATCTCCAGCGGCGAGAGGCTTGCGCCGATCCCGTCGAGCTTGTTGCGCAGCGCGTTGGCCGCCTGGTGAAGGGGATCCATGGCCGAGGAGAAGGGCGGGGCGTAGCTGAGATCGAGCTGGGCCAGCTGGTCGACGGTGGCGCCGAAGGTCAGGGCGGTGGCCAGGGTGTCGATGCGCTTGTCGACCGCCCCCGGGCCGACGATCTGGGCGCCGAGCAGGCGGCGGTCGGCGCGGTCGGCGATCAGCTTGATGGCGATCGGCCGGGCGCCGGGGTAGATGTGGGCGCGGTCCGGCGACGGGGCGAGGAGCGCCACCGGATCGCGGCCGAGCAGGTGGGCATCCTCCTCGGAGAGGCCGGTGCGGGCCACGTTGAGGTCGAAGACCTTGACGATCAGCGAGCCGAGGACCCCGGGGAAGGTCGCCTCCCGACCGCAGAGGTTGTCGGCCACCACCCGGCCGTGCTTGTTGGCGGTGGACCCCAGGGGGACGTAGACCGGTCGGCCGCTGAGTAGGTCGCGGCATTCGGCGCAGTCGCCGGCCGCCCAGATCGCCGGGTCGGAGCTCTGCAGCCGCTGGTCGACGGCGATCGCCCCGGTCGGGCCGATCGCCAGACCCGCCTCGCGGGCGAGGGTGACTTCCGGGCGGACGCCGATCGCCAGCAGCACCAGGTCGGCCGGGTAGCTCCCCTTGGCGGTGACCACCCCGGTAACCTTTCCCGCCTCCCCCGCGATGGCCTGCAGCGGCTCGCCCAGGCGCAGCTCGACCGCGTTTCGGCGCAGCTCGCGGTGGACCAGGGCCGCCATGCCGAAGTCGAGGGCCGAGGCGAGGACCTGCTCCTTCATCTCCAGCAGGGTCACCGCCAGGCCGCGGCCGCGCAGCGCCTCGGCCATCTCCAGACCGATCAATCCCCCGCCGACGATGACCGCCCGCCGGCCCGGCTGGGCGGCGGCGGCGATCGCCGCGGCATCCTCCAGGCTCTTCAGCGGCCGGACGCCGTTCAGCTCGATGCCCGGCACCGGCGGTACGATCGGCCGGTTGCCGGTGGCCAGCACCAGCGCATCGTAGCTCAGTTCCTCCTCCCCGCCGGCAACGAGATCCCGCACCCGGACGGTGCGGCGCAGGCGGTCGATGCCGAGCGCTTCGCAGCGGCTGCGAACCTCGACCCCCTTGACCTTGCGGAAGAAGGTGGCGTCGCGCAGGGTGCCGTTGTTGGTCCTGCGTACGTCGTCCAGGTCGGGCACCAGCCCGGCGACAAAGTAGGGGAGAGCGCAAGCGCCGTAGGAGAGGTCGACACCACGTTCGATGATGACGATGCGGGCCGCGGGATCGAGGCGCCGGGCACGGGCCGCGGTCTTCATGCCGGCGGCGTTGCCGCCGATGATCACGATCTGACGCTGGGATGGACTCACGATGGGGGCCTCCTGTTGGCGGGGTGGGGTGCCCGGCGATGATACGGGAGCCCGGCAGCAAATGTCAAATACTGAATATATGAAAACCAAAATGTCTATCTCGGCGATGCCAGCCGGCATGAAGACAGCGGCCCGCGACCTGCTGGTGCAGAGCAGCCGCACCGAGGACGTGGAGCTCGCTCCGTGAGGTTGACAACGGCGCCAGGAAGGGTAACATTGGCTCCTGTACGGCCGGCTTCCGGCCGTGATTTTTTCCAAGGAGAAGACCGATGCCCGAGCTGAGCGGCAGCAAGACCGAGAAGGACCTGCAGGAGGCTTTTGCCGGAGAATCCCAGGCCAACCGCAAATATCTCGCTTTTGCCAAGAAGGCCGAACAGGAAGGCCACCTGCAGGTGGCCAAGCTCTTCCGCGCCGCGGCGGAGGCGGAAACGGTGCACGCCCACGCCCACCTGCGCGCGCTCGGCGGCATCGGCGCGACGGCCGCCAACCTGCGTGAAGCGATCTCCGGCGAGACCCATGAGTTCACCAAGATGTATCCGGCGATGATCAGCGACGCGACCCGCGAGGGGTTCGACGCGGCCCTGCGCAGCTTCACCTATGCCAACGCCGTGGAGAAGGTCCACGCCGACCTGTATCAGAAGGCCCTCGCCAACCTGGGCAAGAACGCCGCTGTCGACTATTACGTCTGCCAGGTCTGCGGCAACACCATCGAGGGTGCCCCCGACGGCCCCTGCGAGGTCTGCGCCTCCGCGCCGAGCGTCTTCCGCAAGATCGACTGAGCCCCATCCGCGAGAGGATCCAAAAGCCGGGCTCAAGGGCCCGGCTTTTTTTCTCGGCAGCGGAAACCGCTCGGCAATCATCCCTCCGCCGGTCCACACCAGCGCATTCAATTTATCGGGAGCCTGAACCACCATGGAGAAATGTCCCGTCTGCAAGGAAATGAAAAAGGGCAAGTACTGGTGCAAGGGGTGCGGTACCGTCTTTGTCTGCCCCAACCAGGGCTGCGGCGCCGAGATCCGCAAGCGCGATGCCGAGGAGTGCCCCCGCTGCGGCCTGCTCTTTGCCGAGTACCGCGAAAGCCGGAAGATGGTCCGGCTCTGCCCCAAGTGCAAACGCAGGCAGGGGCTGTCCGAAGCCCAGTGCAAGTTCTGCAAATACTGGTTCAACTGCCCGACCTGCGGCCACAAGGTCCCCTCCACCAGCATGCTCACCTGCCCCCGCTGCGCCACCAGCCTGCGCTGAGCGCCGGCCCCGCTTCGCCAACGGCCGCCCGGAGCCCTCCCCTTCTGCTAAACTTCCAGTGATCGTGGAGAGTTGTTGCCAGGGGAGGGCCATCGTGGGCGACCAACTGTTCGACCTGCTGCTGTGGAGCGGCCTGGCCGGGGTGGGGATCTTCTCCGCCGGGCATGCCCTGCTTAACAAGCGGGATCCCCGGGCGGCCCTCGGTTGGATCGTCACGACCCTGGTGCTGCCGGGTATCGGGCCCTTCCTTTACTGGCTGCTCGGTGTCAACCGCATCCGCTCCCGGGTGCGGGGATGGCAGGGGCGCGGGATGGGGCTTCCCGGACGGACGGCGCCGGCCTGCGCCTGGTCGGGCGACCTGGCCGCATCAGAGGTCCCCTTCCGGCGGGAGAACTTCGCCAGCCTCCTGGCCCTTACCGACGCCGTTACCCGTCGCCCCCTGGTCGGCGGCAACCGGGTGCTTCCGCTCTTCGACGGCGAGCAGGCCTTCCCGGCCATGCTGGCAGCGATCGAAGATGCCAGCCGCTCGATCTCCCTGGCGAGCTATATCTTCGAAAGCAACGCGACCGGCCGCGCCTTCGTCGCCGCCCTGTCGCGGGCGGTGGCCCGGGGGGTGACCGTCCGGGTGCTGATCGATGCCCTCGGCGAACGCTATTCCTGGCCGCCGATTCACCGCCTGCTGAAACGGCAGGGGGTGCGCACGGCCCGATTCCTCCCCTTCTCCCTGTCCGGCCGCGGCATCTATTTCAACCTGCGCAATCACCGCAAGCTGCTGGTGGTGGACGGCCGGGTCGGCTTTTCCGGCGGCATGAACCTCGGCGACCGCCACCTGGCCGCCGGCGACAACCCCCGGCGGGTGCGCGACCTGCATTTCCAGGTCGAAGGTCCGGTGGTGGCACAACTGCAGGCTGCCTTCGATGAGGACTGGGAGTTCACTACCGGGGAGGAGGGTCCGGGCGCCCTTCCCGGTCCCGCCGCGGTAGCCGAGGGGGCCTTCTGTCGCGGGATCAGCGCCGGTCCCAACGAAGATTTCGAAAAGTTGCATTGGCTGATAATAGGTGCCCTCGATTGCGCCCGCGAAAGGGTGCGGGTGATGACCCCCTATTTCGTTCCCGACCGGGAGCTGGTGGCGGCCTTCTCCGCAGCGGCGCTGCGCGGGGTGACGGTCGAAGTCGTCCTGCCGGGGAAGAACAACCTCCCCTATGTCGGCTGGGCCTCCCGGGCCTACCTCTGGGAGCTGCTGCAATACGGTATCCGCATCTATTTCCAGCCGCCCCCTTTTGTCCACAGCAAACTGCTGCTGGTCGACGACGAATACGCGCTGGTCGGTTCGGCCAACCTCGACCCCCGCAGTCTGCGGCTCAACTTCGAGTTCAATCTGGAAGTTTACGACCCCGGGTTGCATGCCCGGCTGGCAGATTATTTCGATTGCAGCCGCGAGGCAGCCAGGGCGGTGAGCCTGGAGGAGATGGACCGGCGCAGCCTGGCGGTCAGGCTGCGCGACGACGCGGCCAAACTCCTTTCGCCGTATCTCTGAGTTCCGTCTCCGCCCCGTTTCTGCGGCGACCGCTACTGGGGCATGCCCCTTCTTCGGTCCGGTGCAAACTATTGGCCCCGCCCATCCCTCCATTGGTCGGGGCAATTTTTGCTTCGCGAGGCGGCAAACCTCTGTCGCCCTTGACCCTTGACAAAGGGGGGGGGCATTGTTATGTTGTCTGCGGTTAGCACTCTGGCTCCAAGAGTGCTAAGATGAGCGGGCCGGATTTTCCGGCTTGATTTTTTGGAGCGGTGGTTCACGATGGCCGAGGAGCTCAATGATCGGGGTCGCCGGATTCTCGAGGCGATCATCGAAGATTATATCGCTTCGGCGGAACCGGTCGGTTCGCGGGCCGTGACCCGGCGCCACCAGATGGCCATCTCGCCGGCCACGGTGCGCAACGTCATGGCCGATCTCGAGGAGATGGGCTACATCGTTTCGCCGCACACTTCCGCCGGCCGGGTGCCGACGGAAAAGGGGTATCGGTTCTACGTCGATTCCCTGCTGCAGATACGGCAGCTGTCCCGCGAGGAACAGTTGCGCCTTGAGTGTCATTACCGGTTGCGCGGCCTGCGGGTCGAAGCGCTGTTGCCGGAGGCCGGCAAGGCGCTTTCGGCGATGTCGAGCTATACCGGGATCGTCATGGCGCCGCGCTTCACCAGCACGATCTTCCGCCACATGGAGTTCGTGCGCCTCTCCCAGGGCCGACTGCTGGTGGTCTTCGTCACCCAGTCCGGCCTGGTGCAGAACAAGCTGGTCGAAAACAGTGAGGATCTGTCGCAGGCCGAGCTGGACCAGATCGGCAACTATCTCAACCGCACTCTCGGCGGCCTGACCGTGCAGCAGGTCAAGGCCCGGATCGTCGAGGAGATGGCCCAGGAGAAGGCCCTTTACGACCAGCTGTTGCAGCGGGCGCTGCGCCTTTCGGAGGCGGCTTTACGGGATGAGCCCGGCGACCAACTCTACATCGAGGGGACCTCGAAGATCCTCGACCAGCCGGAATTCGCCGACGTCGAGAAGATGCGCCGGTTGTTCCGGGCTTTCGAGCAGAAGAGCCAACTGGTCGAACTGCTTGACCGCACCCAGCAGGCCCGCGGGGTGCAGATCTTCATCGGCAGCGAGAGCGAATACCGGGAAATCGAGGGGTGCAGCCTGATTACCGCCAGCTACTCCAACAGCAGCGGGACGCTGGGGACGCTGGGAGTCATCGGTCCGAGTCGCATGCCCTATTCGATGATCATCCCGATTGTTGACTACACCGCGCGGCTGGTCAGCCAGCTGCTTGATAGCGAGGAGAACTGAAAGAGTGACCAAGAAACAGCAAACGGAACAGCCCGAAGCTCCGGCCGGGAAGGAGACCGCCGCTGTCAAGGCGGCTGCCGCTGAGGCCGAAATAGCCCCCGCCGCTGCGGAGCAGCAGGCGCAAGCCGAGGTTGAAGCCCAGCTGGCTGCCAGCCGGGAAGAGGCGGCCAAGAACTGGGACCTCTACCTGCGCTGCCGGGCTGATCTTGAGAACTACCGCAAGCGGGCGCAGCGGGAAAAGGAAGACCTCGGCCGCTTCGCCAACGAGAGCCTGCTGCGTGAACTGCTGCCGGTGCTCGACAACCTCGAGCGGGCGGTGGCCCATGCCCGGGAAAGCGGCGGCGACGGCACCCTGCTGGAGGGGGTGGAGATGACCATCGGCCTGTTGCGCAAGGCCTTCGATCAATTCGGTGTCACCGCCGTGGACGCCGTCGGCAAGCCCTTCGATCCGGCTTGCCACGAAGCCATGGGGCAGCTGGAGCATGCCGAGCTGCCGCCGGGAAGCGTCGCCCAGGAGCTGCAGAAAGGCTACCTGCTCAATCAACGCCTGCTGCGCCCGGCCCTGGTCCTGGTCAGCAAGGCCCCGGCCGCCGGTCAGGACATTAAGGACGCGTAGTTCCGGAAAAGCCCGGATGCGCAGTGCGCCATACTAGAAACCGTTAAAGGAGGACATACACCATGGGTAAAGTCATCGGCATCGACCTCGGCACGACCAACTCCTGCGTCGCCGTCATGGAAGGCGGCGAGCCGGTCGTTATCGCCAACTCGGAAGGTTCGCGCACCACTCCGTCGATGGTCGCCTTCACCGAAGGGGGTGAGCGGCTGGTCGGGCAGCAGGCCAAACGCCAGGCGGTCACCAATCCGGAGAACACCCTGCATGCCATCAAACGCCTGATCGGCCGCAAGTTCGATACCGAAGCGGTGCAGAAGGATATCAAGATCAGTCCTTTCAAGATCCTCAAGGCCGACAACGGTGACGCCTGGGTCGAGGCCCGCGGCAAGAAGTACAGCCCGCCGGAGATTTCGGCGATGGTGCTGCAGAAAATGAAGCAGACCGCCGAGGATTATCTCGGCGAGGAAGTGACCGACGCGGTCATCACCGTGCCGGCCTATTTCAACGACTCCCAGCGCCAGGCGACCAAGGACGCCGGCAAGATCGCCGGCCTCAATGTGCTGCGCATCATCAACGAGCCGACCGCCGCCTCGCTGGCCTACGGCCTGGAGAAGAAGAAGGACGAGAAGATCGCGGTCTTCGACCTTGGCGGCGGCACCTTCGATGTCTCGATCCTCGAACTCGGCGACGGGGTTTTCGAGGTCAAGTCGACCAACGGCGACACCTTCCTGGGTGGCGAAGACTTCGACCAGCGGATCATCGACTATGTTGCCGACGAGTTCAAGAAAGAGCAGGGGATCGACCTGCGCAACGACAAGATGGCCCTGCAGCGCCTCAAGGAAGGAGCGGAAAAGGCCAAATGCGAGCTCTCCGGTTCGATGGAGACCGACATCAACCTGCCGTTCATCACCGCCGACGCCTCGGGTCCCAAGCACCTCAACATCAAGCTGACCCGGGCCAAGCTTGAAAGCATCTGCGCCGACCTGATCGCCAAGTTGGTCGAGCCCTGCAAAACGGCCCTCAAAGACGCCGGTCTCTCCGCCTCCGAGGTCGACGAGGTGATCCTGGTCGGCGGCATGACCCGCATGCCGGCGGTGCAGAAGAAGGTCCAGGAGATCTTCGGCAAGGAGCCGAACAAAGGGGTCAACCCCGACGAAGTGGTGGCCATCGGCGCCGCCATCCAGGGCGGGGTCCTCAAGGGCGAGGTCAAGGACGTCCTGCTGCTCGACGTCACCCCCCTCTCCCTGGGTATCGAGACCCTCGGCGGGGTGATGACCAAGCTGATTGAAAAGAACACCACCATCCCCTGCAAGAAGAGCCAGATCTTCTCCACCGCCGCCGACAACCAGCCGGCGGTCTCGGTCCACGTCCTGCAGGGCGAGCGCGAAATGGCCGCCGACAACAAGACCATCGGCCGCTTCGAGCTGGTCGGCATTCCGCCGGCGCCGCGCGGCGTGCCGCAGATCGAGGTGACCTTCGATATCGACGCCAACGGCATCCTGCATGTTTCGGCCAAGGATCTCGGCACCGGCAAGGAACAGTCGATCAAGATCACCGCTTCTTCCGGTCTTTCCGAGGAGGAGATCGAGCAAGATGGTCAAGGACGCCGAGGCCCATGCCGGCGAAGACAAGAAGAAGCGGGAGCTGATCGAAGCGCGCAACCAGGCCGACGGCCTGGTCTACACCACCGAGAAGTCTCTCGAAGAACACAGCGACAAGGTCGACGAGACCACCGCGGCGATATCCGCAGCGCCCTCGACGAGCTGAAAAAGGCGATGGAGGGGGACGATGCCGAGGCGATCGAAGAAGACCGAGGCGCTCGCCCAGGCCTCGCACAAACTCGCCGAGGCCATGTATGCCCAGGCGCAGCAGGCGCGGGCGAAGCCCCGGGCGAAGCGCCGGCCGGCGGCGATGAAGAGGTGGTCGATGCCGAGTTCGAGGAAGTCGACGACAATAAGAAACAGTAATTTCTTCGTTCTTGATGGGCGGCGGCAGAAGCCGGGCTTGGTCCCGGCTTCTGCCGCTTGCCGACGAGCCCCACTTGACCCTGGCGGGACCGGTTTGCCGCACCCTGCTCCGGCAGCGAGGACAGACCTTTTGGCCAAGCGCGATTATTATGAAATGCTGGAGGTCCACCGCAACGCCAGCGAAACGGAGATCAAGAAGGCCTACCGGCGGCTGGCCCTGCAGTTATCACCCCGACAAGAATCCCGGCGACAAGGCAGCCGAAGAGAAGTTCAAGGAACTCTCCGAGGCCTATGCCGTCCTCTCCGACGCGCAGAAACGAGCCACCTACGACCAGTTCGGCCATGCCGGGCTGGACGGCGGCGGTTTCGAGCGGCGGGCGGTTTCGGCGGCGGCCCCTTCGAAGATATTTTCGGCGACATTTTCGGCGATATCTTCGGCGGCGGCTCGCCCGCCGCGGGCGGGGGCGGCGCGGCGACGATCTGCGCTACAACCTGACCATCTCTTTCGAAGAGGCCGCCTTCGGCCTGGAGACCAAGATCCAGATCCCCCGTCACCACCTGCAGCGCCTGCGGCGGCAGCGGGGCGAAGAAGGGGACCAGTCCCAAGACCTGCCCGACCTGCCAGGGGGCCGGCCAGGTTCGCTACCAGCAGGGTTTCTTCTCCCTGACCCGTCCCTGTCCCGACTGTGGCGGCGAGGGGCGGGTCATCGACAGTCCCTGCCCCGAGTGCCGCGGCCCGGCCGGGTGCAGGGCAAGAAGCCAGCTCTCCCTGAAAATTCCCGCCGGGGTCGAAACCGGGACCCGCCTCAAGCTCAACGGCGAAGGGGAGGCCGGCAGCCAGGGGGGGCCGCCGGGCGATCTCTATGTCGTCATCACCGTCAAGGAGCACCCGATCTTCCAGCGGGAAGGGCAGGACGTGATCTGCGAGAGTCCCGATCTCCTTTCGTCCAGGCGGCCCTCGGCTGCGAGCTGGAGGTTCCGACTCTCGAAGGGAAGGTCAAGCTCAAGGTTCCGGCCGGCACCCAGTCGGGCAAGGTCTTGAAGCTCGCCGGCAAGGGGATCCCCCAGCTGCAGGGATACGGGCGGGGCGATCAGCTGGTGGTGCCGCGCGTCGAGACCCCACGCACCTCACCGCGCGGCAGCGGGAACTCCTGAATGAATTCGCCCGGGAGGGGGGAGAAGACATCCACCCCATGGGAAAGAGCTTTTTC
>CAVXNQ010000004.1:0-167523 GCA_963763205.1 uncultured delta proteobacterium | reverse complement strand
TGGGGGGCCTTCGAACCTAACAGGACCCGGGGGCGTTTGGAAAAATCGATTTCTGTAGATGCGCCCTCTGATGACGCTTTGGAACTTCGTCGGAATTAGGTGAGGCGGCCCCGGAACCTCCTCATGCGAGCTGACCGTGTTTATTCAGTCTTGATATTGCCAAAAAGATGAAGGCTGGTCTGCCCTAGTAAGTAATTGTTTTTGAGTTTAACTATTTATATTTCGAGCGTTTTAATCGAAAATTGTATACAGGTTGATATTTCCAGTTTTCCGATTTATTCAGACTGTATATTTACCGTTACACCATCACCATACTAAGAAAGGCTCAAAGTGAAGAAGAGATCTACAAAGTATGAAAAGGAGCAAGCCGACGCGATCGAGATTCTCAAGAAGGAGAGCCTGGCGCGGCGAGCCAGGCCTTCGGGTTTGTGATCGAACCCTTGGCGTGGCTGGTCAACAAAGTTGTTCCAGACAGAAAGCCGTGCGTGGAGCACTCGACTTCTGCGTCTCCATTGCGGAGTGGCTTCTGTTCTCCGGTGGTGATCCTCCCCGACGGTGACGTCTCCTCCCCCTAGGAGTTGAGAAAAACAAGAGCCTGGAGCTGTCCGACAAAATGGCCGACGAGGTTCACAATTCGGGCCATTGGGGTAGCTGTCGTCGAAGGAGCAGGAACCGGGATATTCGGGCTCCCTGCAGCCTGGTGCCCGATGTCCCCGCGATAATCACGCTCGCCCTTCGTACTATCCACAAAATAGGTGTCTGCTATGGTTAACTCGAGTGTCTTCTCCGAGATTGATAAGAAATTTGCTGTTGGGAATAATGTCTGCGTCGGGTGCCAATAACATCGAAGAGAGGCTGTCAGCACGAACCGCACTGCGATCTATTGAAGTCACTTTGGCCAAGGTTACGTGGGAGAAGTATGCCCGAAAAGGCTGCTGAAAGTCAACTAAGCAAGGAAGCCTGTTATCTGGCCGTAAAGAATTTGGCAAAACAACTCGGAGTGAACATCACAAAGAGAGTTTCTGGCTTCGATACCATTTATCGGAGCAGCTGATTCGGTTCTGTTAACGGATGGTATATCAAAGAGGTTGGATGGGCCGCTAGAAGAGCGTTCCAGGAGAGGTGGTTAATGGAAAATGGCAAGATCATAGACGTTGAATTCGAGGAGGTGTAACAACAGCGTCAACGCGGACGCTCCGCACCGGTTACGCTCGCGTTGATATGAAACCTCAGAAAGAGAGATGATATATAATGGCATACGTTGAATTAATTGAGAAAATTATAGGCCATGTTGCATGGCCAATGGTTTTTATTTTTATATTTTTATTCCTTAGGAAGGGTTGCTTTGCTTTTGTCAAGAATTACAAAAGTGAAAATACCTTGAAATTGATCTTAGGAAAACGATGGGTGAAATACGCAATGAGGCAGAAAATTTAATAATTACGCATTGCTATCGTAGTCATATTTTCCAAAAGAATCCATAGAAAACCTCAAGGATAGTCCTGAGTGGGCATTTATTAAAACGTGGCAGGAAATCGAGGCCGTGTTGAGTCCTCTCGTAGGAGTCGGAAGCCAAGGGAAGGTGTCGATCTGTTAATGCTTCACTTGATGAACTCCTCTCCAAGAAACTAATTGAGCCTGAAATGGGAGCAATAGTTCAAAAGTAAGGGGTGTTAGAAATAAGATTGTTCATAGCCCAGAGGTGGGTGGTTTTACCCGAGGAGAGAACACTTGAATCCCGGCATTTCGCGCAGCATATGTGATCGACTTCGCCAAATTGTTCGACGTGCTAATTGTTAGTGTCCCGTTTGGTTAGTCCCTTTAGTTAATTTCTTAACTTTCGCACTAGTAATGGTGCTAACGCATCGAACCTGCGGTGATCTTTTAAAATATGCAGGCTGGAAGTACATCGGCCTCACCCCCGGGCCGGCAATCCGTAGCTATGATGTTCGCATTGCCCTTAGCGGGGCGGTGGTGAGTTCGGTGAAAGCCTTTATCACCTGCTCCAGATGGTTCAAGAGGAGTCTGTAAGAGGGGCCAAACTTTGCTCATTTTGTTGAATCTAGCGTTCGTATGAGGGTGGGGGACGTCTCATTTTGTCGAATCTAGCGTCGTAACTATTTGAAATGGCATCAGACGCAATGATGCCACGAGCCGCGTGACTAGACATTCCAAATCTTCTCCAGCACGTCATCGTTCGCGGCATCGAGCGCCGCGACAACATTCCTGAGCGACGATGACCGGCAGGATCCCGTCCAACGCTACGAGACTCTTCTTGAAGAGAAGGAGGGCGACTCGTTCGCCTGGTCGTTGATGTCAAATCATTTCTGGAGGGACAGGGGACGTTGTCATTTTTGTCGAATTTAGCGTCGTAAATATTTGAAATGTCATCATACGTACTATGCCAAGCACCAGTGCGACTAGACATTCCAAATTCTTCTCCAGCACGTCATCGTTCGCGGACCGCCCGCCGCCACATATCTCCCTGAATGATGATTACCTGGAGGGTTCGAACTCCCGCCCACCAGTACCATTCTTGAAGAGAAGGACGTGGAATGCTTTGCCTGGTCGTTGATGTCAAATCACTTCCATCTCCTGCTCCGACCGACCCGAACTCCGCTCTCCACATTCATGCGCAGGCTTCTGACCGGCTATGCGACTTACCTTCAATCTTGGCCATAACCGCTCTGAGCACACCTCTATCAGAACCGGTATAAATCGCTGGTGTGCGATGAGGACTCGTACCTTCTTGAACTTGTTCGCTATATCCACCTCATCCCTCTCCGAGCTGGGATGGTGGCCGACCGCAACGACCTGCATGTTGAGGGTCATGGTAATTGAGCACCTTGACCCGGGTCAGGGTCAGCGGAATTGAGCACCCCGGGGTCAACTTAATTGAGCAGTTTTGCCGGAGGCGGGGTCAGATTTATTGAGCACCCTGCCGTGATCTTCGGTGGGCTCCCTTTCCGCCTTGGCTTATTCTGCCGGAATTTGAATCCCGACAGGAGACCCATGGCAAGGAGGCCCATCCCCATGATTGAACTCGACGGTTGTTGTACCGCTGGCAGCAGGGGCACAATATCTCCCAATTTTCCCGCAGTCTCGGCCAGTCCCGGAGACTGTGCGTAAATATCTGCAGCTGGCCGAGAAACAGGGGTCGACCCGTGACGGTGATCAGCCCACGCGCCAAAGTCCTGGCGGCTATGCGTGCTGCCGAAGAAAATCCACCGCTGCCGTCATCCTAGTCCCATCGGCGGCTTGAGCCTACCAGGAGCAGATCCGCAACTGGCTGGCCGAGCCGGACATGACCATGAAACAGATCTGGCGACTGCTGCGCGAACGCGGCATGAAGCTCAGCTACCCGAGCGTTAAACGCTATGTTCACAGCGTATTCCCCGGTCACACCGCGGTCGTCGGTGCGGATGGAAACCCCGCCGGGGCAGCAGGCCCAAGTGGATTTCGGCAGCGCTCGGGTACGTTTTGGCGAGACGGTGCGGCACCTGTGGGTCTTCGTGCTGACCCTTTCCTTCAGTCGCCACCGCTTTGTGCGGTTTGTCGAGCGTCAGGACCTGCCGAACTGGCTCGACTGCCATGTCCGCGCCTTCGATTTTTTCGGCGGGGTTCCCATGACCGTACTGCTCGACAACCTTAAGGCCGGCGTGGTCCGTCCCGACCTCTACGATCCCACCATCAATCGGGCTTATGCCGAACTGGAGCGTTACTACGGTTTTGTGGTCGATCCGGCCAAAGTGGCAACCCCAGAACACAAGGGTAAAGTGGAACGGCAGATGCCGGTGGTGCGCCAGCAATTGGTCGCCGGCCGCGGCTATCGCGATCTGGCCGAGCTCAACGAGAAGGCCCTGCTGTGGTGCCGCGAGCAGGTCGGCCGGGAGATCCATGGCACCACCTGCGAAGCACCGATGGCGCGCTTCGAGCTGCAGGAGCAGGCGGCCCTGCAGTCTCTGCCGGCGCAACCCTTCGATCCGCCCACCTGGGCCGAAGCCACAGTTCACCCTGATCATCATCTGGTCTTCGAACGCAGCTACTACTCGCTGCCGACCCGCTTCGTCGGCAAGACCGTCTGGGTGCGGGCGACCCGGCGGCTGGTCGAGATCTTCTGTGAGGACGAACTGGTCAAGACCCATCCCCGGGCCACCCGACGCGGCACCTGGCGAACCGATCAGAACGACTATCCGGAAGCCGCCAAGGCCTTTCTCTTTGCCCACCCACCTGGTGCCGCAAGAAGGCCGCGGAACTCGGCGCCCACGTCGCGCGGATGGTCGAGACCATTCTGGCCGATCACGCCATCCGCAACCTGCGCAAGGCCCAAGGGGTACTGCGTCTGGCCGAGAAATATGGCCCCCAGCGGCTTGATGAGGCCTGTGATTATCTGCTCCACTTCGAGGCCACCGAGCTTCGTCGCCTGACACATGTGCTGGAAAACGGCATTCCGCTGTACTGGAAATCCAACCAGGAGCCCCGCCCGACGACCGTGACCCAACAGGCTTTGGGCTTCCTGCATCCACCGGAGAGTTTTGCCGCGCTGGAGGTGGGCCGATGAGTGCGACCGCCGCCCTGACCAGCCAGCTCAAAACCCTCAAACTCGGCCGCATGCTCGATACTCTCGATGTGCGGCTGCTGCAAGCCCGCCAGGACCAGCTTGGCTATCTGGAGTTTCTGCAACTGCTGCTGCAGGATGAAATCGAACGCCGCAAGACCCAGAGTCTGCGGTTGCGTCTGCAGCGCGCCAGCTTCGAGGAGCCTAAGACCCTGGAGGACTTCGACTTCGCCGGCAATCCCGCACTAAACCCTGCCGGTATCCGGGACCTGGCCACCGGCCTGTTTATCGAACGCCGGGAGCACGTCCTGCTCTATGGCCCCGCCGGCACCGGCAAGACCCACCTCGCCCAGGCTCTGGGACACCAGGCCTGCCGGTCAGGGCCGCTCGGTGCTGTTCCTCAAGGCGGTCAAATTCTTCCGCACCTTGCAGGCCTCCCGCGCCGACAACTCCTGGGATGCCGAATTGCGCCGGATGCTTGCCCCGGACCTGCTGATCATCGATGACTTCGGTCTCAAGCCAATGACCATGATGCAGGCCGAAGATTTTTATGAGATCATCGCCGAGCGCCACCTGCGAGGTTCGATCATCGTCACCTCCAACCGGCCGCCGGCCGACTGGCTGGCCCTGTTCCCCGATCCGGTCATGGCCAACTCGGCCCTCGACCGGCTGGCCCACAACGCCCATCACTTTGTTATGAAAGGAGAATCCTACCGCAAGAAGATGCGCCCGAATTCACCAGTGCCGGCAATCATCAAACCGAGCACACCGAAGATCAAACTGCTCAATAACCGTGACCCCGGCCCTGCTCAATAACGCTGACCCTTGACACCTGGATCGCTTCCCCTGGTCGGGTCATAGCGTTGTTGGGGAAATGTTCTCTGCAAGGACAAGCTGTGGATGAGGTCTTGCGAATCTTCGGAAAAAAGCGTTTCCAGCGCACGGCGCAGCTATAAAGCCTTCATTGCCGGCGGTGTCGCACAGGGGCGTCGGCGAGAGCTTGGCGGGCAGCGGGTTCTGCGCAGGAAGCACCAGAGGCAAGATTATGATTCGGTGACGCCGATTTTGTCGCGCGGGTCGAGAGTTGAGAGCTCCCTACAGGCGCGTTCGTTCCTACCATAGAGACAATTCGTCGCAATGTTTTCGGAGAAGTTTCAGATCTCTCCCCTGGCGCTTTCATCGCGGCTCGTTTCCCGACCTGGAGCGCGCCGGGAGTGCAGGTCACGCCGCGATCGAGGCTGGTCACTCAGGAGCGGAAGTTGCGCGGCATCTACGGATGACGCGTTCAGGCGTGTTTGCTGGAAAGAAGCGAGGCGAATTGCTTGAGCGAGGAAGCAACGCCCATTGACGCAAAGACAGGATTCGATTCCAGAATCGACAAAACGACAACGTCCCCATGGGGCTTATAACGAGTTAGGGCAAAAAGGAGAGTTTATGATTGATATTTCTCGTGAATTGGACAAATTTAAAGCTCTTCAGATAGAGGATCCGCTTAAGGAGTTCCGCGCAACAATGCAGGCCTTTGAAATGGTTGATCCACTCAAAGGTATTCGTGACACGATACGCTCACTTCAGGATTCAACAGAACAATTCATGAGCGCTCAGGCAAGCCTAAGAGCGCTTCAAATGATCGACCCATTCAAGGAATTCAGAGCTAATCTACAGGCTCTCCAACTTGAGGACCCCTTCAAGGGCATAAGGGAGCAGATGAGACCCATCCAATTACTTGATCCGTTTAAGGGGATTCGGCAAACGATAGAGGACTTAAATAGATATCCAGAAATTACAGGGACATACTTCAGAATAGCCTTCCGTCCAGCACCTTCGAGGAGGCCTACAGAGAGGTCTTGGTGAGATATGCAGAGGTTGAGATCGATCAACCCGCGGCCCCAGAAGAGGTAGTTGGGGAAATTCCCGGGGTTGTTCGTCGGGAGGCTACCCAGCGTCCGCAAAGTGTGTTGAGCCTTGAGTTCCTACCTTAATCTCTGTCATCGCCCTCTTAATCTCATTTACTCGCAAAGCAAAGCTGATGATTCCGAGCAAAGGCTCTCAAGTTATATAGCCAATGTCCAACAAGTCCTGCTAGAGGAGCTAGTTGCACGCAGGGCAAAGAACTGGGAATGTTCTATGTTGTTGTTAGGGAGGTAGGCCTTCGCATAATTTAAAAAGTGGGCAAACACAAAAAGATCAGCGATTGTAAATTGACTATATCCAAATCAAAAAGTCAGATTAATAGAAAATAAAAGCAAAATGGGTCAAAAATCCAAGGATTTTAATCATATCAACGGAGTACACGAGTCTGGCACGGGGTCTTAAAAAATATTTGAGGCGCCTTGAATTGTATTTGCATATAAAGCCCTAACAAACGGGTGAACCGGACTATTTACCAGCGGTTCACGGAAAAATATCTACTTGATTCACTGGTCTACCGTATCCGGTTACCCTTTCCGTTGGACAACAAAACTGAGAGCAATTACTTACAGAAATTACAGTGCAGATACACTGCGAACTGCCATCAGGGAGAAATTATGCCCACTCAAGATCTGAAAAGAATAGAACTTTTGAAGAACTTTTTAATATTGAGGTTCGCTTTGAAATTCCATTTTTGGAATGTGATACGGTTGGGAAAAACTGCAGTGGCAAAAAAAACTTTTTGAAGACATAAATTCAGAAGTGATTGAAAACGTAAGTAATGCAAAATTTGAGGCACCTAGGAGCATTTTTTTGGACCAATTGTCGTATTGGAAAAAATAAGCCAGCATCCTTCATTGAAGAGATTTTTGGTGATTGATGGGCAACAGAGTATTAGAACAAGTTACTTGTTTTGTGTCCATTATAAAAAAATCTTTGGAGCTTAAAAGCTCATCTTTCGGCTGATGCACAATCATACATAGTCCAACTTAACAAATTACTTATAAATAATGTGCAGGTTCTGATGACTATTTACTGATAAAAGTATTCAGCACAAAAGACATAGACTGCCGACCTAATAAGTCGGTTTTTGGTCAGAACCCTAATAGCCCCTTCCTGTCAGATGACCAGTTACTCTACAACCCAAGCTGAATTAATTTGATGCGTTTGTAAAACCTGCAAACTAAGGCAGATAAAAAATTACGATGGTGCCAAACCTTTGGTAACTAAGCCCAGGCCATTATTAAATCATTAAAAATTGTATGGGATACCAATAGTATGCAAAAAAAGATGATCCTCAAGCAATTTTTGAAATTTTTTAAATGACGCTGGCCATGCCTTTGTCGGCGTCTGAACTATTGTGTTATTAGAACCTAGAGTTTTGATCAATGATTCGACCAATGAACATGAAAAGTTACACAATGAGAAATGGCTTATACTCCTGCTACAAGAAATGTTGGTGGAAGATGTTTTTGTAGAATTATTGCTATTTGTTTTGATGGGAGAGAAAAAGAGAGTTGGAAAGAAACGTGAGAATGTATGTGCATTATAAAATAAAAAATAAGAAGCTAACAGAGACATCTGCTGCTCTACACTTTAAACAAAATTCTTGATTACACAAACGTTTACAATCAAATCTGGAAACCTATTCAATATCCGCCTGCTGTAGATGAAATAAAAAAATACTTTAATTTCGATTAAAGACACAAATATGACTTCAATTTATCCATTTTTTCTAATGGCCTTGTTAAAAGCATTTGAGCACAAGGCTATCAAATGAAGCTGATGCCGTCTGAGTACTGAGAGAAACCTATGCGGTGGTCAGTTCGCAGAAAAATTACAAGTTTACCGGTAACGAAATACGATACTTTTTTCCCATCTTTATTGAATAAGATAATAAATGAACCAGACAAAGTGAAGGCATTCAAAAGACTACAGGTGCAAACCGAACAATTGTGGGGATCTTATGAAGTGTTTGAGACTTCCTTTCTGGAATGGAAATTTACAGTTCGAGAGAATTAAACTTTTCAAGGCACGTACTACAACAGCTAAAATACTGCTCCATGCAGGCTTATGGCGAATATCCAGATTATTCAACCATTAATACCATTGAGCACATCCTACCTCAGACATTAAACTACACCTGGAGATCCTACTTAGGTACAGACGCAAATAATTACAGCCTGCTCGAATGATCATTAATAGCAATCGCAAACTTACGCCAGAACAGCCCTCCAGCCAAAAGTTCATTTGGCCTAAAAGCCTTTTATAGAAAAACAGGCTGCCTACACTGACATTAGTGCGCTGGCACGAGATGTAAAAAACCGTCACTTAGCAAAATATCGCAGCCATAAAACAAAGAAGTAAAGATTTGGCAGCAAAAGGTTTGACTGTTTGGAAATGGAAACTTTGACGGTAATTTTTCTGCGGTCTTGGGCAACAGTCGGATTTCTCTTTTAAAATCCAATAGATACTGACCATTTTCCCGGCAAGACTAAAGGGGCGGACCAAACCAAATGGGGAAGTAGCGGGGCCAGCTCTTGACTCTGGACATGTCCAGAGTCAAACCCCCCCACGTATATGTCCGCTGCCTATCCCGCAATTTTTGGGCTTCTCAAGGAGCGCCGCAAGTGAATGAGACCACGTGACCGGATTCGTTATAAATCCGTGCAAGTACGATAGCCCCCTCTATAGCAATGAGGTAATTGGTCAGCCGGTTAGCCTTATTGCTATCGAGGGGGCTATCGTACTTGAACGGTATTTATAACGATCCAGAATACTTGCGGCGTGGTCTCATTCACTTCCGGCGCTGCCTTGAGAAGCCCAAAAATTGCGGATAGGCAGCGGACGTGTCCGTGGGGGCCAGCCCTCGACTCTGGACATGTCCAGAGTCAACAAGCTGGCCCCGCTACTTCCCCATTTGGTTTGGTCCGCCCCTGTATCTTGCCGGGAAAATGGTCAGTATCTATTGGATTTTAAAGAAGAATCCTGGACCTGTCCCCAAGACCGCAGAAAAATTACCGTCAAAGTTTCCATTTCCAAACAGTCAAACCTTTTGCTGCCAAATCTTTACTTCTTTGTTTTATGGCTGCAATATCCCATGGTTCATGACGGTTTTTTACATCTCGTGCCAGCGCACTAATGTCAGTGTAGGCAGCCTGTTTTTCTATAAAAGGCTTTTGGCCAAATGAACTATTGGCTGGAGGGCTGTTCAGGCATAAGTTGCCGATTGTATTAATGATAGTCGGCAGGCTGTAATTATTTGCGTCTGTACCTAAGTAGGATCTCCAGTGGTCGTTTAATGTCTGAGGTAGGATGTGCTCAATGGTATTAATGGTTGAATAATCTGGATATTCGCCATAAGCCTGCATAGAGCGGTCTAGCTGTTGTAGTACTGTTGAAAAGTTTAATTCTCTCGAACTGTAAATTTCCTTTTCCAGAAAGGAAGTCTCAAACACTTGGTCAGATACCCACAATTGTTCGGTTTGCACCGTGTGTTTGAAATGCCTTCACTTTGTCTGGTTCATTTATTATCTTATTCAATAAAGATGGGAAAAAAGTATCGTATTTCGTTACCGGTAAACTTGTAATTTTTCTGCGAACTAGCAGCACATAGGTTTCTCTCAGTACTCCAACGGCATCAGCTTCAGTCATAGCCTTGTGCTCAAATGCTTTTAACAAGGCCATTAGAAATGGATAAATTGAAGTCATATTTGTGTCTTTAATCGAAATTAAAGTATTTTTTATTTCATCTACAGCAGGCGGATACTGAATAGGTTTGCAGATTTGATTGTAAACGTTTGTGTAATCAAGAATTTTGTTTAAAGTGTCAGCAGCAGATGTCTCTGTTAGCTTCTTATTTTTTATTTTATAATGCACATACATTCTACGTTCTTTTCCAACTCTCTTTTTCTCTCCCATAGAAAACAAATCACGGAGATATTCTTCAAAAACATCTTCACCAACATTTCTTCTAGCAGTAAGCCATTTCTCATTGTGTAACTTTTCATGTTCATTGGTCGAATCATTAGTCAAAGGTTTAAATATGTAATTGCACAATAGTTCAGACGCTGACAAAGGCATGCCAGCGTCATTTAAACTTTCAAAAATTGCTTGAGGATCATCTTTTTTTGCATCTAATGGTATCCATACAATTTTTAATGATTTAATAATGGCCTGGGTATAGTTGCCAAAGGTTTGGCACATCGTAATTTTTTATCTGCTTAGTTGCATATTTTACAAACGCATTGATTTTATTTTCACTTGGGTTGTAGAGTAACTGGTCATCTGCCAGGAAGGGGCTATCAGGGTTTGACCAAAAACCGACTTAAAGGTCGGCAGTCTATCTCCCTTTGTGCTGAATACTTTTATCCGTAAATAGTCATCAGAACCTTGCACATTATTTATAAGTAATTTGTTAAGTTGGACTATGTATGATTGTGCATCAGCCGAAAGATGAGCTTTCGAACTCCAAAGATTTTTTTATAATGGACAGCAAAAGGTAAACTGTTGTAATTCTCTGTTGCCCATCGATCACCAAAAATCTCTTCAATGAAGGATGCTGGCTTATTTTTTCCAAGACGACAATTGGTCCAAAAAAATGCTCCTCATCCTCAAATTTTGCATTACTTACGTTTTCAATCACTTCTGAATTTATGTCTTCAAAAAGTTTTTTCCACTGCCGCATTTCCCAAGCATATCCACGTTGGAAAAATGGAATTTCAAAGCGAACCTCAATATTAAAAAGTTCTTCAAAAGTTCTATTCAGGACATCTTGAGTGGGCATAATTTCTCCTTGATGGCAGTTCAGTGTATCTGCACTGTGATTCTTGTAAGTAATTGCTATTCGGTTTGTTGTCCAACGGAAAGGGTAACCGGCTGCGGTAGACCAGTGAATCAAGTAGATATTTTTCGTGAACCACTGCCGGTAAATAGTCCGGTTCACCCGTTTGTTAGGGCTTATATCCCGACAAATTCAAGGCGCCTCAAATATTTTTTAAGACCCCATCCAGACTCGTGTACTCCGTTGATATGATTAAAATATTCAATTTTGACCCATTTGCCTTTATTTTCTATTAATCTGACTTTTTGATTTGGATATAGTCGATTTACAATCGCTGATCTTTTTGTGTTTGGCTTATTCCGAAGCTCTACCTCCCTAACAACAACATAGAACGTTCCCAGTTCTTTGCCCTGCGTGCACTTATCTAGCTCCTCTAGCAGGACTTGTTGGACATTGGCTATCTGGCTTGAGAGCCTTTGCTCGGAATCATCAGCTTTGCTTTGCGAGTAGATGAGAATTAAGAGGGCGATGACGAGATTAAGGTAGAACTCAAGGCTCAACACACTTTGCGGACGCTGGGTAGCCTCCCGACGAACAACCCCGATAATTTGCCCAACTACCTCTTCTGGGCCGCGGGTTGATCAATCTCAACCTCTGCATATCTCGCCAAGACCTCTCTGTAGGCCTCCTCGAAGGTGCTGGACGGAAGGCTATTCTGAAGTATGTCCCTGTAAATTTGTGGATATCTATTTAAGTCCTCTATCGTTTGCCGAATCCCCTTAAACGGATCAAGTAATTGGATGGTTCTCATCTGCTCCCTTATGCCCTTGAAGGGGTCCTCAAGTTGGAGAGCCTGTAGATTAGCTCTGAATTCCTTAAATGGGTCGATCATTTGAAGCGCTCTTAGGCTTGCCTGAGCGCTCATGAATTGTTCTGTTGAATCCTGAAGTGAGCGTATCGTGTCACGAATACCTTTGAGTGGATCAACCATTTGAAAGGCCTGCATTGTTGCGCGGAACTCCTTAAGCGGATCCTCTATCTGAAGAGCTTTAAATTTGTCCAATTCACGAGAAATATCAATCATAAACTCTCCTTTTTGCCCTAACTCGTTATAAGCCCCATCGGGGACGTTGTCATTTTGTCGATTCTGGAATCGCAACATACTGTATTTACGTCAATCGGCGTTACTGCCTCGCTCAAGCAATTCACCTCGCTTCTTTGCCGCAAACACGCCTGAACGCGTCATCCGTAGATGCCGCGCAACTTCCGCTCCTGAGTGACCAGCCTCGATCGCGGCGTGACATACAGCTGCCCGGGCATCGAGAACACGCGGGTGTCGCGACCGCGATGAAAGCGCCAGGGGAGAGATCTGAAACTTCTCCGAAAACATTGCAACGATTGTCTCTATCGGCTCTGGTGAGAACAAACGCGCCTGTAGTGAGCTCTCAACTCTCAACCGCGCGACAAAATCGGCGTCACCCAGAATTCGTGAATCTGCCTCTGGTGCTTCCTGCGCAGAAACCCGCTGCCCCACAAGCTCTCGCCGACGCCCCTGTGCGACACCGCCGGCAATGAAGGCTTTATAGCTGCGCCGTGCACTGGAAACGCTTTTTCCGAAGTATCGCAAGACCTCATCCACAGCTTGTCCTTGCAGAGAACATTTCCCCAACAAGACGCTATGACCCGACCAGGGGAAGCGATCCAGGTGTATTGAGCAGGGCCGGGGTCACGGTTATTGAGCAGTTTGACCTTCGGTGTGCTCGGTTTGTTTGGTTGCCGTCGCCGGTGTGTTCGGGCGCATCTTCTTGCGGTACGACTCTCCTTTCATGACGAAGTGATGGGCGTTGTGGGCCAGCCGGTCGAGGGCCGAGTTGGCCATCACCGGGTCGGGGAACAGGGCGAGCCAGTCGGCCGGTGGCCGGTTGGAGGTGACGATGATCGAGCCGCGCAGGTGGCGCTCGGCGACGATCTCGTAAAAATCCTCGGCCTGGGTCATGGTCATCGGCTTGAGGCCGAAGTCGTCGATGATGAGCAGGTCCGGGGCGAGCAGCCGGCGCAGTTCGGCATCCCACGAGTTGTCGGCGCGGGAGGCTTGCAGGGTGCGGAAGAGCTTGCCCGCCTTGAGAAACAGCACCGAGCGGCCCGCCGCGGCAGGCGTGGTGCCCCAGGGCCTGGGCGAGGTGGGTCTTGCCGGTGCCGGCGGGACCATAGAGCAGGACATGCTCGCGCCGTTCGATGAACAGCCCGGTGGCCAGGTCGCGGATGGCGGCGGGGTTCAGGGCGGCAGAGCCGGCGAAGTCGAACTCCTCCAGGGTCTTTGGCTCCTCGAAGCTGGCGCGCTGCAGGCGCAGCCGCAGGCTCTGGGTCTTGCGGCGCTCGATCTCGTCCTGCAGCAGCAGTTGGAGAAACTCCAGATAGCCGAGCTGATCCTGGCGTGCCTGCAGCAGGCGCACATCGAGAGTGTCGAGCATGCGGCCGAGCTTGAGGGTTTTGAGCTGGCTGGTCAGGGCGGCGGTCGCACTCATCGGGCCACCTCCTTCGCGGCAAAGCTCTCCGCCGGGTGGAGAAAACCCAGGGCCTGTTCGGTCAGCGGCGCCGGGCGCAGCTCCTGGGTGGATTTCCAGTAGAGTGGGATTCCGTTTTCCAACACATGGGTCAGGCGCCGCAGCTCGGTGGCGCCGAAGTGGAGCAGATAATCACAGGCCTCGTCCAGCCGCTGGGGGCCATATTTTTCGGCCAGACGCAGCACCCCTTGCGCCTTGCGCAGGTTGCGGATGGCGTGGTCGGCGAGAATGCTCCCGACCATGCGGGCCACATGGGGGCCAAGTTCCGCGGCCTTCTTGCGGCAATACACCGGGTGGGTAAAGAGGAAGGCCTTGGCGGCCTCCGGGTAGTCGTTCTGATCGGTCACCCAACTGCCGCGCCGGCTCGCCCGGGGATGGGTCTTGGCCAGAACGTCATCACAGTAGATCTCGACCAGCCGCCGGGTCGCCCGTACCCACACCGTCTTGCCGACAAAGCGGGTTGGCAGCGAGTAGTAGCTGCGCTCGAAGACCAGGTGATGGTCGGGGTGGACCTTCGCCTCGGCCCAGGTCGGCGGATCGAAGGGCTGCGCCGGCAGGGGCAGCAAGGCCACCTGCTCCTGCTGCTCGAAGCGCGTCATCGGGGCCTCGCAGGTGGTGCCGTGGATCTCGCGCCCGACCTGCTCGCGGCACCACAGAAGCGCCTTCTGGTTCAGATCGGACAGATCGACATAGCGGCGCCCGGCGACCAGTTGCTGACGCACCACCGGCATCTGGCGTTCCACCTTCCCTTTGTGCTCCGGGGTCGCCACCTTGGCCGGATCGGCGACGAAGCCGTAGTGGCGCTCCAATTCGGCATACGCCCGGTTGATGGTGGGATCGTAGAGATCGGGACGAACCACGCCGGCCTTGAGGTTATCGAGCAGCACGGTCTGGGGGACCCCGCCAAAGAACTCGAAGGCGCGCACGTGACAATCGAGCCAGCTCGGCAGGTCCTGGCGCTCAACAAAGCGCACGAAGCGGTGGCGGCTGAAGGAGAGCGTCAGCACGAACACCCAGAGCTGCCGCACCCTCTCGCCGATGTGCACCCGGACACTGCCGAAATCCACCTGGGCCTGCTGTCCCGGCGGTGTTTCGATCCGCACCGTCGCCCGCGGTGTTATCGGCGCAACGGCGCTGTGGACATAACGCTTGACGCTCGGATAGCTCAGCTTCACACCGCGTTCGCGCAGCAGGCGCCAGACTTGTTTCAGGGTCATGTCCGGCTCCGCAAGCCAGGACCGGATCTGTTCCTGGTACGGCTCCAGCCACCGATGGGACGGCGATGACGGCACCGGTGGGTTTGCTTCGGCAGCACGCATAGCCGCCAGCACCCGGGCGCGCTGGGCTTGGTCACCGTCACGGCTCAATCCGTGTTTCTCGGCCAGCCGCAGGTATTTGCGCACCGTCTGCCGGGACTGGCCGAGGCTGCGGGAAAGTTGGGAGATGGTGTGCCCCTGTTGCCAGCGGTACAACAACTCGTCGAGTTCGATCATGGGAATGGGCCTCCTTGCCATGGCGTCTCCTGTCGGGATTCAAATCCCGGCAGAATAAGCCAAGGCGGCTGGGGAGCCCACCGAAGATCAGGGCGGGGTGCTCAATAACTCTGACCCCGCCTCCGGCAAAACTGCTCAATTAAGTTGACCCCGGGGTGCTCAATTCCGCTGACCCTGACCCGGGTCAAGGTGCTCAATTACCATGACCCTCGACATTCAGGTCGGCCACCATCCCAGCTCGGAGAGGGATGAGGTGGATATAGCGAACAAGTTCAAGAAGGTACGAGTCCTCATCGCACACCAGCGATTTATACCGGTTCTGGAAGAGGTGTCCAGAGCGGTTATGGCAGAGATTGAAGGTAACGGCATAGCCGGTCAGAAGCCTGCGCATGAATGTGGAGAGCGGAGTTCGGGTCGGTCGGAGCAGGAGATGGAAGTGATTTGACATCAACGACCAGGCAAAGCATTCCACGTCCTTCTCTTCAAGAAGGGTCTGGTAGCGTTGGACAAAATCCTGCCGGTCATCGTCGTTCAGGAAGATGTCGCGGCGCTCGATGCCGCGAACGATGACGTGCTGGAGAAGATTTGGAATGTCTAGTCGCGCTGATCTTGGCATAGTACGTATGATGCCATTTCAAATATTTACGACGCTAGATTCGACAAAATGACAACGTCCCCTGTCCCTCCAGAAATGATTTGACATCAACGACCAGGCAAAGCATTCCACGTCCTTCTCTTCAAGAAGAGTCTGGTAGCGTTGGACAAAATCCTGCCGGTCATCGTCGCTCAGGAAGATGTCGCGGCGCTCGATGCCGCGAACGATGACGTGCTGGAGAAGATTTGGAATGTCTAGTCGCGCTGATCGTGGCATAGTACGTATGATGCCATTTCAAATAGTTACGACGCTAGATTCGACAAAATGACAACGTCCCCGGCCCCTCTTACGACGCTAGATTCGACAAAATGACAACGTCCCCGGCCCCTCTTACAGACTCCTCTTGAACCATCTGGAGCAGGTGATAAAGGCTTTCGCCGAACTCACCACCGCCCCGCTAAGGGCAATGTTGGAGGCATTCATGGCTCAGATACCGGCCCTGCTGCTGAGGCCGATGTACTTCCAGCCTGCATATTTTAAAAGATCACCGCAGGTTCAATGCGTTAGCACCAATTCTGCTGGTGCGAAAGTTGAGAAATTAACTAAAGGGACTAACCAAACGGGACACTAACTTTGATTAGCACGTCGAACAATTTGGCGAAGTCGATCACATATGCTGCGCGAAATGCCGAGCCATTCAAGTGCTTCTCCTCGGGTAACGGATGCCTCCGCCTCTGGGCTATGAACAATCTTATTTCTAACACCCCTTACTTTTTGAACTATTGCTGCCATTTCAGGCTCAATTAGTTTCTTGGAGAGGAGTTCATCAAGTGCAGCATTACATATCGACGCCTTACCTCCCCTTGGCTTCCGACTCCTACAAGAGGACTCAACACATCCTCGATTTCCTGCCACGATTTAATAAATGCCCACTCAGGACTATCCTTGAGGTTTTCTATGGATTCTTTTGGAAAATATGACTCAGGATAGGCGATCGTAATTCCTAAATTTTCTGCCTCATTGCGTATTTCACCCATCGTTTTCCTAAGATCAATTTCAAGGTCTTTATATTTCGCTTTTGTAATTCTTGACAAAAGCAGACTAATTTCCTTCCTAAGGAATAAAAATATAAAAATAAAAACCATTGGCCATGCAACATGGCCTATAATTTTCTCAATTGATTCAACGTATGCCATTATATATCATCTCTCTTTCTGAGGTTTCATATAACGCGAGCGTAACCGGTGCGGAGCATCCGCGTTGACGCTGTTGTTACACCTCCTCGAATTCAACGTCTATGATCTTGCCATTTTCCATTAACCACCTCTCCTGGAACGCTCTTCTAGCGGCCCATCCAACCTCTTTGATATACCATCCGTTGACAGAACCTCCGATGGCGGCTCCAATAAATGGTATCGAAGCCAGAGCCTTTCTCTTTGTGATGTTCACTCCGAGTTGTTTTGCCAAATTCTTTACGGCCAGAATAGCGGCTTCCTTGCTTAGTTGACTTTCAGCAGCCTTTTCAGCCATCTTCTTCCACGTAACCTTGGCCAAAGTGACTTCAATAGATCGCAGTGCCGCTAGTGCCGCCACCTTCTCTTCAATGCTATTGGCACCCGACGCAGACATTATTCCCAACACAAATTTCTTATCGATCTCGGAGAAGCACTCATAACCATAGCAGACACCTATTTTGTGGATCGTGCGAAGGGCGAGCGTGATTATCGCGGGTACATCAGCCGCCGCTCCAGGGAGCCCGAATATCCCGGTTCCTGCTCCTTCGACGACAGCTACCCCAATGGCCCAATTGTGAACCTCGTCAGCCAACTTGTCGGACAGCTCCAGGCTCTTGTTTCTCAACTCCTCGGGGGAGGAGACGTCACCATCCCGGAGGACGTCGCCGGAGTCCGTAAGCCACTCCGCAATGGAGTTTGAGAAGTCGAGTGCTCCACGCACGGCTTTCTTCTGGAACGACTTTGTTGACCAGCCACGCCAAGGGTTCGATCACAAACCCGAAGGCCTGGCTCACCACACCAGGCTCCTCCTTCTTCCACTTCTCGATCGCGTCGGCTTGCTCCTTTTCATACTTTGTCATCTTCTTCTTCACTTTGAGCCCTTTCTTGGTGTTGGTGATGGTGTAACGGTAAATATACAGTCTGAATAAATCGGAAAACTGGAAATATCGAGCCTGTATACAATTTCGATTAAAACGCTCGAAAATGATAAATTTAAACTCAAAAACAATTACTTACTAGGGCAGACCAGCCTTCATCTTTTTGGCAATATCAAGACTGAATAAACACGGTCAGCTCGCATGAGAGGAGTTCCGGGGACACCTCACTTAATTCCGACGAAGTTCCAAAACGTCATCAGAGGGCGCATCCACAGAGACCAATTTTCCAAACGCCCCCGGATACCTGTCCAGTTCGAAGGCCCCGCTCCAATTCGCACACCGCAAACAAAAACCGCCCGACCGGCACTATGTCCGGTTCGGGCGGTTGATTTTCGTCGGTAGTCGGTGCGGTCCGGCATGCCCCTCTCCCTTGCCATTCCAGAAGACATTGGCGCATTCAAACGCTTTTGACCGGGAATGTCAAGGAGTTAGGCAAGCGGCCTGGCGGGCCGGAAGCTAACCTTGCTCCGGCCCCTGCTCCCCCTCCCCTCCCCTCCCCGCTTTCCCGGGCGGCTCCAGCTTGGCGAGAATGCGGTCGATCCACTCGGAGGGGAGCTCGAAGATCGATGAGCGCAGCCGGTCCATCCACCAGTTGGAGATCTGCTGCAAGTCCTCCTGGCCGTAGCGGTGCTCGACGATCCGGAAGGAGTCCTTCTCGTACATGATCACGTCGACGGGGAAGTCGACGTCGGTGGCGCTGATGCGCGTCGAGTCGAAGGCGAGGATGCCGACCTTGAGGGCGAAGTTGAGGGGGTCCTCGTAGGTGAAGGTCCGATCGAGGATCGGCTTGCCGTAGCCGCTGGCGCCGACGATGGCGTAGGGGGTCCCCTTGGCGACCTCGACCCAGTTCCCCTGCGGATAGAGGAGGTAGAGCCTGGGCTCGACGTCCCTGGCCATCTGGCCGCCGATCAGGCAGTGGATGTCGAAGTGCAGCCCGCTGCGGGAAAGCGCCGCCTGGTCCTCGTCGGCGACCCGGCGGACCATCTCGGCGAAGGCGTTGACCGCCTTGTAGAGGCGGTCGAAGGGCGCCTCCTGGCTCTCCATGAACTCCTCGAAGTAGGTCAGCGCCTTGTCGCGCACCGAGCGCAGCCCCGAGGTCATCAGGAACATGGCGGATTTTTCGGCGTGAAAAATGGTGACTTTTTTGGCGGTGATCGCCTCGTAGCCGGAGGTGATGCGGGTGTCGGCGATGCCGACCAGCCCGGCCTTGGCGCGCATGCCGAGACAGAAGGTCATTGCAGTTGCTCCTGGTGGGGGGGACGGTTCGGTTCCTCCAGCGGCCGCAGCGCGAAGAAGGTTTCGGTGACGGCGTCGCCGACGCGGTTGATGCGGGTCTGGGTATCGTCGAGGAACTCGTGCAGGCCGACGTTCAGGATCTCCTCGACGGTGATGTAATCCAGATCCGCCAGCAGCTTGCCCAGGGTCTTGTCGGCGCGGTTGGAAAAGGAGCCGCGCGGCTGGCCGGTGATGTTGCGCAGGGAGATCTCGGCGGTGGTCAGGCAGTAGTGGATGGCGCGCGGGAACTGCCGGTCGAGGATCAGGTAATCGACGATCTTCTCCCGCTCGATGCGGCCGTGACGCTTGCGGTACATCTCGAAGGCGCTGGCCGAGCGCAGCAGCGCCGCCCAGAGGATGTTGTCGAAGGGGGTGCCGACGTAGTCGACCGACGGCAGCAGGATGTAGTACTTGACGTCGAGAATGCGCGAGGTCTTGTCGGCCCGCTCCAGCATCCGCCCCAGGCGCCCGAAGTGCCACCCTTCGCCGTGACTCATGGTGCTCTCGGTGACGCCGACGAAGAGGTGGCTGGCCATCATGATGTCGACGAAAAACTGGTGCGGCAAATCGATATTGAGCCCGCGCGGCGCCGCCTCGTTGACCATCAGGTAGAAGGTGTTGACCTGCTGCCACATCTCCGAGCTGATGTGCTCGCGCACCGAGCGGGCGTTCTCGCGGGCGGCGCGCAGGCAGGAAAGGATCGAATTGGGGTTGTTGCGGTCGAAGGTCAGGAACTGCAGGACGTTGTCGCGACTCATCTCCCGGTAGTGCTCGGCGAAGAGCTCGTGGTCGCCGGTGGTGGCGACCAGCGGCTCCCACTGCTCGCTGGCGCCGCGGGGGAGGTCGAGGATCATGTGGTAGCTGGCGTCGATGAAGCGGGCGACGTTTTCGGCCCGTTCGATGTAGCGGTTCATCCAGTAGATCGATTCGGCGACCCGGCTCAGCATGGTTTGGCCTCCTTCCCCCGGGGTTGAGGCGAATCGGGCAGGGTCAGCGGGCAGGTCGTATCGACCACCCAGGTGTCCTTGCTGCCGCCCCCCTGGGAGGAATTGACCACCAGCGAGCCCTTTTTCAGGGCGACGCGGGTCAGGCCGCCGGGAAGGACGTAGGTCTCCTCGCCGTAGAGGATGTAGGGGCGCAGATCGACGTGGCGCCCCTCGAAATGATCGTCGACCAGGACCGGCACCCGCGAGAGGGCCAGGGTCGGCTGGGCGATGTAGTTGCGCGGTTTGGCCTTAATGCGCTGCGGCAAACTCGACCTGCTGTTCTTTGGTCGAGTGGGGGCCGACCAGCATGCCGTAACCGCCCGATTCGTTGACCGCCTTGACCACCAGCTCGGGGAGGTGCGCAAGGACGTACTTGAGGTCGTCCGGCCGCCAGCAGGCGTAGGTCGGCACGTTGTGGATGATCGGCTCCTCGCCGAGGTAGTACTTGATGATCTCCGGCACGTAGGCGTAGACCGCCTTGTCGTCGGCCACCCCGGTGCCGGGGGCATTGGCCAGCGCCACCGCGCCGTCCTGGTAGGCCGCCATCAGCCCCGGCACCCCGAGCAGGGAATCGGCGCGGAAGGTCTGCGGGTCGATGAAGTCGTCGTCGATGCGCCGGTAGATCACGTCGACCCGTTCCAGCCCCTTGGTGGTGCGCATCATCACCTTTCCCTTGTGCACCACCAGGTCGCGCCCCTCGACCAGCTGCACCCCCATCTGCTGAGCGAGAAAGCTGTGCTCGAAGTAGGCCGAGTTGTAGACCCCCGGGGTCCAGACCGCCACCAGCGGATCGCGCACCTTCTGCGGCGCCAGATACTGCAGCATGTCGAGCAGCCGGCTCGGGTAGTCGGTGACCGGCTGCACGCTGCAGGCGTCAAAGACCATGGGGAAGGTGCGCTTCATCACCAGCCGGTTCTCCAGGACGTAGGAGACCCCGGAGGGGCAGCGCAGGTTGTCCTCCAGCACGTAGTAGCGGCCGTCACTGTTCCGCACCAGGTCGGTGCCGGTGATGTGGCACCAGATGCCGTGGGGGGGCTTGAGCCCCAGGCAGGGCTTGCGAAAGCCCTCGGCGGAAAAGACCAGATCGGCCGGCACCACCCGGTCCTTGAGGATTTTCTGTTCGTTGTAGACGTCGTGGATGAAGCGGTTGAGGGCGTGGACCCGCTGCTTGAGCCCCCGTTCCAGCACCTCCCATTCACCCGCCTGGACGATGCGCGGCACGATGTCGAAGGGGAAGATCCGCTCGGTCCCCGAGTCGTCACCGTAGACGCTGAAGGTGATCCCCAGGTGCAGCAGTGCCCGCTCCGCCGCCCGCTGGCGGCGCACCAGTTCCTCGCCCGGCAGGGCGTTGATCCGCTCCACCACCAGGTTGGCACCGGGGCGCGGCACGCCTGCGGCGTCGAACATCTCGTCGAAAAAGCCCTCGGTGTCGTAGTTGTCGAAGTTCATACAAAAAACCCCTTTTTGTCCCGGGTCCAAGGTCAAGGTTCAAGGTCCCGGGTCCAGGTCCAAGGTCCTCGGGTCACCGACACTCGAACTCCCGCGCCACTCGCCCCTCGCCTATCCCACCGGCTGCACGTCCACCGACACCTTCAGCTTCTGTTTGCCGCCGCCGAAGGCCACCCCCTTGAGAGGGGTGACGTCGGCGAAGTCGCGCCCCCAGCCGATAGTGATGTGCCGCTCGGTCGGCCGCAGGTTGTTGGTCGGGTCGAAGTCGAGCCAGCCGCTTCCCGGCAGGTAGACGGCGAACCAGGCGTGGGAGGCGTCGGCACCGGCCAGCTTGGGCCGCCCCGGCGGCGGCAGGGTCTCCAGATAGCCGCTGACGTAGCGGGCGGCGAGGCCCTGGGAGCGCAGGCAGCCGATGGCGAAGTGCGCGAAGTCCTGGCAGACCCCGCGCCGGTAGGCGATCACCTCGGAGAGCGGCGTCGCCACCGTGGTCATCCCCGGCGCGTACTTGAAATCGCGGTGAATGCGCGCCGTCAACTCCTGCACCGCCTCGACCAGGGGGCGGCCGCGGGGAAAGGAATCGCCGGCGTAGTCGGCCATCTCACCATCCGGGACGATGATCGGCGAATCGTGCAGGTACTCCAGCACCTCGGGAGTCTCCGCCGAGCGCTCCTGGCGCAGCTGGTCGCGGACCTGCTCCCAGGAGGTGTCGCTCCCGAAGAGAAGATCCTGCTCCTCGTCGCGCGCCACCTCGCTGGTGGCGGTCACCACCAGCTTGTCGTGGGGCTGCTGGATGGCGAACCAGGTCACCCGGTTGCCGAAATAGTCGCTGCGCTCGCGGCGGTCGACGGGCCGGGGTTCGACCTCGACGACGCTCTTCAGGCAGCGCTGCCGCGCCCAGTCGCGGGGCTGGATCCGGGCCTCGTTGTAGCAGAGGGCCGCGGGTTCGCCGTACTGGTATTCGGTGCGGTGCACCACCCGATAGATCACAGTTCCACCTCCAGCCGGTCGGCGGCCAGCAGATGCGGCCCCTGGGCGTGGCTGAAATAGGTTCGCGTCAGGGCGTCGGAGAGGTTCCCCAGCAGGGAAGAAACGCCGGCCAGCAGGACCTCCAGGTCGCTGTAGATCCCTGTGGCCGCCGCCGGAACCAGCTGGCCGGCATCGGCCAGGCGCACCCGGGTGAAGGCCTCGAGCACCAGCCGCTCGTCCGCGCGCAGCCCCGGCCGGTCCGACTTGCGGGGGAGATTGGCGATGTGACCCTGCAGTTTGCGCAGCTGGTAGGCCAGGGCCCGGGGGTGTTTCGCGTCGAGCAGCAGCAGCTCCAGCACCGCCTGCAGCTGCAGATGGGAGCGATAGCGGCGCCGGAAGACGGTCAGGCTCTCGGTGGTCCCCAGCACCGCCTCGAGGATCTGGCCCGCCACCGCCTCCTCGTGGCAGGCGACCAGCGTGGCCCGCAGCAGGGCGACGGTGAGCAGCGCCCGCTCCAGCCGCCGGCCGGTATCGAGCAGGAGCCAGGCGGGGTCGTGGGCCATGCTTTCGGTGGTGAGGCCGGAAAAGGCGACCAGCTTGAGGATCAGGTGGTCGAGAGCCTCCTGCAGCGACTGGGCGCCCTCCCCGGCCGGGGCCGCCTGGGCCAGGCGCCACTGCTGCTGGATGTCTTCCACCACCCGCCAGGCGTCCGGGGACCAGAGGTCGCGCACCGCAAAGGCGGACCGGCCGAAGGCCCCCAGGGTGGCGGGCAACGACCCGGCACGCTGGTCGTTGAGGAGCAGGGAGCGCAGCTCGGGCAGGGGCTGGGAAAGCCGGGACGCGGCCCCCTCGCCGACGAAGCCGGGATAGGCGCCGGTCAGGTGGGTCGCGGCGTGCAGCAGGTGCTCCAGGCAGATGGCGTCGCCGGGGTCGTCGATCTCCTGCTGCTCGTCCAGCTTGCCAAGGATGGTGCGCAGCAGACGGGCGGTGCTCTCCGCCCGCTCGGCATAGCGGCCGACCCAGAAGAGGTTGTCGGCACTGCGGCTCGGCAGCGGCCCCAAGAGCGGCGGGACGGGCGCCTGGCGCTCCGCCGCGCCGGCGGGCGGCACGGGCGCCTCGCCCTCCGCGGCCAGCACCCAGGTGTCCTTGCTGATCCCACCCTCCTGCCCGGAGACGGAAAAGCTCTCCCGGTGCGGGGGGATGCGGGTCAGGCCGCCGGGCATCACCAGGTAGTCATCCGCGCCGGCCACCAGAAAGGTGCGCAGGATGGCGTGACGGGGCTCGATCTCCTCCCCCACCAGCGCCGGCACGGTGGAAAAGCTGACCCGCTCCTGGCCGACGTACATGTGCGGCCGGGCGCGAATCCGCTCCCGCCACAGGGCCAGGCCGGCCCGGTCGAGGTGGCCGCCGTAGACCGACGACTTGCCCGGAATCCGCTGGATCGGCTTGATCACCAGTTCTCCGAGGTTGGCCAGGACGAAGTCGCGTTCCCGCTCCTGGCCGCACCACCAGGTGGCGGCCGAGGGGAGTTCCAGTTCCGTCCCGAGCAGCTGCCGGGCGAGACCGGGCAGAAACGGCAGCAGCCCGGGATTTTCCAGCAGGCTGCATGCCGATGGGGTTGGCCAGGGCGACATGGCCGCGGCGCACCGCCTCGACCAGGCCGGGGACGCCGAGCAGCGAATCGGAGCGCAGCTCCAGCGGATCACAGAAGGAGTCGTCGACCCGGCGCAGGATGACGTCGACCTGCTGCAGGCCCTCCAGCGACTTGAGCCAGACCCGCCCCTCGCGCACCGTCAGGTCGTCCCCCTGCGCCAGCGGATAACCGAGGTAGGCGGCCAGATAGGCCTGCTCGAAGTAGGTCTCGTTGAACGGCCCGGGGGTTAAGACCACGACCCGGGGATCGTCGCGGTTGTGCGGCGCCAGCTGCGCCAGTGCCGCGCGCAGCCCGCGGAAGAACTGGGCCAGCCGGTGGATCCGGGCGTCCCGGAACAACTCCGGCAGAATCCGCGTCATCACCGTGCGGTTTTCCAGGGCATAACCCGAACCGGACGGGGCCTGGCTGCGGTCGTCGATGACCCACATGCGCCCTTCCGGGCCGCGCGCCAGGTTGGCCGCGTAGAGCACCAGGTGCCGGCCCCCGGCCGCCGGCAGGCCGACGCAGGCGCGCTGGAAGCCGGCGTGGCAATGGACCAGTTCGAAGGGGAGCAGCCCCTCCCGGATCAGGGTCCGGGGGCCGTAGAGGTCGGCCAGGATCAAATCGAGCAGTTCGGCCCGCTGCTTCAGGCCGCGCTCCAGATGCGCCCATTCCTCGCTGCCGATAAGCAGCGGGATCGGGTCGAGCCGCCAGGCTCGCAGCGTCCCCTCGGGGTCGTTGTAGACGTTGTAGGTGACGCCGTTCTCCCGCAGCAGGCGTTCGGCCTCCTGCCGGCGCCGCGCCAGCCCCTGGCCGCCCAACGCCTCGAGGGCGGTCAGCAGCTGTTCCCAATGGGGGACCAACTGCGCTTCCGCGGCCCGGATCTCGCCGTAGCTGCCGAGCCGGGTGGCAAAGTGTTGACCGCCGATTCCCTCGGCGAGGCTGTCAGACGTCTTCATACGGACCCATCATCCCGGCAAACGTCCCCGCCGCAAATCGAGGGTATAGGGGAACTCTTCGTTGACATCCTCCGGCGGCGGCGCCATCGGGCCGGGGAGACTGCCGGTCGGCAGGAAGGTCCCGAGGGTCGCCAGTTCCGGCGCCGGCCGCAGCGGACCCGGGGTATGGCCGTAGTCCCAGAAACGGCTGATGCGCCGCGATTCGGCCTCGTAGGCGTTGACCGGGAAGACGTCGTAGCTGCGTCCGCCGGGGTGGGCGACGTGGTAGGAGCAGCCGCCGATGGCGCGGCCGTTCCAGGTGTCGATGACGTCGAAGACCAGCGGCGAGTGGGGCTTGATGGTCGGATGCAGCGCCGACGGGGGCTGCCAGGCCCGGTAGCGGACCCCGGCGACGAACTCGTCCTGGCGCCCGGTGCTGCGCAGCGGCAGACGCCGGCCGTTGCAGGCGATCACGTGGCGCCCGTCGGTGAGGCCCGTCACCCGCAGCTGCAGCCGCTCGACGGAGGAGTCGACGAAACGGGCGGTCCCCAGGTTGCTGACTTCCTCGCCGAGGACCTGCCAGGGTTCGATGGCGAAGCGCAGCTCCAGCTCCAGGTTATCGACCTGCACCGTCCCGTAGTGGGGGAAACGGAACTCGAAGAAGGGCTCCAACCACTCCAGCTGGAAGGGGTAGCCGGCCCGTTGCAGGTCCGCCGCCACGTCCTTGAGATCCTGGCGGACGAAGTGGGGCAGCAGGAAACGGTCGTGCAGCTCGGTCCCCCAGCGGATCAGGGGGTGGCGGTAGGGCTCGCGCCAGAACCAGGCGATCAGGGTGCGCAAAAGCAGCGCCTGCACCAGGCTCATGCGGGGATGGGGGGGCATCTCGAAGGCCCGCAGCTCCACCAGGCCGAGGCGGCCGGCGGCGCTGTCCGGGGAGTAGAGCTTGTCGATGCAGAACTCGGCGCGGTGGGTGTTGCCGGTGATGTCGACCAGCAGGTGGCGCAGCAGGCGGTCGACCAGCCAGGGGGCCGGCATCTCCCCTTCGGGCATCTGCTGGAAGGCGATCTCCAGCTCGTAGAGGAGTTCGTCCCGTCCCTCGTCGACCCGCGGCGCCTGGCTGGTGGGACCGATGAACATCCCGGAAAAGAGGTAGGAGAGCCCCGGATGGTGCTGCCAGTAGCTGACCAGGCTGCGCAGCAGGTCGGGACGCCGCAGCACCGGGCTGTCGGCCGGGGTGGCGCCGCCGATGGTGATGTGGTTGCCGCCGCCGGTCCCGGTATGGCGCCCGTCGAGCATGAACTTCTCGGTGCCGAGGCGGGCCAGGCGCGCCTCATGGTAGAGGGTGACGGTGGTGTCGACCAGCTCCGGCCAGCTCGCCGCCGGGTGGATGTTGACCTCGATGACGCCGGGGTCGGGAGTCACCAGCAGCCGCTCCAGGCGCCAGTCCCGCGGCGGCTCGTACCCCTCGATGACCACCGGCAGACAGAGGTCGGCGGCCGTCGCCTCGATGCTGGCGATCAGGTCGAGGTAGTGCTCCAAGCTCCCCAACGGGGGCAAAAAGAGGTACAGCCGCCCCTCGCGGGCCTCGACGCAGAGGGCGGTGTGGGGCATTTCCGCCGGCTTCCGGCCGGTATCGGCGGGCGCCTGTTCCCGCAGCTCCGGGTGCGCCGCGGCTTCCGCGTCGAAATGGCTGTAGCGGCGGGCCACCTCGCCATGAACGTCGCCCAGCGCCGGCAGGGCGGCGAAGAGGCTCTGCTCGGTGAGGGGCTCGCGCTCCTCGGGAGCGACCCAGGGGATCGATTCGAGGGGGAGGCGCAGGCCCATGGCGGAATTGCCCGGGATCAGGAACATCGCCCCGCGGCGGAATTCCCAGCGGCCGCTCCGCCAGCCGCCCCGGTCGGCCTGCCATTTCAACGGCAGGGCGAAGCCGACCGGCTCCCCCAGCCCCCGGTCGAGAAGCTTTGCCAGGGTGCGCCGCTCCAGGGGGTCCTTGAGATTCGCCCGGAGGGGGTCGCAGTTGACCGGAACCGTCCCTTCCTTCCAGAGGTAGTAGAAGACGTCTTCAAAGCCGGGGACCAGGAAGTCGGGGTCGATGCCGAGGCGCTTGGCCAGCTGCCGGGCGAAACGTCCGGCCGCCTCGACGTCGCAGCCGTCGTCCCGGGAAAGGTCGGCAAGGAGCCTGGGGTTGCGCCAGACCGGGACGCCGTCCTTGCGCCAGAAGCAGCCGTAGGCCCAGCGCGGCAGCGGCTCGCCCGGGTACCACTTCCCCTCGCCGAAATGGAGTACGCCGCCGGCGCCGAAGGCCTCGCGCAGGCGCAGCGTCAGGTCATAGGCGAGTTTGCGTTTGTGGGGACCGTCGGCGCGGATGTTCCATTCCGCACCTTCCATGTCGTCGATGGAGACGAAGGTCGGCTCGCCGCCCATGGTCAGGCGCACGTCGCCGGACAACAGGTCGGCATCGACCCGGCGACCGAGGGCGTCGATCAGCGTCCACGCCTCGTCGCTGTAAGGCTTGGTGACCCGCGGATCCTCGTGGATGCGCTGCACCGTGTTGGAAAATTCGAAGCGGACCTCGCAATCGTCGATGGCGCCGGTCACCGGCGCGGCGCTGGCCGGGTCGGGGGTGCAGGCCAGCGGGATATGCCCCTCGCCGGCGAAAAGCCCGGAGGTCGGGTCGAGACCGATCCAGCCGGCCCCCGGGACATAGACCTCGGCCCAGGCGTGCAGGTCGGTGAAGTCGGCCTCCGGGCCGGAGGGACCGTCGAGAGACTTCTCGTCGGCGGTGAGCTGCACCAGATAACCGGAGACGAAGCGCGCCGCCAGTCCCAGGTGGCGCAGGATCTGCACCAGCAGCCAGCCCGAGTCGCGGCAGGAGCCGATCGCCTTGCCGAGGGTCTCCTCGCAGCTCTGGATGCCGGGCTCCATCCGCACCGAGTAATTGACGCTCGCGTGCAGGCGGCGGTTGAGGTCGACCAGGAAGTCGACGGTGCGCCGCTGCTGGCGATCGACTCCCGCCAGCCAGCCCATGAGCAGCGGCCCGCTTTCGGTCGTTTCGAAATAGGGCGCCAGTTCCCTGGCCAGCAGCGGATCATAGGCGAAGGGGTAATTCTCCGCCGCCTCCTCGATAAAGAAGTCGAAGGGGTTGATCACCGTCAGGTCGGCGATGACCTCCACCTCGATGCGCAATTCCCGGGACCGCTCCGGAAAGACCAGGCGCGCCAGGTAATTGCCAAAAGGGTCCTGCTGCCAGTTGAGAAAATGGGTTTCCGGGAGGATGCGCAGCGAGTAGCCGCGAATCGGCGTGCGGCTGTGCGTCGCCGGCCGCAGCCGCAGGATATGGGGAGCGAGGGCGACCGGACGGTCGAAGCGGTAATGGGTAACGTGATTCAGGACAACGCGGATCGCCATGGGGTCCCATCCTTTGGACAGGGATGCCGGGACGTTGGGCAGCTGCCGAACCGTTGCCGGTGCTGGTACCGGGCTGAACGCCGTTCGGGGCTGGCAATCGCCTTAATTATGCCATGAACAGTCAACAATGGCAGGAACAATCGCGGAACAATCGCGGATATTTGCCGCGGCCGCTAAGGTCGCTCCGTGAAGGTTCAGCGGGCTCCCGGCGGCGCCCCCCACTGGCACGGCGGGGCAGGAAGTCCTATAATGGCTCGGAGCAAGCGCGGAGGACGTGACATGGACTGGCTGTTCTGGGACAACGACGGGGTGCTGGTCGCCACCGAGGAACTCTATTACCGGGCCTGCGCCGAAGCCCTGGCCCGGGTCGGCGTCGACCTGGATCTGCCGACCTTCCGGACGATTTCCCTGCAGCGGGGGGAGAGCGTCTTCCAACTGGTTGCAGAATCCCGGGGCCGGGAGACGCGCGAGTCCCTGCGCAGCTGGCGCGACGCCCGCTACGGTGAACTGCTGGCCGAAGGCGTTGCCCCGCTGCCGGAGGCGAAGGAGACCCTGGAGCGGCTGTGCGGGCGGGTGCGCATGGCGATCGTCACCAGTTGCCGCCGCGAACATTTCGCGGTCATGCATCGCGCCAGCGGTCTGCTCGACTACTTCGACTTCGTCCTGATGCGGGAAGACTACCACCATTCCAAACCCCATCCGGAACCCTACCTGCTGGCCCTCGCCCGCAGCGGTGCAAAGCCGGGTCGCTGCGTGGTCATCGAAGATTCCCCCCGTGGCGCTCAGGCTGCCGCCCGGGCCGGCCTGGCCTGTATCGTCATCCCCGGAACCATGAACGCCGCTGGGGACTTTTCCAGTGCCCGCTGGCGAATCGAACGGCTGGGTGAAATCCCTGCCCTGCTGGGCATTTACCCCTGCCGGTGAGAAAAAAATCAGTTCGGCGAATTTTTCTCTTGAAAATCTCCCCCGATCTACCTAATATTCACTCCGAGCTTTGGCCTGGACTCCAGACCAAAGGTTTGGCCCCGTACACACCCCCCCTCCGTGTACGGGGCCTTTTTATTGTCAGCGCCGGGGATAAAATTCCCTGTTGCAAGATTTTTTCACATCCAGTACACTCTCGCCATGCTACCCCCGGCACCCCAACCGCCGGGGATTTTTGCCCCGTGATACCCCTCCTTCACGGGGCTTTTTTTATGCCTGCGGCTGGCCGGACCAGCCCCTTCCGCGCCACGGCGTCAGCCGGCCGTTCGTGTTAAACTAGAGGCTCCAGTGCGAGGAGCCGCCGTCATGAACGACCGTAAATCCAGCGCCCGTCCCCCTGCCCGGCCTTCTGCCGACGACCTTCACAGCCTGCCGGTCGACGGTGGCGAGCACTACAACCGCCTGGTCTTCGAGAAAAGCCCCTACCTGCTGCAGCACGCCGCCAACCCGGTCGACTGGTATCCGTGGGGGGAGGCCGCCTTCGCCCGGGCCCGGGAACGAGGACCGGCCGATCTTCCTCTCCATCGGCTACTCTACCTGCCACTGGTGCCATGTCATGGCCCACGAATCCTTCGCCGATGGCGAGGTGGCGACGCTCCTCAATCGCCACTTCATCGCCGTCAAGGTCGACCGCGAAGAACGCCCCGATATCGATGCCACCTTCATGGCCGCCTGCCAGCTGATGACCGGCAGCGGCGGCTGGCCGCTGACCATCGTGCTGACTCCCGAACGCCGGCCCTTCTTCGCCGGCACCTACTTTCCCCCGCGGTCCCGGCAGGGGGCCATCGGCCTGATCCCCCTGCTGGAGAAGATCGTCGAACTCTGGCAGGGGCAGCGCTCCCGCGTCGAGGAGACAGGCCGGCAGCTGGCGGCCACCCTGCAGCAGCGCAACAGCCGCAGTTCCCCGGCGAGGAAGCCTTTCCGAGAGACCGCTGCGCCTGGCCCTGGAACAGTACCGCCGCAACTTCGACCCGGCCCACGGCGGCTTCGGCGGCGCACCCAAGTTCCCGGCGCCCCACAACCTCTCCCTGTTGCTGCGCCTCGGCCGTCGCCTGGAGGCCCCGGAGGCCACCGCCATGGCTCTGCGCACCCTGCAGGCCCTGCGCCTGGGGGGCATCTACGACCAGGTCGGCTTCGGCCTCCACCGCTATTCCGTCGACGACCACTGGCTGGTGCCCCACTTCGAGAAGATGCTCTACGACCAGGCGCTGCTGATCCTGGCCGCCGTCGAGGCCTGGCAGGTCAGCCGCGATCCCTTCTTCGCGCAACTGGCCGAGGAGACGGCGCACTACCTGCTGCGCGACCTGCGCCATGCGGAGGGGGGCTTTTTCTGCGGCGAGGATGCCGATTCGGAAGGAGCGGAAGGGACCTTCTATCTCTGGAGTCCGGAGCAGGTTGCCGACGCCCTAGACCCGGAGCTGGCGCGCCTTTTCTGCCGCTGTTTCGACATCACCGCCGTGGGGAATTTCGAGGGGCGCAGCATTCCGCACCTGGCGCAGGACCTGAACGCCCTGGCCGCCGAGCTGAATCTCGATGGCGCCGATCTGGCCGAGCGCCTGCGCGCGGCCCGGGAAGGGCTGCGGGCACGCCGCTCGCGGCGCCCCCGCCCCCACCGCGACGAGAAGATCATCACCGCCTGGAACGGCCTGGCCATCGCCGCCCTGGCCCGGGCCGGGGCGGTCCTGGGGCGACAGAAGCTGGTGGCGGCCGCGGTCGGCGCCGCCGCCTTTGTCGGGGATCAATTGCGCAGCCGGCAGGGGCGCCTGCTGCGCCGCTGGTGCGACGGGGAGGCGGCCATCCCCGGCTTTTTGGACGATTATGCCTTTTTCTGCTGGGGGCTCGCTGGAACTCCACCAGGCGCGCCTGGAGTCCGCCCGATCTGGAGCTGGCGCTGGATTTGACGGCGGAGATGGAGGGGCTATTCGGCGACGGCCAGGGAGGGCTCTACGACAGCGGCAGCGATGCCGAGGAGGTGCTCGGACGGGGACGTTCCCTGCAGGACGGGGCCATCCCGTCGGGGACTTCGGTGGCCATCGGCAACCTGCTACGCCTGGGACGGCTGAGCGGCGATGCGGCGCTGGAAGAGCGCGGCCGGCAGCTGCTGGCCCGCGCCCTGGCGGAGATCGAGCGTTATCCCTCGGTCTACGCGCAGGCGCTCTGCGCCCTCGACTTCGCCCTCGGACCGGAGGAGGAGCTGACCCTCTGGGCCGACGCGGAAGGCGGCGGGTTGAGCGAACTCCTGTCGCGGGTCCACCAGGAGTTCCGCCCCGGCCTGGTCCTGAAACAGGGGACCGGGGAGGAGCTCGCCGCAGGGGAGAGCCCGCGCGCCCAGCTCTGCCGCGAACGGACCTGCCTGCCGCCCGTTCACGGCGCCGACGCCCTGCTCGCGCTGCTCTCCGGAAAAAATTCTAGACCTTGAAAATCTTCAGCAGGTGGGGGACCAGCTGTTTTTTCCGGGAAAGGACCCCCGGCAGATCGAAGAGGTTTGGCTCCACCTGGGTATAGCCGATCAGGTAGGGAAGCTCCCGGCCGCCGACGGCCAGCAGCAGGCTCGTCTCGCGCACGATGTCGGTCACCAGCAGGCCGGCGAAATCGAGCATCCGCTCCTCCCGCAGCTTGCCGAGTTCCGCGGCGATTTCCGCTTTCATCCCCTGGAATTCGTGAAAACTGACCACCTCTACCTGGCTGACGCCGAAGGTTTTGTCGCCGGCGGCGTATTCCTTGAAGTCGGCCAGCAGCAGCTGGCGAATCCCCGGATAGGCGGCCAGGGTGCTGCCGGCGGCGAAAATGCGGCGTCCGAACTCCTGGGGGTCGCGCCCGGCCAGGGTGCCGAGCCAGCCGGCCAGGTCGCGGTCGATGCCGGTGGTGGTCGGCGACTTGAGAATCACCGTGTCGGAGAGAAGCCCGGCCAGGAGCAGACCGGCGATCTGCGGCTCCGGTTCCAGTCCGGCTTGGCGGTAGAGGGTGGCCACCACCGAGCAGGTGCTCCCCAGCGGCTGGTTGATGAAGCGAATCGGCGCCTCGGTATGGAAATTCCCCAGCCGGTGATGGTCGACCACCTCGCTGATTTCGACCTTGTCCGCCCCGGACACGGCCTGGGAGAGTTCGTTGTGATCGACCAGGATCAGCTGCAGCGGCGAGGGTTTCAGCAGGTTACTCTTGGTCGCCACCGCCGCCACCCGCCCCTCCCCGTCGAGCACCACCGCGCCGGGATCCTTGCCGTGGGTCAGCTTGAGGCGCAGTTCGTCGAGCCGGTCGTTGAGGCCGACGCTGATGAAGTCTGCGCCGACCAGGCGGGCAACCGGCGTCGACAGCCGGGTCAGCCAGGCACTGGTGGCGGTATCGAAGGGGGTGGAGAGAACCGTCACTCCCTGCTTGCGGGCCGCCTCCAGCAGCGTTTCCGAAACCGGCAGACTGCCGGTCACGATCAACACCCGCACCCCCATCTCGATCCCCTTGCGCTGGATGTTCTCCCGGTCGCCGGTGATCAGGACCAGGCGGCGGGCATCGAGCAGGGAGAACTTGGCATCGAAGGTCGCCGAGGCCATGGCGCCGACGTACAGGGACAGTTCCTCGATCGTCTCGGCATCGAACTCGGTCAGGGCGGTCGCTTTCAGGCAGCGGCGCAGCGAGGCCGGGGAGGCCTCGACGCGGCGGATGGCCGCCTCCTCGCGCGGGACCAGGAATCGTTCGGCGACCCGCTTGAGGACCAGCAGGCCGCAGGGCCGGCGCTCGGCATCGACCACCGGCAGGAGGCGAAAGTTGTGCAGATGAAAAAGCTCCAAGGCCCGGGAGAGGGGGGCGTCGCCATCGATGGTCACCACCTCCTTGCCGACCACGTCGCGCACCCGCGGGTGGACGTCGATCAGCAATTGGGGCTGGGGGACGCCGAGCTCATCGAGGACGAACTCGGTCTGGCGATTGACATTGCCGGCCCGCGCCGCGACGATGTTTTGCACCCCCTGCAGCTGCCGCAGTCGGGCGTAGGCCAGGGCGCTGCAAATAGAGTCGGTGTCGGGATTGCGGTGGCCGATGACGAAAATGCGGGTCTGGTCCATAAGGGTTCCTTAAGCCTAAAGGATCAGGGGCGCAGGGTGCCGCGGACGTCGCCGAGGCCGATGACGTTCTGGATGATTCCCCGCGCCGGGAGCAGCTGCGGGTCCAGCCAGACATAGATGCCCCCATCTTTTGAGTCGAAGATCTCCGGATCGACCTTGACCCGTGCTACCAGCCCGCCAGCGGGAAAGAAGTCGAGGCCCTGGCGTTCGGCCTTCGTCAGCAGGTCGATCTCGATATTGCCGGCCCCCTGGCGGTTGAAGGTCGGCACCACGTAGTGACGGCCGGGTTCGAGGGGGCCGAAAAATCCGTCGCGGAAATTGAAGTAACTGGTGAGGATGTCGTTGGGGGGCTTATCGCCGGTCATGGGGAGGACTTCCTCCCAGACCGGCTTGCCGTCGGCCAGCTTTTCGACATGGACCTCGTGCCTGGCGTAGTCGAAGGTGAAGCGCTTGGTGCGGTCGATCATCTTATCGTCGTGACGCCGCATGATGCGCGATTCGTAACGCAGCGAATGCAGACTGCCGTCGGCCCCCCGCTCCATCAGCGACTCGTAGCCCTGCACCCGGCCCTGGGTCAGCCACGCTGCCAGCCCCAGGGTCCGGGCTTCGAGGGTCGCCCGGTAGGTGCCGGGCTGATCGCCGGGCTGCAGGGTGAAACGCCCCTTGGCCAGATGATCGAACCAGAGGAAGGAGATGTTGTAGAGGAAGGTCCGGCCCACCAGCTCATCGAAGGAGAGCCGGTGGGACTCGAGAACCGGGATGTCGGGAGTCAATTCCTGGGCGCCGGCAGAGGGTAGCACGCCGGCCAGCAGGACGAGAGTAAGCAGAAGACGCAGCAAATCGAAATCCTTTCAGACGTGGAGGGCAGCCACCTGCCGAAGCTACCTGGGCGCAGGATCCCGCCGCCGCGGGGGTTGGCAATACGCCGCCGACGCGCCGTTGGCAGCATCGTTCCAGGTCCCGCCAAAACGGCGGCGACAGGGCGCGGAGTTGGCGACCAGCGAACAGTTTACTGCCGGCAGGCGGAAAATGTCGACCCCGATAATTTGCGCCGCCGCCGGGAATCTTGTTGACAAGCCTCCTGAAGCGCCACTAAAATTCGCATATTCAGATTAACACCCCGCCACGTTAACCACGAGGACGCCGATGGACCAGGTGGAATTTGACAAGGGCCTGAATTGCGACCGGGAAGCCGAAGTTCTCAAGGTGCTCGGTCACCCGGTGCGACTGAAGATCGTCGCCGGGCTGATGTCCCAATCCTGCAACGTGAAGAAGATCTGGGAGTGCCTGGGCCTGCCGCAGGCGACCGTCTCGCAGCACCTGGCCCTGCTCAAGAACAAGGGGATCATCGACGGCCGCCGCGACGGCGTGGAGGTCTTCTACCACGTGACCTCCGAGCAGGCGCGCCAGGTCATAAACGCCCTCTTCGAGCCCGGCAGCTGTCCTTGAACCAGCTGCTCCTCCGTCCCGGCCGGGAGCGGCGGGTCCGCGACGGCCATCCCTGGGTATTCAGCAACGAAATCGCAGATCTCCCGGCCGACCTTCCCCCCGGCACCGCGGTCGAAATCCGCACCGCCAGCCATGCCTATCTCGGCAGCGGCTATTTCAATCCCCACTCGCTGATCGCCGCACGCATCCTCAGCCGCAGCGGCGAAGAGATCGACCGGCCCGAGTTCTATCTCCGGCGCATCGAACGGGCGACGGCCCATCGCCGCCGCCTCTACGGGCGCCTGGACGGCGTGCGGCTGGTCCACGGCGAGGCCGACGGCCTGCCCGGACTGATCATCGATGCCTACGGCGAGGTGCTCTCGGTGCAGTTTTTGACCTGGGGGATCGACTGCCGCCGCGCGCTGATCCTCCAGGTGCTGGAGGAGTTGTTCCAGCCGCGGGCAATCGTCGCCCGCAACGACGTGGCCGTCCGGGAGCTGGAGGGGCTGGAGCAAAGGGTCGAACTGCTTGCCGGCCAACTGCCGGAACCGGTTCTGTTCCGGGAGGGGGATTTGACCTTCCGCGCCGATCTCCTCGGCGGCCAGAAGACCGGGGCGTTTCTCGACCAGAAGGAAAACCACCAGGCCCTGCGCGGCCGGGTGGAGGGGGGAAGGGTCCTGGATCTGTTCTGCTATGCCGGCGGCTGGTCGCTGCATGCGGCCAGCTTCGGTGCCGCCAGCGTCACCGGGGTCGACATCTCCGCCGCTGCCGTCGCCCTGGCCGCGGAAAACGCCCGCCGCAACGGTCTCGAAGGGACCTGCCGCTTCGAGCGGGGCGATGTCTTCGAACGGCTGCGGCAACCGGGAGCCGGCTACGACACGGTGATTCTCGATCCTCCGGCTTTCGTCAAGAGCCGCAAGAAGCTTCCCGAGGCGATCCGCGGCTACCTGACCGTCAACCGCCGGGCGATGGAACAGGTCCTGCCCGGCGGACACCTGGTCACCTGCTCCTGCTCCCACCACCTCGATCGGGAGACCTTCCTCGGCCTGTTGCGCCAGGCGGCCCGCCAGGCCGGCCGCGAGGCCCGGCTGCTCGAGGTGCGCGGCCAGGCCCTGGATCATCCGGTCCTGCTTTCCTGTCCGGAAACCGAATACCTCAAGTGCGTCATCCTGCAGCTTCTCTGACAGGGTTCCCCGCCGCTACTTGCCGTCGCGGATGTTGGCGACCGACTTGCCGCCCAGCCCCCAGTTCTCTGCCGCGACCTCCTCGATGATGACGTGGGTGGTGGCCGGGTTCTTGCCCAGCACCTCCTGCATCACCACCGTTATCCGCTCGATGAGTTCGCTGCGCGCCTCGGGACTGACCGGTCCCACCGTCTTGACCATAACCATCGGCATGCTCATCCTCCCCGCAGAAAAAGACTGCGGCCAGTATACCCTCTGGCCACCCTCCTGCAAGCAGTTCCGACCGGCTCACCCCTTGCGGGCCAGCAGGTAGAGGACTTCGTAGGTCGCGGGGATTTCCCCGGGGCGGCCGTAACGGGCGTGATAGATCTGCTGCATGCGCAGCATGACGCCGCGCCGCGCCAGCCCGGCAGGACGGTCGCTGGCGGCGTTGGCGGCGCCGAGCCCTTTCAGCCCGCGCAGCAGTTCAGCCACATCACGATGCCGTTCCCGCTCCTCCTCGCTGAAGAGTTGCAGCACCTGCAGGCCGCTCCCCTGCAGCGCCCGGCGCAGATCGTCGAGGCCGGGAAAATTCAAGGCATGGGAAGGACGCGCAACGCCGCTTTCCGCCACCGCCAGCCGGTGGGCGCTGCGCAGTTCGTGAAGGGTCCGGCCGCCGAACAGGGCCAGGGCGAGCACCCCTCCCGGCCGCAGCACCCGGCCGGCCTCGCTGAAGGCGGCGGCAAGGGAGTTGAGCCACTGGTAGACCGAGGCCGAGGCGATCAGGCTGCAGCTGTCGGTGGCAAACGGCAGTGCCTCGGCGTCGGCATCGACCGCCGCGGTCCGCGGCAGTTCGCCAGCGGCAGTGCAGGTCATGGGATGGGCCAGGTCGGAGAGGATCAGCGGTGCACCGGCGCAGAGCCGGGCCAGGGGCCGGGAGAGGAGTCCGGTCCCGCAACCGACCTCGAGGACCGGCCCGGCCGGCCAGGCGAGCCCTTCGAGCAGCCCGGCGAGGCGCTGCGCGACCCGGTGCTGGACGCGGGCATGGCGCTCGTACTCGCCGGCCTGGCGGGCGAAATTGCGGCGAACCAGGGCCCGGTCGACCGGCTTTGGGGGGGTCATTGCAGAAACTCGCGCCAGAGGGCGGCGCTGGCCTGCGGGGTGCTGAGGAAAGGGGCATGGCCGACGCCCGGCTGCAGCACCAGGCGGCTTTGCCGGCAGGCGGCGGCGAGGGCTTTGGCCGCGCCCGGCAGGGTAATCCGGTCGCCCTCCCCCTGCTGGACGAGGACGGGACAGGCAAGCCGCGGCAGCTCAACCCGCAGATCCCCGCCGCGCAGCGTCTCCAGCGCGACCAGGGCCACCTCCGGCGCCGGCAGACCACCGCCGCGCACGGCAAAGGCGACGATCTCCCGCAGCCGCTGGCGGGAGATTACTTCGCCGGCAAACTGCAGCTGGAAGAAGTCCCCTTGGGTCTTGGCGTAGGCGCGGCGCAGGTCGCGGGCCATGACCCGCACCTGCCCTTCGGGCAGGCCGTGCGGCCAGTCGGCGGCGGCGACGAAGCGCGGCGTGGTCGCCACCAACAGCAGCCGCCGCACTTGGATACGACCGGCGGTGGCCAGACGGATCGCCACCTGGCCGCCGAGGGACCAGCCGAGCAGGTCGATGGCAGAATGACCCAAGGCCAGCAGCCATTCTTCAAGGTCGGCCGCAAAATCGTCCAGGGCGTAGCCGCCGCCCGGCCCGGAGGCGCCGTGGCCGCGCAGATCCGGGGCAAGGACCTGCCGCTCTGCGCCGAGCAGCGGCAGCATCTCGCTAAAGACCGCCGAGGACATCGACCAGCCGTGGAGCAGGACCAGCGGCGGCCCGCTGCCGGCCTCGCGCCAGGCCAGGTCGTGGCCGGCGGCGCAGCTGCAGACGCTTCACCGCAGGCCCTCCAGGGTGGCGATGATGGCGGCGGCCGCCGCCTCGAGGTCGGCCGGGTCGTGGCTGGCCATGACCGTGGCACGCAGCCGGCAGCGCCCGACCGGCACCGTCGGCGGTCGGATCCCCTGCAGGAAGATGCCGCGCTCGAAGAGCGCATCGGCAGCGGCCATGGTCGGCGCCGGCTCGCCGGTCAGGACCGGTACGATCTGGGTGGTGCTGCCGAGCAGGTCGCAGACCGGCAGCCGCCAGCAGCGCGCTGAAACGCCGGCGGTTCTCTTCCAGCTGCCGGCGCAGGTCCGCGCCCTCGGCGCCGGCGACGATCTCCAGCGCCGCCAGCGCCGCGGCCGGGACCGCCGGCGGCAGGCTGGTGGAGAAGATGAAGGGCCGGCTGCGGTTGATGAGGATCTCGATCACCGGGCGCGGGGCGGCCAGGTAGGCGCCGCTGCAGCCGAGGGCCTTGCCGAGGGTCCCCATGTGCAGATCGACCTCCCCCAGGCAGCCGAACTGTTCGGCGGTGCCCGCGGCCGCCGGCGCCGAGCACCCCGGTGCCGTGGGCATCGTCGATCATCAGCAGGGCGTCATAGCGCTTTTTGAGCCGCACCAGTTCCGGCAGCGGGGCCAGATCGCCGTCCATGCTGAACACGCCGTCGCTGACAATCAGCCAGCGTCCCTTGCGGTGCGGCGCCTCGGCCGCGAGCAGGGCCTCGAGCGCGGCGGTGTCGGCATGGGGATAGACCACGGTGCGCGCCCGGGAGAGGCGGCAGCCGTCGATCAGCGAGGCGTGGTTGAGCGCGTCGGAGAAGATGACGTCGTCGGGCCCGAACAGCCCCTGCAGGATGCCGGTGTTGGCCGCATACCCGGAATTGAAGAGGAGCGCCGCCTCGCACCCCTTGAAGGCGGCGAGGGCCTCTTCGAGCTGGGCGTGGGGACGCATCGAGCCGGAGACCAGACGGCTGGCGCCGGAGCCGGCGCCGTAGCGGGCGGTGGCCCGGCAGGCGGCCTCGACCAGGGCCGGGTGGCTGGCCAGCCCCAGGTAGTTGTTGGAGCAGAGCAGCAGCAGCTCGCGCCCGTCGACCCGGACCCGCGTCTCCTGGGGACCGTCGATGGTCCGCAGGGAACGGTACATCCCCGCCGCTTTCAGGGCGTCCAGTTCGTGGCGCCAGGCTTCCATGCGACTCCTCCGCTCGTTCCGGCGCGGCAACCGCGCCGAGGGTATCGATGAGCAGCACCTGCCGCTCGAGAAAATCCACCGTCTCCGCCAGGGTCGCTGCGCCGGGACGCCAGAAGAAGGCCCGTCCGCCGCGCTCCTCCCCGGCCGGCTTGAGGTGGGGCAGGCGCAGGTAGCCGAGTTCCGGCGCCGCCACGTAACCGGCGGTGTAGTCCGGATCGTCCGACCAGCAGAGCTCGGCGACGATCCCCGGCGCGGCCAGCACCTTGGCGGCCAGCACCAGGGCCTCGCGAACGTGGGGATTGTCCAGCCCGACCCGGGCCAGGCGCCGGCGCAGTTGGCGTTCGGCGGCCCGGGTCAGATCCATGCGGCTGGCGCGCACGCCGCGGGCACGATCCGCTTCCAGCCGCTCGCCGCTGGCGGCATCGACCAGCATCGCCCCGCGCATGCTGCAGCCCCCGGGGCCGGGCCTGCCGCCAGGGCCGCCATGGCCTGCTCCGCGGCCGGACGGCCGACCCCGGCCGCGAGCAGCAGCTCGGCGGCGCGGCGGCGACCGGAGCGGTAATCGGCGACCGGCAGGGTGCGCAGGTCGGGGAGCCGCCCGTAGCGGACCGCTTCCGGCGGGATCTCCTCGGCTGTCAGGCGCAGGGCGTCGGCCCGGCCGCGGGGATGTTCCAGGGCGCGGCGCAGCAGCTCGCGGCCGGCCCGCGGCAACTCCTCCGCGGTGACGAGCCGCTCGGCTCCGGAGAGGTGGCGGCCGTCGCGGGTGCCGTGCATGCGCAGGCTGTAAAGAGGGGGATTCATGGGGGGAGAAGCTAGCATGGGAGCGGCCGATTGTCAACCAGCCTCACGGCGGCGGTTAACAATCAGAGGCCTTGGCGGCAGCGCCACTTTGGTTTATGCTACGCCCTGCCCCGGCCCGCTCCCTCTTTCCGGCTTGCCCAGCCACGGACCCTGTCATGATCCTGCTCACCCGCAGCCTGCTCGCCACAGCCTTCGGCAGCTACCTGCTCGCCGTGATCCTCTACCTCCTCCAATTGCGCCTGCAGCGACCGCATCTGTCGCGCAGCGCCCTGCAACTGGTGAGTTGCGGTTTTCTCGCGCAGAGCATCTGCCTCAGCGTGCGCTGGTGGAGTGCCGGCTATCTGCCGGTGACCAATCTCTTCGCCACCCAGTTCTTCTTCAGCTGGGCGCTGGCCGCCACCTTCCTCTACTTCGAGCTGCGCTACCGGATCGGGGCGACCGGGTTGTTCGTGATGTTCCTCAACCTGCTGCTGCTCGGCAGCGCCCTGCCGCGCAACCCGGCCATTCCGCCGCTCATCCCGAGCCTCGATACGCCGCTGTTCACCCTGCACATCGGCTTCTCCTTCTTCGGCTATGCCTTCTTCGCCATGGCCTTTTCGCTGGGGGTTCTCTACCTGGTGCAGCAGAAGCGCAACTCCCCGCTTTTGCCCGGCCTGCGCGAGCTGCGCCGGCTCAACGAGGAGGCGGTCTTCCTCGGCTTCTGCCTCTTCACCCTGTGCATGCTCTGGGGGAGCCTCTGGGCCTACCTGGCCTGGGGCTTCTACTTCTCCTGGAACGTCAAGGCGGTCTGGTCCTTCATCGTCTGGCTCTTTTACGCCGGCATGTGCCACGCCAAGTTCGTGCGCCGCTGGCAGGGGACGGGGTACGCCTGGCTGTCGATCGCCGGCTTCGCCGTCGTTCTCTTCACTTACCTGGGCATCGGCCTGCTGCTGGTCAGCAACCATCCCCTGGATTGAATCATGACCGCCTCTCCGCGCTGGAAACGTCTCTGGGCCCTGTGCTGTTCCCTCAAGCTGGCCATCGTCCTCGCCAGCCTGGCCACCCTGTTGACCATGGGGGGCTCGCTGGTCATCCATTTTCTGCCGGGGGTTTTCGGGGCCCTCGACCAGCACCCGCTGGGGGAATGGTTTCTCGCCTTGGGCCGGCTGCACCCGGCGCTCAGCTCCTGGCTGCTGCTGCTGGTAGGGTTGATGTTTTTGCTGGCCGTCAACACCCTGTGCTGCCTCCTCGACTGGCTCTCCCGCCTGCGCAGCCGTTGGCGCAAGAGCGGTGAGTACCTGCTCCATCTCGGTTTCGTGCTCATCGTCGGCGCCTACCTGTGGGGCGCCCTGGCCGGGGTACGGCAACCCGGCCTGGCTCTCGGGGAAGGCCAGACGGTCGCCCTGGCGAAAAATCCCGGGGTTTACCTGCGTCTGGACCATTTCGACCCGGTTTTTCGCGATGGGAGACCGATCGACATGCGCAGCACGGTGACAGTGCTGCAGGGGGATGAACCGCAGGTCTCCAAAGTCATCCACATCAATCACCCGCTGCTGTGGCGGGATCTGGTGATCCTCCCCGAGAGCTTCGGGCAGCGTCCGGACGGCTTCCGTTTTCTTCTCGCCGGGAGGGGAGAAGTCGACTCTTGTCGCCGGCAGCCGTCTCCCCCTCGGCGCCGGGCGGCGAGTTGCAGGTCCTCGACTTTCTTCCCGATGCCCGGGTCGATGCCGACGGCCGGGTGGTCCCCCGCGGCGGAAACCTCGGTGACCCCGCCTTCCGGCTGCGCCTGTTGGCGGCAGGGCGCCCGATCTGGCAGGGCTGGTACGCCCTGCGCCAGGGCCTGCCGCCGCAACTGGCCGGCGCCGGTGTGCTGCTGCGCCCGCTGGAGCCCCATTACCGAACCGTTTCGATTCTCACCGTCAACCGCGACCCGGGTGCGCACCTGGCCCTCGCCGGCGCGGCGGCGATGCTGCTCGGCGTCTGCCTGGCGCTGGCCTCGTTCTATCGCAAACGGGCGCACGGCGATCGTCCCGACATCAAATGATCCGGAACGGGGGGCTGCCGGCCTTCCGGATGGGATCACTCTGGCCGCTTGGAGCCAAAGGCAAAACAGGGCGCGGGACCCGGTCGGTCCCTCGCCCTGTTTTGCTCAAGAGTGATGGGTGGCTTTAGGCCCCCCGTGGGAGGAGGGGCACCAAGCGCCTGGCGGGAGCGCCCGGAAGTTACCCGGATACCGCCAGGGATTGGCCGTTGCGCAGGAAAGCCCGCACCGCGGCGGCGATGCCGGTCGCATCGAGGCCGTAGCGGGCATGCAGTTCGGCCTGGCTCCCCTGCTCGACGAAGCGGTCGGGCAGTCCCAGGCGCAGGGTCGGGAGGGCGAGACCGGCATCTCCCAGAAGTTCCAGCACCGCGCTGCCGAAGCCGCCCTGGAGGACGTTCTCCTCAATGGTCACCACTTTGCCGGTTTGCTGCGCCTCGGCGAGCAGGAGCCGGTCGTCCAGGGGTTTGACAAAACAGGGATCGACCACCGCCAGCTCCAAGCCTTCGCGAGCCAGGGTTTCCGCCGCCAGCAGCGCCGGGGCGACCATGGTGCCGAGGGCGAAGATGACTCCGTCACGTCCCGGGCGCAGTTTTTCCCCGCGGCCGACCGGCAGCGGTTGCGGGTCTCCGGTCAGCTCCAGGCCGAGCCCGTTGCCCCGCGGATAGCGGTAGGCGAAGGGGCCGGCGGCCCGCAGGGCGGTGACCATCAGCCGTTGCAGCTGGCGTTCGTCGCGCGGGACGGCGAAGGTCAGGTTGGGGATGTGGCGCAGGTAGGAGAGATCGAAGACCCCGTGGTGCGTCGGTCCGTCGGCGCCGACCAGGCCGCCGCGATCCATGGCAAAGGTCACCGGCAGGTTCTGCAGGCAGACGTCGTGCAGCACGTTGTCGTAGGCCCGCTGCAGAAAGGTGGAGTAGAGGGCCACCACCGGCCGCAGACCCTGGCAGGCCAGCCCGGCGGCGAAGGTCACGGCATGCTGCTCGGCGATGCCGACATCGAAAAACCGCCCCGGAAAGCGTGCGGCGAACGAACTCAGGCCCGTCCCGTCGGGCATCGCCGCGGTGATCGCCACCAGCCGTGAATCCCGCTCCGCGAGCTCGACCAGGGTCTGACCGAAGACCGCGGTGAAACTCGCCGGGCCGCCCTTGCTGGAGCGGACCGCGCCACTCTCGGGGTCGAAGGGGCCGACGCCGTGGAAGACCGAGGGGGAGTTTTCGGCGGCGCTGAAGCCTTTTCCTTTCTTGGTGACGACGTGCACCAGCCGCGGTCCCTTGAGGCGGGTGACGTTGGCCAGGGTTTCGATCAGGTCGTCCAAATGGTGGCCATCGATGGGACCGACATAGTCGAAACCGAAGGCTTCGAAGAGCATCCCCGGGGTCAGAAAGCCCTTGACCGATTCCTCGGCGCGGCGGGCGAGGTTGATCAGGTCCTTGCCGAAGCGGGGAACCGTCCCCAGCAGGTGCTCGGTTTCGCGCCGAAAGCGGATGAAGAAGTCGGAGGTCATCTTCCGGTTGAGGAATGAGGAGATCGCCCCGACGTTGGGCGAGATCGACATCTCGTTGTCGTTGAGGATCACGACCAGGTCTTTTTTCAGGTGTCCGGCCTGGTTGAGCCCCTCGAAGGCAAGACCGGCGGTCAGCGAGCCGTCGCCGATCACTGCCACCACCTTCTCGCTGCCGCCGACGGCATCCCGGGCGGCGGCCATGCCGAGGGCCGCCGAGATCGAGGTGCTGGAGTGGCCGACGTCGAAACAATCGTAGGGACTCTCCTGCCGCTTGGGGAAACCGCTGATGCCGTCGAGCTGGCGCAGGGTATGAAAGCGCTCGAGACGGCCGGTGAGGAGCTTGTGGGCATAGGCCTGGTGGCCGACATCCCAGACGATCTTGTCCCGGGGGGTGTCGAGCACCCGGTGCAGGGCAATGGTCAGTTCGACCACGCCGAGCGAACTGGCGAGGTGGCCGCCGGTCCGGGCAACGGTTTCGATGATCGTGCTGCGCAGCTCCCCGGCCAGGGTCTCAAGCTCGGCAGGGGAAAGCTCCTTGAGCTCGGCGGGGGATTGCAGGCGGGCAAGGATATCGGTCATGGGCATGGGTCGCCTTGGTTAGGAACTGCGGTTGACGATGTAATGGGCGATCTGCCGCAGCGGCTCGGCCGGGGCGCCGAGCGGCTCGAGAGCGGCCACCGCCAGATCGCGAAGCTCCCGGGCGCGCTCCCGCGCTCCATCGAGGCCCAACAGGGCAACATAGGTCGCCTTGCCCCGCGCCTGGTCGCTGCCGACATCCTTGCCGATCTCGGTCAGGTCGCCGATCACGTCGAGGATGTCGTCGGCGACCTGAAAGGCGAGTCCCGCCGCCTCACCGTAGCGGCTCAGGGCCTGGAAGGCGTCAGCGGACGCGCCGCCGATCAGGGCGCCGCACTGCAGGGCGGCCAGGATCAGGGCCCCGGTCTTGTGGGTATGGATATACTCCAGGGTCGGCAGGTCGACCCCCTTCCCTTCCGATTCCATGTCCACCACCTGACCGCCGACCATGCCGAGGCTGCCGGCGCAGCGGGCCAGGGTGTGAATCACCTCCCGGGTGACCGCAGGCGCAATCCCGCTCTGGAGCTCGGGATTGCTGAGCAGCACGAAGGCCTCGGTGAGCAGGCCGTCACCGGCGAGAATCGCCGTGGCCTCGCCGAAGACCTTGTGGTTGGTGGGGCGTCCGCGGCGGAAGTCGTCGTCGTCCATCGCCGGAAGATCGTCGTGAATCAGCGAGTAGGTATGGATCATCTCCATGGCGCAGGCGACCGGCAACACCAGCACGGGATCCCCGCCGGCGGCCTCGCAGGCGGCGATCATCAGAATCGGCCGGATGCGCTTGCCGCCGGCAAAGACCGAATAGCGCATGGCCTTGTGCAGATTCGCCGGCAGGGTATCCTCGGCGGGAAGGAACCGCGCCAGGGCCTGGTCGACCCGCTGTTGGCGTTCGCCGAGGTAGGCTTTCAGATCCATCACGTCAATCGCCCTCATCGATGGGGAACGCTTCGAGGTGAAGATCGCCGGCCCGATCCTTGAGCAGGCACTCGACCCGCGTTTCGACATCCTTGAGCAGCCCCTGGCAACGGCTTGCGGCCTGCACCCCCTGTTCGAAACAGGCCAGCGCCTCCTCAAGCGGGAGGTCCCCCTGTTCCAGGCGCTCAACCGCGGTTTCCAAGGCCTTGAGCTCTGCTTCAATAGAGAGGGTTACCGGTTTTTTCTTCGTCATCATTCTCTCCTTGAGCCGGAACTTCAATTATTGCCGTAGGCCCTGGTCGAGTCAAGATTTTTCCCGGTATCGGGACCGGCGCAGGGAACCATCTTCCGGTCGCCGGCTGCCCCGTAGGGCGCCCGTCTTCCCGGCCGGCGCCGGGGTTCAGGCATCCGTCCCCTCGACCACCACCCGCGCCCGGCCCCGGGCCAAGAGGAGCTGCAGCCGGTCGCCCGCCGCCAGGTCCCGCGCGTCGGTGACCACCCGGCCGTCCTTTTCGGCCACGGCGACCGCGTATCCCCGTTCCAGGGTGCGCAGCGGCGAGAGCGCGTCGAGCCGGGCCCCCAGGGTGGCGAGCTGCCCGGCGGTTTCGCGTAGCCGCCCCTGCCAGGCGCGCAGCAGGCGCCGTTCCAGCGCCAGGTGGCGCTGCCGGGAGAGGGCGAGGTCGGCCAGGGGGGAGCGCAGCCGCCCCTTGAAACCGGCCACGCGCTCCTCCCACAAAGCCAGCCGCCCCCGGATCTGGCCGGCGAGGCGCAGCACCAGGTGATCGAGATGCCGCTCCAGCTCCAAGCGGCTGGCGGCCACCAGCTCGGCGGCGGCACTCGGCGTCGGCGCCCGCAGGTCGGCCACGAAATCGGCGATGGTGACGTCGATTTCGTGGCCGACGGCGGAAATCACCGGCATGGCGGAAGCGGCAATCGCCCGCGCCACCACCTCGGTATTGAACGCCCAGAGATCCTCCAGCGAACCGCCGCCCCGGCCGACGATCAGCACTTCGGCCAGCCCCTGGCGGTTGAGGTCGCCGATCGCCTCGGCGATCTCCGCGGGAGCCCCCTCCCCCTGGACCCGGACCGGGCGCAGGATGATCCGCAGTCCGGCGGCGCGGCGGCGAAGGACGTTGAGGATGTCGTAAATGGCCGCGCCGGTCGCCGAGGTGACCACCCCCACCGTGGCCGGATGCGCGGGCAGGGGCCGTTTGCGCTCGGCGGCAAACAGCCCTTCTGCAGCCAGGCGGGTCTTCAACTGCTCGAAGGCCAGTTGCAGGCCACCGGCGCCGAGGGGGTGGAGGGCGTCGACGATCAGCTGCAGCTCGCCGCGCTGGCTGTAGACGGATACCCGCCCGCTGCAGGCGACCTGCATGCCGTTTTCCGGCAGAAAGCGCAACAGCCGGTTCTGAACGCGGAACATCACCGCCCGCAACTGGGCCTGGTCGTCCTTGAGGGTAAAGTACCAGTGCCCCGAAGCCGGAGCGGCGAAATTGGACAGCTCTCCTTCCACCAGGACCTGGACGAAATTATCCTCGACGGTTTCCCGCAGCAGGGCCACCAGACGGGAAACGGTCAGGCGCGGCATGGTTTCATTCATGATGGCGACTACCAGATATTGTGGTTTTGATTTGACATCAGCGGCCTGATTCCCTATATATAGAGATCCCTCGACAGACCAAGGAACCGCCATGTCCCAACTTTACGTGGTGACCATATCCAGCGAGAAGGGGGGCGTCGGGAAGACCACCCTGGCGACCAATCTCGCCATCTACCTCAAGGCCCTCTGCGAGGACCTGCCGGTCACCCTGTTCAGCTTCGACAACCATTTTTCAGTCGACCGCATGTTCCGGATCGGTCGCGACGCCCCGCGGGGCGATGTCGCTGATCTGCTGCGCGGCACTCCCGCCGAGGAATTGATCGAGATCGGCGAGTACGGGGTGCAGTTCATTCCCTCCCAGCGCGATCTTGCCGGCCTGCGCGAACGGCTGGCCGCCCCCGATATCCTGGCCCGCAGCCTCTGCGCCTCCCGGCTCTCCGGGGTGCTGATCATCGATACCCGCCCCGATCTGGACGTTTTTACCCGCAACGCCCTGTATGCCGCCGACCGGGTCATCGTTCCGGTCAAGGATATGCCTTCCCTGGAGAACTGCCGGCACCTCTACGCCTTCTTCGCCGAACAGGGACTGGCCAAAAGGGCCCTGCGCATCCTGCCCTGCCTGATCGATTCGCGGATTCGCTACGACGGTCCTTTCCGCGACCTCTATCAGCTGCTCAAGGCCTATGCCATCAACCGCGGCTATCGGTGCCTGGAAGGTTACATCGCCAAGAGCCCCAAGGTCGAATCTCTGAACACCAATCCCGCCGGCCGGATTTATCCGATCATCACCCATGGCCGCGGAACGGAAGTCCACCTGCAGTTCAGCCACCTGGCCCGCCAGGTCTTCCTGGACATGCGCGACTGCGACGAGCTGCGGCTGACGGCCCTGGCGCACGTCCAACAACTCCGCCGCGAACAGCGCAGCGCCGCCTTCGCCGGGCGCTTCGCCGCCCTGCAGCGCAGCTGCCTGGTGTGCGAGCGGGAGCTGGTGCAGGAGGGGAACATCGGGGCAGCGGGGTATTATGCGGAAACCGGCAGCGGCACCCTGACCGGTTATTTGGAAGAAGAGTGTTTTGCCAGCATGGTCTTCCGGAATATCTATCAGGCGGCCAAGGAGCCGGCCGACGGCGATCCACTGCGGGAACTCTTCCGGGAATCGGCCCTGCGCTCCTATTTCGTCCTGCGCCGGGCGCCCGGGACCCGGAGCTTCTACCGCCAGCAACTCTCCTTCTACCGTTTCGACGAAGAGGGCCTGGAGGTTTCCCACAAGGTCGTCGACCTGGAGGAGACCTCCGGCCGGGACGTCGAACGGCTGCTGCAGCGTCTGGCCCGGCGCACCCTGTGCGATGAACAGGGACGGCTGGGAGACGATTTCCTGCTGGTGCGCCGGGTCAGCACCGACGTGCCGGAAGAGATTCTCTACGACGAGCAGCATGGCGCGTTCCGGGCAGCCGCCGCACGCATCGCCGGACAGTTCTATTGAGCGGGGGCCACCGCCACCAGGCTTGAGACCGGGACCAACTCGACGCCTGCCGCATGCAGCTCCGGGACAGCCCGGCGCAGCGCCGCCAGGGTGGTCGGGTGGGGGTGACAGATAGCGATGGCCCGGCCCCGCTGGCGGGCCAGCCGGATCAGCTTGTGGATCTCGGCCCCGATTTTCGCCTCATCCTGGACGTTGTCGAGAAAGATGTCGCGCTGGGCGGTGGGAATACCCGCCCGCCGGGCCAGGTCGTAGGCCACCGACGCGCCGGTGGTCCGGCTGTCGACAAAGAAGAGTCCCGCCTCCCGCAGCTGCTCCAGCACCACCGCCATCCCCTCGACATCCTCGGTGAACCGGGACCCCATGTGGTTGTTTCCCCCCACCGCATACGGCACCTCCGCCACGTACCCCTGGAAGCGCCGGCGCAGTTCATCGGGGGAGGCGCTGACGAAGAGGGCGTCGGCGCCGGGGTTGACCGCCGGGTAGCCCTGCGGCTCCATGGGAATGTGGATCAGGACCTCGCGCCCGCCTTCATGGGCGGCGATGGCGGATTCCCGCGCATGGGCTTCGCCGGGGAGGATGGACAGGGTCAGGGGAAGATCGATGGCCAGCAGCTGCCGCAGGGCGCCCAGGTCGCGCCCGAGGTCATCGACGATGATGGCCAGGCGGGGGAGCTTCTCCCCGGACGGCACCAGCGGCGGCGCCTGGAACAGGATCATCCCGCGCCGGCCGTCCGCCAGGGTCAGGCGCAGGCCATGGTGGGGGACGATCGCCGCCGTCGTTCCGGGCAGCCGGTTAAGGCGGGAGGCGAAGCCCTCCAGTTCGGCCAGGGCCGGCAGGGGGCGGGCAACGACATACTGCCAGTCTCCTCCAGGTTCCGCCACCCCCGACAATTCCCCCGCCCAACCCTGCTCCTTGAGCAAGCCGAGGATCTCCGTCCAATCCGCGGCGACGGCTCTTGGCGGAGAAGGTGGCGCAACCGGCCCGACCGTCGGCGCGACGGCCGGTGCCGGTTGCGGCGCAGGCGTCATAAACCGGGTGCGAAGTACCCCGAGCAGCAGCAGGCAGGCCAGGACGAAACCGACCAGGAAGACCGCGGCGAACCAGAGTTTCAGGGTCAAGGGACCCTTGGCCGGCCGGCGGGACGGTTTGCGCCGCGACGATTTTTTCTTGGCAGACATGAAGAATCCGAGGTAACGGGGGCGCGGCGCCGCCCGGGGTTAGGCGATGGTTCAGGCGGCCTTGCGGGTCATCTCCTGCATGATGCGGTAGCCTTTGAGCAGGTCGAGAGCCCGCAGCAACTGGTAATCTTCCCGGGCCGCCTGGTCGAGATGGAACTTCAGCTCCGGGGTCGCGGACGGCGCCGGAGTCGATTTCGGGCTCTCCCCCTCGAAATGCTTGGCAAGATCCTTTTCGCGCAGCCGCGCACCGTCCTCGCCCTCCTTGGCCTCTTTGACCTCCATCGGCCGCACCACGATATCCGGTGTGATCCCTTTGGCCTGGATGGAGATCCCGGCCGGCGTGTAGTAGAGGGCTGTCGTCAGCCGTAGCCCCGACGAATCGCTCAGCGACATCACCGTCTGCACCGATCCCTTGCCGAAACTTTGCGTCCCCATGATGACTGCCCGCTCGTGGTCATGCAGGGCTCCGGCGACGATTTCCGAGGCACTGGCGCTGCCGCCGTTGATGAGGACCACCATCGGGTAGCCCGGTTCGGTTCCATCCTGGTGGGCGGCGAACTTCATGTTGCTCCCCTCCTCCCGCCCCTCGGTGTAGACGATCAGGCCCTTGTCCAGGAAGTGGTCGGCAACCTTGACCGCCTGGTCCAACAACCCGCCGGGGTTGTTGCGCAAATCGAGGATCAGCCCGTCCAGCCCCTGGGGGTTGTTCTGGTGCAGCTGGGCGAGGGCCTTCTCCAGGTCATCGGCGGTCCGTTCCTGGAACTGAGTCAACCGCACGTAACCGAAACCGTCCTCCAGGGTTTTCGCCTTCACACTCTGGATCTTGATCAGTTCCCGAACCAGCGTGAAATCCTTGGGTTTGTCGAACCCTTCGCGCATGACGGTAATCGTCACCTTGGTCCCTTTGGGACCGCGCATCTTCTTCACCGCATCCATGATGGTCATGTCCTTGGTGAATTCCTCGTCGATTTTGATGATCTGATCGCCGGCCTGCAGCCCGGCGCGAAAAGCCGGCGTATCCTCGATCGGTGAAACGATGGTCAGGACATGGTCACGGATGGTGATCTCGATCCCCAAGCCACCGAACTCTCCCTGGGTATCGACTTTCATCTCCTTGTAGACGTCGGGCGGCATGAACGAGGAATGGGGGTCGAGAGAGCTCAGCATGCCATTGATGGCGCCGTAGATGAGATCCTTCATCGGCACCTCTTCCACATAGCTCTTGCGAACGATGGACAGCACGTCGGTAAAAAGCTTGAGTTCCTGGTAATCGGCACCCGACTCGGCAATCGCCGGCGGATTGAGCTTGCCGCTGGAGAGCCAGCCGAGCATGACCAGGGCCAGAATCAGAATGAAGAGGGTCGTCCGCCGTCCCTTACGCATTGCCTTGTCCTCCGAAATCAGAGTTTTCCCCGGGGCGCCAGCCAGCTTTCCGGGTCGAGTGGGGTGCCGCTGTGGCGGATCTCGAAGTAGAATCGCCGCGCGCCCTCATACCCGGCCAGAGCCACCACTTCGCCCGTCGCAACCGCCTCGCCGACATGTTTGGCCAGGCTGGCCGCCTGGGCATAGAGGGAATAATAGCTGTCGCCGTGGTCGATGATCAGCAGGTTTCCGTACCCCTTGAACCAGTTGGCGAAAATCACCCTCCCCGCCCAAACGGCATGGACCTGCTGCCCAGGGCGACAGCCGATCTCGATCCCCTGGCTGTCGCGCAGGGTTCCCAGGTCGGGATGCCGGGAGGTGCCGAAGGGGACCTCCAGCGCCCCCTTGATCGGCCACTGTAAGTGCCCCTGTTGCCGGGCAAAAAGCCCAGACTTGGCACTATACTCGGCCCCCTTGGACGATTCAAGTCTTTTGACCAGGGCGGCCAGCCGCTGGGCCCGTTCCCGCAGCTCGGCCAGTTCCCGGTCGAGCTGTTCCCGTTCTTGCCGCAATTCGGCAAGCAGGCGGGTCTTGAGCGTCCCGGCCGCCCTCAGGGTCCGCCGTTCCTGGCGACTGGCGGCCAGAGTTCTTCGCTTCCTGCTGCTGCAATTCGGCCAGGCGCCGGAGGCTGACCTGCTGCTGCTCCAACCGATCACGATAATTGGCGATCAGAACCTTGTCGCGGCCGACGATACGGGCGAAATAATCGTAGTCCTCGGCCAGCCGGGCCGGCGAGGTGGTGCTGAACAGAACCCGTAACAACCCGCCGTCCTCTAATTTGTACAGGGCGGCGAGACGCTGGCGCACCTGCCCGGAGAGTGTTGCCACCGAAGCTTTCAGGTCGGCGGCCCGCTGCTTTTCGGCGGCCAGCTTGCCGCCCAGTTCGTGCAGAGCGACCTGGTGCCGTCCGATGCGTTCTTCGAGCTGCTGCTGTTCCCCTTCCAGGGTTTTCAGGTCGGCCCTCAGGGTCTCCTCCCGGTGGCGCTTTTCCTCAGCCGTGGCTGCCTTCTCCTGGATCCGGCGCTCGATCGCGGCCAGTCGCTGGCGCGTCCCGGAGAGATCGTCGGCCCGGACCTTGCCGGCCGCCACCAGAACAACGACGCACAGGCCGCTCAGCACCAGGCCCCGCCGGAAAGCGCTCCCTCTTCGCATCAGATCCGCACCAGGCGGCGCAGCGACAACAGACTGCCACAGACCCCGAGCAGCACGCCCAGCCCGACCAGAAGCCCCTGCTGGAGCGGGTGCAGAAAGCTGATGCCGTCAATGCCGGCCGCCAGCAGCAGGGTGCTCAGGCCATGCTGGAGAAAACCATGGAAAATCAACGCCGCACCGCCGATCGCCAGGCCGCCGCCGCAAAGACCCTGGATGGCCCCTTCGAGCAGAAACGGCGCCTTGATGAACCAGGGAGTGCCGCCGACCAGGGTCATGACCTCCAATTCGTCTTTGCGTGCATAGAGAGTCAGCTTGATGGTGTTGGCGACGATGAACAGGGTGGCGAAGAGCAGGAACCCGCCCAGAACCAGAAAACCGGTCCGCAACAGGTCGAGAAATGCCTCGAAGCGGTCGAGCCAGTCCTGGCCGTAGCGCAGATCGCCCAGACCGAGCCCCTCCCGCAACTGCCGAACCACGGACTCGACCCCGGCCCGGTTCCGCGCTTCCGGCTGCAGGCCGATTTCCAGGGAGGCCGGCAAGGTGTCGGGCTCGACGCCGGCGAGCAGGGAAGCATCGGCACCGAGTCGCTGGCGAAATCGTTCCAGGGCCGTCGTGCGACTGACGAATTCCACGGTCGCCACCTGGGGCAGGTTGGCGATGGTCTTTTCCCAGGACTCCAGCACCGCGGGTGTCGGGACCTGGTCGAGATAGGCGACGACCTGGACCTCGCGACTCCACTGGCTGGTCAGCTTCTGGACGTTGAGCACGACGATGCCGAAGAAGGCGAGAATGGTCAGCGCCACGGCAACGGTGCCGATCGCTGCGCCGCAGAGCACCGGGCTCTGGCGGATATTGCGCAGCGCCCGGCGCAACAGGTAGAGACTCCGTTCCAACACACCAATGTCCTTTGTTCAAACGATTGCGGGATGTGAGCTTCCCGCGCGGATTGCAGTTCAGGGGGTGCGATCGTCGACCAGCCGGCCGCCCTCGAGCACGATCACCCGCCGCGGGAAGCGCCGGATCATCTCCCGGTCGTGGGTCGCCAGCAGCACGGTCGTGCCGCGGGCGTTGGCCCCTTTGAAGAGCTCCATGATCTCCAGGGTGATCTCCGGATCGAGATTTCCGGTCGGCTCGTCGGCGAGCAGCACCAGCGGGTCGACGACCAGCGCCCGGGCAATGGCCGCCCGTTGCTGTTCGCCGCCGGAGAGTTCCAGGGGCCGGCGATGCAGTTTGTGTTCCAGGCCGACCTGCTTGAGGGTCTGGTAGACCTTCTTGCTGACCTCGAACCGCCTGCGGCCCTGGACCTCGAGGGGGAAAGCGACGTTTTCGAAGATGGTCCGGGTCGGGATCAGCTTGAAATCCTGAAAGACCACGCCGAGTTGCCGCCGCAGATAGGGGATGCGCCCGGCACCCATCCGGGTCACGTTCTGGCCGTTGATCAGGATCTGCCCCCGGCTCGGCTTCTCGGCCGCGTAAAGCAGCTTGAGCAGCGTCGACTTGCCGGCGCCGGAGGCGCCGGTGATGTAGAGGAAGTCGCCTTTGGGAACCTTCAGGGAGATGTCGGCAAGCGCGGAGGAATCCTTCTGGTAAGCCTTGCACACGTTGTAAAGCTGAATCATCACACTACCATTCGTTATACGGGATACCGTTGAGTCCGACCAGGTCGGAGCCGCTGCGGACGTCGAAGACCTCGCCTTCGGCCAGGGTTCCGTCGGGGGTCGGTTCCGGAGGCTGGACCTGCCAGGTCTCGGAAGAGCGGGTGATGGGATCGACGGGAATACCCCGCAGGTAGCGGGCATCGACCAGTTCCTGCAGCGAGTCGGGATAGCGGGCATGGTCGGCGTAATAACCGTCGATCGCCCGCCGCATCTGGTAAAGATCCTCCATGAGAACCGCCTCCCGGGAGCGGATCAGGCTGGTCTGGTAGCTGGGTATGGCGATACTGGCGAGAATCCCGATGATCGTCATGACGATCAGCAATTCGATCAGCGTGAAGCCGGGTGGTCGCTTGCAGCGGAGCCGGTCGGGTTTCATCAACGCCTTACCAGGTGTTGTAGGGGGTGCCGTCCAGACCGACGGCGGTACTTTGCGAGTAGACATCGAATATATCCTCCCCGCCCCAGACTGTCGAATCCGGATCGTCGACGTAGGAGCGCAGCCCCCACCCCTGACCGGTGACATCAAAGGGATCGGATGGAATCCGCCGCAGATATTTTCGCGGGAAGGGATAAAGATCGCCCCAATCCTTCCCTGCGACCAGTTCCTCGAGCGACTTGGGATAGCCGGTTTCGTTGATGGAGGTAATGATCTTGTTCCCGGCCTTGGCCTTGTCGAAATCGGCCTTGTATTCGTCGATGGCCGTGCGCAGCAACCGCAGCGAACGCCGCAGTTCCAGTTCCTTGGTGCGGGTCACCGTCACCTCGGCCATGGGCAGCACCGCCGTGGCCAGAACCCCGAGAATGGCCATGGCGATCAGTAGCTCCACGAGGGTCAGGCCATGCTGACCATTTGGTCGAAAATGCCTTGAGATCGACAACCTAGCGCACCTCGATTGGCAACCCTTCGGCAGCAACCGGCAACCGGCGGCCCGCCGGGTCGCGGAAGTTGATCCGATCCAGATGGATATCCCCGCTACCTGCTGCCTTGGCTTTAAAGACGATCCGCGCCAGGGTTCCGGATCCGGATGCCCCGGCACCGGTTGGCCCCTGCTTGGTGCCGATGATCAACTGGCCGTTTTTCTCATTGGCGCTCGCGGTGAAGAGGGTGGTCTGCCCTCCGGACCCCAGAAAGTCCCCCTCCTCCACCCGGACGAAGGTACACAGCTGTGGCGGGAAGACCAGGAAAAAGGGGGCGCTGTAGAGGTCGTGCAGACTGTCGACGGCCACCTCGACCGAGAATTCCTCGCCGACCTTGACCCTGCCGGGACCGCGCACGAATACCTTGCCCGTCTCCGGGACGGCTGCGGCTTCCTCTGACGGCATGGTTACCGAGCCGGCAGCGCTTGCCGGCGGCGCCGCCTCCCCGGCCCGAGAAGGCACGCCGGGAACGCCGGAGTTCGGTACCGCCGGTGGCGGGCCGGAGGCCGGCGCGGACTCCGGCGTCGCTTCCGGAGCCGGGGCAAGGGGCTCCGGAGCAGGGGATCCCGGCACGGGCAGCGGCTGGGATTTGAGGGCTGGGGCCGGCACCGGTGCGGGCCGGCTCTGCTCGGGCTGAAGCGGCGCGGCAAAGGCTGCGAAACTGGGGCCGGCCTTGAGTTCGTCCTCCCCTCCGGACCAGATGCTGGTCACATCGGCCTTGGGCAGATCGAGCGATTTCACGATATGCGGGGTGATCGAAAGCAGAATCTCCCGCTTGTTCTTATTGATCTGGTGGCCGGAGATGAGGTCCCCGAGCAGGGGAATTTTCTCCAGGAGGGGGAAAGTATCCTTGGTTTTCGAATAGTCGTCGCGGATCAGACCACCAAGGATCGTGGTTTCACCATCCTTGAGAGTCAGGGCCGTATTGGCGTTGGTCGTGGAGATGGTCAGCACCGAGGTCCCGTTGTCCGTGGTGTTTCGCCCGGTTACGTTGCTCACCTCCAGGCCGATCTTGGTGATGATGGTATTGTCGAGCTGCACGGTCGGCTCGATTTCCAGCTTCACCCCGACATCGACATACTGAATGCTGTCGGAGCGAATATCGGTGCCGGTCGTGGTGACGGTGATGACCGGCTCCCGGGAGCCGACATGGACCTTGGCCTTCTCCTTGTTCCGCACCCGGATCTTGGGATTGGCCAGGATCTCCGAATCGGTCAGGGTCTTCTCCAAATTGAAGGTGGCCGTCGGGATGGTGTAGAGGAAATCGAGCTTGCTCAAACCACTCACCGTGACGTTGCCGCTACTCGGAAGGGTGGTGGTCCCCGGGTTGACGAAACCGAAGGTGGTGCCGTAGCTCTGCAGGCGGGCGCCGATGTTCATGTCGTCCGTGTGATTGACCTCGACCAGTTCCAGTTCATAGATGACTTCGGCCTCCGCCCGATCGGCGGCTTCCAGGATCTCCTGCGCCAAGCGGATGACGTCCGGGGTGTCGCGGATGACGATCGCGTTGAGTTCTTCGTGGACATAGATCTTGCGCAGCTGCAGCATCGTCCGCAGCAGGTTCACCGCTTTCTTGGCATCGATGTTGGAAAGGTAGAAGATCTGGATCAACTGGTCCTGGTACTGCTTCTGCTTCTCCTTGGTGTTGCTGTAGATGACCACGGTCTTGGAATTGAGCACCCGCTTGTCGAGGTTATTCATCTTCAGCAGCAGTTCCAGGGCCTGGGCAAAGGTGGCATCCTCCAGAAAGACCGTGACGCGCTGGTCCTGGACCTCTTCATCGAACAGGAAATTGATGCCCGAGAGCTGGGAAAGGATGCGGAAAACCTCCTTGATTTGCGCATCCTTGAATTTGAGCGTGATCGGCTGGGTCGAGGCGATATCCAGCTCCTGGCCGTCGAGCAGGGTCCCCGATTCGGCCTGGACCTTTTTGAGCAACGCCCTGGCCCGGGCGTTGTCCGCCTCGAGAATCAGGGCCTGCTGCAGATTGTGTTTGGCCGGGCCATACCGTCGCTGACGATAGAACTGTTCCGCCTCGTCGATCAGGACCCCGGCTCGAATCCGTTCTTCCACCTGCCTTAGCTCCTGGCCGGCGACTTCAAGGGTGGGGTCGAAGCCGAGCGCCAGGCGAAACTCCGCGGCCGCCGGTGCGAATTCTTTCCTGGCCGTCAGGTCTCTGGCCCGCGCCAGGTGCTGCCAGGCCGCCTTGGCGCGGGCATTGGCTAGCTTGAGCCGGTACTCGTCGGTCTCGGGAGCCTTGTTGACGGCGGTGAAGTACTTCTCCACGGCGGCGTCGTAGCGTCCCTCGGCCATCAATTCTTCGCCGGCCTTGTAGGCCTTGCCGGCGGCGCAGCCGCCGAGCAGCAGAAGGACGATCAACGCGCAGATGCAGCGAGACAATGGCGTTCCTGGTAGGGTCATTTTCCAACCTCATTCGCGTCGGCCGGCGCTCCGGCAGGGCTGGTCGGGGGCAGTCCGCCCGGGGCGGAAAACGGTTCAAGGGTTGTCGACGGTGCGGCCGCAGGATTTTCATGTTCCTGGGGCGGTGCGGCAGCGGGATTTTCATGTTCCTGGGGCGGTTCGACCTGTTCCCCCGGCGGCACCACCGGCGCCGGCGGCGGGACATACGGCCCGCGGGGGAACCGAACCGGCGTGTGACCGCTGCGGTTCCCACCGCTTCCTGCATGGAACAGTGGGATCAGGGGCTGATTCTCCACCAGCGGAATCACGATCTGGCGGTCGTCATCAGGCGTCTGGATCACCAGGCGCTCCGGAGTCAGTTCCGTCACCATGAATTCCTGCTGGTCGCCGAACCTGGTCCCCTGATGGACCAGATAAAGGGTGTGGTCCCGACTGAGGAATACCGTTTTCCTGCCCCCTTTTTCCAGGTAGCCGAGAAAGTTGAACTGCGCCAGCGTTTCCTGGACAGGAGCGGAGACGGGCGGAGGCGGTGCCGACGCGCCGGCCGGCGGCGGCGCGACGGCCTTGGGCGGGGGCGGTGGCGGCGGTTCGACACTCCCGAATATGTTCCGCTGGTAACCCGGGAAGGCGCCCTCGCCGGGCTTCAGCAGTTCCAGGTGCAGACGGGTATCTTCGACCGGAGTGACCGGCTGACGCACGCGGGCCTTCCCGGCCCTTTTGCTGACCGTCTCGGAATGCGACTGCTGGGGCGAGATCCGCTGCTGGCGGGGGAATGCCCAGTAACAGTACGCCAGAGATATCCCGAAAATGCCCAGCAGAATGTAAAGAAGGAACCGTTTCCGTTTCATGGCGCCGGCTTCCGGAAATAGGTCGTCAGCTGCAGGCCGAGGTTGATCTGGCCCGGCGTCCGTTCCCGCGAAGTGTTCAGGGTCAGCCCCTCGATGGCCAGCAACCGCGGGGAATGTTCGAGCAGATAGACGAACTTTTTTACCTGGCCGTAATTCCCAGTCACCGAAAAGGCGAGCGAATAACTCAACAGGTCTTCATCCTTGACCGGACTGGGGTCATAACTGACATGATCGATGGTAAGGCCGGCGTGGCCGGCCATGGCAAAAAGGTCGCTGACCAGCCCCGTGAAATCGGCAAGGTTAGGGATGGTACCGACAAGGGTCTGAAGGTCGAGCAGATCCTGCCGGAATATCGCCTGGGGTGAATGGCCGATATCCCCGGATTTGCGTGCCTCGCGGTAGGTCTGCTGCTGTTGAAGAAAGCGGCTGTTTACCGCGGAGAGGTCTGGCGCCACGTACCAGAAGGCAATTCCCGCGGCTATCAGGTTCAGCAGCAGCAGCCCACCGACCATCAGGGGCAGGGTGCGATTGAGCCGCCAGAGCGCTGTCCAGAACGGTTCTCTGGGCATCTTAGAAAGCTCCTTCGAGCACAATTGAGAAACTCAATTCCTCGCTTCCTCCCGCCCTGCCCTGCCTTGAGGCCTGCCGAGCCTGATTCAGGAGGTAAACCGCGGAAAAATCCTTGGCGGCAAGGAGATTGTCGAGGAACCTCTGCAGCTTGTCGAGGTTGCGTGCCAGGCCGCTGATCTTCAACGACCGGCCATGGAAGTCCGGCTGAATGCTGCGTAATCCGACCCCCTGGGGAACGAGGGTCTCCAGGCGGCCGAGCAGGTGCGTCCAGCTGAAGCTGTCCTTTTCCAGGACCCCGTTGAAAAAGGCGACGCGCTGCAACACCCGCTGATACGCCTCGGTACTGAAAGGCACGGCCGCGCCGCCCTTGGCAACCAGTGACTGCTGCTGCAGCTGGTCGATGGCGACCTGAATCGAGCGCCGCGTCTGGTAACTGTTCCAGAAATAGTAGCCGAAACCCGTCAGGCCGCTCAGGAGTAAAAAAATGACCACACCATAGCCGAGATATAACAACCGACGGTTCAGGTACGTCCGGGTGGCCAGGTTCAGGCTGGGCTTCATTCCCTCACCTCAAAGGAGTCGTTCCGCTGCACCGATGGCGGCAGCCAGCCCCCGCAATCGCCAGGCGGGGAGATCCAAGGGGACAGTGGCGAGCTGTTGGACATCGGCTTCGAGCAGCGTCGCGCCATGCCCAAAAACGGTATTGACCGCCGCCAGGATCTCCCCCGTCTCCGGCCAGTCGCAATGTACGAAGACCGGCGAACGGCCGATCCCGGGAAAATTTTCCTTCTGGCCGGCGAGGGACCGGCTGAGTTCCTGAAAGACCAGAGCAGGATCACTCTTTATATCGCACGCGCGAAAAAAACCTAAAATCCGTTCCTGGTAGACCTGCAGGGAGAGGGTTTGGCGGTCAACGCCGACCAAGACAAAATCACTCCCCATTTCCAGCCGTTGCCGGTAAAAATTATAAATGTTCAGGGGGTGAAAATCTATCAGTTGGGCCCCGTATCCCGCCTCCGCAATGATCTCTTCGTAATCATTGAGGACGCTCCGCGAAATCAAGCCGACCAGCAATCGGATCCGTCCGTTCTGGCCCATCCCGAGGGTCTGGAAATCGAGGTGCACATCACGGGCGTCATCAGGAAGCTGGTTCTTCAATTGCCAGCGGAGAATTTCGGCGCCTTCCTCCCGGGATGCGAAGGCCTGGTCGACTTCACTCAGCAGCAGACGCCCGGCGCCTTCGGGAAGAGAGACGGCTATCCGCTCCTCGTTGCCGGCCAGCGGATGGAGCACCTCCTCCAAAGCGCTGACAAAACGGCGCCGATCGAGAATGTTCGCCCGGCGCAGAGCGGGTTGCAGGATCTCGTCGGCGAGCGACAGCAGGCGGCCATTGGTGAGCCTGGCACTTCGACCATGCCGGTGCAGAGCCACGGCCCGCAATTCTCCGCAACGGATATCCAGTCCGAGATAGGTACGGCGAATCATAGCCTCTCCGTCGGCTCGACAAAAGTGACCCGGTTGATGTCGCGCAGGGTGGTGACCCCGGCAAAAACCTTCTCCAGGGCTGCTTCCCGTAAAAAGACCGTGCCCGAGGCCTGTGCCGCCCGTTTTAATTCGGCAATCGGGGCGCGGCTGACGATCAACTCCCGAATTTCGTCGTTCAACTCCAGCAATTCGACGATGGCACTGCGCCCCAGATACCCGGTGCCATGGCATTCCGCACAACCCGCTCCTTCGTAAAAAATGCGATCGGCACAACTCTCCACCTGGAGCCCGGAGTCGATCAGCAGTTGCGGATCGACAGGGACCTGCCGTCGACAATGCGGGCAGATCTTGCGGACCAGTCGCTGGGCCGCCACGCAGTTGAGACAGGAGACGAAATTGTAGGGATCGATCCCCATGTGCAGAAATCGCCCCAGGACATCAAACACGTTGTTGGCATGAACGGTGGTAAAGACCAGGTGCCCGGTGAGGGCCGACTGCACGGCAATCTGCGCGGTTTCGGGGTCACGAATCTCGCCGATCATGATCTTGTCGGGGTCATGGCGAAGAATAGAGCGCAGGCCGCGGGCAAAGGTCAACCCCTTTTTCTCGTTCACCGGAATCTGCACCACGCCCTTGACCTGATATTCCACCGGGTCTTCGATGGTAATGATCTTCTCTTCCTGGTTGTTGATTTCAAGCAGGGCCGCATAGAGGCTGGTGGTCTTGCCGCTGCCGGTGGGACCGGTCACCAGCACCATGCCGTAGGGTTCGCGAATCTTGCGCCGGAAGCGGATCAGTTCGCGGTCGCTGAAGCCGAGAGCCTCGAGGGTCAGGCCCTTGAGATCCGCGGCGATCGACTCCTTGTCGAGGATTCGGATGACCGCGTCTTCCCCGAAAATACTCGGCATGATCGACACGCGAAAATCGATGGACTTGCCGGCGATACGCACCTTGAAACGCCCGTCCTGGGGAATCCGGCGCTCGGAAATGTCGAGCTCGCTCATGACCTTGATCCGGGAAATGATCGGGCTCTGGAAGCGGCCGTCGAGCGCCTCGGTGGCACGGTACAACAGGCCGTCGACGCGGTACTTGATGATCACCCCTTCCTGGTTCGATTCGATGTGAATGTCGCTGGCCCGCTTGACCAGGGCGTCATAGAGAGTGGAGTCGATGAGACGGATGATCGGACTGGTGTCGGCGGTCAGCTTCTCGATCGAGAGGACTTCCTCGCCTTTCTCCGTCTCCTTGACCAGCTGCAGCTTGAAGTCCTCGGAAACTTCGCGCAGGACCCGCTTGGAGCCGGCCTCGCCTTTTTCCAGGAAGCGGTCTATTTTGGCCTTGGCGGCCACCATCAGGGTCAACGGCACGCCGAGCTGGACCTCCAGCCCATCGAGAGCCAGCACATCGGTGGGATCGGCAACGGCCACCACCAGCCGCTCCCCCTCCCGCCGTACCGGGATGAAATGGTAGCGCAGGGCCAGGTCGGCAGGAAGTTCAGCCATCAATTCAAGGTCAGGGGCAAAGGAATCAAGGTCCAGGAACTCGAACCTGAATTGCCGGGCCAGGGCCTGGGCGAGGAGATCTTCACTGAAGAATCCCTCGGCTGACTCCAACTTCGCCGAAACGCTTGTCCGAGAGATCCTGCTGGGCAAGAATCAAGTTGATTTCGGCCGGGGCGATGGCGCCCAGCTCGACCAGAATTTCCCCAATTTTCTTGCGTTTGAAGTCCATTTCCACCCCCTCAGGATTCAACGCACGGTGGAAGCCATCTGGAAGATCGGCAGGTACATGGCCACCACCACCCCGCCGACCAGCAATCCCATAACGAGCATCATCAAGGGTTCAATCATCGTCGTCAACCGGTCCAGACGCTTCTCCACCTCGCCCTCGTAATAATCGGCCACGTCGGTCAGCATGTCGGCCAACGCCCCGCTGGTCTCGCCGATGCCCACCATGCGCAACGCGATAAGGGGAAAAATCCGGCTCGGCTCCAAGGCGCCCGAAAGGGATCCCCCCTCTTCAACCCGTTGAATCACCGCGCCGAGCCGCCGCTCCAACACGCCGTTGTTGAGGGTTCCGCCGGACATGCGCAGGGCCGGCACCATGGGCAGTCCACTGGAAAGCGTCGTCCCCAGGGTACGACAGAAGGCCGAGAGGGAATAACTGGAGAAAAGTTCACCGAAAAACGGCAGGCCGAGTTTGATCCGATCGATGAGCAGAAGCCCCCGTTCGCTGCGCAGGAAGCCACGGAGCAACAGGAGGCCGAAAACCAGCAACGGAATAACCAGGGGTAAAGAGGAAACTGCCCCCCGCGAGAAACCGAGAAGCAGGCGCGTCGCCAGGGGCAGTTGCACCTTGGCATCGGCATAGATCTGGGTAAAGGTGGGAATGACATAGAAAATCAGGAAAGAGAGGACAGCCGCCACCGCCAGGGTCAACAGCAGGGGGTAAAAGGAGGCATTGCGGATTTTACCCTTGAGTGCCTCAGTCCGCTTCTGATAGGCAATGAACCGACCGAGAGTCAGCACCAGGTCTCCTGTCCGTTCTCCAGCCTTGAACGAAGCAATATACAAGGGGGGAAAAACTTTGGGAAATTTATTAAACGCCTCGGAAAGGGAACTGCCGGCCTTGATGTCGTCCCGGATATCCCGGAAGACATCGAGCATAAAACCTGACTCCATGCGCTCGATGAGCACGTCGAGAATCTGCAGGATCGGCAACCCCGAGCGCAACAGGACCAGCAATTCCTGGTTGAATCCAAGAAACCGCCGGCTGTTGAGACGGGGGCGGAACAACTGGGAGGGGACGAGGGAACGAAAAACAAGTTTCCGGATGCGAAAAACAAAGAAACCCTGAGACTCAAGATTATCCCTGAGCAAGTCACGGTTGCTGGCCTCGAACTCTTTTTCAAGCACCCGGCCGTCAACGGTTCCGAGCTTACAGAGGTAGGTTGGCATAGGCGGACCACACTATCACAATTTCCAGGAAACTCGAATAAAACCGCAACCTCTTAAAGATTTTGGCAGGCCTGGCGTGATCTCGGCAAATCGGGGACAGCGGCATACCGGTACAGATTCTCTCTGACAACCCGGACTTCCCAAATTCCTGGCGAAGACCTCAGGCCGATCGAGAAAAACGGTTGCCACCTAGCGGTAATTTCAACCGTCCCCATATTCTCTAAAAGATATCTTAAACGCGGTAAAGGTCCAGTTTCTGTTTTCGCCGGCGGCAGGGGATGGCGAATCAAACCACCTCCCAAAAGGGTAGCCCGTGATCCAATGAGCAGCCCTGGCGGTGGCCCCGGCCAACCCTCCATGGCAAAACCCGGTTAAAGGAGTCGATATTTCTCTATTGGCGTTAAGGACTGGAGTCCAGAGACGGAACCGGGAGGGAACCTGCGCGGGTGAGTTTAAAAAAGAGGAGGCGAACCTTCTCAGGTTCGTCTCCTCTTGGTGATAAGAATGGCGGGGCTGACGGGACTCGAACCCGCGACCTCCGGCGTGACAGGCCGGCGTTGTAACCGACTCTACTACAGCCCCTTAAGCTTATCCGTTCTGCCAAGGAAAAATTTTGGTGGGCGAAACAGGGATCGAACCTGTGACCCTCGGCTTGTAAGGCCGATGCTCTCCCAGCTGAGCTATTCGCCCCCGCGTTGGCTTGCCTGGGATGAGAATGGCGGGGCTGACGGGACTCGAACCCGCGACCTCCGGCGTGACAGGCCGGCGTTGTAACCGACTCTACTACAGCCCCATTCCCGAGACAGAAAATAGGAAACAGAAAATAGTCGTTGCGAGGGAGCGGGGGCGGCTATTTCCGTTTCCTATTTCCCTATGGCGCATCCGCCGGTGGCAGTACGGCGGATGAGACTTCTAGATCAGTTCACCGAGTCCTTGAGGGCCTTGCCGGCCTTGAACTTGGGGGTCTTGGCGGCGGGGATGTTAATCTTGGCACCGGTCTGGGGATTCTTGCCAGTCCGGGCAGCGCGGGAGCTGACGCTGAAGGTGCCGAACCCGACCAGGGCGACTTTCTCGCCGGCCTTGAGCGCATCCGTCACGGCATCGGCAAACGCCTTGAGGGCTTTCTCGGCATCGGTTTTGCTCAAACCAGCTTTTTCCGCCATCGCATTAACAAGATCCGCTTTAGTCACAACATACCTCCACGTATTAGGGATTATTAAAGCCCTGCCGAAATCGCGATACTTATATCAGAGTTACAAAAACAGTGTCAAGAGAATATTTCCGCCGCAAGCCTAATGGTGGAGCGGTTCTTCGGCCTCCGAGCGGTACTCGTCGGCAGCCGAAGATGGCACCAGCGGCATGGGGACCAGCAGGGCACTTTCCAGCACTTCATCCATGTGCCCGACCGGGAGAACGGTCAAGGCCTTGAGGATCTGCGCGGGTACGTCTTCCAGGTTTTTTTCGTTTTCCTTGGGGATCAAAACCCGGGCGATGCCCGCGCGTTTTGCCGCCAGCAGTTTTTCCTTCAACCCGCCGATCGGCAGGACCCGCCCGCGCAGCGTAATCTCCCCGGTCATGGCCAGATCACGGTCGACGCTTCGCCCCGTCAGGGCCGAGGCCAGAGCGGTGGCCATGGTAATCCCGGCCGAGGGTCCATCTTTGGGAATGGCCCCCTCCGGCACGTGGATGTGGATATCGAGTTTCTGATAGAAGTCTCGATCCAGTCCCAGCTCCGCCCACCGGGAGCGAACGTAGCTCAGGGCCGCCTGGGCCGATTCGCGCATCACCTCGCCCAGCTTGCCGGTAATGGTCAGCTTGCCCTGGCCGGGAAGAATCGCGGTTTCAATGGTCAGCATCTCGCCGCCAACCTCGGTCCAGGCAAGGCCGGTCGCCATGCCGATCCGGTGTTCCTCTTCGCGGACCCCGTAACTGTAGCGCGGCACGCCCAGATACTTTTTGACCTGGGCAACACCGACATTGAAGCGCCGCTGTTTGTCTTCGGACTTGACCAGCTCCCTGGCCACCTTGCGGCAGATATTGGCCAGTTCCCGTTCCAGGCTGCGCACCCCCGCCTCCCGGGTATAGCGGCGGATGATTTCGTAGAGTGCGGTTTCGGCGAACTGCACCTGGTCGGGAGCCAGTCCATGGGCCTCGAGCTGCTTGGGCACCAGATAGCGCCGGGCGATGTGCAGCTTCTCCTCCTCCGTGTATCCCTCGATGCGGATGATCTCCATCCGGTCCTGCAGGGGGCGGGGTATCGAAAAGAGGGTGTTGGCGGTGGCGATGAAAAGCACGCTCGACAGGTCGTATTCGATGTCGAGAAAGTGGTCGCCGAAGGTGCTGTTCTGCTCCGGATCGAGAACCTCCAGAAGCGCCGCCGAGGGGTCGCCGCGGAAATCGGTGCTCATCTTGTCGATCTCATCGAGCAGGAAGACCGGGTTCTTCACTCCGACCTTGCGCAGGCTCTGGATGATCTTGCCCGGCATGGCGCCGATATAGGTCCGCCGGTGACCGCGGATTTCCGCTTCGTCGCGGACCCCGCCGAGGGAGATCCGCACGAACTTCCGCCCCAGGGCGCGCGCCACCGAGCGACCCAGCGAGGTCTTGCCGACGCCGGGCGGTCCGACCAGACAGAGGATCGGCCCCTTGATCTTCTTCACCAGGGCCTGCACCGCCAGGTACTCGATGATCCGTTCCTTGACCCGCTCCAGGCCGTAATGATCCTCCTCGAGGACCTTTTCCGCGAAAGCCAGGTCGAGACGGTCGCGGGTTCCCTTCCGCCACGGCAAGGAGAGGAGCCAGTCGAGATAATTGCGGACCACGGTCGCTTCGGCGGACATCGGCGACATCATCTTCAGCTTGCGCAGTTCGCCGTCGGCCTTTTCGGTGGCTTCCTTCGACATGCGCTTTTTGCTGATCTTTTCTTCGAGTTCGCGCAGTTCCTGCTTGAACTCGTCCTTGTCGCCGAGCTCCTTCTGGATGGCGCGCATCTGCTCGTTGAGATAGTACTCCTTCTGGCTGCGCTCCATCTGGCTCTTGACGCGGTTGCGGATCTTCTTCTCGATCTGCAGGATCTCCACTTCCCGTTCCAGCAGGGAGAGGAGCCGCTCCAGGCGTACCTGGGGATGGATCAACTCGAGCAGTTCCTGCTTCTCGGCGATCGGCACCCCGACCTGGGCGATCACGGTGTCGGCCAGCCGGCCGGGATCGGCGATACCGGCAATCGAGGCCACCATTTCCGGCGGCACCTTCTTGCTCAGGTTGATATAGCCCTCGAAGGCATCCCGCACACTGCGCAGCAGCGCCTCGATCTCCGGAGACTCAATCGGCAGGTCCTGCAGCCGTTCGGCAACGACAAAGATACATTCCTCGGTGCTGGAGACCTCGGCGATCCGGGCCCGCTGTTTCCCCTCGATCAGAACCTTGACGGTGCCGTCGGGGAGTTTGAGGAGCTGGATGATCTGGCCGACGCTGCCGAATTGGTAGATGTCGTCCAGATCCGGATCGTCGGTTCGAGGATCCTTCTGGGTCGCGAGAAAGATTTCCCGCTCCCGCTCCATAGCCCATTCCAGGGCCTGGATGGAGCGGGGACGGCCGACAAAGAGCGGCGTCACCATGTGCGGAAAGATGACGATGTCACGGAGGGGAAGAAGCGGCAACAGACCGGACTCGACCACTTCCTTGAGAGCAGGTTCCTGCTTATCGCTCATGACTGAATGGCCTTTCTCTGGCGTCGAGGTTCAGGACGTTCACGCCGACTCGGCACACTCGTACAATACGATCGGCCGGGCATTGCCGACGATCGTCTCTTCGCTGATCACCACCTCTTTGACCCGGTCCTGCGATGGGATATCGTACATGACCTCGAGCATGGCGTTTTCGAGGATCGAGCGCAAGCCGCGGGCACCGGTTTTGCGCTTGAGCGCTTCCCGGGCGATGGCAACCAGGGCGCCGTCCGTAAACCTGAGGGTCACCTTTTCCAGCTCGAACAATTTCTGGTACTGCTTGACCAGGGCGTTCTTCGGTTCCTTGAGGATCTGGATCAGCGATTCCTCGTCCAGCTCATTCAGGGTCGCCACCACTGGCAGGCGTCCGATGAACTCGGGAATCAGTCCGTACTTGAGCAGGTCCGAAGGTTCCACCCGGGCCAAAACCTCGCCGAGGTTCAGCTCGCTCTTCTTGAGAATTTCGGCCCCGAAGCCCATCCCCTTGGCGCCGCTGCGCTGGCCGATGATGGTCTCGAGCCCGGAGAAGGCGCCGCCGCAAATGAACAGGATGTTGGTGGTATCGACCTTGAGAAACTCCTGCTGCGGGTGCTTGCGCCCCCCCTTGGGGGGAACGCTGGCCATGGTCCCTTCGATGATCTTCAGCAGGGCCTGCTGCACGCCCTCACCGGAAACATCGCGGGTGATGGAAGGAGAATCGGACTTGCGGGCGATCTTGTCGACCTCGTCGATATAGATGATCCCCTTCTGGGCCTTTTCCAGGTCGTAGTCGGCCGCCTGCAGCAGGTTGAGGATGATGTTCTCGACGTCCTCGCCGACATAGCCGGCCTCCGTCAGGTTGGTGGCATCGGCGATGGCGAAGGGGACGTTCAGTAGCTTGGCCAGGGTCTGCGCGAGCAGCGTCTTGCCGCTGCCGGTCGGCCCGAGAAGGAGGATATTGCTCTTCTGGACCTCGACGTCGCCGGTGCGGCCGGCGTTCTCCACCCGCTTGTAGTGGTTGTAGACGGCCACCGCCAGAACCTTCTTGGCACGCTCCTGGCCGATGACGTATTCGTCCAGAACCTCCTTGATTTCCATCGGCTTGGGCAAACTGCCGGCGGCGCCGCCGACCGCTTCCTCAAGCTTGGCTTCCTCGGCGATGATATCCTTGCACAGCTCGATGCATTCGTCGCAGATATAAACTGCCGGTCCAGCGATCAGCTTCTTGACTTCGTCCTGGGCCTTGCCGCAGAACGAGCACGTCAGCTGTCCGGAATGCTCGTTATTCGGGCTCACGAAACTGCCTCCATTCAGGGGTGAGTCAGACCTTGCTCTTCACTATATCATCGACGATACCATACTTTTTTGCGGCCTCGCTACCCATGAAGAAATCCCGCTCGGTGTCGGCCGCAATGCGTTCCAGTTTCTGCCCGGTATGGCGGGCCAGGATGCCGTTCAGGGTATCGCGCATGCGCAGAATTTCCTGGGCATGGATATTGATGTCGGTGGCCTGCCCCTGGAACCCGCCGAGGGGCTGGTGGATCATGATCCGCGCGTGGGGCAGGGCGAAGCGCTTGCCGGCCGTTCCCGCCGCCAGCAGCACCGCCCCCATGCTCGCCGCCTGGCCGACGCAGATGGTCGATACCGGGGCCTTGAGATATTGCATGGTATCGTAGATGGCCATGCCGGCCGTCACCACCCCGCCGGGGGAGTTGATGTAGAGGTGGATGTCCTTTTCCGGGTCTTCCGATTCGAGGAAGAGCAGCTGGGCGATGACCAGGTTGGCCATGTGATCTTCGATCGCCCCGCCGAGAAAGATGATCCGGTCCTTGAGCAGCCGCGAATAGATGTCGTAGGCACGCTCGCCGCGCCCGGTCTGCTCAACCACCATCGGTACCAGGGTCATGAGATTCACTCCTCGCCGGCTGCGGACTCGGCGGCAGCCAGGTCCTGTTTGGGCACTTCTGCAATGTTGGCCTTGTCCAGCAAAAACTCGATCACCTTCTCCTCGGCCATCTGTGCCAGCAGCCCGCGGCGGGCCTCCTCGTTGCCGTAGTGACGCTTGACGACATCGAGGGGAGCATTGGACATGGCGGCGATTTGCTGAAGCTTATCATCGATCGCCTCCGGCTCAACCTGCAGCTCCTCCTGGCGGCCGATCGCCTCCAGGATCAGGCTCCCCTGCACCTGCTTGACCGCGGTGTCGCGGTACATGGTGCGAAACTTCTCCTCGTCCATGCCGAGCATCTCCAGGCTCATCCCCTGGGATTGCATCCGCGAACGCACGTTGCCGAGCATGTAGTCGAGCTGGCCCGAAACCAGCGACTCGGGAACCTCAATGGGGTTGGCCTGGATCAGCGCCTCCATCAGCCGTTCGCGCAGATCCCCGTCGATGCGGTTGCGCTCCTGGGTGAGATAGCTTTCCTCGAGGCGGGAACGCAGTTCGTCCAGGGACTCCAGCCCGAAGCCCTTGGCGAATTCGTCATCGAGCTCGGGCAGTGCTTTTTCCTTGATCTCCTGCAGACGCACCTTGAAGGTCGCCTCCTGGCCGGCCAGTTCCTGATTGCCGTAATCGGCGGGGAAGGTCACGGCGACCTCCTTCTCCTGCCCCCGCTCCATCCCTTCCAACTGTTCTTCGAAACCGGGGATGAAGCTCCCGGAACCGAGCTCCAGCAGGTGCCCTTCGGCCGCCCCCCTTCGAAGGCTTCGCCGTTGACGAATCCCTCGAAGTCGATGACCACGGAATCGCCGCTGCGGGCTTTTTCCCGCGACGATACGACCATCTCCGCCCGCGACGCGCGCATCTCTTCAAGGCGCTTGTCGACCAATTCCGCATCGGCCTGGAACTGCTCTTTCTTTAATTCGAGGCCGGTGTAGTCTTTGGCGGTGAACTCCGGTTTGACCTCGACGTGGGCCTCATAGCGGAACGGCTGCCCCTTTTCGATCACGCTGCTGTCGACGATCTCCGGGTCGGCGATCGGCAGAATCCGGTGTTCGACCAGGGCCTTGAAATAGGAGTCGTTGATCAGCCGGCTAAGGACCTGCTCCTCCATCTGCGGCGCGAACTGCCGCTCGAGAATGGAGCGGGGCACCTTACCGGGGCGGAACCCGGGAATCTTGGCCGATTTGGCGATCTTGCCATAAGCCTTGTCGATCTCCGCCGCCACCCGCTCGGCAGGAAGCTCGAAGGAGAGTTTTTTACGGACGCTGCTGATCTCTTCTATCTTGACGTTCATCGTCTCTACCTCACCTTGGAATGGTCTGGGGAATAGGCTGTGGAATATGGTTGCGGCGCCGCGGCCAACCGGGCAGGTGCCTGGCGCCGGCCACGCGGCAGCAGAGTTGCAGCAGGAGGAGTTGGTGCGAGAGGGGGGAGTCGAACCCCCACGGTTGCCCGCTGGATCCTAAGTCCAGTGCGTCTGCCAGTTCCGCCACTCTCGCACGGAATGTTCGAAACGGCGCTGTCAGGCCACCCGACAACCGGGAGAGGATACCCGGCGGGACCGCCTGCAGGCCAGCAACAAATAGAGAAGCCCGCCCTCTTGCCGAATCACTGTGGCCCGGAAGCCACAAATCTCAGGCACGGAAAAGGCGGGCCGGGAAAATCAAATGGGGTGAGTGAAGGGGATCGAACCCTCGACAACTGGAGCCACAATCCAGTGCTCTACCAACTGAGCTACACCCACCACAAAACGGAGCCAATACTAGCTAAGCATCTGGCCACTTGTCAATGGGAATCTTCCCACTTCCCGGCACTTTAAAATGGCGCGCCAGGAAGGATTCGAACCCTCGGCCAACGGCTTAGAAGGCCGCTGCTCTTTCCAACTGAGCTACTGGCGCGCGATGGTCGGGGCGACTGGATTCGAACCAGCGACCCCCTGCTCCCAAGGCAGGTGCGCTACCAGGCTGCGCTACGCCCCGACAAGAGGGAGATTTCTAACACAACCAGGGCGTTTCCGCAACCCCAAAATGGATCGCGGCGCCCCCTTGCCCTTGGCCGGAACCCACCACGGCAGCCCCCACTGCCGGCAGATCGCTGCGCGGAGGACCAATGGTGCCCGAACCTTTCAAAAACGTCCTGCCTTGAACAGTCGATCCATGGACCAGCGGCCGCCGCCCTTGATCATCAGCGCCAGGGCGATGGCGATCGCCAACAGGTGAAACTCGAACCCCTCGCCGGCCTGCTTGCCGCTCCAGTTCATGAAAAAGCCGTTGGGCAGATGCACCATGAAGATGGCCACAGCCATATTGCAGGCGATCCCGAATGCCGCCAGCCGGGTGACCAGGCCGACGATCAGGCCGATCGAGCCGAGAAACTCGGCGGCGATGGCCAGAACCGCAAACGCCAGCGGGATCCCCATGGTTCCGGTGAAATAGTTAAGCGTTCCGGATAGGCCGTAGCCTCCAAACCAGCCCAGCACCTTCTGCGCCCCGTGGGGAAACATGACCACGCCAAGCATCACCCGCAGGACCAGGCTGGCCGAATCGTCTTTCGTTTTCAACAGACTTGTCAGCATCACGACTCTCCTTTGGTGGGAAATGCGGCCAGAAGCAAGCACCTCCCTTCTCCCCCGGGATACCTCCATATCGAACCTTTCGACATCAAATTAACACTCGAGCCTTCGAATTCAAGACCTGGCTGCGAGAATTCGGGTATTCCGCCACGGGCCGCCATTGTGCCTTGCGCCGGGCAGTCGTCTTTTCCCGTGACAATCCCAACGGGTCGGTTAAACTAGGCTCTTGACCAATACTACCAGGGAGTTGTCGACCAATGACCGAAATCTACCCCGCATCCGGCCCCTTCGGGCATGGCTTCGATGTTGTCTTCCGGACCGAACTGCCGGAGCTCAACGCCACCTTCGTCCAGTTGCAGCACCCGGCCAGCGGCGCCCGCTACGTCCATCTCGCCACGGCTGACCCGAACAACCTCTTCGCCGTCGTCTTTCGCACCCCGCCCGACGATTCGACCGGCGTCGCCCACATCCTTGAGCATACGGTCCTCTGCGGGTCGCAGCGCTACCCGGTGCGCGATCCTTTCTTCACCATGCTCAAACGCAGCCTCAACACCTTCATGAACGCCATGACCGCCAGCGACTGGACGGCCTACCCCTTCGCCAGCCAGAATCGCAAGGACTTCTACAACCTGATGGACGTCTATCTCGACGCCGCCTTCTTTCCGCTGCTGCGGGAACGGGATTTCAGCCAGGAGGGGCACCGCCTGGAGTTCGTCAATCCCGACGATCCCGGCTCGGCGCTGACCTTCAAGGGGGTGGTCTACAACGAGATGAAGGGGGCGATGGCCTCCCCGTCCTCGCTGCTGGCCCGGCGCCTGGGGCGGGCGCTCTACCCCACCACCTGCTACCGCCACAACTCGGGAGGGGAGCCGGAAGCGATCCCCGACCTCAGCTGGGAGGAGCTGCGCGCCTTCCACCGCGCCTACTACCAGCCGGGCAACGCCTGGTTCTTCAGCTATGGCAACCTGCCGCTTCTGGACCACTTGCGCGTCGTCGAGGAGCGGGTCCTGCAGCACTGCGAGCCGCACCAGGTCGCCAGCGAGGTGCCGCCGGAGATTCGCCTGACCCGGCCCGACCGGGTGGCCGAGAGCTACCCGCTCGATCCCGGCGAGCCGTTGGCGGCCAAGACCATGATCCAGGTCGGCTGGCTCGCCTGCGATGTCAGCGACAGCTTCGAGCGCCTCGCCCTCGGCCTGCTTTCGTCCCTGCTTATCGGCAACCCGGCGGCCCCCCTCTACAAGGCCCTGCTCGATTCCGGGCTCGGCGGCAACCTCGCCCCCGGCTGCGGCTACCACGACGAGAACCGCACCACCTATTTCGCCGCCGGCCTGCAGGCCAGCGAGGCGGAGCGCACCGACCAGGTCGAGGAGTTGATCCTCAGGACCCTGGAGCAGGTGGCCGCCGAAGGGTTCTCGGAGGAACGCATCGAGGCCGTCATCCATCGCCTCGAATTCGCCCATCGCGAGGTCTCCGGGGACCACTACCCCTACCCCCTCGGGCTGCTGATGCGCATGCTCGGACCCTGGCTCCACGCCGACGATCCCCTCTCCCCCCTCCAGCTCGAGGCCAACCTGGCGCGGCTGCGGCGCGAGCTGGCTGCCGGTCCCTTTTTCCAGGACCTGATTCGCCGCTGGCTGCTCGACAACCCCCACCGGGTGACCTTGACGCTGGCGCCGGACCAGACCCTGCAGCAGCGCCAGGAGGCGGACATCGCCACGCGCCTGGAGGCGATCCGGCAAACCCTCGACGCCGGCGACCGGGAGCGGATCGTCGCCGCGGCCCGGGAGCTGCAGCAGGCCCAGGAGGCGGCCGAAGATGTCTCCTGCCTCCCTGGTCTTTCGCGCGCGGATATCCCGCCGACGGAGATCCCCGTCCCCTTCACCCGCCAGGCCCTGGGCGAGGCGGGAGTCTGCTGTTTCCCGCAGCCGACCAACGGCATCGGCTACCTCCAGGCGTTGCTGCCGGCAACCCTCGTACCGCCCGAATTGCTGCCGCTGCTGCCCTTCTTCTGCAGCCTGCTGACCCAGGTCGGCGCCGCCGGCTACAGCTACCTGCAGATGGCTGAACGCCTGGAGGCGGCGACGGGGGGAATTTCGCTCAGCACCGACATCCTCGAGGCCCCCGCCGACTTCCGCCAGCTCCAGGCGGTGATCAGCCTGCGCGGCAAGGCCCTGGTCCGCAATGCCGGCCCCCTGTTCGCGATCCTCGCCGATCTCAGCCGCGCTCCCGACTTCGCCGACCTGGAGCGGCTGCGCACGGTGCTCAACCAGGTGCGCACCAACCTCGACAACTCCATCCCCGGCTCGGGGCACAGCTATGCGGCACGGGCCGCTGCCGGACGCCTGACCCCCGGTGGGGCCCTGCAGGAGACCTGGGGCGGGCTCTCCCAGATCCGCCTGGCGCGGCGCCTGGCCGCCCTGCCGGCCGCCGAGCTGGCAGACTTTGCCGCGCAGCTGCAGACCATTGCCGGCGCCCTGTTCGAACGCCCCACCTTCACCTGCGCATTGACCGGCGAAAAGGACCAGATCCCCGTCTTCGCCGAGCACCTCGCCGGTTATTATGGAAACCTCCCCGCCACCGCCGGAGAATTGCACCCGCTCCCCCCCTTCGCGGCCGGGAACGGCAATTTCGGCTGGGCCACCTCGGTGCCGGTCAACTATGTCACCCGGGTCTTCCCCGGCGCCCCCTTCACCTCGGCGGATGCCGCCCCGCTGATGGTCCTGGCGCGCCTGCTGCGAGCCGGCTTCCTGCACCGGGAGATTCGCGAAAAGGGCGGCGCCTACGGCGGACTGGCGAGCTACGATCCCGAGGGCGGACTCTTCTCCCTCCTCTCCTACCGGGACCCGCAATTGGCGCAAACCCTGCGGGTCTTCGACGAAGCGGCCAACTGGGCGGCCGGCGGCCGTTTCGACACCGAAGCCATCGACGAGGCGGTCCTCGCCGTCTTCGGCGATCTCGACCGCCCCCTCGCCCCGGGCAGCCGCGGCGCCCGCGAGTTCGCCAATCTGCGCCAGGGCCTCACCGAAGACCTCCGGCAGCAGCTGCGCGAGCGGGTCCTGGCGGTGGACCGCGGCCAGCTTATTGCGGCGGCCGAACGCTACCTCGTGGCGGGACGAAAGGGGAGCGTGGTCTCGGTGGTCGGCGGGGAGGAGGCCCTGCAGAAGGCCAACGGAGAGCTTGCCGGCGAAGAGAAACTGCAGGTGGAGCGGATATGAGGGGAGGACGCAGGGGAAGCCGTTGGCAGTGGGTCCCCCTGCTCCTGCTGGCCGGCTGCGCCGGGTCAGGCGCCGGCCGGGCTCGGCGTCCATGACGGCCGCCTCGCCGCCTGCCCGCAGAGCCCCAACTGCGTCGCCAGCCAGGAGACCGACCCGGGCCGCCGGGTGCCGCCATTCACCTACGACGGCCCCCGGGCGGCAGCCCTGCAGCGCCTGGTGCACGTGGTGGAAGCCCTCCCCCGCACCCGCATCGTCGAGGAGCGCGACGACTACCTCCACGCCGAGGCGAGATCGGCCCTCTTCCGCTTCGTCGACGACCTCGAGTTCTACCTCCCCGCCGGGCAGCAGCAGATCGAGGTGCGCAGCGCCGCCCGCAGCGGCTGGTACGACTTCGGCGTCAACCGCCGCCGCATCGAACGCATCCGACAGACCCTTGCCGCCGCGGCGCCAACCACAGCCCAATAGGGGGACAGGCTCCCGTCAGGGTGCCTGTCCCCATTCCATCTAAAACCAAAAATCCTTTGGACACGGATAAAAGTCCGATTTTCACGGATCAGGCATTGACCTCCAAAGCCTCTCTTTGGCCCTGCCTCTAAATCCTTGCGATCCGTCTTCCGTGTCCAAAGGCCTTTGCCTTTACAACATTATGCCTATCGGAGTCCGCACATGAATGTGATGATCGACCTCTGCATCGTTCCCCTCGGCGTCGGTGTCTCCCTCTCCCCCTACATCGCCGCCTGCGAGAAGGTGATCCAGGAGGCCGGGCTGAAGCACACCCTGCACGCCTACGGCACCAACATCGAGGGGGAATGGGATGCGGTCTTCGCCGCCGTCAAGCGCTGCCATGAGGCGGTGCACGCCATGGGCGCGCCGCGGATCACCACCACCATCAAGGTCGGCACCCGCACCGACCGCAGCCAGAGTATGGAAGACAAGATTCGCAGCGTTTGTGAGAAGATGTAGACAGGCGGGCAGGTCGATGGGACGCTCAGGCAGGCATCCGAACGTCACAGTCTATTCTGATCTCTTCGGATATCTCCCCATAAAGACAAAAGGACCAGTTGGATTAGAACAATCCAGCTGGTTTTTTTCTAATTTTCAGTCGGGGATTCTGGGGGCAACTTGGCGCTGCGCTGCCCAAAGGCCCTGGTCCTTATGAACAGTTCTGGTCAACAGCTAACAGGGTCGGACGAAACCCAATTGGCAACTTGGAGACCCCACAACCCCTGCTTATGAAGAGGTCCTGCGATGCCTGGCTCGCAAGGGCTTTATTGAAAAGCAAGACTGTCGTGGGGAACAAAAGAGAGCACGACCAACAAATGCAGGCTCATCCCCGCCTGGAACGCTGGCGGACGCAGTCGGCATGAGCAGCAGATGGACATGCTTCGACAATGAGCGGCCAGACAATGCAGAGATGGTCAAACTCGATCCGTCACTGCGGGCGTGAATTGTGGGGAAATTGGCAATAGCAAGTTAGCAAGCAGCGTCCCCCCCCCCTGATTCCCAGCCGTCCCCTTCTTCTCGGCTCCCACCTGCTCCATTGCCTTCAAGGGCAAATATTAACAGGCTCCTGGCGGAGCCAGTCCCTTACAGCCGGTTCTTGGTGCGCTTGGTGGCGACGGCGTTCCAGGGATCGTCGGGCCAGGGGTGCCTGGGGTAGCGGCCCTTCATCTCCTTCTTCACCTCCGGGTAGATGGTGTCCCAGAAGGAGCGCAGATCGCGGGTGACGGCCAGCGGCCGGCCGGCCGGGGAGAGGAGGTGGATGAGGACCGGCACCGCGCCGTCGACGACGGTCGGCGTTGCGGCGAGGCCGAACAGCTCCTGGAGCTTGCAGGCGAGGACCGGGCCGTCCTCGGCATCGTAGTCGAGGCGGATGTTCGAGCCGCTCGGCACCTTCAGCCGCTCGGGGGCGAGGCGGGCAAGTTTCTGCTGCCGGGTCCAGCCGATCCGTCCCTGCAGGGCGGCGACCAGGTCGATTTTACGCAGGGCGGCAAGGGTGGTGACGCCGGCCAGGTACGGGGCGAGCCATTCCTCCAGGCTCGCCAGCAGTGCCGGCTCGGACAGATCGGGCCAGCCGGGGTGGTGGACGGCGACGAGTCGGGCACGGGCCAGCAACTGGCGCGCCGCCGGGGTCCAGTCGAGGAGTTCCAGGCCGCGCCGACGCAGCAGCGCCAAAAGCGCCGGAACCGTGTCCTCGGGCCCGGCCGCCGCCGGCCGCTCCTGCAGCGCCAGGGCGCCGAGGCGGCGCACCTCGCGGGCCACCACCCGCCCGGCGCGTTCGTCCCAGTCGACCTCGCGCTGCCAGGACAATCCGGCACCGAACAGCTCCTCCACCGTCTCCCGGCTCAGCACATTCGCCAGCCGGATCTCCCCCTCCCCGCCCGGCTTGCCGGCCACCTCCACCGCAACCAGCCACTCTCCCCCCTTGACCGCCGAGCGTGGAGAAAGCTTGCCGCCGAAGCCGCCGGAGAAGAGGTAGCGGCCGCTGCCGGGCTCCCGCTGCCGGCCGATGCGGTCGGGATAGGCCGCCGCCAGCAGCCGCCCGACAGTTTCGCCATCGGCGGCCGGCTCGCTGCCGGCAACGCCCAGCTTCTCCCGCCAGTAGCGCGCCGCCCGCGCCGCACTTTCATGGCCGCGGCGGCGCAACTGTTCGAGGCGGTCAAGCAGGTCGCTGTCGCTGGCATGGCTGGAAGTCGCGCCGCCGGCCAGGTCCCGCTCGGAGAGGAGGGCGACCAGATCAGCGCCAAGGCCGGGGGTTCCCGCCGCCTGCGCAGCGACCAGCAGCCGGGCGAGACGCGGATGGGCGGGAAACTGCGCCATCTTCGCACCCAGGGGAGTCAGACGCTCCTGGTCGTCGAGGGCGCCGAGCAACTGCAGCAACGAGCGCGCCCCGGCCAGGTGTCCGGCCGGCGGCGGGTCGAGCCAGGCGAGCTGATACGGGTCGGCAACCCCCCAGCGGGCCAGCTCCAGGGCCAGCGGCGCCAGGTCGGCGCTGCGGATCTCCGGCGGCGTGAAGGGGAGAAGCGCCCCCGTGGGTCCCTTCGCTCCAGAGGCGGTAGCAGGCCCCGGGACCGAGACGGCCGGCGCGGCCGGCACGCTGCTCGGCACTCGCCCGGGAGATGCGCACCGTCTCCAAGCTGGTCATGCCTCTCGCGGCGTCGAAGCGCGGCCGGCGCTCGTAGCCGGCGTCGATCACCACGCCCACCCCCTCGATGGTCAGGCTGGTCTCGGCGATATTGGTCGCCAGCACCACCTTGCGCCGCGGACCGGGGAGGATCGCCCGTTCCTGCTCGGCGAAGGGGAGCTCGCCGTAGAGGGGGCGGATATCGACCTGCCCGGCCAGGTCGGAAAGCGCTCCGGCGCAGCGGCGGATCTCGAAGGCGCCGGGGAGGAAGACCAGCACGTCGCCGTGCGCCTCGGCCAAGGCCCGGCGCACCGCCGGCGACACGGTGTCGCCCATCCTTCCGGCCGGCTCCTGGGCAAGATAATTCACCGTCACCGGGTAGCTGCGCCCGGCGCTGCCGATCCGCGGGCAGTCGCCGAGGAGTCTGGCCACCGGAGCGGCATCGAGGGTCGCCGACATCACCAGCAGCTTCAGATCCTCGCGCAGACCGAGCTGGGCGTCGCGGCAGAGGGCCAGGGCGAGGTCGGAATTGAGGTTGCGCTCGTGGAACTCGTCGAAAATCACCAGGCCGACGCCGGTCAGTTCCGGGTCGGCCTGCAGCCGGCGGGTGAGGATCCCCTCGGTGACCACCTCGATGCGGGTGGCCTGCGAGACCCTGCGCTCGTAGCGGATAGCGTAGCCGATCGTCTGTCCCACCCCCTCGCCGCGCTCTTTCGCCATAAAGCGCGCGGCGTTGCTGGCGGCCAGCCGCCGCGGCTCGAGCATGAGGATGGTGCGCCCGGCCAGCCACGGCTCGTCGAGGAGGGCCGGCGGCACCCGGGTAGTCTTGCCGGCGCCTGGGGGCGCCTCAAGGACCGCCGCCGGATGGGCGGCGAGGGCCTGGCGCAGATCGGGGAGGACGGTGTCGATGGGGAGGGGTGAGGGTAGAGTGGGCATGATTGTGAGCAAAATTGTTGGTGGATTAATTTTGAATGTTGAATTTTGAATGTTGAATTGAGATACCGTTGGACGGGACCGGCAATTCCTGACTCGTGGCTGATGGCTTTTTGCCAAAGTAGAGGGACAAGAAGCACCCCGCAAGAGGTTTGATGCTTCGAGGCTTTAATTTATGAAATGAAATCAACTCAACATTCAAAATTCAACATTCAAAATTGCTTTTCCCCTCGCCCACCTCCCGAAACCGCTCCACCGCCGCCGGGATCGCGTCCTCAGCGATGTTGCCGAAGGCCAGGCGCAAATAGGGCTCAAGCCCGGGGCCAAAGACTTCACCGGGAAGGCAGAGGAGATTGGCCTCGTCGGCCAGCCGTTTCGCGGCTTGGCGACTGGTGAAACCGGCCCAGGGGTGGCGCACCCAGGCGAAGAAGCCGCCGCTGGTGACCAGCTCGAAGGGGTTGCCGGGGCGGGTAAAGGCGGCGCGGAAGGCGGAATGGCGGCGCTGCATCATGCCGTTGTTGGCCGCGGACCAGGCGTCGAGATGCTCGCAGCCGAAGCGCACCGCCTGCTGGGTGATCCGCGGCTGGCAGACCGCCATGGTGTCCTGCACCTTGAGGGCGTGGCGGATAAAGGGGGCGGAGGCGGCCAACGCGCCGGCGCGGTAGCCGGTTAGCGCAAAGGTCTTCCCGAAAGAGGCGAGGTGGACGAAGTGATCACTCCAGGCCGAATCGGAAAAGAGCTCGTGGGGCCGGGCATTGCCCGGGAGAAAGGCGTTGTAGGTCTCGTCGAGGACCAGGGCGATGTTCCGGGCGCGGGCCAGCTCGCAGAACCTCCGCAGGGTGGCCGGGGGAAGGACGTCGCCGGTCGGGTTGCTCGGCGAGACCAGCAGGATCGCCCGGGTGCGCTCCGTGACCAGGGGGGTGATGACCTCCGGGTCGGCGAGCCCGCCGCTGGCGGGTTCGAAGGGGGCGTAGACGCAGCGGATGCCCAGGGCCTGCAGCGCCATCGGGTGGTCGAAGTAGGCGGGGAGCTGGACGATTACCTCGTCGCCGGCCTGGCAGAGGACCAGCATCGCCAGCCAGAAGGCCTGGCTGGCGCCGATGGTCAGGCAGAGCTGGTCGGGCCGGGGCCCGACGCCGTAATGGCGCGCGTACCAGGCGCTGACCGCCTCGCGCACCTCGGGGAGCCCCTCGTCGGGGGTGTAGCGGGAAGTCGCCGGGTCGTCGAGCAGGGTCTTCAGGTGTTCCACCAGTTCGGTTGCCGGCGGATAGTCGGGAACCGCCTGGCAGAGGTCGACCAGCGGCCGCTCAGCGGAAAAGGTGCGGCCGCTCAGCCATTCCTTGACCTCGGAGATCGGCGGGAAGTGAACTTTTTCGATATGGGGCGATACCGGGAATTTCATGTTGTCATTCGTCATTCGTCATTTGTCACTCGGAACCCGCCACTCGCCTCTCGTTACCCATCACCCGTCCCCGCCCTCCCCCGCCAGCCGAATAGTCTCCACCAGCAGCTCCGCCACCCGCACCATGTCGGCGACCTTCACCGACTCGTTGACGGTATGGACATCGGTCATGCCGGTGCCGACGATCACCGTCTCGATGCCGTGGCCGTTGAAGATGTTGGCATCGGAACCGCCGCCGGCGGCGCGGATCTCCAGGGTGCGGCCGAGATTGCTGGACGCCCGCTGCAGCAGGGCGAGGATCGGCGCATCGAGCGGGACGTTCATCAGCGGGTAGTCGGAAACGACCGCGGTCTTGACCTGGGCCTCGACCGTTTGGCCATCGATTTCGCGGGCGCTGGCGCGGGCGGCGGCCGCGAAGCAGTCGACCATGTGCGCGGTCTGCGCCGCCAGCTTGGCGGCGTCGTGGCTGCGCGCCTCCCCCTCGACGACGACGCTGCGCGCGACGATGTTGGTCGCCTGGCCGCCGGCGATGGTGCCGAGATTGGCGGTGGTTTCGGCATCGATGCGCCCCAGGCGCATGCCGGCGATGGCGCGGCCGGCGATTTCGATGGCGGAGAGGCCCTTTTCGGGGGCGATGCCGGCGTGGGACTCGCGCCCGGTGATTTCGAAGCGCAGCTTGTTGGCCGCCGGGGCGCGGTGGATGACCAGGTCGACCCCCGAGGTGTCGAGGGCCAGACCGCGGCGGGCGGTGAGCAGGGAATTGTCGAGATGCTTGGCGCCGACCAGACCGATCTCCTCGCAGATCGTCACCACCACCTCGATGGGAGGATGGCGGATGGCGGCGGAGCGCAACACCTCGATTGCCTCGATCAGTTCGGCGATGCCGGCCTTGTCGTCGGCACCGAGGATCGTCTCCCCGGCACTGGTGAAGATGCCGTCCTTCAGCACCGGCTCGACCCCGTGGCAGGGCTCGACGGTGTCCATGTGCACCGAGAGCATCAGCGCTTCGCCGTGGCCGGGGAAGCGGGCGACCAGGTTGCCGGTTTCGCCGCCGACCCGGCTGCCGGCGTCGTCGAAGACGATCTCGGCGCCCAGGCTGCGGAACCGGTCGGCGAGATAGCGGGCCATGCCCCCCTCCCGGCGCGGCGGACTGGCGATTGCGGCCATGCGGGCGAATTCGGCGGCAAGACGGGCGGCATCGATCATCGGTGAAACTCCTTGGCAGCAGCCCGGAAGCCGGGCGGAATGCCCCCATGTGTAGCCCATCCCGGGACGCATTTCAACCGAAATGGGGGCGGCGACGGTGCCTCGGGCGCTGGACAAACCTCCCGGCCTCCTGCTAAGATGGCGCCACTTTCCGGCTCACAGTCATTGCCGGTCTCGGGAAGGTCCCGGGCCGGTCCCGAACCTTGAGGAATTCCGTGGACTTCGATCTCAATCCCCCGCTCGGCACCGAACCTCCGCCGCCTGGTCGCCGGCGCCGCACGCTCTTCGGTCTGCTTTTGGCGGTCGTGGTGCTGGGCGCGGTCTTCCTCGCCCTGCGCGTCGTCGCACCGCAGCTCGAGGCGCGCACCGCACCTCCCGAAATCAGCGCCCCCCCACCGCCCCAGGTGCGCACGGAAGTCGTCGAAGGAACCATCAAGGCCGGCGACACCATCACCGGTCTGCTCGGCAGCTACTTCAATGCCCAGCAGCTCCATGAGCTGGCCAAGACCAGCCGCAAGGTCTTTCCGCTGTCGGGGATCTGCGCCGGCCAGCCTTTCAAGATCTGCCTGCAGGACGGTGCGATCCAGCGTTTCGAATACGACATCGACCGCGAGGCCCAGCTCATCGTCCATCCCACCGCTGACGGTTTCGACGTCTCGAAGGTGCCCATCGCCTACACGGTGACCACCGACCTGATCCACGGCACGATCAACTCCAGCCTCTTCGACGCGGTGAGTGAGATCGGCGAGAACCCCGAACTGGCCATTTCCCTCGCCGACATCTTTGCCTGGGATATCGACTTCATCCGCGACATCCGCGAGGGGGACTCCTTCGAGGCGCTGGTCGAAAAGCGCTTCCGCGACGGCCAGCCGGCCGGCTACGGCAGGATCCTGGCCGCCCAGTTCGTCAACCAGGGGGAGCGTTACAACGCCTTCCTGTTCCAGGACGGGGACCGCCAGCCGGCCTATTTCGACGCCGCCGGCAACAGCGTGCGCAAGGCGTTCCTGCGCGCCCCGCTGGCTTTTTCCCGGATCTCCTCGGGCTACTCCCTGCACCGTTTCCACCCCATCACCAAGACCTGGAAGGCGCACCCGGCGATCGATTACGCCGCCCCGGTCGGCACCCCGATCATGGCCATCGGCGACGGCTCCATCAACGAAATCGGCCGGGGCAAGTACAACGGCAACTACATCAAGCTGCGCCATACCAACGGCCTGGAAAGCATCTACCTGCACATGAGTCGTTTCGCCAAGGGGATGAGCCGCGGGAAACGCGTCAGCCAGGGGCAGGTCATCGGCTACGTCGGCGCCACCGGCCTGGCCACCGGCCCCCACCTCTGCTTCCGCATGCGCAAGAACGGCCAGCCGATCAATCCGACCAAGCTCAAGTCCGCCTCCGCCGCACCCGTTTCCAGCGCCCACCTCGCCGAGTTCAAGGCCCAGGCCGATTCCCTGCGGGCCGCCCTCGAAGGGCGCCAGACCGTTGCCCAGGCGCCGGCCGCCGCGGACGTTCATTAACCGCTCCAACGCCCGGAGGACCTCATGCACCGACTCTGGCTCGGCCTGTTCATGGTGCTCCTTGCCGCCTGTACCCATCCGGCCGCGGCCGGTTCCTCCCGGTCCGAAACTCCAGCCGCCACGCGGCTGGAGTTCTCCGCCCAGGTGGTCTGGGTCGGCGTCGAGGGGGGCTTCTGCGGCCTGATCGCCGCTGACGGCAGGCGCTTCGAGCCGGTAAATCTCCCCGCCGATTTCTGCCGGGACGGGCTGCCGGTGCGGGTCAGCGGCACGCTCGTCCCCGGTGGCGTCACCATGCGCATGTGGGGTAGGCCGCTGCGCATCGAGAGCATCCGCCGCCGATGACCCCGGCGACCCGCTTCAGACCTCAGGCGGGGTATCGGCGGCCGATCGCTTGCCTCGCCGGCCTGGTCCTGGTCCTCTTTTGCCTGTCCATCCTGGCGGTCTCCGCTCCGGGCATCGCCCTGGCCTCCCCCGCCGCCACGACACCGGCTGTCTGGCGGGTGCGCAGCGGCGATACCCTCTCCGCCATCGCCCGCCGCCACGGACTGTCGGTCGCCGCCCTCAAGCGGTTCAACGGCCTCGAGAACGACCGCATCCGCCCCGGTCAACAGCTGCGCCTTTGCGCGCCATCGCCACCGCCCCCCTCCACAGTGGAGATCGGCGGCGCCGCCGCTGCCGGGGAACTGGCCGCGGCGGCCCGCGACTACCTGGCCATCCCCTATAGCTTCGGCGGCAGCGACCGCAGCGGCATCGACTGCTCGGCCCTGGTCCAGCAGTTCTTTCGCCCCTTCGGCATCGAGCTGCCGCGCACTGCACGCCAGCAGTTCCATTGCGGCGCGCCGGTCTCCCTCGATGCCCTCGCCGCGGGAGATCTGTTGTTCTTTCACACCTACGCCGCCTATGCCACCCATGTCGGCATCTACCTCGGCGGCGGCCGGATGCTCCACGCCTCGCCGCGCAGCCACCAGGTGGTCGTCTCTTCCATCGACAACCGCTATTTCCGCAAACGCCTGCTCGGGGCTCGCCGGCTACTGGGCCGCGCCGAACTCCAGCAGCAGCTGGGCAGCCAGGTCGCCGGACTGCCCAGCGAGGAGGCCGCGAGCGATCCGCTGGCGACCGAATCGGCCGCACCGGAAGGCGGACAGTGAATTACCTCGTTCACCTCTACCTCGCCGACCCCGAGCCCCTCTGCCGCCTCGGCAACCTGGTCGGGGATTTCGTCAAAGGCCCCCTTGACGACAGCTGGGCGAAACCGCTGCGGCGCGGCCTGCGCCAGCATCGCCAGGTCGATGTCTTTGCCCAGGGCAGCGCCGCTTTCCGGCGCAGCCGCGAACGACTCGACCCGGCCTTCGGCCTCTGCCGGGGAATTCTCGTCGATGTCTTCTACGACCACTTCCTGGCCCGCAACTGGCAGCGCCACAGCAGGATCTACCTGGCCGACTTCGCCGCCGGCGTCTACCGCGACGTCGAAACCCATCTTCTCCTGCTGCCGCCCGGTTTCCAGGCGGTAGCGCCGCGGATGATCGCCAACGACTGGCTGGCATCCTACCGCCGGCCCGAAGCGGTCGGCCGCGCCCTGGAGCGGCTTGGCCAGCGCCTGCGCCGCCCGCGGAACCTGGAGGCCGGGCTCGCCGAGATGCTGCGCCACGATGCCGCTCTGGAGGCCGACTGCGAGGAATTCCTCGCCGCCGCCAGGATCTACCTGAGCCGCAATCCCCTCCCCTGAACGACACTGGGCGGCCGAAACCGGCCGCCCAGTGATGCTTCCTAAAAAATCTATTTCATTACACGAAATGATCGAGGGTCGCCCCCAGCCGTTTCAGGTGGCGGCGCTCCTCGTCGGCCAGCAGTTCGAAAACCCGCCGCGAATTCTCGTCCGGCAGTTCGTGGCTGAGATGGAGGTAGCGGTCGAAGGCGTTGGTCTCCACCGCCATCGCCAGCTCCAGGATCCCGCCGGCCGGCCGGCGCCGCGCCCAGTCGACAGCCTCGACCACCGTCATTCCCCCTTCCATGTACCCTTCCTCGGCCACCTCGCCGATGACGCACTGGGGAAAATCGGCCGGCGCCGGGGCGCCATGCAGGGCCTCGTAGACCTCCAGCAGGGTCGCCTTGTGCTGCTCCTCGGCGGCGACCAGATCGCGAAACAGGGCGGCCAGTTCGACGTCGCGCACCAGCTCGGCGACTTCGGCATAAAAGCTCCGGGTCCCCTCTTCGAGGCACCAGGCCAGGGCGGCATGCTCGGCGGGCCGGGTAAAGCGCGCGAAACGGGCCAGCTCGTCGGCCGGGAGCCCCTCGGCGAGAGCCCCCTCCCAGGCGTGAAGGCCGCCGGAGAGGGTGTGGACCTCGTCGAAGCCGGCATGGCCGAGGACCCCGGCGGCGGCGCGGCTGCGCACCCCGTTGGAGCAGTAGACGATCAGCGGCAACCGGCGATCGAGATCGGCCAGCCGCTCGTGCAGGGCGGCCAGGGGAATGTTGATCGCCCCGGGCAAGTGCCCGGCTGTGAACTCCTCGGGGTGGCGGACATCGAGAAGGATCAGGCTGTCGGGGTGGTGGTCGTGGAGGAAATCCCTGAGTTGCTGCACCGACCAGGACGACACGGGGCGGACGAAATCGAGAAAACTCATCGGCTTCCTCCCAAGGCAGAAGATTCGGCAAGCGAAGTCAAGTTTGTTGCTTTCGCAAGAAAGCATAAATATGGGATGGCTAAGCAAAAAGCGCCAAATGCAAGGCGCGCCATTGTCGAGCAATGAGGCGTACCTAGGTACGTCGAAGCAGCGAGAGCAATGGCAGCAACGCAGCAGTTGGTGAGTTTTTGCGACGCCATCAAGTTTAGCAGATCGCCGGGCTCAGGCGGGCAGCGGCCAGTCGCTTTGGTAACCGGCGGGAAAGAAGGTCTCACGGGTACGGTTGAAATAGCCGTACTGGATTCCGGGGAAGTTGCGTTTGACTCGTGCCAGCATCGTCGCCATCCCCATCCCTTCGCCGGAAACCTGCAGCGCCTGCTGGTAGAGGGTCGGATCGATGCTCAGGTTGCGCATCTGGATCAGGTCGACGCCGGGGCCGGCGAGCAGCTCTTCCAGGGCGACCACCTCGTCCTCCCGGTCGGTCACCCCCGGGAAGACCAGGTAATTGAGCATGGTGAAGAGCCCGGCCTGGCGGGCGCGGCGCAGCGACTCCATGACGTCGGCGAAACGGTAGCCACGGGGCCGGTAATAGGCGTTGTAGAGGGGCTCCTGCAGGGAATTGAGGGAGATGCGGATCGAGTCGATGCCGGCCTTCGCCAGCGCCTCGACGGCGTCGGGCAGGGAGGCGTTGGAATTGAAGTTGATGGTGCCGCGCCCCGTCGCCCGGCGCATGGCGCGCACCGCCTCGCAGATGGTGGGCGCCTGGAGAATCGGGTCCCCTTCGCAGCCCTGGCCGAAGGAGACGATGGCGTTCTCGGCCTGTTCGAGGTGGGGCACCGCCACCTGGCAGAGCTCCGCCACCGTCGGCACGAAGTTCAGCCGCTCCTGGCTGGAGGGACAGCACTCCGACTCCTGCAGCGAGATGCACCCCAGGCAGCGCGAGTTGCACACCGGCGAGGTCGGCAGCGGCGCCTCCCAGCGGCGGTAGAAGAGGTTCTTGGCGGCGAAGCAGTGGTAGTCGAGGGCGCAGCGGGAGAGCTGTTCGAAGAGGCGGTTGTCGGGAAATTCCTTGAGGATGCGCCGCACCACCGGATCGATCTCGCGGTCGTCGAAATGATCGGGACGCCACTGGTCGTTGCGGTCGACGCGCACCGCAGCGCAGTAGAAGCGCTCCTCCTCGACGCACCAGCCGACCGCGGTGTAGGACCACAGGGGAAGGGTCACCCCTTTGCGTCCCCAGTCGGCGGCCGGCAGCAGGGTGCGGGTGAAGGCCGGGGTGAGAAAGGCCGACACCGCCTGCACCGCTCCCGCCCCCCCAGCTGCGCGGCAGCCGCTCGGCGGTGACCAGCCGGCCGCTGCTGCGGTCGAAACCCTGCGGCGGGGTGCCGGGGATGGTGAAGAGCCGGCTCCCGGCCGGCAGCGGGATCAGCTCTTCTTCCCGCGGCAGTCGCGGTGTGTCCCCGTTCATGCCGGCAAGGAGCAGGTCGGGGTGTTCGAAGACCTCGCCCTGTTCGTCGGCGACGACGGCGAGGATGGTTTTTTTTCTGGCCATGGAATTTCCATTGCGGGGAGCAAAGTGGGCGCCGGTTGCGCGGGGCAAGGATAGCACAGGGACAATGGGCCAGGCAATTTCCCCATGCGGGGTAATTCCTACAACAACTTTGGAAAGGGCTCCTCCCTGCCAGCGTTTCGCGTGTTCAGCAGGGCACTGAAAACCCCAGACCCTGGGCCTGGGTTTTGGTTTCTCGCACTGCAGGATATTCAGGAAACAGCTGATTTGGCTGCCCCTTGGGTGCAAAAATAAAGAAGTCGAACATTTCGGATATATTTCTCTTCTCCATTCCCGGTTTCTCCTCCCGCTACCAATGGCTGTCTTTTGGGCCGGGGCAAATGCGACAAAGCTCCTGACCGGCGGACACTTCCTCCAGGATGAGCTGGATGTATATATAGATAGGGGGGCTTAGCCGGGTTGAAACGGCAAAACCTTCTCCCAGAAACGCCGGCTGGAGGATTCTTGACGGGCGCGAAAAACAGGGCCTATAGTTGGATTGGAAAATAGGGCGTCCTGAAAAAGCCAAACCTGCCGTAAGGCAGGGACGGAAAACCACGGGTCTCCGAGGTTTGAAGATAGCCGAGTTGCCGAAGGATTTTTATCCTGAATGGTGACTCGGTTTTGTTTTTGGACAGGAGCACATGCATTCAGACCAATTCAAAGACACGCAATCTTCATTTCCATTCAAGCTAGGCAGCATGCCCCTAAGGAGGTACCGATGACGGCACTTATGCCCGGCATTCAAGCCCCTGACTTTTCTCTCGCAACCGCCCCGGATCAGAAAGTCGCACTCTCCGACTTCCGCGGCCGGCCCGTGGTCCTGGTCTTCTATCCTGCCGACTGGAGCCCGGTCTGCAGCGACCAGCTGTCGCTCTACAACGAGCTGCGGCCCGAATTTTCCGAGTTCGATGCACAGGTCGTCGGCATCTCGGTCGATGGCGTCTGGTGCCATCTCGCCTTCAGCAAGGACCGCAAGCTGCAGATTCCACTGCTGGCGGATTTCCAGCCCAAAGGGGCGGTGGCCCGGCAGTACGGGGTCTACCGGGAAGAGGACGGCGAGTCGGAGCGTGCCCTGTTCGCCATCGACGGCACGGGCGTCATTCGTTGGAGCTATGTCTCGCCGGTGGGCATCAACCCGGGCGCCGACGGCATCTTCAAAGCGCTCGAAATGATGGTCCAGCAGCCATAAACCCGGCATCCGCAACCGAGCCAGGAGGCCCCCCATGGAGCCACTCGCGACCCTAACCCCGCCCGTTTCCGCCAGCGATCATACGGAAGGTCGGGTCGACGCACCAGTGACCCTGGTGGAATACGGCGATTATCAGTGTCCCTACTGCGCCGCCGCCTATCCGGTGGTGAAACGCCTGCAGAAGCACCTGGGGAACAGGCTGCGGTTCGTGTTTCGGAACTTCCCGCTGACCGAGATGCATCCCTATGCCCTGATCGCGGCCGAGATGGCGGAAGCCGCGGCGCTCCAGGGCAAATTCTGGCAGATGCACGACCTGCTGTTCGAACAACAGGACGCTCTCGATCCGGATATCCTGCCCGCGTGGGCGAAACAGCTCGGCTTGGACCTGGAAAAGCTCGGGAGCGACATCAAGCAGGGCCTGGTGGAGCCGCGCATCAAGGAAGACCGCCGGAGCGGCATCCGCAGCGGCGTGAACGGTACGCCGACCTTTTTCATCAACGGGGTCCGCCATGATGACGCGCCGGATTATCCGTCGCTGCTTGCGGCCCTGGAGTCGAGGTCTGGGGCCAGATGAGTGCCCCTTCGAGTGTCAACCGGCATCGCTGCCGTTCTCGGTCGCCCCTGGCTTCGCCGCGCCGATGGTGACCTTGATGCGGGTCGCATCCACCCTGCCATCGAACCGGCCCCAGCGGGCCGCCCCGAGGGGAAGATTTGTGCTTATCGGGAAGTTTATTAGCAGGCAACGGAGTTGCCATGGAATTTAAACCCCTGCCGCGCGAATTTTATCTGAGAGATGCCGTCCAGGTGGCGCGAGAGCTTATCGGCAAAGAATTGGTTCACAGCGCAGCAGCCGGCATCACCTCGGGAGTTATCGTCGAAACCGAAGCTTATATGGGCGTAACCGACCCCGCCTCTCACGCCTTTGGCGGCTTACGCAGCAAGCGTACGGCGATCATGTATCTGCCGGGAGGACGGGCATACATCTATCTGATCTACGGCATGTACAACTGCATGAATGTAACCGCACAAAAAGAAGGGGTGCCGGAAGGGGTCTTGATCCGAGCCCTCCAGCCGGTGCGGGGAATGAAACTAATGCAGGCGAGAAGGGGGCTGAAAAATCCGGAGAGCCTGATAAATCTTACGAACGGGCCCGGAAAGCTCTGTCAGGCCATGGCGATAGACGCCGATCTCTACGGAGCGGACCTGTGCGAAAAGAGGCTTTTTGTGCAGGAAGCGGAGATTCCCACTGCTGGGGAAGTTGCAGCATCCAGGCGGCTCAATATCGAGTACGCTGGTAGCGGGCGGGATTTCGAGTGGAGGTTTTACCTGAAGGGAATCCATTCGTAACGAAGGTTTCTTTTCATCGAAGGGGCGAGGGGGCGCGTCTCCAAATCCCAAAAGGTAGGGTGAATTGAGGTCCAAACACCGTTCAAGGCCCGCCGGAAGCGGGTCAAAGCCGGACCGTTAGGCGCTTTTATAGAATACATTCTGTGGCAGCGACGACACGGAGAAACCTTTGAAGAAAAAGAAAGGGTTCAACGAAAATGAACGAGCGAGGGCAGCAGTGCCGGCAGCTGCGGGCAGGGTCGCCCGGGTACTTACTGTCAACGGCGGCTCGTCCAGCATCAAATTCGCCCTGTTCGAAGCAGAACGGATCTCGCGCCCGGTTCTGAAGGGCAGGATTGAGCGGATAGGACTGCCGGAAGCGATTTTTACCATAAAGAGTGCGGGGGGCTCCGATCAATTTTCCTGACCGATAGCAGCGCCGGACCACAGGGCGGCAGTGACGGCGCTGATGGATTGGGTTGAGGAACGAATCGGACATGAACCATTGACCGCGGTGGGTCATAGGGTCGTGCATGGCGGGCCGAAATACAGCGAGCCGCAGCCATCACCGGGGAATTGATTGAGGAACTGCACCGGCTCAGCCTTTTCGATCCCGAGCATCTGCCGGAGGAGATCCTGTTGGCCGAGGCGTTTCATCACCGGTTTCCCGACCTGCCCCAGGTGGCATGTTTCGACACTGCCTTTCACCACGACCTGCCGCGCGTGGCGCAGTTGTTGCCGATCCCGCGTCGGTACGAGGCAAAGGGGGTGCGGCGGTACGGTTTTCACGGGTTGTCGTATGCGTTTCTGATGGAAGAACTGGCCCGTCTGGCTGGGGCGGAAGGCGGCACGGGGCCGGGTCATCCTCGCCCACCTCGGCAATGGCGCCAGCCTGGCAGCAGTACGTGACGGCAAACCCGTCGACACCAGCATGGGTTTCACCCCGACGGCGGGAGTGCCGATGAGCACCCGCTCAGGCGATCTCGATCCCGGGACTGCTCGGGTATCTGGCGCGCACCGAAAACATGAACGCGAAGCAGCTTCAACGAGATGGTCAATTTCCAGTCCGGGCTGCTCGGCGTGTCCGAAACCAGTTCCGACATGCGTGACCTGCTCGAACGCGAAAGGCAGGATGTGCGGGCGGCTGAGGCGGTGGCGCTGTTCTGCTACCAGGTCAAGAAATGGATCGGCGCATTCGCGGCCGCATTGGGCGGGCTCGACACGCTGGTCTTCGCCGGGGGCATCGGCGAGAACGCACCCGCCGTCCGCGCGCGGATCTGCGACGGGCTGGAATTTCTCGGCATCGAACTCGACGAAAAGCGCAACGCGGCCGAACGAGGGCGTGATTTCCGCGGCGACCAGCCGGGTCGCGGTCCGCGTCATTCGCACGGACGAGGAACTGATGATCGCGAAGTCCGTTTGCCGCGTTCTCGGCCTGGGCCGGAGCAAAGGAGGAATTGAACCATGAAGACCGAAACGCTTGCCCCGGAACTGCTGCACAAGATGGACGCCTACTGGCGCGCCGCCAACTATCTGTCGGTCGGCCAGATTTATCTCTACGACAATCCGCTGCTGAAGCGGCCGCTGGCGCTGGCGGACGTGAAGCACATGCTGCTGGGGCACTGGGGCACGACCCCGGGGCAGAACTTCATTTACGTGCACCTGAACCGGGTCATCAAGAAATACGACCTCGACATGATCTACGTCTCCGGCCCCGGCCACGGCGGCCCGGCCGTGGTGGCCAACACCTATCTCGAAGGCACCTACAGCGAGATCTATCCCGACATCAGCCAGGACGAGGCCGGGCTGCGAAAGCTCTTCATGCAGTTTTCCTTTCCCGGCGGCATCCCCAGCCACGCCTCGCCGGAGTGCCCGGGCTCGATCCACGAGGGCGGCGAGCTGGGCTATTCGCTCAGCCATTCGTTCGGGGCGGTGTTCGACAATCCCGATCTGATCGTCGCCTGCGTCGTCGGCGATGGCGAGGCGGAAACCGGGCCGCTGGCCACGGCCTGGCATTCCAACAAGTTCCTCAATCCGGCCACCGACGGCGCGGTGCTGCCGATCCTGCATCTCAACGGCTACAAGATCGCCAACCCGACGGTTCTCGCCCGCATCGAGCCGCGAGGAACTGGAGCAGTTGCTCCGCGGCTACGGCTGGACGCCCTACTTCGTCGAGGGCCACGAGCCCGACGCTGATGCACGAGGCCATGGCCGCGACGCTCGACGCGGCGGTCGAAGCAGATCAAGCACATCCAGCACGACGCCCGCGTCAACGGCAACCTCACGCGTCCGCGCTGGCCGATGATCGTCCTCAATTCGCCCAAGGGCTGGACCGGCCCGAAAGTGGTCGACGGCCTGCAGATCGAAGGCACCTTCCGCGCGCACCAGGTGCCGCTTTCCGACCCGGCCACCCATCCCGAACACCTCAAGCTGCTGGAAGACTGGCTGCGGAGCTACCGGCCGGAGGAACTGTTCGACGAACAGGGCCGGCTGAAGCCGGAACTGGCCGAACTGGCGCCCAAGGGCGAACGACGCATGGGCGCCAATCCCCACGCCAACGGCGGCATGCTGCTGCGCGATCTGCGGATGCCGGATTTCCGCGACTACGCGGTGGACGTGCCCGTCGCCGGGGGCGCCCGGCATCGGCGACACGCATGTGCTCGGGCCGTTCCTGCGCGACGTGGCGAAGCTGAACGGCGAGCAACGCAATTTCCGGGTCTTCGGCCCGGACGAGACGCTCTCCAACGGCCTGGACGCGGTCTTCGAGGCCACCAACCGGCAATGGGACGCCGCGACCGTGCCGAACGACGAATTCCTCGCGCCGGACGGCCGGGTGATGGAGATGCTCAGCGAGCACCAGTGCGAGGGCTGGCTCGAAGGCTACCTGCTCACCGGGCGGCACGGGCTGTTCAACTGCTACGAGGCCTTCATCCACATCGTCGATTCGATGTTCAACCAGCACGCCAAGTGGCTGAAGGTCACCGCGCATCTGCCGTGGCGGCGCAAGATCGCCTCGCTGAACTACCTGCTGGCCTCGCATGTCTGGCGGCAGGATCACAACGGCTTCACCCACCAGGACCCCGGCTTCATCGACCACGTCGTGAACAAGAAGGCCGAGGTCGTGCGGGTCTACCTGCCGCCGGACGCCAACTGCCTGCTGTCGGTGATGGACCACTGCCTGCGCAGCCGCCACTACGTCAACGTCGTGGTCGCCGGCAAGCATCCGGCGCCGCAGTGGCTGACGATGGACGCGGCCGTCAAGCACTGCACCGAGGGCATCGGCATCTGGCAGTGGGCCAGCAACGACCAGGACGGGGAGCCCGACGTGGTCATGGCCTGCTGCGGCGACGTGCCGACGCTGGAGACGCTGGCCGCCGTCTCGATCCTGCGCGAGCATCTGCCCGAGCTGAAAATCCGGGTGGTCAACGTCGTCGACCTGATGAAGCTGCAGCCGCAGAGCGAGCACCCGCACGGCTTGAGCGACACGGACTTCGACGCGCTGTTCACCAGGGACAAGCCGATCATCTTCGCCTTCCACGGCTATCCGTGGCTGATCCACCGGCTGACCTACCGCCGCACCAACCACGACAACCTCCACGTCCGCGGCTACAAGGAAGAGGGCACCATCACCACCCCCTTCGACATGACGGTGCTGAACGATCTGGACCGCTTCCACCTGGTGATGGACACCATCGACCGCCTGCCGCAGACCGGCGACAAGGGCATCTACCTGAAGCAGCAGCTCAAGGACAAGCTGATCGAGCACAAGCAGTACATCGACAAGCACGGCCAGGACATGCCGGAGATCCGCAACTGGAAATGGAGCTAAGCGCCCCCGCCTGAATACATGCCAATTGGAGTCCGACAAGTCACGATTTCCAAAACACGGAACCCCGCCAGACAGTCTTGGCGGGGATTTCCGTAGATTGCGGAAATATCAAGAAACGGGAGGGAAGGTTGCTCCTTGGACACCAAGAGCGATGAGGCACAACATTCCGGAAATATTTCGCTTTTCCCTCAGCAATGTCTGCCTACCTGGCCGCAGTTAATGTGGCCTGGTTCCTGGCCTTCGCACACTTCCTTCAGGACTGGCTGAATGGATATCGCGGGAGACTTTTGGCCGGGTTCGAACGGCATAGTTTTCCCCCCAGGAATCGTAGGCAGAGGGTCACTTGACGGGTTGAAAAGCAGAGATATAGTCGGATTGGAAAAAGGTCATTCCCCGATAAAGCCAAACCTGCCGTGAGGCAGAGACGGAAAGCCACGGATCTCCGAAGCGAGAAGATGGCCGAGCTACCGAAGGATATTTCATCCAACGGGTCGTTCGGCCTTTGTTTTTGGGGCTTTGCAAGTTACCCCCCGGTCCAAAGGACCTTCCCCTGCGGTCAGCGGTTTTGGACTTATCAAAGAAAGGAAAACGAACATGAGAATACTGATGGTACTGACATCTCACGATCAACTGGGCAACACGGGCCGCAAGACCGGTTTCTGGCTGGAGGAATTCGCGGCTCCTTACTTTGTGTTCAGGGACGCTGGTGTCGAACTGACGCTGGCATCACCGAAAGGCGGGCAGCCACCGCTCGATCCAAAGAGCGATCTGCCAGAAAATCAAACGCCGGCGATGGCGCGCTTTAAGAAAGATAAGACGGCGCAAAAAGCTCTCGCCAACACGGTCAAGCTTGCGGACGTGAAGGCGGAAGATTTCGACACCGTTTTCTATCCGGGTGGGCACGGCCCGATGTGGGATCTCGCGGAGAGCCCTGCTTCGATCGCTCTTCTCGAATCCTTCTACAACTCCGGCAAGCCAATCGCGCTGGTCTGCCATTCGCCTGGTGTGCTTCGCCACGTTACCTACAAAGGCGCTCCGCTGGTGAAGGGAAAACACGTCACCGGTTTCACTAACGGCGAGGAAGAGGAGGTGCAGCTCACCAAGGTTGTGCCGTTCCTCGTCGAAGATGAACTGCTACGGCTCGGCGCCATATTTGAGAAGATGGCGAACTGGCAGCCGTTTTCCATCACTGATGGCCGACTCGTTACCGGCCAGAACCCTGCGTCGTCGACCTCGGCAGCTCAGGCGCTTCTGAAACTCATGACCGGATCGGAATTGGAGTCGTCAATGAACGGCGTACAAATCGAACAGAAGAGCTATGAGATGCCCCCGCGGGACGGGATCAGCATCGCACATTTTCTCACCGTCGCCGACATCGAGCGATCGGCTCGCTACTATGAAAAGGTCTTCGGCGCTCGCATTCTGAGCATGGGCGACGGCAACGCGCCTGCGTACCTTCAGCTTGCGAATATCTGGATGATTGTGAACGTCGGGGGCGGGCCGACCCCCGACAAGCCGACGGTAACGCTCAGCGTCCCCGACCCGGATCACATCAACAGCTTTATGAATTTCCGCGTTGCGGATATTCAAGCGTGCTATGAGTTGTGGAAAAGTCGAGGAGCCGAGTTCATCACGGAGCCGATAGCCAAGTACGGCGAGATTCGCTGCTACATCCGCGATCCTGACGGTTACATTATCGAGGTTGGACAGAGCACCACTCTCAAGTACGGTTAACGCCCGGCCCGGATGGGAAGCGGATTTAGACGCTTACGGATGTCCGCTGTGCTGGCCCATTAGCGCGAGATACAACACTGCTCGACCGCAGCGCCCCGGGAGCTTCTGAAACTACTGCAGCGGAATACGGCTCCGGGTGTCTGCTCATCATCGAGGTAAACAACCATGAGTGACCAACGAAAGACAGCCATCGTAACCGGAGCTTCACAGGGGATCGGCGCGGGAGTCGTTAAAGGCTTTGTCGAACGGGGGTTCAACGTCGTTGCCAATTCCCGGAAGATGACCCAATCCACCGAGGTCGCGGCTTCCGACCAGGTCGCCCTGGTGGACGGCGACATTGGCGAGCCGGCAACTGCCGCCAAGATCGTCGAGACGGCGCTTTCGCGCTTCAAGTCGATCGACGCACTGGTCAATTGCGCCGGCATCTTCTTCACCAAGCCGTTCACGGACTACACGGCCGAGGACCTCAAGTCACTCGTCGCGACGAACGTCGAGGGCTTCCTGTGCATCACCCAACTCGCCATCAAGCAAATGTTGGCGCAAAAGACCGGCGGGAGCATCGTCACGATTACGGCGGCCCTTGCCAGCAACCCGATCCGGGGCGTCACGGCGGCGGTGCCGATGCTCACCAAAGGCGGTCTTGATACGATCACCCGGCACCTGGCGATGGAGTACGCGAAAGACGGCATCCGCGTGAATGCCGTCGCGCCGGGCGTCGTCTACACGCCGCTGCACCGGGATACCCCGCAGGAGGTCATGGAGAGCCTGTCGCCGATGGGTCGGCCTTCCACGGTCAAGGACATCGCGGATGCGGTCATGTACCTGACCGGCGCCGCGACGGTCACCGGTGACATCCTGTATGTCGATGGCGGCGCTCATTTGGGCCGCTGGTAATTCGAAGGAGCTTTCGTCATGGCCGCGAATGCAACGGCCGCCGAGGACCGTCTCGCCGAACTCGGCATTCAGCTGCCGGATGCACCGACGCCTTTTGGTGCCTACGTGCCTGCCGTCCAGACTGGCAACCTCCTCTTCCTGAGCGGGATGCTCGCCACCTCGGGCCACACAGTCACGGCAGTCGGCGCAGTAGGCAAGGACCTTGACCTGCAGGCGGGCCGGGAGGCGGCGTACACGGCCGCGCTCAACGTACTTGCACTCACGAAGAAACAGCTGGGTTCGTTGAATCGCGTAAGCCACGTCGTGAGACTCGGCGTGTACGTCGCCGCGACACCTGAGTTCACCGAACATCCGAAGGTCGCCGATGCGGCGTCGGAGTTGCTTCGGGATATCTTCGGCGAAGAGAGGGTTTCTTCGCGCCTGGTCTTTGGTGTCGCGAGCCTGCCACTCGGTTCGCCGGTCGAACTGGAGGTCGTTTTGGAGGTGGAAATGGAGTGATCCGCCATACGCATGGAGGAGATCCAAGAAGAACCCAATACCCGTTCCTGGCAACCTTCGCTTTACGAAGATACTCCTCTACGACGGATCCGGCGCCATCCCCGCGACAACACGGAGGTTATCCCATGGTAAACATCGGCATTAACGGTTTTGGCCGAATCGGTCGGTCAGTGTTTCAGGCTATCTGTGAAAAAGGACTGCTCGGTAAACCATCAACGTCAAGGCGGTCGTCGATATCTCAACGAACGCCGAATATTTCGCTTATCAACTGAAGTACGATTCCGTCCAGGGGAAGTTCCAGAGCGACATCAGGACGGAAAAGAGCAATCCCACCAAAGAAGCCGATGACGTACTGGTTGTTAATGGCAATGCCATCCAACGCGTGCTGGCCTCCAACACGCCCGCTCAATTACCGTGGAAAGCATTGGGCGTGGATCTGGTTATCGAATGCACGGGACGTTTTACGGCTTCAGAAATGGCAAAAGGCCATCTCAGCGCGGGCGCTAAAAAAGTCGTCATTCGGTCCCGCAAAGGGCGAAGTCAAGACCATCGTCATCGGTGTAAATGAGCACGAATATGACCCCGCCAAACACAGCCTTGTTTCGAATGCCTCATGCACTACGAATTGTCTGACTCCGCTAGTTCATGTCTTGTTGAAAGAAGGGGTCGGTATTGAAACAGGTCTAATGACGACCATCCATTCGTATACGGCGACACAAAACACGGTTGACGGTTATTCCAAAAAAAACCGGCGCATCGGACGGGCGGCAGCGATAAACATTATTCCAACGACTACCGGTGCGGCCAAGTCGGTCGGTGAGGTGCTTCCGGCGATTAAAGGCAAGTTGACGGGCATGGCGTTTCGCGTTCCGACACCGGTCGTTTCAGTGGTCGATCTGACGTTTCGTTCAGTCAAGGATACCTCGATTGATGAAATTGACGCGCTGTTCAGGAAGGCCTCGCAATCCTATCTGGAAGGAATTCTTGGCGTGACTGACGAAGAACTTGTGTCATCCGACTTTATCCACGATTCTCGATCCTCTGTTTACGATTCACAAATCACTCTCCGCAATAACCTCGCCGGGGAGAAACGGTTTTTTAAGATCGTGTCCTGGTATGACAATGAATGGGGGTTTTCGAATCGTGTCGTTGATCTGGTCAGCCACATGATTCGAAAAGGCTTCTAGATGCGTGATTGGCGTGCAGAGGGAATATTTGATGCAGCGAGGATCAAGCCTGCGATAGCTCACTACGAATCCCATCCTTACCTCCTCGAATTGGATTTTCTGAACTGTTGCAAAAAGAAGATCCTCGTGCTGTAAGCCTTCGTGGCGTAGGGAGATAGTCGTGAGCCCAGGTTGCTGGAAGACCCTGTCATCACCGCCATCGCCGGGCGAGCCAACAAGACCCCGGCGCAGGCCTCGCTCACCTGGGCTATCCCGCGCGAAACGGCTCCCCCGGCCACCGCGAAGAAACCCGGCCGCATCAATGGAAAACTTTGAGGAGTCGGCCATTCCTGCAGGCGCCGTGCGAGAGACTGCCGAAGGAATCAAGTGGCGGGTGAGGTTCGATGCTGTCGCGGAAGCCGGCGTTCCCTGGTTCGTTCCGGGAGGCGAGCACTGGTGAGACCATGCGGCATTCTTGACTTGGTGATCTTCGGAGATACCTTGTAATCGAGTGGACGATTCCCTCCATGGCCCTTCTTGTCTTTATGATCCCTCCTCTGGGATGTGGAGGTCTGCCGGTCATTACGGCACTGTTTCTCCAAGGCCTTCTTCCAATGGTCGGAAACACCTATGCGGCGCTTCATGAAGTTCCAACAGATATTCGAGACTCGGCGGAAGCCATCGATCTGGCCCGGGGAGCAAAACTCATGCTGGTCGAACTTGCAATAGCATCGAGAGTCATTCTGGCCACACCCTGCAACCGTTATGAGATTTTTCAATGCCGTATTTGTTTTTCAAACGCGACCTACTGATCGTATCCACTTTTTTCTCTCATCACCTGCGTCAGAGCACAGATCGGCCAATCATTCCGACCTGTGTTTATCGATCTTCTTCACGATATGAGCTAAACGATACAGAACAAGGAGCTTCGAAAAAATGAAAGCGAATAAAGAGCGGGAGAAGATTCTGAGCAGGTACCATGAAGTCAGAAAAGCGAGTCTGGCAATGTGTGAACCTTTGGAGCCCGAGGACTTTCAGATTCAACCCTGCGAGGAGGTGAGTCCGCCCAAGTGGAACCTGGGCCATACCAGCTGGTTCTTTTGGCAATTTGTTCTCGGACCGAAAGGGCAGACTCTGCCTGAGGACGAGGAATTCAGATACTTTCTTAATTCGTATTATCAGAAAGCCGGGAGCAGAATCGAGAGAGGCAGACGGGGATTTGTGGCGCGGCCTACCCTGAAGGAGGTCTATCGCTACCGAAGTTCGGTGGATGACCGCATGGAGCAGCTGATACGGACCATCGGCGAAGGCGAACTGCCTCGACTCCAGTTCCTGGTTACGGTGGGGACACACCACGAACAGCAGCACCAAGAGCTGTTCTATACGGAAATAAAGAATATCTATTCAGCCACACCGGTTCAATCGAGGCCCGCTTATCTGGCTTCTTCGAAGCCCAAACGGGAAGGCGAGGATGATATAGAACCTAAATTCCTGTCTTTCCAGGGAGGCCTTCACGAATTCGGCAACGTCGAGGGTGGCTGGTGCTGGGACAATGAACTCTCCACCCACCTTCACCATCTCCGGGATTTTTCACTGAGAGATCGCCTGGTGACTAACCGGGAGTATCTGGAGTTCATGGAGGATGGCGGATACTCGAACCCGCTGCTGTGGCTGTCTGACGGGTGGGCTGAAGCAGAAAAGCAGCAGTGGAAGGCTCCCCTGTACTGGGAGCGGATAGACGGGAAGTGGTGGATGTTTACTCTATCCGGAATGCGGGAAGTGGATTTGGATGAGCCGGTCTGTCATGTCAGCTTTTATGAAGCTCAAGCATTCGCTCAATGGAAGTCGCACCTGGATGCCTCCCATGAAGGTGTGCGACTGCCCACGGAACGCGAGTGGGAGCACGCGGCCAGGATTTCGAGGCCGGACCCGGCGGACGGCTGCTTCGTGGAGGATGGAATCCTGCACCCCAAGGCACCGAAGGCGGGACTGGATGGGGACTGCTTGCGCCAAATGCTGGGTGATGTCTGGGAATGGACTTCGAGCCACTACGAGCCGTATCCGGGTTTCAGGGAGTTTCCCGATAACCTCTCGGAATACAACGGTAAGTTCATGAACAATCAGAGGGTCCTGAGAGGGGGTTCCTGTGTGACCCCCCGGAACCATATCCGCATAAGCTACAGAAACTTCTGGCATCCGGAGGCCCGGTTTCAGTTCACGGGGATACGTCTCGCCAAATCGCTCGACAAGTGAATACCGACATGAAAACGAATTGGAGAAGCGGTTATCGCGTTTTGCGGCCCCAAGATGTCCGACAGCCCTTCAACGGGACCTTTGCCCTTGATGTCCTCGAAGGGCTTTGCAAAAGACCCAAACAGATTCCTTCTCAATATTTCTACGATGCCAGAGGAAGCGATCTTTTTCGCAGAATCAGCAAACTGGAGGAGTATTACCTTCCCGGGTGCGAGCTTGAGATCCTGAAGAACGGGATGGAGTCTCTCGCGGAGGCGCTGCCCCGCGACCATTTTAATCTCGTCGAACTGGGTGCGGGTGACGGAGCGAAGACAATCATAATTCTTGAATACCTTTTGGGAAACGGCTTCGATTTCGAGTACTTTCCGGTGGATATTTGTGAAGAAGCCGTCGTCGATCTTACCCGGTGGTTGAGCGAGAAATTTGCTCCGGGAGAATTAAGAGTGAATGGCCTGGTAGCTGAATATTTCGATGCCCTAAGATGGCTCGCAAGTATGAATGGTTTAAAGACGGTGGCCATTTTTCTAGGATCCAGTATCGGGAACTTTGACGAACCGGGAGCACGTCGGTTTCTCCGCCATTTGTGGAGTTCCCTGGGGGATCGCGATCAGGTGCTCATCGGATTCGATCTAAAGAAGAACATAGAGATCCTGAATCGGGCCTACAATGATGCGGAAAATCTGACGAAAGAGTTCAATCTCAACTTGCTCGACCGAATGAACCGGGAACTCGGCGCCGAGTTCGACCGTGATAATTTTACGTTCTACAGCCAATACGATGTGATTTCAGGGGCGGTGGAAAGTTGGCTGGTGAGCAGGAAGGCGCATGAAGTCTTCATCCGTGCCTTGGAAAGGTCCTTCTCTTTTGAACTCTGCGAGGGTATCCATACGGAATCCTCGCAGAAGTATAGCAACTCAGATATAGAGCTTCTTGCCAGGGATACGGGCTTTGTGATCGAAAAGCAGCTCTTTGATTCGCGCAGATTCTTTACAGACTCTCTCTGGCGGGTGAATAAGTCCTGATGCCTGAAAACGCTCCAGCAGGAACGCGCGAGAGAACCGGGTTGGGACCGCCCAGCCGACCGCGGTGTAGGACCACAGGGGGAGCGTCACCCCCTTGCGCCCCCAGTCGGCGGCAGGCAGCAGGGTGCGGGTGAAGGCCGGGGTGAGAAAGGCCGAGACCGCCTGGACCTTGCCGCCTCCCCAGCTGCGAGGCAGGTGCTCGACGGTCTTCAGCCGGCCGCTGGTGCGGTCGAAGCCGAGAGGCGGCTCCCCGCGGCGGCAGCGGGATCAGCTCGTCGCCCCGCGGCCGGCGCGGAACGGAACCGTTCATGCCGGCGAGGAGGAGCTCGGGATATTCGAAGACCTCGCCCCGGTCATCGGCAACAACGGCGAGGAAGGTTCTGGTTCTGGCCATCAGCGGGTCTACCTGAAAAAGGAGCGGCAGGCCGGCATCGACCCACCGCGGGCCACCGGCAGGACGAAAGCAACACGGCCGGACGCGCCCGGACAATCATCTGTCGCTCTCCAGATCTCCCCTCGCCGGCCCCGGGGTGCCTAGCGGCTCACCTGGGTCGCGGCCAGATGCCGGGCAAAGGCCCGGTCCATCTTGCGGATGTGGCTGACCAGCCATTCCATCAGCGTCGTGTTGGTCTTGACCAGCAGGCCGAGCGTCGCCCCTTCGCTGCGGAACTGGGAGCCCAGCGCCTCGGTCTTGGCCATGAAATCCTCGTGCTGGGCGCGGTGTGCCGGGTAGTCCGGGAAGTTGCTGCGTTGCTGCATGGTCTCCTCGTCGCGAAAGTGCCGGCGGATGTAATCGTCGAGGAAGGTCAGGACGCGCAGCACCTCATCCCTCCCCCGCCCCTGGTTGCAGGCGGAGAGGAGGTCGTTGAAGCGCCGGAAGAGTTCCCGGTGCTGGTCGTCGATGTCGCTCACGCCGGTGAGCAGGGAATCGTCGAATTCGATGGCCATAGCATGCTCCTTTCGCTGGACAACGTGGGAGAAGTCGGATCAATGCCGTTGGCAAAGCCGGGAACGGATTCGGAAGGAGTTTCCGGCTCTCCTGGCGGCTGAGTGGGGTGTCGCTGTGGGGACAAAAAGAAGCAGGCGCCCGGCCGTGTGCCCGAACCTTCAGGGCCGCGAAGCTTTCCATAAATAACCTATCTTGTCAACATTCCATGGGACATTCCATGGGACGTTTTTCCGCTGGAAGCCGGAACTTCGCCGCGGCCGGCAGCCTGCTTTCCCCCTTGGCAGGGGGCCGCTCCTTGGGTATGCTGAGCGCCATGCGCGTCGTTCTGGCCACCCTGCACAGCAAGTTCATTCACCCCAGCCTGGCCCTCCCCTGCCTGGCCGCCTACTGCCGCGACCTCCCCGTCGAACTGGCGATCCGCGAGTTCACCGTCCACGAGCCGAAAGAGAGCATCCTCGCGGCCCTGCTCGCCGAGAAGCCGCAGGTGGTCGCCTTCTCGGTCTACCTCTGGAACCGCCGCGAGACCCTGGAACTGGTCGATGCCCTGGTCGTCGCCGCCCCGGCGCTGCGCATCGTCCTCGGTGGTCCCGAGGTCTCCTTCGAGGGCGCGCAGTTCTTCGCCCGCCACCCCGGCATCGCCGTCCTGGTGCGCGGCGAGGGCGAGCTGCCGCTGCACGGCCTGCTCGCCGCCTGGGCCGCCGGCGGCGAGCCGCAGGGCGTGGCGCGGCTTGCCTGGCGGCGTGGGGACGCCGTCATCGAGGGGCCGGACGGGCCGCCGCTGGCCCATCTCGACAGCCTCCCCTCCCCTTTCGGCCTCGGCCTGGTCGAGCTCTCCCGCGGCTTCGTCTACTACGAAACCAGCCGCGGCTGCCCCTTTGAGTGCGCCTTCTGCATGAGCGCCCTCGATGCCACGGTGCGCTCCTTTTCCATGGCGCGCATCAAGAGCGATCTCGCCTGGCTACTGGCCCAACGGGTACCGAAGATCAAGTTCGTCGACCGCACCTTCAACTACGACCCGGCCCGCGCCCGGGAACTCTTCACCTTCATCCTCGAGCAGAACCGGGGGAGCCACCTGCACTTCGAAATCGGCGCCCACCTGCTCGATGAGCCGACCCTGGAACTGCTCGAGCAGGTCCCGGCCGACACCTTTCAGTTCGAGATCGGCGTCCAGTCGACCCTGCCGGCGACCCTGGCCGCCATCGGTCGCCGGGCGCCCCTCGAACGCCTGCTGGCCAACGTCCGCCGGCTGCGGCAGCGGACCCGGGTCCAGCTCCATCTCGACCTGATCGCCGGTCTGCCCGGCGAGGGATTCGACGGCTTTTCTCGCCTCCGTCGACCGCGTGGCGGCCCTCGCCCCCCACCACCTGCAGATCGAGCCGGTCAAGCTCCTCCCCGGTGCACCGCTGCGCCGCGACGCCGCGAGGCTCGGCATCCGCTTCGACCCCAATCCGCCCTATGCGGTGCTGGCCACCCCGGATCTCGACTTCACGGAGCTGGAGCGACTGCGCGGTCTTGGCCGCCTCTTCGACCTGACCTTCAACAGCGGCCGCTGCGGCGGCTTTCTCGACGGCCTCGCCGACGTCTGCGGCTCGCTGGCGGCGCGGCCTGCTGCAGGTCGAGGCCCACTGGCGCCGGCGCGGCCATTTCCGCCATCCGCTGGCCCAGCGCGGCGTCTTCGAGGCGCTCGCGGAGTTCGTCGCCGCCACCTTCGAGGGCGACACGCACGCTCGTTTGCGAGAACAACTGGCGCGGGATTTTGCCCGATGCGAGCGGGTGGTGCCGGGGAAGGTACCGGATTTTTTCAACACGGAGCTGAGCGCGGCGGAACAGCGGGAGGTCAAAGCGGTGGTGGGACAGGAGACCGCGGCGATCCGCGGCCAGGGAATCAAACTGCAGCACTTCGCCGCCGTCTTCTCTCATCTTCCGGAAAGGGCTGGACGGCAGGTGCGCCTCTTTCTCTACCTCAGTCGCAGCGGCAAGGGGATGCAGGTGAGGGAAGTCATTCTGCCTCCTTGAATAGGTTCCATTCCCGGCTCCATCCGAGGTCCTGTCTTATGAAAAGGGGATCGACTGGTCCTCGCTTGAGGATTTTGCCTGCCTGGGCAACATCCAAACCAAACCTGCGGGACCCGCCGTCGCCAAGGCTATGGCGAGGCAAGCGCGCCCCGCCGACGGTAAATCCGAATCAACCGCACTGAACACTAATCGGCCAAGCGGACGATCAGTCCGCCGAGGAAGCGGGGATCGATATCCCCGGGGGCGAGAGGACAGAACTCCTCCTCCCAGCGATCGAGACAGAAATGGCCGAAATCTCCCCCTCCGGGCTCCAGGCGTTCCAGCCAGGCCGCGGTCTCGACGCGCAGGGCGGGAGCGACCCGCCCCTCGGTGCTGACTTTCGCCTGCAGTTCGGTCAGCCGTCCCGCCGGAACCGGATCGGGAAGAAATTCGCCGCCCAGCAGCCGGTTGGCGAGGGCGGTGAGGAAGACCGCGGAAAGGGTCAATTCTTCGGCGGCGGAGGGCTGGCAGCCGCTCAAATCGAGATCGGCGGGGGCCGGGAGGGAGAAGCTGAAGTGCTTTTCGAAAAGGCGCACCTGCACCTCCAGCCGGTCGAGCCACTCCGTGGCGCGCCGCACATCGCGCAAAGTGGCGAAGGGCCGCTCGCCGCCGCGAGTCGCATCCTCGATCCCGGCAAAAAACATCGGCAGGCGGCGGTCGAGGGCGGCGATCAAGGCCCGGAAGGTTGGATCGTAGTAGGCCGCCAGGGGGTTCCCGGCCAGGGCGGCGGCCCGTCGCCGCAACGCCTGGGTCAGGGTAAAGCCGACCCGGAAGAGGTGCTCGAGATAGTGGCCGGCGAGGATCTCCCGGCCGCGCAGCGCATCGTCCCCGGCCAGCTCTTCGAGGGCGAGGTTGAGATAGCGATAAACGCTCTCGGCGGCAGTCTGGACCTGCAGCGCGTCACCGACGTCGATCCGTTCGGCCATCATCAGCTTGTTGATCAGGTAGACCAGCTCGCGGGCGGTCGGCTCGCCAATCCCGGCGGCGAGAACTTCGGCCAGCAGGTCGCGGGGGCGCGCGGCGGCGAGGAAAAACCCCGGCGAAGGGATCCGGCCACGCCCGGCGCTGAAGGGGGTCTTCACTTTTTCCGGCGGTCCCAGTTGGGCCACGGTCAGCAGCGCGTAGATCCGCTGGGCGGTTTGCGGGTCGGGAAAACCGCAGTCCTCGAGGCGGCCGCAGTGGAGGTGATAGGCATCCTCCTCGAGCTGGGCTTCCTCCTCCCAGCGCACCGCCTCGACCAGGCCACGGAAGAATTCCTGGTCCCCGCGATAGAGGATACCGAGCAGCTGCGCCAATGGCTTGGACTTCTCGGCGTCGAAGTAATCGAGCTGGTAACCGCCGTCGCGAGGCTGGGCCTCGACGCGGCTATCGTCATCCACGAAATCCCCGGGGCCGGCAATCACCCGCAGGTGTTTCTTCAGCATCAGCACCAGCATTTCAAAATCGAACTCGCGCATGGTCTCGAGGACCTTGTCCTCGCCGCAGTCGAGGAGCGCCTGCAACCATTTGAAGACTTCCCCCCCTTCGAGTCGGTCCCCCCCCCAGCAGTCGAGGTCGAGAAAGAGGTTGAACTGTTCGCTGCTGATCATCGGCAGCAGCTCGGCGACCTCCTCGAAGCCCTGCTCGCGGACCAGCAGGTAGAGTTCCTGGGGCGCCAGTTGCGGCACCAGCGCTTCGATATCGGCGGCCTCGAGCAACAGCCGGTACTTCTGGCGCCCCTGGGCGCAGCTGATCAGCTCCAGGCGCTCTCCCGCACTCAGGGCGTTGAATTCCCGGGGGGTGATGTTCCGCGCTTCGCGCAGCAGGGTCAGATGGCCGATCCGTTTTTCGGCGGGGAGCTCGATGCGGGTCACGATGGGATGTCTCCTTGGTTGGACGCTGGGGGGTCAATGTAAAGCACGCTCCGGTGGGGGTCAAGCGCTATCGGCAGAAGCAAGCCGCCCGACCGGAGGATACGCCCGCTCCATCCTTCCAGTATACATGCGCTCCCGGGCGATCACGATCTGGTCAAGCCGGAAGGGGGCGGTTATACTGGGACCGTGCGCCCGCCCACCCCGACTTGCGGAGATCCCATGCTGTTTCGCGCGTTACGCCGCCGATTTCCCCACCTGCTGCTCCTCGCCCTGGCAGTCGCCGTCCCGGCGCCGGCCCGGGCCACCGATCTGCAGCAGCTGATCCACGACGTCGAACAGCAGTATATGGGGGTCTCCTCCCACAGCCGGATGGAGATGGAGGTCGCCACCGAACACTGGCAGCGGCACCTGACCATGGAGGCCTGGTCGCTGGGGCGGGAGTATTTCCTGGTGCGCATCCTCGAGCCGCCCAAGGAGCGCGGCGTGGCGACCCTCAAGGTGCAGCACGAGGTCTGGAACTACCTGCCCAAGGTCGACCGGGTGATCAAGGTGCCGCCGTCGATGATGGGCGGCGCCTGGATGGGGAGCCACATCACCAACGACGACCTGGTCAAGGCCAACCACGTCGATGAGGACTACACCTTCACCCTGCTCGCCGAGACGCCGCAGCTCTGGCGCATCCAGGGGCTGCCCAAGCCCGACGCGCCGGTGGTCTGGGGCAAGATCGTCTACGAGGTCGGCAAAACGCCGCGGGTGCCGCTGCGCATCGTCTACTACGACGAGGCGGAGCGCAGGTGCGGCAGATCGTCTTCAGCGACGTGCGGAAGATCGGCAGCCGCACCCTGCCGCTGACCATGACCGTGCAGCCGACGGACAAGCCCGACGAGCACACCGTGCTCCACTACGACACCATCGATTTCGACATCGGCATCAAGACCGACTATCTTCTCCCTGCAGAACCTCAAGGCCCGCTGACCGTGCTGCTGCGTCTCGCCCTGCGCAATATCTGGCGCAACCGCCGCCGCTCGCTCCTGACCCTCTCGGCGATGGTCGTCTCCTCGTCGCTCTTGATCCTGGCCCTCGGGGTCTTCTCCGGAATGCTCGCCGACATCCTCTCCTCGGCCACCGAGCAGTACTACGGCCACCTGGTCGTCTCCCGCGCCGGTTACCTGGACGATCACGACCTGTTCGACGCCTTCGTCCCGGAAGGCGACCTGCTCGGCCACCTGCGCCAGAGCCCCGGGGTGCTCGGCGCCTCGCCGCGGCTGCGCGCCTTCGGCCTGGTCTCCCGCGGCCAGAACACCTACCCGGCCGAACTGCTCGGCGTCGTCCCCGCCGAGGAACGGCAGGTGACCAACCTCGCAGCCCACCTGGTCGCCGGCAGCTATCTGGCGCCGGGCGCCGACGCCGGGGCGCTGCTCGGCCGCGGCCTGGCGGCCAAGCTCGGGGTGCAGTCCGGGGGACGAGCTGGTGGTCGTCACCCAGGCGGCGGACGGCTCCATCGGCAACGACCTGCTCACCGTGCGCGGCGTCTTCGCCACCGGCGACACCGGCCACGACAACGGCCTGGTGCTGGTCGACCTCCCCTGGCTGCAGCGGCTGATGGTCCTCCCCGGCCAGATCCACGAGGTGGCGGTGCGTCTCAAGGAGCCCTTGCAGGCGGCAAGGATCGCCGCCGCACTCACCCCCACCCTCCCCGACCACCTCACCGCCGTCGGCTGGGAATCGCTGCTGCCGGAGATGCGCGAGGCGATCGCCAGCTTCGACGTCTCGCGGATGATCATCGTCCTCATCCTCTACTTCGCCACCGGCCTGGGGATCCTCAATACCTTCTTCATGTCGGTGATGGAGCGCACCCGCGAGTTCGGCGTGCTGATGGCGATCGGCATGCGCCCCTGGCGGATCCGCCTGCTGGTCCTTTTGGAGACTCTGGCCATGGGCCTCTGCTCGCTGGTCGCCGGGGTCGGCCTGGGGCTGCTCTTGAGCCTCTACATGGCCCGTCACGGCATCGACCTATCCGGCAGCATAACCCCCATCACCTACGCCGGCGGCACCCTGCCGCCGCGCCTGCACGCGGTGCTGGAAACCTCCAACGTGGTGCTGCCGGCGGTGCTGTTGCTGGTCGTCTGCCTGCTGGCGGGTTTTCTGCCGGCCAACCGGGCGGCGAAGTTGCGACCGGTGGAAGCGCTTAGGGAAGAGTAAAAGAAGTTTTGAGTTTTGAATTGGCAAAATTTGAACCTGGGTCCTAGGACTTTGGACCTGGGACCTGGGACCCGCGACCCTGGACTCGCATTATGGACCTTTTCTCTTTAGCCTGGAAGAACCTCTGGCGCAACCGGCGGCGGACGCTGATCACCCTGGCGGCCCTCAGCCTCAGCCTGATGCTGGTCCAGGGGTTCCACAACCTCTCCTTCGGCGTCTATGCGCGGATGGTCGATTCCGGGGTGCGCGCCGGTTCGGGACACATCGCCGTCTATCGCGGCGACTATGCGCAAAGCCGCAACGAGAAGCTCTCCTTCGCCGCCGACGACCTGCCGCAAAAGATCGCCGCTCTCCCCGCGGTCCAGGCGGTGCTGCCCCGGGTCTACCTGCCGGGGCTCGCCCAGTCGAGCCGGGAGAGCCGCGGCATCCTGCTGACCGGCGTCGACCCCGCGGCCGAGCTGGCCGTCAACCCCTTTTTGCGCCACCAGCCGAAGGAGCAGATGCTGCGCTCGGCGGACGGCCGCGACGCGCTGCTCGGCAGCAAACTGATGCAGGAGCTGAAACTGGGGCTGGGGGACAAGTTCGTGGTCACCGTCCAGAACCGTGACGGCGAGCTCGCCAGCGAGCTGTTCCGCATCCGCGGGGTGGTCAAGACCGGCATCCGCGACTTCGACCGCTCGCTGGTGATGGTCGGCCGGCAGCGGGCCGCGGCGATGGCCGGCATCCCCGGGCAGGTCCAGGAGCTGGCGGTGATCCTGAAACGCGCCGCGGCCGAGGCCGCCACCCTGCCGCAAATCGCCGGGATCGTCGCCGGCCGGCCGCAGCTGCACGCCCTCTCCTGGCAGCAGGCGATGCCGAACCTGGCCAACGCCATCCGCCTCGACTATTCGAGCCAGCAGTTCATCTTCGTCGTCATCCTGCTGATCGTCACCATCGGCGTGGTCAATACCCTGCTGATGTCGGTGATGGAGCGCATCCGCGAGTTCGGCGTGATCCTGGCGGTCGGCGCCAGCCCGGGACGGCTGCGGCGGCTGGTGCTGGCCGAGGCGCTGCTGCTGGGTCTGGCGGCGCTGGTGGTCGGCAGCCTGCTCGGCAGCCTGCTGACCTGGTACCTGGTCGACGTCGGCATCGACCTGCGCAACTATCATCCCCGATGCCATGGAGTTCGGCGGCGTGGTCTTCGAGCCGGTCCTGCGCGCCACCTGGGACATCGCCTGGATGGTGCGCATCGCCCTCTACGTCGTCGGCCTGGCCCTGCTGGCCTCCCTTTACCCGGCCGTCAAGGCGGCCCGCATCAGCCCGGTGGAGGCGATGCGGCATTATTGAGATCGAAGCATAACCCCTCCCGACCTCCCCTTACTTCAAGGGGAGGAGAAAAGCGCGAACTCGTCCCCCCTCTTGAGACAAGAGGGGGTCGGGGGAGTTATGATCGGCCTTGAACCTTGAGCCCTTAGCCGGAAGTTTCCCATGCCCCTCATCGAACTGGACGATTTGACCAAGATCTATCCCCTGGGCCACCGCGAGGTGACGGCCCTGAACGGCCTGACCCTGGCGATCGAGGAGGGTGAATTCACGGTCCTCGCCGGCCCCTCGGGGAGCGGCAAGACCACCGCCCTCAACCTGATCGGCGGCCTCGACGTGCCGACCCGCGGCCGCGTCACCATCGACGGGCGCGACCTAGGCCGGGAGAGCCCGCGGGCGCTGGCCGACTTCCGGCTGCACCGCATCGGCTTCATCTTCCAGTCCTACAACCTGATCCCGGTCCTGACCGCGGCGGAGAACGCCGAGTTCACCCTGATGCTGCAGGGGGTCGACAAGACCGCGCGGCGGGCGCGGGTGACCGAGCTCTTCAATGAGCTCGGCATCGGCGGGCTGGAGGACCGGCAGCCGAGCGACCTCTCGGGGGGGCAGCAGCAGCGGGTGGCCATCGCCCGGGCCATCGCCCCGCAGCCGGCGGTGGTGCTGGCCGACGAGCCGACCGCCAACCTCGACTCGCACACCAGCGAGGAGCTGCTGCAGCTGATGCGCAGTCTCAACGAGCAGCGCGGCACCACCTTCGTCTTCAGCTCCCACGATCCCCAGGTGATCGCCCTGGCGCGGCGCGTGGTGCGCCTGCGCGACGGCCACCTAGAGGCGGATGAGCGGGCCCGGCCATGAAGTCGGCACGTCATGGCCTCCTGCTTGGCGCCGCGCTGCTGCTGGCGGCGATTCTGCCGACCCGGGCGCCTGCGGCCGGGAGCGACTGGCGTCTGGGCGGCTACCTGAAGAGCCTCGATCTCTACCTCGCCGCGCCGCCGGCCGGCCCCCAAGGCTCCGGCACGGCAAGCAGCAACCGGGCGCGCCTCGACCTGACCGGCCCGCTGGGCAAAGAGGTCGATTTCGAGGCCTCGGTGGAGGACCAACTCCTGTTCAGCGACCCGGCCGGGCTACCTGCCCCTGCCCGCGCAACTCGGTGAACCGCGTCTTCGACCTCGACCACGCCTGGCGTGGCGGCAGCGCCGCCGGACCGGCTGGACGTCGACCGGCTCGACCTCTCCGGCACCCTCTTCGGCGCCGAATGGCGCGCCGGCCGCCAGGCCCTCGGCTTCGGCCGCATCGCCCTCTTCTCCCCCCTCGACATCATCGCCCCCTTCCCGCCCGACGCCCTCGACACCGACGTGCGCCCCGGCGTCGACGCCCTGCACCTGGTGCGCTACTTCGGCCTCGGCGGCCAATTCGGGGGCACCGCGGTCTTCGGCGACGCTGCCGCGCCACAACAGCTACCTGGCGACCTTTACCGAGAACATCGCCCAGCTCGATCGTGCTGGCCATCGGCGGCGAGCTGCGCCACCGCCCGGTCCTCGGCCTGGGCCTGGCCGGCAGCCTCGGTCCCCTGGGCCTCAAGGGGGAATTCGCCGGTTACCGCGGCACCGCCGCCGGGCTCCCCGGCGGCGACCTGCACCGCCACTTCGCCATCGCCGCCGTCGAGACCTGGTACCGCTTCGACGCCGGGCCGATCCTGCTCGCCGAATACCTCTACAACGGCGCCGGCGCGGCGCACCCCGAAGACTATCCGGCCGCCTACCAAAGCGCCTCCTTCCAGGAAGGCCTGAGCTTCCTGGCCGGCCGCCACTACCTGCTGCTCGGTCCTTCCTGGGAGGTCCATCCGCTGGTCAAGCTCGAGGGTCTGGTCATCGCCAACCTGGCCGACGGCTTCCTTCCTGCTGCGCCCGCTGGTCGATCTCTCCCTCTCCGATAACGCCACCCTCCAGGTCTTCTGGAGTTTCAGCCGCGGCCGGACGCCGCGCCGCGTCTCCTCGCCGCCGCTGCCGCTACCGGTGCCGGTGCCGCGCAGCGAATTCGGCAGTGGCGGCGACAGCGGCGGGCTGTTCCTGAAATACTTTTTCTAGCCTGCATCGGGTTTCCGGGAGTAAACTGAAAAAATATCCGGAAAGGTTCGCCCGTCGGCATTAAATCGAAGAAATGACAGGTGGCTCAAGACTTTGCGAGACTTTTTCCGACAACCTCCGTTAATATTGGAATCTTGGATTCCCCCGCAGGGATAAAGAACATGGCAGAGGACATTCAAGACAAAACCGCAGCGGCCAACACCGATTCCTGCCGCAACAGGTACTGCCCGAGGCCATCCTGGAGGCCTGGGACGGGCTGATCTACGTCGCCGGTCCCGACTTGCGCATCCGCTACCTGAACCGGCGGTTCATCGACGCCCTCGGTCGCGACGCGACCGGCGAATTCTGTTTCCAGGCCCTGCATGGCCGCGAAGAAGCCTGCCCATGGTGCCCACGGGAGGTCTTTTCCGGCAAGCAACGCAATGGTTTTTTCCAAGGACCACTGGACGGCCGTTGGTACCATGTCACCAATACCCCCCTCCCCCTGCCCGACGGAAATTTCGCCAAGGTGGCCTTCATTCGCGAAGGGCCTGGGCCGGAAACCTTCGTCAGAGACCTGCCGGTCTTTCGCAACATCGTCGACAACCTGAGTGATGCGATCTTCTTCCACCATATCCAGAACGGCAGAATCCTCTATGTCAACGACCTGGCCTGCCGCAGCCTGGGTTACAGCCGGGAAGCTCTGCTGGAAATGGGACCGGCAGACCTTACCGAACCGCCTGCAAGCTCCCGGGACTGGCAAGGTCTGGTCAGCCACCTCGAGGAACAGGATATCGCCACTTTCGAGGCCCGGCATCGGCGCCAGGATGGCACCTTTTTCGATGTTGAGATCAAGGCGACCCTCGCCCAGGCCGGTCTGCAACGCTTCATTGTCTCCGTGGCGCGCGACATAACCGAACGGAAACAGATTGAAGGTCGCCTGATCGAGGAGCGGAACAAGGTCGAGGCGATCATCGCCGCGACCGACGACGCCATCACGGTACAGGACCGGGATCTCCGGATCATTTATCAGAACGAGATCCTGATCCGCAGGCGAGGAGAACATCTGGGAGAATTCTGTTACCAGGTCTATGCCCACCGCGATACGGTCTGCGAGGACTGCCAGGCCCTGAAATGCTTCGCCGACGGCCAGATGCACCGCCGTCCGTACACCCCGGCGACGGCCCCGGGGGAGGAACCCATCCACCTGGAAATCACCGCCAGCCCGTTGCGCGACGCTTCCGGACGGATCGTGGCCTGCGTCGAAGTTTTGCGCAACGTCACCGACCAGCGGAAACTCGAAAAGAGCCGGGAAGAGGCGTTCTCGGCGGTCAGCCACGAAATGCGCACCCCGCTGACCGCCGTCCTGGGTTTTGCCCAGTTCATGCAGGAGAACCCGACCTCCGCCGAGCAGCGGCAGGAATATCTCGGGCTGATCCTGAAAGAAGGGGAGAGGCTCAAGCGCCTGATCGACAACCTGCTCAACCTGCAGCGGTTGCGGGCCGGTTTCGGCCTGCTGAATCCCGGCCGGGTCTGGCTTTATCCGTTACTGTTCGAGGCTGCGGAACATTTCCGGAGCCTGCTGACCCCACGGCAGATCGAGATCGACTGCACTCCCGATCTGCCGCCGGTGCAGGGCGAAACGTTCAAGCTGCAGGAGGCGGTGGCGAACCTGCTGGACAATGCGGTTAAGTATTCCCCGGCGGGCAGCCCGGTCGTCCTCGGCGCGCAACGCGACGGCAACCATGTTTTAGTCTGGGTGCGGGACCAGGGGCCCGGCATTCCCCCCGGCGAACAGGAGCGGATCTTCGAGCGGTTTTACCGGCTGGAAGGGCAAGAAAAACCGGCCGGCGCCGGCCTGGGTCTCGCCCTGGTGGAGGAGATCGTCCATGCCCATCGCGGCCAGGTCTGGGTGGAGTCCGCTCCGGGCGAGGGGAGTACCTTTTTCCTGCGTCTCCCCCTGGCGCCGGAGGGTAGGAGTCTTCAGCGGGGAACGTAGTGGGCCAGCTTGGCCTTGAGACGGGCGACCTCCGGCGTTTCGCGGCCGACGCTGCCGTCGATGACGGAACGGGCGGAACGATAGCCGGAGCCGTAGTAGGCGCCATTGGCCTCAGTGTCGATCTGCAGCACCGAGCCCTCCAGCGAAACCCCGGCAAAGAGCCCGCGGCTGCGGGAATAGGAATAGATCTCCGCGCGCAGGGTGGTATCGACGGCTCCGGACATGTTGCGTCCGACCGGACCGGCGGCCACCGCAGCGTCGGCACCAAGGGTGAATTTCCCGGTCAGGATGCCGGCAATGCTGCGCTCGCTCTTGAAAACCAGGATCACATCGGTCGACTGGGCGCCGATCTGCCAACCGAAGCTCCCGCCGGTGAGGGAGATGAAGACCGGGTTGCTCCACCCCCCCTGCTCGTTGCGCAATACCAGCACGCCACGCCCGAAACGCCCCCCCACGACCAGGCCGACCTTGAGCACGTTGGGGATGACGGCAATCCCGGCGGCGTTGGCCAGCAGGTTGGAGGGAATTCCTGTTTCCGGAATCTGCATGATTTCGTCGAGGATCACCCCCGCCAGCTCGACTCTTTCCCTTTCTTCATCCGGGGCGGCAAGGGCGCTGGAAATGCTTGCAAACAGGAACAGGGCGGCAAGGCCAACAGAAACAAAAACACGCATGAGCCAAGATCTCCTCTAACGGATGGATGCGGGCACCGATCGCTGCCGAGAGGCCATCATGGCACGTCCGGGAAGGCAGATCAATAGACCGCCCAACCGCCCCAGCGCCAACCCCGGGGCAGCGTCGCGCCGCTGAGCTTCGGTCCGGGTTGCCGGGCGGATCGGCGATCCCCCCCCCAGGCGCAACGAGGGGCCGGTAGTGCCGGCCCCTCGTTGCGCCTATCTTCCTCCGGCACCCTTCATCAGCCGGCGGCCCGGTCCGCCGCCGGGAGGAAAAACGGCAATCCCGCCAACGACCGGCTGCGTTCATGGGGGGTCTTGCCAAGGGGAATCCGCTCCATCTCCAGGCCGGCGACGCGCAGGAACTTCGTGGCCTCCTGCCGCGCCAGGGCATAGCCTTCCGTGCCGGGCGGTTGACGCGCCGGACGATAGATCAGAATGCGCCGGCTGTCGTTAAGGCGAAACACCACCCGCACCAGCGCTTCATCGCCCTGGCGCAGACCGACGATCCAGGCGGAGGTGTACTGGTTGGGAAACCCTTCCAGGGAGAGCTGGCTCAGGCTGATCGACTGCTGGACTTCGAGCACCTCACGCAGAGGATCGCAGGGGAGGCCGGTCAGTTCCAGGTCGACGACGAAAAAGGCCCCCGGGACCGGCGCCCGCCGCTGTTGCCCCTGGTTGGATTCCCCTCCGCGAAGGGGCGAACCCGGCGCCAACGCTGGAGCGGAAGCGGCGGTCCCAGCGGGGGCGCCGGCCTGCCGCTGCAGGGCAACGAGGCCTTCTTCTGCCCGTGCCTTGGCCGCCAGCAGCAGCTCCCGCTCGCTCCGCTCCCGCTCGGCCTTGTCGATCGCCATCCGGGCCACCCGTTCCAGCTGCACCGCCTGTTGTTCAAGCCGGGCCTTGTCGGCCAGCAGGCTCTCCCGCTCCAGCTTCTCGGCCGCGAGCCGCTGGCGTGCCTGCCGTTCGAGCCGCACCTGTTCGACAGCTTTCCGGGCGGTTTCGGCCAATTCCGCCGCGCGCCTTTCCAGATCCGCCTTCTCGGCCGTCAACCGCTCCCATGCTGCCCGCTCGACACCCAACCGCTCCCGTTCCGCCGCCCCTGCAGCGGCCCGTTCCTCGGCCTGGCAAACGATTTTCATGAGGGCCCCCAGGCGCATTTCCGCCTCGACCTTTTCCCGCTCCAACTGTTCCCGGATCAACCGCTCCTGCTCCAGGCGAGCCTCGACCTGATGCAGGGTCGCGGCCAGCCGGCCGGCTTCCTCTTCGGCAAGGAGTTTCTCCCCCGCCAGCCGGTCCCGCTCGGCCTGATCGCGAGCGGCGCATTCGGCAGCCGCGGCAACCTCCCTGGCCAGTTGTGCCGCGCGCCCTTCGGCAGCGGCCTTTTCCCGGGCAAGGCGCTCCTTATCGCGGGTGGCCGCCTGCTCGGCATGATGAAAAGTATTGGCCCGCTCCGCCGTCCTGCGCACCAGCGACTCGGCTTCGGCATGACGGGCCTGGAGCCGGACGACCTCTGCCTGTTCCGCCTGGGCCTTGCCGGCCGCCTGGCGCGCCGCCTCCGCCAGCCTTACGGCCCGTTGTTCAAGATCGCTCTTCTCGGCGGCCAGCCGCTCGCGTTCGGCCCGCTCGGCAGCCAGCAGCACGGCCGCCTGGCGGGCCGCCGCGGCCAGTTCGACGACTTCCTGTTCGGCCACCGCCAGATCATCGGCAGCAGCCTCCGGATCATCGGCAGCAACCTCCCTATCGTCCGGCCATGCCGCTACGGAACCAACCTCCGCCGGGTCCTCGGCAGCGCCTTCGGGAGAACCGGCAAAGACGCGGCTGATCCGCTCCAGCACCAGGTCTGACCGGCGCTGCTCTTCGAGCCTGCGCACGGCGGACCGGGCCTGCGCCAGCCGCTCTTTGTGGGCCAGATCGAGGGCGGCGCGGCAGTTGGCCGAGAGTTCGGTCGCGCCTTCCTGGACCTCCGGCTCCTCCTCTAAAGCTGCTGCCTGGCGCTGGAGCTCCGCCGCCAGCGCGGCCTGCTGCTCGGCGGCCTTCCCGGCAGTCTCCGGCGAGGCCAGCACCGGGATATCCCGCACCACGACCTCGCGCATCGCCGCACCGTACTTCAGATTGACCGGGTCGAGATGGATGCCGGCGGCGGCAAAGCGGGTCAAGACCCGCTGCAGGAGGGGATCCGGAGGAGCCTCGGGCTGTTGCGGGTCGCGGACGGCAAAGATCAGCGCCTGCTTCAGTTCCTTGACGTACAAAGCCGCGAACACCTGTTGACGGCCGTTGCTGCCGGTGACCACCGCGAAGGCCTGCACCGGCGGCAGATCGGCCAACCCGCCAGGCAGGGGTTGGGGGGCCGGAGCACGGTAAACAGCAACGACCTCGGCAGTCTCGGCGACAATCCAGGAGACGTCCTGACAGCGCTCGAACATCGCAGTTCTCCACCGAAATAGGCTCAAGCCGAAAAACAAAACAGCCGGGCTCCAAAATATCAGCGATATTTCGGCATCCCGGCTGTCTCGGTGAGACCCTAGGCTTTCCGTCCCATCCTCGCGGATGGTTTAGTCTTGTCGGCTATCGTCAGCGTGCGGGCGGCGCGTTCCGCCGGCCCGGAGAACCCGTTCGAAACCAAGTGAATGAGCAAGTGGGTGAACAAGTGAGTGAAAAGCAGCAAGGAGTGTGCCGGGGTGCCGCTGGCAGGCCTCAAGCGGACGATTCATGCCGCCCCCCGGCGAGGGGCTTGTCCTCCCCGTCCCGGCGCCGCCATTTAGCGACCGGGCGAGCCAATTTTTTTCATCCCCTGCGATCGGATCAGCGCCGACCCCGCTTTTCGGCCAGCAGCAGAAATGGGGCCTGCGGCCGGTTGGCCACCCGCAGGTGGAGGGCATCCCACTCCCGGGGCGAGAGCGCACTGAACCAGGTTTGGACCGCCGCCGCTTCGCCTGCACCGCCGGTGTGGCCGGGGTACACCGTGACCAGCAGCCGGCCACCCGCGACGAGCAGCCTCCCGGCGGCCTGCAGCGCGGCCAGGGTCGTTTCCGGATGGGTGATCAGAGCCCGGTCGCCGCCCGGATGAAAGCCGAGATTGGCGAGGATAACCCGCGGTGCCGCGGAAAGGAAGGCTTCCAGCCGGCTGTGACAGGCGGCGGCGAGGTAGATCCCGGGGGCGTTACCGACTGCGTCTCCGGCAACCAGAAACGGGTGGACCGGCGCACCGGCCTGGCGCAGGCGGGACGCGGTTTCAGCCAGGGCGGCGGGCTGGATGTCGAAGCTGACGACCCGGCCCGTTGGGGCGACCTGCTGCCAGAGAAAGAGAGTATCGCGGCCGCCGCCGGCGGTGAGGTCGACGGCCAGGTCCCCCGAAGAAAGGACTTCGGCGGCCAGATCCTGAGCCCAGGTGACGATCCGGGTCAGCGACCGGGGCGCCATGGTCCGCCATACCCCTCAGTTGCGCCGCGTCTCATCGAGAACCTTGAGCTTCAGGTCGATGGCCTGGCGCGGCGAAAGCCGCAGCAGGGTCGCCAACTGCCGGGCCAGGGCGTCCTCGTACTTGTCGAGCACGCCGTCGGCATAGACAATCCGCCAGAGCGTCTCCATGATCGCCAGCTTCTCCTCGAGATTGCAGACGGCGTTGATTTCGCGGGCAAACTGGAAGAGATCGGCGCTTTCGCGGCGGGCCTGGCGGGCATCGGCGATGAGGGATTCCAGGGCCTCGGCGTCCAGGTGGAAATGACGTTGCAGGTGGGCGCGCAGCAACTCCTCCTCGCCGGGGTTCAGACTGTGGTCGGCGTAGGCCATCTCCAGCAGCAGGGCGCAGGTGGCGATCTGCAGTTTGCCGTTCCCTTTCTCCTCCGCGTCAGCGATGGAGAGCAGGCGGCGCAGGTGACTGAGCATCGGGATTACTCCGAGTAGCGGATGACGTGGGCCTTTTCCAGGGTCACCAGTCCCCCCTTGAGCATCTCGTCGAGACGCGGCAGGACGGCATCGATCCGGTCCCGGCTATCGACCACCTCGATGATCACCGGCAGATCGTTGGAGAAGCGCAGCAGTTTGTCGCTGTGGACAACACTGTGCGCACCGAAACCGGCCGCCCCCTTGATGACCGTGGCGCCGGCGAACCCCTCGCTGCGCAGCAGCTCAAGGAGGACTTCGTAGAGCGGGCGATGCTCAAAATGGTCGCTCTCGCCGATGAAAATCCGCATCAGGGTCTGGTCCCCTTCCAGCTTGCGCATCAATATACCTCCTAAAACTGATGCCTTCGCAAAAAGTCTTTTTTCACCGCGGAGGTCGCAGAGTTCGCGGAGAAAATCTCATGCAATTAAATAGCTTATCTCCGCGCCCTCCACGTTCTCTGCGGTAAATCTGCATTTTTGCAAAACCATCAAAGCTGCCGGGCGACGAAAATGCCGGCGGCGGCAAACAGCAGACAGACGACAATGTTGAGCAGGATGTTGGCCCCGGCCTGAAGCAGGCTTCCCTCCTCGAGAAGGCGGACCGTCTCGTACGAGAAGGTGGAAAAGGTGGTAAACCCGCCCATGAAGCCGGTGGTGATCCCCATGCGCACTTCCGGGGAGAGAAGGGTGCTGCGCAGACTTCCCTCCATGACCAGGCCGAGCAGGAAGGAGCCGACGACGTTGACCGCCAGGGTGCCGTAGGGCAGCCCGCGGCCGGTGAGGAGATAAGTCCAGCCGGAGACGAAATAACGCGACAGGCAGCCCAGGGCTCCGAACAGACCGATATAGAGGAGTTGCATGGTCGGGCCTCTGCGTGGGATGAACGGGCGGGAATGTCGGGCATTATCGGCCAGACGCCGCCGGCTGTCAACCGTCGGGGCGGTTGGAATCCGGTTGGGCGGTTAATCCCGGAACTGCCGGCAGCGCCGGATCAGGCGGTTGGTGGAGGGATCATGGCCCGGCTGCGGCTCCCCTTCCCCCTCCAGGTCGGGAAGGATCCGGCCGGCGAGAACCTTGCCCAACTCCACCCCCCACTGATCGAAGGAATTGATCCGCCAGAGCACCCCCTGCACGAAAACGCTGTGCTCGTAGAGGGCGACCAGCCTGCCGAGAGTCGCCGGGGTCAGCGCTGCAGCGAGGATGGTCGTGGAGACCCGATTGCCGGGGAAGGTGCGGTGCGCCGCTAATTCCTCCGCGACCCCTTCGGCAAGCACCTCCGCGCGCGTCTTGCCAAAGGCCAGGGCCGCACTCTGCGCGAAGAGGTTGGCCAGGAGCAGGTCCTGGTGACGTCCCAGGGGATTGAGGGAGCGACCGAAGCCGATAAAGTCGCAGGGGATGAAGTCGGTTCCCTGGTGGAGGAGTTGGTAGAAGGAATGCTGGCCGTTGGTGCCGGGCTCGCCGAAGTAGACCGGCCCCGTCGCATAGTCGACCGGCAGGCCGTCCAGGGTCACCGACTTGCCGTTCGACTCCATGGTCAGCTGCTGCAGGTAGGCGGGGAAGCGCTTGAGATATTGGTCGTAGGGGAGCACCGCCATGGCGCGCGCGCCCCAGAAGTTGACGTTCCAGAGGCTGAGCAGCCCATGCAACACCGGCAGGTTCCGGGCGAAGGGTACGCTGCGGAAATGTTCGTCCATCTCCCGGAACCCGCCGAGCAACTCGGCGAAGCCCTCCGGGCCGATGGCCAGCATGGTGGAGAGACCGATGGCCGAATCCATCGAGTAGCGCCCCCCACCCAGTCCCAGAACCCGAACATGTGGGCCGGGTCGATGCCGAATTCGGCGACCTTGGCGGCATTGGTTGAAACCGCGACGAAGTGCCGGGCCACCGCCTGCTCGTCGTTCAGGGCCGCCAGCAACCAGTTTCGAGCCGCACCGGCATTGGCCATCGTCTCCTGGGTGGTAAAGGTTTTCGAGGCGACGATGAACAGGGTCTCGGCCGGGTCGAGGTCGCGGGTCGCCTCGAAAAAATCGGTGCCGTCGACGTTGGAGACGAAGCGGAAGGTCAGGTCGCGGCGGCTGTAATGGCGCAGCGCCTCGTAGGCCATGACCGGGCCCAGGTCGGAACCGCCGATGCCGATGTTGACCACGTTGCGGATCGGCCGGCCGGTGTGCCCCCGCCAGGCGCCGCTGCGCACCCGTTCGCAAAACCCGGCCATCCGCTCCAAAACGGCATGGACATCCGGCACGACGTTGCGCCCCTCGACGCTGATGACTTCCCCGCGGGGGGCCCGCAGGGCGACATGCAGGACCGCGCGCTGTTCGGTGGCGTTGATTTTGTCGCCCCGGAACATGGCCGCGATCCGTCCTGCCAGATCGCTCTCTTCCGCCAGGCGGATCAGCAGCTGCAGTGTCTGCTCGGTGACGCGCTGCTTGGAAAAGTCGCAGTAGAGACCGGCCGCTTCGACGGCCAGGCGTTCGGCCCGCCGCGGATCGTCGGCAAAAAGCTGGCGCAGGTGCAGGTTCTGGATCGCGGTGAAATGTTCGCCCAGGGCTTGCCAGGCCGGCAGCTGTTGAAGAGCGGGTTGCGGATTCCGGGACATCGGGCCTCCTTGCTAACAAAGGGATACGGACAAAAATCTGCTGTCGAGGGTAAAGCCGATTACCCCCCGATCTTGGCACTGCCGGCTGCCGGCAGGGCTTAAACTGTAGCAGACCGCCCATGACCTTTCGAGACGAAATCTGCCGCATCCTCCCCTTGCATCGAAGCCGGCAATTTGCTATAAATCTAGCACTCGCCAACCACGAGTGCCAATCGACTGATTTGACAGACAATTCAGAGGTCTCCCCATGAACAGCCTGCAGCTTCCGGTCGCCGTCGACAGCTTCGAGCACTACATGACCCAGATCCACCGTTTCCCCCTGCTCAGCCGCGAGGAAGAGCAGCAGCTGGCGCAGCGCTACCGCCGCGAGGGAGACCTGGACGCCGCGCATGAACTGATCTGCGCCAACCTGCGCTTCGTGGTCAAGGTCGCCAACGAATACCGCAGCTACGGCATGAAGCTCCTCGACCTGGTCCAGGAAGGGAACATCGGCCTGATGATGGCGGTCAAGAAGTTTGACCCGCAACGGGGCATCCGCCTCATCTCCTACGCGGTCTGGTGGATCCGCGCCTACATCCAGAACTTCATCATCCGCAGCTGGTCCCTGGTCAAGCTCGGCACCACCCAGGCCCAGAAGAAGCTCTTCTTCAAGCTCGGCCAGGCGCGCCAGGCCATCCAGCGGCTCAGCGGCAGAGCCGACGCCGCCGAACTGGCGGAACAACTGACCGTGCGCGAAGCGGAGATCGAGGAGATGTCCGTACGGCTGGCCGGCCGCGACGCCTCTCTCGACGTCGAACTGGTCGAGGGAGACGGCTACTCCCTGCTCGACACCCTCGCCGACCAGCGCCGCAACCAGGAGGAGCTCCTGATCGAGCGGGAGGCCGAGGAACAACTCTCCGACCGCGTGCGGCAGGCGCTGACCGGTCTCAACCCCCGCGAGCGGCGGATCGTCCACGACCGGATCCTCGCCGATACTCCCCGCACCCTGCAGGAATTGGCCGACGATTACGGCATCAGCCGCGAACGGGTGCGGCAGTTGGAGAAACAGGCGCTGGGCAAACTGCGCGGGGTTCTGGTCCCGGCCTGAGCCCGCCTTCCTCACCCGCCCATCAGCCGGTACCAGACGGCCGCCACGAGAGCCTTGCGCCCGTCCCCCATCGATTTTCCCGCTGCCGCCCCTGCCCCCGACGCCGTCAAATGACATTGACAAACGCCGGGGGTTCCCTTACCTTCAACGGGCAGAAATCCCGACTTTCCAACCGATGATGCACTCGCAACAATTCATGGGATGGCTAGGCAAAAATTTCGTCCTGCAAGGCCTGGTGGTTTTTCAGGGGCGAAGTCCTACATCAGGTAGGTCGAGGTCCTGAAAAAACGCCGTAACGCCGTCGGGCGGACTTTTTGCGACGCCAGCAACCGATGAGGTGAAGTTTTGATACCGTTGTCACGTCTTTTGGCTCTGCTCCTGCTGGCGGCCCTGCTCGGGGCCTGTACCAAACCTGCCGTCCCCCCGACCAAAAGCGCCGCCACCTACTTCCAGGAGGGTGAGACCGCCCTGGACAAGGGGAAATACGACGAAGCTATCGCCGCCTGGGAGAAGGTCCGCGACAGCTATTATTCGCCGGAGCTCAATGTCCTCGCCGAAATGAAGATCGCCGAAGCCTATTACCGGGCGAAACGCTATGTCGAGGCGGCCACGGCCTACGAAGATTTCCTCAAGCAGCATCCCGACCACGAACGCACCGAGGAGGCCCTTTTCCGGCTGGGAATGTCCTATTACCAGCAGATCCTTTCCGCCGACCGGGATCAGACCGCGACCCGCAACGCCCTGGTCACCTTCCAAACCGTCATCAAGCGCTTTCCCCAGTCGCCCCACCTCCAGGAAGCCAGGGACTTTGCCGCCCGCTGCCGCGACCGCCTGGCCGACCATGAACTCTATGTCGGCCGCTTCTACCTGCGCACCGGCCACCCGGCCGCAGCCATCGGCCGCCTGCAGGGCCTGCTCAAGGACTATCCGACCGCCGGCGATCGGGATGCGGCCCTGTTCTATCTCGGCAAGGCCTACCTGCTTACCGGTGATCGGGAGCAGGCGGTGGCCGCCTTCAATACCCTCTCCCATGATTTTCCGGGCAGCGACTACGTTTCCCAGGCCCGGAAATGCCTCGACAATTGATTCTGAGAATCTTCCAACCGGACGTCCGGCGCACCCCCTTTCAACGCCCCAGATAAGGTCGGAATTTCTTTTAATTCTGGACACTTGTCAACCCTCTCCCGGCATCTGCCGAGGCACCTTTTTTGCTTGACTTGCCGTTTACGGCATTATATAAAAGTCGTCACTGTTTATAACGGAATTCTACTTATCCGGCCGAGGGTTATTGCTTCCAATCGCTTCCCGGCCCGTGATTGCCCTAGAGGTCCGAGTTTCCCATTGCATTAAGATGATTTACAGCAAAACAAGGTTCGGCTGAAAAGTCTCTGACCTTGTTTTACTTTTTTTACCCTCAATTCGGGACGCACCATTTCGGGCGCCACCGGCACATTCCATTAGGAGGAGAGAGATGTCCGATTTCGGCACACTGGAAAGTCGCGTACGTCGCAAGTCTTTGCTCAGCAAGGTCTGCAAGGCTGAGGACACCATCAAACACTTCAAGCCCGGCCAGAATCTCATGTGGTCCGGCTTCACCCCGGCCGGCTACCCGAAAGAGGTGCCCATCGCCCTGGCCGACTACGTCGAGGCCAACAACCTGCAGGGCAAGCTGAAATTCAACCTCTTCATCGGCGCTTCGGTTGGCGCCGAGACCGAGGACCGCTGGGCGACCCTCGACATGATCGACCGCCGCTGGCCCTACCAGACCGGGAAGAACATCGCCAAGGGCATCAATGAAGGCCGCATCCGCATGGGCGATAAGCACCTCGGCCACTTCGCCCAGGACGCCGGCTATGGCTTCTACACCGAGAACGGCCGTTACGATATCGGCATCATCGAAGTTTCCGCGATCACCGAGGACTGCGGACTGGCCCTGACCACCTCCTGCGGCATCGTTTCCGAAGCGCTGCACCTCTGTGACAAGATCATCATCGAGGTTAACACCGGACAGCCCTCCTTCGAGGGGATGCACGACATCCACATGCAGCAGAAGCCGCCGCACCGGGCGCCGTTTTTGATCACCGCCGCGGACAGCCGCATCGGCACCCCCTACGTCCCCTGCGACCCGGACAGGATCATCGCCATCGTCGAGTCCAAGCGCCGCGACAAAGGCCGCGCCTTCACCGAGATGGACGATACCTCCGAGGCGATCGCCGGCCACATCATGGAATTCTTCGCCCATGAGATCAAAATGGGCCGCCTCCCCGAAAACCTGCTGCCGCTGCAGTCGGGCGTCGGCTCCATCGCCAACGCCGTCGTCGGCGGCCTCGCCAAGGGTCCGTTCCACAACCTGTCGGTCTACACCGAGGTGCTGCAGGACACCATGCTCGACTTCTTCGACGGTGGCAACCTGCGCTGCGCGTCGTCCTGCTCCCTCTCCCTCTCCGAGAACCCGGGTTTCCCGCGTTTCTTCGACAACTGGGAGCGGTACTTCAGCAAGATCACCCTGCGCCCCCTGTCGATCTCCAACGCTCCCGAACCGATCCGCCGCCTCGGGTGCATCGCCATGAACACCCCGGTCGAGTTCGACATCTACGCCCACGCCAACTCGACGCTGGTCGGCGGCACCCGCATGATCAACGGCCTCGGCGGCTCCGGCGACTTTTTGCGCAACGGCTACCTGAAGATCATGCACACCCCGTCGACCCGTCCCTCCAAGACCGACCCGACCGGGATCACCTGCGTGGTGCCCAAGGCGCCGCACATCGACCACACCGAGCACGACCTCGACGTGCTGGTCACCGAGCAGGGGCTGGCCGACCTGCGCGGCCTGGCGCCGAAGGATCGCGCCAAGGTCATCATCGAGAAGTGCGGGCATCCCGATTACAGACCGATTCTCACCGACTACTTCGAAATGGCCAAGAAGGAAACCCTGGCCAAAGGGATCGGCCACGAGCCACAACTTTTCGACCGCGCCTTCAAGATGCAGCTGAACCTGGCCACCAACGGCACCATGAAGATCAAGAACTGGGACATCAAGGTCGATCTCTGCGAGTAATTCGGTTATCTCCACCGCACAGCAGGAAAAATCCCCCTCGGGAGACCGGGGGGGATTTTGTTTGTTTTCGGAAAGATTTCCTTTGCGCCCTTTGCGTCTTGAGAGAGCGGAGCGAACGGGCGGTGAGGATGGCCCTGGGCTTGGATTCACCGCAAAGACGCAAAGGACGCAAAGAAATTCACGGTCTTGGGGATACCACAGGGCCTAGGCAAGCAATTCACCATTTTTCGGGATAAAGGATTGGCTTGTTTGGGTTCGGGACTCCATTGGCCGGCTGCTCTAAAAGGTCATCCATTCCTCCCAGCATGGTCACTCAAAAGATCGGCAGATGGGCTCTTCAGGCGGGAAAAGTAGTTGAAAGCAAAATACCTTTTTAGCGAACCGGGTTTCTCCTTGACTCCTAACCGATTTCGTCCTTAAATGGCCGTTGGATACTGCGTAGCAGTCTCCTCTCCGACAAGAGCAAACCCAGGGCAACCTGGCGGCGCAGAGTCACGGACCCACCGCAGCCCTACCAGCGTGGGCAGCCGAACCGCCGAAGAGAGGACGTGAGCTATTCAGGACGGACCGTATGCCGTCCAGAGTAGAGGAAGCGCCTTTCTCCGCGACTGGAGATGGGCGTATTTTTTTGGTTCGAACAGGCCAACCAAGCTCCGTTTCCGGCACCGCGCGCTCTCTCCCTGTTGGAGACCCTGCTTCCCAATCAGAATCACGGCCTGCCCCGGCTCGACGCCTTGAATGATGAGAATGAACGCCTTAAAGCATCTGACATTGCTGTTTGTTGAAGACCAGAATCTCCTGCGCCAGGCGATGCGCGACCTTCTGGCGCCCTATTGCGGCAGACTGCTCCTGGCGACCAACGGCCGCGAGGCGCTGGAGATTTTCCAGCGGGATAAGCCCGACCTGGTGTTGACCGACATCATCATGCCGGAGATGGACGGCATCACCCTGACCGAGCACCTCAGCCGGCTCAGTCCGGGAACCCCCGTGGTCTTCTACAGTGCTTTTTCTGATGTTCCCAACCTGCTGCGCGGGATCGAACTGGGCGTGGCGGGATTCGTACCGAAACCCTGCGCTGACAAAAAACTGTTGACCACCCTCCAGAAGGCGGCCCTGCCGATTCTGCAGAAACGCCAACTATTCGAACTCAAAGACGAGTTGCAGCTGTCGGTGGAGCAGATGCTCGGCAAGGGTCCCAAGCTGAAGGCCATCGCCGCGCAGGTCGTCCGCATCGCCCGCAGCCATTACGCGGTCCTCATCCAGGGCGAGACCGGAAGCGGGAAATCAAGGCTGGCGGCGATGATCCACAACCTCAGCCCGCGTTCCGACAAACCCTTCGTGACCGTACAACTGGGAGCCATTCCCGAGTCGCTGGTGGCCGCGGACCTGTTCGGCCATGAAAAGGGCGCCTTCACCGGCGCCGAGAAAAAACGCGAAGGCCGGATCGGCGCCGCCAAGGGCGGGACCCTTTTTCTCGACGACATCGACGCCGCCCCGCCATCGGTGCAGGCGATGCTGCTCCAGCTGGTGGAGGAGAAAAGCTACCACCCCCTCGGCAGCAATCGCAAGGCCCACGCCGACATCCGCATCGTCGTCGCCAGCAACAAGGATCTGGCCGCCGAGGCCACAGCCGGGAACTTCCGCCAGGATCTCTACTACCGCCTCGCGACCTTCATGATCGAAATGCCCCCCCTGCGTGCCATCCCCGAGGACCTGCCCCTACTGGCGGCCAAATTCCTGCGTGAGGCCTGCCATGAACTCGAGAAAGCCCCCCCGGTGATTACCGAGGAGAGCATGGCCCTGCTGAAAAGCCATGACTGGCCGGGAAATATCCGGGAGTTGCGCAACGTCATCAAGCACGCCGCCGTCATGACCGACGCGCAGATCACCCCGGATGACCTGCGCGGCGTCATCGGCCAGCAGCCCCCGGCCGCCACGGCTCCTGGAGCCGGGGTGGATCTCCCGCTGGATATGGGCGAGGTCGAGAAATGGGCCTTGAAGAGGGGGCTGGAGGCGGCGGAAGGGAAGAAGATGGTAGCCGCGCGCCTTCTCGGCATGAATTATTACACCTTCCGGCGGCGGCTGGCGAAATACGGAATGGATAACGACACGGAGGATTGATCCCGGCAAATTCCGGCGAGCGCCAAGGATGAGGTCGGTCCACAATTGTGGATACCCGGAACAGGGCACGGCCAACCAGATCCTGCGTCATGCGGTGGCCCATGGCATAGCCGACGATCTCCCGATTCCAGAGATCCTTGATGGCGGCCAGGTCGGCTGGGGCCGGTTCGCCGCAAAGCCATTCAGGCTGGTCATCATTCTGAGTATCCAAAATGGATACCCTATCTTTTTTAATCTCCCCTCCCCCGCCCGCAAGCCCCTGAAGTTACAGTCATCAATTTTGGCACGGGTAGTGCTACATTAGTGAGGGCAAGCGGATGGCATTACCGCAACCAGCCGCCGCAGTCGGCATCCAGGACCGCAAGAAATACATTGACTTCTCCCTCCCCCCCTGGATAAGACTTTCGGCGCACAAACGACTAATTATTGGTCTCCGACACTGGCAAAACCGGAGTAATCCGGTGACGCAAAGCCACGGGTCCTAGCCCGCCATTGCCGGCACATCGGCGAAAGCGGGACGGATCGCCGGGTTGCCGAAGAGACGGGCGACGCAAGTTCCCGTGACTTCTGCGCGCCCGTCTTCGGCAAAAGCTGAAGACGGGCGCTTTTTTTGCCCAATACGCCTGAATCGACAGGCTCAAACAGGGATCATCCCGCACACACCGAACGGAGGAACACATGAAAACGATGAAACTCGCAGCACTGGCCCTGGCTCTCACCGGTATCTTCGCGGCGGGGAATGCACTGGCGGCCACCACTACCGCCGACGTCACCGTCAACGCAACGATCAATGCAAGCTGTTCGGCGTCGACCACGAGCAACATCACTTTTGCCGCGATCGACCCGTTGACCACCACCGGGCTCGTGAACTCGTCGTCCCAGGGCGGGGCAACCCAGGGAGTGGTGAATGTGAAGTGCACCGCAGGGACCACCGTCACCTTCGGGGCGCCGGCCACCGGGACCCTGAATAGCGCTTTGACCTCGGGCACTATGACCTATTCCACGCTTGTTCCTTCGGGCACCTTGACCCCGGGCTTCGCCGGCACCGATTACAACGTCAATGCCACCATCGCCCAGGCCCAGTACCAGGCAGCCCCGGCAGCCGCCGACTATACCGATACCTTCACTGTCACCATCACTTACTGATTTCTTCTGTTCTGTGGGCCACCGTGCGGCGGTGGCCGGGTTCCCGTCACCGCCGCATTGCCCCTCCTCCACCGTCGAGCCTGTTGATGCTGCCTCGATATCTAAGACAATCTGCGTTGGGTTTCCTGCTCCTCCTGATGGGATTTGCGCCCCAGGCCGCATTGGCCGGCACCTATGCCACTCCCATCAGCGTTTCCGCCGTCATCCTGTCGAAAAGCAACTGCCGCTTTGACAACCCCGCGACAGCGAACCTGAACTTCGGCACTCTCGACCCGCTCAACCCGGCCGACGTGTCCGTCACCGCGACCCTCAGTTTTACCTGTATGGGCAGCAGCAGCGTTGCAACCTATCTGATTACCGACGACGACGGGCTGCATGAGTCCGGCCCCGGCTCCCCGCGCATGCAGCATGCAACCGACCCGACGGCCTTCCTCCCCTATCTGCTCGCCCTGTCCCCGACCACTGGCAGCGCCCCCAAAAATGTCGCCCAGACCCTGACGGTAAAAGGCACCGTCCTCGGCAGCGATTATCAGTCGGCGATAGCTGGCAACTATGCGGATACCGTAACGATTTCCATCCAGCCCTGACGGGGGTTTCCGCTTGCAAAAACCACCTTTGCAGGCTATGGTGCGGTCATGATTGTCATGGGTCCGATAATCCGTTCGCGAAAGTCCTGTCCGATTGCCCTGCTAGTCGGTTGTCTGATTATATTTTTCACAACTTCTGCCCACGCCGGCAACTGGCGTGTCAGTCCAATCAAGGTCTTTTTTAACGCGCAAACGCGCACCGATGTTCTAACTGTCACCAACGACGGAGATCAGCCCCTGAATCTGGCGATATCCGCGGCACAGTGGTCGCAGGACCAAGACGGCAAGGATGTCTATCAGCCCGCGACCGATCTGATTTTTTTCCCAAAACAGCTGACGGTCGAGCCAAAACGGGAACGGGTGATAAGGATCGGTATCCGGGCCTTGCCACCCACTCGCGAGAAAACCTACCGTATCTTCATCCGGGAAATTCCGGACAAAGGGCAAAAGTCATCGAATACCGTCGCTATCGCCATCCAGTTCGGCGTTCCGGTCTTTGTTGCTCCTCCCCGGGAAAATACCAAGGGGTCCATTACCGACACTACCTTGTCGGCGGGCAAGATCTCCTTCAAGGTCCGGAATGACGGATCCACTCATTTTCGAATTGACACCGTGACATTGCAGGCGGTGTCGGCAAGCGGAGACGTCGTTTACACCAAAGAGCTGGAAGGCTGGTACCTGCTGTCCGGGAGCAGCCGGACCTATTCTGCCGAAATCTCAGCCGATGCCTGCCGACGTTCAGATACTTTGGACATCCAAGTCAACGCCGATCGGATCAAACTCAACGGAAAGATCGATGTGGACAAAGCGATGTGTTCGGCTCCTTAAATCGACTGGCTCAATTTTCGTTTTCCACCCGATTTCACCCTTCCGCCTTGTCATTTTTTTTGTTTTTCTCGCTGCCTTCAATCTCTTCGCCGTGCCCGTCCGCGCCGACGAAACCATCATCTGTGACGTCCTTCTCAACCAGCAGCCCAAGGGAGAATTCTTCGTCATCATGCGCGATGATGGGGACTTCCTGATCCTGCCTGAAGATCTCAAGAAGATGGGACTGCACGATCTCCCCGCAACAAGGATACAAGCCGAAGGGGCCGAATACGTTTCCCTGCGGAGCGTGCCGGAGGTGTCGTTCGCATTTGATGCCAACAGCCTCAGCCTTGCGATCACCGCATCTCCTACGCTGCTGCCCAAGGAGACCAGCGATCTCGCTTTTGCACGGCAAGAGCATGTCTATTATCCCCGGGAAAAAAGTTTCTTCCTCAACTACGGCCTCGACTACACCATGGGAGGAGAAACCTCCCTTGAATTCCAAACCTTCAACGCCAGCCACGAACTCGGGATCCGTTTCGGCAGGGGCTTGTTTCTCAGTGATGGACTCTACACCCAAACGCCTGAGAACAAGGACCTGGTGCGCCTCAACACGCGCTTCATTTTCGATGACCGTGAGCAACTGCAGCGGCTGGTCATCGGCGACTTTACAGCTGATTCCGACAACCTCGGCAGCCTTGTTGCGATGGGGGGACTAAGCCTTTCAAAGGTTTACCAGATCAATCCCTACCTCATCCGGTACCCGCTCTTTAATTTCTCCGGCCTGCTGACCTTCCCGTCCGATGTCGATCTCTACGTGGATGGCTCCAAGATCCGCACCGATCATTTCGCACCCGGCTCCTTTGAATTACTCAATTACCAGGGGATTCAGGGTGCCCAGACCATAGAAGTCGTCATTCGCGATTCCATCGGGCGTGAGCAGCGCATCACCATACCGATCTACGGTACCGACCAGATTCTGAAAAAAGGTCTGCACGAATACAGCTACAACCTCGGCTTTCCTCGCAAAAATTTCGGCATTGAAAGTGACCATTACAACCACCGGCTCACGTTTTCCGGATTTCACCGCTACGGGTTGACGGACCGGATTAACCTGGGGGTACGTACCGAGCTGAACCGGGACCTGACCAATTTCGGGGGTGAGTTCGGTTGCGTTGTCCCGCAATACGGCCTCGTCAAGGTTGACGGGTCGATCAGTTCCTTTAATGGCGCGACGGGAGGCGCCGGGCAATTGACCTATGAATACCAGACCCAGGGTTTCGCTCTGCGCCTCGGACTTCAGACGTATTCGCAGGCCTACCGGACACTTGCCAACCTCGACGCGACCCTCGAGCGCAAGTTGAATCTGACTGCCAGCATCGGCTATCTCTCCCCAGCATTCGGGTCCTTTGGCCTTCGCTACAGTGCCGCCAGCTATTATCAGCAGCAAAGCCGTCGCGACGTGACCCTCTCCTGGTCACGACGACTCTACAGAAAAGTATTCCTCTCCTCGACCATCTCCTTCATCCATGAAGCCGATTCCTACGTGGAGGCTTCGGTGTTCTTCAATTGGCAACCTGGCCGGGAACTTACCATGACCGGCGGCGTTCGCCATGAGCGGGAGGCGAACAGCCTGAGTATCGAAGGCCGGAAGAACACGCCTTTGGGGGAAGGGACCGGCTGGGGCATTCAGGGGGAACATTCCGAAACCCACGACACGGCCAGCGAGCGGCTGGATGGTTTTGTACAGCACAACGCCCAACATGGCATCCTGCGTGCCGACCTTGGAGCATTCCGCGGGGGGAACGTCCATTCCACAACGAGCCGCCTCTCCCTCTCCGGGGCGCTGGTCCACGTCGCCGATACATTTGCCCTCACCCGCCCGGTGCGAGACAGCTTCGCCATGGTCAGCGTCGGCGAGGCCGAAGGAGTCCGGGTCTACGTCAACGGCCAGACTGCCGGAAGGACCGACGACCGTGGCCGGGTGGTGGTACCCGATCTTTCCTCTTACTACGACAATCAGGTTTCCATCGAAGACAAGGACATTCCCATGGAGTACCTGATGCCGCGTGTTCGTCTGTTTGTCTCCCCGCCCTTGCGCAGCGGCTCCTGCCTCAATTTCCCCCTGCGTCGCTACCAGGCCTTCACCGGCACCTTGTTGCTTAACAACGCGGATCAACAACCCCTGGCCAACGCCGAACTGATCCTCACCACTCCCGATGGCCCGGTGGACTTCTGGACCGGGGGCAATGGTGAATTTTATTTCGACAGCCAGATGGCAACCATCGAGGGGGACCGTCGCCAGGGATGCAGTGCCCTGGAAAAAGGCCCGGGTGAATTCCTGCCTGCCGGAACTTACCCCGTCACAGTTAAACTGGGAAACGAAAGTTACCAGGCGCAGTTGACCTTTCCGAAAAACGATGCCGAAACAGTCGATCTTGGAACCTTGATTTGCCAAAGGATTGGGCCGGCAAAATCACCTGGCGGCGAACCCGCCGCTCACGCCCCGGTCACCACCCCGAGTGCTGCTTCTCCGGAGAGTGCACCGCCTCTCGTGGAAGCCGAAGGCAGCAAAGAGGTTGCCGTCACCGCCCCGCCGCCAGTTGCGGCGACGAATACGGCCTCGACCCCGCCACCGGAACATGAGGTTCCGGGGAGCCCCCCCATGCTGCCCACAACGTCGCCGTAGAGTTCCAGCACCGGATTGTCATCCACTTCCCCTTAAACCAGGACCAGCCCTCTGCTAAGGAACTTCAGCAGTTGGAACCGATGGTCGAATATCTTCTTGACCATCCGGAATGGGGCATAGAAATTGAAGGGTATACCTGTCGACTGGGGAACGAAGCTTACAATCTCCAGCTTGGTCTGCGTCGCGCAGTGATGATTCAAAAGTATCTGCTCGCCGCGGGAATTTCCGGAAAACGAATCGCAAGAGTCGTCAGCGTCGGGGAGAAATATCCCGTTTGCTCTGAGGCGACGGAAAAGTGCCTGCGACAAAACCGCCGGGTGGTCCTGATTGTGGTCCCCAGCGAAAATTAGTGCTAGAGTATTTAGGCTTTCCTAGGAGCCAGTCGGACTATGCGGGTCGCAGCCAAAATCCGGAGGTTTGAGGCCAGATTTGCAGCCGATTCATGGATAGTCCGACAGTCTCCTAGCACCGTGGGGGTCCAGAAATGATGCGTGTACTCTTAACAAGCCTAGGGCTGCTCCTGACCTTGATTGTTAGTGCCCCCCAAGCGCTCGGTTTCCGGTGCGACGTGACGACCACGGCGCTGAACTTCGGCGGCTATGATGTGTTCGACAACGTCGTCAGAGATGCGACCGGCACCATAACCATCACCTGCAACGCCCCGGAACAGAACCCAAATGCGCCGATCCCGGTCACGGTCTCCCTCAGCCCGGGTGGTTCCGGCACCTTCGCCCAGAGGCAGATGCAGGGCCCATCAGGCTCCACGCCGTTGATCTACAACCTTTTCACCAATGCCTCCTGCTCCTCCATCTGGGGCGACGGCTCCGGCTCCTCGAGCGTGGTCAGCGACAACGTGACCAGAGCTAATCCCTTGACAGCAACGATCTACGGCAGGATCCCTCCCCGCCAGAACGTTTCCGCCGGACAATACAGCGACCTCATCACCGTAACTATTCAATGGTAGTGCAACAGCGGATCCCACTCCTCTGCAAGACGCCACCGTCTCGAAGCCCATTCGGCCTGGGCGTCCAAAATTGAAGTGACCCGCCTCTTGCCGTTCCTCGCAACCCCCGCCTAACCCTCCTGAAAGTCGGTATTTTGACTATAGTCAAAATACCCAACCATCGACCGCCCCCACCCAGAAGCCTACTTTGTATTTTTTATTCTTTATTTCCGGACCCTTACGCATTTTTTTCTTGGCCGGGAAACCCGATATACCTTTTTGCTGGTCTCCACGGTGACGTATTTTTGTCAATCCGAAAATTTTTTGTGTATTTCCAATCAGTTAGAAGTTCGGCACAACAATCGCACTAGATACTTGCAGGGCGCACTCTGGTGATACAATGAAAAAAACCCTCTAATTTTAAGACTAGGTGCAAAGAAAGGAACCGCAAAGGAAACGACAGGCGTTTCCCCGACCGACCCCAAAAAAAGCAGCACACTTCAGCGACAACGGCAAACCCGGAGAAATCCGGCGACGCAAAGCCACGGGTCCAAGTCCTCCGAAGCCTCGGCGAAGGTGGAACGGATAGCCGGGTTACCGAAGGGAGTGAAAGCCATGAAACTTCTCGTAACGGGAATTCTGGCACTCACGATTCTCAACCCCTGGGCCGCAACGGTTCAGGCCGCAGCCAGTACCAGTGCCACCGTGCAGGTACGGGCCGTTATCCGCCCCTGGATCAAGTTCTCGGCCAACCAGCCGGTGTCCAGCTACCGGGTGACCAGCGCGGACATTCGCCGCGGTTACATCGACTTCCCGCAGGCTCTGACCCTCAGCGTCCAGACCAACATCCGTGATGCCATCCGTTTCGAGATCAGCAGCGGCGGCCCGGAACGCATTCTGGTCCAGGACGGCGGAACCGAGCTGACCGATGCGGTTCGCGTCGAAGGCCAGCATCCAGCTGTGCCGGTGACCCGGGTTCTCGACATGCGCGTGGTCCTTCCGGAAGGAACCCGGGAAGGCACCTACCCGCTGCTGATCGCCATGGCCCCGATCGCCTATTGAGCCCCCTCCCGCCGTTTCATGCAAAAAGGCGCCGCTCCAATTCGGGAGCGGCGCCTTTCTATTTCTACATCAACCTGAATGCGGCAATTCGTTACCGCAAAGGCACAAAGGTCGCAAAGAAATTAGGGAGGCTAAGTAACCCTAGTCCTAACCCGAAGGGTTAACGGTCCCGGTTGGGGAGCACATGGTTTCTTTTGGGTTCTTTGCGCTTGCGGTAAATCCGGAAAGACTATTTCACCGCCCGTTCGCTTCGCTCTCTCAAGACGCAAAGCGCGCAAAAGAATCAAATTCTAAGGTTATTACAACCAAGCCCTTGGTGTTGACTTTCCTTCGCGTCCTTTGCGTCTTTGCGGTGAAATGCTTTTCCCGGGGTTAAGGTTGAGGTCTCGCCTCAGAGACTCTCAGCCTTTTTCGCGAGATAGGAAGAGACCCCTTCCTTGTCCGGCCTCATCCCCTCGTCCCCCTTGGTCCAGCCGGCGGGACAGACCTCGCCGTACTTCTCGGTGAACTGCAGGGCATCGACCATGCGCAGCATCTCGTCGACATTGCGCCCCAACGGCAGGTCGTTGACCACCTGGTGGCGGACGATGCCGTTCTCGTCGATCAGGAAGGCGCCGCGGTAGGCGACCCCGGCATCGCCGAATTCGACGTCGTAGGCGCGGCAGATCTCATGCTTGACGTCGGCGACCAGCGGGTAGTGGATGGCGCCGATCCCCCCCTCGTCGACCGGGGTATTGCGCCAGGCGACATGGGTGAACTGGGAATCGATGGAACAGCCGATGACCTGGACCCCGCGCTCCTCGAAATCCTTGATGCGACGGCTGAAGGCGATCAGCTCGGTGGGACAGACGAAGGTGAAATCGAGGGGATAGAAGAAGAGGACGATGTACTTGCCGTGGTAATCGGCAAGGGCGAAATCATCCTTGATCGCACCGTCGGGCATGACCGCGGCGGCCTTGAATTCAGGGGCTTTCTTGCCAACCAGAACACTCATGGACAGACTCCTTTCAGGGGCAATAACCGTTGACAACGGCGAAAATGTGGCACCAGTTTATCCATTGCCCGGAGACTGTCAAGGAATTAATGACCGTTTTGGTCTTTTTTATTTCGGCTGCGCGGATGGGCGGCGTCGTAGACCCGGGCCAGATGCTCGATGCCGACCTGGGTGTACTTCTGGGTGGTGGAGAGGGAGGCGTGACCGAGGAGTTCCTGGATCGCCCGCAGGTCGGCGCCGCCGGCCAGCAGGTGGGTGGCGAAGGAGTGGCGCAGGGCGTGCGGCGTCGCCTCCTTGAGGATGCCGGCCTGCAGCAGGCGCACCTTGAGCTGGCGCTGGATGCTGCGCGCGGTGAGCCGGCCGCCGCGGTGATTGATAAAGAGGGGCGCGTCGGCCGCCGCCGGCCCCCGGGCTTCAAGGTAGCGCTGCAGCGCCTCGCGGGCCTTGCGCCCGACCGGGACGATGCGCTCCTTGCGCCCCTTGCCGAGAACCCGCACCAGCCCGGCAGCGAGGTCGAGGCCCTGGATGTCGAGCCCGGTCAGCTCGCCGATGCGCAGCCCGCAGGAGTAGAGGGTCTCGACGATCGCCCGGTCGCGCAGGGCGAGCAGACCGTCGTTCGTGTCGCGCTCCATGAGGGCGAAGGCCTCGTCGACGGAGAGGGTCTTGGGCAGATATTTCTCTGCCCGCGGAGTGCCGACCAGCTCGCCGGGGTTGATCTCCAGCACCCCCTCGCGGACCAGGAAGCGGAAAAAACTGCGCAGGGCGGCGAGCTTGCGGCCGATGGTGGAGCGCTTGCAGCGGCGGTGGAGCAAGGCCAGGTAACGGCGCAGCACAATCTGGTCGACGCGCCGCAGCAGCGCCGCGTCCTGTTCCTGCCAGTGCAGCTCGTCGCGCAGGAAGGCCCGGAAGCCAGCCAGGTCGCGGCGGTAGGCGTCCAGGGTGTGGGGGGAGACGTTGCGCTCGACACTCAGGTGGGTAGTGAATCGTTCCAGCAGACGGTCCACGGTCTTCTCCCGGAGCCAGCAAGGGGGGATATGTCGCTCTTCGCATGCCGGCGCAAACGCGGCGCGCAGCGGCGCCGACGCTTAGCGGCCGACCGCCGCCCCTTCCGCGCGGAACCAGGCGACGAAGCGGCGGATACCGTCCTCGATCTTGACCTGGGGGGCATAGCCGAGCACCGCCCGCGACCGGCCGATGTCGGCGTAGGTGCACAGGACGTCGCCGGGCTGCAGCGGCAGGCGCTCCAGCTGCGGGGTGCAGTGCATGGCGCTGCCGAGCAGATCGACCAGCCGGCTCAGGGTGACGGTCTGGGATTCCCCGAGATTGAAGATCTCGTAGCGCGGTTCACCGGCCTCCTCGAGCCAGGCCAGGGAGCCGAGAATGCCCTGCAGGGTGTCGGTGATGTAGGTGTAATCGCGGCGGGTGCTGCCGTCGCCGAAGAAGGGGATCGGCCGGCCGGCAGCGAGCAGCCGCGCGAACTTGTGAATCGCCAGGTCGGGGCGCTGGCGGGGTCCGTAGACGGTGAAGAAGCGCAGGCAGGCGACCGAAATCCGGTAGAGATGGTGATAGTTGTGGCAGAGCAGCTCGCCGGCCTTCTTGGTCATGGCGTAGGGGGAGATCGGCGCATCGACCGGATCGGTTTCGGCAAAGGGGACCTTGGGGTTGTTGCCGTAGACCGAGGAGGAGGAGGCGAAAACCAGGCGCCGCACGCCGGCGGCACGGCAGGCCTCGAGGAGATTGAGGGTGCCGTCGATATTGACCGCCTGGTAGAGCCGCGGCTGTTCGATGGAGGGCCGGACGCCGGCCATTGCCGCCAGGTGAACGACCGCCGCTGTCTCTGCAGGCCCCAGGCAGGCCACCGCCCGCTCGACGTCGGAGCTGCTGCGCAAATCCCCCTTGAGCACCCGCAACCCGGCACCGGTGCAACGGGCCGCGGCCTGCAGCGCGACGACATTGGCCTGCTTCAGCGCCGGCGCGTAGAAGTCGTTGAAGTTGTCGAAAACCACCACCTGCCGGCCTTCGGCGAGCAGCGCCTCGACCAGGTGGGAGCCAATGAAGCCGGCGCCGCCGGTGACCAGGACAGTTTCGGATCGGGACATATCGACCTCAGCGCTTGCGCACCAATGGGGAGAGCTTCTCCTCGGTCTTGAGCCGGGCGGCCACCTGCTCGGCCGCGGCGGCGGAAGCCAGGGGACCGACGTAGACCCGGTACCAGACCCCCTTGCCGGCGAGGTCGGCCTGCTGCACGTAGGCCTGAAGACCCTTTTTGGCCAGCCGGGCCTGGAGGACGCCGGCATCGTCGGGGCGGGAGAAGGAGGCGACCTGGACCAGGTAGCTGCCGGCCGTCGCGGCCGGCTCCGGGGCGGTCGGCACGGCGACAACCGGTTTCGGGGCGGGGACCGGTGCCGAAGCCGGTGCGGGGCTTGCGGGTGCCGCGGCCGGGGGCGGAGGCGCTGCGGGGGGAAGATTGATGCCGCTCCCCAGCGGGGGCTGTTCGCCGCGCGGCAGATTATCGTAGAAGGTGAGATTGGCCGGGGAATCGGCCGGCGCATCGGCTGGCGCCGGGGTTTGGCCAGCCGTGGCCGGCGGCGTGCCCGCCGGCGCTGCGGCCGCCACCGGGATCCGCACCGGCGCCGGAGCGACCTCCTGGCTGACCACCGCCTGCGGCGCCCCGCCGCGGCCGACCATCACGCCGAGGGCGAAACAGCCGAGACCGACGCCGATCACCACCAGGAGCAGGAGCAGGACCAGCTTGCGTTCCTTGCGCGATTCGCTGCGGGAGAGAGCATGGTGATTCACGGGCATCCTCCGTTACATTTGATGCTTTGGAAAAAAGCATCGAAGTGGATGGCTAAGCAAAAAGCGCCAAATGCAAGGCGCGCAATGGTCGAGCCATGAGGCGTACTTTCGTACGTCGAAGCAGCGAGGCGATTGCAGCAACGCAACAGTTGGTGAGTTTTGGCGACGCCATCACATCTTTTCCGGGGCCGAAACACCGAGCAGCTGCAGGCCGTTGGCCAGCACCACCCGCACCGCGTTGGCCAGGTAGAGACGGGCCCGGGTGGTCTCCGCATCGTCGCAGATCACCCGGTTGCGGTTGTAGAAGCTGTGAAACAGGGCGGCCAGATCCTGCAGATAGGTGGTAACGCGCTGCGGCTCGAACTGCTGGGCGGCGCCGGCCACAGTCTCCGGATAGCGGGCCAGCAGCCGGGCCAGGTCCAGCTCCTCGTCGAGGCTCAGGGCGGCCAGCGGCGCCATCCCGGGGGAGGGAACGGCCAGCCCCTGCTCGGCGGCGTTGCGATTGATGCTGCAGACCCGGGCATGGGCGTACTGCACGTAGTAAACCGGGTTGTCGTTGCTCTGCTGCTTGGCGAGATCGATGTCGAAGACCAGCTGGGCGTCGGCCTTGCGCATCAGGAAGAAAAAGCGGGTGGCGTCGCGCCCGACCTCGTCGATCAGGTCGCGCAGGGTGACGTAGCTGCCGGCACGTTTGGAGATCTTGACCTCCTGCCCGCCGCGCATGACGGTGACCATCTGGTGCAGCAGGTATTCGGGCCACCCCTCGGGGATCCCGACCTGCAGTGCCTGCAGCCCGGCCCGCACCCGGATGATGGTGCTGTGGTGGTCGGCCCCCTGCTCGTTGATCACCCGGCCGAAGCCGCGCCGCCATTTCTCCAGGTGGTAGGCGACGTCGGGGACGAAATAGGTATAGCTGCCGTCGGCCTTGCGCATTACCCGGTCCTTGTCGTCGCCGAAGGCGGTGGTGCGCAGCCAGAGGGCGCCATCGGCCTCGTAGGTGAAACCGTTGGCGGTCAGCTGCTCGACGACCGCGTCGACCCGGTTTTCGGCATACAGGCTCGATTCCAGAGAGAAGACGTCGAAGCGGACGTCGAAGGCGGACAGGTCCTGGTCCTGCTCGCGGCGCAGGTAGGCGACGGCGAAGCGGCGGATCGCCTCCAGGTCCCGGGGATCGGCGGCGGCGGTGACGTGCCGGTCACCGGCATCGACGGTCTCGCCGACCAGGTAGCTGCGGGCGACGTCGCGGATGTAGTCCCCCTGGTAGCCGTCGGCCGGCCAGCGCGGGTCGTCGGCCTCGATGCCGAGGCAGCGGGCCTGGACCGAGAGCGCCAGGTTGGCGATCTGCGCCCCGGCGTCGTTGTAGTAGAACTCGCGGGTCACGTCCCAGCCGGTTGCCTCGAGCAGCCGGCAGAGGGTATCGCCCACCGCCGCGCCGCGGCCATGGCCGATATGCAGGGGGCCGGTAGGATTGGCACTGACGAATTCCACCTGCACCGGTCTCCCGGCGCCGGAGTCGTTGCGGCCGTAGGCCGATCCCTGGCGCTGGACCTCGTCGAGCACCTGGTACCAGCAGCCGGGGGCGAGAAAGAAATTGATGAAGCCGGGGCCGGCGATCTCGACCTTCTCCCACAGGCCGTTGCCGGCACCGAGGGCCGCAACCAGGGCCTCGGCCACCTTGCGCGGCGCCTGTTTTTCCTCGCGGGCGAGCAGCATGGCGACATTGCTGGCGAAATCTCCGTGGCCGGCCTGGCCGGGAATTTCGATGACAAAGGCAGGAACGCTGCCGGACTTGAGGGTCCCGGCAGCGTAACAGGCCTGGAGCGCGGCGAGGACAGCCTGGCGCAGACGTTCTTTCATGGTGTCAGTCTTTCGCGGAATGGAGTCGCGCCGCCGCCCGTTGCACGATGAAATTCGCGGCGCAACCGGACAGCGGCGGTTAAATCGGGGCAGTAATGCGTTTCGCCGCCGGGCGCAAAGGGCGGGGCGCAGAACGGGCAGGTTCGTCGGGCCGTGCAAGGCATACGCATCCTCAGCGGCGTAGGTATCCTCCGTCCGGGAGCGGCGGCGTGCGTATGTTACGCTCCCGGCCGACAGCTGTCAAGCCGCGCCCGCCGCTTTGGAGTCACTCGGAGTCACTCGCCGGGCGGTGCCTCGGGGACGGCGCGAGGGGGTGGCGTGGCCGGGCGCGGCGGGGTGCGAAACTGGTAGACCAACTCGTCATCCTTGACCATGCCGAGTTCCTTGCGGGCGAGGTTTTCGATGGTGCGCGGGTCGTTGCGCAGCGCCTGGATCTCCTTGCGCAGCTCGTCGTTGGTCGCCTCCAGGGCTTTTACCTGGGCTTCCAGATCCCCCTTCTCCCGGTTGGCCTGCAGGGCCCGCAGTACCCCCTTGTCCCCGAACAGAGCCATGGCGACCAGGGCGAGGATGATCAGCACGGCCCACCAGGGCGCGCGACGGGAAGACCGCGGGGAGGAGTGTTCGTCTGCCGGCATCGGGAATATCAGGGAGAAGGTTGCGGTCGCCGGGGTGCGACCGTGGCCCCTAGCATGCCACAGGCGGGGAGGCGGAGACCAGTGATTTTTCCACCGGCAACAGGGCCGACCGGCAAAAAAATCGGCGCCCGCCGGAAACCCGGCGGGCGCCTCTTCTGTAAAGAAAGCCGGCTCAGTTCAGCACGATCCGGCCGCGGATCTTTTCCAGGGTCTTGCTGCCGACCCCCTTGACCTTGACCAGATCGTCAATGCTGGCAAAAGGACCCTTTTCGTTTCGGTAGGCGACGATCCGCTCCGCGGTCACCCCGCCGATCCCCGGCAGGGCTTCGAGTTGCACGGCATCCGCCGTGTTGATGTTGACGACCGCCTGGGCGGCCTGGGCGACATGGGTTTCGGCGGCCAGAGCCGGAACGGCTGCGGCCAGGACCAGAACGGTCCACAGGACAACGAAAAGTCTGAACATGTTTTCCCCTCTCTGTGACGGTTGGGTGTTGACACGCTCACCCGGACCGGCGCCCCCCTCCATCCCTCCTTTCCCTGGGCCATCGATTGCCGGGACCGGGGATTAAATTTGCAAAAAAGCCTCAACAGTTTAACAAAGGCTTCGAAAAGGTCAACTTCCCGCCGGGATATTATTCGACGTTGCGGGGCCGGCTGGCACCAAGGCCGGAGACCCGCCCGAGTCCGGTAAGGGAAAAGGAGAGCAGCACCTCCTCCTCGTCGGGACGCTGGCGGTAGGTGACGAAGAAACTCCAGCACCGCGCCCGGTATTCGAGGCCGAGTACACTTTCCAGTGCCTTGCTGGCAAAAAAGTCGTAGCGATCTTCCAGGCGCACGTAGACCGGCTTGAGCAAGGCCGTGTCGAGCGTCGCCGCGAGATATTCCAGTTCACCGCGCCGGTTGCGGTAATCGATGGTGAAACTGTTGCCGGCGGTATCGGTGAGGGAGCCGCGCAGGTTGTAGTCGACGAGGCGGTTTTCGCCGGAATTGATGTCGTAGCTGGCGTCGAAATCGAGATAGCTCAAACGAGTCGGTCGGACGATCGCTTCGAGCAGCAACGGGGAGAAGGGTTTGCCTACCTCCGCCGCGGCCTGGGGATTCCCCCGGAAGTCATCGAAATCATAACTTTGGGACAGGCGCAGGTAGAGGAATTCGTGATAATAACGCTCACCGTTTTCGCTTTCCATGCGGGCGGTAAAACGGTTGGTCAAGGCATAGCCGATGCGGTTTTCCGGTCCAATCCGATCGAGGGTGTCGAACTCGGGCAGCTCCGACTGGTCGACGCTCGGGATATAGAAATAACCGATCTCCGGCTCGATACTGTGTCGGACCTTGTGCACGCTCTGGCCATCGACGCTGTAGACCCGGGAAAAAAGGGTCGAGGCGCGGGCGCCGAAATCGAAAATCCCCTTGCTCTGGAAGTCGTCACTGGTGGTGCTGTAGAAACGTTCGCGGTAGCCCATCTCCGGCACCAGCGAAAAGTAGGGATTGGAGAGTAGATCGGTGGAGAGCTCCGGCCGCAGGCTGAGCCGGGCGCCCTTTTCCCCGCTGCGCCGCCAGAATTCATCCCCTTCGAGGTCATACCGCAAAAACAACGGGGTTCCATCCAGACGCTGGGTAATCCCGGCCAGCCGTACCTCCGGCAGGCGCTGCAGGGTCTCCCCCCCCGGCTGTTCGAGGTCCTTGAGGTACTTGAACTGGCCCGCGAGGTTGACCTTCTCCCAGTTGCGGGCCAGGTAGATCACCGTCTCGGCCTTGTCCCGGGTATAAATCTTGTAGGACTCGCCGAAATCGGCGTAGTAGTCGCGGCTGCTGACGAAGTCGACGTCGGCCGTCAGGTGAACGTCGTCGGGGAGGGTCCCCCGGTGATGGCCGGTGAGAGAGTAGCGATCGGTGCGGCCGCTTTCGGTGACGTGGTAGGCGTGGAATTCCCCCTGGTTGTCATTCGCCAGGGCGTAACGGTATTCGAGCCCCTTGCCGAGACCGAACTTGGACATGTAGTCGACCTCGACGGTGGCATCGAGATTGCGCGCCAGGACCTGGTACCAGGCCAGTGAAAACTGAGCACCGCGGCGGCTGGAAAAACCGTAGCGGGGCATCAGCAGGCCCGACTCGCGTTCGGTCTTGGCCGGATAGATCAGGTAGGGGATGTAGAGGACGGGGACATCTTTGATGTAGAAGAGGACGTTGCGGGCCCGCGCATAGCCGCCGAGGGTGACGCCGAAGTGCTCGGCGCCGAATTTCCATGACGGCCGGTCCCCCTGGCAGGTGGTGAAGGTGCCGCCCTCGACCTGGTAATCCAGGGCGCTGAGTCGTTCGATCTCGCGGCCGGTGATATGGAAGTTCTGGCCGGTGGCGAAGACCCGGCCGTTGTTCAGTCGGCCGCGCCCGGTTCCCAGGTTGTAGGAGAGGGAATCCCCCTCCATCGTCCCTTCGGGACCGGTAAGCCGCACCCCACCGCTGGCCTCGGCATCGCCGCTGGTATTGTTCCAGACAATATTGGCGGCGCGGAGTTCCATCTCCCCCTGCCGCAGGCGCACGTCGCCGGTGGCATGATAGGTGTCGGCCGCCTTGTCGTAGCTCAACGAGTCGGCATCGAGGGAGACCGGGCCTTTGCCTTCCCCCACGGCGGCGATCTGCCCGGCTCCTGCCGGGACGGCCGCCAGCAGCAGGCCACTGCACAGGATCAGCAACAGGATGTAAGTGTAACGGATCACGCGCCGTCCCTCTCCAGGGTCATCAAATAGTCACGGGCCGCGGCTACCAGAAACAGGGATCCGGCCACCAGGACCACCTCCCCCGGCCGGCGATCGGCCAGGGCGGCAGCCAGCGCCGCCGCCGGGTCGGGCAGGAGCTTGGCGGGATGCCCGGCCGACCGCGCCGCAGCGGCCAGCCGCTCGGGATCGTACGCCGCATCCACCGGCGGGCAGGTGCAATAGACCTCTCCGGCCAGCGGCAACAGGGGGGCGAGCAGTTCGTCGGCGTCCTTGTCGGCCTTGAGCCCGACAACCCAGCGCACCCCGCTGAGCCCCTGTTCGGCCAGGTAGCCGGCCAGGACCCGGGCGCCGCCTTCGTTGTGGGCGCCGTCGAGGAGGATGCTGCGGCCGTCCTGCCACCACTCCAGGCGCCCCGGCCAGCGCACCCCGGCGACCCCGGTGCGCAGCGCCGCGTCGGGGAGCGCCACCCCCTGGCGGCGCAGCAGCACGGCAGCGGCCAGGGCCAAACCAAGGTTGAGCTGCTGGTGGCGGCCGGCGAGACCGAAACGCAGCCCGTCCAGCTCGATTCCGAAACCACGGAAGATCAGGCCGTCGCCGCCGTCACGGACCGCGAAATCCCGGCCGGAAAGAAAGAGCGGGGCAGCCAGTGCGGTGGCCCGCGCGCTGATCACCGCCAGCGCCGCCTCGGGCTGGGGGGCGCACAGCACCGGCACCCCGGGCTTGATGATCCCCGCCTTCTCGCCGGCGATGGCGGCCAGGTCGGTGCCGAGATGGCCGCTGTGATCGCGGCACAGGGAGGTAATCACGCACAGCCGCGGGGTAACCGCATTGGTCGCATCGAGGCGCCCCCCCATGCCGGTCTCGAGGATAGCCCAAGACACCTGGCGGCGGGCGAAGTAAAGGAGCGCCAGGGCCGTGGTGAACTCGAAAAAGGTCGCCGGAATCGCTCCTGCCTGCTCCCGGACCTCCGCGGTCAGCGCCGCGACCTCGGACTCGGTGATCGGCGCGCCGGCGACCCGGATCCGCTCGGTGAAGGAGTGGAGATGGGGCGACGTGTAGAGGCCCGCCACGACCCCGGCGCGGGCAAAGATTTCCGCCAGGGCCGCACAGACCGAACCCTTGCCGTTGCTGCCGGCGACGTGGACGCTGGCAAAGGCCTGCTGGGGCCGGCCGAGGCGCTGCAACAGGGCCCGGATGTTCTCCAGGCCGAGCTTGATGCCGAAGCGCTGCAGACCGTAAAGGTAATCGAGACTGGCGGCGAAAGCCGGGTCGGCAGGCCGGTCGGGCATGGGCAGTGCAAAACTCCACCCGCCGGGGCGACGCGGTCACCGCGCGGCGGGTCAGGGGAAAGGGTCGATAGGCAGCCGGCGGGGAAGCTCAGGGACTTGGAATTAACTGATATACCAGATTTTACGCTCAGATTCAGGTTGGAAATGTCGTCCCTGATGGAGCAAAACCGCCGGCGTAGCAGGGCGACGCCGAGGATTTTGTGATGGAAGGGGCGGCAAAGATGACCTGAAAATGAGATGTAAAACGGTATATTGGTTGGTTCCGAGTCCCTCAGTGCCGGGTGAAGATTTTGAGGATCTGCGCCAGACGCTCCTTCATCTCGGCGCGGCGGACGATCATGTCGACCATGCCGTGCTCCAGCAGATATTCGGAGCGCTGAAAGCCATCGGGGAGCTTCTGGCGAATGGTCTGCTCGATGACCCGCGGCCCCGCAAAGCCGATCAGGGCTCGCGGTTCGGCCATGTTGATATCCCCGAGCATGGCAAAGCTGGCAGTCACCCCGCCCGTGGTCGGATCGGTGAGGACCGAGATGAAGGGAATGCCGGCCTTCTTCAGCTTGGCCAGCGCCGCACTGGTCTTGGCCATCTGCATCAGCGAGAGGATGCTTTCCTGCATGCGCGCCCCGCCGGAGGAGGAGAAGATGATCACCGGCGCCTGCTTCTCCAGGCCGCGTTCGATGGCGCGGGTGATCTTCTCGCCGACCACCGAGCCCATGCTGCCGCCCATGAAACCGAAATCGAAGACCCCGATGACCACCGGCAGTCCTTCGAGCAATCCCTCGCCGCAGAGGATCGCGTCGCCGGGGCCGCTCTTCTTCACCGCGGCGCGGATGCGGTCCTTGTACTTCTTGGAATCCTTGAAGTTGAGGAAATCGACGGACTCCATCTGGCCGTCCATCTCGACGAAGGAACCGGCGTCGAGGGTCAGTTCGATCCGCTCGCGGGCGCTGATGCGGAAATGGTAGTCGCACTTGGGGCAGACGTTGAGGTTGCGCTCGATTTCCTTGCTGTAGATGATCTCGTTGCAGTTCTTGCACTTGGTCCAGAGTCCCTCAGGCATCTGCACCTTCTTGGTTTCCACCGGCGCCAGGGGCGCCTTCGATTTCTTGAACCAGGCCATATACGTACCTCATGGTGTTCAGCAGAGCTGGAATTCCTCGCCGCCTCGCAGAGGCTGCAGGCGCGGGTCATTCGGGGCCGCTGGCGATGGACGCAGTCGCCCCGGGGGACCGGGGCTTCAGGTGAAAGAGGCCGGTGTGCGCTACCGGCTCGAAAAGGCGCCGGTCCGCCTCGTTGCGGTATGCCGCCGGGGAATCGGGTCATGGGCGCGAAATCCGTCCGCGGTCATGCCTGGGCGGTTTCCAACCCGGCCTTGAGGCCGGCGATGAAACGCTTCACTTCGGGCAGCAGGTCGCTGGAGCCGCCGCAGGATTCGACAATCCGCACCAGGGCGCTGCCGACCACCACCGCGTCGGCGAACCGGCCGATCGCCGCGGCATCGGCGGCGGTGGTGATGCCGAAGCCGACCGCTACCGGAACCGGGCTGTGCGCCCGCAGGTCTGCGACCTCCTCGGCGATCGCCGCGGCATCCACCGCCTTGCTGCCGGTCACTCCGGTCATCGAGACGTAGTAGAGGTAGCCCTCGCTGGCGGCGGCCAGGCGGACCCGCCGCTCCGGCGGAGTGGTGGGCGCGAGCAGGGTGATCAGCCGCAGCCCGGCCACCTGCAGGGCCGTCTTGACTTCTCCGGCTTCCTCCGGTGGCAGGTCGACGAGCAGTAGGCCATCGACCCCGGCGGCCGCGGCATCCCGGGCAAAGCGCTCGGGCCCATAACGGAAGACCGGGTTGAAATAGCCCATCAGCACGATCGGCACATTGGTGTGGCGGCGGACATTGGCCACCACCTGCAGCACGCCGGCGAGGCTGGCGCCGGCCCGCAGAGCCCGTTCCGACGCGGCCTGGATGGTCGGACCGTCAGCCATCGGGTCGGAAAAGGGGACCCCCAGCTCGATGATGTCGGCACCCGCCTCGACCAGGGCATGGATCAGCTGCTCGCTGGTCGCCAGGTCGGGGTCGCCGGCGGTGATGAACGGAATCAGCGCCTTTTCCCCGGCGGCCCGCAGGCGGGCGAAAGTCGCTTCGATGCGTCCCATGGTCAGACCTCTGCTCCAATCTCAAATTCGGTCAGTGTAGTCGAAGGCCGGGGCCATTTCAACCGTTTTCTCCGTCCGCCAGGCGGCGGGCCCGGGCCAGCAATTCCAGAAACATCGGTGCATCGATGCGCCGGGTCTGGACATTGTAGCGGCTGGTGTGGTAACTCGCGAGGAGCAACGGCCGGCCGGGGAGGTGGCAGAGCGCCCCGTGGCCGAAGGGATGGTCGGCCAGCCGCCCGAGCGCTCCTAAAGCCTGGAAATGGCGCAGCAGGGTCGTCCAGGCGCCCTGGCCGAGGGCGATGATCACCGCGAGCCGCGGCAGGCTGGCCAACTCTTCGGCCAGGAAGGGGCGGCAGGCACTGAACTCCGCCGGAGCCGGCTTGTTCTCGGGGGGCAGGCACTTGACCGCGTTGGTGATGTAGAGGTCGTGCAGGGTCAGGCCGTCGTCGCAGTCGATCGCCGCTGCCCGGCTGGCGAGCCCGGCCCGGTGCAGCAGCGGGTACATAAAGTCCCCCGCGCCGTCGCCGGTGAAAGGGCGGCCGGTGCGGTTGGCGCCGTGGGCGCCCGGCGCCAGTCCGACCAGGCAGAGACGCGCCTGCGGGTCTCCGAAACCGGGGACCGGGGCATTCCAGTAGCTCTCCCGCGCCCGCCCCTTCTGCGGGGCGAGCCGGGCGAGGTGGTGGACCAGCCGCGGACAGCGGCGGCAGCCGGACAACTCCGGAAGCGCAGCGCCGAGCATCAGCCCCTCCTGCCTTTGGCCGCGCTGCGGTTCACGAGGACGGCCCCGTTTTTCCCTTGTCCCCGGGATGATGGGGCCGGCGCCGCCGCGGCCGCTTTTCGGCGTGGCCGTGCCCGGGTTTCTTTTCCGGCACCGGGGCCTTGCGGTGGGGGGGCGCGCTGCGCTTGTAGTCGCGAACGAAGTCCTCCTCCTCGGCAAAGGTGCTGGGGATCTTGCGGCCGAGGTACTCCTCGATATCCGGCAGGTGGAAAACCAGGTCTTCGTCGGCGAAGCTGATCGCCTTGCCGGCCGCCCCGGCCCGCGCGGTACGGCCGATGCGGTGGACGTAGTCGTCGGCATCCTGCGGCAGGTCGTAGTTGACCACGTGGGTGACGTCGTCGACGTGGATGCCGCGCGATGCGACATCGGTGGCGACCAGGAAGTTGAGGCGGCTCTCCTTGAAATCGTCGAGAATGCGCATCCGCTTGCGCTGGGGGATGTCGCCGGAGATCACCGCCGCCTTGAACTCGTTGGCCTTGAGGCGTTCGGCGAGGTGCTCGGCCTCGCGCTTGGTGTTGACGAAGAGCAGCACCCGCTGCGGCTGCGGCTCCTTCTTCAGCAGGCCGAGCAGCAGCGGGAACTTCTCGCGGCGGCCGACGTGGTAGAGGATCTGCTCAACGCGGTCGGCGGTGATCTTCTCCGGCTCGATGCGCACCTTCTCGGCCAGGTCCATGAATTCGTAGGCGAGTTCCATCACCCGCGACGAGAGGGTCGCCGAGAAGAGCATCGTCTGCCGCTCCTCGAAGGGGGGGAGCTTGCGCAGGATGTAGCGCAGGTCCTTGATGAAGCCCATGTCGAACATGCGGTCGGCCTCGTCGATGACCACCGCCTCGATGCTGTTGAAAGAGAAGACCCGCTGCTTGGCGTAGTCGATCAGCCGTCCCGGGGTGGCGACGATGATGTCGACGCCGTCCTTCAGCGCCTGGCGCTGCTTGTCGTAGTCGACGCCGCCGAAAATCGCCTCGACGCGAAACGGGCAGCCGGCCCCGAGTCCCTTGGCGTCCTCGCAGATCTGCACCACCAGCTCCCGGGTCGGGGCCAGCACCAGGGCACGTGGGTCGCGGCCGGCACCACGGTCGCTGCGCAACAGCCGGGTGAAGAGGGAGATCAGAAACGCGGCGGTCTTGCCGGTGCCGGTCTGCGCCTGGGCGGCGACGTCCTTGCCGGCCAGGGCCAGGGGGATCGACTCCTCCTGGACGGGGGTGAGCTCGGTGAATCCGACCTGCTCGATCCCCTTGAGGACCTCGGCGGGCAGGTTCAGTTCGGTGAATTTCATGGTGTCCTTTCGTTAATTCGTGGCGGAAAAAACCGGCCCCGAAGGCGGATCAAAAATGCCTGGATGCAAGGCGGCGCCCGACCGACGAGTGAGGCATACCCGCAGGGTACGTCGCAGCGACGAGGGGGGGCGGCAACGCCGCAGACAGGCGTTTTTCATCGGCCGTTAAAGTTCCACTCCCATGGCTTCCGCCACGGTATGAATATCCTTGTCCCCCCGCCCGGAGAGGCAGACGACGATCGTCTGCTCCGGGGTCATGGTCGGGGCGAGCTTGAGGACATGGGCAATGGCGTGGGCGCTCTCCAGGGCGGGGATGATCCCCTCCAGCCGGGTGAGGAGCTGGAACCCTTCGAGGGCCTCGGCGTCGGTGATGGCGACGTACTCGGCGCGCCCCAGACTCTTGAGGTGGGCGTGCTCGGGTCCGACGCCGGGATAGTCGAGGCCGGCGGAGATGGAGTGGGCATGCTCGATCTGGCCGTCGGCGTTCTGCAGCAGGAAGGTCTTGTTGCCGTGCAGCACGCCCACCGCACCGGCGCTGATCGAAGCGGCGTGCTTGCCCGAGTCGATGCCGAGGCCGGCGGCCTCGACGCCGATCAGGCGCACCGAGGCATCCTCGACGAAGGGGTAGAAGAGGCCCATGGCATTGGAGCCGCCGCCGATGCAGGCCACCGCCGCATCGGGCAGGCGCCCCTCGTGTTCCAGGATCTGCGCCTTGGTCTCCTTGCCGATCACCGCCTGGAAGTCGCGCACCAGTTCCGGGTAGGGGTGGGGGCCGGCGACGGTGCCGATGACGTAAAAGGTGTCGCGCACATGGGTCACCCAGTGGCGCAGGGCATCGTTCATGGCGTCCTTCAAGGTCGCCGTGCCGCTGGTGACGCCATGGACCCTGGCGCCCAGGAGCTTCATGCGGAAGACGTTGAGGGACTGGCGGCGGATATCCTCGGTCCCCATGAAGACCTGGCACTCCAGACCGAACAGCGCGGCGACGGTGGCGGTCGCCACCCCGTGCTGGCCGGCGCCGGTCTCGGCGATCACCTTCTTCTTCCCCATGCGCCGGGCCAGCAGCACCTGGCCGACGGTGTTGTTGACCTTGTGGGCGCCGGTGTGGTTGAGGTCCTCGCGCTTGAGGTAGATCTTCGCCCCGCCGCACTTTTCGGTCAGTCGCCGGGCAAAGTAGAGGGGGCTGGGCCGGCCGACGTAGTCCTTCAACCAGTAGGCGAGCTCCTCGTGGAAGGCCGGATCCGCCTGGGCCTCACGATAGGCAGCGTCCAGCTCCAAAAGCGCGGGCATCAGGGTCTCGGCCACGTAGCGGCCGCCGAATTGGCCGAAATGGCCGCGTTCGTCAGGGTAGTTGTACATGGGAACTCCGGTTGGATCGGTAACGGGTAACGCGTAGCGGGTGACTGGCAACCCCTGGGAGGGGAAGGCAAACCAACTGAAAACTCAAAACGGCTCCCTACTTCTTGGCGGAAAAGAGCAGCGCTTGGATCTTCCCCAGGACCTCGTCGACAATCGCCGGTTTCACCATCGCGGCCTTTTTCGCCCTGCGGGCACGCCAGTCGAGGCTCTTGACCTGATCGGCCAAGACCACGCCGGCCGTGGCGTTGACGGTGATCTGCACCTCGAAGGGATAGCCTTTGATCGCGGTCGTCAGGGGGCAACAGAGCATCAGGCTGGTGACCTGATTGTAGCGTTTGGGGGAAAGGACCAGCGCTAGTCGATGGCCGGCCTGCTCATGGCCGGCCTGGGGGTCGAACGAGAGCCATACCACCTCCCCGCGGTCCGGAGTGTAGGCCACCTACCAGATCTCCTTGCCGACAGCCGCGCCGAAATCGGTCTCGTCGTGAAGATTCTCGGCCGTCATGCCAGACAGCAGTTCATTGAGAGAGTAGGTCTTCTGGCCGCGAACCGGCTCGATCACTATGGCATGGTCACGAACGGTGATCTCCACCGGCGAATCGAGATGGACATCGACCGCGTCGGCCAGGGTTTTCGGCAGCCGCAGGGCCAGGCTGTTCCCCCATTTCTGGACTTTCGTGAGCATGCTGACCTCCAAGGTGAAGATGACTCACAGCATAGCGATGTATCTACAAAGTGTCAACACAGATCCCCCGGGAGGGTAAAGCACCGCGCAACTCAACAGACGGGCCCCTTCGCCGCGGCGATGAACGCGGCCACCTGCTCATGGTCCTTGCGTCCGGGGGCGCATTCCACGCCGCTGGAGACGTCGACGGCGTAGGGGCCCACGGCGCGCACCGCCGCCGCCACGTTCTCCGCGGTCAGGCCGCCGGCAAGAATCACCGACCGCTGCCGGGCGATTGCAGCGGCCAGCTCCCAGTTGAAGGTGGCACCGGTTCCACCGTAGGCTCCGGGGACCCAGGCGTCAAGGAGCAGCGCCGAAACGGTGAAGTCGTTGTGCCGTGCCAGGCTCGCCGCGTCGCGCACCCGCAGTGCCTTGACCACCCGCCGCGGGGAAAAATCACAGTCGGCCGGGTCTTCGTCGCCGTGCAGTTGAATCACATCGAGGCCACAGACGTCGGCGATCGCACGGATGCGCTGCGGCTCCTCGTTGACGAACAGCCCGACGGGGGTGACGAAGGGGGGCAGCTCCCGGATGATGGCGCCGGCCGTTTCCGGCGCAATGCAGCGCGGACTCTTCTCGTAAAAGACGAAGCCCAGCGCGTCCGCCCCGCACGCGCAGGCGTGCAGGGCGTCGTCGAGGCTGGTGATGCCGCAGATTTTGACCTTGACCATTTGAAACCAATTTTGAATTTTGAATTATGGATTTTGAATTCAATTCAACATTCAAAATTCACAATTCAAAATTCCCTTTTATCCCACTTTGGGCAAATGCGCCAGCGATTCCCGGATCGCTTCTTCCGGATACTCATAGTCGGTCAGCTTGCCGGCAAAGTAGTCGTCGTAGGCGGCCATGTCGACGTGGCCGTGGCCGGAGAGGTTGAAGAGGATGGTCTTCTGCTTCCCCTCCTCCTTGGCCTGCAGCGCCTCGTCGACGGCGCCGCGGATGGCGTGGCTCGATTCCGGCGCCGGGATGATCCCCTCGCTGCGGGAGAAGAGGACCGCCGCCTCGAAGCAGGCGAGCTGGTGCACCGCCTTCGCCTCGACAATCCCTTCATGGACCAGCTGCGAGACCAGCGGCGAGGCGCCGTGGTAGCGCAGGCCGCCGGCGTGGATCCCCGGGGGCATGAAGTCATGACCGAGGGTATACATCTTGGAGACCGGTGCCATCTTGGCGGTGTCGCCGTAGTCGAAGGCGTAGACGCCGCGCGACAGCGTCGGGCAGCTCGCCGGCTCCAGGGCCATCACCCGCACCTGCTTGCCGTTGGCTTTGTCGGCAATGAAGGGGAAGGCGACGCCGGCGAAGTTGGAGCCGCCGCCGTGGCAGCCGATGACCACGTCGGGGTAGTCGCCGACCAGGGCCAGCTGCTCCTTCGCCTCCAGGCCGATCACCGTCTGGTGCAGGCAGACGTGGTTGAGGACGCTCCCCAGAGCGTAACGGGTGTCCTCTCGGGTGGCGGCGTCCTCCACCGCCTCGCTGATGGCGATCCCCAAAGAGCCGTTGCTCTCCGGGTCCTTGTCGAGGATCGCGCGGCCGGCGGCCGTCTGGTTCGACGGCGAGGGGATGACGTTCGCTCCCCAGAGCTGCATCATGCTCTTGCGGTACGGCTTCTGGTTATAGGAGACCTTGACCATGTAGACGGTGCATTCCAGGCCGAACATCTGGCAGGCCAGGGAGATCGACGAGCCCCACTGCCCGGCGCCGGTCTCGGTGGCGATGCGCTTGGTCCCGGCGATTTTGTTGTAGTAGGCCTGGGGGATGGCGCTGTTCGGCTTGTGGGAGCCGGCCGGAGAGACCCCTTCGTACTTGTAGTAGATCTTCGCCGGAGTCCCCAGGGCCTGTTCCAGGCGATGGGCCCGGAACAGCGGCGAGGGGCGCCACAACTGATAGATCTCGCGTACGGCTTCCGGGATCTCGATCCAGCGCTGCTGCGAGACCTCCTGCTCGATCAGCCCCATCGGGAAGAGGGGCAACAGGTCCTCGGGGGCGACCGGCTGCATCGTCCCGGGATGGATCACCGGCGCCAGCGGCCCCGGCAGGTCGGGGATGATGTTGTACCACTGCTTCGGGATGCGGTCTTCGGGGAGCAGGATCTTGGTGCGCATGGCGATTTTCCTTTCAGGAAAAATTGCGAATTGCGAATTACAAATTTTGAATTGCAAGGTCCCGATTTTAATTCAAAATTCAAAATTCAAAATTCAAAATCTGGGGTTCAATTGCCCAGCAGCTCCTCCAGTTTGGCGCCGATGTCGGCCTCGCGCATCAGGCTCTCGCCGACCAGGAAGGCCGCGGCGCCGGCGCGCTGCAGGCGCTCGACGTCGGCGCGGCTGTGGATGCCGCTCTCGGCGACCAGCAGTCGCCCGGCCGGCAGGCGCGGAGCGAGGCGTTCGGTGGTCGCCAGGTCGGTGACGAAGGTGCGCAGGCTGCGGTTGTTGATGCCGATCAGCTCGCAGTCGGTGCGCAGGGCCCGCTCCAGCTCGGCCTCGTCATGGACCTCGAGCAGCACGTCGAGCCCCAGCTCCGGCGGCCTGGGCGGCGAACTCCTTGAGCTCCGTATCGTCCAGCATCGCCGCGATCAGCAGCACCGCGTCGGCGCCGAAGGCCCGCGCCTCGACGATCTGGTAGGGATCGCAGATGAAGTCCTTGCGCAGCAGCGGCAGGGAGACCACCTCGCGGATCTGTCCCAGGTAGCCGAGGTGACCGAGGAAGAATTTCTCGTCGGTGAGGACCGAGAGGCAGGTGGCGCCGTGCGCCTGGTAGGTCTCGGCGATCGCCAGCGGGTCGAAATCGGCGCGGATCACCCCCTTGGAGGGGGAGCCCTTCTTGACCTCGGCGATTACCGCCGTTCCTCCCGACTCGGCGACCGCGCGCAGCGCCCGGGCGAAGCCGCGCGGCGTATCCTCGACCAGGGCGAGGCGGTCGCGCAGCCGTTCCAGGGGGAAGCGGGCCTTGGCGGCAGCCACTTCCGCGCGCTTGTGGGCGACGATTTTCTGCAGGATGTCGGGAGTGTCGGTCATGGATGTTTCCGTAGGGGCGAACCTCGTGTTCGCCCTTTCCGGTCGGCACAGAGGGCGAACACGAGGTTCGCCCCTACAACGGTTATTGGGTGGTCAGCTGGGCCAGCTTCTCGACCTGCGCCAGGGCGCGGCCGGAGTCGATCGCCTCGGCAGCCAGCTGGAGCCCTTCCGCGGGATCGACGGCCTTGCCGGCGGCGACCAGGGCGTAGGCGGCATTGAGCAGCACCACGTCGCGCCGCGGACCCGGCTCGCCGGCCAGCACGGCACGGACGATCAGGGCGTTGCCCTTGGCGTCGCCGCCGCGCAGCTCCGCCATGCGCGCAGCGCTTGAGGCCGAAGGGCTCCGGGGCGATGCGGGAGAGTTCGATCCCGTCGCGGGTGACGCTGGCAACCACGGTCTCGCCGGTGAGGGTGATCTCGTCCATGCCGTCGCTGCCGTGGACGACGAAGCCGCGCCGGCAGCCGAGGTTGTGCAGCACCCGGGCGAGGGGTTCGACCAGTTCCTCGCGGTAGACCCCCATCACCTGGCAGTCGGCCTTGGCCGGGTTGGTCAGGGGACCGAGGATATTGAAGATGGTACGGATGCCGATCTCCTTGCGCGGTCCGATGGCGTACTTCATGGCACCGTGCAGCGCCGGAGCGAACAGAAAGCCGATGCCGATCTTTTCGATGCACTCCTCGACCACCGCCGGGGTAACGTCGAGGTTGACCCCCAGGGCTTCGAGGACGTCGGCGCTGCCGCAGCTCGAGGAGACCGAGCGGTTGCCGTGCTTGGCGACCTTGACGCCGCAGGCGGAGACGACGAAGGCGACGGTGGTGGAGATGTTGAAGGTGTTGGTGCCGTCGCCGCCGGTGCCGACCACGTCGAGGATCGTCTCCTGGTCGATGTTGATGTCGTCGCGGTCGATGTCGAGGATGCCCCGGCCGACCCGGATCGGGGTGGCCCGCTCGCGCATCACCCGGGCGGCGCCGGTGATCTCGGCGACCGTCTCCCCCTTCATGCGCAGCGCGGTGATGAAGGCGCCGATCTGCGCCGGGGTCGCCTCGCCGCCCATGATCTGGTCCATGACCCCAATCATCTCGGCTTCCGTCAGGTCCTGCCGTTCGACCACCTTGGCAATCGCCGCTTTAATCATGCTTATCCTCCGTAGGGGCGATCCTGGTGATCGCCTCGTCGCCGCGATCAGGGCGAACACAAGGTTCGCCCCTACAGCCGTGGCCGATTCGGATTCAGGTCAAGTCGAGAAAATTCTGCAGCAGCCGTTTCCCCTCCACCGTCAGGATCGACTCGGGGTGGAACTGCACCCCCCAGAGCGGCAGCTCGCGGTGTTCCAGGCCCATGATGGTGCCGTCCTCGACCCAGGCGGTGACGCGCAGGCAATCGGGCAATCCGTCGCGCTCGACGATCAGCGAGTGGTAGCGGGTCGCCGTGAAGGGGTTGGAGAGGCCCTGGAAGACGCCGCTGCCGTCGTGGTGGATCAGGCTGGTCTTGCCGTGCATCAGCTGCGGGGCGCGCACCACCTTGCCGCCGAAGGCATGGCCGATCGATTGGTGGCCGAGGCAGACGCCGAGCATCGGGATGGCTCCCGACAGGCGCTGGATCAGCGCCACCGAGATCCCCGCCTCCGCCGGCGAGCAGGGGCCGGGGGAGATGACGATGCGCCGCGGTGCCAGCGCCGCGATCTCGTCCACCGAGATTTTATCGTTGCGGTGGACCTCCACCTCCTCGCCCAGCTCCTGAAGGTACTGGACGAGGTTGTAGGTGAAGGAATCGTAGTTGTCGAGCATCAGCAGCATGCGTTTCAATCCTTGCGGCCGTCAGCCATAAATCCCCCGGTTCAGCAACTCAAAACTCAAAACTCAAAACTCAAAACTCAAAACTCGAACTCAAAACGTCCCGCCCGTCGGGCCGCGGCGGACCTATTCGAGTCCATCCCGCGCCATGTCGATCGCCGTGCGCACGCCCATCGCCTTGTTGATCGTCTCCTGGTACTCGGCCTCGGGGTCCGAGTCGGCGACGATGCCGGCGCCGGCCTGGAGGTGGATGTTCCCCTCGTGCACCACCAGGGTGCGGATGGCGATCGCCATGTCCATGTTGCCGGAGAAGGAGAAGTAGCCGACGGCGCCGCCGTAGATCTCGCGCCGGCAGGGCTCGAGTTCGTCGATGATCTCCATCGCCCGGATCTTCGGCGAGCCGGAGAGGGTCCCGGCCGGGAAGGCGGCGCGGAAGACGTCGAAGGCGTCCATGCCCGGGTTGAGCCGGCCGCGCACGTTGGAGACGATGTGCATGACGTGGGAGTAGCGCTCGACGACCATCAGTTCGCTGACCTCCACCGTGCCCGGAGCGGGCGACGCGGCCGACGTCGTTGCGGCCGAGATCGACCAGCATGATGTGCTCGGCGCACTCCTTGGGGTCGGCGAGCAGCTCCGCCTCCAGGCGCGCATCCTCCTCGGCGCTGGCGCCGCGCGGCCGGGTGCCGGCGATGGGGCGCACCTCGACGCGGTCCTCCTCCTTGCGCACCAGCACCTCGGGGGAGGCGCCGATCACCAGGGTCGCGCCGAAGCGCAGGAAGAACATGTAGGGCGAGGGGTTGATGGTGCGCAGGGCGCGGTAGATGTCGAAGGGGTCGGCCGTCCAGCTGCGCCGGAGAAGCGCTGCGAGAGGACCACCTGGAAGATGTCGCCGGCGCGGATGTACTCCTTGCAGCGTTCCACCGCCTGCTGATAGCTGCCGGGCGGGAAGTTGGCGGTCAGTTCGCCGGCGCCGTCGCCGGGCGACTTCCGGGCGCGGCGGCCGCGGCGCGCGCAGCCGGGCGATCAGCGCCTCGATCGCCGGCGATGCCGCGTGCATAGGCGTTCTCCGGTGCCTCACCCGGCTGCAGGTGGACGTTGCAGACCACCTTGATCTTCTGCCGCATGTTGTCGAAGATCAGCAGCTGCTCGGTGAGCATGAAGCAGGCGTCCGGAGCGCCGATCTCGCGCGGGTTGGCGTCGGGCAGGCGCTCGATGAAGCGCACCATGTCGTAGCCGAGGTAGCCGACGGCGCCGCCGAAGAAGCGCGGCAGGCCGGGGAGCTGCACCGGGCGGTAGGGGGCCATGAAGTCGCGCAGCGCGGCCAGCGGATCGGCGGCCTCGAAGGCGCGCAGCAGCGTCTGGCCGTCGAGCTCTTCGACCCGCGTGCCGAAGCTGCGGAAGACCCGGCCGCCGCTGCCGAGAAAGGAGTAGCGCGCCCACTTCTCCCCCCCTCGATACTTTCGAGCAGGAAGGAGGTCTGGCCGTCGTCGATCTTGCGGAAGGCCGAGACCGGGGTCTCCATATCGGCGAGGATCTCCCGGTAGACCGGGATCAGGTTGCCGGCGGCGGCCAGGGTGCGGAATTCATCGGGGCTGGGACAGTACATGCGGACTCTCGGAGCTGGCGGCGGGCCGGCGCGGGCGAAAAGCCTCAGAAGGGGCCGGATTTTAAGTGGCGTAGGTTAGCACGGAAAACCGCGAATGGTCAAGGAAGGTCGGCGTCTTCAGGGCCGGGGAAGGGCCGGGGAAAGGGCCGCTGCCGGCGGCAGCGGCCCCTGCGGGGGGAATGGCGGGAAGGCGCGGGCTCCGGCAGGGGTCAATGCCCCCACCCCCCATGCCCGCCGCGGCGTTCGTCGTAGCGCCGGTCGTGCCGCTCGCGCCCCCGGTCGTAATGCCGGTCGCGGGCCGGATAGCGGGGGTGACGCTGGTAGCGGTAGTCGTACCAGTGCGGCGCATGGTGCCGGTAACTGAACACCCGGGGATAGCGGGCCCAGAAGTACGGACCTTCGAGATAGGGCCGGCCGCGGTAGAAGTGGCCGTAGCGGTAGACGGAGCCGAAGCTCAGGTAGATGGCGGCGGGTCCGTAGAACCCGGGGATAGGCGTAATAACGTTCCGGCGGGGTCTCGAAGGCCCGGCTCGGGAGAGGCGGCGCGCTTCCCGGCGCTTCGTCGGCGACGACCTGCCAGCTGCCGTCGGGCTGGCGGCAGGCGGTGCCGTACCCCTGCTGATCCTGTCCGCCGATGGTGATGGTGGTGACGAATTCCCGGCAGGGCTGGCCGGCCGCGCCGGTGAAGGTGCGAGTCGGCACCACCGTGCCGGCCCGGCCGGTATCGGGGTTCACCCAGTCGGCGGCCTGATCGCTGGGATTGTTCTCCAGGGCGTACTGCAGGGTGTCGCTCATCGCCTGCTGCTCCGGCGGCGCCAGGGCTGCAGGGTCGGCGGCCGCCGGCAAGGCGCCGAGCAGCAGCGCGGCAAGGATCGACAGGACGTGCATTCGGGTCATGTTCAACCTCCAGGCAGGGGACCGCGGCACGGCCGCGACCGGTTGGCCTCCATTTTACCAGAAACCTCCACCGCGAAGAAAATTGACGCCCTTTCATGGGGCGGTGCCTGTCCCCGCAGAGGATCAGTAGGACTTGCGGAACAGGGTCTGGTGGCACTTGGGGCAGGGAGGGATGCGCACGGTGGCGGTGAAATGCATCTCGGCGCCGCAGCCGCGGCAGGTCAGGGTACCGGGGCTGGTCACCTCGCCGGTACGATGTTCGAGCTGCTTCTCGGTCTTCTCCGCCAGTTCGGCGAAGGTTTCGGCGGCGCTGCGCAGGATCCGCGACAGGGTGCTCTGTACCCCGGCCGCGACCCGCTGCGGATCGGCGGCCTGTTTCACTGCCGCCCGGGCCTTGTCGGCCTGTTCGGCCAGTTGGGAGAGGTCGCGGCGCACGTAGCCGCCGACCTTCTCGGCCTGCTCCCGGGAGAAGTTGCTCGCCGCGGCGAGTTCCTCCCCGGCCTTTTTCAGCGCCTCGTCGAGGTTCTTGCGGCCACTCTCCAACAGCTCGGCGGTGCGCGCGGCCAGTTTCTCGTAGAACCGCACTTCCTGCTGTTCCGGTTCTCCCTGCGTTTCCTGCGATTGGTTCTGCTCTTCACTCATGCCTGAGCTTCTCCTTTCAACCTGGTTATGGGTATGGCTTTCATTTTATCGGGTTTCGCATCCGTCACTTCGATTTTGGTTGCCTGAACTTCACCAACCGGCTGCCGGCGATGACGGCAAGGTCCGAATCCGGATTCCGGGGGTTGTGGTCCCCGACGGCCGGTCAGCGCCGCACGCTGATATCGACATGGAGTTCGTCGGCCACCGCCGCCAGCCCCACTTCCAGTTCCGCCCCGGAGAGCTTCGCCGGCACCTGGACATGGATGTCCATCACGTAGAAGGGGCTGCCGCTGCCCGGCGCCGGCTGCACCGTCGAGGTCAAATCGACGATGTTCATCCCCTGGTCGGCCAGGTACTGGCTGACCTTGTAGACGATCCCCGCCTGGTCCTCCCCTTCGACATGCAGCACCCAGGCCTCCGCAGCCGGCCCCGGCACGCCACTCCGTTGCTGGAGCGGGCGCACGAAGGCCGAGATCCCCCGGTCCCGTTCCAGCCGCCGGCACTCGCGGGAGAGCAATTCCTCGACCTCCCCCTGATGCGCGGTAAAGAGCAGGATCAGGGTGAACTCGTCAGCGAGCAAAGTCATCGTCGTCTCTTCGAGGTTGCAGCCGTTCTCGTAGAGAAGCCGGGTGACGTCGGCCACGATCCCCGGCCGGTCCTGGCCGAAGGCGGTCATGATGAAGCGCTGGTCCATGCAGATCTCCTTGAAAAACCGGTGCCGGGTGAAGGGTGATCGGTTAGCCATCAATCAAATCAAAATTCAAAATTCAAAATTCAAAAATGCCCTTGGGAATACTTCCGCTTCCCCGGAATCACCCCGCGCACACCGCCGGCGGGGTCCGGGGTGTCGCCGCTGCGCCGCGGGATGAGGTGAACGTGGGCGTGGAAGATGGTCTGCCCGGCGCTGCCCCCGCAGTTCATGCCGATGTTAAAGCCGCTTACCGTCGGGTCGCCGGCCAGGATCCGCTCCCGCAGGCGCAGCAGCAGGGTTTCCGCGTCGCGGCGCTCGCCGTCGTCAAGGGCAAACCAGTCGGCGACGTGGCGGCGGGAGATGACCAGCAGGTGCCCTTCGGCGACCGGGAAGCGGTCGGCCACGGCGAAGACCGTGCCATAGTAGGCGACGGCGCGGACCAGGGTCTCGGCGGCGCAGAAAGGGCAGGCATCCTTGCTCATGAGTTCAAGTCTAATCGCCCGGTGCGCGCTGGCAAGGCGCCACCGGGCGATTGACAGCGCCCCGCCGCTGCTGTAAACAAAAGGCAGTCCCGCAACGGAGGCTCCCCGTGCAGATCGAGATCATCACCACCGGCGGCACCATCGACAAGGTCTACTTCGACGCCAAGAGCAAATTCGAGGTGGGCGAGCCCCAGGTCCGCGAACTGCTGGCCGAGGCCAACCTCAGCCTCGACATCCGCGTCACCCCGCTGCTGCGCAAGGACAGCCTGGAGCTGACCGACGCCGACCGCGAGCAGATCCGCCAGGCCGTCGCGCAAAGCAGCACCAGCCACATCGTCGTCACCCACGGCACCGACACCATGACCGTCACCGCCCGGGCCCTGGCTGGAATCCCCGGCAAGACCATCGTCCTCACCGGCGCCATGCAGCCGGCCCGCTTCCGCGCCACCGACGCCGTCTTCAACATCGCCAGCGCCCTCACCGCCGTGCAACTCCTCCCCGCCGGGGTCTGGATCGCCATGAACGGGCGGCTCTTCGATCCGGCGCGGGTCCACAAGAACGTCGCCCGCAACCGCTTCGAGGAAGACTGAGGCCCCCCACTCAGGCCGGCCTGTGCTCCTCGTCTTCCGCGGTTCCCTCTTCCAGTCTCGCATCCAGCACCCGCGCGACCAGGGGCACGGTGCTGATCGCGCCGGTCAGGAACAGGGCCCAGCCGGCCTTCTGCTTCTGCCGCGGGGTGAGACGGTCGGCCAGCAGCAGGCCAAGGCCGGCGCCGAGCATGCCGCGGGTGACGGCGATCAGGCCGATCAGCGGCAGGGGTACGGTTGTTTTGCGCATCGCCCAACTCCTTTCCAGGGGGATGGTCCGGGGTCCCGGGTTCCCAGCCCGCAGTTTCCAGCTTTCAGCTAAAAGTGACCAACCCGCCATCCCCAGTCCCGATTCTATCAGCCTTCCGCCAACTATCGTCAGCCCCTCGCCCCCCAGCCTCACAACCCCAAGTCCGCCCGCACCCGCAGAAACGAGGCAAACTTCGGGATCCCCGAAGGGTAGCGGCCGCGAAACCGGAAGGTGATCACCGTCCCCGCTGGCGGCGGGTGACGCCGCTGTTCGTCGCTGAAGCCGGTGCCGATTTTGAAGCGGGTCCCGTTCGGCCCCTCGACCAGCAGCGCGCCCATCATCCCGGCCAGCCGCCCAGCTCCCGGCAACGTGCCGACCACCACCGCCTCGGCATCCTCGCTGCTCTTCACCTTGAGGATCTGCGGGCTGCGTCCGGCGGCATAGGGGGCGGCCGGGTCGCGGACGATCAGCCCCTCCCCGCCCAACGCCTCGACCCGCGCCAGCTCCCGCCGCAGCTGTTCGCGGTCGCGCACCGGCTGCTGGGGAATGACGAAGGCATGGGGCGCCGGATGGGCGGCAAACCAGGCGGCGGCCCGGGCGATGCGCGCCGCGAAGCCGTCGGGCGCCGCCGGGACGTCGAAGATCGCGAAGCGCAGCCCCAGCCAACCGGGATCGGGCTCCTGGCGGCGAACGATTCCGGCGGTGGCCGGGAAGGTGCCGCGCCCGCCCCACAGCTCCCCTTCCAGCGGAAAGGGCGGAAATCCCACCACAAAATCCGGCGGCGGATGGAATGGCACGCCGTGCTTCGACCAGAGCCGCTCACCATCCCAGTAGCCCCGCACCCCGTCGAGCTTCTCGCTCATCAGCCAGCCGGCGACCTCCTGCTGCCGGTCGTCGACCTGGGGCAGCATCGGCACAAAGGATGCCGCCCGGGCCGCCGGCACCAGGCTGCACCAGAGCAGCAGAACGCAAAAAATACGCAGACAGTTCATCTCCCCCCTCCTTTTTGTTCAAGGTCCAGTGTCCCGGATCCAAGGTCCAAGGTCCCGGGTCCAAGGTCCCGGGTCCAAGGTTCCGCGCCACTCGCTACTCACCTCAATCCAGCGGCCGGTACTCGACGCTGAGGATTTCCAGCTCTTCGGTTCCGCCGGGGGTCGCGAAGCTCACCACGTCCCCCTCCGCGGCCCCCTGCAGCGCCCGCGCCACCGGCGAACGCCAGCTGATCCGGCCACGGGCGGTATCGATTTCGTCGGCGCCGACGATGCTCAGGACCCGCTCCTCGCCGGCGCTGTTCTCGACCGTCACCGTCGCCCCGAAGCGCACCCGACCGCCGGCCCGCGGCCCCTGCTCCAGCGGGTCGACGACCACCGCGGCGGCGAGCTGCCCGCTCAGAAAACGGATGCGGCGGTCGATCTCGCGCAGCCGCTTCTTGCCGTAGTGGTAGTCGGCATTCTCGCTGCGGTCGCCGTTGGCCGCCGCCCAGGCCACGGTCTCGACCATCGCCGGACGCGCCCGGTAGAGCAGCTCCTTCAGTTCCGCCCGCAGCCGCGCCGCGCCGGCCGGGGTCATGTAGTTTTTCGGTTGCTGGGGCATGGGACCAATTCTGAGTTTTGAGTTTTGAGTTTTGAGTTTTGAGTCTTGAGTCTTGAGTCTTGAGTCTTGAGTCTTGAGTCTTGAGTCTTGAGTCTTGAGTCTTGAAAAAACGGTCCTCAACTTAACACTTAAACCTCAAACCTCAAACCGCGCCTTTCATCTTGGAACTCCCGACCCGCCGGCAAAAGGAGTCGCTTCGCCCCGGCGGGGCCTGGTCATTGTAGCAGAAGGAAGGGGATAGGGGGAGGAGCGATGGCCGTTCAGCGGGTATAATAGGGCATGAACCCCAGCCAAGGAGACGACCATGAAGACGCGTATCGGGATCACCGCCGTGGCCCTGGCGGCGCTGCTGACCCTGGGCCTGTCCGGCTGCATGCGCTTCCACCACCGCACCCCCCAGGAGCGGGCCGACCGTCTGGTCTGCCACATCGTCGCCAAGCTCGACCTCGATGCGGGCCAGCAGCTGCAGCTGCAGCGGATCGAGCAGGAGATCCTGGCCAAGGGCGCCGAACTGCGGGCCCAGCGCGACGGGGACTTCGCCGAGATGATCGACCTGCTGAAAAGCGACGCGATCGATCCGACCCGGTTCCAAGTCGATGTCGCCATGCACCAGGCCCGGGCCTCGCAGCTGGTCGCCTTTATCGGCGACAAGTTCCGCGAGTTTCACGACCTGCTCACCCCCGAGCAGCGGGTGAAGGCGGCGCAGCTGCTGGAGGAGTGGCGGGCCAGCCACCGGCGTCACTGAGCACGGGACACTGAGCAATCCTCTTGAACTTTCCCCACCATCGGGCGCACAATGCTCCTTCCTCTGTTTGGCCTGAACCGTTCGGCCCGCGCCGGGCGCGGACGTGGATCCCGGAGCAACAGCATGGCACGACCCCTGAAAATCGGCCTGGCCCTCGGCGGCGGGGCCGCCCGCGCCTTTTCCCATGTCGGCGTCCTGGCCGGCCTGGAACGCCACGGCATCGCCGTCGATCTCGTCACCGGCACCAGCATGGGAGCGATCCTCGGTGCCATGTACGTCACCCACCGCGACGTGGCGGCCCTCAAGGTGCGGCTCGCCGACTACCTGCACAGCGAGGAGTTCGCCCGCTCCGGCTTCGACTTCTTCCGCGAGCTCGACGCCCAGGGGGAGGGGCTCCTCTTCCGCATGCGGCGCATGGTGCGCCGCGGGGTCTTCAACACCCTGATGGTCACCCGCGCCGCCCTGGTCAGCGACGAGATCGCCGCCCGCAACTACGCCTACCTGATCGACGACCTGACGGTCGCCCAGGGCCGCCTCCCCTTCGCCGCAATCGCCCTCGACCTGCGCAGCGGGGCGCGGACCATTCTCGACCGCGGCCGACTGCGCGACATCGTCGCCGCCTCCTGCGCCATGCCCGGCGTCCTCAACCCGGTGGACCCTGGACGGCCGCCTGCTGGTCGACGGCGGCTGGGTCGAGGCGGTGCCGGTCCTCGCCGCCCGCGAGCTGGGGGCCGATTTCGTCATCGCCGTGGAGGTCGGCAATCCCCCCGAGAACTTCCCCGCGCCGCGCAACGCTCTCGACGTCATCGGCCGCGCCGACGCCCTGGTGCGCGGCACCCTGGCCAACACCCAGCTGAAGAGTCGCCGACTTCATCCTCGCGCCGCACAACGATGTCCCCCATTGGGCCGACTTCTCCACCGCCGAGCAGGCCATCGCCCGCGGCGAGGAGGAGCTCGAACGCCATCTGCCGGCCCTGCGCCGGGCCATCGCCGGGGCCGGGCGCCGGGCCTGGTGGCGGCGCGGCTAGCTGCCCGCCAGGCCCGCCTCAGCGGCCGGGGCCAGCCGCGGGGGGGACCGCCGCCGCGGCGGCCGCCGCCCTTTTCGCCCGGCGCCAGCGCGCCTTCTTGCGCCGTTCCCGGGCCACGATGATGTCGAAGTCCAGGACCAGCGGCAGGTGGTCGGAGTAGGGGACCGGGGGGATGCGGAACTCGCGGACGATGATCCCCGGGCTGTGGAGGATAAAATCGAGGTGCCGGTGCGGCCGGCGGCTGGGGTAGGTCGGCAGCTTGGCGGTGTTGGCGTTCTGCAGCCCCGTCGCCGCCAGGAACAGCTCGATCTCCTGCTCCCCCCACAGCGCGTTGAAGTCCCCCGCCACCAGGACCGGCTTCTGCGCCCCCTTCAGCAGGTTGTAGAGCGCCCCCAACTGCTGGTGCCGCGCCCGCGAACCGAGGGCGAGATGCACCAGGAAGACCACCACCTGGTCGAGCTCCAGCTCGATCACCAGCCGCTTCATCCCCTGCTCGAAGAAATGGAAGGTCTCGTTGCGGATGCGGTCCCGGGCCAGGAAGGCGTTCCCCTGCTTGCCCAGCACCGGCAGCCGGCGCCAGAAGGAGTCCGCCTGGTACTTGACGGCGTGGGAGTGGAAGTGGCCGAGAGACTCCGCGAGCAGCTGGGCCTGGTTGCGGAACCCGCTCCGGTAGGAGCCGAGGTCGACCTCGACCAGCCCGATAATGTCCGGCTCCTGCTCGCGCAGGAAGGCCGCGATCCGCTCCAGGTTGCGGCTCGAGGGGCGCGCGTAGTTGCGGGTCTTGACCCCGGTCGCATAGCGGATGTTGTAGAGGACGAAACGCATCGGCACCTCCCATAAGGAGTAAAGCACTGCCGGTATGCATTACAAGGGGGGAGCGGAAGCCGGAACAGCCAGCGGATCCGGGCCACCTTCCAACCCGGGCTGAGGGCTCTAGCCTCCCCGCAGCTGGGGGAGATACCCCTGCGCGACCGCGAAGTCGCGCCCCCGGGCGGAAAGACGGAAACGGCGGGCGAGGCCGATCGGGGCCGCCATCTGCACCAGCCCCCGCTCCTGGAGGGCGGCGAGGGCGGACGGGACCAGCGTGGGGGTGAAGTGCAGCGCGGCCTGCAGCTGCCGGCGAGAGAGGCCCCTGGGGCCGGCCTGGGCCAGTCGACGGAGGATAAAGATATCGAAATCGTTCAGCTGCAGGGTCTGCCCGGGAGTCTCATAGGTGGTCGGCGTCGGCGCCACGTCGATAGCGACGCCGGGTTGCCGGAGTGCCCGGCGCTGCTGCAAAAGGCCGCGGAGTTTCGCCGCCGTGCGCGTCCAGGAGGGGGCGATGCCGACCGCCAGGAAGAACATCAAAAAGACGATGAACAGGATCGCCGTGTAACGATCGACCGGCGCCACGACAAAGCCTCCTTGCCTGGGGAGGAGCGGGGATTGGTTCCAGCTTAGTCGGGATTAGCGGAAGGTCAATGGGCGGGCAGGAGGTGGGAAAACTTCGGGGAGGAGGGGTGCGTTGCCGACGGCACGAGCCCACGTGCTTCCGGCCACGCATTGAGATCCTGCGGGGCCATCAAAAAGGGGCGGCCCCCGCCGCCCCATGCTCGGGTCATGCAGGCAGTCCGTCAGGCGCCGGTCGGCGACGGGCTGTCCATGTAGGCTTCTTCCAGCGGGGTCATCTTCCGCCCGCAGTGGACGTATTCCGCCTTCTTCGCGTCCGCGTACTCGACTTTTTGGCGGCAGACTTCACAGTAGAAATAGCCTTTTTTCTTTTCTCCCGCGCTTTCCGCTGTCATGACTTTCCCCTTTCGCGTTTGGGTGAACATCACTGGCGTCAGAGCCGAAGGACATTTTAATTATAGGACGTTTCGAGTTATTTTCAAACCGCGGGGGCCCGCGGCGGATAGAGTTCCCCGCCGGCGAAGCCGAGAGCGGCGAAGCGCCGCTCCAGCTCCGCCAGCTCGGCGACCACCGCCGCAGCGGCCAGGTTGCCGCCGGCGACCCCGCCGACGATCCGGCCGAGGGTGGCCTTCAGGGCCTCCGCCCAGTCCCGCTCCCGGCTCCCCGCCTCGGCGCTGAAAAGGGCATCGACCGCCGGGGCGAGGTCGCTGTCGAAGGGGTATTTGCCGAGCTGGATGCGGGCCAGGGAATGGCCGGTGCTGGTATTCATGCCGGCGGCCAGGGCCGCCTGGTAGACGCTGGCGTAAACGACGCTGGCGTAGTAAAAGCAGTCCAGGCGGTGGGCGACCGCCTCCTCCGGACCGGCGGTAATGGCCAGGTGGGGGCTGACCGCCGCCCAGACCTGCTCGAAGAGCGGCAGGAACTTGCGACGTTTCCATAAGAGATCGACAAGGCCCATGGGGTCACTCCGGGGACGGCATCGGGGTTACACACGGAAAGCGCCCTATTCGTACCCCTGGTCGGGGCCGGGTCCCGGCTTCAGCAGCACGATGAGCGCCAGGGCGAAGGGACAGAGCAGGAAGCCGATGAAGAACCACAGGATCGGGTTGCGGTTTTTCCCCCTGGCCATGGAGGCCGCGGCGAAACCGAAAATGACCGGGATGATGAGAAATTTCATGGCCATGCCGTTCGTTGAGGGTTGCAGGGGGACCGGAACCGGTCAGCACCGTCTTTTTATACGTGAAAATCGCCGGGGTGTCCCGCACATTCTCCCTGCCCGCCCGTCTGCTCCGGGAGCGGGCGGGTTCCCGGAGCCGGTTCGCCGGGGACGATCCGGCTGCGGGCATTCCGCGCCGCCCTCCCCTCCCGTATTTTCAGGCACTTGCAACTATTTGATTCTTCGTTGAAATTTTCCGCTTGACAACCCCGGGACCTGGGTTAGAGTCAAATCAAACGGTGACGGAAACGCCGACGAGGAAGAGTAGAGCGGACGACCCGAGAAATCGTCATTGGCAGGCCTAAAAGCCCTGCCGATCCAACGCTCGAAGACCTGGGAGAGCAAAATCAACCGGGAATCCCTCGCGACGAATTCCGTCATCGTTGTTTTTTCGCCCGCCTCCCCTTCGCCCGCCTCCCCTTCGCCCGCCTCCCCTTCGCCCGCCTCCCCTTCGCCCGCCTCTCCCTCGCCCGCCCCTTCCCGGCCGTTACGGCTCCCGGTTCCCGAGTCCCTTACTCGCCGCCCGCGGCCGAGCTCTGCTTGACCACCTGCTTGAGCCAGGCGATCTCTTCCGGGACGAACTGCTTGGAGTAGTCGCTGCCGACGTTCAGCGCCAGGTGCAGCTCCTCGGTCGCCATCGCGATCGCCACGAAGCCGGGCAGGGTGAGGCACTTGAGCTCCTCCCCGGCCCAGGCGGTCACCCGCGCCTCCTGGTCGAAGAGCATCATGAAGTTGTTGCCGTCCGCCTCCATGACCAGCGGCAGCGTCTTTTCGGGGTCTTCCGGCGCTCCCTCGCCGCGGATGAGGTCGGCGCTCGCCTGGTCGAAGGTCGGCACGAAGAAGGTGGTCTGCAGAAACAGGCTGTAGAAATGATGGCGGTTTTCGATGTTTTCGGGGTCTTCGTGGAGCTGCTGGAAGGCCTGGTCGAGCGGGGTCATGACGGAACCTCTCCCTGTTACGTTCTGGTTGAATGGTTCGGGGCGAAGAGGCTCCATCCTAGCAGCCGGGGCACCGGATGCCAAGAGGGAGGGTGAATTCAGCGCCCCGTTCCCGCGGTGGCTAATTTTAGGAGGAGCAGCAGGGTCGGCAGCAGGTGAAAGACGAGGTCGAAGATGTCGATGGGGCGGCGCAGGGTGCCGTGCAGCAGCATCCGCAGCTTCTCCACCAGGTGCGGCTCGGGGGCGAAGGGGGCCAGGGCCATGAGGAGGGCGGCGGGGACGAGGAGGGTGTAGGGGATGTCCTTAAGAAAGGGGAGAGGCATGGG
>CAVXNQ010000003.1:0-150449 GCA_963763205.1 uncultured delta proteobacterium | reverse complement strand
CGGGACGCGGACGCCGACATCGAGGCGGAGGTCACGCCGGGGTCGGGCCGTCGACCGCGACGGGGCTGTGGCAATACTCGCCCCAGCAGCTGACCGAGGGGACCCCCTGCCTCCATGGCTTCCTCACGGCAATTGATCGGGCTCTAGCCGTCCCCCTCACTGCAGGGTGGCACTCTCTCATTTCTACCAGCCGGAGTCGGTTTCTCAACTACAGCAGGATTTACCCCTCACCTCTCACGGTTTCCCCCAGCACCCCGGCGATGGCGGCCTGGAGCCGCTCCATCCCTGCCGCCAGCGGCTCGATGTCGATCTCGATGCGCCGCTCCGGCCGGGTATGGCGGTAGAGGGGATCGTAGTAGCGCAGCATCAGCTCGCCGACCAGTTCCTCCCACGCCCCCCGTTCCAGCAGGGCCAGCAGCTCCTCGACCTTCTCCTTGCCGAGCCGTTCGCGCAGCGCCTGGAGGGGACGGACGAAAGCGGCCTTGAGCTCGTCCCGGGCCGGGTAGTCGTCGAGGATCACCGCGATGCGCCAGGCCAGCGAGGCGTTGATCCACAGGCTGGTCTCGGTCTGCAGCGCGGCGTAAAGCTGCGGCGGCAGGACCAGGCGGCCGATGTGCGGGCTCTCCCCTTCGGCGAGGGCGTAGGCGCCGGGCGGAATCCGGCGCAGTTCGTCCCAGAGCGCCGCCTCGAAAGCTTTCTGGCCCGGCTGGGCGCCAAGGCCGAGGCCGCCGAAGGCGCTGCCGCGATGGTTGGCCAGCCCCTCCAGGTCGAGCACCGGATAACCCTGGTCGCGCAGCAGGTGCAGCAGGCGGGTCTTGCCAACGCCGGTCAGGCCGCGCAGCACCAGCAGCCGCCCCCACTGCCCGGCGGCGAGAAACTCCCGCACCCGGGCCCGGAAGGCCTTGTGCCCCCCCTCGAGCTGGCGCACCGGCAGGCCGGCCAGGTCGAGGAAACTGGTCATGGCGTAGCTGCGCATCCCGCCGCGCCAGCAGAAGACGATGGCCGGCGGCCGCGCCGCCGCCAGCACCTGTTCCACCCGCGCGACGAAATCGGGGATCTTCGGCGCGACCAGCTTCACCCCCAGGCGCCGCGCCGCGGCCTTGCCTTCCCGCTTGTACACGGTGCCGACCGCGGCGCGTTCGGCATCGTCGAAGATCGGCACGTTGACCGCCCCGGGGATCGTCGCCTCGGCGAACTCGGCCGGCGCGCGCACGTCGATCAGCGGCGCGCCGCGGTCGCGCAGCGCCAGGGCCTGATCGAGGTCGATGCTGGTCACCGCCATGCTGTTTATTCCCGTCCCTGCCAAAAATGATGCACTCGCAAAAATTCATGGGATGGCTAAGCAAAAATTTCGTCCTACAAGGCCTGGTGGTTTTTCAGGGGCGAAGGCCTACATCAGGTAGGTCGAGGTCCTGAAAAAACGCCGTAACGCCATAGGGCGGACTTTTTGCGACGCCATCAAAAATAGATTCGCTGGTCAGCGCTTCCTTATACAGGAATTCCCCCGCCCGGACAAGGACCTGGCCGCCCCCCCCGCCTGGAATGATTATTTCCGGATTAGCGGTTGACAAGCGATTTTCCCTGACGTATAGTCCGGCCTCGTTGTCGCGGGATGGAGCAGTCTGGTAGCTCGTCGGGCTCATAACCCGAAGGTCGGGGGTTCAAATCCCTCTCCCGCAACCAAAATCGATCAAGGGACCCGCCGCCGGCGGGTCTCTTTTTTTGTTGCCGATCGCCCTCCCCCTCCCACCTTCCCTCTCCTAACTCACGCCCCACCCCGCGTTGCGGCAAAGAATCGGACGGCAGTCGCAATGTTCACCGATTCGAAGAAGAAACGGGGCGCTGTTGCCGGACAATGACCATTGAAACTGCGACTTAATCCATGGCAAACTCCTTGATATGCGAACCAAATGCCGGCCAGTTCGGTTGCAATACCATTTACGCATTTGTGAGAAAAAAATCGGACGGCCCTGTTATGGTTGGGTTATCCGCTAATCTTGACAAGGCATGATCGAAATTCATTAGAAAACAATAGCGAGGTGTTCTTGGCCTGGGTCCAAGGAATATCAATAAATCAATGCACTTAGCTATATCTGAAAAGCGGGTCCCGTAACAGCTCAAAACATGACATCTTTGGTTATCTGCGGGGAGAGGGAAAACCAATGCTATGTGTGCCCAAAGTCCTGGTTGTCGATGACGACAAATTCTTCCGGGTTGCCCTCAAGGACGCCCTGCGCGATCGCTACCAGGTATTTGAATCCGCCGATGGAGATGAGGCTATCAACCTGGCGCCCGAAATTCGGCCCGACCTGATCCTTCTCGATATCGAGATGCCGGGGCGCAACGGCCTTGATATCTGCAAGACATTGAAAAAAAACGACCTTACCAAAAGCATACCGATCATTCTCGTCACCTCCCGCACCGGCAAAAAAGACATCCTCATCGGCCTGCATGCGGGCGCCGATGACTATCTGACCAAACCTATCTACCTTCCCGAAGTAACCGCCCGGATCGACTCCCACCTCTGTTCCAAAAGATATTATTCCGGCCTGGAGCACCGCGATCTTTTGATGCTGCTCGACCTCTCCAATGCCGTGACGGTCATGCGCAACCCGATGAACATTCTGCGGATGATCGTTCAGAAGATGGCGGAAGCCGTCCAGTCGTCACGGTTCTCCATCGTCAGTGTCGACAGCTGCGGAGAATTGTTCGTCAAGGCAAGCAGCGACCTGGCGGCCGATGCGGAAATAAAACTGGAGAAGAGCCGCTATCCGGAAATTCGTATAGCGATCGAATCGAGGCGGGCGGTCACAATCAACGACATGCGCAATGACCCGGTCCTGGAACCGGTTCGCCAGTTCATTGCAGGACTGGAGCTCCAATCGATTCTCGTTGTCCCGATCATCAAGAAGGAGAATGCCATCGGGACGTTCCTGCTGCGAACCGCCTCGACATCCAAGGAAGGAATCCCCACTCGAGTATTCAACCTATGTCATCTGGCCGCGAACATATCGGCAAATGCCCTGGAAAACGCCGCCCTCTTCGAGTCGATGAAGACCGCGCAGGAATTGCTGGAGGAGGAATCCGTTCGCGACGGCCTCACCAGGCTCTTCACCCACCAGCACTTCTACGAGCGGCTGGAAGAGGAGTTCTCGCGGGCGAAACGCTACTCCGAGCCGCTTTCCATGATTTTTTTCGACGTCGACAATTTCAAACGCATCAACGACACCTACGGCCACTCGTCCGGCGACGAGGTGTTGAGAGGAATCGGCCGGGTGATTCGCCAACTGTCCCGGGAGAGCGATGTGCCCGCCCGCTACGGCGGCGAGGAGTTCGCCATTCTGCTCCCGAACACCCACGGCCATGGCGCCATGGAAATGGCCCGGCGCCTGAAATCGATCATTCGGGATTTGAATCTGGCCTGTATCAACGGGGAAATGGTGACGATCAGTTCCGGGGTCACCACCTTGGCTGCCAACGAGGTTCAATCCTTCGGCCAGTTGCTTCGACTGGCCGACAAGGCAATGTACCAGGCAAAGGCGGCGGGAAAAGACTGTATCGTTTCGACGTCCCAGACGTCTTGTCACGTCTTGAACCAAGACCCCTTCGCCGACGAGGCGTCAGGACCACCTGTTTGAACGAGGGATGACGAGCAACACCTGGGCTCGGGACTATCCCTGACTGCCGTTCACGCTATTGTCGAAGAAGGTGAATCTACATGTATACAAAAATCACTCTTTCAATGTATTCAAAAACAATATTAGTAGTCGACGACATGTCATTCTTTGTAAAAATGGCATCCGACTGTTTCCGTCGCGAACAAGTCAACATATTAACCGCAAAAAACGGACATGAAGCCGTTGAAATCATAAAATCTAAAAGACCTGACTTGGTTTTGATGGACCTTTATATGCCTGAAGGAAATGGAGACGAAGTCTGCCATGAAATAAAAAACAATTACAGCTTTAAATCGATACCTATAATTATAATGACCAGCAGTGAAAACCAGTATGATATTGAGCTTTGCCGGAAAGCAGGTTGTGATGATTTTATACAAAAACCGTTCAGCCCAGAAAATGTCCTCGAAATTTGCAAAAAATACCTCAATCTCGCCAAATGGTCGGGCGAAAGATTGAAAATAAACGTACCAGTTCGGTACGGAGACAATCCACAATTGCAATTTTCCGGGACCCTGGGCGACATATCTGTCGGTGGAATTTTCCTTGAAACTGAAAAATTACTGGCCAACGGCACCGAAGTCAGCATCCGGTTTCAGCTCTCGCCGGACTATTCACCGATCCAGTGCAGAGGCAGGGTTTCCTGGGTCAACAGCAGGATCAACTTGAAAAAAGGCTATGCTTCCGGGATGGGCATCGAATTTATCGACATCAAAAAAATGGAGATTCTGGCCATCCAGAGCTGGATGAGAAAACCGGGCCTGGACAGCAATGGTCCGCATTTGGCGGGTCCATTTCCAGTGGAAACCGTCGGTTCCACTCAGTAATTTGCAGCCAGAGATTCCAACGCAATGCGGCCCAGAGCCATCGGCCGAGGAGGGGAAATGGCCTGCCAATATCAAAGCATCTGCAGTTTTTTTGTCCGGTATGGTGAGAGAAAGGACCGTCTCTGGAAGGGAATCTTCGATTTTTACTGCAAAGGAGATTTTTCCAGACTGTGCCAGAACAAACAAACCTTCCTGGCCGATGGACAGTTCCCGAATACGCCCGGGATGCCGGCCGGCTTTCCGATTCCAAGGGTCTTTTTTGACATTCATTGACACGGAGATATATTGCCAACGATTTCGTCAAGCTTCTAATTTCAAAAGGGATGCGCAGACTGCCTGGGTTTCGCTCATAACCCAAGGGTCGGGGGTTCAAATCCCTCTCCCGCAACCAAAATCGATCAAGGGACCCGCCGCCGGCGGGTCCCTTTTTTGTCGTTCCTCACCTTCCTCCCCCCTCCCCTCTCGCCACCCTGGCCTCATCGGCCTCCACCGCTGAATAAGCGACCTGATTTCTTGACATTTCCGGAAGGATTAGTACCGTTTTCAGACGACTTGGCGACAACTGCCAACACGCCTTTCCCAACCAAGGCACTACCACGGGTTCCCCAGGGGCCCCCCGGGCAACCGAAGAGACAACCAAGCCGCTGGCCGCGTTGGTGCAAAGCCGGATGGCCATCGCGAGGGCCGGCGGCTTTTTGCTCGGAACCGGGAAAATTTTTCAGCCTGGCCACGGGAACTTCCATGACCGACCGCAACAAGGTCATCCTCCTGCCCCTGATCGTCACCGGCCTGGTGCTGTTTGCCACCGCCCTCTCCCTGCTTCTCTCCTATCGGACCGCCGTCGAGCAGGAACGCGAACGCCTGCTCGAAGCGGCCCGCTCCGAGGCGCGACTGATCGAAGTGATGTACAGCCATGAGCAGCAGCTTGCCGCGGAACCCGGAGCCATGCCCGGCGACCCGGCTGCCGCCACCCTGAAGCAACTCGCCGCGGCCCACGCCCGCTTCCCAGGGTCCGGCGCAACGGGGAAATATACCCTGGCCCGCCGCGCGGGGGAGCGGATCGTCTTCCTGCTCGGCCACCGTCATTTTGACCTGGAGAACCCGCGCTCGGTCCAGGTCAACGACGTCCTCGCCGAACCGATGCGCCAGGCCCTCGCGGGACATTCGGGGTCCCTGGTCGGGCTCGACTACCGGGGGGAGAAGGTGCTGACCGCCTACGAGCCGGTCGTCGGACCGGACTGGGGGTTGGTGGCCAAGATCGACCTGGCGGAGATCCGCGCCCCCTTCTGGCGTACCGGAGCCCTCGCCGGGGGAATTTCGGCCGCCCTGGCGCTGCTTGCCGGCGGGCTCATCGGCCGCAGCGGCAGCCGCCTGGTGCAGCATCTTCGCGAAAAGGAGGAACTTTACCGCTCGCTGGTCGAGAACATCGACCTCGGCATCACCCTGATCGATGCGGATTATCGCGTTCTGATGACCAACGCGACCATGGAGAGGATTTTCAGCCGGCCGGTCGGCGCGTTCATCGGTAGCCATTGCTACCAGGAATTCGAAAAACGCGACACGGTTTGCCCCGACTGCCCGGGGCGGGTGGCCCTGCGCAGCGGCCAGCCGGCGGAAGCGGAATCCTGGACAGTGCTTGCCGACGGCAGCAGGGTCGACGCCCGCATCCGCGCCTTTCCGATTCTCGACGACGAAAAACAGGCGACGGGCTTCATCGAAGTCATCGAGGACATCACCGCGCGCAGACACTTCGAGAACCAGCTCGCGGAGAACCGCCGCCGCCTCCAGACCCTGATGGACAACCTTCCCGGCATGGCCTATCGCTGCCGCAACGATGCCGACTGGACGATGGAATTCGTCAGCCAGGGTAGCCTGCAGCTGACCGGCTATACGGCTGAGGAACTGATCGGCAACCGCGGCCGCAGCTATGCCGCCCTTATCCAGGAAGAGGATCGGGAGCGGGTCTGGAACGAGGTGCAGCGGGCTCTGGACCGGCGGGAAGCCTTCTCCCTCGAATACCGGATCGTCACCGCCGCCGGCCAGACCCGCCAGGTCTGGGAGAAAGGGAGCGGCGTCTTCGCCGGCGAGGGGGGGGTGACGGCGCTGGAAGGGTTCATCATGGACGTCACCGACCGCAAGGCGGCGGAGGACGAACTGCGCGAACGCAGGGAGTTCATCGAAACCATCATCGGCAACCTGCCGATCGGGCTGTCGGTCCACACCATCGACGACGGCCGGTTCCGCTACATGAACCGCAACTTCCAGGAGATCTACGGCTGGCCCCAGGAGACCCTGTTGGACGTCGAGGCGTTTTTCGAGCATGTCTATCCCGATCCCGAATTCCGCCGGGAAATATCCCTGCAGATCTACGCCGACATGGCGAGCGGCGATCCGGCGCGCATGCTCTGGGAGAACGTACCTATCACCCGCCAGTCGGGCGAGAAAGCCGTCGTTTCAGCCCGCAACATTCCGATGATCGAGAAAAACCTGATGATCTCCACGGTGTGGGATGTCACCGCCTACAACACCGCGCAAAAAGAGCTGGAAGTCACCATCGCCGAGCTGCGCCGCTCCAACCGGGAACTGGAGCAGTTCGCCTATGTCGCCTCCCACGACCTGCAGGAGCCACTGCGCATGATCGGCAGCTACGTGCAGCTGCTCGCCCGCCGCTACCGGGGACGACTCGATGCCGAAGCCGATGAGTTCATCGATTTCGCGGTGGAAGGCGCCGTGCGCATGCAAAAACTGATCAACGACCTGCTCGCCTTCAGCCGCGTCGGCAGGCAGAGCGAAGCATTTGCACCCGTCGACTGCAACCAGATCCTGGCCACGGTCACCCAGGACCTGCAGGAGTCCATCGCCGAGGTGGGAGCCACCATCCATGTCGAGCCCCTGCCCAGGGTCCAGGGGGATGCTTCCCAGCTCACCCAGGTCTTCCAGAATCTGCTCGCCAACGCCCTCAAGTTTCACGGCCCGAACCCGCCCCAGATCCTGATCTCGGCGAAAAAGCAGGGGGGCGACTGGGTTTTTGCGGTACGCGACAACGGCATCGGCATCGATCCCCAGTACTTCGACAAGGTCTTCATCATTTTCCAGCGGCTGCACGGCAAAAGGGATTACCCCGGAACCGGCATCGGCCTTGCGCTGACGAAAAAAATCATCGAGCACCATAGCGGCCGGATCTGGATCGAATCGATCCCCGGCCAGGGTACAACTTTCTTTTTCACCTTAAGAGGAGCGAAATAGAAAATGGAAACCCATGGCACCCCGGTAAAAATCCTTCTGGTCGAAGACAACCCGGCAGACGTCCGACTGACCATCGAGGCGCTCAAGGAAGGGAAGATCATCAACCGCCTGAACGTGGTCAAGGACGGGGTCGAGGCCCTCGACTATCTCCAGCGGCGCGGCGCCTTTACCGACGCGCCCCGTCCGGACCTGGTCCTGCTCGATCTGAATCTGCCGAAAAAAGACGGCCGCGAAGTGCTGGACGAAATCAAGCGCGACGACGACCTCAAACGGATTCCGGTGGTGGTACTGACCACCTCCCAGGCCGAGGAAGACATTCTCAAGTCCTATAACCTGCACGCCAACTGCTACATCAGCAAGCCGGTGGATCTCGAGCAGTTCATCGCCGTGGTCAAGACCATCGAAGATTTCTGGCTGGCCGTGGTCAGTCTGCCCAGGAGTTGAAAGGGAAAGCCGGCCGATGAAATCCGCCCCTCCCAGCAGCAAAACCGTTCCCGCCGACAGCGCCGGTCCCGGGCTGGAGCAGGTCCCGCCGGACACCGGCGAAAGCGATCGACCGATGGAACAGCAGCCATCCGACCGCACCGTCGCCACTGCGGAGAACCGGTACCGGACGATCTTCGAGAATCTGAACGCCCCGGTGATCCTGATCGATCGAGCGGGACGGATCGAAAACCTGAACCGGGCGGCGGCGGCTCTGTTTGCCCCCACAACGCCCTCCCGGGGCCAGGCGCGGCCGGAATTGCCCTGGCTGACCGCGGCCCTGGCCGCGATGGCTGGCGGCGACACTGTTGAGCTGGGGCTGGGGCTGGAGCTGGAGACGACGACCGGTCGCCGGTACTTTCAGGTCAACCTGAAACGGCTTTCGGACGGCAGCGGCCAGTTCACCGGAACCGTGGCGATCCTCAACGATGTGACCGACCTGCGCCGGACCGAAACCAGGATGCGGACGCTGGTGGGCAACCTGCGCCGCTCCAACGCTGACCTGGAGAACTTCGCCTACATCGCCTCCCACGACCTGCAGGAGCCGCTGCGGATGGTCACCAGCTACCTGCAACTGCTGGAGCGCCGCTGCGGCGACCACCTCGATGCGGACGGCCGGGACTTCCTCCACTTCGCCGTCGACGGCGCCCGCCGGATGAAGACCCTGATCTTCGACCTGCTGACCTTTTCCCGGGCCGGACGCAGCGACAAAGCGTTTGTCGCCACCGATCTCAACGAGGTTCTGCGCCAGGTTCGACAGCATCTCGGCCCGGCGATCACCGAGAGCGGCGCCCGCATCGAGTTTCCCGTCCTGCCGACCCTGGCGGCGGAGCCGACGCAGATGGTACAGCTCTTCCAGAACCTGCTGAGCAACGCCATCAAGTTCCGCGGCGGCCGGCCGCCACGGATCCGCATCGACGTGCGCGATGGCGGCAGCCACTGGCACTTCGCGGTCCAGGACAACGGCATCGGCATCGCCCCCCAGTACCAGGAACGAATCTTCACCATTTTCCAGCGCCTGCACGGCAAAAGCGACATCCCCGGCACCGGCATCGGGCTCGCCCTCTGCCGCCGGATCGTCGAACGCCACGGGGGGCGGATCGACGTCGAATCGACCGAAGGGGCCGGTGCGACCTTTCGCTTCACCCTCGGCAAGGAGCACCCGGAACCTGGCCGGCAAGAGCCGAACGATTGAAATCCTGCTGGTCGAGGGCAATCCGGCCGATGTCCGCCTGACCCCCGGCGCCCGGCGCGGCGCGTGATCCTCAGCGGCGAGCCGCCCATGGAACCCCCGGCAATCCCGAAGGCGGGAGCGACGGCCGGCGGCGGACCTGGCGGAATGAATTCCTGTGCGACTCAAACCTTGACCCGGCACCACCGAGAAGCCATGATGGCGGGAAGGGTTCTGCCCTCCCGAACCCGCCGCCGGCGCCGCGGGCTTCCCGCGCGGCCGCCGGCAGGAACCGAAAGGGGTTGCGATGAACATCGGACGGCTGCACATCCTGCTGGTGGAAGACCACCCCGGCGATGTCCGGCTCATCGAGCTGCTGCTCGGCGAGGGAACACCGGGCAACTACCGCCTCGACCGGACCTCCACCCTCGCGGCGACGACCGCCCGCCTGGAAGGGTCCCGTTTCGACGCTATCCTGCTCGACCTCCAGCTCCCCGACAGCGGCGGGCTGGAAACCTTCCAGGCGGTCAACGCCCTGGTCTTCGAAACCCCGGTCATCATCCTCAGCGGAATCAGCGACGAGGAAGTCTCCCTCGAAGCGGTCCGTCAGGGGGCCCAGGATTACCTGGTCAAGGGGACCTTCGACGGTAACCTGGCGCACCGTGCGATCCGCTACGCCATCGAACGCCACCGGCTGCAAAGCGCCCTGCGGCGCATGGCGCTGCTCAACCAGCAGCAGCTCGGTCGCGCCGACCGCCGCATGTATCGCCAAAAGCTGCAGCAGCAAGGGATCCCCCTCCCGGATGACCGGGAGGGGGTCGGCCCCGTTTCCCAGGCCCAGGAGGCGCCGTGACCCTGATGTCGCCGTCCCACCCTTCGGCCTCCCTGCGGTTGGAGGTTCTCGAGCAGAGCGAAGAGGCCGTGGCGGTCGTCAACCCCGAGGGCCTGGCGATCTATGCCTACCGGGCATTGACCGAACGGCTCGGTCTTGCCGGCGACGAGATTCTCGGCCGCCCCCTGCCGGTGGCCTGAACAGCGCGAACGCAAGGCAGGGAGGAGGGACCATGCCACAGGACAGCATCGAAATCCTGCTCATCGAGGACAATCCCGGGGATGTCCGGCTGGTTCAGGAAATGCTTCGGGAAGACGGCAGCGCCTGCCGCCTGCGGACCTGTTCCAGCCTCGCCGCCGGGGTGGCCGAACTGGAACGGCAGATGGCGGACCTGGCCCTGCTCGACCTCGGCCTGCCGGACAGCCGGGGGGTGGACGGGATCGCCATCCTGGTCGAACACTTCCCGGAGCTGCCGGTCGTGGTCCTCACCGGCATCGACGATCACGACCTCGGGTTCGCGGCGGTCCGCGTCGGCGCCCAGGACTTTCTCAGCAAGGATGAAGTCACCGCGCCGGTCCTGCTGCGGTCCATCAACTACGCCATCGAGCGGCAGCGCCTGAAAAGCGAGCTGCAGCGCGCCACCTGCAATCTGCAGCTCAGTGAAAACCGCCTGCGGCAGCTCATCGAGGAGAATTCCGACGGCATGCTGATCGTCAACACCGCGGGGCTGGTGCGCTTCATCAATCCGGCGGCCGAGGCGCTGCTGGACCGTCGCCGGGAAGAGATCCTCGACCAGCCCTTCGGCTATCCCCTCGATTCCGGCGCCCCCGCCGGAATCACCATCGCGCACCGCAGCGGCCGCGAAGTCATCTGCGAACTCCGCCGGGTCCCCACCGAATGGCATGGCGAACAGGTCGTATCTCGCCTCCCTGCGCGACATCACCGGACGCCGGCTGCTGGAAAACCAGCTGCGCTACGCCCAGAAGATGGAGGCGCTCGGCAACCTGACCCGCGGCATCGCCCACGATTTCAACAACGTCCTCGCCGCGATCATCGGTTATGCGCAGCGTCCTGGAGATGAAGACCGACGACCAGCCGGCGCTGCAGGGATCGGTCCGGCAGATCCTCGCCGCCGCCGACCGCGCCTCCACCCTGACCCGGGCCCTCCTCTCCTTCACCCGCAACCAGCCCGGAGAGATGCGCCAATTCGACCTTCTCGAGACCGTTGCCCGGGTCGGGCAGATCCTCCCCTCCCTGCTCGGCGGGAATATCGACCTCGTCCAGCAGCTCCCCGCCGAATCGCTCCCCGTCGAAGCCGATTCGGCCCAGATCGAGGAGGTCCTGTTCAACCTCGCCGTCAATGCCCGGCAGGCGATGCCCGAGGGCGGAACCCTGACCCTGACAGCCGGGCGCCACGAACTGACCGCCGATTTCCGGCAACGCCATGGCTTCGGCAAACCGGGTCATTACGCCCGGGTCGCCCTGACCGACACCGGTGTCGGCATGGCCCCGGAGACCTGCGAGAAGATCTTCGAACCCTTCTTCACCACCCGGGGCGCCGACGGCGGCAACGGTCTCGGTCTCGCCATCGCCTACGGCACCATCAAGCAGCATCATGGCTACATCCTCTGCCACAGCACCCTCGGCGCCGGAACCACTTTCGAGATCCTGCTGCCGCTGCTGCAAGGCGACGGCGAAATGCGACGGAGCCTCAGCAGCCGGGGCATAGCTCAAGTCGCTTGACCCGAACCTCCATGCGAGGATTGGACACGACAGCTCATTCCCCGGATATTTGAAGCATTGACTATCGTTGGCCGATAGGGCCCGCGAGGACGCCCCCCCTGAAGAGGAGTAAAAATGGAACAACGGGCGCACATCCTGGTCGTCGACGACGACCCCTTCACCCTCGATTCGACCACCCTGCTGATCCGCGAATTCGGCTACCAGGTCAGCGCCTGCCCCCGGGCCAGGGACGCCCTGGACCTGCTGCGCGAAACGACCGGTCGACGCGGTGCTGACCGACATCAAGATGCCGGACCTCACCGGTCTGGAACTTCTCGAACAGATTCATATCGAGGATCCGGAGCTGCCGGTGATCCTGATGACCGCCTACGCCGAACTCGACACCGCCGTCGAGGCGATCAAGATGGGTGCCGCCGACTTCCTGATCAAGCCCTACCGGCCGCTGCAGCTCAATCATGCCCTGAAAAAAGCCGTCGACCTCCAGCGCCTGCGGCAGATCGAACGGGACTACAAGAAGACCCTGGAGGAGACGGTGCGGCAGCGCACCCAGGAACTCTCCCAGGCCCTCGCCCGCCTCAACGAAGCCAGCAAGGAGATGATCCAGCGGCTGATCATCGCCTCGGAATACCGCGACGACGACACCGGCACCCACATCAAGCGCATCGGCCTCTACACCCGGCTTCTCGCCGAGGAGCTGGACCTGCCCCGGGATTTCATCGACAACGTGACCTTCGCCAGCATCATGCACGACGTCGGCAAGATCGGCATCCGGGACAGCATCCTGCTCAAGCCGGGACGCCTGACCGAGGAGGAATTCAACATCATCAAGACCCACACCCTGATCGGCATGGAGATTCTCGCCGGTTCCTCCCACCCCAATATCCAGATGGCCGCCTCGATCGCCCTCAATCATCACGAGCGCTGGGACGGCACCGGCTATCCCAACGGCCGCAAGGGCGAGGATATCCCCCTCGAAGGGCGCCTCGTCATGCTGGTCGACCAGTATGACGCGCTGCGCAGCAAACGCCCCTACAAACCGGGATTCGATCACCCCACCGCCTGCCGGATCATTCTCGAAGGGGACGGCCGAACCGAGCCGCAGCATTTCGACCCGAAGGTGCTGCAGGCCTTTGCGCGAATCAGCGACGCCTTCGCCGAAATCTTCGACACCCACCAGGACGAAGCGACCTTCTGATCCGAGCCCGCCTCCGGATACGACAAGGCCGCCGCCCCCGGATCCGGGGACGGCGGCCTTCTTTTCGGCGCGCCGCGGCTCTAGCCCATGCTGCCGAGACTGGCCAGGGCCACCAGCCCGGCGAGATTTCCCGCCGGCTGCCTGAGTGAAGACGCCCCGCGCAGCATCAGCGCGCACTCGCCGCGGCGTTCGAAGCCGGCCGCCGACAGCAAGGCGGCGACCGGCGCCGAGGCGAGGGCATCGACCACCAGTTCGCCCGTCCCCGCCGCCTCCAGGGCGGCAGTCAACACCCGTCGATTCTCCCGCGGGCAGAATTCTCGAGAATACCACGGCCCGAGGATCTGCAGCTCGGCACCGGCCTGGAGCAGCAGAACCGTCTCCCCGTGGGCGAAGATCCGTCCCTCCCGGGTCACGCTCTCCAGCAGCTCCTGGCGCGACTCCCCCCAGACCTGGCGATCCGCAGCATGCAGCGCCTCAACGCCACCACCGGTCCCCGCCGGGGGCTGCCCGCGCCTGCCGAGAACCCAGCGCACCACCCGGTCCACGCTACGGAACCCGCGCCGCCCGTAGAGGGGCTGCCCCTGCGCCGAGGCCGTCAGCCAGAGGCTCTCCACCCCGCGTTTCTCCAGGGACGCCGCCGCATGGTCGAAGAGCCACGCGCCGTGGCCGCGGCCGCGCGCGTCGGGCGGCACCAGCAGGTTGCCGATCCAGCCGCTGCGCTGGTGGGCGACCACGGTCACGAACCCGAGCGGTCGCGTGTCGGCCTTGAGAACGAAGGCCTCCCCGCCCGCAGACCCGGCATAGAGTTCCAGTTCCCGGCTCGGCACCCGCCACCCTTCGGCGGCGGCCCAGGAAAGGAAGGTCTCCCAGTCGGCGGCATCCGGCGCAACGATCTGCAGGCCACGCATAGGCATTGCCGTCCGGCTCAGGCCGCCGGCCGCGCCGAGCGGCACAGGGTGAGCAGTTCGCCGTCGGTGAGCGGCCGTTTGTTGCGCTGCGAGATGCTGCGTACCTTTTCGAGCAGGTCGTCGAGCTCCAGCCGGTCGAGTTCGATGCCGAGCTGGCGTAGCCGGTAGCCCAGACCATGGCGTCCCGAATGCTTGCCGACCACCAGCTGCCGACAGAGGCCGACTTCGGCCGGGTCGAACCCTTCGTAATTGCCCGGAAACTTGAGGACGCCGTCGGCGTGCAGCCCCGACTCGTGGGCAAAGACCCGCGCCCCGACCACCGCCTTCCACTCCGGCACCGGACGGCTGCTGGCCTGGCCGACGAAGCGGGAGATCTCGACAAAACGCCGGGTATCGATGCCGGGATCGCTGCCGCAGGCGTGCTTGAGAGCCATCACCACCTCCTCCAGGGCGGCGTTGCCGGCGCGCTCGCCGAGGCCGTTGACGGTGGTGTTGACGAAGCGCGCCCCGGCCTTGATGCCGGCGATGGCGTTGGCGGTGGCCATACCGAGGTCGTTGTGGGTGTGGACCTCGATGTCGAGCTCGGGTACCCGGCGCCGCAGGTAACTGACGTTGTCGAAAGTGGTGAAGGGATCGAGGATGCCGAGGGTGTCGCAGTAGCGGAAGCGGTCGGCGCCCATGCCGCGGGCGAGCTCCATCAGCTCGGCCAGAAACGCCAGGTCGGCGCGGCTGGCGTCCTCGCCGCCGACGGAGACGTAGAGGTCGTGCTCCTTGGCGAAGCCCAGGGCGCACTTCAGCTGTTCCTTGACCCAGGCGCGGTCCTTGCGCAGCTTGTTGGCGATGTGCAGGTCGGAGACCGACAGGGAGATGTCCACCGCCCCCACCCCGGTCGCCAGGGAGGCCTGGATGTCGGCTACGGTCGCCCGGTTCCAGGTGATCAGCCGCGCCTTGAGGCCCAGTTCGACCAGGGCCCGCACCGCGGCCTGCTCTTCGCGTCCCATGGCCGGGATGCCGCATTCGAGTTCGCCGACGCCGATTTCGTCGAGCATCCGGGCGATGCGCACTTTTTCGTCGCGGGAGAAGACCACCCCGGCGGTCTGTTCGCCGTCGCGCAGGGTGGTGTCGTCGATGATGATCTGCCGGTCGGTTACAGCGTTCATGATGGACCTCCTGCCGCAAACGAAAAAGCCCCGTGACCTGGAAAGGTCAGGGGGCGGCGCTGCCGGTTCGGTAGCCGGCAACCCTGCCGGCGGGTGATTCACGCCTTACCTGGCAGCACAACTCGTGCCAAAGGAGAAAAATGCGCAACGGCGGGGCAAGGGATCAGGTTGGCGGATCGCTTGCCGTAAATCAGGGCAGGACTGCATAATTTCGCGTCAACAACCGGCACTCAGTAGAGGCGGCGAAACGCCGAGGCCTTGATCACCGCCACCACCTCGCTCCCCGGCACCAAATCCAGTTCGCGCTGCGCCTCGCCGACCACCTGGGAGACCAGGCGCTGCCCGCCGCAGTCGAGCTCGACGCCGATACGCCGGCCGGCATCGAAGGTCGACGTCACCCGGCAGGCGAGCATGTTGCGGGCGCTGGTCGCCTCGGGGTGGCGCTTGAAGAGGGTGATGTCCTTGGAGGAGAGCTCGAACATTCCCGCCGCCGCCTCGCCGCCCGAAACGAGCATCAGCTCCTGCCCCCCCAATGGTAGACGAAAAGACCGTCGTGCTCCCGCGGCGTCTTCAGTTCCAGCAGGTTGATGTAGCCGGCCTGGCTGGTCCCCATTCGCCGCCGCGCCAGTTCCTCGGCGCTGGTCCGGCCCACCAGCCGGCCGCCGGCGAACTCCAGGACGCGCTCGGTCATCAGCCGCATTTCGTTGAGGGAATGGCTGATGAAGAGCAGCGGAATGTCGAAGCCGGCAAAGACCTGCTGCAGGTAGGGGATGATCTGGTATTTGAGCTCGGCGTCGAGACCGGTGAGGGGCTCGTCGAGGAGGATCAGCCGCGGGCAGGAGAGGACCGTGCGCCCGAGAGCCACCCGCTGGCGTTCGCCGCCGGAGAGGCTGGCGACCTCGCGGCCGAGCAGGGGCGCCAGCCCCAGCACCGCGATCAGCGCCTCCGGTTCGATGCGCCGTTCCCGCCGGGGAATGCGTTTGTAGCCGTAGAGGAGGTTGCCGCGCACCCCGAGGTGGGGAAAGAGGTGGGCCTGCTGGAAGACGACGCCGATGCGGCGCGCTTCGGGCGGGAGATTGGTCCCCGCCGCGGAATCGAAAAGGATCGTGCCGTCGAGACGGATCCGCCCCCGGTCGGGCCGCAAAAGACCGGCCAGCAGGTGCATCAGGGTCGACTTGCCGCTCCCCGAGGGACCGAAAATCCCGAGGCGGCGCCCTTCGACGGTGAAATCGGCGCCGAAGTGGAAGGCGCCGAGGCGCTTCTCCAGCGCCACCTCCAGAATCATCGCGGCTCCTCCCGCCGGAAACGCCGCACCAGCCCCTCGTTGAGGATCAGCACGGAGAGCGCCAGGACGACCGAGACCAGGCAGAGTCCCAGCGGCCATGCGGTCGCCGCCGGGGGTGCTGGTGTAGTCGTAGATGGCCAGCGGAATGGTCTGGGTCACCCCGGGGATGTTGCCGGCGATGACGATGGTCGCGCCGAACTCGCCGAGGCTGCGGGCGAACATCAGCGTCGCCCCGGCGAGCAGCGCCCGGGTCGAGAGGGGGAGGATCACGCGTGAAGAGGGTGTCGTACCAGCGGGCGCCGAGGGTGCGCGAGGCCTGCACCAGGCGCAGATCGATCCCCTCCATGCCGATGCGGATCGAGCGCACCAGCAGCGGAAAGCCGACCACCATCGAGGCGATCACCGCCGCCTTCCAGGTGAAGACGATCTGCACCCCCAGCTTCGCCAGCTGCCCGCCGAGCCACCCCCTGCTCCCCAGGGTGAGCAGCAGCAGGTAGCCGACCACCACCGGCGGCAGCACCAGCGGCAGGTTGACGAGGCCGTCGAACAGGGCCTTGCCCGGCAGCCGGGAGAAGACCAGCAGGTAGGCGACGGCGAAGCCGAAGGGGAGCGACAGCACCGTGGCGGTGAGCGCCACCCGCGCCGAGAGTTCCATCGCCTGCCAGTCGCCGGGAGAGAATGCGAACATGGTCCGTTATCCGTTATCCGTTAGTCCGTGGTCCGTTATCCGTGGTCGGCTTCGCGGTTCACTGCACCGCGAAACCGTACTTTTTCAGGATCTGCGCCGCGGCCGGCGTCTGCAGATAGGTGTAGAAAGCGACCGCTGCCGGGTTGCGCGTCCCCTGCTCGGTCAGCCCCACCGGATAGCGCACCCGGTCGTAGAGCTTTTGCGGCACCTCCAGCAGGATCACCGCCTCTTTGGCGAGCAGGGCGTCGGTTTGGTAGACGAAGGCCGCGTCGACCTCGCCGCGCTCGGCGTAGGCCAGCGCCTGGCGCACGTCCTGGGCCAGGACCAGTTTTCCCGCCAGCTGGTTGTAAAGTCCGGCGGCCTTGAGCGCCTGGGCGGCGTAATCTCCGGCCGGCACGCTCTTGGGACTGCCGATGGCGATGCGCCGCAGGGAAACGAGGTCGGCAAGGGAGGCGATAGCCGCTCCCTTGCGGCCGACCAGAACCAGGCTGTTGAAGGCGAAGGTGCGCACGCCGGCGGCCGGCACCAGCTGCTGCGTCACCAGAAAGTCCATCCACTTGGGGTTGGCGGAGACGAAGAGGTCGGCCGGCGCCCCCTGGGCGATCTGCCGGGCCAGCGCTCCCGAGGAACCGAAATTGGGCAGTATGGTGACGGCGGCGGCGCTAGGCTCGTAGCCGGCGATCAGCGCCCGGGTGGCGTCGGTCATGCTCGCGGCGACCGAGAGATGGACCTCGGCGGCAACGGCCGATCCGCCCCCAAGGGAAAGGCAGAGGAAAAGAACCGCTAGCGCGCACTTCATGGGGACCCTCCTTTGCTGGAGACGGGACAGCCAATAGTACTGCATGAACCGTGCGGAATCTTGGCCGGGCCGCACGCCAAAGCCTTACCGTGCCGGCGTCCGGGCCGGCCAACTGCTTCAGGATACAGGGAAAAGTGGAATTTCCCCGGGTCCGGAAAGATGCAATTGGCGGGTAAGCTGGCCGAGCATTCCCAGCCGCGAGCCCCGATCTTTTCTGCACAAAAAAAAGGCAGAGTGCCCACACCATGGCCTTGCCACCCCGGCCTGCGGCGCTCCGGCCTCCTGGTTTCCACGACTTGCCGACCTGGCGAGGGTTTTGCAAAAGCGGTAACCAGCAGTCACGACCGCCCGCCAGCGCAGCCGGCCCCGGCCGCCTCCCTCCCAATGGTGCGAAGGAGCTGACTTCCGAGCGACCCTTATCGGAAAGGATCAGACCTTGGCGAACAAACCGAAAATCCGCGAGCTCCTCGACGAGCGCGCCTGCGCCCACAGCCCGAGCAAAAAGCAGGCCTGCAACGCCCCGACCCCGGGGGCGACCACCGGCGGCTGCGCCTTCGAGGGGGCGCAGATCACCCTCTTCCCCTACGCCGACGCCGCCCACATCGTCCACGGCCCGATCACCTGCCTGGGCAGCAGCTGGGAAACCCGCGCCACGAAAACCAGCTGGGAAGGGCGCGACCTGACCCAGATGGGCTTTACCACCGGCATCTCCATGAACGACGTGGTCTTCGGCGGCGAGGCAAAAGCTCGTCAGATGCCATCGACTACGTGGTGCAGCGCTACACCCCGCAGGCGGTCTTCGTCTATGCCACCTGCGTCACCGCCCTGATCGGCGACGATCTCGACGCTGCTCTGCAAGCAGGCCGCCGCCCGGCACGGGCTGCCGGTGGTGCCGGTCCACGCCCCGGGCTTCGTCGGCAGCAAGAATCTCGGCAGCCGCCTCGGCGGCGAGGCGGTCCTCGCCCACCTGATCGGCACCGCCGAGCCCGCGTTCACCACCGACTTCGACATCAACCTGATCGGCGACTACAACGTCACCGGCGACATGTGGCAGTACACGCCGCTGCTGGAAGAGCTCGGCATCCGCGTCCTTGCCACCCTCTCCGGCGACGGCCGGGTGGCAGCGATCCGCACCGCCCACCGCGCCAGGCTCAATGTCCTGGTCTGCGCCAAGTCGCTGGTCTCTTTGACCCGGAAGATGGAGGAGCGCTACGGCATCCCGTCGATCTCCCTCTCCTTCTACGGCAAGCGCGACACCAGCGCCGGGCTGCTTGCCATCGCCACGGCCCTCGGCGACGCCGACCTGGTCGCCCGCACCCGCGCGCTGATCGCCCGCGAAGAGGCGCAGCTGGAGGCACGGCTCGCTCCCTACCGGGCGCTCTTCACCGGCAAGAAGGCGGTGCTCAACACCGGCGGCAACAAGGCCTGGTCGATCGCCGCGGCGCTGCAGGACCTGGGGATCGAAGTGGTGGCGACGGCGGTCGGCAAGTCGACCGAGGACGACCGGGAGAAGGCCCGCCAGTACCTGGGGCCGAAGGGCGTACTGATGACCAAGCCGGGGCAGGAGCAGGCGAAAATCATCGACGAGACCAAGGCCGACTTGCTCCTCGCCGGCGGACGCAGCCTCTACACGGCGATCAAGAAGGGGATCGCCTTCGCCGACGTCAACCAGGAGAAGAAGAAGAGCTACGGCGGCTACGCCGGCCTGCTCAACCTGGCCGAGGATCTGAAGCACGCCCTGGAGACCCCGGTCTTTCGCAACGTCGGCACGGAGGGCGCCATGGGAGAAGTAATTCACAAATCGGCCAAGCCGCTGCAGGTCAACCCCCACAAGCTCTCCCAGCCGATGGGGGCGACCCTGGCCTTTCTTGGGCGTCGATCGCTGCATGCCGCTGATGCACGGCGGCCAGGGGTGCACCTCCTTCACCAAGGTCTACTTGACCCGCCACTTCGCCGAGCCGATCGCCATCCAGACCACGGCGGTGACCGACGTCACGGCGATCCTCGACGGCGGCGACTACAGCATCGTCGAGTGCGGTGAAGAACATCACCGCCAAGGTGACCCCGAGCCTGATCGGCCTGCACACCACCGGGCTGACCGAGACCAAGGGGGACGACATCCGCGGCGTGGCGGCGAAGGTCGATTTCCCGCTGGTCTGGGTCAACACTCCCGATTACGAGGGGGGGCTCGAGAGCGGCTGGGCGCTGGCCACCAAGGCGCTGATCGAGCAGCTCACCGCGGCGGCGGAAACGGTGGACGACACCAAGCTGGTGCTGCTGCCCCACGTCGGCCTGACCCCGATCGAGGTGGAGAAACTCAAGGAATTCGTCGCCGCCTTCGGCTTCGAGGTGTTGGCGCTGCCCGATCTCTCCACCTCCCTCGACGGCCATCTGGGGGAGAAGCAGAGCGCCCTCTCCAGCGGCGGCATCGCCGTGGAGCAGATCCGGCCCTGGCCGACGCCGGACTGGTGCTCAGTATCGGGGATTCGATGCGTCCGGCCGCCGCGGCGCTGGCCAAAAAGAACCCGGCCATGCGCCACCACCACTTTGACCACCTGCAGGGGCTGGAGGCGACCGACAACCTGGTGGCGCTGCTCCTCGCCGAGACCGGCTTCACCATCCCGCCGCCGGCGGTGGCACGCTGGCGCAAGCGGCTGCAGGATGCCCTGCTCGACTGTCATTTCGCCCTCGGCCAGACCCGTTTTCTGCTCGCCGGCGAACCCGACCAGCTCGCCGGCCAGGCCCGGTCCTTGTTCGAGGCTGGCGGCCAGGTGCGCGTGGCCGTGGCGACGGTCGACTCTCCCCAGCTGGAGCAGCTGCCGGCCGCCCGGGTGCTGGTCGGAGACCTGGAGGACGCGGAGGATTTGTGCCGGGACTACGACCTGCTCCTCACCAACGGTCACGGCGCGGCGCTGGCCCACCGTTGCGGCAAGGGGCTGGTGGTGCGGGGACTGCCCAACTGGGAGGAGGTCGGCGCGCAGCTCAAGTGCGACCTCCTCTACGAGGGAGGGACCCATTTCCTCTGCGAGGTCGCCAACGCCGCCATCCGCTGGCGGGAATCCGGTGAGAGGCACCCCGAATGACCCGGTTGCCCCATTCACCGTTCACCATTCACGATTCACGGAATTTCCCATGAACAGCTACACCGACACCATCCGCCGCTACGCCACCGACACCCGCTTCGTCGGCACCCTGGAGGATGCCGACGGCACCGGCGAGGTCGGCCTCGGCGCCGACGAGGCCGGCAGGCGCCTGGCGGTACGCTTTACCCTGCGGATCGAGGAACAGCGGGTGGCGACGCTGCGCTTCCAGGTCTTCGGCTGCGGTTTCACCATCGCCGCCTGCGCCGCGGCCGCGGAACTGGCCGCCGGGGCAACCCTGGCCGACGCCGCGGCAATCGGCCCGGAGCGGATCGCTGCGCGGCTCGGCGGCCTCCCCGCCGAGCGAGCCTACTGCGCCGAGCTGGCAGCCGAGGCCCTGCAGGCCGCCCTGGCCAGTGCCGGCAGCGCCGGCCGGGCGGCGCAAGCCGTCACCCACCACCTTTCCGGCGAGGCGCACGGCCCGCGGGTCGCTGCGGCCGATCCGGTCTACCGCCGGCTGCTCGCCACCAGCGCCCCCGCCGGCATCGCCGCCGCGGAGCGCCACCTCTTCGCCTGCCTGCTCGCCGTCGCCGTCGCCGAGCCCTACCCCCTGGCCGTCGCCCTCGGCCTCGACGAGTGGGAGCTGGCCGAACTGCTGCAACGCTGCTTTCCCGGCTTCGCCCCCGCGACCCTGGAAGCGGGGCGGCATCGCGGTCAGGCGCCGCCGGCAGCCAATCCCGAGGTGCTGGCCATCCTGCGCTCCCACCTGCCGCCGGGGGACGACCCGGCGCCGGGCTGGCTGGCTCAGGCGATCGCGGCGCGTGCCGCCCACCCGGGGCACCTGTGGGTGGCGATGGGGCTCTTCGAACGCCCGGAGCTGACCGCCGCCATCCGCCGTCTGCTGCCGTCGCTGGCCGCCGCCAACCGCCAGGGGATGCGCTGGAAACGTTTTCTCTTCCGCCAGGTCTGCGAGCTGCATGGCGCGACGCTGTGCAAGACTCCCGATTGCGGGGAATGCAGCGACTACGCGCTCTGCTTCCCCGGCGAAACCTGAAACCAGCCAAGCCCCGGGGCAAGTCGGGGGAAATCTGCCCGCTTGCCACCACCCGCCAGCAGGCGCGGCGGCTCATGCTGGTCGAACCGCTCCGCGCCGGCACCACCGCGGATCAATGGACGGAGAAACGACTGCGGGCCTTGGCAAACGCCCCCTTGATGCCTTCAAGCGCTTTGTCGGTCCCCTCCTTCAGGTCCTCGAAAGCCTCATCCCCGGCCTGTTGAAGATCGGCAAGCCGTTGCCGCAGGGCGTCGCGCCGCCCCTTGAGGTCGGCGACCTGTTCTTCGTATTCGATCTTCACATCGGCGGCAGCTTGCCGGGCCTGCGCCTGAAATTTGTTGATCTCCGCGTTCCACTGGTCGATTTGCGCCTTGATTTTTTCCACGTAAGCATCGCGGGATGTCATGGAAAATCCTTTCCGGCCTCATGGCCACTGGGTTCAACGGATGGATTAATTATACCCGAAACCCTGTCTTCCGATTCCGCCAACCCAGAACGCCGACCCAGAACACCAAGTCCCCGCCGCTGCGGCTCGGGCCGCCAGCCCGCTTTCCCGAAAAAGCCCAATGCGGTCTTGGCCGCCAATCGAAACAGCGGCCAGAACCGCTGCCATGCCATACCATCACGCCTTTCCGGGACTATCAGGCCGATATTGCTAGGTTTCAATGCTGGCACAGGGGCACTGCCGGTCAAGCGGCGGGCCACGGCCTGCTATACTGAGGAGGAGTGCCGACGGGATGATGGAACGATGGATGGGAAAGAATTTTTCCGGACCGGGGAAAATTGCTGGCGCGTCGAGGAGGCTGAACGACTCGCCTTTCTGATCGACGGCGAGGCCTACTTCGGCGCTCTCGCCGACGCCCTGGAGAAGGCCGTCGCATCGGTGTATCTGGTCGGCTGGGACCTCGACAGCCGCGTGCGGCTGCGCCGCCCGAACGGAGCCGAAGCCGGCGAGCCCCTCGGCGCCTTTCTCGACCGCCTGGCCCGCAACCGGCCGGCCCTGCGCATCTACCTGCTTGAGTGGGACTTCGCCGTCCTCTATGCTTTCGAGAGGGAATTCCTGCCGACCCTGAGCCTCGGCTGGCAGACCCATCAGCGGGTCCGTTTCGAGCTCGACGCCTGCCACCCGATAGGCGCCTCCCACCACCAGAAGCTGGTCGTCATCGATGATCGGCTCGCCTTCGTCGGCGGCTTCGACCTGGCCTGCAATCGCTGGGACACCCCCGAGCACGCCCTCGAAGAGCCGCGCCGGCGGGACAACGACGTCCCCTATCCCCCCTTTCACGACGTGCAGCTCATGGTCGCCGGCCGGGTAGCCGCAGCCCTGGGGGAGCTGGCTCGGCGCCGCTGGCGGCGTGCCACCGGGGAACGCCCGGCGCCGCCCGCCCCGACGGGCGATCCCTGGCCGGAGGGGGTGCCACCCGACCTGCGCGGGGTCGCGGTGGCGATCCTGCGTACCGAGGCGCACCACGAGGACCAACCGGCGGTGACGGAAATCCGGCAGTTCTACCTGGATGCCATCGCCGCCGCCCGGCAGAGCATCTACATCGAAAACCAGTACCTCACCGCCCACGACATCGGCAATGCCCTGGCTGCGGCACTGGCGCGCCGGGAGGGGCCGGAGGTGGTGATCGTCCTGCCCCTCTCCTGCTCCGGCTGGCTGGAGCAGGAGACCATGGGCGCCCTGCGCGCCCACCTGATCCGGCAGCTGCGCAGCGCCGACACGCACGGCCGGCTGCGGCTCTATTTCCCCCGGCGGGAGGGGCAGGAAGAGATCATCAACGTCCACAGCAAGGTGCTGGTGGTCGACGACCGGATCCTGCGCATCGGCTCCTCCAATCTGAACAACCGCTCCCTGGGTTTCGACAGCGAGTGCGATTTGGCCTTTGACGCGGCGGGACGGGAGGAGATCGGCCGGGCGATCCGGGGATTTCGCGACCGCCTGCTCGGCGAGCACCTGGGGGTGTCCGCGGCCACGGTGGCGCAGGCGGTCGCCACCCACGGCTCCCTGACCAGGGGAATCGAGGCCCTGCGAGGCAATGCCAGGACCCTGGCGGAGCTGCCGGAGGAGAGCATCGACGGCTGGAGCCAGCTCCTTTCCCAGAGCCAGCTCGTCGACCCGGAACGCCCCATCGACCAGCAGCGGATGCGTGAGCTGCTCAGCCTCAATCTGGCCCCCACGCCGCATCGGCTGCGCCTGCTGCGGAGCGCCGGTTTTCTGCTGCTGCTCCTGACCTGCCTCGGTCTGGCGGCCGCCTGGCGCTGGACCGACCTGGGGGACTGGCTCGACCGCGAACGGTTGCTGGCCCTGGGTGAGGCGGTCCGCACCAGCTCCTTTGCCATCCCTCTGGTGCTGGGGATCTTCCTGGTGGGCAGCCTGACCATGATCCCGGTCACCCTGCTGATCTTCGCCACCGCCCTCAGCTTCGGCCCGGCCGGCGGCTTTTTCCTCGCCCTGACGGGGAGCCTGGGTGGAGGGCTGGCCGGTTTCGTCCTCGGCCGGCTGCTCGGCCGGGAAACCCTGCGGCGGTTGGGCGGCGCGCAGGTCAACCGGCTCAGCCACCGGCTCGCCCGCCACGGCTGGCTGACCATGGCGCTGCTGCGGGTGGTGCCGATCGCCCCCTTTACGGTCGTCAACCTGATGGCCGGCGCGACCCGCATTTCTCTCGCCGATTTCGTCCTCGGCACCGTTGCCGGCATGGGCCCCGGCATCCTGGCGATGGTCCTCTTCACCGGCGGGCTGGAAAACGCCCTGCGCCACCCCGGAGAGGTGAGTGTCGTTCTGGCCCTGGCGGCGGCCACGGCAGCCCTCCTGCTCATCTGGTGGGGACGGCGCTGGCTGCGCAGCCAGGACCGCAGGGAGGACTGAAGTGCTGGCAGGGGTCGCCACCTGGAACATCCACATGGGAAGGGGAGCCGATGGCCGCCGCGACCTGGAGCGAACCGCCGCAGTCATCCGCGCCCTCGAGATCGACTGCATCGGGCTGCAGGAGGTGGAAAACCATCATCACCCCGGGGGGGACGATCTCACCCGGCTGGCGGCCGCCACCGGCCTGCAGGCGGTGCCGGGCCCCACCCTGTTCAAGCCCGGCGGCGATTACGGCAATGCGCTGCTCAGCCGCTGGCCGGTGCTCCGGGTGGAGCGCCACGACCTGAGCGTCCCCGGCCGCGAGCCGCGGGGGCTGTTGATCGCCCACCTGCAGACGCCCGAGCTCCGTCTCCAGGTAGCGGTGACCCACTTGGGACTGCGTCCGGCCGAGCGCCGCCGCCAGGTGGCGACCATCCTCGGCCATCTTCCCGGCGACCCGACGGTGCCGCTGCTGCTGCTGGGGGATTTCAACGAGTGGCTCCTCTGGGGCCGGCCGCTGCGCTGGCTGCACCACCGCTTCCGTCCCGCCCCGGCGCCGCGCACCTTTCCCGCCCGCCGGCCGCTGCTGCGGCTCGACCGCATCCTGGCCAGCGAGGCGTTGCGCCTGCACCAGGTTCGGGCGGTCGCCACCGCCGCCAGTCGACTGGCATCCGACCACCTCCCCGTGGTGGCCCAGGTAGCGCTTGGGCAATGCGCTCCGAACGCCTGATTCCGGCCTGTTATACTAAGATATGCCGCGGAGGTCGAACCGGGCCGAGCACCTCGGCGGGGAAAGGAACCGCGATGATTCGAGCCGAAAGCCGAGAGGGAGAGGACCCCGCCTATCCGCCGATTGCGGACTACGCCTTCATCTCCGACTGTCATTCTGCTGCGCTGGTCTCCGCGACCGGTTCCATCGACTGGTGCTGCATGCCGCGGCTCGATTCACCCTCCTGTTTCGGCCGCCTCCTCGGCTGGGAGCGCGGGGGATACTGCCGGATCTGGCCCACCGCCCAGGTCCGCTCCACCCGGCGCTACCTTGAAGGAACGCTGATTCTGGAAACCACCTGCACCAGCGAGGGGGGCAGCGCCCGGATTCTCGACTTCTTCCCCATGCGCCGGGGTGGCAGGCACCAGCCTTTCAAGCAGATCCTGCGGATCATCGAAGGCCTCCGGGGCGAGGTGGAATTTTCCCTCGACTGCCAGCCCCGCCTCGATTACGGCTCGATCAAACCCTGGATCCGCGAGCAGGATGGGAGTTTCCTGATCATGGGCGGCAGCACCGGGCTGCTCCTCTCCGGCGACTACTGTTTCGAACCGCGCGGGCGCCACGACCTGGCCGGAACCTGCAGCGTCCGCCGCGGGGAGCGCCGCCATCTTTCCCTCCTGTTTTCCCGTCCCGAAGACCTCGACGACGGCCAGGTCGAGGTCCCGGCCGTCGGGGAACTCGACCGGCGTCTGGAACAGACCCGCGCCTGGTGGCAGAAGTGGGCGGACCAGTTCGATTATGCCGGCCCCTACCGCGACTTGGTCCTGCGCTCCGCCATTGTTCTCAAGGGGCTCTCCAATGCGCCCAGCGGTGCCATCGCCGCCGCCGCCACCACCTCCCTCCCGGAAGCCCCGGGCGGGGAGCGTAACTGGGATTACCGCTTCTCCTGGATCCGCGATTCCTATTTCAGCGTCCGTTCTCTCAGCGAACTCGGCTTCGTCGCCGAGGCCGATGGTTTCCGGCGCTTCATCGAGCGCAGCTGCGCCGGCAGTGCCGAAGAGCTGCAGATCCTCTACGGCATCGGCGGCGAGCGCCGCCTTCACGAATACGAGCTCCCGGGCCTGAACGGCTACGGCGGCGCCCGGCCGGTGCGGATCGGCAACGCCGCCGAAAGGCAGCTCCAGCTCGATGTCTACGGCGAACTGCTCGATCTCGCCTGGAACTGGCATCGGCGGGGGCACTCCCCCGACGACGACTACTGGGAATTTCTGGCCGAACTGGTCAACGCCGCCACTGAAAAATGGCGCCGGCCGGACCGGGGGGTCTGGGAGATGCGCTGCGCGCCCCGGCACTTCGTCCTCTCCAAGGCGATGTGCTGGGTGGCCTTCGACCGCGGCATCCGCCTGGCGGAGGATCTTGGCCGCGAGGCACCCCTCGAGAAGTGGCGCAAGGCCCGGACCGAAGTCCGCGAGTGGGTCGAGACCCGGGGCTACGATGGGGCGCGGGGCGTCTTCACCCAGGCTGCCGGCTTCCAGGAGATGGATGCGTCCCTGCTCCTGCTGCCGATCATCGGCTTCATCGATCCCGGCGACGCCCGCATGCGCCGCACCGTCGCTGCGATCCGCGAGGACCTGGAGGAGCAGGGGCTGCTGCGGCGCTATCCGGGCGAGGGCGACGGCCTGGCCGGCCGGGAGGGGCGCTTCCTGGCCTGCTCCTTCTGGCTGGCCGAATGCCTCGCCCTGCAGGGGGAGAATGAATCCGCCCGGGAGGTCTTCGAACGGGCCGCAGCCACCGGCAACGATCTCGGCCTGTTCGCCGAGGAATGGGAGGGGACCAGCGGGACGATGCTGGGGAATTTCCCCCAGGGCCTGAGCCATCTTTCGCTGATTGCCGCGGCGGTGACCCTTGGCGGACGGTACGGGCAAAAGGGCGGGGAATACCCGGGGAGGAGAGCATGCGGATCGGATTGAAACGGGCCTACGAATCACCCGGCCGGGAGGACGGCCTGCGCATCCTGGTCGACCGCCTCTGGCCGCGGGGACTCGCCAAGGACCAGGCAGGGATCGATCTCTGGCTGAAGGAGATCGCGCCCAGCAACGAACTGCGCAAGTGGTACGGCCATGATCCGGAGAAGTGGGAAGAATTCTGCCAGCGCTATTTTGTCGAGCTGGACGCTCGGCCGGCGGTGGTTGACCAGCTGCGGGAGCAGGTTCAGGCAGGCCGCTGCACCCTGGTCTATGCGGCCCGGGACACGGAGCACAACAACGCCGTCGCGCTGAAAGCCTTCCTGGAGAAAAAAGTCTGAGGCGACGCCCGGGTTTACCCGCCGCCGTCACCGTCCGCCCGCCCCGAAGGGTTCAGCTGGCGGCCGGTCACCAGGCGAAATCCCGCTTCGATGGCGAAGGCGAGGCCGAGCATGCCGGCCAGGACCAGGACCCGACCCGGCTGGTCGGTCAGGGTCTGCCAGAGCAGGCAACCGAGGGCGAGAAGACACAGCACCAGTCCCGTCAATGACAGCCAGCGGCGACTCCCGGTCTGCGCGGCGAGCCGCGCATTGGCGCCGTTGACGGCGGCGAAGATCAGCAGAAACCCGGCACTGCCCATGGTCGACAGGCTGGAGAGATCGAACAGGTTGGCGATCAGCAGGGTTCCCCCAGCGGTAATCAGCAGCCCCTCCACCGGCTCGTTCCAGACCTTCTTTTCCAGAACGTCAGGCAACTCCCCATCCTTGGCAATCACGTAGGAGAGACGCGCCGCACCGTAGAGGGTGGCGTTGATCGCCGAGGCGGTGGAGAGCAGGGCCGCGACGGTGATCAGGACAAAACCACCCTGGCCGAGGAACGGCCGAGCCGCCACCGCCAGGGCATAGTCCTTGGCGGCAACGATGCGGTCGACGGGGAGGTTGCCGACGGCGACGGCGGCAATCAACACATAGAGCAAAAGGACGAAGCCCACCGCGGTAAAGAAGGCTCGCGGCAAGTCTTTCGCCGGATTGCGGACGTCCCCGGCCGCGTTGGCGATCAGTTCGAAGCCCTCGTAGGCGAGAAAGATGACCATCCCGCCGGTGACCAGCTTAAGAGACGGGCTCCAGGCGGCCACCGCCAGCCGCGATGCGTCGATTCCCTGAAAACCGAGGGCGACGAAGAGAAGCAGGATAACCAGTTTGATGCCGACCACCCAGTCTTCGGCCTTGCCGATGAGATCGGCACTGAGCAGGTTCAGGCCGGTAATGGCGACGATCGCGGCGGTGATCAGCAGGTGTTTCCAGAGGACCTGGCTGGTAGCGGGACAGAAGGTGGCACCATAACTGCCGAAAGCATAGGCGTAGAGCGAAAGCATGACGATGTAGCTGACCCAAAGCAGGATATTGAGGGTCCCGGTGATCAGGCCCGGGCCGAACGCCCGGTCGAGAAAGGCCACGGTGCCGCCCTGGCTGGGAAATTTCACGGCCAGCCGGGCGTAGGAATAGGCGGTGACCAGCGCCACCGCCCCGGCGACAGCAAAGGCCAGCGGCGCTCCGCCCCGGGCCAGTTGCACCGCCAGACCGAGGACCGCGAAGATCCCGCCGCCGACCATCCCGCCGATGCCGATGGTGGTCGCCTCCAGAAATCCGAGTCTTTGCTTTTTTTCCCTGCCGGCCATGGGTACCCTCCGGTGGTCGCTGCCTGACCTCTTCAAGCCTACCAGTCACGCACCGACCCTGGCCGTGCGGGCCGGAGAACTGGGTGTCGATCTCAGGGGCGGATCGAGCGTTTGAACAGGGCTTCGAGCTCGGCCACCGGCAGGGGCCGGGCATAGAGAAAACCCTGGGCGTGGCTGCAGCCCCGTTCCTGGAGAAAATTTTGTTGCGCCTCGGTCTCCACCCCCTCGGCAATGACTCCGAAATTCATGCTCCCGGCCAGGGCAATGACCGAGTTGGCAATCGCGGCGTCGCTGGGATTGTTGGTGATATCGCCGACAAACACCCGGTCGATCTTGAGCTTTTTGATCGGCAGGCGCCGCAGGCAGCTGAGCGAGGAATAGCCGGTGCCGAAATCGTCGATGGCCAGGGAAATCCCCATCGCATTCAATTCGCGCATGGTCTCGATGGCCGCGTCGACATTGTGCATGATCATGCTTTCGGTGATCTCCAGCTCCAGGTAACGGGGCGCGAGCCCGGCCGTTTCCAGCGCCCGGGAGACCATCCGCGCCAGCCCCGGCAGCTGGAACATGCGCGGGGTGATGTTGACCGCTACCGGCAAGGTGGGAAAACCGCGCTCCTGCCAGGACTTGTTCTGCCGGCAGGCGGTCTTGGAGGACCCATTCGCTCATCGCCAGGATCAGACCGGTCTCCTCGGCCAGGGGGAGGAATTCGGCGGGAAGGAGCAGCCCGCGCTGGGAATGATTCCAGCGCAGCAGCGCCTCGGTGCCGACGATCTCGCCGCTCTGCATCTCCAGCTGAGGCTGGTAGTAGATTTCCAGCTCGCCCCGCTCCAGGGCCTGATGGAGACCGCTCTCCAGCAGCAGCAGATCATGGGCCCGGGCGTTCATATCCGGAGTGTAGAACTGGAAATTGTTGCGCCCGCGCTCCTTGGCCCGGTACATGGCGACGTCGGCGCACTTCATCAGTTCGTCGACGGTTTCGCCGTTGTCGGGATAGAGGGCGATGCCGATACTGGCGGTCGTGTAAAACTCGAACCCTCCCAAAAGGCAGGTCGGCGCCAGGCGCGCGAGGATCTTCTTGGCCGCGCGCTGGCGGCCGTCACATTTTCGACCTCTTCGAGCAGCAGCACGAATTCGTCGCCGCCGAGCCGGGCCAGGGTATCGGCCTCGCGCAGGCAGCCGCGCAGCCGCTCGGCCACCTCGCACAGCAACTGGTCGCCGACCGCGTGCCCCAGGGTATCGTTGACCTTTTTGAACTGGTCGAGGTCGAGAAACAGGATCGCCGCACGGCTGTCCGCCCGGCGGGCCCGGGCGATGGCATGTTCGCAGCGGTCCTGGAAGAGGAGCCGGTTGGGAAGGCCGGTCAAGGCATCGTGGTAGGCCAGGTAGTTGAGGCGTTCCTGATTCTCGCGCAGATGGGCTTCGGCCTCCAGGCGGTCGCTGAAGTCGTGCAGGGTACCGGTCAGGCACCTCGCCTCTCCCTCCCCGCCCCGCACCACCCTGGCCTGGGTTTGGACGTGGCGGACCTGGCCGTCGGGCCGGACGATACGATGCTCGAGATTGAATTCCCGGGAACTGTCAAGGCTCTCCTGGAGGGCGAGTTCGACCATTCCGCGCTCCTCCGGATGGACGCGGTTCAAAAAGCGGCGGTGATCGATGGAGGCATCGGGCGCCAGACCGAGAATGGTCCGGCATTCCGGGGAGAGAGTCCAGCGATCGTGGAGCAGATCCCATTCCCAGTAGCCGAGGCCCGCAATCTGCTGGGCGAGAACCAGCCGTTCCTGATTCAGGCGCAGCTCCCGGGCTACTCGGGCGGACCGGAGCATGTAGCGAACCCGGTAACCGAGGATGGTCGGGTCGAAGGGTTTGGCGATGAAATCGGTGGCGCCAATCTCGAAGGCGCGATGAATCATCGCCGGATTGTCATTGCTGGTCACCATCAGCGTCGGCAGGTGTTCACCGCCGGGGAGTTGCCGCAAGGCGCGACAGGTGGCGAAACCATCCATCCCCGGCAGGTGGATATCGAGCAGCACCGCCGCCGCCGGCCGGGTCTGGAACTGCACCAGGGCCGCCTCGCCGCCCGCCGCCTCAACGACGCCGAAACCGGCTTCCTCGAGGGCGTCGCGCATGACCTGGCGCATCCAGGCGTCGTCATCGACAACCAGGATTTCCTCCAAATCCGTCTCATTCTCCATCATGACCCCCCTCCCAAGGCAGGCAAACCCAATGCCCGCGCCGCATACCCCCTGCCGGTCTTAGACACCTCCATCCCCCAAGCGTCTTCGCCAAACATAGACGTTTTTTTACTTGAACTGCCCGGCCGATGAAAATGCAAGGACCTTGCCCGACAGGTAGAGGAAGAAGCAACGCCGAAGGTCCCGGTCGCGAGTTGACTGCCGGCCGCCGTCGGTTACGCTTTTAGAAAAACCAAGGAGGCACCCATGGCCGAAAACGACTGCACCCATCCCGAAGAACATTGCGACATGCACGCCTGCCAGCTGAAGTATAAGGTAATGAATCCGGAAATCGCCGCCATCTTTGAAAATCCCCGCTACGTCTGCACCAACTGCGGAGCCAAGGTCCACGACGAGGCAAACCTCTGCCGCCCCAGGCCGATCTGATCCGCAGCCTCCAGGGCAGATCCTTCAGCCGCCGCAGCAGACCCGATTCCGGGCCGCTGCGGCGGCTTTTCATTGTGATTTGCCAAAGGCAGCTCCTTCAGTTGCGCCGGGAACCGAGGAAGATCGCCGCGAGGATGAGGACGATGCCGAAAACCTCGTGCGCGGCGGTCGCGCGGTGAAAAATCAGCACCTCCCAGACGCAGGAGAGCGCCGGTTGCAGCAGCAGAGCCAGGCTGGCCAGGGTCGCCGGGGTCTCCCGCATGGCCGAGGAGATCAGCGACCAGCCGAGGGTGGTGCTGACCACGCCGACTGCGATCAGGGCCAGCAGCGCAGTGCGGTCGGGGATGCGGAACGAGGCTCCGCCGGCGACGCCGACCAGCGCCATGAAACCCATGCAGACCAGGGAGATCACCAGCATCGCCGCAGACCCCGCTGACCGCCGGATGCCCCATCGCCCGCTTGATGAGCAGGATGTAACCGGAATAACAGACCGCGGTCCCCAGCCCGAGGCCGATGCCGCGCCGGTAGCCCGGCTCCAGCGCCGCAAAGTCGATGCCGGTGATCAGCAGCAGCCCGGTGAGCGCAAGCACCACCGCGCCCAGAAACGGCCGGCTGAGCTTCTGGCCGAGGAACAACCAGGAGAAGAGCGCGGTAAAGAAGACCTGGAAATTCCCCAGCAGCGTCGCCAGCCCCGGCCCCACGAGGTGGATGCTGCGGTGCCAGCACATGAAATCGACACCCAGCGCCACCCCGCCCGCCGCCAGAACCAGCAGAATCCGGCCCGGCATCCGCCAGGCACGGCCGGCCAGGCGCAGCCAGAGCAGCAGTGCCAGCCCGGAGAAGAGCATCCGGTAAAAACCCGCCGCATCGGGAGCCACCGCCGCCAGCTTGATGAAAATCGGTGAGAAGCTGATGCAGACCGAGCCGGCCAGCAGCTGCAGCAGCGGCACCCGGCCCAAGGCAGGGGCGGAGTGGGTGCTCACGGCCGGCTGCTTCGCGTTATTTGCCGGGAATCGTGATACACAGGGCCTCGGCTTCGGCGAAAACCGTTTCGCCACGGCAGATCCGGCCACGCACCAACACCTTGCGTCCTTCGGCGGAGACGACCTCGCTCGCGACCGTAACCACCTGCTCCAGGGGGAGCAGGTTGCGGAAGCTGACATTGAGATTGCCGACCACGATCGGGTAACCCGCCGCCCAGGCCGCCAGGCCGAGGACCTCATCGAGGACCGCTGCCATCGAGCCGCCGTGGGCATGGCCCGGCGGTCCCTCGGTTTCGGGACCGAACCAGACCCGCGCCCGCAACTGTTCGGCCTCATCGCGGAAATAACGGATCCGATAGCGATCTCCGTCCGGCTCGCCGGAAACGAAACGCAGTGAGGCGCCGACCAGCGCCGGTGCATCGAAAGCGGTCCAGCCCGCGTCGCCGCTCAGCTCGACGGCCGGGCGGGGCGTTTTCTTGTCCTTTTCCTGCCCTGTGGTTACCACTCTTGGCTACTCCTTTGCAGCCCCCTTGGGAGGCGGTCTGGGGATGATCCAACAATATCCTAGTTCATCCGGAAATCTCTTTTCCGCCGTGGCATCGTCAATCTTCAGCCTTGCTTGTGCGACGTACGGGTGTACGTCTCCGCGCAAGTCTTGATTTCCTTGCCACGACGAAAATTTCTGTTTCCAAATCGGAAACTATCTTGCGTCCATCCTGAGTTTCCGGATGGACACTATCCTGACGGCATGGTGCGGAGAGCTCCATCGCCGCCAAGCGCCGGAGAGGAGGCCGACGGCGCCCACGCAGGAGAATAATTACCACACCGTGGGAGATTCCGCCAACCAGGAAATGTGCCACTGCCGGCTTTCCACGCCGCAGGAACCTCATCCCGCTGCCGGGGTATAATGAACAAGTAAACCGTCCAGGAACTTGACCCAGGGAGGAAAATATGGCGACCACTTCGCTGCAGGAACGGGCCGCGGGGGCGGTGCTCGGTGCCTGCATCGGCGACGCGCTGGGACTCGGGCCGCACTGGTACTACGATCTCGCCGCCTTGCGCCGCGACTACGGCGACTGGATCGACGACTACACCGACCCCAGGCCGGGGCGCTACCATGCCGGGTGCCAAGCCGGCCAGCTCTCCCAGGCCGGTTTCATCCTGCGCCTGACCCTCGAGTCGCTGGTGGCGCGGGGGGGCTACGACCAGGCCGACTTCTGCCGGCGCCTCGACGAGGAACTCTTCCCGCTCCTCGACGGCACACCGGTGAGCGGTCCCGGCGGTTACACCAGCCAGTCGATCCGCGGTGCCTGGCGGCGCCGCGTCGAGCAGCAGCGACCCTGGACCGAAACCGGCGGCCATGCCGATACCACCGAGGCGATCGAGCGCACCCTGGCGATCGCGGTGCGTTACGCCCGCCAGCCCGCAGAACTGGCGAAAAACGTCGCCGCCAACACCGTGCTCACCCAGACCGACCCCACCGTGGTGGCGATGACCGTGGCCTTCGGCGCGGTCCTCGGCCAGCTGGTGCAGGGGCATCCCTTGGATACGCGACTCTCCACCCGGCTGATGGCGCTGGTCAAGGAGGGCGCCCTCCCCTTCCACGCCGTCACCAGCGACGACCTGCAGCCGCCCCAGCCCGGCGTGCCCGAACCCTCCCGGGCCGGCCGCTTCGCCTCCCCGGACGCCCTTTTGACCCCCTCCTGCGTGGCCGCCGCCGCAGCCGACCCCGAGATCCGCATCGAGCCGCCGTGGAAGGTCTCCCTCGTCTACGGCATGCCCTGCGCCATCTACCACCAGCTGCCGGCAGCCTACTACCTGGCCGCCCGCTTCCGGGACGATTTCGAGTCGGCGGTACTGCACGCGATCAACGGCGGCGGCCAGAACCAGGCCCGGGCGATCCTGACCGGCGCCCTGGCCGGTGCCCAGGCGGGTCTCTCCGGCATCCCGCAGCGCTTCATCGATGGCCTGGAGGCGCATGACGAGTTGCTGCGGCTGAGCCTGGCGCTGGCGGCGGGGGCGGACAGGGGGGAGCCGGAGTCCCGGCCGGGAAGATTCGGAGAGGAGTGAATGATGGAGACGTTGCAGCAACAGCACTGCGAGGTCTGCCGCAGCGGCGCGCCGCCGGCGACGGCGGCGGAGATCGCCGGGTTCCTGGGCCAGTTGCCACAGTGGCAGATCCTTCAAGGTCGACGGCATCGACCGGCTGAGCCGGAGCTTCGCCTTCCGCAATTTCCGCGCCGCGCTGGAGTTCACCGACCGGGTCGGCGCCCTTGCCGAAGCCGAGGGCCATCACCCGCTGCTGGTCACCGAATGGGGCCGGGTGACGGTGCAGTGGTGGACCCACAAGATCGGGGGCCTGCACCGCAACGATTTCGTCATGGCAGCCCGCACCGACGCCCTGCTGGATGAACCGGGGGCGCCATCCGGCAAGGGCGGATGAGGCCCCGGCCGGGCTTTAGGGACTTGGAATTGACGAATGTACCGGGTTTTACGCTCAGATTTAGGTCAAATTTGTTGCCCATGATCGAGCAAAACCGCAGGCGTAGCACAGGGCTACGCTGAGGATTTTGCGCTTGAAGGGGCGGCAAAGATGGCCTGAAGATGAGATGTAAACCGTTTTAGTGGTTAGTTCCGAGTCCCTCAGCCGTGCAGCAGCCGGAACTGGAGGATGTAGATCAGCGCGCCGGCGACATAGCCGATCAGGGCCAGCCAGCTGATCCTCTTCACGTACCAGAAGAAATGGATCTTCTCCATCCCCATCGCCGCCACCCCGGCCGCCGAGCCGATGATCAGGATCGAGCCGCCGGTCCCCGCACAGTAGGCCATGAACTCCCAGAGGAAACTGTCCGCGGGAAAGTGGCCCAGGTTGTACATCCCCATCGACGCCGCCACCAGCGGCACGTTGTCGACGATGGAACTGACCAGGCCGATGATGCCGACGATCAGGTCCTGGCGGCCGATCACCCGGCCGAGCCAGTCGGCAAGGGCGCCCAGGATGCCGGCATGCTCCAGGGTGGCCACCGCCATCAGAATGCCGAGAAAAAAGAGGATGGAGCTCATGTCGATATGAGTCAGGGCGTGGACCAGGGTCAGGTGCTGTTTGTCCTCGTCCTCCTTGTTGCGATGCAGCAGTTCGCCCAAAAGCCACAACAGACCGAGCCCGAGCATGATCCCCATGAACGGGGGGAGATGGGTCAGCGCCTTGAAGATCGGCACCGAAATCAGGCTGCCGATGCCGCAGCAGAACATCAGGTTCCGCTCCAGGGGGGTGGTTTCGATCCCGCCGCGCCGCTCCACCACCTGCGCCGGAATCACCTCCCGCCCGCGCAGGCATGTAGGCGGTGATCGCCAGGGGGACGACCAGGTTGGCCAGGGACGGCAAGAAACACCTCCTTCATGATCGCCAGGGTGGTGATCTGGCCGCCGATCCAGAGCATGGTGGTGGTGACGTCGCCGATCGGCGACCAGGCCCCGCCGGCATTGGCGGCAATAACGATGATGCCGGCGAAGAAGAGCCGATCGTCCTGCCGGTCGAGCAGCTTCTTCACCAGGGAGATCATGACGATGGTGGTGGTGAGGTTGTCGAGGGCGGCGCTGAGAAAAAAGGTGACGAAACCGACCATCCAGAGCAGGGTACTGAGCTTGGTGGTCTTGATCCGCGAGGTGATGACCTGGAAGCCGTTCGTGGGCATCGATCACCTCGATGATGGTCATCGCCCCGAGCAGGAAAAAGATGATCTGCGCGGTCGAGGCCAGGGACTCGTTGAGATTTTCCGCCACCAGGTGATGGTCCCCGGTCAGCACCGCGTAGACGGTCCAGAGCAGGCCGGTGGCAATCAGGGCGGTGGCGGTCTTGTTGATCTTGATCGGATGTTCCAGGGCAATGGCCGCATAAGCGACCACGAAGATGACGATCAGCAACGTGTTCATGGCAGTGGTCCTCGGAAAGTCGATTTCGGGGGACGGACCTGGCGGTCCGCGAGCGGGGTAGCAGCGGGTCAGGCGCGGGGGGGAGGACGCGGCAAAGCGGGAACGGCGGCATTGGCGCGTCCGGGTCCGCTATCCACAGGCGGCTGCGGCAGCAGCCATGCGCCAGTCGCGACTATCCGGCCGGTCAACCGACGTCCCGGCAGGGAGCTCCACAGCCAGTGCAGCGGGAAGCCATCGGCCGGGGATTCGGCGGGCGTGAACTGACCGGCGGTGGTTTCGGCGACGGAGCAGGGGAACGGGGGGGAGAGGCGTTCGGCAGGGCCCGGCAGCGCCGGCACCAGGGTCTGGCAGAAAAAGACAGCCAGCAACAGGCCGGGCAGGACGTGCCAGCAGGCACGAAGAGCGGCCCTGGCCACCTTCAGCTCGCGGCCGGAAGCGCCGCAGGGTTCCCGACGTCGCCAGCGACGGCAGGGGGACCCGGCAGCAGCCGGAAATACTGCGAAGGGGATGGGGAGAGGCGGGAGCTGAGCATTTTCATCCACATCGATCAGGGGAACGAAAACTGCCGCATGGACTTCACCACCTTTTTTCGGCCATGTCAAGCAGCGTGATTAGCAACCCCTGGTTTTCCACGCCGCCGGTCGGGGGGCCGAAAGCCGCGGCCACAACCAGCATTTTCGATCTCGTCGATGAGGACGACGCTGGTTTTCTCTGTGGTCTCTGTACACTCAAGAGCGCGTAGCGAACGCGTGTGAGGCCGCCTTTGGGATTTCAGCTCGCCCGCCCTTCCAGGGCGAGCAGGTCGATATCCTGCCCGACCAGGCCGGCGGCGTCGGCGCGGCACTGCTTGCAATGGCGGGCCTGGGAGAGGATCAGCTCGGCCTGGTTGCGCACCATCTCCATGGCGGCGTCCGCGGGACGTTCGACCTCCTTGAACATCCCCACCGGGATCACCGGCATGATGTTCATCATGCTGGCGCCGAGTTCCCGCACCTTGACGGCGAGCTCGAGGGTTTCGTGATCGTTGACCCCGGGGATATAGACGTGGTTGATCTTGACCAGCATGCCGGCGGCCGCCGCCAGGCGGACCCCTTCGAGCTGCCGCTCCAGCAGCAGCGCCGCGGCTTCCTCCCCGACCAGCTTGCCGCCGTCGAGCTTGATCCACTCGTAGACCCGGGCCCCGGTCTGCGGGGAAAGGGCGTTGATGGTCACCGTCAGGCTGTGGACGTCGGCGGCGACGATGGACCCGATCATCTCCGGCAGCCGCAGACCGTTGGTGGAGAGGCAGAGGGTCATCTCCGGGAAGGCGGCGCGCACCAGTCTGAAGGTTTCGAAGGTCCGCGGGTTGGCCAGGGGATCGCCGGGTCCGGCGATACCGACCACTTTGAGCCGGGCGCCCCCCTGGTTTTCCATGTGGCGCTTCACCAGGGCCACCCGTTCCACCGCCTGCGCGGGGGTCAGCACGCGGCTGGTGACGCCGGGACGGCTCTCGTTGGCGCAATCGAAGCGGCGCTCGCAGAAACCGCACTTGATGTTGCACCCCGGGGCGACCGGCAGGTGGATGCGCCCGGCCTTGCTGTGGTCGCCGCCGAAGCAGGGGTGGTCGCTCTGGGTTTTGGCCTTCATCATCGGGCAGCCGCTGGCCATGGCGTCTCTCCTTTCCTTTAAAAAACACGACGGCGCTCCCGGTTGCTGCCGGAAGCGCCGTCGCCAAGCTCCTGAATGATCAAGCCCCGACGGCGCACGCTGCGCGTCGGGGCGTCCTTGCCGGAATCAGGGAGGGTACCGCCTTGTACCCGTGTAACGTTACTTCGGATTAAAGCATCAGTCGTGCCAACCGGCAGAGGTTGGGAAAAAGCGGCAGGAAGGAACCCTCACTGTCCCCCCTGCCCATGCCGGAGGCAATTGCAGCTCTGGAAAATCAGATTTTCAGCAGTCACACTTTTTCGGCTCACGGCAGCCGCAGCCGCAGAGGGTGGCGTGGGCGGCCAGCAATGCCGTCACGATCGGCCCGGCGGCGCTGAGCGCCGCAATGCCGGCCTTTTCCAGCTCCTGCCTTGGGTAGTCGCCGATCATCGCCGTGACCACTGCCCGGCACCCCTGCAGGGCGGCGACGATAGCGTCGAACTGACGGTGGCGGAAGGGGTGGTCGGGGTCGAGGGAGCAGTACTTCTCGACCGTCACCTCGTCAATCTGGCGGGGCGAGCCCCCGGCACAGTCGTAGATCAGAAACCGCTCGGCGTGGCCGAAGTGCTGATCGACCTCGGTGCCGGACTTCGATGCGACGGCAATACGCATGCTAATTCTCCTTTTCACCGCAGAGCTCGCAGAGAGCACAGAGGAAAACCCGTTTTTTTGATTTCCTCTCGGCGTTCTCTGCGTCCTCCGCGGTAAACCGTTTTTAAACTTCCTGCGGTTTGAAGCTGAAGCACTTCTTCGGGCAGCCGACGCCGCAGCCGGCGCAGCCGATGCAGTTGTCCCCGGCGACGATGGTCATGACCATGCGGATCGATTCGCTCTCCTCGTCCTCCAGGTCCATGGGGCCCAGCACCTTGCGGGCGCAGGATTTGAAGCAGCGGCCGCAGCCGATGCATTTTTCGTCGTCGATCGCTTCGACGAAGGTCGGGGTCCAGGGGGTACCCCCTTTGGTCAATCCGGTCACATAAGCCATGTGTTTCTCCTTCTAAATCCGATTTGTTTGTGTAGGGGCGCGACATGCTGCGCCCCTTTGCGGGTTCGATCAAAATCCGGGCGCAGAATGCTGCTCCCCTACATGGCTGGTCGTTCGTCCTTCAACATCGCCTTGCGCAGCCAGGGAGGCGGGTTCCCCTTGAGGACCTCCTGGAGCTTCTCCACCACGACGGCGATCGGCTCCCGGTCCTTGCTCTTGAGCGGGTGAATCCGTTTGGCGACCAGCCGGGCGGCCGCCGGCCCGCCGATTTCGGCGACGTAGACCAGGGCGCAGTCGGCGAGGGCCGCTCCCCGCGCCTCGATTTTGTCGTCGCTGTGGCCGGCTTCGGCCTCCCCCTTGACCTGCACCACGCCGGCGAAAGCCGCCGCCTCCGGTCCTACATTCCAGATGTAAAACTCCTCGGCCTGGCCGAAGTGGCCGTCGATATGGATCTTGTCGGTACTGGCGAATGCGACTTTCATGGCGAGTCCTTTCCTGCTGCTGCGGTCGACTATGTGGAAACGGCGGGTGCGGATCATGATTTCCCCTTCGGGGGAGAGGTCCAAGGTCCAAGGTGCAAGGTACAAGGTGCAAAGAAAACAAACCTTGAACCTTGCTCCTTGAACCTTGCTCCTGTTTGTTAACGCATCATCTCGAACTGCCGGTCCTCGCAGGTCTCGTCGACGATGTCGAGGAACTTGTTGCAGATCGCAGTCAGCATGTTGATCGCCCCCTGGTAGCCGATGATCGGGCTGCGGTGCAGGTTGACGCGGTCGAAAACCGGAAAGCCGAAGCGGAACAGCGGGATCCCTGCGTCGCGGGCGATGAACTTGCCGTGGGTGTCGCCGATCAGGCCGTCCACCGGGTCGGTCATCAGCAGGCTGCGCAGGTGCCAGAGGTCCTTGCCCATGTAGATCTTCCCCTGTTTCCCGTACATGGAGGTGTCGAGCAGCGCCTGGATCTCCTTGGCGACCTTCTTGCTCCCCTTGCTGCAGAGGATGTGGTAGGGAACCGCCCCCATCTCCAGAAGGAAGGAGATGGTGCCGAGGAGCTGGTCGGGATCGCCATAGAGGGCGAACTTCCTGCCGTGCATGTACTGATGGGCGTCGGTCATGGCGTCCACCGCCCGGCCGCGCTCCTCCTTCAGGCTCTCGGGGACCGGCTTGCCGGTCAGCTCGGAGATCTTCATCAGGAAGGCATCGGTCCTGGCGATGCCCAGCGGCATGGGGAGCGCCGCATGCTTGCCGGAATAGTTGTCCTTGACCCAGTTATAGGTCTTGGCCGCCGAGTAGGGGCCGAGGTTGATGGTCGCCTTGCCGTTGATCGAGTCGGCCGCGTCCGCCAGCGGGGTGCCGCCGGGGTAGACCCGGTAGGTCCCGTCCAGCGGCGAGTCGAAGACGTCCGAGATGTCGCCGAGGATGGTGTAGGGGATGCCGAAGGCCTCGAAGATCCGCTTGTACTCGCGGAAGTTGCCGGTGTTGGCATCGAAGCCGGGGATCAGGTTGAGCTTGCCGGTGCAGCGCCCTTCCAGCTTCTGCCCCTCGGTCAGGGTCTGCAGGATGGCGAGGAGCATGGCGTCGTAGCCGTGGATGTGCGAGCCGTTGAAGCTCGGGGTGTTGGCATAGGGGGTCGGCAGCTCCTCCGGCACCAGCCCCTTGTTGCGGGCGTTCTTGATGAAGGCGGTCAAGTCGTCGCCGATGATCTCCGGCATGCAGGAGGTGAAGATCGAGAGCATCTTCGGCTTGTAGAGGGCGATGGCGTTCTCCAGCCCCTCGTGCAGGTTGTTCTGGCCGCCGAAGACCGCGCCGTCCTCGGTCATGGAGTCGGAGACCGCCGGCGCCGGCTCGCGGAAGTGGCGGTTGAGGGTCGAGCGGTAGTAGGAGGCGCACCCCTGGGAGCCGTGCACGAAGGGGAGCGACCCCTCGAAGGCGTGGGCGACCAGCTCGGCCCCGAGCGGCTGGCAGGCGTGCGGCGGCATCACCACCAGCGCCTCGCGCTTGAAGTTGAGTTCCTTGTACTCCTCGGTATTGATCCAGGCCGCGACCCGCTCGACCTCGGAGGCGGGGGTCTCGGTGACCGGTTTGACTTTTAATCCCAGGTTGTTGGCCATGTTGAACTCCTTATTGATTCGACGCGAGAGACCGAAGGACCAAATTCTTTTTCACCGCAAAGACGCAAAGTACGCAGAGTAAAAATCTTGTCTTTGGGTCAAATCCCTGTTTTTCGAATCCCTGTTTCTCGGGTTCAGATTTTCTTTGCGTCCTCTGCGCCTTTGCGGTGAATGATTTGTGATTACCGTTTTTTCGTCTAAAAAGGCGATTTGACCAGGTTCCAGGTCGGGCTGTTGATCGCCATGTCGATGTCCCGGGCGAAGATCGGAAAGCCCTTGTAGCCGTGGTAGGGGCCGGAGTAGTCCCAGCTGTGCATCTGCCGGAAGGGGAGCCCCATCTTCTGGAAGACGTACTTCTCCTTGATGCCGCAGGCGACCAGGTCGGGCTTGAGGACGTGGGCGAACTGTTCCATCTCGAATTCGGAGGCGTCGTCGTAGACCACGGTCCCCTCGGGCATCTCCGGGGCGGTGCGGTCGTAGTCGTCCGAGTGGGCGAACTCGTAGCCGCTGCCGACGCAGGTCATCCCCAGGTCCTCGTAGGCGTTGATGGTGTGGCGGGGGCGCAGGCCGCCGACGTAGAGCATCACCTTCTTGCCGTCGAGGCGCGGCTTGTATTCGTCGATGATCGCCTGCATCTGCGGGTCGTACTTGGCGATGACCGCCTCCACCTTCTCCTTGATCGAGTCGTCGAAGAGCGCGGCCAGCTTGCGCAGGCTCTCCCTGATCTTGGTCGGGCCGAAGAAGTTGAGCTCGATCCAGGGAATGCCGTACTTCTCTTCCATGACCTTGCACATGTAGTTCATGGAGCGGTAGCAGTGGATGACGTTGAGGCGCACCTGGTGGGTGGCGGCGATCTTCTCCAGCTCGCCGTCGCCGGTCCACACCGCCTTGACGTTGAAGCCGCACTCTTCGAGCAGGGGCTTGGTCGACCAGGCGTCGCCGCCGATGTTGTACTCGCCGATCAGGGCGATGTCGTAGGGGCCGATCGGCTCGTTGAACTCGCGGGTCTCGATGATGTAGTCGCGGATCGTGTCGTTGCTAGATGTGGTGACCGAGCGACTGGGAGACGCCGCGGAACCCCTCGCAGTTGCAGGGGATGATCGGGATGTCGAGCTCCTGGCTGGACGGCCTTGGCGACGGAGTTGATGTCGTCGCCGATCAGGCCGACCGGGCATTCGGAGAGGACCGAGATCCCCTTGGCCAGCGGAAAGAGCTCGTGGGCCTCGGTGAGCAGCGTCTTGAGCTTCTTGTCGCCGCCGTAGACGATGTCCTTCTCCTGGAAGTCGGAGGTGAACTGCATGCCGAACTGGTCGACGCCGAGCTTGCCGCTCATCAGGTTGCGCCGGGTCCCCCAGGAGTACCAGCCGCAGCCGACCGGACCGTGGGAGACGTGGACCATGTCGCGGATCGGCCCCCAGACCACCCCCTTGGCGCCGGCATAGGCGCAGCCGCGGGCGGACATGACGCCGGGCACGGTCTTCTTGTTCGACTTGACGCAGGCCTTGCCGGAGAGCTGGTCGTTGGGCGCCAGGTGCGGCGCGCGCTTCTTCCTCCCCTTCTCGGGATAGACCGCCAGGGCCTCGTCGATCATCGCCTGGGTCGATTCCTTGGTGATCCCCTCGACGGTCTTTTTCTCTATTTTTTCGGACATGAATAAACTCCTTGCTATCAGCAAGGGTAATAGTGAATGTAGTGAATTTTGAAGTCTTAATGACACTTCAATATTTCACATTTCGCATTCACAAATTAGCCTTCACGCATTCTCCGCTTTGCCGACGATGCTCTCATCCTCCGCTTCCATGATGCCGAACTCCATCAGCAGTTCTTCGAGTTCTTCCATCTCCAGCGGGGTGGGGACGACCAGCATCTTGTTCTCGGAAATCTTCTTGCGCCAGATCGCGGTACTCGTCGGCCTGCTTGTGCTCGGGGGAGTACTCGATGACGGTCATGCGGCGCAGTTCGGCGCGCTGCACCTGGTTGTCGCGGGGGACGAAGTGGATCATCTGGGTGCCGAGCCGCGCGGCCAGCGCTTCGATCAGTTCGGCCTCGCGGTCGGTGTTGCGGCTGTTGCAGATCAGGCCGCCGAGGCGGACGCTGCCGGAGGAGGCGTACTTGACGATCCCCTTGCAGATGTTGTTGGCGGCGTACATGGCCATCATCTCGCCGGAGACGACGATGTAGATCTCCTGGGCCTTGTTCTCGCGGATCGGCATGGCGAAGCCGCCGCAGACGACGTCGCCGAGGACGTCGTAGAAGACGAAGTCGAGGTCGGGGGTGTAGGCGCCCTCCTCCTCGAGGAAGTTGATGGCGGTGATGACGCCGCGGCCGGCGCAGCCGACACCCGGCTCGGGGCCGCCCGACTCGACGCACTTGACGTCGCCGTAGCCCCACTTGAGCACGTCATCCAGCTCCAGGTCCTCGACGGTGCCGAGTTCCCGGACCTTGTCCATGACCGTGGCCTGGGCCTTGGCATGGAGGATCAGGCGGGTGGAGTCGGCCTTGGGGTCGCAGCCGATGATCATGACCTTGTTGCCGAGGGCGGCGAGGCCGGCCACGGTGTTCTGGGTGGTGGTGGATTTGCCGATGCCGCCTTTGCCGTAGATCGCGATCTGACGCAGTTTTTTCTCTGCCATGACTCTTTCCTCTCTATCTGGTGTGGATTTTCGGCAACCGCTGCTGCGTCCCCCGAGGCGGCATCCTCGTTGATGGGTCCGAGGTCGAACCAGCGCCCTGCCCTGAAAAACAAACAGCCCCATCCGGCCGTTCCGGATGGGGCTTCCTTGCCCGGCGGCGCCACCCTGGCACCGCGCTAATCGTGAATTTAAGTTAATTATTACCGGAAATAGTCAAAGCCCGTCGGATCGGGTCCGAGCGGGCTTCAGCGTTGAATCGGGGAGCACGGCGGCGTGCTCATCGGTGCTGCTGGCCATTCTCAAAGCATCGGTCGTGCCAAGTTCGTTTCTTCGTTGCAACTGCCAATAAATTAAAGGGCTTTCTGGTCCATGATGGGTCCGTTGGCGAGGACGTCAGTCCTGGCAACCTGTACAGAACTTCAGCAACCGCTGCCCACGGAATGGTCAGCGCCCCCCTGCGACACTACGCTCAGGATTCCAGACCGAGTCTCGGCACCAAATGCCGAACTGGACGTCGAAATGACGATGAGACAGTGTCTCTATCCCACGAAAGAGTAATTTTTCCCATAATTTATTGCTCCAGCTTCGGGTCCGGCCACACAGCAAATTCGACACCTTAGCAATAACCTCCTGAAACTAAACAATGTTTTACGATTTTTCGGTTCTTGACAGTCCTTCAGGGCGGTCATACCCTTTGCCTGTCGTTTTCTTTTCAGCCCTGAGGTTTCATCATGTCGAACACCCCTTTTGCTCCGTTGCTGGCAGTCTGCAACGTTCTGCGGCGCACCGTTCTCCGGCACCTGCGCCGACCGCAGGTCAACCGGGCCGACCAGAATCAGACCCCGCCCTCCCCGCGGGGCGTCCCGGCAACCACCCAGGCCCCGACCTTCCGGTTTGAGCTTTCCGGGCGTCATCGGCGCAAACTCTTCCATGCCCGCCATCTCTCCGGCCTTCGTCACTGAGCGTCGTTCCGGTCACTCCCCAAATATAAAAACGCCGGTCACCTCGATGAGGAGTCCGGCGTTTTCTGTTTGGGCCCACCCGGCTGTCTCGGAATAATCCCCGCCGGCTGAACAGGTGCAGATCACGACCACTGTTGAAACTCGGCAGGCGGCAAGCCGAGTCGCCTGCAAGTGCCGATGATGTTAGCGAATTGTCCGTCCGGAAACTCCGGATGGACACGGCGTCGTTTCCGAATCGGAAACGAGGGATTTTTCGTCGTGGCAAGAAAATCAAGGGCTTGCGCGGAGGCGTACACCGGTACGCCGCACAAGCGGGGCCGCAGATTGACGCTGCCATGGCGGAAAAGTACCGTTTCCGGACGGAAACTAGCGTAATCGTCCTTCGGGGGGGTGAACCGGGTCAGTCGTCGATAAAATCGATGGCCTGATAGGGGCAGGCGGCGATACAGATGCCGTCGAGGTCGCAACGGCTCTCGTCGATGACCGCGAGACCGTCGACGATAGCAATCGCTCCTTCCGGACAGGCCTTGACGCATTCTCCGGAAGCGCAGCACTTTTTCGGGTCAACCACAAGCTTCATGATGCTTTCGTTCCTTTCCCGCCCCCTTCGATTTCCCGCCAGGCGCGTCGGTACTCCTCCAGGTCGGCGGAGCTGAAACAGACGAAGATCACTCTTTTTACCACATTCTGCCCGGCGAGAACATCCTTAACGGTGGTCAGGGCGATGCGGCAGGCCCGGGCCAGGGGGAACCGGTAGGCGCCGGTACTGATCGACGGGAAAGCGACACTCTCCAGCCCGTGTTCCCGGGCCAGGGCCAGGCAGCTGCGGTAGCAGCTGGCGAGCAGCTGGTCCTCGCCATGGCCGCCGCCGTGCCAGACCGGGCCGACGGTATGGATCACCGCCCGCGCCGGCAGGTCGTAGCCGGCGGTGAGCTTCGCTTCCCCGGTCGGACAGCCGCCGAGAGTCCGGCATTCGGCCAGCAGTTGCGGCCCGGCAGCCCGGTGAATGGCCCCGTCGACACCGCCGCCGCCGAGCAGCGAGCTGTTGGCGGCGTTGACGATGGCAGCGACCGCCAGTTGCGTAATGTCGTCCTGGATGATCTCGATCCGCGGCTCGCTCATCGCTTCCTCCTGACCGCGGCTCCCGGCAGGGACTGCCGCGCGCGAGTAAAGGCCTCATCAAGCCCTTATAGCGGCGAGCGGCGATGCTGTCAACTCGCTCCGGCGGCGCTCCAGGGGCAAAGGCGGACCAAGCGCACCGCCAGGTCGTCGAGCTCTTCACGCACCCGCGGATTGAGCTTCTTCAGCCACTGGGGCGGCAGGCTGTCGAGGCCGTAGAAGGCGCCGGCGATCATGCCGGCGATCGCTCCGGTGGTGTCGGCGTCCCCCCCTGGTTGACCACCCCGATCAGGCACTCGGCGAAATCCCCGCTGGTGAACAGGTAGTGGAAGACGGTCTGCAGCGTCTCGACCACGTAGGCCCCGGCGTGCCCCTGATAATGGTTGAAACGAAAATTGGGGTGGTTGGCCACCAGCTCGCGAGTCAGGGCGTGGAGGGCGAAACGATCGCCGCCCAAAAGCGCCCGCTGCACCATGCGGCCGACCGTCACGCAGGCCGCATCGGAGAGGGGGTGGTGGTGGGTGATGTGCGCCTGCTCCACCGCGCAGCGCATCAGCAGCTCCTCGTCGCCAAGGGTAAAGAGCGCCACCGGCGCCATGCGCATCACCGCGCCGTTGCCGGCGTCCCATTCGTTGTAGGGGGTCTCCAGCACCCCGTCGAGCATGTAGTTGCGGATCCCCTTGCGGCAGGTGGCGCCGATATCGACCGGCTTCCCGCGCATCCAGGCGACGAAATTGTCGGCGATGCCCCGCAGCTCCCAGCCCCCGGCCAGGACCAGTGCCCGCGCGATGGCCAGGGACATCTCGGTATCGTCGGTGACCTCGCCGGCCTTGAGATGCAGCCAGCCGCCGCCGACGATCTTGCGGTGAATCTTGAATTTGGCGCGGATCTCCCCCGGCGTCATGAACTCCGTGGTCGCGCCGAGGGCGTCGCCGAGGGCGAGACCCAGAAAGGCGGCGCGGGCGCGGGAGAAAACTTCATCGGGGGCAGGCACGGGAACGGTCATGGCAAAATTTTGAATTTTGAATTGTGAATTTTGAATTAAATTCAACATTTAAAATTCAAAATTCAAAATTTAAGCGTCAGCCGGAAAGCACCTTCACCTCGTATTCGCCGCCGATGACCATCACCTCCCCTTCCCCCTTGAGCAGGGAGCGGGGGAGGAGATCCCCCTGGAAGAAGATCTTGGTCAGCGGCACCTCAGTCTGCAGCACCCGGCTGCCGAATTCCCAGGCCCGCTCGAAATCGGTGGTGAAGGAGACCAGGTTGTTGAGCCGGACCAGGAAATGGTTCCGGTTAAAGGTTTCGATGATGCGGTACTCGGCAAAATCATTGATGCCGCGGAACAGGGTCAGGTGGGTCGTGGCGGGGCAACGGCGCCGCAGTTCATACTGGACGAACTCGTAAAGGACATCGAACTGCTGGTTGATGGCGTTGGTCCGCGCCGCCCCCTGCATGCGGTCGACGGTGTAGCGGAAATAGGCCTGGCTATGGACGTCCTCGATGGGCTCGCGGTGGAAGGTGGGAGGCAGGCCGATCCGGCTCTCCGCCCACCCCTTGAGCACCGCCCCCTCGCGGGAATTGGCGTCGAACATCCAGCCGCGCAGAAAACGCAGGTAGCTGTTCTTCAGGCTCTTGCGCCCGCGCAGGCTGGCTTCCTGCTCCCACTGGTGGAGCTGGAAAGTGACGTCCATGTAGTCGTGGAACAGGGCGGCCCGCCGCTGCGGGTCATCCAGGGCGTCAAGCCGCTGGAAAAGGAGCCGGTTGGCCTGCCGCACCCCCTGGATCTCCAGCGGCTGGGGATGGCGGTTGTAGTGCCGCGAAGCGATCGCCCACGGGGGGAGGTTGCAGAGGTTCATCATAGGAAAATTATGAATTTTGAATTTTAAATGCTGAATTTAATTCAAAATTCAGAATTCAGAATTCGAAATTGATTCAGCTTTCCATCAGCAAAATCGCTTCCGCCACTTCCTTGAGGGTCTTGCGCTTGTCCATGGCGATCTTCTGCATCTTGCGGTAGGCCTCGGGTTCGTTCATCCCCCGGGCGATCAATACGCCCTTGGCCTTTTCGATCAGCTTGCGCGCCTCCAGGGTCTCCTTGAGGTTGGCCACTTCCTCGCGCAGGTGCGACACGGCCATGAACTGGTGGATCGCCAGGTCGACGGCCGGAAAGAGCTGCTCCTCGCGGAACGGCTTGACGACGTAGCTCATGACCCCGGCATTGCGGGCCTTTTCCACCGTAGCAGGATCGTAGGTTCCGGTCAGCAGGACAATCGGCGCGGGAGCCTCGATGCCTATTTTTTCGGCAGCCTTGATGCCGTCGAGCACAGGCATGCTCACATCCATGACCACCAGCAGTGGTTTGCGCGCCCGCGCCAGTTCCACGGCCTGCTTGCCGTTCTCCGCCTCCAGAATTGTCTCAAAGCCGTATTTTTCCAGGATCTCGATCACCTGGCGGCGGATCAGGGGTTCATCGTCAACGACCAGTGCAGTCTTCATGATACCTTTCTCCTCGGCTGGCAATGGCGACCCGCATCGGGCCCCTACTCCTTTCGGTTCTGCATAAGGGATGCCGGCCGGGCTTGCCGCCACGGTGGGAAAAAATTTTTGCCGGTGTTACACTTGGGTTCGGCCGGCGGGTTGGTGTCCCGCCTGGCGAGTCCCGGCAGGTAAATCTGCGGCATTTTGGCCGCCGGCCATGCGTGCCGCACAAAACCAAAGACCCATCGCGGCCAGCGGTGACAACCGCCGGATTGAATGGGCGAAATGAGCCGCGCGGGACAATCGCTGACCCGGGGCCGGATCCTGGTGCAGGAGGGCAACCTTCGCCGGGCCCAGGAGCGCAACGAACTGCGTCTTTTTTACCAACCCCAGCTGGACCCGGCCAGCGGCCGCATCATCGGCGCCGAAGCCCAGTTGCGCTGGCATCCCCAGGAAAAGACCCCGCTGCTTCCTGAAGACTTCGTCCCTTTGGCCGAGGCGAACGGACTGATCTCCCGGTTCGCCGAATGGACGCTGCAGACCGCCTGCAGCCAGGCGAGCTCCTGGCAGCGGCTGGGGCTGCCACCGCTGCGGATGTCAGTCAATCTTGCCAGCCAGCAACTATGGACCGAGGAGTTGGGGACCAGCGTAGCACGGGCGCTCGCCGAAGCGGACCTCGAACCGCGCTGGCACCTGCTGCGCTTTGAATACCCTCCGCCGCTTCTTGCCGCGAGCAGCCTCAGTGGTTCAGGGCGGCCATCACCTCATTTCGCGAAGCGGCCTTGAACGCCCGCAGGATCCGGCACACATGGTCCTTGGCGGTATGCTCGCTGATAAAGAGGCGCCCGGCGATCTCCCGGTTGCTCAACCCCTGGCAGATCAGCTTGAGAACCTCCAGCTCCCGCTTGGAAATCCCGTACTTGCTCTGCACTGCGGCAAAATCGACCTGGTGGCGCTCCACGATCGGTTCGACCAGCACCATGGTGTGCTGCGCGCGCCCCTGTTCGGCGGCTCCGCCGAGGGGGAAGGCGCGCAGGGCGTAGGGTTTTCCTTCGGCAGTGTAGAAAAGACTCGCAACGGCAGCGGACGCCTCCCCGCTGAACACTCCGGCCCGGAGACAGATGCTGCGGATCTCCTCCGGAACGGTCGGCGCTCCGGTGCCGGCCTTCCCCGGGAGAATCGGGACGATACTCCTGACCGCCTCGTTCATGAATACCAGTGTACCGGCCCCATCGAGGATGATCACCCCGGGCAACTGCCGCTGGCTGAGGATTTCGATCAGACGGCTCATGCTTTCCAGCATAGATGAGATTATGCGCCTGGCAATTGGCCGCGCCGGTTGGGCAGCGGGAAAAATCCTCCTTTCGGGGGATTGCCCGGGAGAGGGGAATAACGGCTTAATTATGCTTATGCGAGACTATGCGAGCAAACGCTTTCACCCCCGCCGCGAACTTGGCCGGCGTTTCATGCTGGAGCGCTGGGTACCAGGCGGCGAGCATGTCACCAACAACCACCTCGAGGTGCAGGCCGTCGACATCAGTCCCGGAGGAATCGGCATCGCCACCACCCAGGAACTGCACGTGGGAGAGGTGGTGAGGATCGAATATGCCCTCGCCAGCGACGGCGTCACCCTGCCGATCTATTCCGAGGTCATGTGGAGCACTGCAGAAAACGGCAGCCCCCGGGCCGGCCTGCGGTTTTTGATGTGAGCCCGCGGTAGAAAGCCCCGGGCGACCTGGAGCACCTTCGGCGCCAACGCCGACGCTGGTCCGCACCAGCGTGACCTGACGGCGAAGGGCAACATCAGTTCGCCGTCTGATGACGGCAAATGAAACAAAGTGGCCCGCCGCAAAATCGAGGCCGCCCCGATGCCGGGGCGGCCTTTTTTGCAGGCGCCATGGCGGATCGGGGGCTCACCCGGCAGCCACTTCCGCCCTTCCCCCAGGGAAAAATCCTATATTTCCAAAACAGCGTTTGCATTCTTTTCCCGGACTTCCTATAATGCCCCCGTCGTCACTGTTGGCAATGGTAGCCTCCGCTCGCCCCCCCGTTTCGCGCCTTGCCGGAAAATCTCGGGAGAATGCTATGGCGAAAATTCTGGTTGTCGACGATTCGGTATTCGCCCGCCTGAACATCTGCACCATGCTTCGCCAGGCCGGTCACGAGACCCTGGAGGCCGGCAACGGCCTGGAGGGCCTGCAACTGGTCGCCGCCCAGCGCCCCGACTGCATCCTTTCCGACCTGCTCATGCCCGAGATGGACGGCATCGGTTTTCTGACCGCCCTGCGGGAGCAGCAGACCGACCTGCCGGCCATCGTCCTCTCTGCCGATATCCAGGAGACCAAACGCCAGCAGTGCCTGGCCCTGGGCGCTGCGGGGTTTTTATCCAAACCACCGAACAAGTTGGAACTGCTCGGGCTTTTGGACCAGGTCCTGACGCCGGGAGTCGCTCCATGAAGACCTTGCCCAACGCTTACCAGTTGGATGTCTTCAAAGAAATCGTCAACACCGGAGTCGGCAAGGCGGCTGCGGCACTCAATGCGATGCTCGAATCGCACATCGATCTGGCGGTCCCCTCGATCATCCTGTTTCAGATCGACGATCCGAAAAGCGATCTGGCCCACCTCCTCGGCACCGAAATGTCCTGCGTCCAGCTCGACTTCCGCGGTTCCTTCGGCGGCACCGCGGCACTGGTCTTTCCGCCCAAGAGCGCGGTGAAACTGGTGGCCTCACTGACCGGCGAGGACCCCGGCACGCCCTACCTGAACGCCGTCATGGCCGGCACCCTCAACGAGGTCGGCAACATCCTCATCAACGGGGTGATCGGTACCATCGGCAACATCCTGAAGCGATCGTTCGACTTCTCGCTGCCCAATTATCTGGAAGGGCGCCTGGAAGAGCTGCTGAAGCTCGAGCATCCCTCCGCCGACCTTACCGTCCTGCTGATCCGGACCCAGTTTAAGATTCAGGATCGCCAGGTAGAAGGAAGCATCTTCCTGATTTTCGAGATGGGCTCCTTCGAGGCGTTCTTCACCGCACTGGAAAATCTCACCACCCTCCATTGACAGTCAGGCCATGAACGAGATCGAGACAGCAGCGGCCCGCTTCAGCCTTCTGGATCATGCCCCCATCGGGCAATTCGTCCTGCGGGAGGATGGCGTCACCCTCTTCTGGAACCGCTGTCTCGAAGCCTGGACCGGGATCAACCGCGAGGACCTGCTCGGCGTCAACCTTCTGGAGCACTTTCCCCACCTGGGGGCGAACAAATACGTCCAGCGCATCGCCGATCTCTTCCACGGCGGACCGCCGACGATCTTCTCCTCGCAATTGCACCGCCATATCATTCCCGCGCCGCTGCCCGGCGGCAAACTGCGCGCCCAGTACACGGTCGCCACGTCGATCCCCGGCGCCGTACCCGGGACCTGGTACGCCCTGTTCGCGATCCAGGACGTGACCAGCCTGACCGAAACCATCGACAATCACCGCCAAGCCCTGCAGCGAGCCATGACCGAAATGGAGGAGCGCCGGCGGGCCGAGGCCGAACTGGTGGCCACGACCGAGGAGTTGAAGCGGCTGAACCGGATCTTCAAGGAACGGTCGATCCGCGACGGTCTGACCGGTCTGTTCAACCACCACTACTTCTACAAGGTTCTGAACCGGGATTTTTTGCTGGCAGCCCGCAGCGGCTGCGACCTGGCCTGCATCCTCCTCGACCTCGACTACTTCAAAGGCATCAACGACAGCTACGGGCATCCCTGCGGCGACCAGGTCCTGAAAAAGGTGGCCCAGGTGATCCGCAGGACGGTACGACAGACCGACATCGTGGCCCGTTACGGCGGCGAGGAATTCGCCGTCCTGCTCCCGGCCACCGACCTGGCCGGCGCCGAGGTGACCGCCGAGCATATCCGCGCCGCCATTGCCCGGCAGAATTTCCACCTCGGGGAGAGCTCCCTCAACGTGACCGCCAGCCTCGGTGTCGCCAGTCTCTGCGCTCATCGGCCCCGCACTCCGCAGGAACTGCTCGCCGCCGCCGACCAGGCTCTTTACCAGGCCAAGGACGGGGGACGCAACTGCAGCCGGGCCTTCGCGTCCGACGCGAGTGCCGCCACCAGCCTTTTCAACCATTAGCCGGGGGCTTCCCCGGCCCGCATCCCCCCTCCCTCCCGGTCCAAAATGCCCAGCGGAATTCCGCCCGGGACCGGGGCACTCTTTACAGGATCAACCCGACCCAGCTAAGATTACTATGTAGGTTGCATTTCGGGCAGACGGAGGACGGATTACGTCCGCTGATCCAGCTTAAGCGTCTCTGCCTGTGTGCTGTCCAATCCTCCGGAGAGAAAGGAGTAAGGTCATGGGACGTAAATTTATCGATTGCCGCGAGCATCCGAGTGACATCAAATGCTCCGTTGCCCTCTCGGCAGACAGTGAAGAGGAACTCCTGGACGCAGCGATTCAACATGCCGCCGCCGTCCACGGCTATCAGGACACCCCGGAAGTCCGCGCCACGCTCCGCAAGGAGATCAAGGAAGGGGTGCCTCACGCCTGAGTGGAGGATTGCCACTAGAGGGGATTCCTCCGGCTCTATCCCGGCAGGGCAAAACGGCCAAGGCTCAAGACAAGGGGATCATCCCACCCGTCCTGAGCCTTGTTTGTTTCATTGCCGAAGGGGGGGCCTGCCACCCGATGGCCAGCGCTGCGGCCCGCAAAGTCCGACAGTTTCCTAGAAGAAATAAAAAATAGCCACGCCGGCGCCGTAATCCGCCGTCTGGTCGGTGAGTCCCTTGGCCAGGTACCCATCCAGGCGGACATCGTCGGCGATCCAGTATTTCCCCTTGAGGCGCGCCTCCACCTGGTCGGATGTCGCATCGGATGGCGGCGTGGACCACCACAGGTCGAGACTGGGGAGGAACCGCCGGCTCATTCGGTAACCGGCCTCCCCCTCCAGGGTGGCGTAGTCCTTCAGCCCGAGATCCGCATTGGAGCCCTGGAAGATGTAGCGTCCTTCGGCGAAGGTGTACCAGGGGCCGAACCACTTGCTGACGCCGAGCCCGGCGCCGAGGTCGAATTCCCCGGTCCCGAGCGCCTTGTCCGAATCGGCGGTGGGAAATTTCAGATAGAGCAGGGGGCGCACCGCGGGCCGGCGCGCGGTCTCCTGCTGGAGAAGATAGCCGGCGGTCAGGGTGACATCGCCGAGGCCGCTCTGGGAGCCGCCGGTGTTGCCGCTGCCTGGCATCATGCCGCCGCCACGGGCACGGAAGTGCATGCCCCCGGAAGCGATGACGTTACCGTTGCTCTGATAGAGGAAGGGAACGATCAGTTCGAAGTCGAGCCGGTCGGTCGGGAAATAATCGACGGTCAGCGGCACCCGCACCGAGCGGGTGGTGGTGTCGGTGCCGTAGTCACCGCTGGCGAAATTGAGGCCCAGGCCGAGGGCGTACGGTTTCGCCGGGGCGGCAATAGCGGGTGCGGCAACCAGCAGGGCCGCCAGGACCAGGGCGACCGTCGCGGGCCATCGTTGCCAGGAATGAACAGGTACCATCTCGACCTCCATCGCAGCTTGGAAAAGCGGGGCGGTTCCCGCCTTCGGGAACCGCCCCCGTACTATAGCGCATTATCCGCTAATTTCCCGTCGGAGTCGCAGGCTGCGCCGGGGTGGCCGGAACGGCCGGGGTCGCCGGTTCCCCCGGTGTGCCGGGCTGCGCCGGGGTGGCGGGCTGGGCCGGGGTGGCACGATGGGTCGCACCCTGGGCGGGAGTGCTGTTCACCTGGCCGTAATGGTGACCGCTGTCGCCCGGCTGAACCCCGGGGTTCCCGGTCCGGTCCCGGAGCTGGGCCCGGTCCTGATCCTGAGTCCGGTCCTGGATGGGGTCCTGATCCCGCTGCCGGGTCTGCGCCGCGCTGTGGTCCTGCTGCCGGCCGGCCTGCCCCGCAGGAGCGCCCATGCCCGAATGGTCGGAAGCATATCCGCCGCCACCGCTGATACCGCCGCCCATCGCGTTTCCGCCGCTGAAACCGCCGCCCATCGCGTTTCCGCCGCTGTATCCGCCGCCCATGCCACCACCCATGCCGCCGCGGGCCAGGGACAGCCCCGGGACGCTCAGCCCCAGAGCGACTGCCAGCAATGCCACCAGAATCACCTTGCTTTTCATGGTCCTTCTCCTTTGTTGTCAGGGAAACAATCGATCTGGCAGGACACCGCTGTCCTTGCCTTTCCCCCTTAGACGGGACGGCGGAAAAAAGGTTTACCACCAATTCTCCGTCCGGGCACCGGACGAAATTACCGGTAAACTTTTCGCGCCGCGCTGCGTCTAAGGATATGAAGGGCGGGCCCGGACGCTTGCAGGTTGCGGCCATTGACAGGAAAGCACGGCGGGAATACCTTCAGCAAATGGATGCCTGTACGGAGAAGCTGCTTCTGGACCGGGTCAGGAACGGGGACGACTCGGGGTTTGCCGAGTTGGTTGCCGGCCACTCTTCCCGCCTGCTCGGCCTCGCCTGGCGGCTGGTCGGGAACCGGGAGGATGCCGAGGATATCGCCCAGGAAGCCTTTATCCGGCTCCATCGCCATATCGGAGATTTCCGCGGCGACAGTGCGCTGGCGACCTGGCTGCACCGGACGGTCACGCGCCTGGCCATCGACCATCTGCGGCGGCGCAAGCTGAAGGAGCGGATCTTCTTCTTCCGCCGCAACGACGAAGAAGCCGACCCGCTGGAGCTGGTGGCGGACCCGTCCCCCTCGCCGGGGGATCACTATCAGGCCGGAGAGACCCGGCGGCGCGTTGCGCGGGCCATGCAGCGGCTCTCCCCCCGCCAGCAGGTGGTCTTCACCCTGCGCCATTACGAAGAGCTGCCGCTGCGCGAAATCGCCGCGCTGCTCGAGCTGGAGGAGGGAACCGTCAAGTCCCACCTCCACCGGGCCGTGCACCTGCTGCGCGCGGAGCTCAAGGACCTGCGGGAGAATGCGCCATGAACCAACCGAACACCTCGACCTGCTGCCTGCTGGAGGAGCTGACCCTGTTCCACTACGGCGAACTCGACGCGGCCGACCGCCTCCGGGTGGATACCCATCTCCAGGGCTGTGCCGCCTGCCGCCGCGAACTGGCCCAACTGCGCGCGACCCTGGCCGCACTGCCGAAGAACGCGGTGGAACTCTCGCCGCAGGAGATCCGGGCTTTCAACGCGCGGGTGGGTCGGTCACTGCAACCACGCCGGCCGTTCTACCTCAAGCCCGCCCTGGGCTGGTCCCTGGCCGCCGCCACGGCGGTGTTGCTGGTGGTCAGCCTGCACAGTCCACTCCCGGGCCCTTCCCGGCCCCCGACCGGGGTGGCCGTCCATGTCGGCGGCCCGGCGCAGCGGCTGCCGGACGCGGAGCTGTTGCTGAACATGGACCTGCTGGAAAATCTGGACCTGCTCCAGCAACTGGATGGAACGGGGATCGAAGGATGAGGTGGAGACTCTGCGCTGCAGTCCTGGCCGCCTGTTCGCTCTGGGGAGCCGCCCCCGGGCTCGCTGCGGAAGAACCGCAGCCGCAGGCGAAACCGCCGGCGCAGGAGGCTGCCATCAGCAGCGAAGACCGCCAGGTGATCAAGAACATGGAGCTGCTGGCGCTGCTGGACCTGCTCAAGGACATGGAACTTCTGGAAGCGGAAACGAAGGCCGTGCCGGAGGAGAAAAAATGAACGCAATCCGATTTGCCTGCATCCTGGTGCTGCTCCTCATCCCGCTGGGCGCCGTTGCGGCCGGGCCGGGGGCAGGATCCTCCGGACCGGGGCTGACCAGCGAAGCGCCCCTCGACCCGGCGGCTTTGCAGCGCTGGCAACAGCTCTCGCCCGCGGAGAAGGAGCAGCTGCGGGAGCGCTTCCGCCAGTACCAGCAGCTCACCCCCGGCGAACAGCAGCGACTGCGGGAGAACCTGGCGCGCTTCCGGCAGATGGACGCCGCCCAACAGCAGCAGCTGCTGGAGCGCTACCAGCGCTGGCAGCAGCTTCCCCCCGAACGCCGGGAAAACCTGCGCCGCCTGTTCCGGCAGTACCGGCAGCTCGACCCGCAACAGCAGCAAAAGCTGCAGGAGGAGCTGCGCAAGCTCCGGGGCCTCTCGCCGGAGGAGCAGCAGCGGCAACGCCGGCAGCTGCAGAACGACTTCTTCGGCCCCCGCGGCGGCATGGGCGGAGGCGGAGGCGGCATGGGCGGGGGCGGCATGGGCGGCGGCCGCGGCATGTCGCGCTGAGCAGCGGCATCCCCCGCCCCCATCGGTCGCATCCGGAACGACCGGCAGGCACGGCAAGAGCCCCCAGGTCAGCTGACCTGGGGGCTCTTGCCGTGGCGGGGGCGAGCGGCGGCCTTATCGCTTGGCTGGTTCCTGGTACTTTTGCCAGGTGGCGTCGGGGTCGAAGTTGGTCATGGCTGCCGCCGCACGGGCCGTGTCTTCGCCCAGGTCCTTTTCGTAGATCACCCCTTCCTGGTTGACAATGAAGGTCATGATGCCCGACGCCCCGTATTTGGCGGGATAGGCGACGAGGGCGAAACCGAGGATCATCTTGCCGTCGGCCACATAGTCGAAAGCGCCGCCTTCGGCATGCGCCCCCTGCGCCTTGAGGATTTTGAAAAAATAACCGTGATAGGGTTCGGGGGAAGCTTCATCCAGCCCTGCCGCATACCCCTCCTCGGCAGCCCTGGCGATCAGCGGGCCGAAAGGGCTTTCTTCCTCCCCCGGCCCGGCTTCCCAGTAGAGTCCGTCATGCTTGCCCGCGCTGCTGGCTAACTTCTGGGCGAACTCCGAGCACGCGCCCTGGCGCTTCATGCAGGCATAGCGGCGCTGGGCGTCGGTATAGGCGTGCATCACCTCGACGGTATGCAGCTCGTTTCGGCCGATCCGCCGGTCGAGGATCTCCTCCCGGCCGGCCGCGGTGTCAAAGCGCCAGGCCTCCCCCGCGCGGACGAGTGGAATCGGGAAGGGGAAATCCTTGGCGCCGATGATCAGCACCGTCCTGCCGTCCGGCTCCCTTTCGAGGCGGTGCTGCGTGGCGTAGGCCTTGGCAAAGCGCTCCCGCCCCTTCCGGTCGGCGACCCGGTCGCCGGAGGAGATCAGCTCCTCGGCACCGGGACCGAGGATGGTAAGCAGCGCGGACTCGTCATTCGCCTTGACCGCCGTCACCAGCGCGGTCACCGCCTGCTGCGGTGAGGCATAGCTCCTCTGCCCCCCCGCCGCCCCGGCCGGCGTGGGGGAGGCGATCAGGACAAGCCAGCCCGCCAGCAGCACCACGGCTCCGGCCGGCAGTCGCCACAGCTTCGATTTATTCGCTTTTGGTCCCTTCATCTGTGTCCCCCACAGTTGGAATGGAATCAGCGCCGCTTGAAATGGCCGCGCTGCTCGCCGCCACCCGAGCTGCCCCCGGTGCGGAGGTTCCCGCCCTGCCCCTGGCGGCTGGTTCGGCCCCGTTCGCTCCACTGGCGTTCACTTCTGCCATTGTCGACCCGGTTGAAGACGTTGTCGCGAAGCCGCTGCTGCAGCGCCCGCCGTTGCTGATCGGTCTGTTGCCGCAGCTGGCGTTTCTGCTCGACGGATTGCCGCACCTGGTTTTCACGCTCGATTATCGGCCGGCTCTGCCGGTCACGGTCGGTTTGCTCGCGCAGTTGCAGCTCCTGTTGGCGGCGCAGCTGCTCCTGGCGATTCTGATCCAGCTGGTGCCGCTGGCGGTCAGGCTGGGCTGGTTGCTGCTGGCGGTAGCGCAGGGCCGGTTGCTGCTGGCGGGTGCCGCGGTCGGTGGCGGGGCGCTCCACGGTTCGCGGCTGCACCGTCCCGGTCCGGCCGTCCCTGCGAAAATCCCGTTCCCGCACCGTGACTCCCGAATCGGGGAAGCCGCGGACGTCGCGCCGGAAATCCCGGGTGTGATAGGGGACCTGGCCGTATTCCCTGGCCGTGGCCGGGTCGCGATAGGCGACCCCCCGGCGATGAAGCGGAGCGTGATGCCAGGGCCCCGGCTTGTCCCGCCACCGATCATGCCTGACGTAGCGGGGACGGTGGCGGACGTCGATGAAGATAGAGTGGTGCGGCCAGTCGAAATAGCACCAGTTGCCGAAGACGAAACTGAAGGTGAAGCCGGGCCAGTAGAAGAGGCCGGCACCGACGTAGACTCCCGGCGGCCCCCAGTAATAGGGCGGATAGGCCGGATACCACCACGGGCCATAGACATAGAGCGGATCGTAATAGGGAACGTAGACTACCTGGGGATCCGCCGGCTCGATGATGATCGTCCGGTTATCGACAATCACCTTCTGCCGGTCGTTGCTGTCGAGGTTGCCCTGGGCATAGGCCTCGGCCCGCAGTTTCTGGACCATGTTCATGACGTCCCCCTCCTGGGCGAGGAAGGCGTTGCCGAGGTTGGTGGTCTCGCCGATCCGCTCGCTCATCAGGTCCAGGATGCCCGGGAAATGGCAGAGCGCCTTGACGCTGGGGTCCCAGTCCACGTCCAGCAGCGCCGTATCCAGGGCCTCCCCGGCCAGGCCCTGGTTCTTCCGGAGCCAGCGGTCGGCCTCGATCACCTCGAGGGGATAGGTCGAGGCCATCAGAACCTGCGACAGGAGGGCGTCGGGATAGAGGGCGATGGGCGCCAGCAACTGGGCCAGTTCCTCCTGGCCGTAGGGGCCCGATGCACCGGCATAGCCGGCGTCCTGAGCCCGGGCCGGCGGCGCCGGCAGGGCGAGGCCGGCGAGCAGCAGTGGCAGGACGAGCAGCCCGAGGATCCGCTGCGGCATGGTCGTTTTCTTCATGGCAACCTCCTTAAAGCCGGGACGCCGGAAAGGGTGGCGTCCGGCCTGCGGTGGTGGCGGAAAAGTCGTTTGTTCCCTGTTGCTAACTAAAAAATAGCACCGAATTGAGAACTAAATGGGGAAGAAATAAGGAAATTCTCCCGGCCGGGACAAACACCCGACGGTGCGGACCCGGGGGCCGATTTCCTGGCAACCAAGTTCCGGCTTCGGAATCAGCGAACTCTCTGGTACTCTTCAGGTATCTAGCTTTGGCCGGGGATGGGCCGGTCGTTTTCCAGCCACCGGATTGCCGGTGCACCTCTTTCGGACCGGGATGGGGACATTCGCTATGGACGTCCTGAAAAATCACTTCGATGTCATCGTGATCGGCAGCGGTCCCGGCGGCGAAGGCGCCTCGATCGCGCTGGCCAAGGCCGGCAAGTCGGTCGCCGTCGTGGAGCGCTACCCCCTGGTCGGCGGTGGCTGCACCCACTGGGGGACGATCCCGAGCAAGACGCTCATCCACGTCGTCCGGCAGTACGCCGAACAGAAAAAAAGCCACCTCTTCGACCGGGTGCACCATCCCGTCAGGGTCACCGCCGCCGATCTGCTGGCGGCCATTCAGCAGGTCGTCGACCAGCAGGTCGGCGACCGCGAGGGATTCTACGAGCGCAACGCCGTGGAGGTGATCGAGGGGCAGGCCCGCTTCGTCGATGCGCACTGCCTTGAGATCGCCGACCGCTCCGGCAACGCCCGTCGCTTCACTGCCGACCATTTCGTCATCGCGGCCGGCTCCCACCCCTACCGGCCGGACGATGTCGATTTCACCACCCCGCAGGTCGTCGACAGCGACACCATCCTGCAGCTGCACGAACTCCCCGCCACCCTCACCGTCTACGGCGCCGGCGTGATCGGCTGCGAATACGCCTCGGCGTTTCGGGACCTGGGGATCAAGGTCAACCTGGTCAATACCCGCGAGCGCCTGCTCGAATTCCTCGACGACGAGATCAGCAATGCGCTGAGCTACCACATGCGTGACGAGCAGGGGATCCTGATCCGCCAGAGTGAGGAGTACGAGCGGGTCGAGGTGACGGAGGGCGGGGTGGTGCTGCACCTGAAAACCGGCAAGATCATCAAGTCGGACATGCTGCTGTGGGCCAACGGCCGCACCGGCAACGCGGCCGGCCTCGGCCTCGAGGCGCTGGGACTTGCGGCCGACCATCGCGGCCACCTCGCCGTGAACGAGGTCTACCAGACCGCCCAAGCGCACATCTACGCGGTCGGCGACATCGTCGGCTTTCCCAACCTGGCGAGCGCCGCTTACGACCAGGGACGCTGCGCGGGAACCCACATCGCCACGGGGCACTGCGACGAGCACCTGGTCGCGGACATCCCGACCGGGATCTACACCACCCCGGAGATCAGCTGCCTGGGCCGGACGGAACGGGAGCTGACCGCGGCGCGCGTCCCCTACGAGGTGGGGCGCTCCTTCTTCCGCCATCTCGCCCGCGGCCAGATCACCGCCCACACCGCCGGCATGCTCAAGCTCCTCTTCCACCGCGAGACCCTGGAGATCCTCGGCATCCACTGCTTCGGCCACAACGCCGCCGAGATCCTCCACATCGGCCAGGCGATCATGGCCCAGCCGGCCCCCTACAACACGGTCAAGTACTTCATCAACACCACCTTCAACTACCCGACCATGGCCGAGGCCTACCGAGTGGCGGCGCTGAACGGCTACAACCGGCTGTGAGGCGGGGTCGGCGTTAGGCGCGCGGTCCTCGCCAGACCGTAAACGGGGAAAAATCACCATGAACCAGGAGCTGTTTTTCAGCCTGATCTGCAACGCCGCGCTGCTTCTTTCGCTCGGCCTGCTTTTCGACCTCTTCCACCTGCGTCAGGGCACCGCCGGCCGTCTCGCCCAAATCGCCCTCGGCCTGGTCATCGGCCTGGTGGCAATCGTCCTGATGGCGACTCCGGCACGGTGGGTTTCGGGGGTTTTCTTCGACACCCGCACCATCCTGCTCGGGGTGACGGGGCTTTTCTTCGGTCCCCTGCCGACCCTTACCGCCATGACCGTCGCGACCGCCTACCGGATCAACCTTGGCGGCGGCGGGACCGCCATGGGCGTCGCCACCATTCTCGCCGCCGGGCTGATCGGCCTGGCCTGGGGCCACTACCGCAATCGCGGGGACAGGGAACTCTCCCTCGCCGAACTCTTCCTGTTCGGGCTGGTCGTGCACGGCGTCATGATCCTCTGCATATTCCTGCTGCCGCCGGCGGTCCAGGCGCGAACCTTGCGCGCCCTGGCCGCGCCCGTCCTGCTCATCTATCCCGCCGGGACCGCCCTTTTGGGGAGCCTGCTGACCGGCCGGCAGCGCCGGCACCGGGTCGCGACCGAGCTGGCGGCCAGCGAGAATCTGCACCGCACCATCCTGCAGACGACGATGGACGGCATCTGGCGGACGGACCTGCAGGGACGCCTGATCGAAGTCAACGCGGCCTACTGCCGGATGAGCGGCTACCGCCAGGAAGAGCTGATGGCGATGAATATCGCCGACCTCGAAGTCATCCATTCCCCGGAAGACATCGCCGCCCACATCCGGAAGACCAAAGAGCAGGAGACCATTCGCTTCGAGTCGATACACCGCCGCAAGGACGGCTCCACCTTCGACGTCGAGGTCAGTGCCCAGTACCTCGCCGTCGCCGGGGGGCAGTGCGTGGCCTTTTTGCGGGACATCTCCGAACGCAAGCGGGCCGCCCGGGAGCTGCAGGCCAGCCGGCAGCAGTACCTCGACCTGGTCGAGGGAACGCCCGATCTCATCACCCGGGTCGATACGGCAGGACGCCTGGTGTTCGTCAACCATGCCGCGGAGGAAATCTTCGGGATGTCCCCCCGGGACTGCCTCGGCCGGGTGGCCTTCGATTTCATCCATCCCGAGGACCTGGCGGCCACCGTAGCCGCCTTCGAGGAGTGGCTCGCTTCCACTGAGGCTCTCTTTTTTCATGAAAACCGCCAGGTCGGCATCGACGGCCGGGAACATTACATGGCCTGGTCGATACGCGCCGAGCGCGACGAAGACGCCAGGATCCAGGGATTTGCCGGCACGGCAAGGGACATCACCGAGAAGAAACACGCCGCGGAGGAAAGGGGCAAACTCGAAAAGCAGCTGCAGCAGGCGCAGCGCATGGAAAGCCTGGGCGTCCTGGCCGGCGGCATCGCCCACGACTTCAACAACATCCTGATGACCATTTTGGGCAATGCCGATTTGGCCCTGCTGCGGCTCCCCGCCGAATCTCCCGCCCTCGGCAACCTGCAGCAGATCGAGAACGCCGCCCGCAAGGCCGCCGACCTCGCCGGCCAGATGCTCGCCTATTCGGGAAAGGGGCGCTTCGTCGTCGAATCGGTCGACCTCAACCGGCTCATCGAGGAGATGATCCACATCCTCAAGGTCGGCATCGCCAAAAAAGCCGGCCTGAATTTAAACTTCGGGCAGGGCATCCCCGCCGTCGAAGGGGACGCCACCCAGTTGCGCCAGATCATCATGAACCTGGTGATCAATGCTTCGGAGGCGATCGGCGATCACAGCGGGTTCATCTCGGTCTCCACCGGCCTTCAGAAATGCGACCGCAGCGACCTGCAAGACACCGCCTTCGGCGATGATCTTCCGGCAGGACCCTATGTTTTCCTCGAAGTGGCCGACACCGGCTGCGGCATGGATGCCGAGACCCTCGGTCACCTTTACGAGCCCTTTTTCACCACCAAGTTCACCGGCCGTGGTCTCGGCATGGCGGCGACGCTGGGCATCGTCCGAGGCCACAAGGGCGTCATCAAGGTCTCCAGCGAAGTCGGCCGGGGGACGGCCTTCAAGGTTTTGCTGCCGGCGCATGTCGGGACCACGGTTCCCGCCGCCACCCGTGAGGCCGGCTCGCACTGGCAGGGGAACGGGACGGTTCTGCTGGTCGACGACGAGGAGACGGTTCGCGCCGTCGGCAGGGAAATGCTCCAGGAACTGGGCTTCAGCGTGCTGCTCGCCGCCGACGGCCGCGAGGCGGTGGACATCTACCGGGAACGCCACGGGGAGATCGGTTGGGTCCTGATGGATCTGACCATGCCCCGCCTCGACGGTGAGCAGGCCTTTCGCCAGTTGCGCTGCATCGACCCCGCGGCGCGGGTCATCATGACCAGCGGCTACAACGTCCAGGAGGTCAGCCAGAAATTCCAGGATCAGGGGATGACAGGCTTTCTTCAGAAACCGTTCCGCATCTCCACCCTGCGCGACCTGCTGAGCGCCCCGGGGGAGAATCCCGGCAGATAAATCCACCGGGCAGGCCGACCGTGCCGCGACCAATACCTCCGGACTTTCTGGCCTATAATTCAAGAGGGAGGGACCAAACGAAAGGGGTGAAAATTCCCGGGGGGAAAGGCATGAAAAGCAAAGCGAACAACCCAAAGGGCGGCGAATCGCGGCGGGAAACCGAACACTACCAGCGCTATCCGGAAGAGGAGTTCATCGACGAGCAGGTGGCGGACGACGGCAAGCCGGGGCGCGCGGGGGCCGAACTTGCGGAGCACTTCCGCGCCGTCAGCGGCAGGGCGGGAAGGACGACAGGTCGGAAGGACTGATCCGGACCACCCGCACCCGGCCATGTATCCCGGAAAGACGGGCTGGCTTCAGACAAGGTTCCGGGAGCGTGGCGGGATAAAGGGGCCCGGGAAAGGATCCGATTTGGACAGAAGCACCGCCCCCGCGCTCATCTTATTCCGAAGGGGATTTTTCGCCTCGGCCTCTGGGCCGTCCCTATCTGGGGAAACCTACGGCGTCACTGGCCAGACAGGGAATTATTCCAACCATGCAACAAACACTTTCCAAAGGACCTCATCCAATGAAACGACTCGCCATTCTGTTCGTTGTTAGTGCCGCATTCGTTTCGGCCTGCACTGGCGCCAAATTGGTGCGTACACCGGTCGCCAAACAAAATTATTACATCGTTACCCTGGAGCAGCGGCAGGCGAAAGACCCTACTGATCTGCCAAAATACAAGCATCCTGCGATGATCGAGCTGGCCGAACTTGAAAAAGCGATGGGCGATTTGACCTACACCGAGAAGGCAGGGCTGACGAGCGCAAAACGACAAACTCCGGTCTTTCAGGCGGTTGAAATCGACCGACTGGCGCCCGTCCTGGCGGAGGCACTGGCCAAAGCCGATGCCAGTCAACGCATCCGGTTCGCCTCCTTCAACCAGGGCAAGGCCTTGATCTTTTCCGAAAGCAGGAAAACCGAAGGTGTGATTTTTGTCGATGCCGACGGACGCTTGAATTTCGCGTTTAATTATATCAATGCCGATCGCCACCCGAGTGAAACCAGCGCTATTTACCATGTCTTTTCGGGTGTCGACCCCTTGCAGATAAAAAGTTCGGACACCCCCTTGTCGCCCACGGCCCCCTATGCGGAACTGCACCAATTTGGAACCGGCCAGCAGGCCCCGATGTGGATCGTGATAAATCTCGACGCGCTGAAGCAAGCGACCGGCACGGTGACGGCACCCGTTGGCCAAGGAACCGAAGAAGCCGTCCCGGCCGTCGCCCCAGGGACCGGGGCAGTGGCCAGCCCGGCTGAAACAACGGCGCCGGCCCGGGCAGCTGAAGACCTGCTCAAAGAAGACATCAGGAATAACCTGATCTATTTAAAAGAATTGCTGGACGAAGGGCTCATCACGGAAAAGGACTACACCGTCAAAAAAATGCAACTGCTGGACAAAATCAAATAACGCCTATCCCGACCAGCGGCGGGAAGGACCTCGGGACGGGGAAAGTGGGCCGGAGCCCTGACGTTACCCGGCAACGCCGCTCGGAAAGACCTGACTGGCTTCGGTGCCGGTGGGACGGCGCTAAAATTCACCGGGAAAGGCCCGCCTCGCAAGGGGTGGGCCTTTCCTGTCAGCGCATCGGAAGGAGCGGTTCCCCTCCGGTTCGCTCGCCGTTAGCGCCGAAACGGGGCCGGAGGGTCTGGCAGCCGGGGCACTTGGCATATTTGGCCCCCTCGGCGAAGACGTTGACGCGCAGGCAGCGTTCGCAAAACCAAAATCCGCGCCGGGCGGATTCCCGGCCGCCCAGCTGCCGGAAATACCAGCGGTAGTAGGCGGTCCAATCGTACGCGGGCCCCTTGCGGTGCTGTTCCACAAGTTGTTCCAGCAACATGCTCGCTCCTTGGTAATGAGGGCAAAACCCAGACGGCAAATCTGATTCTGTTTCGGGGCTGGCTCCGATTTTCATTTCACGTTTTACCTTTCACCATTCACAACTTCAGACAATTCCGCTCATCATCCCAGTAGGGCGAGAGACGGCGCAGGCGGACGACGATCTCCGGCAGAACCTCGATGATCCGGTCGATCTCGGCGTCGGTATTGTAGCGGCTCAGGCTGATCCGCAGCGAGCCGTGGATCGCCGAGAAGGGCACCGCCATCGCCTTGAGGACGTGGGACGGATCGAGGGTGCCGGAGGTGCAGGCCGAGCCGCTGGAGGCGCAGATGCCTTGACTGCTCAGCTCGTAGAGGATCGCCTCCCCCTCGATGCCGTGGATCGCCAGGTTGAGGGTGTTCGGCAGGCGCAGCGCGGCGTCCTTGCCGTTCACTTCGAGGGCCGGGATGCGCTCGAGCAGCGCCGCCTGCAGGCGGTCGCGCATGCCGCGCACCCGGGTCTGCTCCTCCTCCATTCCGGCCATGGCCAGCTCGCAGGCCTTGGCGAGGCCGACGATGTAGGGGACGTTCTCGGTGCCGGCCCGGCGGCCCCGCTCCTGGTGGCCGCCGAGGATGAAGGGGCGCCAGCGGGTGCCGCGCCGCACGAACAGGGCGCCGACCCCCTTGGGGGCGTGGAGCTTGTGCCCGGAGAAGGCGAGCAGGTCGACCTGCCTGAGGTCGGTCTGCAGGTCGACCGGCAGCTTGCCGACCGCCTGGGTGGCGTCGGTGTGCACCACGATCTGCGGGTCGGTTTCTTTGGCGAGCCGCGCCAGCTCGGCCACCGGGAAGCAGACCCCGGTCTCGTTGTTGGCCATCATCACGCTCACCATCAGGGTGTCGCGGCGCAGCGCCTTGACGTAGGCGTCGATGCTCAGCTCGCCGTTGCGGTCGACCGGTAAAAAAGTCACCTCCAGGCCGCGGCGCGCCAGCTCCTTGCCGATCTCGAGCACCGAGGGGTGCTCGACGGCGGTGGTGATCAGGTGCCGGCGCTGCGGGTTGGCCTGGACGCAGCCGAACAGGGCGGCGTTGTTGCTCTCGGTGGCCGAGCCGGTGAAGAGCAGCTGGTCCGGATCGATGCCGCCGAGGCAGCGGGCGATCGTCGCGCGGGCGGCCTGGATGGCGTGGGCCGCCGAGCGGGCGGCGTCGTACATCGAGCTGGGATTGAAGTAGTCGGCGGTGAAGTACGGCTGCATCGCCGCGACCACTTCCGGGGCGATCGCGGTGGTCGCGTTGTTGTCGACGTAAATCGTCTGCATCGTGCCCATCTCCTTCCGGGCGGCTCAGACCGCGATCACCTGCAGGCGGTCGTCGACCTGCTCCTTGAGCTGCTGTTCGACCAGCAGCTTGAGGGTCCGGTCCGCCGCCCCGCAGGCGCGGCAGGCGCCGCTCAGGCGGCAGTAGACCTTGTCCCCCTTGATGTCGATCAGCTCGATATCGCCGCCGTCGGCCTGGAGCTGCGGCCGGACCTGCGCGATCACCGCCTCGATCAGCCGGCTCAGCCGGTAAGGGGAGAGATCTTCCCCGGCGTGTTTCGGGACGGTCTGGGCGGCAGGTTCGGCCGCGGTCGTCCCCCAGATCTCGTCGAGCAGGTCCTGCAGGCCGCCCGGCGCATGGTGGCAGGAGGTGCAGCCGCCGCCGGCCTTGAGGGCGTTGGTGATATCGCTGATCGTGCGCAGCCCCAGCTCCTTGATCTTGCGCCGCAGGTAGGGCTCGGTCACCGAGAAGCATTTGCAGACGATCCGCCCTTCGTCCTCCTTGGGCGACGGCAGCTCGGGCAGGTATTCGCTCAGGTCGACGTCGCGCTTGCGCGCCCAGTCGGCCACCGCCCGCTGCAGCGCCTCCGCGCCCATCACCGAGCAGTGGATCTTCTGCTCCGGCAGGCCGCCGAGGAAATCGATCAGGTCCTGGTTGGTCACCTTGAGCGCTTCGATCGGGGTTTTCCCCTGCCCCTCGAGCAGCGCGCAGAGCGCTTCCGAAGCGGCGATCGCCGAGGTGCAGCCGAAGGTCAGGTAGCGGGCCTCGGTGATCACGTCGCGGGTCGGGTCGGTGGGATGACGCTTGACCCGGAAGGTGAAGCGCAGGGTGTCGCCGCAGACGATCGAACCGTGCTCGCCGAAGCCGTCGGGGTTCTCCAGCTCACCCATGTGGGTGCCGGCCTCGCCCCTGACCGCGGCCATGAACAACTTGAGGACTTTGTCGCTGTAATCCCAGGGCATCGCACCCCCCTATCATGCTGCGTTGGCGGACTGCCGGCACGGTCGAACAACGGCCCGTACCCAAAAAGTATAAAGAAGCGCAGGCAATGAGCAAGAACGGGGGCACGTGCCGGCGGGCTCAGGCGTTGAAGAATGGAGGATGATTAGCAGTTCGAATCTTCGAAGCCTGATCCCACGGCTATTCCTGTGACTCACCCCTGGCGCTGAAACCAGGCCAACAGCTGCTCTGCCGACTGGGCGCCGGCCAACTGCCCGGCGACCCTGCCCCCTCTCAGCAGCAGGGTGACCGGGATGGCCCGCACGCCGAATCGCGCCGCCAGCGCCGGGTTCTGCTGGGTGTCGATCTGAACCACGGCCGCCTTGCCTGCCAGCTTTTCAGCTACGGTTCGCACCGCCGGTGCGAATGATCGGCAGTGCGGTCACCAGGGCGCCCAGAACTCCGCCAGGATCGGCCCGGGGTAGCGGGCGAGAAAGGAATCGAAGGAGCGCTCGGTGAGGGGTTGGGGCCGGAAGTAGAGGGGCGGCAGGAGGGCATGGCATTGGCCGCAGCGGCCGACTTTCCCCTCCTTGTCGGAGGAGATGCGGTTGGCGGTGCCGCAACTGCGGCAGGTGACGGTTAAGGCGGACATGGCAGCCTCTGGGGATCAGGGTCCCAATCAGTATACCTTACAGGTCCGTCGGGCCTGAGCTTACTCTTGCCTGACGATATCGACCGAGATCTCCACGGCCGGAACCGGTCCCCGGTTCTCAAGCCAGTGGGTGGTGTTCCTGTCCTCGGGCCAGCCTAAACCCGGCCCATAGTCCGTAGCGACCCCATTTCGATGGTCAGTGATCGTTCCTTGCAGTATGTAGACGGTGCCGGGTCTGTCCTTATGGTCGTGAATCGGGCCGAAGACGCCTCCAGGCTCGATGGTCACCATCCGCATGCGAAGTTGGCGCCCTGCCATGCCCTCGATCTCAGGGCCAAGGTCTACCGTCGCAAGTAATTTCACCGTCACACCTTTCGTCTCCGGTGCCGCCTGTTCGTTGCTCATCGTGCTCTCCTCTATTTACGGACATCCATTCCCGACGAATTCCCTCAAAAGTCCCGACAGCTCGATTTTCAGGACGAAATTGCGCCCACACCTGCGGATTTTGCGTCATACTTTCCATATATCACATTGCTGTCTCACGCGAGTAGCCGAGAGGGGACAATCCAGACTTCCCCGTAAAATCAGCCGGTCCTCCCTTGTCTGCCTTGCAGTCTCCGCCGGTTCCCGAGAAAGGAAATTTAATTGCTCATGGATAGGAAAAAATTGAACGCGGTCAAAGCCGTGCTGTTCGACCTCGACGGCACCCTGCTGCATTCGGAGATGGACAAGTTCATACCCGCCTACATCGAGGGCCTCTATTCTCATTTCACCGATATCGCCCGGCACTATACCTTCTGCGCCACCATCCGCGAGGCCATCACAACCCTCCTGGCCGGTGACGGCGGCTTCCTGAACAACCAGGAGCTATTCTTCGCGGTCCTGGGACAGCGGCTGAAGGTCGATCCCGAAACCTTCGAGGACCGCCTGGCCCAATACTGCGCCGACGGGATGGCCAGTCTCAAAGACTTCATCCACCCCGTGCCCGAGGCGATGCAAATTCTCGAACTCTGCCGCGAGCGGGGCCTGACCGTCATTCTGGCCACCAACCCCGTCTTTCCCCGCCGCCTGGTCGACGCCCGCCTCGCCTGGGGCGGGATCGGGGATTTCCCCTTCGACCTGGTCACCTCCCTGGAAAACACCCGCTTCTGCAAGCCCAATCCCCGCTACTTCAAGGATCTTCTCGACAGCTTCGGCCTCCGCCCCGCCGAAGCCGTCATGGTCGGCAACGACACCGAGCACGACCTGGCCGCCCGCGAAGTCGGCATTTCCACCTTCCTCGTCGACACCTGGCTTGCCGACCGCTGCAACGGCAACTTCCAGACCGATTACCGCGGCGGGCATTCCGAACTGCTCCGGTTCCTGGAGGGGCTGGGGAGCGCGCCGGCGATCCTGGAACGGATCAGCGACAACGGCACCTCCGGCTAATGCCTTTCACCTTACGGCTCTTGCGCTTATTGCATCGAGTGCAGCCCAATCATGTTGCCGTCCGGGTCGCGCACCAACGATATGAAACCGTACTCGCCAATCGACATCTTGGACTTCTCGACGCGGCCGCCAGCCCCGGCGACGCGGCTCGCTTCGACCGCGCAATCCTCGCAGCTGAAATAGACGACGGTGGCGTTGCCGCCAATGGGCCCACCCGCCATCTTCACCAGGGCGCCGGCAGCACCGTAGCCCTCTTGCGCCATCGGAAAGGCCAGGAAAGCCATCTCCGGCGATGGGGAGTTCAACGCTTTCAGTTCGGTCTCAAAGACCGTCTCGTAGAACCTCTTGGCGCGGGGAAGATCCTGGACGTAGATTTCGAACCAGCCAACCGGATTTGTTTTCATCGTTTAAGCTCCTTCCCATGGTTTCTGAGGAATTCCCTATGCCGCACCTCCCCGCCGGATCGGTTCGTAGCACACCAGCAGGTTGCCGTTGCCGAAGACCCTGGTTCGGATCAATTTGAAGTCAAGCCGCCGGTCCAGGCCCTCGAACATGGTCCGCCCGGCGCCCAGCGCCACCGGATTGAGGAGCAGCTGGTATTCGTCGATCAGCTCCGCTGCCGCCAGCTGGGCGACGATGCTGCCGCTGCCGAGGAGGGTCAGGTCGTTCCCGGTGCCGGCCTTGAGGCGGCGCACTTCCCCCAACAGGTCGTCCTTGACCAGCCGGGTGTTGTGCCAGTCGACCCGCTCGAGGCTGCGGGAGAAGACGATCTTCTCGGAGCCGATTCATCCCCGCGGCGATCACCGGATCGTCCCGCAGCGCCTCCGGGCTCGGCCAGTAGCCGGCCATGAGCTGGTAGGTTTTGCGACCGAAGAGCAGGGTGCTGCCGCTGTTGGCAGCGGCGTTGGCCAGCTCCTGGAACTCGGCGTCGACATGGTGCCAGGAGATATCGCCCCCTTCGCCGGCGAAATAACCGTCGAGAGTCACCAGATTGAAGACCTTTAGTCTGCGCATCGTCTGCCTCCTTCCCTCCGCGAAAAACCGAGAAGCCGGCCTGGAGCGCCCCGGCCGGATGGCCTGCATCCTGGCTCCGGATCGGTCTCATCCTGGCTCCTGTTGTATAGGCAACATTAGAATCCCGGGCTCCTTTTGCTGTCAAGTCGCCCTGCCCACGCCAGGAGAAACGCCATGAAGGCGGCACTGCTGCCGATCGAACTGCAAAAGGATCGGTCCAATTTTCCGGCGTCCGTTGCCCGGCGCCACACCGTCCCCCCAATTGCGAAAGGTGTCCGTCATGAGCGACAGTCAGAAACGCTACAGCGCCGAACAGCTCGGCCCCTTCGAAAGCCTGCTGGAACACGATTTCATGGGCTTTCCCGGCAAGTACTTCCTCGGTGAGAAGCTCGGCCTGAGCGGCTGCGAGGTCTCCCTCAACCGCCTGCCGGCCGGCAAGGGGATGCCCTTCGTCCACGCCCACAAAAACAACGAGGAGCTCTACATCGTGCTGCGCGGCAGCGGTACCTTCTACGTCGACGGCGAGGAGTTCCCGATCCGCGAGGGGAGCCTGATCCGCGTCGCCCCGGCAGGGGAGCGCGCCTGGACGGCGGGGGACGAAGACCTCTACTTCATCTGCATCCAGAGCGAGGTCGGCAGCCTCTCCCGGGCGACCCTCGAGGACGGTTTCCGGCTGCCGGTCAGGGCCTCGTGGATGAAACCGTCCGCCTGAACCGCAAAGATGTCATGACACCGGTCGGCGGCGGGTGGTAAAGTCGGTCTCAGCCACCCGCCCCGACCGGAGGATTTTGTCATGAGCAGCGGTTTTCAGGGCTTCTCCCCCCAGGCCCTCGCCTTTTTCGAGGAGCTTTCGGCCAACAACAACAAGGCCTGGTTCGAGGCCCACCGCGCCGACTACGAGACGCTTCTCCTCGAACCGCTCAAGGAGCTGGTCGCCGAGCTCGCCGCGCCGCTGCTCGCCATCGACCCCGCGCTGCAGCTCCTGCCGCCGTCGCGCTGCATCGCCCGCATCCACCGCGACATCCGCTTCTCCCGCGACAAGTCCCCCTACAAGACCCACCTCTGGCTCTCCTTCAAGCGCCCGAGTCCCGACTGGAAGGAGCACCCCTGCTTCTTCTTCGAGATCGCCGCCGACCGCTACCGCTACGGCATGGGCTTCTACAGCGCGCCGAAGGCGACCATGGACGCCCTGCGCCGCACCATCGAGACGGCGCCGGAGAAGTTCCGCCGCCTCGTCGCACCCATCAAGAGATCGGGGCGCTTCGTTCCCGAAGGAGAACTCTACAAGCGCCCCGTCAACCCCGCCCTCCCCGCCGACCTGCAGCCCTGGCACGGCCGCAAGAACCTCTATCTGGTCTGCAACCGCATCCCGGACGAACGGCTTTTTTCGCCGGGGATTGTGGCGGAGCTGCGGGAGGGGTATGGGGAGCTGGCGCCGCTTTCTCGGCTGTTGTGGGGGTTGGGGTAGTTGCTTGAAATGATTTGACAATCGGCGGTGAATACGGTTATCAAGGAAGGGTCTATTTTTCAGGAGGTTTTGTTTATCAGGGAGGGTGTGGACGTGGAGGGGAAATCCAACGTTACCAAACCAGGCCGCTTTGCCGGAATCCGATCCGGCGGGCGGCTTTTTGCGTTTGGGGAAATTGCTGGTATTCGGCGTAATTGGCTGGAGAGTATGGAAGTTTCAATCTTTCAGGCATGACCCGGGAGCCCACACAAAGTAGCCGCGGCGTATGCTCGGCGTTAGGTTTCAAAAACCACATTGCGCCACAAGGGGGGAACCATGCCAAATCTTTCGCTAACTGATCTGGTCGATGTCGTATCGAGAGCAGGCACACCGAAAGCGACAAAAGTTGCCGAAATAAAGAATCGAAAACCCTATCAGCCTGCAACAGACTTCTACAAGCCACTTCGAGAGGGTCTTGTTGAAATTCATCAAGCAGGGAAAGACAAAAAGGCGTTAACGAGCCTTCAAAAGTCGTTGACCGACCCTAAGAAGATCGCGAACTATCCGGTTGCGATTGAGGGGTACAGAAAGTGGTGGGGCAAGAAAGAAATCACGTGGTTTGACCCGCCCAGAAATACCTATGGTCATGCCGGAATCGACATAGCCATCAATCCAGAACTCGGCTTGATCGTCGACGGTACTCGCTATGTAATAAAGCTATATCTAAAGGCAGATGCATTAACCAAACTACGCGTTGATCTCATTACCGTCCTTATGGAGGTGTCCCTCCGCTCAAAGTGCCAAAATAGCGATGTTTTGGCTCTTCTGGATGTACGACGTTCAAAGTTATTCACAGTGTCAATAGCAATCAAGCCGGCAAAGGCAGTTGTGGACGCTGAGTTAGCTTACATTGCCGCTCTTTGGCCGAGCGTTTGACTCGCCCTAACTTCTCTTCCAACTTGATGCCTTGTGTCACCAGTTAATTCAAACTTTAGGTATCAGAAAAAATGGAAAAACACGATCTAAAACTTAAAGAGATTTGGAGACAAAAAACGATTCCCGTCATTTTTAAGCAACCTCGCCCTAATCCAGTTTTTTTCAAATTACCTCACTTTGAAGGGAATTACGAATGGGTGCGTGGCGAAAAGCATCACAAGCCAAAGTGGAATCCAAAATACAAGTGCTATGAAACACCCGTTGCATGGTTTAACTATTTAGTCGAACGCTCACTGGAACGCTTTGGTAGGGTGTATGTAATTCAAATCTACAAAGAAATGCAGAAATGTGCACCATCTTGCTGGAATGCAACAGGTTTCGACTGTGAATGCTCTTGCATGGGAGCTAATCACGGGTCGGGAGACTCTGGTGCATGGCATGAAGTTTCTGAGACATTCGCATTTCAGTGGGGACCACGTCAGTATGCATGTAGATTCATTACTACATCTAACAAAAAAGGCTCAACAATTTAATCAAGAAGAACACGAGGGGTCAGGTCGCAACTTCGGGCGTCACCCACCATCATTTTGCCAAGAGTTGAGACCCGGCCCTTACAAGTTCTTCCGAAAGCCGCAATGAGGAAGTCCAAGGGAAAAAAGCCAGCAAGCCTTTGTTCCGTAAAGGGAATTCGAGACCTGTCCCCAATTTGTCCGGCACAAAAACTTACCCGAGGAATTTTTAAATGTTAAATCGTGTTCCCCTGCCAACAGACAACATCTTTAAGTTTTACGCATTGTTCGGTTTGCTATTAGTAATGTTTGGCATTGGGTCAACGCTTTACGTATCCAAATCAACGAATGATTTAGTGTTTGGAATTGCTGTGGAGTACGAAACACTAAAAGCCGATCCAGTACGCTCAGTATCAGAAGAAGCACGTTTTCAAATCTTGCAAAAAAAACTCGAAATAGCTAGAAAGGATAAGTCTTTTTTTAACTACAGCTTAGGTGTCGTTACAGCGATAGGCATATTGATGATGTTGTACGGATTTAAAAAGTGGCACACTGAAGTACAGCCAATTCAGGATGAAATAGCTCGATTAAATCTTAAAAAGTTGCAGAGAGAAATAGGTGACGAGGTGGAAGCGCCCAACTCCACCGTTAGCCTTTAAATGAGTGATATATCTGACAAACTTGGCATCCATGATTGGGAATTCCGCGTTGTGATTGGATCAACGACGGTTGACTTTGATCCAGATAAAGAAGAATCGAATAGAAAGAAGCATGGGTGAAGAAGAGGGAGAACCAGAGGGGGACGCCCATAAAATCATAAATTTCGTTTCTCATCTCCGGCCTTCCCTGGTGGCGACGGCCCGGCAGGTTGGGTTGAGCGGAGGCCACGGGTCTTTTCAGTCCACAATTATGGCAAAACAAGACTTGACCCCTCGCCTCTCCAATTATGGCAAAACAAGACTTGACCCCTCGCCTCTCCACTCAGACCCTCCCATGACAATTCTTGTGATATCCTGAGAGTCGTCTGTTCTCTGCCGATCATCACTGGAATTGTCGACCTGAGGTTGGTTTCCTCATCACGGAAACTTCGTAACGCTACCTGGGACAGCCAAAAGTAATCTATGCAAACCTTCACCCTGCCAAAAATGGTAAGAGCGACCATTGGAGTCCTGATCGCGGTTCTGCTCTTTTTTTCCGCCGGAGTCCGGCTCCCAATCCTGGACAGCAAAACCGACGCCTACTTCAGCGAGGCAATCACCAGTGCCGGGGTCGCTTATGCAACCTGCAGGGTTATCAACGCCTCTGTTTCCGTTGTAAAAGGCTCGAGCCTGAACCTGGAACCTGCGGGGATCGGCGTCACATTGGCGGTAGGACAGGCGCTCGACCCGATTGACGATATGACGGAACGCGTGTCCGATGTCCTCGTAACCGCGATCACCTCCCTGGGAGTGCAGAAACTCGCCTTCGAGATTGGAGTCTCCATCGCGCCGCAGCTGCTGGCCGTCTTCTTATTGATTTTTTCTATCCTGATCATGTTTGAGCCGGAAAGAATTGCTCCGCTTCGGAAGACCCTGATGAGACTGATGTTCTTCGTCCTCATTGCCAGGTTTGCCCTGCCGATTTCCGCCATGGCCAACAATTACCTGCAAGACCATTTCTTCTCCGAAAAAATCTCCAGCGCAAACCATGAATTGGCGCTTGGGGCTTCGGAACTGGATAAATTGTTGCAGTTTTCGCTTCCGAAGGTTGACGGCGTTCTGGGGACTATCAAGAACAACGCCGCGTTTATTCAGCAAAAATCCGTGGAATTCAAAGACGCCATTGTGGCCACGGTCAGCAATGCCGGCAACATTATAGAGAACCTCCTGAAGCTGGCATTTTTGTATGTCGGCATATTTTTGATTCAGGTGATTGCGCTACCGATGCTCATTTTCTGGCTATTGATTAAATTTGCAAACAGCCTGTTTGACACAAACCTCCCGGTGATTCTGCAACAGGCAAAGCTCCCAAACGGCTCCGCGGTCCGGCAGGACCAAACATGAAGCAACGAAGGTTGATGGCGTCGCCAAAAGTCCGCTTTACGGCGCTACGCCGGTTTTTCGGGACCTCGACCGACCGGAGGTAGTCCTTCGCCCCCGGGTGAATTCCGGGGACTGAATTCCGGGTAGAGTAGAGAGCAGGTTACTGCGACCGTAGGTTCAGCTTATCCGTTTCCGCCTCTTTCGTTTGGCGGTGCCTAAAGAGCTTTGCCGTAGCTGCCATCACCAGAGAACCAGGAGAACCAGAGGGGGACGCCCATAAAATCATAAATTTCGTTTCTCATCTCCGGCCTTCCCTGGTGGCGACGGCCCGGCAGGCTGGGTTGAGCGGAGGCCACGGGTCTTTTCAGTCCACAATTATGGCAAAACAAGACTTGACCCCTCGCCTCTCCACTTAATTCACCGGCACACCGTAGCCGGTTACCCTCGCGTTATGTGCAAGGAATTTAAAAATGCCTTTTCCAAAAATTGTCGAATCATCTCATTACCATATTTGGACCGATGCACTTCATGCACGGGAACTTTCTAGGCAAGCTCTCAACCGGTGGGATCGTGGTACTTATGTTCGGTGGACAATAACTACAGGATGGACAGCTTTGGAAATGGCCTTTGAAGAGGCACTAGAAACCACCGGCATTGGGAGACGGTTCAAAGAAAATTTAAACGAAGCCATCCAGAACAAAGGTTTAACTCCATTAAATTGGGGGTCCGGGGTTTGGCAAGAATTATTGGGAGTCCATAAATTAAGGAAGGATTTTGTTCATATCAACATTGACCAAGAAAAATTATTCCCCGAGACAATAGATGCCGAGAAATCCTTAAATACACTCAGGAATGCCATTAGGGAAATATTTGTTCACGCAGGCAAGAAGGCGCCAGATTGGGTTGAAGATGATCAAGACAGGGGGTGGGACACAGGCAAAAAATCATATGCCAATTTAACAGTTACCAGGGGCGATGCAAATATTGACGATCCAGCCTGTTTCAAAGTTGCATACATTCATAAAGACAAAGAATACATATCGGAGATCCTTCCTCCTGAAGCTGACTATATGCCAGTAGTTGAAACCATTTTGAAAACCATAAAAATACCAATAACGTCAATCAAAGTTTGCCGAGGAGAAGAAATTGTTTTTGAACGCGAACTTAAGATGAGGGGCACATAACCCTTATCAGGCCCCCGGCCGTCGGCAGGCCTGTGGGGTCGGACCAAGTTAACCGATTGAAAATATTTAAATTTATCCCTAATTTTCCCATCAAAATCGACCTATAGCTCGATTTTCGAGGCCAAAATCAGGCCTATAGAGTGCAGGCCTGTGGGGTCGGACCAAGTTAACCAATTGAAAATATTTAAATTAACCCCAATTTTCCCATCAAAATCGACCTATAGCTCGATTTTCGAGGCCAAAATCAGGCTTATAGCAAGTCTGGTAGTAGAGGGGGAGTATGGCCAGAGGCAATCGGCATTGCATTCCCAGCTATGGGCCTGATTTTAGCTCTGAATATCGGCCTACAAGCCAAAATTACAGCTATTTTTTGGATAGTGTCCCTGGAATATCAAAGGGTTGACTTGGCCCGATCCCATTTTTCATCCATTCTTCCGTGCCCTTCCGCAAACAGTGCGGCATCTCCCCTTCCGACTATCTGAAACAGCAAAACTGAGCGGATTCCCGCAAAGAAAGGCGCCATTGCGAAAGCTCCGGGTGGATCTGGTAGCGTAAATTGGCCGTCACACCCACCCGCCCAGCAAAGGAGCTCGCCATGAACGCTACGGAAATCCTCGCCCTGTTGACTGCCAATCCGGCCTTTCATCTCGCCACACTCGACCGGGGCGAGCCGCGGGTGCGCGGCACGGCGCAGCCGGTGGCGGAGGTGTCGCTCAAAAAAGAGATCGTCAACGCGCCCGGCCGCGGGAGGAGGCCACGGGGTCAAGTCTTTCTAGGCCACAAATATGGCAAAGCAAGACTTGACCCCTCGCCTCTCCTTGACCCCTCGCCTCTCCTCAAATATGGCAAAGCAAGACTTGACCCCTCGCCTCTCCTTGACCCCTCGCCTCTCCTTGATTAGAAGACATGGCGTTCCGGTGGGTTACAGTGGTAGCGAAACCTGTAGGATGGGCATTGTTGGGGGGGCAATCCTTCCCCGTGGTACTGTAAGTGGGATATCTACACGTAGATTCGTTGTTTGTTAACTCAATGGTGAGTGTCGGGAATTAGGAAGGCCTTTAAACCTAAGAAGGGCCTTTAAACCTAAGAAGGGCCTTTAAACCAAGAAGGGCCTTTAAACCTAAGAAGGGCCTTTAAACCTAAGAAGGGCCTTTAAACCTAGGAAGGGCCTTTAAACCTAGGAAGGGCCTTTAAACCTAAGAAGGGCCTTTAAACCTAAGAAGGGCCTTTAAACCTAAGAAGGGCCTTTAAACCTAGGAAGGGCCTTTAAACCTAGGAAGGGCCTTTAAACCTAGGAAGGGCCTTTAAACCTAGGAAGAGCCTTTAAGCCTAGGAAGAGCCTTTAAGCCTAGGAAGAGCCTTTAAGCCTAGGAAGAGCCTTTAAACCTAGGGAGAGCCTTTAAACCTAGGGAGAGCCTTTAAACCTAGGGAGAGCCTTTAAACCTAGGGAGAATCTGTAAAACCACTTTAAGGTCCTGTGCTAACTTAAAATTTATTGGCAATTTTTTTAAAGTATGGTAGATACCTTAAAGTCTTCCACCCTAGCCAAAAAGGACTAATTATGGACAAGTCTTCTTTTAGCTCAGAATCCCCAGGCTCTTTGGTGCAAATCGAGGTGAATAGGGAGCAGGACTGGTCATTTGTTCCCAGCCCATTACCAACTAAATTTCAAATAGGAGCCGAGAGCTGGCCTTTGCTTGCAAAGGCAAAAGAAGAATTGGCGCGCCTAGATGGGGTTGGGCGGCACTTGCCAAATCAAGAGTTACTCCTTAGACCTCTACAGCAACGCGAAGCATTGACCTCGTCAAGCCTAGAGGGCACATACGCATCCCCTGAGCAATTACTTCTATATGGAATGGATCCACGCGAGCCATCGTCAGATAAAGATCCCGTTAATGCGTGGCGAGAAGTTTTTAATTATGGGCGTGCCCTGTCGTTGGGGCAGAAACAAGTTGATGAAGGCTATCCCATTTCGTTAGCTTTGGTTCGTCAACTTCACCAGGCGCTTTTAGGGGGCGTGAGAGGGGCGGACAGAACTCCTGGAGAATTTCGACGCACGCAAGTACATATCGGGTCAACTCGTCGGTTCATTCCACCCCCGCCGATAGAAGTGCCGCGTTGTCTAGGTGAAATTGAGGGGCACTTGAAAGAATCCTCGGCTACAGACCCCCTAGTACATTGCTTCCTAGTCCATTACCAGTTTGAGACGATACATCCGTTTAATGACGGTAATGGGCGTGTTGGGCGGTTATTGCTGTCGCTTATGATTTATAAACTATGTGGGCTGCATAGCCCATGGTTGTATCTGAGCGCATATTTTGAGCGTTATAAAGATGAGTATATTGACAACCTTTTCGGGGTTAGTGCTAAAAATAACTGGTCAAATTGGCTAAATTTTTGTTTGCGAGCGACTATATCTCAGTCTATAGATTCTGTAAGAAGGATTGATAGATTAGTAGCACTAAGGCAAGAATTCCATGATCGAGCTGGGGCATATAGTTCATCTTCAAGACTCTATCCGATAATCGAAAATCTTTTTGCAGAACCACTAGTAGCAGTTTCTGCATTGGCTAAAGTTTATAATGTAACTTATCCTACTGCAAGTTCGGATGTTGATAGGCTCGTTAAAGTTGGTATATTAAAAGAACTTCCAAATAGATATCCAAAGACATTTTTTGCTCCAGAAATAATGGAAATTGCATACAGTCAGGATGAAGAAACCGGAGCGGAAACCCCAAACGTCGAAGATCCTTTAGCCTGACATTTCCAGGGGCCTGTGGGCCAGAGGCCTGCCAGAGGCCTGTGGGGTCGGACCATGTTAACTGATTGAAAATATTTAAATTAATCCCTAATTTTCCCACCAAAATCAACCTATGGCTCGATTTTCGAGGCCAAAATAAGGCCTATAGCAAGCCTGGTCGTGGAGGGAGCAGCCAGAGGCAATCGGCATTGCATTCCCGGCTATGGGCTGGATTTTAGCTCTGAAAATCGGCCTCCAAGCCAAAATTACAGCTGTTTTTTGGATGGTGTCCCTTGAATATCAAGGGGTTGACTTGGCCCGATCCCATTTTTCATCCATTTTTCTGTGCCCTTCCGCAAACAGTACGGCATCGCCCCTTCCGACTATTTGAAACAGCAAACCTGAGCGGATTCCCGCAAAGAAAGGCTCGATTGCAAAAGCTCCGGGTGGATCTGACAGCGTAAATTGGCCGTCACACCCACCCGCCCAGCAAAGGAGCTCGCCACGAACGCTACGGAAATCTTCGCCCTGTTGACCGCCCATCCGGATTTCACCTCGCTACCCTCGACCGGGGCGAGCCGCTGGTGCGCGGCACGGCGCAGCCGGTGGAGGAGGTGTCGCTCAAGAAAGAGATCGTCAACGCGCCCGGCCGCGAGTTTCTCAGGCCCTGGGTGGCGAGCCAGGGGCTCGACATCCTGAAGGTCTTCCGGGTGGCCGACGGCCAGGCCCGGGTCTGGACCATGGCGAGCAATTTCGCGCCGCAGGAGCCGGTAGCCTTGGCCGGCGTTGGACAAGGGAACTAAAACCGACGATTGCGGCAACGCCTCCCGGACGGCATAATGGAGAGCACCCGCAGCGGAGGATTGCCGCTGGCCGACGATGGACAGCCGGCCGACCGCGTACGCCAGGAAAAGGTACAAATCGTCCCGAGAGGAAGGAAATGGCAACCGAGATCAAGCTGAACGAGGTGCAGAAGACGCACCTGGTGCGCAAACTCCAGGACTATTTCGCCCGGGAGTTCGACCAGGAATTGGGGCGCTTCGAGGCCGAATTCCTGCTCGATTTCCTCGCCGCCGAGATCGGCGCCGGCTTCTACAACCAGGGGCTCTACGACGCCCGGGCGGTGCTGGAAAAACATGTCGAGGAGCTGGGCGAGGCGATCTACCAGCTGGAGAAACCGGTTCCATTGAAATGATCGTCAGGGAAGAATGCATGGACTGGAAACCGACACCACCTGGCCCCGCCTACCTCGCCGCCGACGCCATCATCGACTGGCGCCACCCCGCCGTGCTGCAACAAGCGCAGGCTCTGGCCGCGGGAGCGGCGGACCGGACCGAAATCGCCCGGCGCTGCTTCGAATTCGTCCGCGACGAAATCCGCCACAGCTGGGATTTCCGCCAGGGTCCGGTGACCTGCACGGCCTCGCAGGTGCTGGCCCACGGCACCGGCTACTGCTACGCCAAGAGCCACCTGCTGGCGGCGCTGCTGCGCGCCAACGGCATTGCCGCCGGGCTCTGCTACCAGCGCCTCGCCGTCGGCGAGAGCGGCCCGCCCTACTGCCTGCACGGGCTGAACGCCGTCTGGCTGGCGGGGCACGGCTGGTACCGCGTCGATCCCCGCGGCAACAAGCCGGGGGTCGACGCCCGCTTCACGCCGCCGGTGGAAAAGCTCGCCTTCGCCATCCACGACCAGCTCGAAGCAGACCTGCCGAAGATCCTGAGCGAGCCGCTGCCGGTGGTGATCCGGGTGCTGACGGAGCAGACCACGGTCGAAGGGGTCTACGAGCATCTGCCGGATCTGGAGGTGTGGCGCGCCCCCCTGCCCCGCTGAAGCCCGGGAAGTTTGGGGACAGGTCCCGATTTCCTCTTTAAAAACAGACAGCTAGAGAACAATTTATGGAACGGCTTTTCTTCGGGAGGGGGAGAAGATGCCAAGACAGGCTCGAATCGAAAGAAACATAAGGGTCAAATCTCAGCTCCTGACATCCCCACCATCTTTTTGTCAGGCGTTGAGACTCGACCCTTTATAACTTTCTGTTACGCCACGACGCCCGCGAGATCGCTCAGGGCTGATCGTACTCGTCGTGGCGGCGCCACCAGATGCCCTTCTCGTTGCGCCCCCTGGGGGCGCGGTCGAGCCACTGGTACATGCCCCAGAGGCCGTCCAGCCCGCGCGAATAAGTGGAATAGGTGTGGTAGACGACGCCGTCTTCGAGCGCGAAGGCGCTCATGCCCGGCCTCTCGCGCGTGTAGGTGGCCACGTCGGTTCCGGTGGTGGCCGCGATCTTGGCGACGGGCCCCTCGCCGCCACCTTCCCGGAGCGTCGCTCCCCCCAGGAGGTCTTCGGGCGCGGGCTCCTTGGAACCCTCGGGCACCTGCCACGGCGGCTCGCGCCGGTAGTTGTATTCGATGCCGCCCTCGCGCTGCTGCTCCTCGGTGAACTGGACGTTGAAGTCGAAGTTGAAGTCGCTGCCGAAGGAGGACGCCCAGGGAAACGTCCATCCCATCCGGCGCTGGTACGCCTGCAGCTTGGCGAGCGGCGCGCGCGACACCGCCCAGAGCATGACGTCATGGCTGGCCAGGTGAATCGCGAACCCGTTGAAGCCGTCCGCGATCGCCGAGCAGGACGGGCAGCCGGCGGTGTAGTCGGGGCCGAACATGAAGTGGTAGACGATCAGCTGCGAGCGCCCGCGGAAGAGGTCGGCCAGCGAAACGCTCCCCGCGTCAGTTGCGAACCGATACTCCTTGTCGATCCGCACCCACGGCAACTCCTGCCGCCGCCGCGCCAGCTCGTCGCTGCGCCGCGTCAGTTCCTTCTCGGCCCTGAGCAGCTCAAGCCGGGCGGCAAGCCACTCTTCGCGTGTCCCGGTCAGGTGCTTTGTCATCGCTATGGTCTCCTTCCTCGCGTGGTTCGGGGCAGGGAATCTCCCCTGTGCTCATTGCATCGAGTGCAGCCCGATCCAGTTGCCGTCCGGGTCGCCCACCAGCGCGATGAAACCGTACGCGCCGATCGACATCTTGGATTTCTCGACCCGGCCGCCGGCGGCGCCGACGCGCCCCTCCTCGACCGCGCAGTCCTGGCAGCTGAAGTAGACCAGGGTGCTGTTGCCGCCGCTCGGCCCCCCTGCCGTTTTCACCAGGGCCCCGGCACAGCCGGAGCCTTCCTGCGCCATCGGAAAAGCCAGGAACTCCATCCCCGGCAAGGGGGAGTTCAGCGGTTGCAGCTCAGTCTTCAGGACCGTCTGGTAAAAACCTTTGGCGCGCTGCAGGTCCTGAACGTAGGTTTCGAACCAGACCACCGGATTCGTTTTCATGGTATGTGCTCCTTTCAAGGCTTGCCTCCAACCGCCCGCCGCCACCGGGGATCGCAGTCAGCTATCGAAGGGATTCGACGTGGCTGGCGAAACGATTCAGAATGGCCTGCCAGCCCTCCCTTTGCTGGTCGACGGGGTAGGTCGCATCGGCGTCGAAGGTCTCGCGCACCCTGACCCCCGATTCGCCGTCGACAAACTCGACCTCAACGGCGCGCCCGTCCCCCAGGGAATAGGCGATCAGTTTGCCCTTGGCGATCCTGGTGAAGGTGCCGGCGAAGTCGAACCCGGCGCTGCCGTCCTTGGCTGCCATACGGTAGGAAAAGTCCCCGCCGGCGCGCAAATCGAGGGTCGCGTTCGTTGTGTGCCAGTCATCGGAAGCCGCGTTCCACTGCAGGATATCGTCCGGCGTCGTCCAGGCGCGCCAGACCTCCTCCAGGGGGGCGGAGACCATGGTTTCAACCGTTATTTTCATCGTGTGACTCCTCGGTTTTCCGGCAACCCTCCGGCCGCCTCAGGCTAGCGCGGACCGGCGAGCCCGATCAGATTCCCCTCGGGATCTCTGAACTGCGCCACAACCAATCCGCCGCCCGGTTTTTCGACCGGCCCCATCACGCGTCCTCCCCCGAGCGTTTCGGCTTTTTGTAAGGCGGCTCCGACATCGGCCACCCCCACATAAAAGAGCGTGTGGCTGGCATACTCACTCCCCCCGCCGATGCCCCCCGGGATACCGGTGCCGTCCCCGCAAGGGGGCTTATCGATAAAACCGTAATTGCCCGGGGCGGAGACTTCGGGGGCAACGGCCGGGTCGGTCTGCGTTTCCCAACCGAACAGGTCGTGGTAGTAACTGCGCAGCCGCGGAGCATCTTTGCCGATAATCTCGAAATGTACGACCGGATCAGCCATGAGCTCTCCTCCCCGGCTTTAGGCCCCGCCGTCCGGACCCCAAAACGGACGAATTTCGATATACCCCCGGGCCCGGGCACAGGGCGTGTCGGCGACCAGCTGGATGACTTCCTCCCTATTCCCGGCTTCGATCACCGCGAAGCCCGCCAGCGGAAGCGGGTGCCTGGCGTAGCCTTCCTCCTTCACCTCCAGCTTGCCGTCCCAGTTGCGGACAGTGGTTACTTCGGTCCGTACCGCCGCCATGAGGTTGCCACCGTCGCGAATCACCGCGTCCTGAGCGAGGAGTTCCCGTTTCTCCGCCTCGCTCAAGGCCTTCCAGGCGGCTTCGTCGCCGTATGCAAGACAAAGGAACTTCACTTTTTCGACCTCCATTCCGTTTTTGTCTTCTGGTCAAAAGATGCCGTTTTCATTCGGCGAATCCTTGAGCACTTGCTGTGAAGCTTCCCACTCCTCGATGATCTTGCCTGCCTTGAAGCGAAAGATGTGGATGACCGACCACTGGGAACCGCCGAAAGTCACCCTGCCGTGAATGGCAACATGGTCCCCATCCTCAACCATGCGCAATGTCTCATAGGTCTTGCCGGGGAATTGCCTGGCGTTTTCCTCCATTCCTTCCAGCAGCGTTTGCCGGTCCCCCCTGAAATAGGCGTTGTGATGCCGAAACTCCGGATGCACGTACTTGTCGTAGGCCTCGCGCACCCTGCCGCAAGAGGCGAGCTTGAGAAAGGCTTCGGCGCTGGCTTTGTTGCTCATGGGTTCATCCCTTCCCGGCATAGGCCGCCTCCAGCGCCGCGATGTCGAACTTCTTCATCTTGTCGAACCCGAGAGGGGGGATGATCTTCTGGGTGTTCATGATGGTCTTCCGCTTTCCGCGGCCGGTCGCCGAGATTTGAGTGGAGGCGGACCGCGTCACGTCCCTTCAACAAGATTTGAATCCCAGGCGCCTGCCGCTGTCAAGGCGCCCGGTCGAAAAAGGCCGGCCGCTGCAGCAGAAGAAGACCGGGACTTGCCGCGGAGGGAAGGATGGCCGGGTGCTCATGGGTGAAAAAAGAAAAACCCGTTCCCTTCAGAGCTCGCCCGATCCTGCTATCCTGTACCAGCAGCATCGTCGCCCCGCTTCCGCCGGAGATCGTCATGCTCCTCTTCGTCCTGGTTTTCCTCTCCCTCTACACCGCCATGCACCTGCTGGTCTTCTGGGGCATCCACCCCCTGCTGGCCGGCCATCCGCTGCTGCCCGCCCTCAACTGGCTGTGGATGGGGCTGATGATCTCTCGCCCCGCTGCTGGTGCGGCTGCTCGACCGCGGCGGCCACGAACTGCCGGCGCGGGCGCTGGCCTGGATCGGCTACACCTGGATGGGTTTCATTTTCCTCGCTTTTTGCCTGTGCACGCTGCTGGCCGGCTGGGAGCTGCTGGCCTGGGCGCTGGGCCGGATCTGGCCGGCGGCGGCGAATCTCTCGGTACACGGCGGTTTGAGCGCCGGACTGATCGTGGTGGTGGCGCTGGCCGCGGGGCTGTACGGCATCTACGAGGCGGGGCAGCTGCGGGTGGAGACGGTGCGGCTCGCCACCGCCAAGCTGCCGCCGGGGAGCAAGGGGCTGCGCATCGTGCAGGTGTCGGACCTGCACCTGGGGCTGATCGACCGGGAGGACACGCTGGCGCCGGTGGTCGCGAAAATCCAGCAGTTGCAGCCGGACGTGGTGCTGGCCACCGGGGACGTGGTCGACGCCCAGATCAACCACCTCGAGGAATTGAGCGGGCTGTGGCGGCAGGTGCAGCCGCCGCTGGGGAAGTTCGCCGTCACCGGCAACCACGAGGTCTACGCCGGGCTGGGACAGGCCCTCGACTTCCTCGATGCCAGCGGCTTCCAGGTCTTGCGCGGCGCCTCGACCCGCTTGAGCGAACACCTGGCCCTGGTCGGGGTCGACGACCCGGCCGCCGGCCAGACCGAAGACGAAGCGGCCCTGCTGGGACAGGTGCCGCCCACCGTGTTCACCATCCTGCTCAAGCACCGGCCGCGGGTCGATCCGGCGGCGGCGGGCCGCTTCGACCTGCAGCTCTCCGGCCACGCCCACCGCGGCCAGATCTTCCCCTTCAACTACGTCACCGGCCTGGAATACCCGCTGCAGGACGGCCTCTACCCGGTGGCCGGCGGCGGGCACCTCTACACCAGCCGCGGCACCGGCACCTGGGGACCGCCGATGCGCATCCTCTCTCCTCCTGAGTTGACGGTTTTCGACATCGTGCCGGCAGCAGGACGGGTGGCGGGGAGGACGCCGGGCGCCGCAAAATGGTAAAGTGGAGCAGTGGGGGAACGGAGGATCGGACTCTATCCTCCACACACCATGCGTAACGTTCGGCAGACACGAGATCCACGGGAAAGGAGGAGGTTATGCGTAGCCGAATATCCCTACTTGTGGCGATAGCGATGGTGTTTTTCGGGACGGTTCCGGCCTTTGCCGTCGATTCCGACGATTACGCCAAAACCATCAAGGTCTTCCAGGAATCGAATGTCGTCAAGCCCTTCTTCAAGGGCAGCTATGGATATGCCGTGTTCCCGGTCGTCGGCAAGGCTGGCCTGGTGGTCGGCGGAGCGTTTGGCAAGGGTCAGGTTTACCGGCACGGCGTGCTGACCGGCAGGAGCAATCTGGTAAAGGTGAGTGTCGGGTTCCAGGCCGGCGGCCAGGCCTTCAGCGAGATCATCTTTTTCCAGGACCAGCGGGCCTACGATGAGTTTACCAGCGGCTCCTTCGAGTTCGACGCCTCCGCCTCGGCGGTGGCCATCACCGCCGGCGCGCAGGCCGAGGCGGGCAGCAGCGGTGCCTCGGCCGGGGTCAGCGCCGGACCGAAAACCGGCAAGCAGCTCGGCGGAAGCTACGTCAAGGGGATGGCGGTCTTCGTCCATACCCTGGGCGGCCTGATGTACGAAGCCGCGATCGGCGGCCAGGGCTTCTCCTTCGAACCGGTGAAATAGGCCCGGGCACAAAATAGACAGGCTGCCTTTCGCGAGAAAGCAGCCTGTCCCCTTGCGCCGAGTGCCTTGCAGTTTTTTCAGACGACCTTGGTCTTGAACATGGTCAGAAGCATCTTGAAGCGCTTGACCGCCTGTACCTGGTGGGAGATGCCGCCGGGCATCAGCACGATCTCCCCGGTCTTCACCCGGCAGGGTTTGCCGCCGATGGTGATCTCGGCCTCCCCGTCCAGGACCTGGATGAAGGCGTTGAAGGGAACGGTGTGCTCGGAGAGGGCCTGCCCGGCGTCGAAACTGAAGACGGTGAGGGTGCCGCTCTCGTCCTGCAGCAGGGTGCGGCTGACGACCGCACCGGTCTGGTAGTCGGTCATGCCGGCCAGGTCGTGCGGATCAGCGCCGGCGATGGTCAATTTGCTGGTCGACTCGGCCATGGGTCCTCCTCGCGGTGGGGGTGAAGTTCTGCTTTGGCTTCGATTATAGCGAAGCGGGTGCAGGGCGCCTTGACCGGCATCAAAAGGGCCGCAAAAGGGCCATTGGTCCTACGGGCGAGGAGAGATGCGGGGATCGGGGAAACGAAGAGCCGCGGCGCCGGAAGGCGCCGCGGCTCTTTTCGTGCCGGCCTGCCGAAACGGCTTACAGGAGGGTTGCGGTCGGCAGCGTCCCCCCTTCGGGGGTGTTGATCACCGGGCAGTTGACCACGATGTCGGTCTGCGCGATGGCGACCTGGCCGGCCGCCTCGGCCGCCAGCACCTCCGCTTCGGAGTGCAGCGTGTGCGGCGTGATCCCTTCCGCCCAAGTCACCGTGCTGACCCGCCAGAGCGGCGTATATTCCGGGTCCGCGTTGTCGGGACCGGCCGGGATCGGCGCCGAGGGGATTACGTTCCCCTGGCTGAAATTGGTGACCACGTAGATGTCGTCCACCGCGTCGGCGGTGATGGCGTCGGCGAGCCGGGAAACGAAGTGGACGTTCTGATCCCGGGCAACGTTCTGGTCGGAGGCCTCGGTCTGGATGTAATAGGCGACCCGGCCATTGTACCAGCAATTCACCAGCGGCAGCTCCACGGTGGACGCGGCTGCTCCGAGGGTCAGGGTCGCGGTGGGCAGCAACCCGCCCTCAGGTGTGAAGATCACCGGGCAGTTCACCACGATGTCGGTCTGCGCGATGGTGACCATGCCGGCGCTCTCGGCGGCCAGCACCTCTTCCTCCGAGGTCAGGGTGTGCGGCGTCGTCCCCTCCCCCCAGGTGACGGTGCTGACCCGCCAAAGGGGCGTATATTCCGGGTCCGCGTTGTCGGGACCGGCCGGAATCGGCGCCGAGGGGATCACGTTCCCCTGGCTGAAATTGGTAACCACGTAGATGTCGTCCACCGCGTCGGCGGTGATGGCGTCGGCGAGCCGAGAAACGAAGTGGACGTTCTGCGCCCGGGCGACGTCCGGGTCGGAGGCCTCGGTCTGGATGTAATAGGCGGGCTGGCCGTTGTACCAGCAGCTGACCAACGGCAGCTGCACTGCGGTGAATGTTTGCGGATTGCTCGAACCGCCGCCGCAGCCGCCCGCGACCAGGAGCGAAAGCAGCACGGTCAATACCGCTGACATTTTGAGTCCGCAACGAATTTTGTTTGGGTCCATGCTATTTCTCCTTTCGCGGTTTATGCCCCTCGATGGGAACGAACTCAGGGGGTCGACCCGGGCTGCCGCAGCCTTCCTGGCCGGCCATGCATCGCGATTTCGTTGTCCTTACTGTCCTTAGATTAGTGCCTGGGAGAAATTGTTCGTCACGGAGAGATCACCAATCCATCACATTTTGATCACAGAGAAGACGGCCGACCCCAGTCCCTGCCATCGGCGGCCATCGTCAAAACGCCCCCGGCCCTGCCCGGAAAGGCACCGTCATCGCCCCGACCACCGGTCCGGCTTTTTCCGGGGCCAGCTTCTTTAACAAGGCTTTACCTGATTCTTATCGAGAGATTAATTCCCCCTGCTATGGTTTTCTCGAAACGCCTCCGGGGAGCGACTTCAATCACCGCGGGAGGCGGGCGCGTTCAGGGATTACGAATACCCGGGCTCAAGCCATGATGCGAAAAATCCTGGTCATAGAAGACGATCTCAACCTGGCGGCAATGCTCCAGGCCCAGCTTGAAGACGCCAGGTTCCTGGTGACGACCGTCGCCAGCGGCGCCGAAGGTCTGTCCGCAGCAGGAAGTCAGCGCTTCGGCCTGATAATCCTCGACCTGGGGCTTCCGGACCTGGACGGCGTGGAGGTTTGCCGGCGCCTTCGCTGGGAAGGGCATCGGGTTCCCATCATCATCCTCACCGCGAGCGACAACGAAAGCGAGCGCATCCTGGCGCTGGAACTGGGCGCCGATGACTGCATCCTCAAGCCTTTCAGCTATCGGGAACTGCTGGCGCGAATCAAGGCCCTGCTGCGCCGGAGCGCCTATTTCGCCGCCCGGGACACGGAGGAGGTCGACAAGATTCTGCGCGCCGGCGCGCTGACCATCGACATGAGCAAAAGAAAGGTGTTGCTCGACCGCTGCCAGCTCAACCTGACCGCCAAGGAATTCGACCTGCTCGGCTGCCTCGCTGAACGCCCCGGCAGAGTTTTCAGCCGCCGGGAGCTGCTCCACCGGGTCTGGGGCTACCAGAACGACTGCTATGAACATACCGTCACTTCGCACGTCAACCGGCTGCGGGCGAAGCTGGCGGAAGACCGCTCGAGTTCCAGCTACATCCTGACGGTCTGGGGTGTCGGCTACAAATTCCGCGAAGGGGATGGCGCTTCCTGACCGTCCCTCCTTGTCTGCTCCGACCGGGAGACCGTCCCGGCGGCCGGCATGGACGATGTGCTGGTCAAGTCGTTGCAGGTGGGGGCGTTGCAGGCAGTCATCGAAAAACACGGCAACCAGCCCCAGGAAAAACCCTCGGCTAGCTGACCCCGCCGCGGGGCGCGACGGAAATCGGCGCTGAAAAGAAAACAAGGCGCCCCGGTCGCGGCGACCGGGGCGCTCCTGTAAGTAGGTGACGATTGTAGCAGCCGGATGGCTGCGCCTGTCTCCCGGAAGAATGTCTGGGCCTCAACCCTCCGCCCACTTCTCGAGCCGCTCGCGGACCGCCGCCGCCGCCACCGGCACCGCTGCCGCCACCACCGCCGACAGCCCCTGGCCCAACTCCAGCGCCGCGGGCTGGATACCGACGATGAAGAGCTCCGGCAGCTCGCCGAGCTCCGCCCCCAGCGCCAGAACCTCACCCAGCCCCGCCTGGTGCAAAGAGAGGCCGGGACCTTCGGCCTTGAACACTCCCGCGGCATAGGCGAAGCCGGCCACCGCCCCCGCCTCCCTGCCCATTTCCAGGGCATCCACCAGGATCACCCGCGCCGCCCCTGACATCAGCGTCAGCAGGGTCAACCCGCCGGTGCCGCCGTCGATCACCTCGACCCCGGCCGGCATGCCCTCTCGTTCCAGCTGTTCGATCACCGCGATGCCGACGCCGTCGTCCTCCGGCCAGGGGATTGCCGACACCTATGATCCGAACCGCCTTGGGCGGTTCGGATAATTGTGAATTTTGAATTTTGAATTTTGAGTTCAGGGCCACACCTCGAGTGCGTGAGCCGGAGGCTGTCTGGAATTAGGGACAAGGTTTAATTTGGTGCCCTTGACTAAGATTTCCAATTCAAAATTCAAAATTCCCAGCAGCTCACGGTCGATTTCACGCGAAATCGACCGTGAGCAGGTGGGTCGAGCAGCTGATGCAGGGATCGTAGGCGCGGACCAGGCTCTCCAGGCGCAGGGTCAGCTCCTCGCGGGGGAGACCCAGCAGTTGCGGCACCAGGGCGCGCAGGTCGGCCTCGATGTTGCCGAGGTTCTGGGCGGTGGGGATGACGCAGTCGGCGCTCTCGATACAGCCGTCAGCGTCATAGCGGTAGGCGTGGAAGAGGGTGCCGCGCGGCGCCTCGATGGCGGCGACGCCGACCCCGGCGCGGGGGGTGACGAGGTGGACCTCGCGGCGCAGCCCCGGCAGCAGGATCGCGTCGACGAGGTGGATCGCCTGCTCGACGCAGTGCACTACCTCCACCAGCCGCGCCACCAGGTTGCGGTAGGGGTTGACGGTGGCCGGCGTCCAGCTCGCAGGGCGGCGGCGACCTGGCGGGCCATGGGCGAGAGGCGGGCGAAGGCGTTCTTGACCCGGGCCAGGGGGCCGACCATGTAGCTGTCGCGGCCGAGGCGGGCGAACTTGGCGGTGGAGTGGGGCGTCAGGTATTCCGCGATGTGGGAGCGGTAGTCGCCCACGGGAATGCGGGCGCCGTCGCTCGATTGCAGCTCCGTACCGAAGAGGGGATAGGCGTCGTCCGGGGCCACGCTCAGATACTCGGTCTCGCGCACGAACTCGGGGATCGGCAGAGTGGCGAAGAGGTCGACGGTTTCCTCCAGGTCGGGCAGGGCCGCCACCAGCTGGCGGCGCAGCTCCTGCAGCGCCCCGGCGGCGGGCAGCGCGGAGAAGCCGCCGACGGTGGGGGTCACCGGGTGCACCGGGCGGCCGCCGACGGCGAGGCAGATGTCGTTGGCGAGCTTCTTGAGCCGCAGCGCCCGGGTCACCAGGTCGCGCCGGCTCTTGGCCAGCGGCAGGATGCTGGTGACGCCGAGGTAGTCGGGGACGGCGAGGAAGTAGAGGTGAAGGATGTGGCTCTGCAGGATTTCGCCGTAGGCCAGCAGCTGGCGCAGGCGCCGGGTCTGGGCCGAAACCTCGATGCCGAAGGCCTGCTCGGTGGCGGCCAGGGAGACCAGGCTGTGGGAGTTGGAGCAGACCCCGCAGACGCGGGCGACGATCGGCGCGACGTCGCTGTAGTGGCGCCCCTTGAGCAGGCTCTCGAAGAAGCGCGGCGCCTCGACGATCTCCAGCCGGCACTCGCGCAGCTCCCCTTTCTGCACGTCGACGACGAGATTGGCGTGCCCCTCGATCCGGGTCAGGTGGCGGACCTCGATCTTCATCGCCCCCCCTTCCCCGGCACGTTGAAGGTGCGGAACTCGCGCAGGATCTCCTCGGCGGAGAGGCCGTTCTCTTCGAGGATGCGGTGGTAGGGACCGGAGCGGGGGTTGTCGATCAGCCCGCGGCAGCCCCGGCAGCGGTCGCCGCCGCGGATGCACAGGGCGTCGCAGCCGGCGCGGGTCACCGGACCGAGGCAGACCGTCCCCGATTCGAAGCTGCAGGGGAGCTCGGCGAGCTTGCACTCGACGCAGAGGGAGAAGGACGGCAGCTCCGGCGGCCGCCCCATCGAGCAGCGCCTGGAGCACGCCGAGAAACTCGCGGCCGTCGATGGGGCAGCCGGGGATGCGATGGTCGACGCCGACCAGGGCGGAGAGGGGCTGCGGCGGGTGGGTCGCGCAGGTGCGGCGCGTCGCTGGCGTAGACCTCGGCGCAAAGCTCGGCCGGGGTGCGCAAACCGGCCAGGGCGTTGACTCCGGCGGTGTCGGCGCAGGCGCCGAGCGCCACCAGGGTGCGGGTCCGGGCGCGGATCGCCCGCAGCCGCTCGGCCTGCTCCGCGGTGGTGATCGACCCCTCGATGAAGGCGATCTCCAGCTCGCCCCCGCCCCCGCTCAGCAGCTCGCGGAACTCGACGATCTCCACCAGCTCGAGCAGCTCCAGAAACTGCTCCTCGAGGTTGAGGACGGTGAGCTGGCACCCCTCGCAGCCGGTGAAGTCGAAGAAGCCGATGCGCGGTTTATTCATGGTTGTTGCCTTTGCCAACTCGGGAGAATGGCTAAGCCATCATCGTTCGATGGCCTCGCGCAGGTGCCGGACCCGGCTGTAGGGGAAGATCGGCCCGCACTGGCAGACGCAGATGTCGTTGATCTGGCACTTGCCGCACTTGCCGAGGCCGCACTTCATGTGCCGCTCCAGGTTGAGGAAGACCCGTTCCTCCTCGAAGCCGAGGCGCAGCAGCAGGGGATTGATGAAGCGGTACATGGCCGGCGGGCCGGAGACGGCGGCGGTGGTGCGCTGCGGCGCCAGCTCCAGGTCGCAGAAGAGACGGGTGACGTCGCCGACCGGCAGCGGCCAGTCGCCGCCCGGCGCGTTGACGACGAAGCGGCAGTCGAGCAGCCCGCCGCGGTGCCAGGCGAGCAGGTCGTCGCGGAACAGGAGCGCGTCCTGATCGCGGCCGCCGTAGAGGAGCAGCACCCGGCCGAACTCCTCGCGGCGGGCGAGGATCGAGAGGAGCAGCGAGCGCAGGGTGATCATCCCCATGCCGCCGGCGACCAGCAGCACGTCGCGGCCGACGAACTCCTCCAGCGGGAAGCCGCAGCCGAAGGGACCGCGCACCCCGACCATGTCGCCGGCCTTGAGGCGGTGCAGGGCCCGGGTCAGGTTGCCGGCGGCGCGCACCACCAGCTCCAGGTCGCTGCCGCCGGCGCTTTCCGGCGCCGAGGCGATGGTGATCGGCGCCTCGCCGAGGCCGAAAACCGAGACCTCCATGAAGGTCCCGGGCTGGAAGGCGACGGGCTGCGGCAGGTGCAGGCGGAAGAGCTTCTCGCCGGCAGTCAGGGGCTGGGCGCCGACGATCTCGGCCAGCTGCGGCTGGTATTCGGCCCCCGGTGCGCTGGCCAGTTCGGGCAGGGCCCGCTCGGTGAAGAGGTCGTTGAGGACCGTCGCCGGTTCGATGCGCGCCAGGCATTCGCGGCTGCAGCGGCCGCAGCCGACGCAGGCGGTGCGCTGGTGCTTCTCCCAGAGGTACTTGTACTTGCGGAAAAAGCGGTGCCGCTGGCGATCGGCCTGGTTGGCGCGGAAGTCGGCGCCGCCGGCGACCTTGGTGAACTGGTCGAACTGGCAGGAGTCCCAGGTCCGCACCCGTTCCCCCCCTTCGAGGTTGAGGTCGAGGCGGTCCTGGACGTTGAAGCAGTAGCAGGAGGGGCAGAGCAGGGTGCAGGCGCCGCAGCCGAGGCAGCGCTCGCCGATCTGTTTCCACATCGGGTGGTCGTAGACCCCGCCGAGCAGGGGAGCCAGCGACTCCACCGGGAACTGCAGGGTGATGGCACACTGCTTGAGCTGCAGCGGCAGCGGGGACTCGGCGGGCCGCGCCGCCACCTGCGGGGCGTGGCGGGTAAGCAGGGCCTTGCCGCGGGGGCTGCCGCTCTGCACCAGGTAGCCGTTCTCCACCCGGTGCAAAAAGAGGTCGAAGCCGTCGGCGACCCGGTCGGTCCCCATGCTGGTGCAGAAGCAGTGCTCGTCGGGGACACAGTCGACGCCGACCAACAGCGTCGCCTCGCGCTTGGCGCGGTAGGCGCTGTCGGCCTCCCCCTCGAAGAGGCAGTCGTCCAAAACCCGCACCGCGTGGATGTCGCAGGGGTGCATGCCGAAGATCACCCGGGGCAGGGCCGCCTTCTCCGGCTCCAAGAGGACCCGCCCACCGAGGCGGAAGCGAAAGAGCTTCTCCCAGTTGGGAAAGAGAAACTTCTTCGGCGAATGGACGTGGGGGGGGAATTCGAGGCGCAGCGCCGCCGGGTCGTCGACGCGGTCGAGGGTCAGCCGCCCTTGCCGCTCCTGGACCCCGACCACCTCGTAGGCGTTGTTCAGCGAGCGCACCAAGAGCTCGATCTCGGCCCGGCTGATGCTGCGCCAGGTCGTGACGAAGGCCTCCTCGGTGCGGACGGCGGCGCGGTCCATCGGCAGGTTTCCCTTGAATTGAAAGGACCAGGGGCTCAGGAAAATTCTCCTCAGTCTACGGGAGAGGCGCTTGCCGCGTCAAGCGGCGCAAGGTGGGACGCCCGCCGGGAAAATCCGGCGGGCGCATTCAGGTAAATCTCGAATCGCAAAACCCAAATCCAAGACATCTCGCGCCCGCTCCTTGCAGTCGCTAGAGAACGCAGAGGGCACAGAGAAAAGCATTCAATCCAGGTTTTTCTCTGCGTTCCCTGCGAACTCTAGAGAGCGAAGCGAACGGGCGAGAAACGCATTTTTTAAGCCGTTAATCGTGCTCCGCCTCCAAAATCGGCAGGTAGTTGACGCCGATCTTGTAGAGGAGCACCCCGAAGGCGAGGAAGGCGAAGGTCACCGCCCACTCCCCCACGGCGGGGAAATAGGACCAGCCGCGCCCCATGTCCATGCCGATGAGGAAAACGTTGCAGCGGTTCAATACCACCGCCAGGATCACCGACAGGGCGCAGCAGAAGAGGCCCGCCGGATGGCTGCGCACCTTGTCGCGCTTGAGCAGGAAGTAGGGGACGGCGAAGAGGGCGAACTCGACCAGGAAGGCGTTTCCCTGCACGCTGCCGTCAAAGGCCTGGGCCAGGACGCCGCGGTAGGCGAGATCACCGATGCGGATCAAGAGGTAGGTGCCGAGGAACATGGGGACGTAGCCGGCGATGCCGGAAAGGAGCTCCGTCTCCGGCTTGCGGCCGAAGAATTTGGCGGCCAGGGTCCCCTCGAAGATCACCATCGGGATGCCGACGCTGACCGCCGAGGTGAGAAAGAGGAGCGGCGAGAGGGGCGTGTACCAGAGCGGACTCAGTTTGTAGGGGGCGACCAGCATCATCGTCCCCAGCGAGCTCTGGTGGCCGAAGGAGAGGACCACCCCGGCGATGACGAAGAAGGCCATGGTTTTGCCGCAGCACCAGTCGATGCGGTGCAGCAGCCAGTTGGCCGGGCGGTTGAGCCGGGCCAGGGCGCCGGGGAGGTCGACCCGGTCTTTGAACTGCTCGACGACGTTGGGGAGGTTCTCGATGCCGAGGACGGTCAGGTAGAGCATGACGCACCAGGCGACCTCGAAGAGGACCGAGGTGCCGTTCCAGTAGATCAGCGCGTGCCAGATGTTGTAGTACTTGCCGAGATCGAAGAAGACCGCGAACCCGACCAGGAAGTAGCCGATGAAGGCGGTGAGAATCGCCGGCCGCACCAGGGCTTGGTACCTGTGGCGGCCGAAGATCTCGACGATGGCGGCGGTGGTGAAGCCGCCGGCGGCCAGGGCGACGCCGCAGGCGACGTCGAAGGCGATCCAGAGCCCGAAGGGGTAGGCCTTGCTCAGGTTGGTCACCGAGCCGAAGCCGTGGAAGAAGCGGAAGTAGGCGAAGACGACGCCGAAGCCCATGAAGCCGAGCAGGATCGCGACGTTGCCGGTGAAGAACTTCTGCCGCAGCGGCAGCGCTTTGCTACTCATCGTCGCCTCCTTGCTCCGCCTGCTTCTTGCGGCTCTGGTTGTAGTACATGATGCCGCCCAGCACCCCGTAGACGGCGATCGGCGGGATGAAGTACTGGAAGATGCGGTGTTGGATGCTCTCGGTCAGGGACGAGACCGGCTGGTAGGCGAAGGGGGGCAGGCCGATTCCGGCGAAGGCGACGTCTTTCTTGCTCAGATAGAGGACGCAGGTGCCGCCGACCTCGTTTTCGCCGTAGATCTGGTCGAGGTAGCGCTGCGGCTCGGCCGCGATGCGCTCCCGGGCGATCTTGAGCAGGTCGCTGCGCTTGCCGAAAGTGATCGCCCCGGCCGGGCAGGTGCTGGCGCAGGCGGTCGGCTGTCCCTTCTCCAGGCGGGTCTTGCTGCACAGGGTGCACTTGCGGATCGAGGGGAGGGCGTTGTGCCACTCGAACTGGGGGACGCCGAAGGGGCAGGCGACCATGCAGTAGCGGCAGCCCATGCACATCCCGGCATCGTAGGTGACGGCGCCGTTCTTCTGCTTCTTCAGGGCGCCGACGATGCAGGCCGAGCCGCAGGCCGGGTCGGCGCAGTGCATGCACTGGCGCTTGACGAAGCTCTCCGTCCCGCTCTTCTCGTCCCTGGCGAGCTGGATCAGGGTGTAGGTCTTCTCGGAGAGCTCCCGCGGCGAATCGTAGAGGGGGGCGCCGAAACCTTCGGCGTCGCCGAGGGTCGATTCGGGAGGCAGCTTGTTCTCCTTTTTGCAGGCGACCATGCACGACTTGCAGCCGATGCAGCGGGTCGAGTCGTTGAGCATCCCGTACCAGTCGGGGTCGATATCCGGCAGCTCCCGGGCGGCGGCGGGCTTCGCCACGGCGCAGACCGCCGCGGTACCGGCGACGGCGCCGAGCTTGAGAAATTTCCTGCGGTTGATGTCCATCGCCTACTCCTTCCCGTCGCGGTCCGAGGCGTCGCCATTCGCCTTCTTCCCCAGCACCTTCATGCCGACCACGGCCGCGGCCGCCCCGGCGATGGCGGTGTAGCCCGGAGTCAGGTCGACGGCCTGCTTGTGGTCGGTGAAGACCGGCGGGTAGAGGGCCGGCGGGGTGACCCCGGCGATCTGCACCGGCGTCCACAGCGACCCCTCGAAGGGATAGGCCGGCTCGACGCAGCCGTTGCAGGGGTGGCCGTTCTCGATGCACCAGTTGGTCCCCGCGTTGAAGCGCTTCTCCGGGCAGTCGGCGTGAGCCAGCGGCCCCTTGCAGCCGAGCTTGTAGAGGCACCCCGCGTCGCCGAACTTCTGCGCGAACCTGCCGGCGTCGAACTGGCCGCGCAGCGGGCAGTTGTCGTGGATCAGCTTGCGGTAGAACATCAGCGGCCGGCCGTGCGGGTCGACCTTGACCGACTCCGGGCCGCCGAGCAGCACCGCGGCGACGGTGGCGATGAACCAGTCGGGGTGGGCGGCGCAGCCCGGCAGGTTGATGGTCGGGGTGCCGATCCCTTGGCTCTTGAAGACCTCCATCACCCCCTTGGCGCCGCTCGGGTTCAGGTTGGCCTTGGGCACCCCGCCGAAGGAGGCGCAGCTGCCGATGGCGATCACCGCCTTGGCCTTTTTCCCCAGGCGGGTGACGTGGTCGATGGCGGTGATGCCGTGGCCGTCCTTCTCCCCCACCTCGCAGCAGCGCCCGCCGTCGGCGGTGGTGATCGCCCCTTCGACGACGAGGATGAAGGGCTTCTCCTCGGTGTCGTACATCGCCTGCATCGCCAGCTCGCCGGCCGCCGCCATCACCGTCGGGTGGAAGTTGAGGCTGATGTGGTGGCCGGGCAGGACCTGGCCTAAAAGCACGTCCTGGATGCGCGGCGAGAGGGCGTTGAGGAGCGAGACGCTGCAGCCGCTGCAGGCGCCTGCCGCCAGCCAGATCACCGGCGTCTCCTGGATCGCCTGGGCGAAGGCCTTCTTCAGCAGCGGGTTGTCGAAGAGGTTGATGCCGAGGGCGGCCGCGCCGCCGGCGGAGAATTTGAGGAAATTGCGTCGTGTGATGGGCATGTCGATCTCTCTCCTGGTCATGGGATAAAAACCTTTTCAAATCTTTTTCACCGCCCGTTCGCTGCGCTCACTAGAGGCCGCAGAGATCACAGAGAAAATCTTCAAGCATTTTTTTGGGGGTTACCGAATCTAGATTTTGCCTTTCTCTGTGCCCTCTGCGTCCTCTGCGGTAAGTCAGCCTTTGGGGTTGTCGATCTCCTTCAGAACCAGCGCCACCGCCTCTTCGACCGCCGCCGCCACCTTGGGCGTGAGGCCGATGCCGAGGCCGGTCTCCTGGGCTGGACGCCGATCACCACGGTCTCTTTCGGCTTGCAGTCGACCAGTTCGCCGAGGCGCAACGTCTCGATCAGGCCGACCTGGTGCAGGGAGTTCATCGGCAGGGCCTGGGCCTCGACCTGTTCCGGGCTGAAGCGGTAGAGGGTGCCGGGTGCCCGGCCGCCGCGCACGGCGTCGATGACGACCAGCTTTTCCCGGCCGCCGAAGATATCCATCAGGTCGATGGCGCTGGTGCCGGCGTCGAACAGCTCGACGTCTTCGGGAAGCTCCATCGCCTCCAGACGCTGCAGGACCGCGTCGGCGAAGCCGTCGTCCTGGCGCAGGATGTTGCCCACCGCCATCACCAGGATCGGCGCGCGGCCGGGAGGGGCCAGGTCCTGGATCATGCCGCGACCCCGACAGCGAAGCGGCCGAGGTCCTCCCCCTTCGGGGTCACGGCGTGGACCGCGCAGGAGAGGCAGGGATCAAAAGAGCGCACGATGCGCACCAGCTCGAAGGGGTTGCGCTGGTCCTTGACCCGGGTGCCGATCAGCGACTGCTCGATCGGGCCGGGCTGCCCCTGGCCATCCATCGGGCCCGCGTTCCAGGTGGTCGGGACGATCGCCTGGTAGTTCTTCGACCTTCCCCCCCTCGGCGACGATCCAGTGCCCCAGGGCGCCCCGGGGCGCCTCGTGCAGGCCCATGCCGCGGGCCGTGACGTCGAGGTTGAAATCGGTGAAGGTCGGCTCGCCGGGCTGGAGCTGCAGCACCCAGGTCTTGAGCTGGTCGGCGACGAGCTTGGCCTCGATGGCCCGCGCCGCGTGGCGCCCGAGGACCGAGAAGAGGGCCGCGGGCGAGGCCTTGAACCGGCCGAGGACCCCGTCCACCAGCGCCTGCACCTGGCGGTCGCCGGCCGCGTAGGCGGCGAGCATCCGCGCCAGCGGGCCGACCTCGAGACCTCGCCGGCATAGCGCGGCGACTTGACCCAGCTGTAGGCGCCGGCCTTGTCGCGGTCGGCGACGGTCTTGCCGTCATAAGGGTGGACCGGGCCGTCGGCGGCGAACCAGCTGTTCTCCACCTCCTCGGTGATCCTGGCCGGGTCGAGCCGGCGCAATTTGAGGTCGCTCCCCTTAATGATCCCCTGGGGGAGGTAGCGCTGGCGCTTGGTCAGGTCGGGGTCGGTATCGAGGTCGAAGACCCCGTAGGAGAGGAACTGCCTGCAGCCGGCGCCGACCCCGAAGTAGTCGCTGTAGCGCCCCGCGACCATGAGGACGTCGGGGAGGTAGACGTTGTCGATGAAATCGGCGAGCCGCTCCATCTTCCAGAGGAAGGCCGCCATCTTGTCGATGGTCGGGGCACAGGTGACGCCGCCGGCGACGATCGACATGTTGTGCGGCATCTTGCCGCCGAAGACGGCGACCGCCTCGTGGGCCATGCGGCGCATATTGAGGGCCTGGACGTAGTGGGCGACCGCGGCGCGGTTCTCCTCCTTGGTCAGGCGGTAGTCCCCCTCGTAGCGGGGGACGAAGGGGCCGAGGTGGCCGCGGGCGATGAATTCCCTGACCTTCTTCAGTTCCGGGTCGGAGCCGCTGTAGTCGGCGACCGCGGTGACGTCGACGTAGTCGAGGGCGGCGAGCTGGTAGAAGTGGAGGATGTGCGACTGGACGAAGTTGGCGCCCTGGATCAGGTTGCGCAGGATGCGGCCGTTGTCGGTGATGCTGCCGCCCACGCCGTAGAGCTCGTCGAGGGCGAAGGTGGCGGCCAGGCCGTGGGAGGTCGGGCAGACGCCGCAGATGCGCTGCATGATGCGGGCGGCGTCGCGGGGGTCGCGCCCGAGCAGGATGTTCTCGAAGCCCCGGTACATCATCCCCGAGCTCTTCGCCTCTTTGACCACGCCGTTTTCGACCACCGCCTCGATCTTGAGGTGGCCTTCGATGCGCGATACCGGATCGATCACGATTTTTGCTGCCATACCAACTCTCTCCTCACAAGGGTATTTTCAGGCTCCGGCAAAGGGTCGCCAGACCGCGGCGGCCACGCCGGACACAGGCGGACACTGGCGGCCCCACGGGGGCAAGGAGCGTGCCCGGCGCGGAAATGCGCCGGACCGGGCCGGGAAGCCCTTTGATTGCGGTAACTTAATGGCGAAAGAAGGGGGCGGGAGGGGAGGCTAGTGTATACGGACAGAATGTCCCAGGCTGTTTCCTTTTGAAGCAAGTGGGATTTTTTCCCATGTCGTATACGGGACAAGGACGTGCCGGGAATTTTTTTCGGCGCCGGCATCTTCCCGGCCCGCCTTGCCGCGGTTTCGGTTATGATAGTCGCGCCGACGTCGCCCTCCCCTGCGGGGCCGGCGATGTGCCGCACCCAATCCAGGGATGGTCATGGACGGGACACCACTCGACAACCTGCTCGAACAGATCGACCGCCTGCTGCCGCGCAACCTGCAGCTCAAGCTCAGCCTGCTGGTCACCTCCCTGCTGATCCTGCTGGTCAGCCTGATCAGCCTGCTCTTCGCCGACATCAGCCGCAGCAGCCTCAAGGAGCAGATCGGCCAGCGGGCACTGGAGGTCGCGGCGACGGCGGCGCTCGACCCGGACATCCGCGAGGGGGTCGTCACCCGAAACAGCGCGCGGGTCCAGGCCCGGGCCGAGGCGATCCGCAAGGCAACCGGCGCCGCCTATGTGGTGGTCGGCGACCGCCGGGGGGTCCGCCTGGCCCATCCCGATCCAGAGAAGATCGGCCTCCGTTTTGTCGGCGGCGACCTGGACCCGGCCCTGAAGCAGGGAAAATCCTACGTTTCCGAGGCCGTCGGCACCCTTGGACCCTCGCTGCGCGGCATCGTCCCGGTACGGGGTGCCGACGGCTCCATTATCGGCTTCGTCGCCGTCGGCCGGCTGCTGAGCGCCATTGAGGGAACGGTCTGGTCGCAGCAGAAACTGATCTACGGCTACGTGGCGATCGTGCTGCTGTTCGGGGTGATCGGCGCCATGGTCATCGCCCGCGGTCTCAAGGCGGCCATCTTCGGCCTGGAGCCTCACGAGATCGCCGCCCTCTACCGCGAACGGAGCGCCATCATCGGCACCATCCGCGAAGGCGTGGTGGCCGTCGATGCCGCCGGCTGCTTGACCCTGGTCAACCAGGCCGCCTGCCGTTACCTGGGGAAGGCTCCCGACGCCGGGCTGCGCGGGCGCCGGCTGGCCGAGATTGGCCCCTGCGACGCTCTCTCCAGCGCCCTGACGGAGGGGGTGCAGGTCCTCGACCGCGAGGTGGAGGTCTTTGGAGCGAACGATGGTCGTCAACGCTCCTGCCGCTGGCTGGCGGCGGCGCGGTCGCCAGCTTCCGCCGCAAGGACGAACTCGACATCCTACGCGCAAGCTCTCACAGGTGCAGGAATATTCCGAGATGCTGCGCGCCCAGACCCACGAGTATTCCAACAAGCTGCACACCATCGCCGGGCTGATCCAGATCGGCGCACGACAAGGAGGCCCTCGAACTGATCATGCCGTAAACCAGCCGGCTACCAGGGGCTGATCGCACTTTCTCGCCAAGGCGGTCCCCGTCCCGGTGCTGGCGGCGTTCATCCTCGGCAAGTTCAACCATGCCCAGGAACTGCGCATCAGCTTCGTCATCGATCCCGACAGCCAGCTGACGCGACGTACCGGCCGAGATCAGCCGCGAGACAGCTGGTCACCATCCTCGGCAACCTGCTCGACAACGCCTTCGATGCCGCCCTGCAGACAGGGCGGCCAACGGCAGGTCAGGCTGTCGATGACCGATCGTCGGCAACGACCTGGTCTTCGAGATCGAGGATTCGGGACGGGGCATCGGCCCGGAGATGGCGGAGAAGACTCTTCGACAAGGGGTTTCCACCGAAGCAGGCGGACCGCGGGCATGGGGCTGCACCTGGTCAGCCAGGCGCTGAGCCGACCTCGGCGGCCAGATCACCCTGGCCGACAGCGAACTGGGCGGGGCGCTGTTCAGCGTCTTCATCCCCGAACACCGCAAGGAGAAAGTACCATGAATCGGCAGCTGCAATCCGGTGCTGATCGTCGAGGACGACCCGAAGATCGCCGAGATGCACCGCCGCTTCACCGAGAAGGTCGCCGGCTTCGAGGTCGGCGGCATCGCCGGCACCCTGGAGGCATGCCTGAGAAGATGGTCCGAGCTGCTCGCACCCGCAGCTGATCCTGCTCGATCTCTTCTTCCCGGAAGGGCAGCGGGCTGGAGATCCTGCTGCGAGCAACTGCGCGCCGGCGAACAGGCGCATCGACGTCATCCTGATCACCGCCGCCCGCGAGATGGGAACCCTGCAGGAGGCGCTGCAGGGCGGAGCCTTCGACTACATGGTCAAGCCGGTCTATTTCCACCGCTTCCAGGAAGCTCTCGCCAAGTACCGCGACTACCACGAGCGGATGCAGGGCGGTGCCCCTCGACCAGCAGGAGATCGACCGCCTGCTGCATGCGCAGCCAACCGGGGAAGCGCCGGGCCGGACCCTTCCCAAGGGGATCGATCCGCTGACCCTGGGAAGGTCCGCCAGGTCTTCGCCGCCCCGAGGTCCGCAACCTGAGCGCCGACGAGGTCGGCAGGCAGATCGGCGTCAGCCGCACCACCGCCCGCCGCTACCTCGAATACCTGATCGCCGAAGGCTACCTGGCCGCCGACCTGCTCTACGGCGCGGTCGGCCGACCGGAACGGCGCTATTTCCGGCGCGGTTGAACCGCCGTGAACAGAATGTACGCAATATCCGCAAGATACAAATTATTTTAAAATTTCCCAATATTTACACCACTCCCCGATGCCTCTAGGCTGGAATCGACGGCAGGTGCCCCCCCTTCCGAGCGCCGTCGACAACCCCAGCCCAAGGAGGCGATCATGCTCTACATCCAGTTCCTGTTCCTGCTGCTGATGCTCTACCTCGGCAGCCGCTACGGCGGCATCGGCCTCGGCGCCATCTCCGGCATCGGCCTGGCGGTGGAGGTCTTCATCTTCAAGATGCCCCCCAGCTCCCCGCCCATTGAAGTGATGCTGATCATCATGGCGGTGGTCACCTGCGCCGCCATCCTCGAGGCGGCCGGCGGACTCAAGTACATGCTGCAGATCGCCGAGCGGCTGCTCCGCTCGCGCCCCAAGCTGGTCACGGTGATCGGTCCCTTGTGCACCTACACCATGACCTTCCTGCTCGGCACCGGCCACGCCGTCTACTCGATCATGCCGATCATCGGCGACGTCGCCCTGAAAAACGGCATCCGCCCGGAACGGCCGATGGCCGCGGCCTCCGTCGCCTCCCAGCTCGGCATCACCGCCAGCCCCATCTCGGCGGCGGTGGTCTACTATCTCTCCCAGTTGGCAGGGGTTTCCGACGGCCTCTCGCTGATGTCGATCCTCGCCGTCACTGTCCCGGCGACCCTGGCCGGCACCCTCGGCATGGCCCTCTACAGCATGCGCCGCGGCGTCGAATTGCACGACGATCCGGAATTCCGGCGCCGCCAGAACGACCCGCTGTGGGCCGAGAAGATCAAGAACACCACCGCCACCACCCTCGGCGAAGCGCTCCCCGCCGCCGCGCGCAATTCCGTCATCCTCTTTCTGCTCGCCCTGGTGGTGATCGTGGCGGTCGCCATGATCCCCGAACTGCGCACCCTGCATGTCGGCGAGAAAGCGATCAAGATGAGTGTGATCATCCAGATGCTGATGCTCGCGTTTGGCGGCATCATCCTCTTTGCGACCAGGACCCATTCGGCCAAGGTCCCCGACGGGGTGGTCTTCAAGTCGGGAATGGTCGCGGCCATCGCCATCTTCGGCATCGCCTGGATGAGCGACACCTACTTCAAGTTCGCCATGCCGAGCTTCAAGGCCGGGATCACCGAGATGGTCACCCAGTACCCCTGGAGCTTCGCCTTCGCCATGTTCGCCGTCTCGGTGGTCATCAACAGCCAGGCGGCCACCTGCCGGATGATGCTGCCGGTCGGCCTCGCCCTCGGCCTGCCGCCGGCGCTGCTGATCGGGCTCATGCCCTCCAGCTACGGCTACTTCTTCATCCCCAACTACCCCTCCGATATCGCCACCGTCAACTTCGACGTCACCGGCACGACCAAAATCGGCAAGTGGTATTTCAACCACAGCTTCATGGCCCCCGGCCTGGTCGGGGTGGTCACCGCCTGCCTGCTCGGCTACGGGCTTGCCCACATGGTTCTCTGAGGGCGGTCGGCCGGCAAAGCGCGAAAACCCCGCGTCCGGGTCCGGACGCGGGGTTTTTTTATCCTGCAGTGACGGTCGTGCAGTGCCTAATCGCCCTTGCCGATGCCGTACTGGACCAGCTTGCGGTCGAGGGTCTTGCGGGAGATGTCGAGGATGCGGGCGGTGTTGACCTTGTGGAAGCGGGTCTGGCGGTAGACCTGCTCGATGTAGAGGGCCTCGAGCTGGGCGAGGCTCATCTGCTCGCTGGGCAGGGCGAACTCCACCGGTTCCCCCCGGGTGACCTTGAGCGGCAGGTGGTCGGCGCCGATGTCGGCGCCGTCGGCGAGGATGGCGGCCATCTCGATGACGTTCTCCAGCTCGCGCACGTTGCCCGGCCAGTCGTAGGCGCGCAAGAGCCCCATGCGCCTCGGCGGTGACCTTCTGCCCGGGGCGGGTGGCGAAGCGGGCGATGAAGAACTCGGCCAGGGGCGGGACGTCCTCCTTGCGCTCGCGCAGCGGCGGCACCTGCACGGTGACGACGTTGAGGCGGTAGAAGAGGTCCTCGCGGAAGCGGCCGGCGGCGACCTCGGTCTCGAGGTCCTTGTTGGAGGCAGCCAGAAAGCGGACGTCGGCGTGGCGCACCCGGGTCGAGCCGACCGGGATGAACTCCTTCTCCTGCAGCACCCGCAGCAGCTTGGCCTGCAGCGCCGGGCTGACGTCGCCGATCTCGTCGAGAAACAGGGTCCCCTTGTGCGCCTCCTCGACCAGGCCGCGCTGGGTCGCCACCGCGCCGGTGAAGGCCCCCTTGACGTGGCCGAAGAGCTGGCTCTCGAGCAGGGTGTCGGTGAGCGCGGCGCAGTTGATGGTCAGAAAACGCTGCTCGCGGCGGCGGCTGCTGTAGTGGATGGTGGAGGCGATCAGCTCCTTGCCGGTGCCGCTCTCCCCCTGGATGAGGACGCTGGCAGCGGCGGGCGCGACCTTCTTGGCCAGCTCGAAGACGCGGCGGAAGGCGGCGCTCTTGAAGATCACCTGGTCGGGATCGAAGCGGCGTCTTATCTCCGCCTTGAGGGAGCGGTTCTCCTCGAGGAGGCGGTTGTGGCCGACGACCTTGTCGACCAGGTTGAACAGCTCGTCGGAGAGGAAGGGCTTGAGGAGGTAGTCGCTGGCTCCCTGCTTGAGGGCTTCGACCGCGCCGCGCACGGTGGCGAAGGCGCTCATCATCACCACCGCCTGTTCGGCGCGCAGGGCCTTGATCCGGCGCAGCACTTCCAGGCTGTCGGCGCCGGCGGGCCGGACATCGAGCAGGATCAGGTCGGGACGCTCCTCGCGGTGCTCCTCCAGGGCGCGCAGCAGCTTGTCGCTGCCGGCGAAGAGCTCCACCTGGTGACCGTGGGATTCCAGCGCCTTGCGCAGCAGCTGCTGCACCTCCGGCTGGTCGTCGCAGATAAAGATGCGTCCCTGTTCCATGGCCGTGGGTCCTCTCCCGGGTTGGTCGGTGCCCCACACCATAGCAAACACTCCGCCCCGTCGGCAATCTCCTTTGCGGGTTATCGGGCCCCTTCCAGGCGCCCGAAATCGGCGGCGAACCGTATACGGCAACCGGGGCCCGGAAGTCTTGTTTTTCCGGGCAAATGTCCCTATAGTGAAATTCGCCGTTCCCTTGCCGCCTCCCGGGAGACTGCCATAATGCACGAACTCGGCATCACCCAGAGCATCGTCGACATCGCCGTTCGTACGGCCCTCGAACAGGGGGCGACCCGGGTGCGCAGCGTGACGGTGGAGATCGGCGAACTCGCCGGCGTGGTTGCCGACTCGGTGGCCTTCTGCTTCGAGGCCTGCCGCGCAGGGGACCCTGCTCGAGGATGCCGAGTTGATCATCGAAGCGATTCCGGGCAAGGCCCGCTGCTCCGGCTGCGGCGCCGAAAACCCGGTCGATCAGTACACTTTTGCCTGTCCCGCCTGCGGCGCCTTCACTCTGGAGCGCCTGCAGGGTGAGGAACTGCAAATCCGGGAAATGGAGATCGACTGACCTATGTGCACCGACTGTGGCTGCTCGCCGGCCGACCCGCATCACCACGACCACGACCATGACCATGACCACGATCATCACCACGGGCATGCCCCCCTGCCGCGCACCCTCCGCGTGGAGGAGAGCCTGCTGGCCAAGAACGACCGGCTGGCGGAGCGCAACCGCGGCCGCTTCTCAGCCTTCCGGCTGCTGGTGCTGAACCTGGTCAGCTCCCCCGGCTCGGGCAAGACCTCGATCCTCGAGCGGACCCTGGCCGACCTGGAGGAAGGAGCTGAGCTTCGCGGTCCTGGAAGGGGATCAGCAGACCGCCAACGACGCCGAGCGCATTGCCGCCACCGGCGTGCCGGTCAAGCAGATCAACACCGGCGCCGGCTGCCACCTCGACGCGCACATGGTCGGCCACGGGGTCGATGCGTTCGACCTGGCGGCGACCGACATCCTGATGATCGAGAACGTCGGCAACCTGGTCTGCCCCGCCTCCTTCGACCTCGGCGAAGACCACAAAGTGGCGGTCCTCTCGGTCACCGAGGGGGAGGACAAGCCCCTCAAGTACCCGCACATGTTCCGCGCCGCGGACCTGCTGCTGATCAACAAGATCGACCTCCTCCCGCATCTGCGCTTCGATCTCGAAAAGTGCAAGACCTTCGCCCGCCAGGTCAACCCGAGCATCGAAATCCTCGAACTCTCCTGCCAGAGCGGAGAAGGGATGGAGGCCTGGTACGCCTGGTTGCGCAGCGGGGTCGCGACCAAAAAGAAGCCCTCCAGCCCCCAGCCCTCCAGCCTCTAGCCTCGGGCCACGCGCCTCGAGCCACTGCGGAGCAGCCCATGTGCCTTGGCGTCCCCATGCGGGTCATGAACATCGAGGGGGAGACCGCCCTCTGCGAGATCGACGGCGTCCAGCGCCAGGCGAGCCTGATGATGGTCGAGAACGTCGGGGTCGGTGACTTCGTGCTGATCCACGCCGGCTTCGCCATCGAGAAGCTCGACGAGGCGGACGCCGCAGAGACCCTGCGCCTTTTCCGCGCAGCTGCTGGCCGACGGGGTGCTGCCCGAATGAGCGCCTACACCCGCGAATTCCGCGATCCCGCCGTGGCCCGGAAACTGGTCGCCGCCCTGCGCCGAGATCGTCGCCGGGACAACCCGGACCATGACCTTCATGGAGGTCTGCGGCACTCACACCATGGCCATCTACCAGCATGGCATCCGCGCCCTGCTCCCCGCGAACATCCGCCTGATCTCCGGCCCCGGCTGCCCGGTCTGCGTCACCCCCATCGACTATGTCGACCACGCCGTCGCCCTGGCGCGCCGTCCCGGCACCATCGTCGCCACCTTCGGCGACATGGTGCGGGTTCCCGGCTCGACCAGCAGCCTGCAGCGCGAGAAGGCGCAAGGAGCGGACGTGCGGATCGTCTACTCCCCCCTCGACGCCGTGGCGCTGGCGCAGAAGCATCCGCAGAGCGGAAGTGGTTTTCCTCGGCGTCGGCTTCGAGACCACCACGCCGACCATCGCCGGCGCGATCCTCGAGGCGCAGCGCCTGGGAGTGACCAACTTCTCGGTCCTGACCGCCCACAAGACGATCCCCGGGCCGATGGCGATCCTCGCCGACGACCCCGAGCTGCAGGTCGACGGCTACCTCTGCCCGGCCCACGTCTCGGCGATTATCGGCGCCGACGCCTATACGCCCCCTGGCCCGCGATCACCACGTCCCCTGCGTCGTCACCGGCTTCGAACCCCTCGATGTGCTGCAGGGGGTGACGATGCTCGCCCGCCAGGTACTGGCCGGAGAGGCCAAGGTGGAGATCCAGTACAGCCGGATCGTCAAGGCAGAAGGAAACCGCAAGGCACAGGAGATCCTCGCGCGGGTTTTCGAACCCTGCGACGCGCGCTGGCGGGGGATCGGCGTCATTCCCGACTCGGGCCTGGCGATCCGCCACGAGTTCGCCGGCTTCGACGCCGCGCGGCGCCTGCCGGTGGAAGTGGAGGAGTCCCGCGAGCAGGGTGGCTGCCTCTGCGGCGAGATCCTCAAGGGGAAGGTCACTCCGCGCCAGTGCCCGCTCTTCGGCAGCGGCTGCACCCCGGAAGACCCGGTCGGCGCCTGCATGGTGTCGAGCGAGGGGACCTGCGCGGCCGAATACAAATACGGCGGCTGAAAAGACCTCATCTGCGTTGTTGCCTTCGGCCACGGCGCTGCGACGTAGCTCCGCTACGCCTCGCTTCCCGGCCTTCAGGCGCCTAGCATCTGAGGCCTTTTGAGCCGCCTTGTCGCCCCCTCACCTTGAATACCCAATGGGAGCAATCCTGCGAGGGGACCTGCGCGGCCGAATACAAATATGGATCGTAACCACTCACAATCCGTTTTGAGTTTTAAGTTTTGGGTTAAGGTCCTGAACAACTTAAAACTCAAAACTTAAAACTCAAAACGGCTCCCTGGGAGTTCCTCGTGAAATCCGACATCATCCTTTTAGGCCATGGCAGCGGCGGGCGGCTCAGCCATCAGCTTCTCGACGAGCTGATCACGCCGATCCTCTCCGGGATCGGGCCGCGCGACCAGAACGACGCGGCGGTGCTCGACACCGGCGGCGGGCGGCTGGCCTTCACCACCGACTCCTACGTGGTCGACCCGATCTTCTTTCCCGGCGGCAACATCGGCGACCTGGCGGTCAACGGCACGGTCAACGACCTGGCGATGACCGGGGCGCGGCCGCTGGCGCTGTCGGTGGGGCTGATCCTCGAGGAGGGGCTGGCGATCGACGATCTGCGGCGCATCCTGGAAGCGATGCGCGCCGCCGCCGATCACGCCGGGGTGCGCATCGTTACCGGCGACACCAAGGTGGTGCCCCGCGGCAAAGGGGATAAGATCTTCATCAATACGGCAGGGATCGGGGTCTTTGACCACGGCCCCGAGATCTCCGGCCGCGGCGCCCGGACCGGCGACAAGGTGCTGATCAACGGCACCATCGGCGACCACGGCATGGCGGTGCTCGCCAGCCGCGAGGGGCTGGAGCTTGCCAGCGACATCCGCAGCGACAGCGCGGCCCTGGGCGTGCTGGTCGCCGACCTGCTGGCGACCCTCGGCGACGACGTCCATGCCCTGCGCGATCCCACGCGCGGCGGCGTCGCCACCACCCTGAAGGAGATCGCCCGGCAGTCGCAGGTCGAGATCACCCTGCAGGAGGACGCCCTTCCGGTCGCTGCCGGGGTCGCTGGCGCCTGCGCCATCCTCGGCCTCGATCCGCTCTACGTCGCCAACGAGGGAAAGCTGCTGGCGCTGGTCGACCCCGGCCAGGCCGAGACGGCCCTGGCAGTCATGCGCCGCCATGCCGAAGGGCATCAGGCGGCGATCATCGGCGAGGTCACCGCCACCGGCTCGGGACGGGTCTTCCTGAATACCGCCATCGGCGGCCGCCGGACCATTGAAATGCTCGCCGGCGAACAGCTGCCGCGCATCTGCTGAGATGCCCGCGCGGCCATTTCCTGCCCGTGGCGGTCAGATCTTGTGTTTGCTGAACAGTTCCTGACGCACCGGGCAGTTGCAGCAATACCCCATCCCGAAACCCATCCGGTAACTGCAGTGCCGGCGGACCTCCCCCTCGACGAAGAAGACTTTTTCGGCGACACAGTCGACCACGCTGCAAACCGCTTCTCCCCGCAGGCAACATTGTGCCTTCCGGCAGTGGATCGCCAGGTCCCTGACCCGGTCGTCAACGTCCACCTGCAGAGGCTTCCCATCCTTTCTCTCCGGCTCATCAGCCACGCTGATCCCCCTCCCCCAGGCCTGGCAACCACAATTACAGGCGATGACTCACTCGTTCTTCTGGAGCCGGGTCATTTCCGATCGACCTCTACTTTTTCCACTTTTTCCACTTCGGTGACCCCACCCTGGTTGATGTTGATCACCACCCGGCCGCTGTAGCCGTCCTGAATCAAGCCCGTCTCGCGCAGCACCTTGAGCAGTTCGTCTCTCCAGTCGGAGTTTTCCATGGCTCCCCTCCAAAAAAAAGCCCGCACCAACCCTGCTGGGATTTGGCGCGGGCCCTTCCAGTTCTCGCCATGAGTTGGAAACCTAACCGCGAGTAAATCGTCTCTGCGAAGATTACCTCAGCCGTTCACTTCGCTCCACCTCGGCAATCGTCCCCCGGCTGATGGTGAGAACGATTCTGCCGGTATAGCGCTCGTCGACCAGACCGAGAGATTTCAGGGCCAGGGCGAGGTCCTTTTTCCAGCCCTCTGTCAGCAACACCCTTGGTGCGGTTCTCGCGACTTGCATGGCCTCCCTCATTTCTGGTCCTGGAAAACCTGGCGCATTCTCCCTGCCCCAGTCAACGGATTAAAATTAAAGACGTCCAGATGTTTGCAGCCCTCCGGGCGGCAGGGGGAGCCGGCTTCGACCGGTTACCACAAGAGGGACAACTAGGCGTGCGGCCGGCGGCGGCGAGCGATCCGGCGCGCCCCGATCCACAATCATTTTCCGTCAAGGTCCATGCTTGCCCGCGTGATAAGTAACCCCAGGAATGCCGCAACCCGGAAAGTCCTGCCCCCGGCGCGGCGTTGACTTCATCCCGGCAACCATTACATTATTCAGTATATCAATGGTTCAGCTGAAACCATAGGGAGGTTGGATTATGGCCAAAAAAGGCTGCCGCAAACCCGACGAGCACTCTACGCTGCACATGTGCTCCCTCAAGGGGAAGAAGATCAGTCCGGAGCTTGCCAAACTCTTTTCCGATCCCAAATTCGTCTGCGCAAACTGCGGCATCCGTGTCAACCGCGCAGAAAACGTCTGCAATCCAAAACCCTTCTGATCCTGTCCCGCCCCGCCCAGCGCCGAACCGGGATCAGGGTTCGATCACGTTGCCACGGGTTTCCGCATCGAAAATGGTCATCACGCTCTGCGGCGTGAAAGTGCAGACGTCGGTCTTTTCGGTTCCGTCATGGGCTCGATGGCGCCAGACAATGACCTCTTTCTGGCCCCGTTTTTCCCGGGTCACGTGCTCGGCAGTGGTATGTTTGAGCGTTTCCCACATTCGCTGCAGATCGAGGATCTCGTACCCGCCAAATTCCTGGTTGGGTTGGGTGGTCGCAACAAACGTCTCCACCAGCTCGTAATCGACAAAGTCGTTCTCCTTGCGCCACCATTTGATGAAGCTTTTCTCGTCGACTTTGTTTTTACGAATTTCTCGTATAATTTCACTGGCTTTCATTCTCCGGCCCCCTTTCTTGCGGTGTGGTTGCAGACAGCAGCTGACGTTCCGGCACCTGCCTCCATTATAGCCGCCATACAGCCCCCTTCAAGCTTGCCAACTCCTCGATAGGTGAAGGAATTGTCCTCTTTGCCTGATGGACCTTGAGCTCAAGTCCGTCGATGGGCTATCCTGCCGGATCGATTCTTTCCGACCCGGGATTTCTCATGCTCGACTTCATTTTCCGCCGCACCGCAACGGTTCTCGATGCCTCCGCAGGCGAGGCGAGGCGCATTCTTCACGGCCGGGGACAGTGCTTTCCGGGGTTCGATTTCGTCACCCTCGACTGGTACCCGCCACTGCTGCTGTTGATCCTCTATCGCGAACCCGATCCGGACTGGCTCGAAAAACTCGCACTCGGCCTGCGGCAACGGGCCCGGGATCGGGCCCATTGCCTGCTGGTTCAGTACCGCTGCCGTCCGGCAAGCCCCAGCTTTTGCCTGTGGGGAGAGGTCCCCGAGCCGCTCGATGCGCTCGAAGCAGGACTGCGGTTCCGCCTGCACCCGGGCAAGGCCCAGAATCTCGGCTTCTTTCCGGACATGGCGGTCGGCCGGCAGCTGGTGCGGGAGATATCCTCCGGTCGCCGGGTACTCAATCTCTTCGCCTACACCTGCGGGTTTTCCGTCGCCGCCCTGGCCGGGGGCGCCGAAGAAGTGATCAATCTCGACATGCACCGTCCTTCCCTTGAGATCGGTCGCCTCAATCACGAACTGAACGGCCTCGATCTGCGCCGGGCGCGGTTTCTGGCCCACGACCTGTTCAAGTCCTTCGGCCAGCTGCGGCGCCACGGTCCCTATGAGCTGATCGTCGTCGATCCCCCCGGAAACCAGGGGCGCAGCTTCCAGGCGTCCCGCGACTGGCCGAAAATCCTCGGCCGGCTGGACCAACTGCTGGCCCCGGACGGGGAAGTCGTCGTCGCGGTCAGCACGCCGGAACTGGGCGGCGGCTTTCTGGCCGGAGCGCTGACCCGCCATTTTCCTCAGGGGGAGTTGCTGGGGCGATGGACCGCCGGAGAGGATTTCCCGGAACGGGATGCGGAGAAAGGGCTCAACCTCTTCCATCTTCGCCGAGGTTGAGGCCGCCCAATCGAGGGGGCAAAAAAGACGCGCTGGCCAGGAGGGATCTCCAGCGCGTCAAAGTAAGCGGGTTGTGAGCAAGTATGTTCTGGTTACCGCTTAACTATATGTTACTCCAATGGTCAGTTATTGACAAGGCATGGCCCCCTCCCCGCCACCGCAGAGCAAAAAGATGACACACGAAGAAAATTTTGTGCTAATTTGACTTCTCTAAAAAACTGCGGCAGAGGAGGAGCGTGCGATGGAAACTTTCGATCTGCAGAAGGCCCTCAAGGATTCGGTCCAGACCGAAAAGGATGCCATGGACTTCTACAAGTTCGGTGCCGAGAAGATGGCCGAGGAGAAGGCCCGCCAGACCTTCGAACTGCTGGCCCGCGAGGAACACCAGCACGCCCGGATGTTTTTCAAGGCCTACCAGGGAGGTGAGCTGCCTCCCTTCGAGGAGTTCATGCAGCTGCCCCCGAACACCGAGTCGAGCTGGTGGAAAGCCCTGCAGCAGGCGATGCTCGCCACCTTCGACGAACGCAAGGCCCTGGAACTCGCCATCGAGCAGGAAGACGCCCTGGAGCAGGAACTGCGGGCGACGGCCGCCCGCATTGACGACCCCGAGGTCAAGGCCATCTACCTGGCCAATGCCAGTTCGACCCACCATCACAAGGAACTGGTCGAGGAGGAGTACAAAGCCATGCTCGGCATGTCCGCCTAGAAAATCCAGGTGTTTCACTAATCTGCCAGGCCCCCCGGAGAAACCTCTCCCCCCGAAACGGACACGGCCCGGCGACCTCGAAGGTCGCCGGGCCGTCCAGTTTTGGGCTCCAGCGGAAGTACCGTCAGGGCTTGAAGCGCGGCGCTCGCTTCTCCAGAAATGCCTGCATCCCTTCTTTCTGGTCACTGTCGGTGAAGCAGAGCCCGAACAGGTCCGCCTCGTAGGCCGCGCCCCTTGCCAGATCCATCTCCAGCCCGTCCTGCACCGCCGCCTTGCACAGCCGCAGGGCGGTACGCCCCTTGCCGGCCAGCAGTGCCGCCAGCCGCCGCGCCTCGGTCATCAGCTCGGCCGCCGGCAGAACCCGGTTGACCAGTCCGATGCGCCAGGCTTCGGCGGCGCCGATCATCTCGCCGCTGAGCAGCAGCTCCAGCGCCCGCCCCTTGCCGACCAGCCGCGGCAGCCGCTGGCTGCCGGCGAACCCCGGAATGATGCCGAGGTTGATCTCCGGCTGCCCGAGGCGGGCGGTTTCGGCCGCCAGGCGGATATCGCAGGCCATGGCCAGCTCGCAGCCGCCGCCGAGGGCGAAGCCGTTGACCACGGCGATGACCGGCAGCGGACAGGCTTCGATAGCCGCCAGGGTCCGCTGGCCGAGAAGCGCCAGCTCCCGCGCCTCCAGGGGCGAAAACCCGGCCATGGCGGCGATGTCGGCGCCGGCCACGAAGGCCTTGTCGCCGCTGCCGGTGAGCAGGATCACGCGCACCGCCGGGTCGTCCTGCAGGCGGGAAAATGCCGTTCCCAGCTCTTCGAGCAGCTCCCGGGTCAGGGCGTTGAGCGCCTGGGGGCGGTTGATGGTCAGGGTGGCGATCCCCGCCTCGATCTCCAGCAGCAAAAACCTGTAACTCTCCATCGTTGCCTCCTTGGTTCAGCTCGCCAATAAATTGACCAGGGTCCGCCCGCGCACCTGGCCGGCGAGAATCGCCGCAATCGCCGGCTCCAGGGTCTGCAGGGTGACCTCGGTAACGGTCTCCTCCAGGTGCGCCGGTTTCCAGCTGCCGGCCAGGCGCTGCCAGACCTCCAGGCGGGGCCCCGCCGGACACTGCACCGAGTCGATGCCCAGCAGGCTGACTCCGCGCAGAATGAAGGGAAAGACGTTGACCGGCAGGTCCGGAGCCCCCACCAGGCCGCAGCAGGTCACCACCCCGCCGTAGCGGGTCGCCTTGAGCACCGTCGCCAGGGTGGCGCCGCCGACCACGTCCACCGCCCCGGCCCAGCGCTCCTTGAGCAGAGGGCGCTCGGCCCCTTCGGTCACGGCCTGGCGGTCGATCACCTCGCTCGCCCCCAGGTCCTTGAGATAGCCTTCCTCGCTGGCCTTGCCGGTGGCGGCGACCACCCGGTAGCCGGCCCTGGCGAGAATCCCTACGGCGATGCTGCCAACCCCGCCGGTCGCCCCGGTGACGAGGATCTCGCCGGCGGCGGGCGCGACCCCGGCGGCGGCCAGGCGATAGACCGACAAACCGGCGGTAAAGCCGGCGGTGCCGATGACCATGCTCTCGCGCAGGGAGAGGCCGGCGGGGAGGGGCACCCCCCAGGCGGCGGGAACCCGGATGTACTGGCCGAACCCTCCGGCGGTATTCATCCCCAGGTCGTAGCCGGTCACGATCACCTCGTCCCCCGGCTTGAAACGCCCGGAGGCGTCCTCCTCCACCACCCCGGCGGCGTCGATCCCCGGCGTGTGCGGGTAGCTTTTGGTCACACCGGGGCGGCCGGTGGCCGACAGGGCATCCTTGTAGTTCAAGGACGAGTAATGAACCCGCAGCAGCAGCTCCCCGGGCGGCAGATCGTTGACCGAACGCTTGACGATCCGGCGCTCGAAGCTCTTGGGTGCGGTCTCGCTGACGACCATGGCACTGAAGGTCCCGAGAGACATGGGCTGACTCCTTCCTGGTGAATGGGGGGGGAAACGATGGACGCAGATCCGACGAGCCCCTTCATTATTCTTCCATTGCGGGCGGTTTCGACAAACGACGCCGGTTCCGGCCGATTCAGACTTGCCCTACCTTAGAGGGGTAATATATATTTTGCAAGTACGTACCTTTTTGGTAGGTAGTATCCAAATAGATACCATCTTTACTCGGAGAGTCATGCCCGGAGAGTCATGCCATGCCCGAAACGCCTTCGCCCGAACCCTATCGCTGCCCGGTGGAAATCACCCTCACCGTCATCGGCGGCAAGTGGAAAGCCGTCATCCTCTGGCACCTGAGCCACAAGACCCTGCGCTTCAGCCAGCTGCGGCGGCGCCTGCCGGGAGTCACCCAGAAGATGCTGACCCAGCAGCTGCGCGAACTGGAACGGGACGGCCTGCTCCACCGGGAAGTCTTCGCCGAGGTGCCGCCGCGGGTCGAGTATTCCCTGACCGAGCAGGGCTGGACCCTGCGCCCCCTGCTGGGGATGATGTGCGACTGGGGAAAGGAGTTTTCCGCGCGTCGGGCTGCCGGCGAAACGGAAGAGGAGATGCAACAGGCCGGCTGACGCGTCACCGCGGCAGCCGGGAGCGGTTGGCGACAGCGGTCGGCAGGGCCGGGACTGTCCGCCCTCCGGGAGTTCCCTTCCGGCCGCCCGCCGGCGGATCAAACCCTGCCCCGAAACGAAGTTTACTGTCGTCACAGCGTGACGCCCGGACCGGAGCGGGGTCCTTCCCGGCGGGTCTGGCAGGCGACGCAGCGCGAGGCGTAGGGCGCGACGCTCAACCGCTCCAGGTCGATCTCGGCACCGCAGTCCTCGCACAGGCCGTAGCGTCCCTCCTGAAGCATGGCCAGGGCGTGGTCCATGCGGGTCAGTTGCTGGCGGCGGATATCGGCGATGGCCAGACCGGTATCCTCAAGCACATCGAGCATCCCCGCTTCCCCCACATCCTGGGGAAGGTCGTACTGGCCGCGAAGCTCTTCGCCCACCTCCTGGAACAGCTCCCGCCGCACCTCGGTCCACAACCGTCGTTTTTCAGCCAGCAGCAGTTCGCTCAGTTGGGCCTGGCGTTCTTCGACTGATTTTGCCATGGTCTCCTCCCTCTCCCCGGCGGGTTCGCTGCCGTCCCTCCGGCATCTGCCCGCGGACAATCTGCACCTTCAGTTTAACAAAATCTGCGTCAAGCGCCGCGCCGGCGGCTACGGACGCCACCGCAACCCATTTCAGGGTTCGCCCCGGTTTTCTCGCCCTTTGCGCATCGCTTCGGCTTCGATGAAGACCTTCTTCACCTGCGGGTAGGCCTGTCTGATCCGGCGGTCGAGGTCAGCGATGATCCCCTCGATTTCCGGGGTTTTCGCCTCGTCGCAGAACTCGACGCTCAGGGTGACCAGGATGAACTCCGGGCCCAGGTGCATGGTGAGGATCTCGTTGAGGTTCTGCACGCCGGAGAGGTTTCCGGTCAGCTCCCTGATGCCCTGCACCACCTCTTTTTGGGCGCTCTCGCCAATCAGCAGTCCCTTCGTCTCCCAGGCCAGCCATACGGCCGTGCCGGCCAGGATCAGGCCGATGCCGACCGAGGCGCCGGCATCGAAACGGGGGTCGCCGGTGAGCTGGGTCAGAGCGACCCCGGCCAGGGCGGCCAGAATTCCGAGAATCGCGGCGGAGTCCTCGAACAGGACCACGATCAGGGATGGATCCTTGGTCCGTCGCACTGCTTCGAGATAGGTGCGGCGTCCCTTGTCCCGGGCGAACTCGCGTCGAGCGAAGTACCAGGAGCCCCCTTCGAAACAGAGGGCCAGGGCCAACACCAGGTAGTTGGGCAGAAAAAGCTTCAGGGGTTCCGGCACCCGCAGATGGTTGACCCCCTCGTAAAGGGAGACTCCCGCCCCCAGGGCGAAGATCAGCAGCGCCACCACGAAGCTCCAGAAGTAAACCTCTTTGCCGTAGCCGAAGGGGAATTCTTCGTCCGGCGGCCGATTCGCGCGGGACAACCCGTGGAGCAGCAGCACCTGGTTGCCGGTATCGACCACGGAATGAATCCCCTCCGAAAGCAGGGCCGAGCTTCCGGTGAAAAAGGCGGCCACGAATTTGGTCAGCGCCACCAGGGCGTTGCCGGTCAGGGCCGCCAGGATCGCCTTTTTCGATGAATTCGCCATCGTCGTCCGCCTCGCAGCGGCCAGGGCAAAGCGTCGCTCACACCGATTCCAGCGGACGCTCCCGAATGCTGAACTCGCTCCCCTTGCAGACCGGGCAAACGGGAAGGGTCAGTCCTCCCTCGACATGCACCACCTCGCCGCAACGGCGGCAGCGAAAATCCCCGGTCCAGCGCACCTCTTCTCCGGCCTTGATGGTCATGGACAGCCTCCTTTCCCGGCGGGCGTCGACCCGCCGCAGCGGTCCAGTTTCCGGCCCCGGCCCGCCGCCGGGCCGGGCGACCGTCCGGGCTGAACACCGGTCATGTCGAGTCTATCCCCCGAACTAAAAATGGCAACGCCGCGGCCTGCTGCGGCACCGGATAAAAATATCGTATCTTCCGGCAGTTGTACCCGCGCAGAGAAATGTTACTTTGTTTATTCATTCCCCGGTGGCACCCCGCTATCCGCTCCTCTTCGGTGTCGCCTTCCCCGAACCGGAGGAATCACCCATGGACCTCCCCCCCTCCCCCCAAGCCATGCCGGGCCATTCCCGCCGCGCCTTTTTCCGACGGGTCGCCATCCTCTTCAGTTCCCTGGGCGGGCTGGTCCTCGGCATCCCCTTCGTCGCCGCGGTGGTCGGCCCGTCCTTTCGCCGCTCGCAAAATCCCTGGAGCCGGGTGGGGAAGCTCGGTGACCTGAGTACCGGCCAGCCGGTCAACCGTTCCTTCGAACGGCGCGATGTCGAAGCCTATCTGGTCGGGCGAGAGGAAAACTCAGTCTGGATCGTCAAAGAGGCGTCCGGGGAGACGACGGTATTCTCGCCCATCTGTACTCATCTCGGCTGCCACTACAACTGGGACGCGGAACGCAGTCGCTTCGTCTGCCCCTGCCACGGCAGCGTCTTCACGCCCGCCGGGAAGGTGGTCGCCGGTCCGGCACCGCGCCCGCTGGATACGCTCCCCCACAAAGTCGAGGGGGGGATCCTCTATGTCCGCTGGGAGCGCTTCGAGCCCGGAGTCAAAAAGAAAATCCGTCTTTAGGAGATCCGCAATGCTGCAACGCCTGACACGCTGGATTAACCAGCGCTGGCCGCTGGACCGACTGCTGCAGGGAGTCCTCGACGAGGAGGTGGCCGGGGGCGCCAGCTTCGCCTACTCCTTCGGCAGCATCGTCCTTTTCCTTTTCGCATTGCAGGCGCTGACCGGGGTGTTCCAGCTCTTCTATTACGTGCCGACCACCGACCACGCCTACGACAGCATCAATTACCTGCGCACCCAGGTTCCCTTTGGCTGGCTGATTCACGACCTCCATTACTGGGGGGCCAACGCCATGGTGGTGATGGTGTGCGCGCATATTTGCCGGGTCTACATCTGGGGGGCATACCAGCCCCCGCGGGAGTTGACCTGGTGGTTCGGCGTCGGCCTCTTCTTTCTGGTGCTGGGAATGACCTTCACCGGCGCGCCGCTCCCTTGGGACGAGCTGGGCTACTGGGCCTTGGAGGTGGGGACCAGCATCGCCGGTACCCTGCCGGTGATTGGCCTGCCGGTCAAGGAGCTGCTGCGCGGCGGGGGCACCATGAACCAGCTGACCCTGTCGCGGATGTTCGTGGCCCACGTGGTGCTGCTGCCCGGCGTAATGGCAGCGCTGGTGGGAGCGCACCTGGTTGCCTTCCGCACCTCCGGCAACGTCGGCCCCTGGGACCCGGCCCGGCGCCGGCGCAGTGGGCGCTTCTGGCCTGACCAGGCCTATCGCGACACCCTCGTCATCACCCTGGTGCTGGTGGTGCTGGTGGGGTTGTGCGCCTTTGCTGCGCCACCCGTCACCGGGCCCGCCGACCCCTTTGACACCAGTTATCAACCGAAGCCGGAATGGAACTTCCTCTTTCTTTACCAGATGCTCAAGCTCTTCCCCGGTAACTTTGAAGTACTGGGGACTGTCGGCATCCCCCTGCTCGGGGTGGTTGCGATGCTTGTCATCCCCTTTCTCGACCGGGGACCGGAGCGAAGTCCGGCGCGCCGCCCCTGGATGATGCTTTTTGCCGCCGCAGTGGCTGCCACGGTCCTCGCCTTCACCGTCCTCGGCGCTCTCAGCCATCCCGGCGCGGCGGCTGGTGGCAGGAACCAGGAAGGCGGTCAACAGACCGGCGCCGGACCCCCGACCGCCGCCCCAAGCGACCAGGTCACCGCAGGCCGCAAGCTCTTCTCGGACCAGGGGTGCAGCGGTTGTCACAAGATCCGCGGCGAGGGGGGAACGACCGGTCCGCAGCTCTCCGGCGACACCCTGGCGGGACGGTCAGACGACTGGCTGGCTACTCAGATCCGCAGTCCCAAGAGTCATTTTCCCAGCACGGTGATGCCGGCTTACCAGCAGCTCGACAAAGCCCAGATCGAACAGTTGGTGGCATTTCTCAAGAGCGTCCGTGGAAGCGGGGAGAACACCACGGCGCCGGCCGGCGGCGGGGCCGGAACTGCGCCCGCCACCGAACCATCTTCCGCGCCCCGGAAAGAGGGGGAAAAACGGCTGCCGGGCGAAGCTGCCACCCTCATCGGCCATGCGCCCCACGGCGCCGAAATTTTCCGCCGGCAGTGCCGCACCTGCCACGGTTCCAAAGGTGCCGCGCCGGTCCCAAACCCGGGAGCGAAGGGCGGCAAGGTACCGTCCCTTAACCCGATCTCGAAGGAGCTCTACAGCAACGACGCGGCGACGTTTGCCCGGCAGATCGACGTCTACCTTCAACACGGCGCAGTGCCGGAGGGGCAGCCGGCGCTCAAAATGCCCGCCTTCGGCGACAGCCATACCCTCTCCCAGCAGGAGATCGCCGAGGTGGAGGCCTACCTCCTCAGCCTGAATGGAGTCGACCGGGCGCAGCTCGTCCACCCCGGCATGCAGCCGGTCCATTTCTTTCTGCTGGTCGTGGCCCTCTTCATCCTGGGCGGCGTGGGCGCGGTGGTCTTCCGCCGGGAAGCGGACTGAGGGGAGCTGCCCCTCAGCCCCTCAGCCGCCGGTTCGGAACCCGGGGTAGAGGAGCATCCCGCCATCGATGCAGACAGTGGTGCCACAGAGGTAGTCGGCGGCATCGGAAACCAGCCAGGCCACCACCGGGCCAACGTCCTGGGGCTCTCCGACCCGACCGTAGGGAATCAGGCGACAGAGCTTCTCGCGGGCGCTCTCCTCCTCCCAGGCGGCGCGGTTGATATCGGTCATGATCGCCCCGGGCGCAACGGCGTTGACCCGGATTCCCTGCGGACCCATCTCCTGGGCGACGGTCTTCATCAGCATCAGCAGGCCGCCCTTGCTGGCCGCGTAGTTGGCGTGTCCGCTCCAGGGGATTTCCTGGTGCACGGAACTGGTGAAGACTATCTTGCCGACGGCCCGGGAGACTGCCGGGGGAGGTTGGCGCAGAAAGCGGCGCACCGCACCGCGGGCGCACAGGAAGGCGCCGGTCAGGTTGACGTCGAGCACCTGCCGCCACTGCGCCAGGGACATTTCGGCGAAAGGAGCGTCGGCCTGGATCCCGGCGTTGCTGATCAGAATATCGAGCCGTCCATACTCCTCCTCGACGACCGCGAGCATTCGCTCCACCTCCTGTTCGTCGCTCACGTCGGCCTGGACCGTCAGTGCCCGCCCCCCCCGGGCGGCGATCTCTTCGGCCACTTCTTCAGCCTGGTCGGGTTGATCCAGATAGTTGACGGCCACCGCGGCACCGGCGGCGGATAGCGCTTCTGCGCAAGCCCGGCCGATGCCGGTGGCGGCGCCGGTAACGAGAGCAGTCTGCCCCTTGAGCGAAGCCTTTTCTTGCATGAGTTCCTCCCGCGTGGATAATTGGACCTCTTCCCCGTCGAGTATAGCAGTCCTCCGCGTAACCCTCCGTCAGCGGGCAAGGGACCGGGAAGCCGCCCGCTGGAAACTGCTAAACTGGAGTAACCAGTCGCCCAAGAGTCTCTTTGTGCGGCGTTTGGCAATGGTGCGAAGAGCCGTGAGAAAAAGGCTTGGCGTCCCTCCGGCACGGCTCGAAATATCCCGCACCAGGAAAGGAAAGAAGAACCATGTTTTCGACCCACGGCCGGCCCGCGCCGGCAACCACCGACACCCTCCCCTCCGCCCTCGCCTGCTTCACCGAACTAAGCGGCCGGCTCCAGGACCGGCAGCCAGCCGTCTTCCTTGACTACGATGGCACCCTCACCCCCATCGTCGATCGTCCGGAATCGGCTCTCATTTCCGAGCCGATGCGCCGCACCGTCCGCGAACTCGCCCGCCGCTGCACCGTCGCCATCGTCAGTGGGCGCGACCGCAAGGATGTGGCGCGGCTCGCCGGCATCGAGGGGATCTACTACGCCGGGAGCCACGGCTTCGATATCGCCGGGCCAGCCGGCAAGGAGCTCGAGTTCCAGCGTGGGCTCGCCTACCTGCCGGCTCTTGACCGGGCGGAAGGGGCCCTGCAGGAGCGCCTGGCGGCCATCGCCGGGGCCCAGGTGGAGCGCAAGAAGTTCGCCATCGCCGTCCACTTCCGCCGGGTGGCGGAAAAGGAGCGGGCGGCGGTGGAGGCGGCAGTCGACGCGGTCCTGACACAGAGTGAGGGGCTGCGAAAAACCGGCGGCAAGATGATCTTCGAGTTGCGCCCGGACATCGACTGGGACAAGGGAAAGGCCCTCGCCTGGCTGCTCGAGCAGCTCGGCCTCGATCGCCGCGAGGTGGTGCCGGTCTATCTCGGCGACGACCTCACCGACGAGGACGCCCTGCGCGAGATCGAAGAAGACGGCATCGGCATCCTGGTCCGCGACGAAGCGCGTCCCACCCATGCCCAGTACGCGCTGGAGAGTCCGGCAGAGGTGCAGACGTTCCTGGAACGGCTCGCCGCCCGACTGCGGTCAGATAACCCCTCATGAACAGCCCGGGCGCTGCTTCGCCACCTTCGATCCCGGCTCCGAAGACCTGCGCACTCCCCCGGCAAATCTGCGCAACGACCCCGGTCCCTCGCTCTTTCTCCCGCTTCGCCTTCCCGGTTCAGACAGAAATTGTTCCGCCGTTGAAAAGGGTTCTGCCTCGGGTAGAGTGAAAAGAAACGGAGGCTCCATGCAACCGGTCCTTTTCAGCGGCCGTTCCCATCCGGATCTCGGCCGGGCTCTCGCCGCGGCCCTCGGCATCGAGCCGGGCCGCTGTCTGGTGGAGGAATTCGCCGACGGGGAAATCGGTATCGCGGTGCAACAGGAAGTCGCCGGCCGCGAGGTCCTGGTGCTGCAGTCGACCGGGGCGCCGGGAGGCCGCAACCTCCTTGAACTGCTGCTTCTGGCCGACGCCAGCCGCCGGCGCGGCGCCCACCGCGTCACCGCACTGATCCCCTATTTCGGCTATGCCCGCCAGGATCGCCGGGTCAAGAGGCAGGAAGCGATCGGCGCGCGGCTGCTGACCGACCTGCTCGCCTGCCGCTTCGACCGCATCGTCACCGTCGACCTGCACAACCCCGCCATCGAGGGATTCGCCAGCGTGCCGCTGCTGCATCTCTCCGCCGTGCCGCTTTTGGCCGAGGCCTTCGTCCGCCACCGCCGGGAGAATCAGGTCCTGGTCGCGCCCGATGCCGGAGCGGTGAAACTGGCGCAGCGCTACGGCGAGCTGCTGCGGCTGCCGGTGGCCTACCTCGACAAGCTGCGTAAAAGCGACCGCCAGGTGGTGGTGCAGGCGGTGGCCGGCGAGGTGAGAAACCGCGCCCCGGTGCTGGTGGACGACATGATCAGCACCGGCGGCACCATGGTCGCCGCCGCCGAGGCGCTGCTTGCCGCCGGTGCGACCCGCGACATCTCGATCCTCGTCAGTCATTGCCTGCTGGCAGGGGAAGCTGCCGAGCGCCTGGCGCGGCTCCCCCTGCGGCGTCTCGTCACCACCGACAGCGTCGCCTTCGCCGGGGCGAGCGGGCTTCCCATCGAAAGCCGCAGCTTGGCCGGGCTGCTCGCCGCCAGCCTGGGCCAGCCGGCCTGCGATTGAGAGAGGCAGCACCATGCCCATCCACAACCGGGAGATCGCCCGCATCTTCAACCACATCGCGGATCTGCTCGAGATCCGGGGGTCGAACCCGTTTCGGGTCCGCGCCTATCGCAACGCCGCCCGCACCATCGAGGACCAGCCGCAGAGCCTGGCATCGATGCTCGAGGAGAAGGCCGATCTGACCGAGATCGCCGGTATCGGTGACGATCTGGCCGGGAAGATCGCCGAAATCGTCGAAACCGGCTCGCTGACCCTGCTGCGGAAGCTGGAGGCCGAAGTGCCCGGGAAACTCTCGGAGCTGCTGCACGTGGCCCAGCTCGGCCCCAAGCGGATCGCGGCCCTGCACCGGGAGCTCGGCATCGACGACCTCGACGATTTGGCCGCCGCGGCCCGCGCCCACAAGATCCGCGACCTGGAGGGGTTCGGCGAGAAGCTCGAGGCGACGATCCTGGAAGACCTCGAGCGCCGCGCCGGGCGGGAAGAACGGATCAAGCTCGCGGCGGCGGAGGAGGTCGCCGAAGCCCTGCGGGCTTTTTTGGCCGGGGTCGAGGGGGTCGAAAAGGTGGCGGTGGCCGGCAGCTTCCGGCGCCGCCGGGAGACGGTGGGGGACCTCGACATTCTCGTGACCTGCACGGCGAAGAGCCCGGTGATGGCGGCCTTCACCGGCTACGAGGACGTGGCCGAGGTGCTGGCGAAGGGAGCGACCAAATCCTCGGTGCGGCTGCGCGACGGGCTGCAGGTCGACCTGCGGGTGGTGGAGAAAGAGAGCTACGGTGCGGCGCTCTACTATTTCACCGGCTCCAAGGAGCACAACATCGCGATCCGTCAGATCGCCGTGAAACGGGGGCTCAAGCTCAACGAGTACGGGATTTTCCGGGACGGCGACGAGGGCGGGGGGAAGCGCATCGCCGGGGCCAGCGAGGCGGAGGTCTTCGCCGCCGTCGGCCTCCCCTTTATCGAGCCGGAGCTGCGCGAGAACCGCGGCGAGATCGAGGCGGCGCAAAAGGGGAAGCTGCCGCAGCTGGTGGTCCGGGACGATCTGCGCGGCGACCTGCACGCCCACACCGAGGCGACCGACGGCCACGCCTCGCTGCGGGCGATGGTCGAGGCGGCGCGGGGGCTCGGCTACAGCTACCTGGCGATCACCGAGCACAGCCAGGCGGTCACCGTCGCCAGGGGACTGAACCGCAAACGGCTGGAGAAACAGATCGCGGAGATCGAGGCGCTCAGCGACGCATACTCCGGCTTTCGCATCCTCAAGGGGATCGAGGTCGACATCCTCGAGGACGGCTCCCTCGACCTCCCCGACGCGGTGCTGGCCAAGCTCGACCTGACCGTCTGCTCCATCCATTCCAAATTCGACCTCTCCGCCGAGCAGCAGACCGAGCGCATCATCCGGGCCATGGACAACCCCCACTTCAAAATCCTCGGCCACCCCACCGGGCGCCTGATCGGCGAACGCGACCCCTATCGGGTCGACATGGAGCGGCTGATGCGGGCGGCGGTGGAGCGGGGCTGCTTCTTCGAGGTCAACGCCCACCCCGACCGCCTCGACCTCAACGACCACCACTGCCGCATGGCCAAGGAGTTGGGGCTGAAGGTCGCGATCAACACCGACGCCCACTCCACCCGCGGCCTGGAGAATATTCGCTTCGGCGTCTACCAGGCGCGGCGCGGCTGGCTGGAGCGGGACGATGTGATCAACACGCGCAAGGTGGCCGAGCTGCTGAAGCTGCTGAAGCGGTGAGGGAGCGGCCGTGGGCTTCAAGACACCACCCCGACACCGATTTCCGACCGACAGCCGACCTCTCCCGGCAGGATGCGGAGGCGCAGGCGGCGGAGTTGCGCGCCGGGATTACCTACCACGACCGCCGCTACTACGTCGAGAACGATCCGGTCATCGCCGACGCCGTCTACGACCGGCTCTTCGCCCGCCTGCAGGAGCTGGAGGAGGCCTTTCCCGAGCTCGCCAGCGCCGACTCCCCCACCCGGCGGGTCGGGGCGCCCCCCGCCGAGTCTCTCGCCCGGATCGAGCACGTCGCGCCGCTGCTCAGCCTCGACGCCGCTCTCGATGAGAAAAAAGTCCGCGAGTTCCTCGACTTTCTGCGCCGCGAAACCGGGCGCGAGCGTTTCGCCTGGGTCGCCGAACCCAAGTTCGACGGCGCCTCGGTGGAGCTGATCTACGAGGGGGGAATCTTCCGGCGGGGCGCCACCCGCGGCGACGGCCGGGTCGGCGAGGAGGTCACCGCCAACCTGGCGACGGTGCGCACCCTCCCCCTGCGCCTGGGCGGCGAAGACCTGCCCCCCTTCCTCGCCGTGCGCGGCGAGGTCTACCTTCCCAAGCAGGCCTTTCTTGAGTTCAACCGCGAGCGGCTGGAGAACGGCGAGGAGCCCTTTGCCAACCCCCGCAACGCCTGCGCCGGGACCCTGCGCCGGCTCGACTCCCAGGTCGTCGCCCGCTGGCCCCTGGCGGTCTACTGCTACGAAATCCTGCAGGTCGAGGGGACGGCCTTCGCCAGCCACTGGGAGATCCTGAAGGCCTTGCAGGGCTGGGGGCTGCGCACCAACCCCGGCAACCGCCGGGTGGCCGACTTCGAGGAAATCGCCGCCTACTGGCAGGAGCTGGTCGAAAAACGCGACGAGCTCCCCTACGAGATCGACGGCATCGTGGTCAAACTCGACGACCTGGCGCTGCGGGAGCGCCTCGGCAGCCGCCACCGCTCGCCGCGCTGGGCGCTGGCCTGGAAGTTCGAGCCGAAGCGGGAGATCACCACCCTGGAGCGGATCGTGGTCTCGGTCGGCCCGAGCGGGATGCTCACCCCGGTGGCGCTGCTGCAGCCGGTCGATGTCGGCGGGGTGACGGTGAGCCGCGCCACCCTGCACAACGCGGGGGAGGTGGCCAACAAGGACCTGCGCGAAGGGGACCGGGTGCGCATCGCGCGGGCCGGGGACGTGATCCCCGAGGTGCTGGAGCGTCTCGAGCGTCCCAACAAATACGCCCACAAGTTCCACATGCCGGAGAAGTGCCCCGCCTGCGGCACCCCGGTGATCCGCGAGGGGGCCTACGTCCGCTGCCCGGCGGGGCTCTCCTGCCGGGCGCAGCTGCGCGGCCGGATCGCGCCATTATGCGTCGCGCGGCGCCCTCGACATCGAGCATCTCGGGGAGAAGACGGCGGCTCAGTTGGTGGAACGGGGCCTGGTCGCCACCCTGGCCGACCTCTACCGGCTGGAGCCGGAAGACGTGGAGGGGCTGGAAGGGTTCGCGGAGCAATCTGCCCGCCAGCTCTGCGCGGCGATCGCGGAGAGCCGCAGACCGCGCCTCGACCGCTTCCTCTACGCCCTGGGCATCCGCCACGTCGGGTCGCGTCTGGCCGGGACCCTGGCGGAGCGCTTCGGCACCCTGGCCAAACTGCTGGCCGCGGACCGCAGCGAGTTAGGGAAAATCCCCGATGTCGTGCCGAAGATCGCCGCCAGCCTGATCGAGTTTTTCGCCGGCAACCGGCAGGTGATCGAGGAGTTGCAGGCGGCCGGAGTGGAGGTCCGGCCGATGGCGGGGGACGGAAAGGGAGGGTCCCTGGCCGGCACGACCTTCGTCTTCACCGGCGCACTGGAGCACTACACGCGCAGCGAGGCGCAGGCGGCGGTGGAGAAGCTCGGCGCCCGCGCCACCTCCGGCGTCAGCGGCGGCACCGACTACCTGGTGGCGGGGGAGGAGCCGGGGCAAAAGCTGAACGAGGCGCGCGACCGCGGCATCCGCATCCTCGACGAGGGGGAATTCAGGAAGCTGCTGGCCGGAAAGGACAGAAGCCCGGACGGGGGGTGATCCGGGGCCGGCGGAGGAGGAAAAGACCGGAGTGCCGCCGCCCGCTCAGGAGCGGCGGTGCTCCTTGTCGATCGTCTGCTCGATGTCGGCCTTAAGGTCGCTCTGCTCCCGGTACTTGTCGGCGCGGTCGACCCGCTTGGGTCGGCCCACCGCCCCCAGCACCGCGGCCGGGTTTTCCGTGTGCCGCGCCTCGACCTCGGGCTCGACGGCCGGCTCTGGCTGCAGGAACCAGGACTGACGCTCCTCGCGGAAGAGGAGCCGGTAGTCACGCCCGCACTCGGGGCAGGTCACCAGCACCCGGTTCTGGAAGCTGTTGACCTCCATCTCGGCGTCGCAGTTCAGGCAGTTGATGACTTTCGGTGAATTCATATTTGGACTCCTTTGGAAACCGGAGATCGGCGCGGTGTCCAGGATCTGTGATCTGTTTCCAGCATACCACGACCTAGAGATCAGGCCTCCTTCAGCAAGAGCCCGGCCTCACCGCTCCTCCCCGAAAGGAGCCGTTTGAAACCTGTTGAGAGCCAGGTCCAGGCAGTGCAAGGCAAGGCTACCCGGTGTTCAAGATCGCATTCTGCTTCTGCGGAAGTAGAATCCCACCCGCCGGGCCAGGGACATGATTTTCGGCTCGGTCCCCTTCGCGATCACCACCGTCTTGGTGCTGGCCTCGGCGACGCGGTCCGGCAGGGCGCCGAGCAGGTGGTCGTAATCGACCCAGTCCCGCGAAGCCCCCATGACCAGGATGTCAGCCTGTTCCGCCTCGCGGACCAGGGCCTTGACGAGGTCTTCCGGGGCGCTGATTTTCAAGTCCAGCCGGGATTCCTCCAGGCCCTGTTCCCGGCAGCGCCGGCCGACCTTCTCCTGCCAGTCCCGCAGCGGCTCCGCGTCCGGATCACCGTAGGTGACGATGCGCAGCGCGGCGTCAAAGCCGCGGGCCATCGCAACCGTGGCGGGGAGGATGAACTCCCCCAGGTTCTGCGGACTCAGGGCCAGGGTGATCTTCTCCACCCGCTCCGGCAGCCCTTTGTCCCGCACCACCAGGACGTGGGCCGGCGACTTGCGCAGCAGGGCGTCGGCGATGCTCCCGCGGATGCGCGACCGCGACATGACACCCCGCCAGCCAAGCAGGATCAGCTTCACCTCCTGTTGCTCGGCCACCTCGCGCATCACCTGAGAGACCGAGTGGCCGACCGCCACCAGCGAGTGCAGGTTGACCTTGCGGTTCTTGGCGAAACGTTCCAGCTTGGCCACCAGATCGCCCGATCGGTGGTCAGCCCCGCCGCCACCCGCGGCGAGGTCTGGCGCGGCACGCGCACCACGTGCACCGCCACGATCCCCGCCTCCATGCTCCGCGCCAGGGCCCCAGCGATCTCCAGCTCGACCGCGGCCTCCGCCCCTTTGGCGACCGCCACCAGGACTTCCGGGCCGCGGGTGCCGGGGACCCGCTCCATCTGCCGAACCCGGGCGATGCGCGATTCCTCCTTCGCCTGGAGGCGCCCCCGGGCGTAGGCGAAATAGAGCCCGGCGCCGACCACGATCCAGCCGCCGGCCAGGTACCAGGCCTTGGGGCTGAAGCGGTAGAGATAGATCGCCAGGGCCGCCTGCAGCAGTCCGCCGATCACCGGCACCGCCGGGTAGAAGGGGAGGAGGTAGCCGTAGTGGAGCCGCTCGCCGAACTCCCGACGGATCTTCAGCACCGCGCCGTTGACCTGGATGAAGAGGAGCAGGAACATCACGTCGGCGGCGGTGGCGACGTCCTCGATGGGTATGACAGGCTACCATCGCCAGGATGATGGCGCCGGTGCCGAACAGGGCCAGGTAGGGGGTGCGGTTGCCGGCATGGATCCTGGCGAAGAAGTTGGGCAGGGAGCGGTCGCGCCCCATGGCGAAGGCGACCCGGGTGGAGGAGAAGGTGGTGGCGTTCAGCGCCGAGACCGTCGAGAGGAGGCCGCCGAGCAGCAGGAGGTAGGTGCCGTAGTGGAGGAACTGGCCGGCCGCCTTGACCAGCCCGAGTTCCTTGAACTGGCCGAGGTACTGCCAGGTGGGACCGGCGCTGTCGACGGCGCCGAGGGCGGCGAAGCCGACCAGCACGTAGATCGGCACGACGACGATCAGCGCCCAGAAGATCGCCCGGGGGATGCTGCGGCGGGGGTTCTTCACCTCCTCGCCGGCCTGGACGATGATCTCGTACCCCTCGAAGGCGATGAACGTGAAGCCCATGGCGACGAAGACGCTCCCCACCCCGGTCGGGAAGAAGGGGTCGAAATGGGCCAAAGGCGCGGGTCGGGTGAAGATGCGCCAGAGGCCGCCGGCGATGAAGACGCCGATGACCGCCAGCTTGCCGAGGGTGACGATGTTGCCGGTCATCCCGGTCTCCGAGGTGCCGCGGTAGTGGATGAAGAGAAAGAGGAGGACGACCAGGACCGCCAGCCCCTTCTCGATCCACCCCTCGGCGAGGCCGAGGTGATGCAGCGGCACTCCCAGGTCCTTCAGCAAGAGGGCGCCGTAGGAGCCGAAGCCGAGGGCGTAGAGAGCGCCAGCCACGGCGTGGGAGAACCAGGACATCCAGCCGGCCAGGAACCCCTGGAGCCGCCGAAGGCCTCCTTGACCCAGAGGTAGCCTCCGCCCGACTCGGGGATCGCCGAGCCGAGCTCGGCATAGACCATGGCGGTGAAGATGGTGACGATGCCGTTCAGGGCGAAGGCGAGGAGCAGGCCGGGGCCGGCGGTGCCCGCCGCGATGCCGGTGAGGACGAAAATTCCGGCGCCGATCATGGCGCCGACGCCGATCATGGTGATGTCGAACTCGGTGAGGTCGCGGCTCAGGTAGGAGTCTTCCGCCTCGATGACCGGCTTGTCCTTCATGACCGGTCCTTTTCCTTTTCGGGCGGGCCGAGTTTGCGGTCGACCGCGGCGATGATCCGGTCGATCCGCCGGATCTCGATCAGGCCCCAAACCACCAGGACCACCAAGGCAATGCCCGTGAGCAGAAAGCCGTAGACCATCCCCGATCACTCCTCCCGGGGGCGCCGTTCAGCCGCGGCGCCCCTACTGCCCATTTAAGCATGCGGCGGAAAATTGACAAATCGGCGGGATAGGAAGAAGTGGGTGCGGGACCCGGAGGGAAGGAGCCAGAGAGAAGGGGACGAAAAAAAGAGGTTCAGGCTGATTGGCCTGAACCTCCCTGGTGTTCTTGGTGGAGCTGAACGGGATCGAACCGTCGACCTACGCGTTGCGAACGCGTCGCTCTCCCAGCTGAGCTACAGCCCCGAAAAAAGCAGCGTCACCTTAACCAAACCGTTGCCCTTTGTCAATGGAAAGCTTTTCCCTGGGCCGCCACCGGCAGGCGGACGATGAAGGCCGCTCCGAACTCCCGGTTCTGCACCTCGATCTCGCCGCGGTGATGCTCGACGATGCGGTGGGATATCGGCAGGCCCAGCCCGGTGCCTTCGGTCTTGGTGGAGAAAAACGGATTGAAGATGTTGCGCAACACGTCCAGGGAGATGCCGCCGCCGGTATCCGCCACCTCCAGCGTTACCGCCGGTTCACCGCGCAGCTGACTCGGGAAGGCGCGCAGCGTCAACTCGCCGCCGGTCCTTTCCATCGCCTGGCGCGCATTGTCCACCAGATTGATCACCACCTGGCACAATTTCTTGCCGTCCCCCTGGATCGGCGGCAGCGCTTGGCTGATGTCGACGGTCGTTCTGACCCCCGCCTGCTCCAGCCTTTCGCCGACCAGGGCAAGAGCCGAGGCGATGACCTCGGCAAGCTGGCATTCGGCAAAACAGAGCATGTTCTTCTTCGAAAAAGCCAGGATCTCTCCCAGCAGCTGTTCCATGCGCTGGACTTCGCGGGCGATGATGCCGGCGTATTCCTGCTCCCGGCTGTCGCTGGCGAGTCGCCGGTGCAGACGTTGGGCGAACCCGCCGATGGCAACCAGGGGATTTTTCAGTTCGTGGGCCACCGAGGCGGCCATTTCGCCGAGGACCGCCATTTTCTCACCCTGGATCAGGCGTTCCTGGGTCTCCCACAGCTCCTGATGGGCGGTCTCCAGACGGTGCACCAGCATCGAATTCTCCATCGCGGCCGCGGCCTGGTTGACGAAGAGCTCGAGAAAGCGCAGCCGCTCCGGAGCGATCGATTCCGGCGCCGATGGGTTATCGACGACCAGCAGGGCCAGAATCCGGTTGCGGCCGAGCAGCGGCGCGCAGACAAAGCTGTCGAGGTCCAGTTCCTCAGGAAAGATTCCTTCCCCCTCCCCTGCCGCCACGTAGTAGACCCGTCCCTCCCGCACCGCGCGGGCCAGCGGGTTCCAATCCGCGTCGAGACTGAAGCGCAAACCGGCCACCTGGCGACAGAAAGGTGTCTGCCGCTGGGCCTCCCGGCCGGACGGATCGATTTCCAGGTGGTCCCAGTCGCCCATCCCGGCGAGAGTGGGCAAAATCGGCGCCGCCGCCTCCCGGGTCACGCCGAGCATCCCCTGCAGGGTACCGCTGCGCTCGTTGACCATGAACAGCATTGCCCGCTCGAAGCCGCCGCCGTCGGGCAGGGTGGCCGCCGAGAGGATCAGGTGCATCAGTTCGTTGAGCCGCAACGTTCCGTGCATGGCCCGCGACAACCGGTAGAGGAGCGAAATTTCCCGGTACTTGCGGTCGTTTTCGGCCGAGAGCGCCTGCCATTGCAGGAGATCCCCGGCGCCGGTCCCTTCCGGCGGGACGGTCCCGAGCAGGGCCGCCAGAAAATCGTCAACCGCCTGGAGACCCTGGAGATCGGCGGCCGCGAGGGTTTTGCCGGCGGCCGGCTTGAGCACCAGGACGCCGTGGTTGCCGAGGCCGGAGGTGAGTGGGAAGAACCACTGGCCGGCAAACTCCTGGCGGCGCCCTTCACCCAGAGCCAGGCCGGCCGGGCTCCCCGCCACCGGCAACCGGCAGGGGAGGAGCCGGGCGGGACCGGCTGGACCGATCTGTTGCCGGAATGTAGTTTCGTCGGGGGACAAAAACAGGAGCCGGCAATCCGCAAGGGAGAGCCGGCGCTTGAGCAGGCGGAGGATGTTCTGCAGGGCGCGGGGAGGATCACCGGCCGCGCGGTTGGCGAACAGGACGACAGTGGGAAGCAACTGAAGCGGGGTGGACGCCATGTCATTCCCGATCCGGTGGCCAGACGGCGGGCAAGAAAGCGGGGTTCAGCCGATCTTTTCCTGTCGTTCCTGCTCGGTCTTGCACTCGATACACAGGGTAGTCACCGGGCGGGCTTTGAGCCGGGCCTCGCCGATTTCTTCTTCGCAATTCTCGCAGATGCCGAATTCGCCGTTTTCGATCCGCTCGAGGGCCTCGCGGATCTTCATGATCAGCTTGCGTTCGCGGTCGCGGATGCGGAGTTCGAAATTGCGGTCCGACTCGAGTGAAGCCCGGTCGGTCGGATCGGGAAAGTTGGTCTTTTCGTCAGTCATCTCGGAGACCGTCTTGCCGGCCTCCCGCAGCAGTTCTTCAAGTTGTTCCTGAAGGATTTTCCGGAACTCCTCGATTTTCGCCTTCTCCATGCGACGGCTCCCTTGATACCTGAGAATTGCACTAAATTAAATGAAAACCCGTTTTTTGTCAACCGCATAGGCGGCGGACTCAAAGCTTTCCGCCCAGTTGACTGTAAAGAATCAGCAGCAGCAGGGCGACCGCCAGCCAGCAGCTGACGATGTCGCCGCTCTTGACCGGGGGCGCTTCGGCCATGCTCCGGGTCTCCGCGCTGATCGATTCCGCCGGCACCCGTTGCAGCAGATTGCGGACCAGTCCCGGAAAATCGGCGTAGGCATTGGACAGGATCAGAAACTCCTCGCCGGCGCAGATGGTCAGAAAGACCCGCTTGCGCACCATCACCGTCTCCACCGCGGTAATTTCGGCCCAGGCCAGGGACTTGTTGCGCAGCAGCTTGTGGGCGATCAGGAGCAGCGGATCGAACACCACATGGCGGAAGAGACTCTCCACAAAGAGGACCAGCACCGGCACGATCAGGATGACCAGGATCAGCGCCTTGACCCGCGGCTCGCCGAGGATAAAACAGCAGGCCAGCAGCACCAGGCAGAGCAGCAGCATCAGCCCGAGGGGGAAGAGAAAGGCTTTGCGGATACGAAAATCGAGCGTTTCAGCCACGCGGGCATCCTTTCCAGTGCAGTCGTCTATTGAGCGGTTTCGGTTGCGCATGGCGGCCGGCCGTCGTCCTGCGGCCCCCTTATGCACATTATTCGAACAGCTGGTCCAGGGCCTCCTCGGCACTGCGCACCCCGAGCAGGCGCATCCCCTGGGGAGGTTCCAGGTTCTTCAGGTTGCCGGCGGGGAGCAGGCAGCGGTCGAAGCCGAGCCGGGCGGCCTCCTTGATGCGCAGTTCGGGGCGGGAGACCGCCCGCACTTCCCCGGCCAGGCCGACCTCGCCGAAGAGGATGGTGCGTGCCGGCAGCGGCCGGTTGCGATGGCTGGAGGCGAGCGCCGCCAAGACGCCGAGATCGACGGCCGGCTCGACGAGGCGCACGCCGCCGGCGACGTTGAGAAAGATGTCCTGGGCCAGCAGCGAAAGACCGACCTTCTTCTCCAGCACCGCCACCAAGAGCGACACGCGGTTGTGGTCGATCCCCATGGTGGTGCGCCGCGGGTTGCCGAGGGAGGAACCGGAAACCAGGGCCTGCAGCTCCACCAGGATCGGCCGGCTCCCCTCCAGGGAGGGGACCACGGCGCTGCCTGCGGCGCCGATCGGGCGCTCGGCGAGGAACAGCTCCGAGGGGTTGGCGACCTCCTGCAGGCCGGCCTCGTTCATGGCGAAGACGCCGATCTCGTTGGTGGAGCCGAAGCGGTTTTTGACCGCCCGCAGGATGCGGTAGGGGTGGCCGGGGTCCCCCTCGAAATAGAGGACGGTGTCGACCAGGTGCTCGAGCATCCGCGGCCCGGCGATCGACCCATCCTTGGTGACATGGCCGACGATGAAGGTCGGCACTCCCTCCCCCTTGGCCAACTGCATCAGCCGGGCAGCGCACTCGCGCACCTGGCTGACGCTGCCGGGGGCGGACTCGAGGGCGGCGGTGAAGATGGTCTGGATCGAATCGACGACCAGAAAGGCCGGCTTCAACTCCCGGACCCGTTCGAAGACCGCTTCCAGGGCAGTCTCCGCCAGCAGATAGAGATTGGCGGCAGAGACCCCGAGGCGGTCGCCGCGCAGCTTGACCTGGCGGGTCGACTCCTCGGCGGTAACGTACAGGGCGGTGCCGTTTGCCGCCAGCCGGTCGACCGCCTGCAGCAGCAGGGTCGACTTGCCGATCCCCGGGTCGCCGCCGATCAAGGTCAGCGAGCCGGGAACCACGCCGCCGCCGAGGACCCGGTCGAGTTCGCCGATGCCGCAGCGCAGTCGGTCCTCCTCGGTGACCTGGACCTCTGCCAGCAGCTGCGGCTTTCCGGCCGGAGGAAGTGCCCGACCGGAGGTTTTAGCCACCAACTTCGTCTCCTCGACGAGACTGTTCCACTGCCCGCAGTCGGGGCATTTGCCCAGCCACTTGGGGCTTTGCAGACCGCACTGCTGGCAGCTGTAGATGGTTTTCTGTTTCACAATTTCCCTCGGTTTCGGCGGCGCGTCTGCATTCTAAGCCCTCCCCCGGGGGGTGTCAACGCTGCCGGCATAATTGGGGAAGCTTTCGAAACCAATCCTCGACGACGGCTTGCGGTCGACGGTCAAAAAGGCTTATCATGACGAAGTTGACCCGGGAGGTGAGGTTTGTCGAACCATGATCTGAAATACGGCCAGCAGAGCTGGTCCTGTGCCCTGCCGGGCGCCGCCCTGCTGGTCCCTTCCGTCCCCGCCCCGGCGGCCACGGCGGAGGAACTGGTAAAGGCCTCCCTCGACGCCCCCCTCGGCACCCCGCGCCTGGAGAAGATCGTGCGTCCCGGAGAGAAGGTGGCCATCGTCACCTCCGACATCACCCGCTACACCGGCAGCGAGCACTACCTGCCGCTTTTGGTGGAACGCCTCAATGCCGCCGGGATCGAGGACGAGGCCATCGACATCGTCGTCGCCCTCGGCATCCACCGCCGGCAGACCGAAGCCGAGCACCGCAAGATTCTCGGCCCCCTGTTCGGACGGATCGCGGTCCACGACCACGAGGCGGACAACCCCGGGCAGCTGGTCACCCTCGGCCGAACGGCAGACCGGCCTGCCGGTGGCGATCAATCGCCGCGTGGTCGAGGCCGACCGGGTGGTGGTCACCGGCACCTGCGGTTTCCACTACTTCGCCGGTTTCGGCGGCGGGCGCAAGGGGCTGGTGCCGGGGGTGGCGGCCCGGGAAACCTGCATGGCCACCCACTTCAAGGTCTTCAACCCGCCGGAGGTCGGCGGCAAGCACCCCCTGGCCACTCCCGGAGTCCTTGACGGCAACCCGATCCATGAGGCGATCCTCGCCGCGGCGCGGCTGGTCGAGCCTGATTTTCTGCTCAACACCGTCCTCTCCCCCGACAAACGCATCCTCGACGTCTGCTGCGGCGAATTGGAGGTGGCCCACCTGGCCGCCTGCGCCAAGGTCGAAGGCCTACTACCAGCGTTGAGCCTGGACGAACCCGCCGACCTGGCGGTGATCTCCTGCGGCGGGCACCCCAAGGACATCAACTTCATCCAGGCCCACAAGTCCCTCGACTACGGGGCGCGGGCGGTGCGTCCCGGGGGGACCATCATCCTGCTCGCCGCCTGCCCCGACGGCTTCGGCCACGCCAACTTCTTCCACTGGTTCGACCACCAGGACCTGGCCGATTTCGAGAAGGCGCTGCGGGCCAACTACGAGATCTACGGCCAGACCGCCCACGCCACCCTGAGCAAGGCCCGCGGTTACCGGATCATCCTGGTCAGCGAACTGGGGGCGGCGGAAACCGGAAAAATGGGGATGGAGAAAGCCCCGGACCTTGACGCCGCGCTGCAGATGGCGTATGAAAAGCTGCCCGCCCACCCGCGGACGGTGGTCATCCCCGACGGCGGTACGATACTTCCCGTTCTCCAGACGGAAAACAGGCTCGAAAAGCCAGGATAAAGGTCAGGGCAAGGCCCACCACAAACCATTTGCTGTCCTTGCACCTTGCACCTTGCATCCTTGCACCTTGCACCTTGCACCTTGCACCTATGAACCTTTTCGAATCGGAACACCTATGCTCGCTAACCGCCACATCGAGGAACTGAAAAACATCGTCGGCAGCGCCAACGTCTCCACCGATCGCGCCGACCTGCTCTGCTACTCCTACGACGCCACCCAGCAGCAGTTTTTGCCGGAAGTGGTCGTCCACCCCGGCGGCGGCGGAGGAGATCAGCCGCATCCTGAAGCTCGCCAACCGCGAGACAGATCCCGGTCTTTCCCCGCGGCGCCGGCAGCGGCTTCACCGGCGGCGCGCTGCCGACCAAGGGCGGGATCGTGCTGGTCACCGAGCGCATGGACCAGATCCTCGAGATCGACGAGGAGAACCTGGTGGCGACCGTGCAGCCGGGGGTGGTCACCGAACAGTTCCAGCAGGCGGTGGAAAAGGTCGGGCTCTTCTATCCCCCCGACCCGGCCTCCCTCAAGTTCTCGACCCTCGGCGGCAACGTCGCCGAGTGCGCCGGCGGCCCGCGCTGCGTCAAGTACGGCGTGACCAAGGATTACATCCTCGGCCTCGAGGTCGTCACCCCCACCGGGGACATCATCCGCACCGGCGGCCCGACCATGAAGGGGGTGGTCGGCTACGACCTGACCAAGCTGCTGTGCGGCTCGGAAGGGACGCTGGGGGTGATCACCAAGATCGTCATCAAACTGCTGCCGCTGCCCGAAGCGAAGAAGACCATGCTGGTGCTGTTCGACTCCATCGATGGCGCGGCGCAGGCGGTCTCGCGATCATCCGCGGCAAGATCATCCCCGACCACCCTCGAGTTCATGGATGGGCGCACCATCGACTGCGTGCGCCAGGCCACCGGCCTGCAGGTGCCCGAGAGCGCCCGGGCGGTACTGATCATCGAGGTCGACGGCGACCGGGAGTTTCTCGACAAGCAGGCGAACCGGATCGAAGCGATCATCCGGCCACTCGGCGTCGTCGAGACCCGCATCGCCACGACCCCGGCCGAAAGCGAGGCGCTGTGGCAGATCCGCCGCTCGGTCTCGGCGTCCCTGCGCAAGGTCAACCCCGACAAGTTCAACGAGGACATCTGCGTGCCGCGCTCCAAGGTGCCGGAGATGATCCGCAAGATCGACGCCATCGCCGAGCGCTACGGTATCCCCATCGTCAACTTCGGCCACGCCGGCGACGGCAACATCCACGTCAACATCATGATCGACAAGAAGGTGCCGGGCGAGGCCGAGAAGGCCGAGAAGGCCATCGAGGAGGTCTTCAAGGGGGCGCTGGAACTCGGCGGCACCATGAGCGGCGAGCACGGCGTGGGAATCGCCAAGGCCGCCTACATCCCGCTGGAACTCTCCCCGGAGGCGAGCGAATACATGAAGACCATCAAGCGCGCCCTCGATCCCAACAATATCCTCAACCCGGGGAAGATTTTTCTGGACTGACGGGACCGGACGCGGGACGGACGGGAAAGACCGTTCGCAGCCCCCGTCCTCCATTCCCCGTCCCGGTATTAATCATGGCCAAACTCAAAGAACTCGAAGACTACCGCGAAGAGATCGAGCAGTGCGTCAAGTGCGGCGCCTGCCGCGCCCACTGCCCGGTGTTCGGCGCCGAGAAGCACGAAGGGCGGGTCGCCCGCGGCAAGGTGGCCCTGGCCGGGGCGCTGCTCGACGGGAAGATCGACCTGGAGGAAAAGGTCCTCTTCGACCTCTCCCAGTGCCTGCTCTGCGGCAGCTGCAACGCCCAGTGCCCGAACAAGGTGCCGACCGAGGAGATCGTCGCCGCCGCCCGGCGGCGCATCGCGAAGGAGAAGGGGCTCTCCAGCTTCGGCAAGGGGATGACCGCAGTCCTCAAGCGCCAGAAGCTGCTCAACCTCCTGGCCAAAAGCGGCGGCCGGTTCTCCAAGCTGCTGTTCAAAAAGCTGCCGGAGAACAGCGGCCTGCGGCTGCGCTTTCCGCTGCCCTACCTGGATCCGGCGCGCACCCTGCCCGAGTTCACCGCCCACCCCTTCCGCGAGCGGGTGCCGGAGCTGATCGAAGGCGAGGCGGGGCAGCCGACCGTCGCCTTCTTCACCGGCTGCGGCATCAACTACATGTACCCGGCCATCGGCGAGGCGCTGCTTGCGGGCTCTGAAGTTCCTCGGCGTCACCGTGGTCATTCCCAAGGACCAGGGGTGCTGCGGGCTGCCGGCGGTGAGCGCCGGGGCCGGCGAGACGGTGGAAGAGCTGGCGGCGCAGAACCTCAAAGCCCTCACCGCCCGCCCGGTCGATTGCATCGTCACCGCCTGCGCCTCCTGCCATGCCGGACTCGGCAAGGTCTACGCCGACCTCGGCGAGGAGTACCGGGCGCTGGGCGCCAAAGTCGAGGACATCTTCGTCTTTCTGGCGAACCACGGCCTGCCGGAGAAGCTCGCCGCGCTGCCGAAGCGCGGAGAAGAAGATCCGCGTCACCTACCACGACCCCTGCCACCTGCGCACCCAGGGGATCACCAAGGAACCGCGGCGGATCCTCGCCGCGCTGCCGCAGGTCGAGTTCGTGGAGATGGCGAACGCCGGCACCTGCTGCGGGCTGGGGGGGACCTACTCGGTCTACCACTACGAGACCAGCAAGCAGATCGGCGCCAAGAAGGCCGCGGCCATCGCCGCGAGCGGGGCAGCGCTGGTCGCCACCGACTGCCCGGGCTGCATCATGCAGCTGCAGGACTCCATCAACCATGCCGGCGGTCGGCAACGGGCGGTGCACATCCTGGAACTGCTCAACGACGTCCTGCCCTAGGAGACTGTCGAACGATCCATGAATCGGCTGCAATTCCGGCCCGCATAGTCCGGCAACCTCCCAGCATCCCGCAGTGCTGCGTTGGATCGCCACAGGCATCGCGCCATTTCACGCAACACGGCGTTTCAACGCCGCCCCACCCCCTCCTCCCTCCCCAGAGAACCGTTCTGAATCACTCTCGAGTTCCGGAACCTGCGGAATCCCCCTGGAGCTTGCACAGAAATTGCATCTTCCATATAATACGTTAATAACTTTTTTGGGGGAGGCCGCCATGAATCAGCCGCAACTCGCCGACCGTTGGCTCTTCGACCAGATGGCCCAGGGGGTGCTGCTCCTCGACCGGGAGCGTCGGGTCCAGGCCGTCAACCGCTTCGCCCAGGATTTCCTGCAACTGCGGGAAGAGGATGCCAAGGGGCGTCACTGCTGGGATGTCACCGGCTTCTCCCCGTGTGCCGAGCGGTGTCCGTTCCAGGCCGTTCTGACTTCGAACAGCGACCGGAAGAGCTTCGACTTCGAATGCCTGCGCGGCAACCAGCGTATCTCCCTCTGCCTCAATCTGACCCCCCTGCGCGGCGCGGACGGGGAGGTCATCGGCATCATGGAAACCTTCCAGGACGCCTCGTTGATGAAGGAACTCGCCGAACGCCTGCAGCGCAAGCAAGCCCTGCTGAGCAGCGAAATCGAGCGTTCCCGGACCCTGGTCAACTCCATCGCGGACGGCATCTACAGCGTCGATCTCGACATGCGCCTGACCGCCTTTTCCCGCAGCGCCGAATTGATGACCGGCTTTCGCGAGGAGGAGGTGCTCGGCAAACCGTGCCGGGAGGTTTTCCATGCGAGCGTCTGCGACACCGACTGCCCGCTGCAGTGGACCCTGCAACACCAGCAGCCGATCCAGAACTGCACCGCCACCCTGGTCGGCAAGGACGGTCGGCGGATCCCTGCGTTTCTTTCCTCGGACCTGCTGCGCGATGCCCGCGGTGCTATCTGCGGCTGCATCGGCATCATCCGCGACCGCAGCGAGATCGAAGCGCTCAAGGCCAAGCTCCACAACGAGTACTCCTTTTCCGATTTCGTGGGCAAAAGCAAGGCGATGGTCGAAATCTTTGAGCGCATCAAGACCGTGGCCGCCACCGAGGCGACGGTGCTGATCGAAGGCGAAAGCGGTACCGGCAAGGAAATTCTGGCCCGTGCGATCCACTTCCGCAGTGCCCGCAAGAGCGGCCCCTTCGTCAAGGTCAATTGTGCCTCGCTGGCCGAGAGCCTGCTGGAAAGCGAGCTTTTCGGCCACGAGAAAGGGGCGTTTACCGGAGCGATCAAGGACAAGCCGGGCCGCTTCGAACGCGCCCACGGCGGAACGATCTTTCTTGACGAAATCGGCGACACTTCGCTGGCGCTGCAGGCCAAGCTGCTGCGGGTGCTGCAGGAGAAGGAGTACGAACGGGTCGGGGGGGTCAAAACCCTGCATACCGACGTCCGGGTCATTGCCGCCACCAACAAGAACCTGCTCAGGGAAATCGACCGGGGAACCTTCCGCGAGGACCTTTACTACCGGCTGTGCGTGGTGCCGTTGAGCCTGCCGCCGCTGCGCCGGCGCAAGGAGGACATCCCGCTGCTGGTGGAAAATTTCATGCAGAAGCTGAACGCCCGCGGCGAGCGTCTGCGTGAGGTATCGAGCCGGGCCATGGCGCTGATGATGGCCTACGACTGGCCGGGCAACGTCCGCGAACTGGAGAACGCGGTGGAGCATGCCTACGTCACCAGTACCAGCGGCCGCATCGAACGCCAGTTCCTGCCGGCATCGCTGCGCCGGGCGCTCGGTGGGGAAGAGCCGGCAACGAACCCGGCCGCAGGGGGGGAGGCCGAACAGATTCTCGGCGCCCTCAAGGCCCACCGCTGGCGCAAGCAGGAGGCCGCCAGCCAGCTCGGCATGAGCCGCACCACCCTCTGGCGACGGATGAAGGAACTGGGCCTGGCCTGATTCTCCTGTTTCGCCACGCCCTGCAGCGAAGCGTCTTTCCAAGGAGCAGATAGGCCCAAAGACAAAGGCCCGGCAGGCGATCGGCGCCTCCGGGCCTCGTAGTCTGGCAGGTGTACCAGCCCTAAAGTTCGGCCATGACCGCTTCCAGCTTTTCCTTGACCTCCATGGTCACCTCGACCGCTTCCGGCTTCCGTACCAATTCCATGACATGCACCGGGTCCATGGCCATCACCTGGACCTGCCCGGCATCGGTTTCATACACGATCACGTTGCAGGGAAGCAGCAGACCGATATTGGGGTCGGCGGTAAAAGCCTGATAGGCAAAGTCGGCGTTGCAGGCGCCGAGAATCAGGTAACGGCGGAAGGTTATCCCCAGCGCCGTTTGCAGATCCCGCTGCAGATCGATGGTGCTCAGAACCCGGAAACCCTGCTTGCCCAGCAGGGTCCGGACCTTCTCGACGGCGGCCGGAAAATCGAGATCGACGGTCTTGCCGAAGCCGTAGTTGCAGAACTCTTCCATGGGAAACCGTTCCTTTTGCGGGGAAGTCGAACGTGGCCAACCCAGTCCACAGACGGCAGTGCCCGTGAAACAATGATAGCCGTTTTCCCGCGCCTGAATACTATTTGGCAAGAAAGGATTCGAAGGTCCGCTTGTCGGCGGCGCAGCGATGCGCCTCTCCGGCGTCGATTCGCCGGGCCTTGAGCAGTTCCAGGATGTGCTGGTCCATCATCTGCATCCCCTCGCCGCGGGCGGTCTGCATGATCGAGGGAATCTGGAAGGTCTTTCCCTCGCGGATCAGGTTAATGACCGCCGGATTGCCGGTGAGGATTTCCAGGGCCGCCACCCGATTTTTGCCATCGGCACCTCTGGTTTACGGGACCCCTGCCCCCGGACACGAAAAACCCGCCAACCGGGCTTAGCGGGCATCACCCGGGGGAGCTGTCGATTACGGCAATCCCGCACTCCTTGCCGGCACGCGACCTGAAGGACGGAGAAAGCCGCTGCGTTTCGTCCCGGGAGGCCGGAGTTCGTCGCTTCAATGGGCGTTATTCTGGCAAAGCCACCGCGAAATTGTCAAGGCGAATTGCCGTCTTCGCGGCGCAGCGCGCTTGAATCGATCAGGGCGGTCATGGTATATTTTCCGCTCTTACAACAGCAGAAAAGTCAGGTATATGGAAGGATTATTATGAGCAAAGCACTGGGACTTCTCTCCGGCGGCCTCGACAGCAGCCTGGCCGCCCTGACCCTCAAACGCCAGGGGGTCGATGTCACCTGCATCGCCTTCGCCACCCCCTTCTTCGGGGCCGGTAGGGCCCGCAAGGCCGCCGAGCAGATGGAGGTGCCGCTGATCGTCAGCGACATCTCCGACATCCACCTCGAAATGGTGAAGAACCCCCGTTACGGTTACGGCAGGAATCTCAATCCCTGCATCGACTGTCACGCCATGATGTTTCGCCTCGCCGGAGAGCGGATGGCCGCGGCGGGCTTCGATTTCCTCTTCTCCGGCGAGGTCCTCGGCCAGCGGCCGATGAGCCAGAATCTGACCGCCCTGCAGACGGTGGCCAAACACTCAGGACTGCGGGACCGGATTCTGCGCCCCCTGAGCGCCAGATTGCTGCCGCCGACCCCCATGGAGGAGGCCGGCCTGGTCGACCGGGAGCAGTTGTTGGACATTCAGGGCCGGTCGCGCCGCCGCCAGGCCGAGCTGGCCCGGGAATGGGGTCTGCACGAGTATCCTTCCTCGGGAGGCGGCTGCCTGCTCACCGAAAAATCGTTCATCGGCCGGCTGCGCGATCTCTTCACCCACCATCCCGCGGCAACACCGACGGATGTCGAACTGCTCAAGGTGGGCCGCCAGTTCCGGCTTTCATCGTCGGCCAAGTTGACGCTGGGGCGCAATGAGGGGGACAACGAGGCCATCACGGCACTGGTGCGCAGTGAAGACCTGCTGCTGCGCGCCGCCGACTTCTCCGGCCCGCTGGGCCTGGTCAGCGGCCGCCCCACGCCAACCGATCTGGAACGGGCCGGGGGTATCGTGGCCGCCTACGGCAAGGGGCAGGGCGAAGCTGAGGTCGAAATTATTCAGCAGGCAAAGGAAGGGTCCGTATCGCTGCGGGTGGCGCCGTTGGAGCGGGCCTGCTGCCTGAAGCTGCAGGTAAGCTGACCCCCCCCAGGATGGATCGAAAACGCCGCAGCCCTCCCCTCCCGGGAGGGCTGCGGCGTTTTACCCTGGCAGGTTGCTAACGGTCCGTGAAGGTCCTTGCCGCACTTTCCGTCACCGCGCCGCGGCTGTCCGTGGCGGTCATCTTCCAGTAATAGGTGACCCCGGAGGTAAATCCGGACAGGGTTGCGGACTGGGTGTTCGGCGGCGGTGTGCCTCCCCCGCCCCCGCCACCGCAAGCCACCGGCGCCAGCAATAGGCCGCCCGCCAGCAGCAGCAGAACCCAGCGCCGGCGGCCCTGTGCCAAGGTCAGCCCGAGGACGCCCAGCAGCAGGCCGCCGGCACCGAGGGCCAGCGGCGTGACCGGCGGGACGGAATCGACCGGGATAGTATCGGCCACGCTGAAGTCGGGGTGGGGCGAAACGACCAGCGCCTGGGTTACCGCGTCACCGTCGGCGTCACTGGCCGGCAGCCAGGTGAAAGTCACCGGGTCGCTCACCGTCGCCCCATTGGCCGGGGATTGTGGCTGCGGCGCCAGCGGCGGGGTATTGCCGAAACCGCTCAGGGCCACTGTCACCTGTGGCTGGTCGGGATCATTCGAGGGGATGGCGAAGCTGCCGCTGAATTCACCGAGAACCGCAGGCGCAAAACTGATGCTGAGGGTGCAGGCCTGGTCGGGGTTCAGGACGGTATTGCTGCACGGATCGGCGGTCACGGCAAAGGGCGCCGCGACGCCGCTGAAATCGATGCTCCCCAGGGCGAGGGCGGCGGCGCCGGCATTGCGGATGCGGACGGTTCCGCTGGCGGTCGTGCCGGGAGAAATGTGACCGAAGGCGAGAATGCCGTCGGCGGTGGGCGCCCTGGAATCCGTTACCTCGATGGCCGGCGCGGCGTTCAGGAAAGTGTATGCCGTCAGGGCGTCGATCCGGCCATAGCCGTAGTCGTTGTCCGGCCCGGCGGTACCGAGATCGACCGCCGACTGCATCAGGGCGGATTCCAGCTCGGCCACCGGGGTGCCGGGGAAGGCGCTCAACAGGAGCGCCATCACCCCGGCGGCATGGGGCGCCGCAAAGGAGGTCCCGGAAATCGTCCGGGAGGCATTGGGAACGGCGGCGGAACTCAGGTCGGCGGTTTTGACGAAATAGCCGGGGGCCACGACCTCGGGAAAGATGGTGCCGTCACAGGCCGAGGGCCCGCGGGAACTGAAGGTGCTGACCTGGGAGAAGTCGATACTCGACGGCGATCCCGTCCCCACCGAGCCCACGGCGAAGGCGTTGCTGTTGTTGGCCGGAGAAATGCTGCTGCCCGGTCCGGCGGGCCCGGGATCGATGTTGCCGGCGGCAAAGACCACGGCAATCCCCGCATCGCGGAGGGCCTGCACGTCGGCCTGGAACTCGGTGCTGCACTGGCCTGCAGAGCTTTCGAATCCCCAGGAGTTGTTGACCACGTCCGGCGCATCGTCCGTGGCCGGGTTGCCGTCCGGGTCGAGCAGCCAGGCGAAGGCCTGGTGGATGAGACTCAACGGGGCACTGTCGTTGCTGTCGAAGATCTTCGCCGCGATCCATTTGACCCCCGGCGCCACGCCGATAGCGGTCCCGGTGGCGCTGCCCCCGACCAGCACTCCGGCCACGGCGGTGCCGTGAGCGACCCCCTGGGTATCGAGATAGTCGCAGGGCTGGGTGGTGTCGGTATCGCAGCTGGTGGCGCAGGTCACTTGGGAGTTGCCGCAGTTGGCCGCCACGGCGTTGAACCAGCTGTCGGTGCCGCCGCGCCAGCGGGGACCCAGGTCGGCATGCTGGGAATCCACCCCCGAATCGACGATGGCCACCGTGACGCCCTGCCCGGTAAACCCGGAGGCCCACAGCGCCGGGGCGTCAACCAGGTCGATATTGTCTTCGATGAGGTTCCGGTCGGTATCCGCGGCGGTGACCACGCGCGGCACCTGGATGACGGCGTCGAGGTCGACCGAAGCGACCTCCGGCCGCTGTGCCAGCTCCTCGATCAGGGCCGGGGTGGCAGGGAGCGCCAGACCGTTGATCAGCCACAGGTCTTTGGGTGCGGGCAGCCCCCGCTTCCGCAGCAGGTCGCGCAGGGGCAGCTGGCTGGCTTCAGCACGCGCGCGGAGGGCACGGACCAGGGCGGCGCGGGCTTGGGCCCGGGCCGTTCCCCGCACGCCTGGCGGGACCGCCAGGGTGTGGACCGACAGCGGCTCCGCCAAACGAACGATGACCGGCAACGTCTCCCCCGGGGAGGATTGCTGCAGCCGCCCGGCAAGCTCCGGCTGGATGACCGTCCCGAAGGCGGAACAAAGCCCCGCCGACGGCAAAACCCAGCCGACGATCAGGAGTGCGATGACGCTTCCCAGCAGATTCTTCATGGCGTTTACCCGTAGATGGTAGAGGTCTGAGCTACCGGCAAGCATAGCGCATCCGCCGTAAAAAGCCGACCGCTGGGGAGAAAATTTCCCCGGCGGGACGGGTCGCGGGAGGGGCAGATTCCGCGGCACGGCATGGCGGCGGAAACCCCAGAGGCGCCCTGCGGAGTAAGCATGAAGGTGATGGCCGCAAGGGGGAAAAACCGATCCGCGCAGGCTACTGCGGGGGGATTCCCGAGCCGAGGGGAATGCCTCCCTGGCCGGGCAGCCCTCCCGTCGCCCGGTTCTGTCCGGTCCCCGGTGTTTGGCTGCCACCCTGGTTCGGCTGGGCGGGACTTGGCCGGTAAACGAACGCCCAGTCGCTGTACCGCTGCGCTTTTCTGAAATCGGCATATTCCTCGGGGAAGCCGTCTTTTTTGAATGGTTCCTGCTGGCTGGTGCTGCGCACCCCGATGATCCCGCCGGTCCCTTCGCCGATCCCGGCGGTTCCGGTGACCGCCCCACCGGCCCGGACGGGTTCGAAATCCTTGCCGGTCATGGGGTCCTTGTAGAGTTTGCGGATGTGGCGCACGGTCTGCGGAAAACGCGGGTCCTTCAGCAGATCGTCCAGGCTGTGCGGATAGGTTCCCGGCACCCCCGCCTGGGCGGTTTCGAAATAACTTTCGATAGCTCGGCGGTATTGATCCCCGACCCACAAGAGCTGCTCCTCCCTGGCCCGCTGCACAATCGTCTTCCAGGTCGAGCCGGCAATTCCCAGGGTCAGCCCGAGGACGACCACCATGATGAGCACGATGAGGAGAGTTATTCCACGCTGGTTCTGCAGAAACCGGCGGCTATTCAAAATGGATTTCCTCCCGGGATGGAATCGGGCCGACGGCGGGTTGGCATGGGGAAAAGCGAGCATGTTCCGCAATTCGGGGTTTCCTCACAAACCATCGAGTGCCTTCCCATAGTCCCACATTCTCCGGATTCGGACATCTTTTTCCGGTGATACCCGGTCATCCGCAACAGCTATGGATTCAAAATTGGAATGCATTATACCATCCGTTGCGCCGGGAAGCCTGTCGGACTCTGCGGGCTGAAGCGAAAAGTTGGCTGGCTGAGGACAGACACGATCTCGTCTGAGCGCCATTAACCGCAGCTATGGGTTGAAAAGGAGCTGAAATCCGGACCAAACGGCCGGATTTGCAGCCGGCTCATGGATAGTCCGACGGGCGCCTAGCCGACCGGAACCTCGGTGAAAGACTAAGCGAGCCAGAACAGCAAAGCCCCCCGGGGTGACCGGAGGGCTTTGCTGTTTCCGTAGTGGCGGCGTTGGGTCGGGTTACATCATACCGCCCATGCCGCCCATGCCACCCATGCCGCCCATGTCGCCCATACCACCCGGCATGCCGCCCATACCCGAATCCTTCTTGGGTTTCTCGGCAATGCAGGCCTCGGTGGTGAGCATCAGGCCGGCCACCGAAGCGGCGTTCTGCAGGGCGCTGCGGGCCACCTTGGTCGGGTCGATGATCCCTTTTTCGATCATGTCGCCGTAGGTGTCGGCAGCGGCATCGAAACCGAAGGCGCCTTTCTTGCCCATCACCTTGTCGATGACGATGGCACCTTCCATGCCGGCGTTGGTGGCAATCTGGCGCAGCGGCTCTTCCAGAGCGCGCTTGACGATATTGACCCCAAACGCCTGCTCGCCCGCCAGCTTCAGGGCGTTGAGAGCCGGGATGCAGCGCACCAGGGCGACGCCGCCGCCAGGGACGATACCCTCTTCCACGGCCGCGCGGGTCGCGTGCAGAGCGTCCTCGACGCGAGCCTTTTTCTCTTTCATTTCGGTCTCGGTGGCCGCACCGACCTTGACCACGGCGACGCCGCCGACCAGTTTGGCGAGGCGCTCCTGGAGCTTCTCACGATCGTAGTCGCTCTTGGTCTCCTCGATCTGGGCGCGGATCTGCTTGACGCGGCCCTGGATGTCGACCTCGCTGCCGGCGCCGTCGATGATGGTGGTGTTCTCCTTGTCGACGACGATGCGCTTGGCGCGGCCGAGCATGTCGAGGGTGGCGTTCTCCAGCTTGAAGCCGATCTCCTCGGAGATCACCTTGCCGCCGGTGAGAACGGCGATGTCTTCGAGCATCGCCTTGCGGCGGTCCCCGAAGCCGGGAGCCTTGACGGCGCAGACGTTGAGGGTGCCGCGCAGGCGGTTGACGACCAGGGTGGCCAGCGCTTCGCCTTCGACGTCCTCGGCGATGATCATCAGCGGGCGGCCCTGCTTGGCCACCGGCTCGAGGATCGGCAGCAGGTCGCGCATGTTGGCGATCTTCTTGTCGTGGATGAGGATCAGGGCGTCTTCCATGACCGTTTCCATACGCTCGGCATCGGTCACGAAGTAGGGGGAGAGGTAGCCGCGGTCGAACTGCATCCCCTCGACGGTCTCCAGGGTGGTCTCCATCGCCTTGGCTTCTTCGACGGTGATGACCCCTTCCTTGCCGACCTTGTCCATGGCCTCGGCGAGGATGTCGCCGATGGTCTTGTCGCTATTGGCCGAAATGGTCCCGACCTGGGCGATCTCCTTGTGGTCCTTGATCGGTTTGGAGAGTTCTTTGAGCGTGGCGACAGCCACTTCTACCGCCTTGTCGATGCCGCGCTTGATCTCCATCGGGTTGTGGCCGGCGGTGACCAGCTTGACCCCTTCCCGGTAGATGGACTGTGCCAGCACAGTGGCGGTGGTGGTGCCGTCCCCGGCAATGTCGGAGGTCTTGGAGGCGACTTCCTTGACCAGCTGGGCGCCCATGTTCTCGAACTTGTCCTCGACCTCGATCTCCTTGGCGACGGTCACGCCGTCCTTGGTGATCAGCGGCGCACCGAAGGACTTCTCGATGACGACATTACGCCCCTTGGGACCCAGGGTGACCTTCACGGCGTTGGCGAGGGTATTGACCCCTTTGAGGATCTGCGCCCGGGCGTCCTGCCCGAATTTGATTTCCTTAGCAGACATGTCTATGTTTCCTCCTTGCGGGAAATGAATGGATTACTTCTCGACGACGCCGAGGATGTCGTCCTCGCGCATCATCAGGAATTCCTGGCCTTCGATCTTGATCTCGGTGCCGGAGTATTTGCCGAACAGCACCTTGTCCCCAACCTTGACGTCCAGGGGCAGGACTTTGCCGTCCTCCGTCTTCTTCCCCTTACCAACGGCGACAACCTTCCCCTGCTGGGGTTTTTCCTTGGCGGTATCGGGGATGATCAGGCCCCCGGCGGTCTTGGTCTCTTCCTCGAGACGCTCGACGATGATGCGGTCGTGCAACGGTCTGATGTTCATGACGAGATGCTCCTTTCCTGTACACTAATGGATGGAATGAGGGGGCTGTGCCCCGTTTGACGACAACCCAAATGAAAAAGGCTCGCGTTCGAAACCGGCAAACGAACCAAGCCTTCCACGGCCCCGTTAGCACTCACAGCTGGCGAGTGCTAACAGCTGGGCCTTAATATAATCAGCGGGGAAAGAATGTCAAGGGGTTTATGGAAATTTTCCGGCGGCGGGCAGCCCTGGCAGGACCATTCCCACGGGGAGCGGGGATCACCCCGATGGGGCCCTGGTGGGGAAATCACGGGGAGGAAGGGGGGGGCAACGTGGCGCTATCCGGCGATCGCGGGGGAAGAAGCCTTTGGTGGCCGCAACGAGCTGCCCCCCCGGCTGGGATCACTTACCCTTTGCGCTTGTTCATTTCCTCCCGCACGTAGCGCTCGTAGAGGAGTTGCCACTCCCGGCTGCCGGGAACCTGGTGCTGGCGCTGCAACCGGTCCCGCACCAGCCGGTCGACCTCTTGCTCAGCGGCCAGCAGGCGGGAGATGGTCGTCTTGAGCACCTGCAGCGCCCGCCCCTCATCGCGGTAGTCGACCAGGTCGTCGCGCCACAGGCCGTCCTTGATCCGATGGGCAAGCTGGGAAATGCGTGCTTCGGAAAAGTTCATTGCCCCTCCCCGCGTTCATCGGCCAGACGCTTCCTGATCATCTGCAGCAGTTTGTGGCGGTCAACGCCGGGGGGCGCGTTTTTCAGGTGAGCCGCCAGCAGCTGCTCGGCCTCGCGATCGAGGTCCTGCTCCCCCTCCAGTTCCCGGCGGATGATGGCGGCGATCCTTGCACGGGCCACGCCCCGCTCCGCCTTGAGCACCGCCACCCCCGAATCGAGCAGGGCGCTGAGCAGGGCGGCGGCCAGGCGCTGCTGCTGTTCCTCTCCGAATTTCACCCCGGGCTCCTGTAAGAGGTCAAAAACTTGGAAAAAACCGATGTCATCCTACCCGTGGTCGGCCCCCTTGTCAACGCGGCAGTCCTTGACAAACGACGGGCGATCA
>CAVXNQ010000002.1:0-439883 GCA_963763205.1 uncultured delta proteobacterium | reverse complement strand
GGCGCGCGACCCGCATCAGTTCAGAACAAGGTCCTGACAGGCAATCATTATGCCGATCAAGCGAGACGAACTCAAGCACTGACATACGTTAGGCAATTTTCCCCCCCTCACGATCGAACCCCCAGAGAAGAGGTTACATGCACTTATTTGCTCTGTACCCTTGACAGGAGATTCAGACTTTGATGACGTGATAAATGCTGCGAACGCAATAAATGCTGTAGCAGAAGACCATGAATATGTTGATAAAATTATAGATATGCTTGGAAGTTCTAGGGCCGTTGCTCTGACGCGAATAGTCAATGTAGCTGCCAAATCCAGTGACTGGACCAGTTATATTGAGTTGATCAAAGCATGGCTTAACGAGAGACTTCAAAATGTCACTGAAACGGCGAGAACCTAGGTAGATTTGGTAATGAAAATAAAGTTTGATAGCAACCAGACCTACCAACTCAACGCAATTAAGGCCGTGGTCGATCTCTTCGATGGTCATCCTTTGGCGAACGGCGACTTCGAGTTTAATCTCACGAGCGAGGGAGGGTTGTTTACTGACAAGGGGATCGGTAATGCCTTTGCTCTGGATGAAGTACAGTTGCTTGAAAACTTGCGGGCTGTTCAGGAAAAAAATGGAATACCTGAAAGTAGGGAATTAGACGGATTCCATTTCTCAGTCGAGATGGAGACCGGCACCGGTAAGACTTATGTTTACCTGCGCTCCATTTTTGAGCTGCATCAGCGCTACGGTTTCAAAAAATTCATTGTCGTTGTGCCGAGCGTGGCGATTCGCGAAGGGGTGCTGGCCAGCTTGCGGTTGATGAAGGACCATTTCTCCGCGCTTTTCGGCAACGTTCCCTTCGACAGCTGGGTCTATGATTCGCGGCAGGTCTCGAAACTGCGTCAGTTTGCCCAGTCAAACTCGTTACAGGTACTAGTCATCAATATCGATGCCTTCAACAAGCAGGCGAACAACGTCATCCACAAGGAAAATGATCGCCTCAGCGGCTACCGACCGGTCGAGTTCATTCAGGCGGCCAAGCCTATCGTTATCATGGATGAGCCGCAAAACATGGAGAGTAACCAGGCAAAGGCCGCAATTGATTCTCTCAACCCCCTCTGTACCCTGCGTTATTCGGCGACTCATCGAAATCTCTATAATCTGCTCTACAGACTCGATCCGGTGCGGGCCTATGATTTGAAACTGGTAAAGCGGATTGAGGTCGATTCGGTACTCGACGATGCCGATTTCAATCAGCCGTATATCCATGTAAAAGCCATCAGTGCAACCAGTTCGAAGATTACCGCCAAACTGGAGATGGATGTTAACGACAAGGGGGCGCCTAAACGGAAGCAGGTGACCTTCAGCAGCAGCGGGGTCGACCTGCATGACAAATCCAAAGGGCGGGACAGCTATCGTGACTACATCATTGACGAAATCAACGCCGGTGAAGGGTATGTGAGCTTTACCAACGGCCTGCAGCTTTATGTTGGCCAGACTCATGGCGGACGCATTGATGATGTCATGAGGGTGCAGATTCGCGAGACGATCCGGGAGCATTTCGATAAAGAACTACGAATTCATAAAACCATGCCTGAGGGGGAAAGACTGAAGGTCCTATCCCTCTTTTTCATCGACCGGGTGGCGAACTACTGGCCCGACGATGGGAAAATCCGTTACTGGTTTGTGGAGTCGTACAAAGAAATAGCCGCTCTGCCCAAATATGCAGAGTTAAAGCCGCTGCCAGTAGAGCGGGTGCATAACGGTTATTTTTCGGTTTACAAAAATATTCCGAAGGATACCCGGGGCAACACGGCTGCAGACGACGAGGCGTATGAACTGATCATGCGCCACAAGGAGCGGCTGCTGTCGTTGGATGAGCCGTTGCGTTTCATCTTCAGCCACTCGGCGCTGCGCGAGGGGTGGGACAACCCGAACGTGTTTCAGATCTGCACCCTCAATGAGACCAAATCGGAGATCAAAAAACGCCAGGAAATCGGGAGAGGAATGCGGCTGCCGGTACTGGAGACGGGCGAGCGCTGCTTCGACCCGAATATCAATCGGCTGACGGTGATCGCCAACGAAAGTTACGACGAATTTGCCAGACAGTTGCAAAGCCGAGATCGAAGAGGAGTGCGGGGTCAATTTTGAGGGTCGCATTGCCAATAAGAAAAAGCGGCGGACGGCGAAACTCAAACCGGGCTGGCGGTTGAATGAGGATTTCAACGCGCTTTGGCAACGGATCAAGCACCGAACACGGTACGCAGTCGATTACCAGACATCTGTATTGATTAAGAAAGCAGCGAAACGCTTGCAGGAAATGGAGTCGATCCTTGCTCCGAAAATCAAAGTCGAAAAGGCCGGTATGGATTTTGACCGCAAGAAGGGGGTCGATCCTAAACTGCTGGTCGTGCGGGAGCATGACGCCAATTTCGGGGCCGTTAAAATCCCTGATTTAATCGGCTATCTGCAAGGAAAGACAGAGCTGACTCGCACCACCCTGGTGCAGATATTAATTCAGTCCGGTCGGTTGAGTGAGGTGCACATCAATCCTCAACAGTTTCTCGACCAAGCGCTGGCGGCGATTCAGACCGAGTTGCACGAGTTGATGATTGACGGGATTAAGTATGAACGGATCAATGGTCAGGAATACGAGATGTTGCTTTTCGAAGAGCAAGAAATCGCCGGGTATCTGACCGATATGATCGAAGTCGACAACTCCATCTACGATACAGTGCTTTGTGATTCGGAAGTCGAGCGGCAATTTGCCGAGGCCATGAGTTCACGAGAGGATATCAAGCTGTTCATAAAACTTCCCTCATGGTTCAAGGTGGCAACTCCGGTCGGGACCTACAACCCGGATTGGGCCATCGTCAAAGAGAACGATGAAAAGGTTTACCTTGTACGCGAAACAAAAGGCACGAAAGACGAATTGAAGCTTCGTAGTGCAGAGTGGTCGAAGATACGCTGTGGTAAGGCGCATTTCGACGAATTAGGTGTCGATTTCGCTCATATTGTCAGCGCCAAAGAAGTCCACTGAGAAATTTGCGAGTCCGGCCGACGGGTATGAGTATGGATGATTGTCAATTGAAAGAAATTCTCGCAAGTGGGGAGACCCTCCAGGTCGAATTCAAAAGCGATCTGAAATGCCTATCGGACCGCGATTTGATTTCTGCAATAGTGGCACTCGCCAATACCGAAGGTGGGGATTTGCTGCTGGGGGTGGAGGATAGTGGAACAATCACAGGCTTACATTCGAACCATCAGGATATAACCGGCTTGGCTGCACTGGTCGCCAACCGAACCAGCCCACCACTCTCCGTCCGCATTGAACTCTGTCCAATTGGGCAACAGAGTATTGCTCGCATCCGAGTTCCCAAGTCAAGGCAGCTGGTAGCGACATCGGAGGGGCTTTTTCAGCGTCGGCGCTTAAAAGCCGACGGCAAGCCGGAGGCTGTTCCGTTTTATCCGCATGAGTTCACCCAGCGGCAATCGGTCCTAGGTCTCACCGACCCATCTGCACTGCCGATGTTTGATCTGACCTCCGAGGACTTGAACCCCTTGGAGCGTCAGCGCATTCGAGAGGCTATCCGGCGATATGGGGGAGACACGTCCCTTATCCCCTTGGCAGATGACGAGCTAGATGGAGCCTTAGGCCTTGCGACGACCATTGAAGGCGTCCGGCGTCCAACCCTGGCAGGGCTTTTGTTCCTTGGAAGGGAGGAACAGTTGCGGCAGTACTTCCCCTGCCGAAGTTGCCTTTCAGGTGTTGGAAGGCACAGACGTACGGTCCAATGAGTTTTTCCGCAAGCCATTACTGCAAGCCTTTGAGGAAATTGAGCGGTTGTTTGCTGCCCGCGTGACTGAGAAGGAAGTGCAAGTCGGTTTGTTCCGGGTTCCGATCCCCAATTTTGAACGACGTGCCTTTCGGGAGGCCTTTGTTAACGCCCTGGTCCATCGGGATTATGCCCGTTTGGGTGCCGTGCATATCCGTATTGGTGACGATGGCATGACCATTTCCAATCCCGGTGGTTTTGTAGAAGGGGTCACCCTGCAAAACCTCCTAGTTACAGAGCCGCGCCCTCGTAATCCCCTGCTTGCCGACATTGCAAAACGCATCGGACTTGCCGAACGCACTGGACGTGGAATCGATCGCATTTTCGAGGGATTGCTTCGTTACGGCCGCCCGGCTCCGGATTACTCCCGCTCGGACTCGACCTCTGTAATTTTGCGGATGAGCAACGCCGAATCGGACCATGATTTCCTTGAACTGGTACTGCGGCACGAAGAGCGTACCGGGTATGCGATGCCCTTGGATAGCTTGATCATTCTGTCCCGTCTACGCCTAGAGCGTCGGCTAACCACGACGATCTTGCTCCATCTATTCAGAAAACCGAACAGGAGGCCCGCGCGGCTCTTGAGAAACTGGCCGAGGCAGGGTTGGTCGAGGCCCATGGTGGGGGTCGCGCCCGAACTTACACCCTGAGTGCCAAAATCTACCGAAAGACCGGGCAAAAGGCTGCTTACATCCGCCAGGCGGGCTTTGATCCCTTTCAGCAAGAACAGATGGTTCTCAGTTATATCGCTAAGCACGGATCCATTAAGCGGGGGGACGTTGCAGAGCTTTGTCGGCTTAGTTTGCCGCAGGCTTATCACCTCCTTAAGAGATTAAAAGATGAGGGAAAAATCGCCCAGCATGGTGTAAAACGCCATGCGTTTTATACGCGGACTTAAATCAAAACACGGTCTATTCGGTTCTATGCACATGTGTATAGAAATGTGCATTGGTGCTTAGCCGAAAATCAAGGGCAGTTGTGGCAACATGAAAAATCCCCCGGTCATCTTCGTCGGCGCCGGTCCCGGCGACCCCGAGCTGATCACCGTCAAGGGACTCAAGGCCCTGCAGGCGGCCGATGTCGTCATCTATGCCGGCTCGCTGGTCAACAAGGCGCTCCTCGCCGAGCTCAAGGCTGGCGCGGCGGCCCACGACAGCGCACCCTTGACCCTGGAGGCGGTGATCGAGCTGATCCGGCAGGCGGCGGCCGAGGGCAAACAGGTGGTGCGCCTGCACACCGGCGACCCCTGCCTCTACGGGGCGATCCAGGAGCAGATGGCGGCCCTCGACGCCCTCGGCATTGGCTACGGAGTGATCCCCGGGGTGACCGCGGCCTTCGCCGCCGCGGCCAGCCTGGGGCAGGAGCTGACCCTGCCGGAGGTCTCCCAGACCCTGGTGCTGACCCGCATCGCCGGGCGCACCCCGGTCCCCGAGCACGAGGCGCTGCGGCGCCTGGCCGCCAACGGCGGGACGCTGTGCCTCTACCTCTCGGTGGGGATGATGGAGCAGGTGGTGGCCGAGCTGCTGGCCGGGGGAGCCTTCACCGCCCAGACCCCGGCGGCGGTGATCTACCGCGCCAGCTGGCCCGACCAGCGGACGGTCGAGGGGACGCTGGCCGACATCGCCGCCAAAGTCGCCGCCGCCGGCATCGGCCGCCAGGCGCTGATCCTGGTCGGCGAGGTGTTGCGGTCCCGCCGGCAGGGGGTGCCGGAACGCTCGAAACTCTACGACCCCGGGTTTGCCCACGGTTTCCGGGAAAAATCCTGAAAATCGGCTCTCACTCGCTCCTTGCAGTCGCTTGAGATCACAGAGATCACCGAGGTTTTGAATCAAAATCCTGTCTCAAAGGATTTCTCTGTGCTCTCCGTGTGCTCAAGTGAGCGCAGCGAACGGGTGAGAGACGCCCTTGGGGTTTCTCCCTGACGGCTCACCGCAGTTTGCGGTCGGTACCTTCTAAGAATCGGGTTTTTACTCCATGAACCTCGCCGTCGTCGCCATCACTGAAGGAGGGGCCGACCTGGCCCGCCGCATCGGCCGCGAGTCCGAAAGCGCCGAGGTCTGGCTACCGCAGCGGCTGCGGGCCGCGGACGGCTGCCGCTACTTTTCAGAATCTCTGACGACGCTGCTGCCGCGCCTCTTTGCCGAGATCGACGGCCTGGTCTGCATCATGGCGACCGGAATCGTGGTTCGCACCCTGGCCCCCCACCTGAAAGGGAAGGCGGCCGATCCGGCGGTGGTGGTGCTGGACGAGGCCGGGCGGTTCGCCATCAGTCTCCTTTCCGGCCATCTGGGAGGAGCCAACGAACTGGCCGGGGAACTGGCCGAACGGCTGGGCGGCACCGCGGTGATTACCACCGCCACCGATGTCAACGGGCTGCCGGCCTGGGATGATGTCGCACGGCGCCTCGGCTACGGCGTCGAGCCGCTGGCGCGCGTCAAGACCCTCAACAGCCTGCTGCTGCGCGGCGAACGCATCGCCCTGGTCGACCGGGACGGCAGCGTCGCGGCCCCCTTTGCGGCACTTCCCCAGATCGAACGTTTCGGCACCTTCGCCGCGGCGCTGCAGGCGCAGGCGGCCGGGACGGTCTTCGTCAGCAACCGCTACCTGCCCCAACTCGACCGGACCCCCGGGTTGCTGGTGCTGCGTCCCCGGAACCTGGCCGTTGGCCTGGGCTGCAATCGCGGCACCAGCGCCGAGGAGATTGAAGCGGCGGTACGGGAGGTCTTATCCGAGGCCTTTCTGGCCTTCGCGAGCCTGGCGGTGGTGGCCACTATCACCGCCAAGTCGGACGAGGCCGGTCTGCTCGCCTTCGCCGAACGTCACCGGCTGCGCGTCGATTTCCACCCGCCGGCGGCGCTGAATGCCGTGGCCGCGCCGAGTCCCCCCTCGGTTCATGCCCTGGCCGCGGTGGGCGCCAGCGGCGTCTGCGAGCCGGCCGCGCTCCTCTCTGCCGGCGCGACCGGCCTGCTGGTGCGCAAGAAGAAGCTGGGCAACGTCACCGTGGCGGTGGCGGAAATTGGCCAAGGCTGAACATCGTCTCTCACTCGCTCCTTACAGTCGCTAGAGCACACCGAGATCACAAAGGAAAGCTTGAAGGCAGGCGAAGACCCGAAGCCTGATCAGGTTTAAAAGGAAAGAAGCATTTGCCGTTCTCTGTGCCCTCCGTGATCTCATAGTGAGTGCAGCGAACGGGTGAGAGCCGCCTTAAACGATTTTTGCGAAAGTATTTTATGACCGGCAAACTCTACGTCGTCGGGCTTGGCCCCGGCGCTCTCGATCACCTGACCCCGGCGGCTGGCGCGGCCATCGCCGCGGCCGAAACGGTGGTCGGCTACAAGACCTATCTCGACCTGATCCCGGAGCTGCTCGCCGGCAAGGAGGTCGTCTCCTCGGGGATGATGAAGGAGGTCGAGCGCTGCCGCGAGGCGTTGCGGCTCGCCACTGCGGGTCGGCAGGTGGCGCTGGTCTCATCGGGGGATGCCGGGATCTACGGCATGGCCGGCCTGGCGCTGGAGCTGCAGCCGACTGAGGCCCCCGACATCGCCGTCGAAGTGGTCCCTGGGGTCTCGGCGGTACAGGCCGCCGCCGCCCGTCTCGGCGCGCCGCTGATGCACGACTTCGCCGTCGTCTCCCTCTCCGATCTGTTGACCCCCTGGGCGCTGATCCGCCGCCGCCTGGAGGCGGCCGCCGCCGCCGATTTCGTCGTCGCCCTCTACAATCCCAAGAGCCGCGGCCGCACCACCCAGCTCGGCGAGGCGGCGGCGATCCTGCTGCGCCACCGCGGCCCGGCGACCCCGGTCGGCATCGTGCGCAACGCCTGCCGCGACGACGAGACGGTCACCGTGATCAATCTCGCCGGCCTGGTCGCGGCCGAGGTCGACATGCTCTCGCTCGTCGTCGTCGGCAACAGCCAGACGCTGGTCGACGCGCGGGGGCGGATGGTGACGCCGCGGGGGTATCAGGTCCAAGGTCCAAGGTCCAAGGTCCAAGGTGAAGAGCCAGCTCTTGAGCCTGAAAAGTGCAATGCGCTCTTCATCGGCGGCACTGGCTCGGACGTCGGCAAGAGCGTCATCGCCGCCGGACTCTGCCGCATCCTCAAGAACCGCGGCTACCGGGTTGCGCCCTTCAAGGCGCAGAACATGGCGCTCAACTCTGCGGTGACCGCCGAAGGGGGGGAGATCGGCCGCGCCCAGGCGCTGCAGGCGGCGGCCTGCGGCATCCCGCCGCACACCGACATGAATCCGGTGCTGCTCAAGCCGAACTCGGAAACCGGCTCCCAGGTGATCGTCCAGGGGCGAGCGGTGGGCAACATGACCGTGCGCGAGTACCATCGCTACAAGGCCGAGGCCTGGGCGCGGGTCGAGGAGTCCTACCAGCGGCTGGCCGCGGCCCACGAGGTCGTCGTCCTGGAGGGGGCGGGGAGCATCGCCGAGATCAACCTGCGCGACCACGACATCGTCAATCTGCGCGCCGCGGCCCTGGCCGGAGCGCCGGTGCTGCTGGTCGCCGACATCGAGCGCGGCGGGGTTTTCGCCAGCATCCTCGGCACGCTGGAGCTGTTGACCCCTGAAGAGCGCAGCCGGGTGGCGGGGGTGATCATCAACCGCTTCCGCGGCGACGCGGAGCTGCTGCGCTCCGGCATCGAACTGGTCGAGGATCGCACCGGGGTGCCGGTTCTCGGCGTCGTCCCCTGGCTCGATTTGCAGCTGCCCGCCGAGGATTCCCTGGCCTTGGCGCGCAAGGGACGGGCGGCGACCGACGACGAGCTGCGCATCGGCGTGGTGCGCCTGCCGCGCATCGCCAACTTCAGCGATTTTGATGCCCTGGAGCGGGAGCGGGGGGTCGCCCTGCAGTATCTCGAACGCCCTGAACAGCTGGCCGGGCTCGACCTGTTGATCCTCCCCGGCACCAAGAGCACCATCCCCGATCTCCAGTTCCTGCGCAAGAGCGGGCTGGCGCGGGCGATCCACGATTACCACGCCGGGGGCGGACGGATCGTCGGCATCTGCGGCGGTTTCCAGATGCTCGGCCGGGAGCTGGCCGACCCGGAGGGCATCGAATCGGAGCAGGTCGCAGCGGAGGGGCTCGGCCTCCTCGACGTGGCGACGGTTCTGCACGCCGTCAAGCAGACCCACCAGGTCGAGGCCCGGGTGGCGGCCGAAGACGGACTCTGCGGCCTGGCTGCCGGGAGTCGGCTGCAGGGGTACGAGATCCACCTCGGCGAGACCCGGCGCGGTGCCCTGGCACGGCCGCTGCTGCTGATCGACCGGCGCTCCGGGCGCGGCACCCATCTGGAGGACGGCGCCATCTCCCCGGACGGCCGGGTCTGGGGGAGCTATCTGCATGGCCTGTTCGACAACGAGGGGCTGCGGGCGGGCGCTGCTGGCCGAACTGCGCCGCCGCCGCGGGCTGCCCGAACCCCAGTCTGCCGAGCCGGTCGACCTCGATCGGGAACTGGACCGGCTGGCGGCTCATCTCCAACGCCACCTGCGCCTGGGGCCGCTGCTTGCGCGCCTGGCGCCGCCGGGAGGCGCACGATGAACGCCTGGCTGGTGGCCGCTGCCTTCGGCTTCGATCTGCTCCTCGGCGACCCCCGCCTCCTGCCGCATCCGGTGATCTGGATCGGCACCCTGATCAACTACCTGGAAACCCTGCTGGTCGGCCTGTTCGAGCGGCGCCGCGCCACGGGGATCCTGCTGGTGAGCCTGACCCTGGCGATCACCGGCCTGGTTGCCTGGGGAGGGCTGCGCCTGGCCGCCGAGATCCATCCCTGGCTGGGGGTAGCCGCCGCCCTGTGGTTGGCCTTCACTACCCTCGCCCTGCATTCCCTGCATGTCGAAAGCCGGCGGGTTGTCGCCTGGCTCGAAGCCGGCAACATCGACGAGGCCCGGCGCAGCCTGGCGCTGATCGTCGGCCGCGAAACCGGCGGCCTCGACGAGGCGGGAATCCTGCGCGCCTGCATCGAGACGGTGGCGGAGAACACCTCGGACGGGGTGATCGCCCCTCTCTTCTATCTCTTTCTCGGCGGTCCGGTGCTCGGGCTCCTTTACAAGGCGGTCAACACTCTCGATTCGATGGTCGGCTACCGCGACGACCGCTACCGGGAACTCGGCCGGGCGGCGGCGCGCCTCGACGATTGGGTCAACCTGCTGCCGGCGCGGCTGACCGGCCTGCTGATGGTATTGGCCGCCATTCCTCTCGGCCTCAACGGCTGGAACGCCCTGCGCATCATGCTGCGCGATGCCCGCAAGCCAGCCAGCCCCAACGCCGGTTTCCCCGAGGCGGCTGTGGCCGGCGCCCTCGGCGTGCAGCTCGGCGGGCCGGCTACCTACTTCGGGCAGCGCTTCGAAAAGCCGACCCTCGGCGATCCCGACCGGCCGCCGACGCTGGCCACCTTCCGGGCCACCATCCGGCTGATGTACCTGACCGCCTTTTTCGGGCTCGGCCTGGGGCTGCTGATCTGCGGCCTGCCGACCCTCTGGTGAGAGTCACCGCCCCGGGCCTGCGGGCCCCCCTTTCCGAAAGGAGCCCTTCCCCCATGCATCATGCCAGCCCCGTCCCGCCGCCGGCTGCGGTCAACAGCCGATGACCCCCATCGTCCTTCCCCCCGCCCACGGCGGCGGCGTGGCCCGTGCCGCCCGGGAACTGGGGCTGGCACCGGAGGCGGTGCTCGACTTTTCGGCGAGCATCAACCCGCTGGGGATGCCGCAGGCCGTGCTGGCGGCCGTTCGCGATGCGCTGCCCCGGGCGGTTCATTACCCCGAGATCGATGCGGCGACGCTGCGCGAGGCCGTGGCCGTTCACCATGGCCTGGACCCCGCGGCGATCCTCCCCGCCGCCGGCTCCACGGAACTGATCTACCTTCTGCCGCGGGTGTTGCGGCCGCGGCGAGCGCTGCTGGTGCGGCCGGCCTTCAGCGAATACGCCCGCAGCCTGGAGCAGGCCGGCGTTCCCTTGGAATCCTTCGACCTCGACCCGGAGCAGGGCTTCCGGCTCGATCCTGCGGCACTGCTTTCCGCAGTGGGCTCGGAAATCGAGTTGGTGCTGCTCGCCAACCCCGGCAACCCGAGCGGCTTAGCCATCCCCCCGAACCTCCTCGAGGAGCTTGCCTTCGCCCTGCGCGAACAGGCGTTGCTGGTGGTCGACGAGGCCTTTGCCGATTTCTGCCCCGAGCGCTCGCTGCTCGACCGGGTCGGCTACCACCACAACCTCTACCTGCTGCGCTCCCTGACCAAATATTACGCCATCCCCGGACTGCGCGCCGGGTTCCTGGTTGGGCCACCGATGGGGGTGGCGCGCCTGGCCGCCGCCCGAGAGCCGTGGACCCTCTCCACCCCGGCGCTGGCTGCAGCCAGCGCCTGTCTGGATGCCGACGATTTTCGCCGGGAGAGTGCCCTGCTGGTGCCACAGCTGCGTACGGAACTGGCGGCCGCCCTGACCGGCCTCGGTTTGCGTGTCTTCCCCGGGGCGGCCAACTATCTGCTGGCCCGCCTGGATCCCGCCGCTCCCGGAGCCGCCGAGGTGGCCGCGCGGCTCTACCGTCGCGGAATCCTGGTGCGCGCCTGTGGCAATTTTCCGCCGTTGGACGATCGCTACCTGCGTCTGGCGGTCCGTCCCCGGCAGGAACAGCAGCGCCTGGTGGCTGCCCTGGCAGACATCCTCGCCGCCCCCGGCGGGATTCGGGCATGAGCGCGCTGCGTGCTGGGCGCCAGCTCCCGTGGGCGGCCGGAACCCGGCCGCTGATGCTCGCCCCCCTGCAGGGGCTGACCAACCGCGCGCTGCGCGCCTGGTTCTGCCGGTCGGTCCGCCCGGACGTGGTCTTCACCGAGTTTTTGCGGGCCAAAGGGGGTGCGAAGGGACTGCTCGCCGCGGCCGACCGGCGCGAGATCGTGCCGCCGCCGGCGCAGGTGCCGCTGGTGGTGCAGCTGGTCGGTCACGACCGCGAAGGGCTGGTCGCGGCGGCCCGGGCGGCGCGCGCCGCGGGAGCCGAGCATCTGAATCTCAACATGGGCTGCCCCTACGGGCGGATGAGTTCCGGGCTGACCGGGGGCGGCATGCTGCGCCGGCCGGAGCTGCTGCCGGAGCTGCTCGGCGCGCTGCGCGCTTGCCGTGGACTGCAGCCTGTCGGTGAAGCTGCGCGCCGGCTACGACGACCCACGGCAGATCTTCGCGCTGCTACCGGTCCTGGAAGCGGCCGGCATCGATTTTCTCATCCTCCATCCGCGCACCGTGGTGCAGAAGTACGCCGGGACGGCCGACCACCGGTTGACGGCGGTGGTGGCGGCGGCCACTCACCTGCCGGTAATCGCCAACGGCGATATCGTCGACGCCGCGGCGGGCCGCACTCTGCTCGAAGAGACCGGGGCGACGGGACTGATGCTCGGCCGCGGCGCGATCGGCGATCCGCAGCTCTTCACCCGCCTGCGCAAGAATACTCCACAGCCGTCGGCTCCGGCGGTGCGGCGCCGGGAGCTGCAGGCCTACCTGCGGGAGCTGGCGGAGGCCTATCGGGAACTCTTCTGCGGCGAAGCCCAGGTACTGGCCAAGCTCAAGGAGGTTCTGGCGTTCATTGCCGAGCCGGAGCTGGCAGGGACGGTGCGCGAGCTGCGCCGCAGCAAAACCCTGGCGGTCTTTGCCGGCGTGCTCGACGAACGGCTGACATGAGCCGGGCGCAAGAGAATTAGAAGACGAGGATCAGCCAGAGGTGGCAGAGCGCCACACTGATCAGCATGTAGAGGAAACCGAAGCGGAAGAAGCGCAGAAAGCCGATGTGATAGCCGCGGGCCTCGGCGATGCCGACGGTGACGACGTTGGCCGAGGCGCCGATCAGGGTGCCGTTGCCGCCGAAGCAGGCGCCGAGGGCCAGGGCCCACCACAGCACGTGCCCTTCGGCGCCGGGTATGGCCTGGCTGAGGTAGGCGGTGACCGGCAGCATGGTGGCGGTGAAGGGGATGTTGTCGACAAAAGCGCTGGCCAGCGCCGAGCCCCAGAGGATCAGGGCGATGGCCAGGCCGAGGTGGGCCCTGGAAAGATGCAGGATGCCGTCGGCGATCGCCGCAAGCAGCCCGGCCTCTTCGACAGCGCCGATGATCATGAACAGGAAGATGAAGAAGAGCAGGGTCCCCCAGTCGATCTCGCGCTCGATGAACTCCTGCAGGCGCACGCGGCCGGTCAGCAGCGCATAACTGAAGAGGAGGGCCGCGCCAATCAGCGCGGCGACGCTGACCTCCATGTGCCAGTAGCCGTGGCTGGTGAAGAGGCCGATGACCAGGACCAGGATGACGAGGCCGACGCCGAGCAGGCTGCGGTCGGTGATGCGGTGGGCCGCGCGCAGTTCGCGGGCGAATTGCCCGCGGTCCTCAACCGCCGCCGTTTCGTAGTCGGCGCCGAAGAAGCGGCGGCTGAGCAGCACCAGGGGAAGCAGGGCCAGCACGCAGATCAGCCCCAGGTTCCCGAGAAAATCGAGAAAGGTCAGTCCGGCGTAGGAGCCGATCATGATGTTGGGGGGGTCGCCGATCAGCGTCGCGGCCCCGCCGACGTTGGCCGCCATGATTTCCGGGAGGAGGAAAGCGAGCGGCGAAATGCCCAGGGCGACGGCGATTTCGATGGTCACCGGGGCGATCAGCAGCATGGTGGTGACGTTGTCGAGAAAGGCCGAGGCGATCGCCGTCAGCAGCATCAGCATGACGCTCAGCACCAGGATGCGCCCCCGGGCCAGGCTGTAGCAGCGGGCCGCCGCCCACTGGAAGAGACCCGATTCCTTGAGCACGCCGACGATGACCATCATCCCGAAGAGCAGGAAGATGACGTTGAAGTCGATCTTGGCCACCGCCCCGGCAAAGGAGATGATCCGCAGCTCGGGAATGAATTTGCCGCCGATGGCCGACAGGGCGAGGAGGAACGAGGCGCCGAGCATGGCGACCACGGTGCGGTGGATCAGCTCGAGGGTGATCAGCAGGTAGACGCCGAGCAGCACGGCGGCGGCGAGCCAGAAGCCGAAGCCAACGTGACGGCTGAGCATCACCTCGCGCTCCGCCAGGTAATCGCCGTCGCGGGTGGCGAAGGCGGCGGGCGCCAGGTTCACGGTGGCGGTGCGGAACCCGGGCTTGTCGATGGTCAGGGTCACCGTCTTCCCGGCTTTGAGCTTTCCGTCCAGCGCGGTGTCGGCGAGGAACTCACCATCGGCGCCGGTCACCAGGCTCGGGCTCTCTATACCGTGGATGCGCAGCTGCCGGGGGCGGCCGTCGACGGCCAGGCGCAGTCGCGCTTCGCGGACCGGGGCGCGGTGGGCATCGAGGACGAATCCGGAAATGAAGAGGTGGGGGACGTGGGGCGGTTGATCGGCCCGGGCGGACGCTGCCGGCGCCAGCGCCGCGAGCAGGGCGAAGAACCCGGCCAAAAACCAGAGCAGGCCTGGCCGTGAAGCTCCGGCCGACCCCGCTGAGAAGCTTCCGCGGGCAGTCATGGTCAGTAGAGGGGGACCAGAGCGTACCCCTTCTGCTGCAGGGCGATCAGGGAAATCAGGGCATTGCCCACCGGCTCCAGTCCCGGCAGCAGGTGGTGGTTGTCGACCTTGAAGAGGCGGGTGGCGATGGCGCAGACGTTGAACTTGACCCCCGCCTCCTCCAGGCTCTTGATCTGCCGATCAAGCTCCTCGAGCAGCTGCTGCTCGTCGCTGTCCAGCCCCTTGCGGTCGGTGCTGAGCAGGGTCACGGACGGGCCGCGGAAGAGGACCACCAGGTCGGGTTTGACCCCCTGTCGCAGCAGCCCGTCCCGGGTCTCGGCGACCAGCTTCATGGCGCCGACCAGGGTGTCGGGGCGGGAGCGGCTGACGTCGAAGGCTGCCCGGGCCACACTGATTCCTTGCAGGGCCTGGGCATCATCGGGCGCCGCGGCATAGGCGAAAGGGGCACTCAGTCCGCACACCAAAAGGGCCAAGCACAGCACACGGAAGAAACTTCGGTTCGTCATCGTGGACTCCTGAGGATGGGGAGAATGCTGTCGGTCCCAGCCGCCGTCACGGTGCAGCTGGTTCGGCAACAGAAAAATCAACCGCCATCCGGAGCGAAGAAGTGCCCGGAAGGGCAGATTACGCGTCCCGCGCCGCATTGCACAAATGTAACAAGCAGCAGGGGGGCGTCAACCGGGCGGGGAGTAGTTTCCCCCTGGATGATCTCCGCGGCCGGCAGTCTGCCTGGCTCGGGAGTCTCGCCAGCGGCAGGGAAAAAGGAGAGCGGGAATGAAGCAGGAAAAGTCGATCTGGTACCATCCGGTCAACGTCGAGGCGTTGAACCGCCTCGCCGGACAGAACATGGTCGCCCACTTGGGGATCGAGTTTACTGCCATCGGCGACGACTGGCTCAGGGCGCGAATGCCCGTTGACGAGCGCACCCGGCAGCCGGCGGGCCTGCTCCACGGCGGCGCATCGGTGGCGCTGGCCGAGACCCTGGGCAGTTTTGCCGCTTATCTGACCGTCGACAAGCGCCGTTACAGCTGTGTCGGCCTGGAGATCAATGCCAACCATGTGCGCGCCATGACCGGGGGCTGGGTGTACGGCACCACCCGGCCGCTGCACCTGGGGGGACGAACCCAGATCTGGGAGACGCGGATCGTTGATGAGCGGGAGCGACTGGTCTGCATCTCGCGCCTGACCATTGCCGTGCTGGCGACGCCAAGGCCATTGGGGGGCGGAGCCACTCCCGTACCCGGAGACTGAGCGATGGCCACGTGCAACATTGCAGCGGGATGGACACTCCGCTGCGGACCCTTGGCTGGCCGGGAGGTCCTGATCGTTGCGGGTTGACCTGCTGCAGCGCTTCCTTTATAAATAGGGTTCGAATGTTTGACCATTGCACCGATCTGACCAAATCCCGGAAAAGGAGAAATCCATCATGCCACCGATTCCCTTTGCACGTTCCCTGGTGCTGGCCATACTGCTCTCCCTTGTCGGGCTGGTTCTGCCGGGGCAGGCCGGCGCGGCCGAAACCATCAAGATCGGCGTCGCCGGTCCCTACAGCGGCGATCTGGCTCCTTACGGCATCCCGACCAAGCAGGCCGGCCGAGATGATCGTCAAGGACGTCAATGCCAAGGGCGGCATCCTCGGCAAGCAGGTCGAACTGCTGATCCAGGACGACCAGTGCAAGCCGGAGATCGCCACCAACGTCGCCACCAAGCTGGTCTCCGACGGCGCCCAGGCGGTCATCGGCCATATCTGCTCCGGGGCCACCAAGGCGGCCCTGGGGATCTACAAAAACGCAGGGATCATCGCCATCTCCCCCTCGGCGACCAATCCGCCGCTGACCAAAAGCGGCGACTATCCCAACTTCTATCCGAACCATCGCCCCCGATGACGAGCAGGGCAAGCTGGCCGCCTCCTTCGTGACCGGCAAACTCGGCGCCAAGAAGATCGCCATCATCCACGACAAGGGGGACTACGGCAAGGGTTTCGCCGACTTCGCCAAGGCGGCCATCGAGGCCGGTGGCAAGGCCCAGGTGGTGATGTACGAAGGGATCACCCCGGGCGCTCTCGACTACTCGGCGGTGGTGCAGAAGCTGCGCCGCGAAGGGGCCGATGCGGTGATCTTCGGCGGCTACCACCCCGAAGCCTCCAAGCTGGTGTCGCAGATGAAGCGGAAGCGTATTCGGATCCCCTTCATCGGTCCCGACGGGGTCAAGGGGAACGGTTTTCTGGAGATCGCCGGCAAGAACGCCGAGGGGGTCTACGCCACCGGTCCCATGGACGTCTCCAAGTTTCCCGTGAACCAGGCCGCCCACGAGGCCTTCAAGAAGGCTTACGGCGCCGAGCCGGGGACCTTCTTCGACCAGGGCTATGCGGCCATGCAGGCCCTGCTGCACGCCATCCAGGTGGCCGGCGGGACCGACTCCGCCGCCCTGGCCAAGGCCCTCAAGAGTTCGCCGGTCGATACCACCGTCGGCCGCATCAAGTTCGACGCCCACGGCGACGCCGAGGGGGTCGGCTTCTCCGTCTACCAGGTTCGAAAACGGCCAGTTCGTCGAGGTCCAGTAACCGGCTTTACCACCGACACCCCAGGGGACAGGCGCTGCCTGTCCCCTGAATTTTTCCTCGCCCGACCTGCGACGGCGGGTCGAAGGGAGCCCTCTCCGGCATTACGTCATGGACTACTTTCTCGAACTCTCTGTTAGGCGGCCTGACCAAGGGGAGCATCTACGCGCTGATCGCGCTGGGCTACACCATGGTCTACGGCATCATCCAGCTGATCAACTTCGCCCATGGCGAGATCTACATGATCGGCGCCTTCGTCGCCCTGATCGTCTCCGGGGTGCTGACCATCTACGGCTTTTCCGGGGTCTCGATCCTGATCCTGGCGGCCCTGGTGGCGATGATCTACGCCGCCGCCTACGGCTACACCCTGGAACGGGTCGCCTACCGGCCGCTGCGCAACGCGCCGCGCCTGTCGCCACTGATCAGCGCCATCGGCATGTCGATCTTTCTGCAGAACTACGTGCTGCTCTCGCAGACCCCGGACTTTCTCCCCTTTCCGGCGCTGATCCCGGAGTTCAAGTTTCTGGACCCGCTACGCCGCCTATCATCGGCTCCGCCGACCTGGTGATCCTGGTGACGACGGCCCTGACCATGGTCGCCGCTCACCGTGCTGATCAAGTTCACCCGCATCGGCAAGGCGATGCGGGCCACCCAGCAGGACATGACCATGGCCCGGCTGGTGGGGATCAATGTCGACCAGGTGATCTCCCTGACCTTCGTCATCGGCTCGGTGCTGGCGGCCATCGGCGGGGTCCTGATCGGCTCCTACAGTGGGCCAGATCAACTTCTACATCGGTTTTATGGCCGGGAGTCAAAGCCTTCACCGCGGCGGTCCTCGGCGGCATCGGCAACGTCCCCGGGGCGGTCCTCGGCGGCCTGGTCCTGGGCCTCGCCGAGTCCTTCGCCGCCGGCTATATCTCCAGTGCCTACGAGGATGTCTTCGCCTTCGGCATCCTGGTGCTGATCCTGATCCTGCGTCCCTCCGGCCTGCTCGGCAAGGCGGTGCGGCAGAAGGTCTAGCATGAGCGTTGCATCAACGGCTAATGATGATAAATACTTAAACATCCCTGCGGCATCGCCCTGTGGTTCATGTTCCTGACCTTTCCGATCATGGTGGTCAGGGTCAACACCCTCAAGAACCAGGTGGAATGGCGCTGGTGAACCTGCTCTGGGTCGGCCTCGGCGCCTTTCTCCTCTCCCTCGCCTGGCGCTTCGCCCTGGAGGCCGCGGGCGCGGCGCGAGCAAGCGGCTCGAACAGGGCGGCGACGAGGCGACCCGCCCGCACCTCGGCCAGCGGCTGCTCGATGAGCCGGCCCTCTACCGGCCGCTGCTGCTGGCCTCTGGCGCTGGCGGCGGTGATCTTCCCCTGGCTGGTCTCCACCTACCAGGTCAACATCATGGTCCTGGCCCTGATCTACGTGGTCCTCGGCCTGGGGCTGAACATCACCGTCGGTCTGGCCGGCCTGCTCGATCTCGGCTATGTCGCCTTTTTCGCTGTCGGCGCCTACACCTACGGCATTCTCAACCACATCTTCGGCCTCGGCTTCTGGACCTGCCTGCCCCTCGGCGGCCTGGTGGGCTGGCCTGTTCGGCATTCTGCTCGGTTTTCCGATCCTGCGCCTGCGCGGCGACTACCTGGCGATCGTCACCCTCGGTTTCGGTTCCATCGCCAAGATCGTCATCGAGAACTGGGAGGCAGTTGACCAATGGCGCCAAGGGGATTCGCCAACATCTCGCCGCCGGGCCTGTTCGGCCTGCACCTGCAGCTCGAAGGGGTGACCACCTATATCTACTACCTGATGATCGTTCTGGTGCTGTTGACCATCTTTGTCACCAACCGCCTCAAGGATTCGCGCATCGGCCGGGCCTGGATGGCCCTGCGCGAGGACGAGATCGCCTGCGTGGCGATGGGCATCGACATGGCCCGCACCAAGCTTTCCGCCTACGCCCTCGGCGCCTTCTGGGCCGGCCTGGTGGGGGTGATCTTCGCCGCCCGCAACACCTACATCAATCCCAACAGCTTCACCTTCATGGAGTCGGCCATCGTCCTCTCCATCGTCGTGCTGGGCGGCATGGGCTCGATCCTCGGGGTGATCATCGCCGCCCTGGTGCTGATGCTGACTCCCCGAGTACCTGCGGGCGTTTTCCGATTACCGGATGCTGGTCTTCGGCGCCGTCCTGGTGCTGATGATGATTTTCCGCCCCGAAGGGCTGATCGCCAACCGCCGGCGGAAGTACGAGTTGCATCTGGCAGAGGAGGCCGGCCATGAGTGAGGCGCGCAGCGACCTCCTGCTGGAGGTCCGGGACCTGACCATGGACTTCGGCGGCCTGCGGGCCGTCGATAGCGTTTCCCTGGAGGTCCGCGCCGGCGAGATCGTCGCCCTGATCGGCCCCAACGGCGCCGGCAAGACGACCTTTTTCAACTGCGTGACCGGCATCTACGACCCGACCAAGGGGGACATCCTGGTCCATCCGCCGGGGCGCAGAGAGCCAGCGCATCAACGGCCTCAAGCCGAACACGGTCACCGACCATCGGCATGGCCCGCACCTTTCAGAACATCCGCCTCTTTCCGGCGATGACGGTGCTGGAGAACGTGATGATCGGCCGCCACTGCCGGACCACCACCAGCATCCTCGGCGCCGTGCTGCGCGGCGCCACCGCCCGCCGCCAGGAGCGGGAGACGGTGCAGAAGAGCTACGCCCTGCTGGAAAAGGTCGGGCTGGCCGAGTTTGCCAACGAGTTCGCCCGCAACCTCCCCTACGGCGCCCAGCGCCGGCTGGAGATCGCCCGGGCCCTGGCCACCGAGCCCTTTCTGCTGCTGCTCGACGAGCCGGCCGCCGGCATGAACCCCCAGGAGACCCAGGAACTGGACGAGCTGATCGTGCGCATCCGCGAGGAGGAGCGGATCGCCATCCTGCTCATCGAACACGACATGAAGCTGGTGATGAACATTTCCGACCGGATCTACGTCATGGAGTACGGCAAGAAAATCGCCGACGGGACCCCGCTGCAGATCAGGGGCAATCCGCAGGTGATCGAGGCCTACCTCGGGGAGGAAGCCGATGCTTGAGCTGCGCGGGGTCGATACCTTCTACGGCAACATCCAGGCGCTGAAGCAGGTCAGCATCGACGTCGCGGAAGGGGAGATCGTCACCCTGATCGGCGCCAACGGCGCCGGCAAGACCACCACCCTGATGTCGATCTGCGGCGTGGTCCCGCCGCGCCGCGGCGAGATCGCCTTTCGCGGGGACGCCCATCCAGCGCCTGAGCCCGGAGAAGATCGTCGCCCTGGGGATCTGCCAGGTCCCCGAGGGGCGGCACATCTTTCCCGCAGATGACGGTGCTCGAGAACCTGGAGATGGGTGCCTTTTTGCGCCGGGACAAGGCGGGGATGCAACAGGACCTGGACTACGTCATGGACCTCTTTCCGATCCTCGCCCAGCGCCGCCACCAGGCCGGCGGCACCCTCTCCGGCGGCGAGCAGCAGATGCTGGCCATCAGCCGGGCGCTGATGGCCCGGCCGCGCCTGCTGCTGCTCGACGAGCCGTCGCTGGGCCTGGCGCCGCTGATCATCAAGCAGATCTTCGAGATCATCAAGAAGATCAACGACGAGAGCGGCACCACCATCTTCCTGGTCGAGCAGAACGCCAACCAGGCCCTCAAGCTCGCCCACCGCGGCTATGTCATGGAAAACGGCCGCATCACCCTGGTCGACCAGGCGCAGAACCTGCTCAACAACGACCAGGTGAAAAAGGCCTACCTGGGGCTCTGATCCCGATCCCGGGCGGCCGGGACAGCAGGGCGCGGCCGCCTTCAACACCCCCGAATCGCCAACGCCGACGGAAACGTTCCGCCGGCGTTGCTGCGTTTTCAAGACAGTTCCGCGGCCCGCGGGGCCGTTCAGGGGCGCCGGGGATCCTTGCCGCCGCAGACCGGACAGCCCTGCAGCCGCAACGGTTTTTCCAAATGGCTGGCGGCGAGGAGGGGGGCATCGTTGAAGATCGCCGCGGTCGGGCCGTCGGCGGTGACCTTGCCGTCATGGATGACGATGGTCCGCGGACAGAGGTCGAGGACCAGATCGAGGTCGTGAGTGGCGATGATCCGGGTGTGGTGGAAGGCGGCCAGGCGCTCGATGAGCAGCCGCCGCCCCCGGGGATCGAGACCGGTGGTCGGTTCGTCCATGACCAGGATGTCGGGACTCATGGCGAGCACGGTGGCGATGGCCACCGCCCGCTTTTCGCCGCCGGAGAGACGGTGGGGAGGGCGCCGGCGCAGGTGCAGGGCAGCGACTTGCTGCAGGGCGGCGGTGACCCGCTGTTCGACTTCTTCCGGGGGGAGTCCGAGGTTGAGCGGTCCGAAGGCGACGTCCTCCTCGACCGTCGGCATGAAGAGCTGGTCGTCGGGGTCCTGGAAGACCATGCCGACGGTCCGGCGGATGCTCGGCAGGGTCGCCTTGGTCAGGGGGAAATCGCCGATGCGCACCTCCCCCTGCTGCGGGGTGAGGTAGCCGTTCAGATGCAGCAGCAGGGTCGATTTGCCGGCGCCGTTGGCGCCGACGATGGCCACCGCTTCGCCGTGGTGGATGGCGAAGGTGAGTCCGCGCAAGGCGGCGGTGCCGTCGGCGTAGCGGTAGTGCAGGTCGTTGACGGCGACGATGTGGTGACTCATCGCAGCAGCTCCATGACCCAGCTCCCGAGGAGCTGCGGCAGGTTGACGAATCGCAGCAGGACAAAGAAGGCCGACCAGCCGCCGGTGAAGAACAGTTCGGCCCGGCCGATGCGCAGCCGCCGCAGGGAGTGGAATTCCCCGCTGAAGCCGCGGCAGAGCATGGCCCGGTGGACGCGCTGGGCCCGTTCCAGGGTGCGCAGCAGCAGCTGCCCGAGCATCGCCCCGTAGACCTTTATCCCCTGGCCGCGGCCGCGGCAGGAGCGCAGGGCCCTTGCCCGCACCATGCGCAGCGCCTCGTCGCCGAGGACGAACAGGTAGCGGTAGAGGAGCAGCAGCTGGACGGCGAAGACCCGCGGCGCGCCGATCCCCTCCAGGGCCAGGCAGACCCCGGGGAAGCTGGTGGTGGCGATCAGGACCAGGGCGATGCCGATGGTCAGGACGCAGCGCAGCAGGATCGAGGCGAAGGAGACCCAGCCGCCGGTGACCGCCCAGGGGCCGAGGTGGAACAGCACCTGGTGGTCGAAAAGGGGATTGAAGATGCCGATGAAGACGGCGAAGGGGGCGACCAGCAGCAGCCGCTTGGCCAGGAACCCGAGCGGGAGCCGGGCGCCGGTCGCCAGCGCCAGCGGAAAGACCAGGTAGGGGAGCAGGGCCGCCAGGGCATACTTGTCGAAGGAGGCGATGCAGACCAGAAAGACCAGGCAGGTCAGGAGCTTGGCGCGCGGGTCGAGACGATGCACCGCCGAATCGCCCTGGGCCAGGGTGTCGAGGGCGCCGATGTCGAAGAGTGTCGAGTCGATGCCAGCCATGGCTGCCTGCCGGAGGGAGGGTGGTCGCAACGGGTGGTGGCTACGAATGCATTTTTCGTGCTACCGGGGGCTTCATTGCCGCCCATGGGGAAGCGCCGCCGACAGCGCTCAGGAAAGGTCCTTGCCGGTGGTGCTGGTGACCAGCTTGCCGTGTTTGACCCCCTTGGTGCCGATCAGTTCGTCGGCCAGGCGCTTGACGTCCGAGGCCCGGCCGCGGACCACCACCACCTCCAGGCAGTGATGGGCGTCGAGGTGGACGTGCAGGGTCGAGACGATGGCCTCGTGGTGGGCATGCTGCTGTTCGGTCAGCTTGTCGGCGAGATCCCGGGTGTGGTGGTCGTAGACCAGGGTCACCGTGCCGACCATCTCCTTGTCGTCCCGGGCCCAGTCCTCCTCGACCAGGGCGGCGCGGATCAGGTCGCGGATCGCCTCGGAGCGGTTGCCGTAGCCCTTGTCGGCGAGCAGGGCATCGAAGTTCTCCAGCAGTCGCTGGTCGATGGAAATGCCGAAGCGGGTCAACTCGGCCATATCGCCTCCTCGGACAGGTCGGGGGGTGAAAACATCGACTGTTTAGCATGGGCCCCGGCGAGGGTCAAGGATATTGCGGGGTTGGCCGCGTCATCCACCGGGTGTCCACAGGCAATCCACGGTTATTTCACAAGATGTAGTGGAGCCCTGGTCGCAACTCCTCCAGATATAGTGCATTTTGCCTTGACAGCGCCCGCCCCTGTGCTACATTCGAGCCAGTGTTTTTTGGTGCAAGCCGATCCCGTCGACGCTACGGGAGAGCCAGGGAGGGAGGAACGATGGTCGATTTCATCCGCAAGCGCGACGGGCGGCTGGTGCCGTTCGAGGAAGGGAAGATCACCGCGGCGATCTGCAAGGCGGTCCGCGCCGTCGGCGGCAGCGACATGGACAAGGCGGCCGGCATCACCCGCCAGGTCGCCGGCATCCTCGGCGTCCTCTACAAGGACGGCCGGGTGCCGACGGTCGAGAACGTTCAGGACCTGGTCGAGAAGATCCTCATCGAGAACGGCCACGCCAAGGTCGCCAAGGCCTACATCCTCTACCGCCAGCAGCACGACAGCCTGCGCAAGACCCGGCAGTTCATGAAGGAGTCGATCGAGGCGATCGATTCCTACCTCACCCAGGAGGACTGGCGGGTCAACGAGAACGCCAACATGGGCTACTCGCTGCAGGGGCTCAACAACCACATCGCCGCCAACATCACCAGCAACTACTGGCTGAACAAGATCTATCCCGCCACCATCGCCGACGCCCACCGCGAGGGGGATTTTCACATCCACGACCTGGGGATGCTGTCGGTCTACTGCTGCGGCTGGGATCTCAAGGACCTGCTGCTCAAGGGCTTCACCGGCGCTTACGGCAAGGTCCAGAGCGGCCCGGCCAAGCACTTCCGCACCGCCCTCGGCCAGGCCGTCAACTTCTTCTACACCCTGCAGGGGGAGGCGGCCGGCGCCCAGGCCTTCGCCAGCTTCGACACCCTGCTCGCCCCCTTCATCCGCTACGACGGCCTCGCCTACGCCGAGGTCAAGCAGTCGCTGCAGGAATTCATCTTCAACATGAACGTGCCGACCCGGGTCGGTTTCCAGACCCCCTTCACCAACATCACCCTCGACATGACTCCGCCGAAGAACATGGCGAACGAGGCGGTGATCATCGGCGGCGAACTGATGGAGGCCACCTACGGCGAGTTCCAGGCGGAGATGGACCTCTTCAACCGCGCCTTCTGCGAGGTGATGATGGAGGGGGACGCCTCGGGACGGATCTTCTCCTTCCCGATCCCCACCTACAACATCGTCCAGGGCTTCGACTGGGAGAGCGAACGCTTCCGGCCGATCTGGGAGATGACCGCCAAGTACGGCATCCCCTACTTCTCCAACTTCGTCAACTCGGACATGGATCCCGAGGATGCCCGCTCCATGTGCTGCCGGCTGCGCCTCGACAACCGCGAACTGCGCCGCCGCGGCGGTGGGCTGTTCGGCTCCAACCCGCTGACCGGCTCGATCGGGGTGGTCACCTTGAACCTCCCCCGGGCCGCCTACCTGGCCGATTCCAAGGCGGCCTTCTTCACCCGCATCGGCGAGCTGATGCGCCTTGCTTACGAGTCGCTGGAGATCAAGCGCAAGCAGCTCGAGCGCTTCACCGAGGAGGGGCTCTACCCCTACAGCCGCTTCTACCTCGGCGCCATCCGCGAGCGCAGCGGCCACTACTGGGACAACCACTTCTCGACCATCGGCCTGCTCGGCATGAACGAGGCCTGCCGCAACCTGATCGGCCTCGGCATCGACACCCCCCAGGGGCAGGCGCTGGCCGAGGAGACCCTCCGCTTCATGCGCACCCAGCTGGAGGTCTTCCAGGAGCAGACCGGCCACCTCTACAACCTGGAGGCGACCCCGGCCGAGGGGACCAGCTTCCGCCTCGCCCAGCGCGACCGCAAGCACTATCCCGAGATCATCACCGCCGGCAGCGAGGAACCCTACTACACCAACTCGACCCAGTTGCCGGTGGGGAGCACCGAGGACATCTTCGTCGCCCTGATGCACCAGGACGCGCTGCAGACCCTCTACACCGGCGGCACCGTCTTCCACGGTTTTCTCGGCGAGCGCCTCGACGACTGGCGGTCCGCCCGGGTGCTGGTGCAGGCGCATCGCGGAGAACTTCCACCTCCCCTACTTCACCCTCAGCCCGACTTTCACCATCTGCCCGGTGCACGGCTACATCACCGGCGAACACTTCTCCTGTCCGCACCACCAGGCGGCTTGAAACCCGTGAGGAGTGAGGTGTGAGGTGTGAGGCGCAGAAGGCCTTTACCCCTCACTCCTCACCCCTCACCCCTTACTCCTCAGGAGGTTTGAAATGGCGACCAAGTGCGACGCGAAGACCGAGGTTTACAGCCGGGTGTGCGGGTTCTTCCGGCCGGTGCAGCAGTGGAACCGCGGCAAGAAGGAGGAGTTCAAGGACCGCGCCGAGTACGTCCTGGGCGAACCCAAGAAAGACTGCTGAACCAGCGATGACGATCAAAGGTTTCCAGGGGACGAGCCTCCTCGATTTTCCGGGGAGGATCGCTTCCCTGGTTTTTTTCGGCGGCTGCAACCTGACCTGTCCCTTCTGCCACAACCCGGCGCTGGTGCTCGCTCCCGACCAGCTCCCCGACTATCCGCCGGCGGCGCTCCTCGATGAGCTGGCGGCGCGGCGCGGCTTCATCGACGGGGTGGTGATCTCGGGGGGGGAGCCGACCCTCGCTCCGGAGCTTCCCGAGTTGCTGGCCGCGATCAAGGCGCTGGGGCTGCAGGTCAAGCTCGATACCAACGGCCTGGTGCCGGCGGTGCTGGAACGGCTTTTGGCCGCCGGCCTGGTCGACTATGTCGCCCTCGACCTGAAGACCGCCCCGGAGCGCTACGGCGAACTGCACCCGGGGCCGGTCGCGGTCGATAACCTGCTGGAGAGCATCCGGCTGCTGCTCGATTCCGGGGTTGCTTACGAACTGCGCACCACCTGCGTCCCCGGCCTGGTGGAGAGCGCCGATCTGCGTGCCCTCGGCCGGCATCTGCGCGGCGCGCGGCGCTGGCTGCTGCAGCAGTTCGTGCCGCAGCATGCCTTGGCCGAGGAGCTGCAGACCCTCTCCCCCCACTCCCCCAAGACCCTTCAGGACTTCGCCCGGATCGCCGGCGAATACGCCGCCGAGGTCGCGATCCGCGGGCTCTGACCGGGGCCCCGCCCGCCTTCCGTCTTCCCCGGATTTCTCCCCAACTTCGAACGATCATTGCCGGAGCTTAAGGGCACCGACTGGCCGAGCTTTGCCGGTCGCTGGGGCCGGAAAACATCGTCGGTCGAGAGGACGGCAGCCTGTTCATGGCGCATACCGAGGTGCGCAGCAGGCTTGCCGAGGCGCACCCCGGCCCTGTCTTCGCCGCCAGCCCGCCGCCCATCGGTATGGGCTATTGCCGCAACTCGGCGAACCTGCGGTTGGTGCTTCGAGAACTGCTGGGGCGGGAAAGGTCCGGGAATTTCGACGGTTGTTCGGCTGATCGACCCTTCCGGCTGTCGGGGGAGGGCTTGCCGATGCCGTTAGGGAGAGGGGAGAAGGGACGGGCGCCACCTGCAGTCCGGCACCCAGGAGGAAGCGGGCGCCGAGCTCTTCAGTAGCGCAGCCAGAGCAGAAAGGAAAAACTGATGGCGGCGAGGACCCCGCCGGCCAGAGTGTAGAGCAGGTAGTCGATCAGGCTGGGTTTCTTCTGGTCCTGGCAGGTGGAAACGGACATGCCCAAAACTCCTTGGCGAGGGGAAGGGGAGATCCCGCACCAGTTTGCAATATCGATACCAGGTGGCAGGTGTTGATTTAAGTTACTGAAAGTAAAGATTATTCGCCTGGATTAATGCCCTGACGACCGGGGCCGGGTGTGGTGCAACCGCGACCCCGTTGGGAGGGTGCGGTGATTTGGCCACACCGGGGATGTGTTACGAAAATAAAAAACAGTAGCAAGTATCTTGACAGCGTCTGGCGCCTGCAGTAAAAGTCGAGTGATACTAAACTTCAATTCGGTGCTACCCGGGCCGGTCCCCTGCCCGTTGCCAAGGAGCCCCCCATGCACATGGCCGATGCCCTCTTGTCCCCCGCTGTCGGCGGTGCCATGTGGGCAGCTTCAGCGGCTGCCATGGCCTGCTCCTCCCGCCGGCTCCATCGGGACCTCGACGACAGCAGGGTGCCGCTGATGGGGGTGCTGGCGGCGTTCATCTTCGCCGCGCAGATGGTCAACTTCGCCATCCCCGGCACCGGTTCCAGCGGCCATCTGGGCGGTGGCTTGATCCTGGCCGTTCTGCTCGGTCCCGAGGCCGGTTTTCTGGCCATGGCCTCGGTCCTTACCGTCCAGGCGCTGTTTTTCGCCGATGGGGGACTGCTCGCCCTGGGCTGCAACATCTTCAATCTCGGTTTTTTCCCCTGCTTTATCGCCTATCCCTTCATCTACCGGCCGCTGGTGGGCAGGCAGCCGACGCCCGGGCGGCTTTTCGCCGGCGCCGGCGCGGCGGCCATTGTCGCGCTGCAGCTGGGCGCTTGCGGGGTGGTGGTGGAGACGGCGCTGTCCGGCCTCGCGGCGCTCCCCCTCGGCTCTTTCCTGCTGCTGATGCTGCCGATTCACCTGGCGATCGGCGTGGTGGAGGGGATGGTGACGGCGCTGGTCATCGGTTTCCTGCGGCAGGCGCGCCCGGAACTGTTCATGCCGACAATATCCTCCCGGAAGCTGGCCGGCGCCCCCCTGCGGCGGATTCTGGTCGGAGTGCTGGCGGCGACCCTGCTCACCGCCGGCGGTCTTTCCTGGCTGGCTTCCTCCCGCCCGGACGGTCTCGAGTGGGCAGTTTCCCAGGCCGCGGCCGGGAGGACGTCCGACGCGCCCGCGCGGGGCGGCGCCCCGCTGCTCGCGGCATTCCAGGAGAAGATCGCCCTGCTTCCCGGCTACGGTTTCCGGCCTGACGGCGGCAAGGAGGAGGCGGAGGGCATGGCCGGGGCGGGGAGCCGGGAGGCCGCGCCGGCAGTCAAGGCGAAAGCCAGTGTTGCCGGCCTGGTCGGCGGCAGTCTGACGCTGCTGCTGGCGGTGGGGCTCGGTTTGCTGCTGCGGCGCCGGCGGCTGGTCGCGACGCCGCGGCTATAAGCGATGAGACAACCCGACCCGCAACGGTACGGGAAGCCAATGTGCCAACGGCCAGGGGCCGCCGGATTTCCGGCGGCCCCTGGCCGTTTCAGAGCAATTTGCGGGCGACCAGCTGGGCCCGGGGGAGGGGAACCTGCAGGCCCTGGATCGTGATCAGCCCCTGCTGCCAGTCTGCCTCACGGATGTCGAAGGCGCGCAGCAGGGGTGCCGGCGGGGCTGTCGCCAGGTAGCCGTCGAGCAGAGCTTCGACCTGCTGCTGGAAGGCCTTGCGGGAATGCCCGTGGGCATAGTTGCGTCCGGGGAAGCGTCGCAGGTCGCCGTCGCAGCGGGGGGAAACATGGTAGAGCTCATGGAGCAGGGTGGCGAGTTTTTCGCGGCGGGAGAGGCGGAAAAACCGCGGCACCATGACCTGGATCAGGTAGAGGATCTCCGCCCCCTCGTGATGCAGCTGCGGCAGCCGCCAAGTCTCCAGGCAGCCGCGGCGGCGCCGCCGCAGCTCGCGGTCGCCGCCGGCAAAGCGCAGCGGCACGATCCGCGCGTAGACACCGTGGCTGCCCGCGGCCCGGGACCGGCTCAGGGCGAACAGGATGCGTTCCGGGACCAGATGCGCCAGGGCCGGCACCCGCAGCCGGACATCCCGGCAGAAATCGGCAAAGAGCCGGCTGAGGTCCTGGCTGGGGGCAGTCACCCACTCACCACTCGGAAGTGCCGCTCAGCGTTCGGCCAGCTTGTGGCAGAAAAGGCAGCGGAACTTGGGGGGATGGTCGGCCGGGAAGGGGACACCCTGGTCGTTGTGGCATTCGACGCAGAACTTTTCGGCGGCCTTCTTGCCTTCCTTGGGGACGATCTCGAAGAATCGCTGGTGGGTTTCGTCGTAGGGAATGCGTGTCGTCTTGATGCTTCCGGAAATGGCGAAAAAGATCGACAGAATGACGACCACCAGGCCGACAAACCACAGGTCACGCTTGTGAAATTTCATCCATACCTCGATGGGTGGAAACGGCTGGGATGGAAACGGCAACCGCTATTCGGATTTAATAAACAACAAGTAGATGATAATGGCGATCAGCAGTGCGCCCCCGCCAATGAAGATCAGCAGCGTCGGGTTGCCGAGACTGTCGAGCTCGGTGCCGCGCTCCAGGGTATAGGCGATCAGACCGGCGAGGCCGGTCACACTGAGAATCGTAACCAGCAGCAGTCGCCACTTCATGACCAGGGAAAGCAGAGCCAGAACCCCCATGGAGCCGAGAAACCAGGGGTTGTGAATCAGCTCCCCGACGTTCATGTCGTTGAGGAACTGGAGAACCTTGCCGGTTTCGAAATTTTTCAGGAAATCGACCATGGCGGAAAAATTCATTGAAGTCACCCCTCCCAGGTCCGACCTCTTTGAGGGCGGTCGGTATGGCCAAGACAAAATAACAGGTTTTGCCGCTCCGGCCAAGGGGGAAAAGGGGCAGGGTCCTTGACTTTGGCCGGGGCGTTCCCCTAAGATGGCGACCTGCTCTGTGCGGCGTTTCCGGGCCGTTTCGCCCCCCGCCGCCCGCTTTCCCGCGGGGCCTGCCAATCAAGGGGGTATCTTGTCAGAACGCGCTATCGGCATATTCGATTCCGGGGTCGGTGGGCTTACGGTCCTCAAGGAGCTCGCCCGTCAGCTCCCCGGTGAGGAACTCGTCTATCTCGGGGATACCGCCCGGGTCCCCTACGGCACCAAGAGCCCGGCCACGGTGCTGCGTTATTCCCTGGAGGCCGCGGCCTTCCTGGTCAAGCGCCGGGTCAAGATGCTGGTGGTGGCCTGCAATACCGCCTCCTCCGTGGCCCTGGAGGCGTTGGAGCAGCATTTCAGCCTCCCGGTGGTGGGGGTGATCGAGCCGGGAGCAAGCAAGGCCGCGGCCCTGACCCGCAACCTCCGGGTCGGCGTGATCGGTACCGAGGGGACGGTCAAGAGTGGCGCCTATGCTCGCGCCATTCGGACCCATGACCCGCGCATCGAGGTTGCGGCAGCCGCCTGCCCCCTGTTCGTCCCGCTGGCCGAGGAGGGGTGGGCCGGGCACGCCGTGGCCCGCACCATCGCCGCCGAATACCTGGCGCCGCTCCTGGCACGGAAGATCGATACCCTGGTGCTCGGCTGCACCCACTATCCGCTGCTCAAAAAGGTCCTGCACGAGGTGCTCGGCCCCGAGGTCCAACTGGTCGACTCGGCGGAAGAGACCGCCCGGATGGTTGCCGCTCTCCTCGATGAGCGCCGGCTTCGGCGCCGGGGGCTCCCGGCCGGCCCGCACTTTTTCGTGACCGATGTGCCGACCCGCTTCGAACGGGTCGGCGGGGAATTCCTCGGCGCACCGCTGCTCGGCGTCGAACAGGTGGCCATCGACTGACCGCCGGCCGCGCCCGAAAAAAAACGCTTGTTCGCCAACCCACTCAGCCGTCCGGAGCCCGTCCCGGATGCCTCGTTGCCCGGAGCCGGTGATGAAACCCTTGCCCAAGAAGAGTCGCCCGTTGCTGCTGGCTTTGCTGGCCCTGGTGCTACTGGCCGGCGGTTTGCTGCTACGGTCGGTTCTGACCCCAGCCCCGCCGCCCTCGCCGGCCCCGTCCCCGGTGGCGGAGACGCCGCCACAGTCGCGGGAGGTCATCCTCTACTTCGGCGCCGTGGACGGAACCCATCTGGTTGCCGAGTCGCGGGAACTTAACGACTGCGGAGACGATCAGGCGTGCCTGCGCTCGATCCTCCACGCCCTGATCGCGGGGCCGACCGGGGAGGGGGCGCCCATCATCCCTCCCCACACCGAACTGCGGGGCATCAGCGAGGACGATCAGGGCCTGGCGACGGTCGATTTCAGCGCCGAACTGGTGAATGGTCACCCGGGGGGGAGCATGTCCGAACTGCTCAGCGTCTACGCGGTGGTCGATAGCCTGGCCGTCAACTTTCCCTATCTCCGCCAAGTCCGTTTTTTGGTGGAGGGGAAGCCGGTGGAGACCCTGAAGGGGCACGTCGACCTGCGTCAGCCGCTGGCTCCGGACTTCAGCCTGACGCGTTCCGCCACCGAGGAAGCCACCCCACAGACTTCGGAGCCGGCGAGGAAGGAGCAATGATGATGCGGGATTTCAGAGCTTCCCTGCAGGAGCGGGTGCTGGTCCTCGACGGCGCCATGGGCACCATGCTGCAGGAGCGGGGACTGGCGCCTGGCGGCTGCCCGGAGGAGATGAACCTGCGCGCCCCCGAGGTGGTGGCGGGGATTCACGCCGCGTATGCCGCCGCCGGCGCCGACATCATCGTCAGCAACAGCTTCGGCGGCAGCCGCACCAAACTCGCCCACTACGGGCTCGAAGGCAAGGTGCGCGAGATCAACGTCCGGGCGGTGGAGCTGGCCCGGAAGGGTGCCGGTTCGGGACGCTTCGTCGGCGCCTCGATCGGCCCGACCGGGCGTTTTCTGGAGCCGGTGGGGGACGCCGGCTTTGACGAGATGGTGGCGATCTTCGCCGAGCAGGTGGAAGCTTTCGTCGCTGGCGGCGCCGACCTGATCACCCTCGAAACCTTCCTCGACATCCGCGAGCTGCGCGCCGCGGTGGTCGCCTGCAGGGAGTTCTCGAACCTGCCGATCCTCGCCCTGATGACCTTCGACGACGGCGGCCGCAGCGTGCTCGGCACCCCGCCGGAGGCGGCGGCGGTGACCCTCGACGCCCTCGGCGTCGACGTCGTCGGCTCCAACTGCGGGCTCGGCATCGACGGCATCTACCAGATCCTGGAGAAGATGCGCAGCGTCACCAGCCTGCCGCTGATCGCCCAGGCCAATGCCGGCCTGCCGGTGCTGCGGAACGGGCAGACCGTCTTCCCCGGCACCCCTGAGGAGATGACCGCCTACCACCAGCGTCTGATCGATCTCGGCGTGCGCATCATCGGCGGCTGCTGCGGTACCACGCCGGATCACATCCGCGCTATCCGTGCCGCCCTGGAAGGTCGCGACCAGGGGTGGACTCCGCCGCCGCGGCGCGGCTTTCTCTCCAGCCGCACGGCCGCCGTTCCCCTCGGCGGGGCGGCGGCCTGCGCCGTGATCGGCGAACGGATCAATCCCACCGGCAAGAAGCTCTACAGTCAGGAGCTGCGCGAAGGGAAGACCGCCTATATCCGCCGCGAGGCCCAGGAACAGGCCGCCGCCGGGGCAAGCCTGCTCGATGTCAACTGCGGTCTGCCCGGCATCGACGAGGCGGCCGCCCTGGAGCGGGCGGTCTTCGCCGTCACCGGGGTGAGCGGCGCCCCCCTGGTTCTCGATTCCTCCGACCCTGCGGCTCTCGAGCGGGGGCTCAAGGCCGCCGACGGCAAGGTGCTGATCAACTCGGTTTCCGGGGAGGCGAAGAGTCTGGCCGCCGTCCTGCCGCTGGCCCGCAAGTACGGCGCCGCGGTGATCGGCCTGGCCCTCGACGCGGACGGCATCCCGGAAAGCGCCGCCGGTCGGGTGAAGGTGGCGCGGCGCATCCTGGAGGCGGCCCTGGCGGCCGGCCTGCCCCGCGAGGACGTGGTCATCGACTGCCTGACCCTGACCGTCTCCGCCGAGCAGAAGCGGGCGAAAGAGACCCTGGCCGCGCTGCGCCTGGTGCGGGACGAACTCGGCCTCGGCACGGTGCTGGGGGTGAGCAACATCTCCTTCGGCCTGCCGGCCCGGCCGGTCCTCTCGGCGGCCTTCTTCACCATGGCCCTCGAGGCCGGTCTATGCCGCCGCGATCATCAACCCCAAGGACGAGCGGATGATGGACGCCTACCGCTCGGCCCTGGTGCTGCTCGGCCACGACCTGCGCGCCGAGGAGTACATCGCCCATTACGGGGCGGCCCAGCTGGCTCCCCAGGCCCCCCTCGCCGCCGGTGCCGAGGCGACGATCCGCGAGCGGCTGGCCGCGGCGATCATCGAAGGGGACCTGGAGGGGGTGACGCCCCTGGTCGAGCAGGCCCTCGCCGAGGGTCTCTCGCCGCTGCAGGTGAGCAACGAGGGGCTGCTGCCGGGACTGGAGGAAGTCGGTCGTCGCTTCGGCAAAAACCAGGTCTTCCTCCCCCAGGTGATGCTCTCGGCGGAGACCATGCAGGCGGCCTTCGCCCGCCTCAAGCAGGAGCTGCAGGGGCAGCAGGCCCAGCCGCTGGCCCGGATTCTGATGGCCACCGTCGAGGGGGACATCCACGACATCGGCAAGAACATCGTCTGCACCCTGCTCGAGAACCACGGCTTCGAGGTGATCGACCTCGGCAAGAACGTCCCCGCCCAGAAGATCCTCGATGAGGCGGTGGCCAGAAAAGTCGACGCCGTCGGTCTCTCGGCGCTGATGACCACCACCCTGCAGCAGATGGAGAAGACCATCGTCCGGCTGCGCGAGGCGGGCGTCAAGGTCTTCACCATGGTCGGCGGGGCGGTGGTCACCCCCGAATACGCCGCTTCGATCGGTGCCGACCTCTACGCGGCCGACGCCCTCGAAGCCGTGGCCCGGGTCAAGGAGTTGTTCCGCCAAAAGACTGCATAGATGGCTTGCGTGATTTCGCGGACTGTGCTAACAATAGGCTGGTTTTTTCGCCGTTTAGGATAGGGGTTGGCATGGTCGTCGGCTTCAACCACAATTTCCGCTACCGGGGTGAGGTCTACCACGTCCAGACCGAGGACAGTGGCCGCAAGAACCCCCATATCATCACCCTCCTTTACCACGGAGGGACGATCCTCGCCTCGAAGAAGACCTCCTACGCCGATATCGCCACGACCGACCATCTTGAGCAGGTGGTGGAAGACCTGATGAAGACCCAGCACAAGGAGATGCTGCGGCGGCTCAAGGACGGCGAGTTCGACGCTATCATCGACGGCTCGCGTCCGGCTGCCGCTCCCGCTGCCGACGCCTCTGCCGCGGAGGCGCCGGCCGCTCCGCCCGCCGGCTGCGGTCGCAGCGCCGGCGGCAGGTCGCAGGCCCCGGTCGCCGCCCTGCCGACCCAGACCTCTGCGCCCCTTCTCCCGGTCCCTCCCGGCCCAGACAAACCGGAAGCGAAACGCCCGGATTTGAGCCTTGACGAGATGATCCTCTCCTACCTGGTGGGGGACGACAAGTAAACTCCCGCTGCTGCCGACCCGATCCGGACCGACTGCAGTTACTGTCCGTTGCCATCGGCCGTTACCCGGCCCGGCAAGAAAGGAAAGATTCCCCCCATGCTGACTGACCAGACCGTTCGCGAACTGGCCGACACCGCCCGGCACCTGCGCGTGGAAATACTCAAGATGCTCAATTCCGCCCGCTCGGGGCACACCGGCGGCAGCCTGTCGGCCATCGACGTGCTGACGGTTCTCTATTTTCACAAGATGCGCCATGACCCGAGCAATCCCGCCTGGGAGGATCGCGACCGTTTCGTCCTCTCCAAGGGGCACGCGGCGCCGGCCCTTTACGCCTGCCTGGCCGAGGCCGGCTACTTTCCACGGGATGACCTGAAGAATCTGCGCCGCCTCGGCAGCCATCTGCAGGGGCATCCCGACATGAACAAGACTCCCGGGGTGGAGGTCTGCACCGGCTCCCTCGGCCAGGGCTTTTCGCAGGCCGTCGGCCTGGCGCTGGCGGCGCGCCTGGACCAGCGCTCCTCCCGCGTCTTTACCGTGCTCGGCGACGGCGAACTGCAGGAAGGGCAGGTCTGGGAGGCGGCGATGGCGGCCGCCCATTACGGGCTCGACAACCTCTGCGCCATCATCGACGCCAACGCCCTGCAGATCGACGGCGAGGTCGCCAAGGTCATGAACGTGGCGCCGATCGGGCCGAAATTTCTCGCCTTCAACTGGCACGTGCTGGAGGTGGACGGCCACGACATCCAGGCCATCAGCCGCGCCCTGGACGATGCCGAGCAGACCGCCGGCAAGCCGACGGCGATCATCGCCCGCACCGTCAAGGGTAAAGGGGTCCCCTTCTTCGAACACAAGGCGAGCTACCACGGGGTGCCGCCGAGCGACGAGGAGCTGGGCCAGGCGCTGGAGCATCTGGGGCATTCCTAGGGGGCGGTGAGGCGCGGCGAGTGGCGAGATGGATCTCATCCCCAATCGCGCCGCCGATCACCGGCTCGACCTTCCAATCACTAATGACCATTTACCAATCACGGGTTTATTCATGAGTGAAATGATTGCAACACGCGACGCCTACGGCAAGGCACTGGTGGAACTCGGTCGGGAGAACCCGCGGGTGGTGGCCCTCGATGCCGACCTCTCCGGGTCGACCAAGACCGCCCTCTTCGCCAAGGAGTTCCCGCAGCGCTTCTTCAACGCCGGCATCGCCGAGGCCAACATGGTCGGCATGGCGGCCGGGCTGGCGGCCGGCGGAATGATCCCCTTCGCCTCGACCTTTGCGGTATTCGCCGCCGGCCGGGCTTTCGAACAGGTCCGCCAATCCATGGCCTATCCCAAGATGAACGTCAAGCTGGTCGCCACCCACGGCGGGATCACCGTCGGCGAAGACGGCGGCTCCCACCAGTCGGTGGAGGACCTGGCGATCATGCGCGCCCTGCCGAACATGACCGTGCTCTGCCCTGCCGACGGTCCGGAGACCCTGGCGGCGATCCGTGCCGTCGCCGCCTACCGGGGGCCGGTCTACGTCCGCCTCGGACGCTCCAAGGTGCCGACGGTCTTTGCCGGCGGCTGCGACTTCGCCATCGGCCGCGGGGCGACCCTGCGCGAGGGAACCGATCTCACCTTCGTGACCACCGGTCTGATGACCGCCCAGGCCCTCGATGCGGCGCGGATTCTCGCCGAGGAGAAGATCTCGGCGCGGGTCGTTCATCTCGGCACCATCAAGCCTCTCGACGTCGACCTGCTGCTCAAGGCCGCCCGGGAGACCGGGGCCATCGTCACCGCCGAGGAGCATTCGGTCCTCGGCGGGCTGGGCGGAGCGGTCTGCGAGGCCCTTGCCGAAGGGTTCCCGGTGCCGGTGGAGCGGGTCGGGCTGCGCGACGTCTTCGGCCAGTCGGGGACCGCGGAAGAACTGCTGGCTCATTACGGCCTGACCCCCGCGCACCTGGTGGAAGCCGCCGAGCGGGTGTTGCAGCGCAAGCGCTGAGCCGGCCCGGCCGTGCACCGGAACGTTCCGAGGTGACCTGTTGTTCATCAAGAGCCTGATCTCCCGCGTTATCATCCTGAGTATTCTGCTGCTGGCCACCGGCATCGGGATCCTGACGCTGTTCCATATCCAGCGTGAAGAACAGCACCTGGTCAACTCGACCCGCGAGAGTGCCGAGCTGCTGCTGTCGACCGTCGAAAAATCGATCTTCAACTCGATGCGCATCGGCAACAGCGAAGACGTCCAGACCATCCTGGAACTGGTCGGGCGCAACCACCAGTTGACCCAGGTGCGGATCTTTGATCCCGACGGCACGATCCTCAAGTCGGCGCACCCGGAGGAAATCGGCAGCCGGGTCGACAACTTCGACCTGGGACTGTTTGCCAACCACCGTCACCAGGGGATCTTCCGGATCGACGGCGAGGAGGTGCTGGGGATGGTCAAGCCGATCGTCTCCGACGCGCACTGCTTTCTCTGCCACGGCCCCGGACGCAAGGTGATCGGGGTGCTCAACCTCAATTATTCCCTGGCCAATACCACCCAGCGCCTGCGCGAATCGTCGCGGTTCTTCCTCCTGTCGACGGCGGTCATCGTCCTGCTCCTCTCGGCCGGGATCTCCCTCATTCTGGTACGCCTGATCAAACGCCCGATGCAGGAGATGGCCGCCAAGATGGCGCAGGTCGAGCAGGGAGACCTTTCGGTGCGCATGGAGAGTAATGCCACCGACGAGATGGGCAGCCTGATGCGCAGCTTCACCTCCATGGTGGTCAACCTGGAGAAGGCGAAGCAGGAACTCGAGCAGTACCATTTCCAGCAAATGGAGCGCGCCGACCGGCTCGCCTCGATCGGCGAGATGGCCACCGGCATCGCCCACGAGATCAAGAATCCGCTGGCCGGCATCAGCGGCGCGATCTCGGTGCTGGCCGACGACCTGCCCGAGGACGACGGCCGCCGCGAGATCTTCCGCCAGGTCCTGGAGCAGATCGCCCGGCTCGACAAGACCTCGACCGACCTCCTCTATTTCGGCCGCCCGGGGACCCCGGAGTTCGGCTACGTCAACATCAACAGCCTGGTCAAGAAGACCCTCTTTTTCATCTCCCAGCACCCCGAGGCACGCAACATCCACCGGATCAAGGAACTGACCCGGGACCTGCCGCCGGTCTGGGTCGACGAGAAGCAGATTCAACAGGTGCTGTTCAACGTTATCATCAATGCCATCCAGGCGATGCCCGACGGCGGCACCCTGAGCATCCAGACCGAGCCCTGGACGGGAGAGGGCCAGGCCCGGGTCCGGGTCCTGGTCACCGATACCGGCAAGGGGATTCCCGAAGCGGATCTGGAGCGGATCTTCATCCCCTTTCACACCACCAAAACCCAGGGGACCGGCCTCGGGCTCCCCATCTGCCGGCGACTGCTGGAGGAACACGGCGGTTCCCTCCGCGTCCAGAGCCGGGTCGGGGAAGGTACCACCTTCATCATCGAGCTGCCGGTGGTCGTCGGCCGGCCGGAAAACGAAAGCGAGGGCTTGCGTGCGTAGACAAAAAATCCTGGTTGTCGATGACGAACAGCTGATTCGCTGGTCGCTGGAACAGAACCTGAAAAAACAGGGGTACGAGGTCTTCACCGCCGGCTCCGGCGAAGAGGCCCTGCGCCTGGTCCGCGAGGAGTTGCCGGAATTGGTGCTGCTCGACATTCAGTTGCCGGGGATCAATGGGCTCGAGACCCTGGAGAGGATCAAGGAGCACGACGAGGAGGTTACCGTCATCATGGTCACCGCCCTTGGCGTGCTCGAGACGGCGGTCAAGGCGATGCGCCTGGGCGCCTACGACTATATCAACAAGCCCTTCAACCTCGACGAACTGGCGATCGTCATCAAAAAGGCCCTGGAGACCGGCCAGCTCAAGCGCGAGGTCGCCCACCTGCGCTCCGAGCAGACCCGCAAATACGGCATCACCAACCTCATCGGTCAGAGCCAGCACATGCAGAACGTTCTGGCGATGGTGGAAAAGATCGCCCGCAGCGATGCCAGCACCGTCCTCATCCAGGGGGAGAGCGGTACCGGCAAGGAGCTGATCGCCAAGGCGATCCACTGGGAGAGCGCCCGGGCCGAGAAGCCCTTCATGGCCATCAACTGTGCCGCGGTCCCGGAGACCCTGCTGGAAAGCGAACTGATGGGCTATGAGAAGGGGGCCTTTACCGACGCCAAGGTGCAGAAGAAGGGACTGTTCGAAACCGCCGACGGCGGGACGATCTTCCTCGACGAAATCGGCGATATGGACCCGGGGATGCAGGCCAAGCTGCTGCGCGTTCTGGAAGAGCGGGCGTTCCGCCGGGTCGGCGGCACCAAGGAGATCCCCGTCGACGTCCGCATCATCTCCGCCACCAACAAGGACCTGCTCAAGGCGATCGAGGAGAAGACCTTCCGCAACGACCTCTACTACCGGCTCCAGGTCATTCCCATCTTCCTCCCGCCATTGCGGGAGCGGCGGGAGGATATCCTGCCGCTGGCCGAGCATTTCATCCAGCACTTCAATCGCGAATTCGGCAAGAACGTCCGCGGCATCTCGAAGATGGCCGAAAAGTTTCTGAGCGACTATCCCTGGCCCGGGAACATCCGGGAACTGAAGAACATCATCGAGCGGGCGATCATTCTCGAGAACGAGGAGACCCTGCTGCTGGAACATCTCCCCCAGGAACTCGTCGCCAAGACCGGCCTGAGCGGCAGCGGCGGCCCGGCCGGTTTCCGCCTCCCCCCGGAAGGCATCGATATCGAAGACGTGGAACGGGAATTGATCCGTCAGGCGCTGGAGATCTCCGAGGGGAACCAGTCCAAGGCGGCACGCAAACTCAGCCTGGGGATCGATGCCTTCCGCTACCGGATGAAAAAGTTCGGGTTCCTCTGAAAGGCTTTTTGGGTAGAGTGAAACAACCGGATGCCGGGCGCGAGCCCGGCATCTTTTTTAGGCGTCCCATTCTGCGGGGGAAGGTGCGGACCTCCGCCGAACGGGCGCCGGCAGCCGGGGGGGGCGGTGATGGGATGCCCCTCGCCCCCGGAGCCCATTCGGCAGATCCTGGATTATCGATTAGACTATACGGCGAGGGGAGCGACGGTCGATCTGCAGGAGCGGCTGGAAAGAGCCATAACCACGGAGGTGAACATGGGCAGGGGGCAGGGGAGAAGCGGAGAGGACGCACGGGTGCTGTTGCTGGTTCACGGCTTCCCGCTCGCCGCGGCGATGTGGCAGCCGCAGCTCGATGGGCTGGCCGCGGCGGGCTGGCGCCTGCTGGCCCCGGATCTGCCGGGTTTCGGCGGCAATACCGCGCCGATGGTCGGCGCCAGCATGGATGAATATGCCGATTTCCTGGTGGCCCTGCTCGATGCGCAAGGAATCGAGCGGGCGGTAGTCGCCGGCATGTCGATGGGGGGCTACATCCTGCTCAACCTCCTCGCGCGCCACCGGCAGCGGGTGGCAGCGGCGGTGTTCATCGCCACCCGTGCCGAGGGCGACGACCCGGCCGGCAAAGAGCGACGGACCCGGCTGGCCGCCGCTGCCCGCGCCGGAAGAACGGCAGAGGTTGTCGACGGTTTCGCTGAAATTCTCTTCGCCCCCGGTACCGCCGCCGGCCGGCCGGAGCTGGCGGAGCAGGTGCGGGGCTGGATGGGCCGGGCAACCCCCGAAGGTCTGGCGGCGGCCCTGCTGGCGATGCGCGACCGGCCCGACTACAGCGCCCGCCTGCCCGGCTTCGACCTCCCCGCCCTGGTCATCGGCGGCGCCGAAGACCAGCTGCTCGGCGCCGCCTCCTACCGGGTGCTGCTCGACGGCCTGCCCCGCTCCAGCGGCTGCCTGATCGCCGGCGGCGGCCACCTGGTCAACCTGGAACAGCCGGCGGCCTTCAACACCTGCCTGCGGACGTTCCTGGAGCGGCTGCCCGCCTGAGGAGAAGCGGTGCCTTCCTTCGAATCCCTCCTCCCCTGGGTGCATCAATACGGTTACGGGGCGATCTTCCTGCTGCTGCTGGCGGGGATCGTCGGGCTGCCGGTCCCCGATGAGTGGCTGCTGCTCTTCGCCGGCTACCTCGTGCAGCACCAGGAACTGCACCTGCTGCCGACCATCCTGACGGCCTTTGCCGGGGCCTCCGCGGGGATCACCGTCAGTTTCCTGCTGGGGCTCGGCCCGGGGCGGCTGCTGATCCGCCGCTGGGGCTTTCTGCTCCATCTCGACGAGGCGCGGCTGCAGCGGGTGCGGGAGTGGTATGACCGCCGCGGCCGCTGGCTGCTGACCTTTGGATTCTACCTCCCCGGCGTCCGTCACCTGGTGGCGATCGTCGCCGGGACCTCGGAGTTGCGCTGGCCGGAATTCGCCCTGTTCGCCTACTCCGGTGCCCTGATCTGGAGCTCGACCTTCGTCCTCGGCGGCTTCTGGCTGGGGGAGAAGTGGCGCGGATTGGCCGATCAGCTGCGCCGCCATGAGCTGGTTGCCGTCGCCGGGTTGGTGGCGGTGCTGGCCCTGCTGGCCGGATTCCGGCGCTGGCGTGACAGGAAAAGGACCAAGGAGGATTCATCATGAGCCGGGAGCGTCTGATCGTGATCGGTGGGGACGCCGCGGGGATGAGCGCGGCGGCCAAGGTTCGCCGCGAGGATGCGCAGCGGGAGATCATCGTCTTCGAGCGCAGTCCCCATACCTCCTATTCGGCCTGCGGCATCCCCTACCTGATCGGCGGGCTGGTCGAAGAGACCGAGAAACTCGTCGAGCGCAGCCCGGAGGTCTTCCGCGACCAGTATGCCATCGATGCCCGAGTGCGCCACGAGGTGCGGGCCGTCGACCCCGCCCGGCAGCGGGTGCGGGTGCGCGACCTGGCGACGGGGGAGGAGTTCGACGAGGCTTACGACCAGTTGCTGATCGCCACCGGTGCCAGTCCCTTCTGCCCCGACCTGCCGGGTCGGGAGGGCGTCGGCATCTACGGCCTGTCGACCCTGCAGAGCGGCATCCGGGTGCAGATGGCGCTGGCGGAAGAACGGCCCCGGCAGGCGGTGGTCGTCGGCGGCGGTTACATCGGCCTGGAGATGGCCGAGGCCCTGGTGCGGCAGGGGCTCAAGGTTTCATTGGTGCAGCGCGGGCCGCAGGTGATGGACACCCTCGATCCGGACATGGGGTCACTCGTTTCCGAGTCCCTGCGCCGGGTTGGAGTTATCCTCTACCTGGCAGAGTCGGTGACCGGCTTCGAGACGAAAGGTGGCCGGGTTCGTGCCGTGGTTACCGACCAGCGCACCCTGCCGGCCGACCTGGTCATCCTCGGCCTGGGGGTGCGTCCCAACAGCGAGCTGGCCGCCGCGGCGGGGCTGGAGTTGGGGGTCCAGGGGGCGATCCGCGTCAATTCCCGGCAGCAGACCGGGGTGGCGGGGATCTGGGCCGCCGGCGACTGCGGCGAAACCTACCACCGCGTGAGCCGGCAGCCCTTTTACGTGGCGCTGGGGACGGTGGCCAACAAGCAGGGGGCGGTGGCCGGGATCAACCTTGCCGGCGGCTATGCGACCTTTCCCGGGGTGGTCGGCACGGCGGTGAGCAAGATCTGCCAGTACGAAGTGGCCCGTACCGGGCTGCAGGAGCGGGAGATCCGCGCGCTTGGCCTGGAATTCGCGGCCGCGACGATCAAGACCCGGACCCGGGCCGGCTACTACCCGGGGGCGGGGCCGATCCACGTCAAGCTGCTGGCGGAGCGGGGCAGCGGCCGGCTGCTCGGTGGCCAGATCGTCGGCATGGAAGGAGCCGCCAAGCGCATCGACGTGCTGGCGACGGCGCTGACGGCGGGGATGACGGTGCAGGAGCTGGTCGATCTGGACCTCAGCTACGCCCCGCCCTATTCGCCGGTCTGGGACCCGGTGCAGACCGCCGCGAGGCAGCTGATTTAGGGGCGGTGAGAGGCGAGAGGTGAGAGGGGAGAAGGGCCGTTTTGAGTTTTGCGTTTTAAGTTGAAAATCTCTCGCCACGCGTCCCGAGCCACGAGCCACGAGCCACGAGCCACGAGCCACGAGCCACTGGCGTCAATTCGGTCCGAAACGGGCCAAGTAGGGTTTGACGTCGAACTTGCGGGCGGTGTTTTCCGAACTCATGTAACGGATTTTGCCGAAGATCGGCCGCTCGGGCCCCCAGGGACGGTCATACCGGCCCAGGCACCAGGCAATGCCGCTGGCCGAATTGGGGTCGCGGCCGTCGAGGGCGTAGCGGTTGTTCAACTCCAGCATCACGGCCAGCGCCTGGCGCGGCGAAGCCGACCATTCGAGGATCTTCTTTCCCCACAACATGCGCAGGTAGTTGTGGATCGTCCCCTGGCGCATCAACTGGCGCTGGGCGGCGTTCCAGAGCGGGTCGTGGCTGGCGGCATCTGCCAGCTCCTCAAGGGTGTAGAGGTAGGGGCGGGGATCAGCGGCATGCTCGTCCAGGGTCCGCCGGGCCCAGTCCGGCAGGCCGGCATAGGCCTCGGCGTCGTCGCGGAAGGCGCAGAAGTTGTAGCCCAGTTCCCGCCAGGTGACGAGCTGGTCGAGAAACGCTTCGGCCGCCGCGCTCATCCCCCACCACCCCTGGCGCTGCCCCCGCTGCTCCGGGCCGAGATTCCCCACCGACCAGCCTTCCCGGGCGGCCAGGGCGGCGAAGATCTGGTGGCTGGAGATCTGGCCGAAATGAAGGTAGGGGGAGAGTCCGCTGGTCGCCTCCTGCGCCGGGTCGCTGCGCTGCGGGTAGTGGGGGAGCCGCTCTCCCAAAAACTCATTCAGGCGCCGCTCCGCCGCCCGGTGTCCGCCGCGCAGTCCCGGTACGGCCCACGCGGTGGTCGATGGGCAGGCGCTCCAGGCCGCGGCCGTCCCGCAGCAGCGCCGGGGGCAGCGGCGGGCCAGCGGGCCGGCGATGGTCTGCCGGCGAGGCGGACGGCGGGCAGGGAGAGCACCGGCGAGGGGGTCGGCCAGCGGCAAGTTCAGCAGGTGTGCGGGAAGCTCCCGCTGCAGGAAACGGCGAAAGGCGTAGGCGCTCGGATAGTCCCGGTCGGCGGTCCGCAGTGGCAGCAGGCCGTTGCTGTCGATCCCTTCGAGCAGGATGGGCAGGCGGGCCGCGGCCATCGCCACCATCTGCGGCAGGAAGAAGACCGGGGCATCGTCGGCGACCACCAGGCAGGCCCGATCCGCCAGGGTTGCCAACAGCCCCTTGCCGTCGCCCCGCGCCGGTTCGACGTAGGGAAGGTAGGTGACGGATCGTTTCCGGAACCAGGCGGCATTGTCGGCCATGCCGTCGAGGACGAAGCGGTGCAGCCGGTCGCTGGCGTAGGGATAGTCGCAGCGCAGCGCCTCGAGGACCACCAGCCCCTTGCCGAGCCGTGTCGCCCACCAGGCCGCCCGCTGCAGGGCGAAGTTCCAGCCCGGGCGGCGAAAGGCGCTCATCCAGTATAGAACGTAGTCCCCGTCGACCCGCGGTTCGGCCCGGTTGAGGGGGCGGACACGGCAGGCGGGAACCTCCAGCCGTTGCGCGGTCACAGCCACTTCCTGCGGCGGAAAAAGCGCAGCATCCCGGCCGTGGTTGCCAGCATCACTCCCCACAGGCCGAAATACCCCCAGCGCCAGTGGAGTTCCGGCATGTACTCGAAATTCATGCCGTAGATGCCGGCCAGGAAGGTGAGCGGGATGAAGAGGGTGGCGATGATGGTCAGCACCTTCATCACCTCGTTCATACGGTTGCTGATGCTGGAAAGATAAAGGTCGAGCATCCCGGCGATGATGTCGCGAAAGGTCTCCACGGTATCGACCACCTGGATGGTGTGGTCGTAGACGTCGCGCAGAAAGACCCCGGTCGTTTCGCTGATCAGCGGCGCCTCGATCCGCTGCAGGCCGCTGATCAACTCGCGCAGCGGCCACACCGACTTGCGCAGCATGATCATCTCGCGTTTGAAATGGTGGATGCGGTTGAGGGTTTGCGGGGAAGGATCGGTGACCAGTTCCTGTTCCATCTCCTCGATCTCGTCGCCGATTGTTTCCAGGATCGCAAAGTAGCTGTCGACCACCGCGTCCATCAGGGCGTAGGCCAGGTAGTCGGCGCCCAGTTTGCGGATCCGCCCCTTGCCGCCCCGCAGCCGCTCGCGTACGCTGTCGAAGACGTCGCCGACATTTTCCTGGAAGGAGAGGACGTAGTTGGGGCCGAGGACCAGGCTGACCTGCTCGGTGCGGATCCCCTCTTCCTTCTCGTAGAAGAGCATCTTCAGGACCAGGAAGAGGTAGTCGTCATAGTCCTCCAGCTTGGGGCGGTGGTCGGTGTTGAGGATGTCCTCCAGTACCAGGGGGTGGAGGTCGAAGCAGCTGCCCAGGGTTTCGATGGGGCCGATCTCGTGGATGCCGTTGACGTTGATCCAGGAGACGGTGGGACTCGCCTTGAGCTGGCAGCAGCGCTGGACGTCGTCGGTCGCCAGCAGCTCCTCGTGGAGCTGCTCGGCGTCGTAGTCGATGAGGTTGATGGTGATCGCTTCCCCGCTCGGCTCGCCGACATGCACCAGAGTGCCGGGGGCGACTCCGATCTTCTTCTTCGGGCGTTTCTTGAGCAGCGTTTTGGCCATCCTGCGGTCCTTTCTCGGTTTTCCCCCTGCCGGGACAAGTCTGCTAAACTATAGCAAATTTGGCTGAAGATAAAGCCGGTTGTAGCCAGGAGGCGAGATGGAGCAGGAGAAGGTCCGGGTCGGTATAAGCAGCTGTCTGCTGGGGGAGAAGGTGCGCTACGACGGCGGCCACAAGCTCGACCGCCTAATCCGCGATCTGCTGGGGCCTTACCTCGAATTCGTTCCGGTCTGCCCCGAGGTCGAACTGGGGCTGCCGACGCCGCGGGAGGCGTTGCGCCTGGTGGAGGCCGAAGACGGGCCGCACCTGGTCTTCGCCCGCAGCGGCGGAGACATTACCGTCGCGATGAGTGTCTGGGCGCAGCAGCGGGTGCGCGAGCTGGAGCGGGAAGCGTTGTGCGGTTTCATTTTCAAGAGCCGCTCCCCCTCAAGCGGCATGGAGCGGGTCAAGCTCTACGGCAAGGGGGGGGGCCGGCCAAGACCGGTGTCGGGGTCTTCGCACGGATTTTTATGGAACACTTTCCGCTGATTCCTGTGGAGGAGGACGGCCGCCTCCACGATGCCCGGCTGCGCGAGAATTTCGTCGAGTCCCTGTTCGTCTTCCAGCGCTGGCGCCAGCTGCTGGCCGGACCCCGGACGGTCGCGGCGCTGGTCGCCTTCCACACCCGGCACAAGCTCCTGCTTCTGGCCCACAGCACGGAGATCTACCGGGCCATGGGCAAGCTGGTGGCCGACAGCCAGGCCTTGCCGCGCCAGGACCTCTTCGACCGCTACCAGCAGCTGCTGATGCAGGGGATGCGGCTCTTGCCGACGGTGCCGAAACACGTCAACGTTCTGCAGCACCTGCTCGGCTACTTCAAGCGCGAGCTCACCCCCGACGAGAAGGCCGAGGCGCTGGAGCTGATCGAGCACTACCGGCGGGGGCACCTGCCGCTGATCGTGCCGGTGACCCTGCTTAATCATTTCGTCCGCAAGTACCGGCAGCCCTATCTGGCCGAACAGTACTACCTCAACCCTCACCCCCTGGAGCTGCAACTGTGCAATCACGGCTGAAAAGAGACTGATGCCGGGTCGGAACACGGCCGGGAGCTTACCCCCTTTGACTTGATTCTCGGGCTGGGTTAAATTGACGGGGTTCGGCCGGGGCGCGGCAGCGGGATCGTGGGAGCCTGCCGTCAAGCACGCCGGCGCCTGCCCAAACCGTAACAAATCTGTGTTTCTACTGAAATAACCTTGATGGCGTCGCAAAAAGTCCGCCCTACGGCGTAACGGCGTTTTTCAGGACCTCGACCTGCCTGATGTAGGCCTTCGCCCCTGAAAAACCACCAGGCCTTGTAGGACGAAATTTTTGCTTAGCCATCCCATGTGTTTTTGCGAAACCATCACCCTTAAACGGTTCAGGAATTTATTTCGTGAGTTGGCGAGATTACCAGCAGCGGCTTGAAAGGGCCAGGCGCCGGAAATTCCAGCTGAAGGCACTGGTCCCGATTCTGCTTGGCCTGACGGTGCTGGGAGTTGTGGTTTGTCTTCTCTGCGGCATCACTTGGGTCAACGATGGGGGGCCTCTGGCCAGCGACTGCCCGTCCCCCGCGCAGGTGCAGACCGATCCGAAGGCGATCCTGCGCGGGCTGATCACCCCCGCGATGCTCGCCGTCGCGCCGCAGGAGCTGAATGTGAAGAAGGGGGATGCCGACTGGACCCTGCAGCTCTCCCTGAACCCCGCCCTGCAGAACTTCATCCAGGACCGGTTGGCGCGCTACAAAGTCGACTGGGCCGGGGTCGCCGTGCTGGATCCGAAGACCGGCCAGGTTCTGGCGCTCGCCCATTATTCGGAAAAAGATCCCTCCATCGATGACCTGGCGCTGCGGGCCACCTTTCCGGCGGCGTCGGTGTTCAAGATCGTGACCTCGGCCGCGGCCCTGGAAGAGAAGGGCTATCGCCCCGATTCCACCGTCGACTTCTGCGGTGACATGTACGGTGTCAGGCGCCGGCAGATCCTGCGGGAGTCCGGTCCCAACGAGATGACGCTGCGCAAGGCCTTCGCGAAATCGGCCAATGCCGTCTTCGGCCGGATCGCGGCCCAGGACCTGAACGGCGCGCTGCTGGAGGACTACGCCAGTCGCTTCGGTTTCAACGTCGAGATTCCCTTCGAAATCCCGCTGAACCCGAGCGTCGCGCAGATCCCCACGGGGGACGTCATGGCCGAGGCGCGCACCGCCGCCGGTTTCGGCAAGGTGACGTTAAGTCCGCTGCACGGTGCGCTCCTGGCTGCTGCTGTGGTCAACGAGGGCCAGATGATGGAACCGTATCTGGTTGAGAAAGCGGTGGACGCGGCGGGAAAGGTTCAATTCGAGGGCCAGCCGCGCGTTTGGCGCAGCCCGATCAGCGCAGAGACGGCGCGGGAAATGCGCCGGATGATGGCCACGACGGTGACGGAAGGGACGGCCCACCGCTCCTTCCGCCGCCTGAAACGCGACCCGGTCCTGAGCAGGCTGCAGGTGGGAGGGAAAACCGGCTCACTCACCGGCTCCGATCCCCCCGGAAAGACCGAATGGTTCGTCGGCTATGCCCGCAGCGATGACGCCCAGCTCGCGGTCGGCATCGTGATCGTCAACGACAAATTCTGGCGGGTGAAACCGGCCGAACTGGCCAAGGAGATCTTTGCCGACGCTTTCGCCCCTGCGCCGATTTTGGAAGCGAAAGCGGGTCAGGAGCCGGTGGGCGGATTGTAAGGCTGTCCTGAGCCGGCTTCCATTACGCTCAGGCACCCGGGTGAACGGCGTTTCGCAGCCTCGGCCGGCGCGGTGCCCCAAAAAGAGGATTCCGGACCGATCCAGCAATCCGAAGTCGCCGAAAAAAAGGATGAATTCCCAAGGAAAACCGACCATGGGCGGATTGTTGGGGCCTATAATGGGAGAGCTCAACAGCATTTAAAAGGATAGGTCGGGCTGGATTTGCCGCGAGGTATTTCCGATAAGGACAGCCCTATTCCAGAGGGTGTTTTTATGGATGAAAAGGAATTCGTCGATTACTACGAGCTATTGCAGCTGAGTCCAAACGCCGACACCGAGACCATTGAACGTGTTTTTCGACATCTCGCAAAAAAATACCATCCAGACAGCAAGATCTCTGCGGACAACGACCTCTTCGTCCAAGTTATCGAGGCGCACCGAATCCTCTCGGATCCTCAGGCCCGCGCCGGTTACGACGCCGGGTACCAGGATTACTGGAACCGAAAATGGCAGATTGCGGCGGTGGCCAGTAACGGCTCATCACTCGGCGACGACAAGGCGATACGCGAACGCCTCCTCTCGATGCTTTACGCCCAGCGCCGGCAAAGCATGAAAAGTCCCGGCCTGGGCGAGAACCAGATGGCCCATCTCCTCGGCACCCCGCAAGATTTGGTGGAGTTCCACTTATGGTACCTTCGGTCCAAGGGGTGGGTGGAACGACTTGAAACCGGTCATCTGGCGATCACTGCGCTGGGGGTGGACCAGACCGAGCTGAACCGCCTGCGGTTCCGGCCGGAGCGCCTGATCGAAGCCCAGGACCCCGATGATGAGGAAGGGTTTGGAAAGACCGCAAGGCGTTGAAATTATCTGGTTCAGCCGGGGTGACCCCAGGGGGGGGCACCCTGGTTGATTTCTATTGGGACGAGATCAGATTAAGTAAGGTTTCCTCCGAACCCATGGTTGAGAAAGGAGAAGAGCCGTGGAACTCGAATTAGCTGAAGCGATCGTTGCGGCTTGCGAGAAGATGGGATTCGGGGTGGAGTTGCAGGAAAATTATTCGCCTTTCTGGATGCGTGGACGAAAGACCGCCGGTGTGGCGATACCGGGCGGAGATCTTGCACAAGTCCTGACGGCAGTCATTGCCAACCCCCACCTGTTTATCGACCGGGGATTGCCGAAGTTCGATATTAAGGAATCCCTTAGCGTCAGTACCTTTCGGCTCAACCTAATTCTGTACTAGATATTCGCCACCCACGGATAACGTTTTGGATTCTCGGCAAGACCGCGGGGGCCGGAACCGAACCTGGCGGGCGTTTTTTTGCTGTCGCACGGATGAATATGGGGAGGGTTCCCTGCTTTTCGCTGTTGGGGTTTTTCTTGTATTGGAGGGAAATTTCTCATTCCTGCCAGTTTTCAGACCAGCCAAACCATGCAGGATGATTTATAAGACTGGCTCTTTTTTGACCCTTACCCTGCGGCCTGATATAGTGAAAATGCTCTATTTTCGTTGAAAAACGGCAGTTTGTCGCAGGTCCCACAATTACAGACAGGACGATTTTCCAAGGCAAACGCCGACGGGGCTGCCCACGGTCCCGCAGCCAGGATTTTCGGAAAAACAATTTCCTGTCAGCAAAGGAGCCATTATGACCTCAACAACCAAAAATGATCTGGAATTTCTTCAGGTTAAGGCCGTATCCCTGGCCGTAACGGATCCGGAGCGCGCAAGGCGCTTTTATCAGGAAACACTCGGCCTTCCCCCCGAAAATATTCGTCATATGGAAATGGCCTTTATGATCGGCGATGTCATCCTGTTGCTAAAGCCGGAAGCGGACTGGTACGGGAAGCCGAGCGACGAGCTGAATGCTCGCATTACCTTGGAGGTGAGGGATTCCCATGCGACGGAAAAGGCCTTGCGCGCGAGGGGCGTCACGATCTCCGACCCGGTGGCCGTGTACGATGACAATCCGGTCGGCGCCTTTCTCGACAGCGAGGGCAACAAGCTGTGGTTTTGTTCGGAAAGCGGGAAAGGGTAGGGGTCAGGATAATCACGCCATCGTTGATGAAGATTATTGAAGCGCCGGATTTCAGTGGTCTTGGGACGGAAATGGCCATTATTATTGATGGCTATATATCAGACGCGCAAATGGCCACTTCCAATTGACGGGGTGGCCATTTTTTCCTGACCATGGATGAGCGGCTACACGACAGAAGCTTGATGCTCGGCATAAAGTCGATAGACGGAAGATCTGCAGATGCCGTAATGTTCAGCAATCTCAGCCTTGCTGCAGCCAGGTGTTTCAAAATCTCGGGCCATTTCAGCAATCTCCTTTTGGGTCAACTTGGGCTTTGCGCCGAACTTTACGCCGCGAGCCTTTGCTTTCTCTCTACCCTTCATAGACCGCTCCCGGATCAGTTCCCGCTCGAACTCGCCAATGGCGGCCAGGATGTTGAACTGCAGCCGGCCATACATGGTGGTCGTGTCGATCCCCTGGTCAAGGACAACTAAATCTACCTGTTTGGCCTCCAGCGTCTGGACGATTCCCGCCAGATCCACGACCGAGCGGGCGAGCCGGTCGAGTTTGGTCACCACAAAGACGTCCCCGACTCGCACGAAATCGAGAGCATTCTTGAGTTCAGGCCTCCCCTTGGTTTATTTCTCCGAGACTTTCTCATGGAAAATCCGGTCGCAATCGGCGAGGCGGTCAAGCTGGACATCGAGTTTTTGTCCTGACGAACTGACCCTTGCATAACCGATCCGCATTCCTGTTGCCTTGGCGTCCTCCTTCCTGTGTTGGTAAATTTCCCATTGGCTGGGGAGGTAAGGAAAATCTATCGCAGCACGGATTCTACGTTGATGCAGACAGCGGAGTCAGCTATGGTGATAGATCCTGTGAGGACACAGGCCCTGCAGAAAAATGACCCCTGGAGATCGGCTCCAGGGGTCGCTTTTTTTGGGGGGTCTCAAAGGGAAGTTCATTTCAGACGAAAAAAGCCCACAATCACCAGGTTGTGGGCTTTTTTCGTAAATGCGCTATTTTTGGAACGGGCCTGAAATGCCGATTTCGCGGGGCCTGATAAGGGAGGGTTTATCGAAATTGTTGACAATTTTCGCTCCTTCCCATTCGTCCGGCAGTCAGTGGCTGAGCTTCGAGCTTGCTAAGCGGTTGAGGCTGACGCCGGCTTCGGCAGCCTCGATGGCCAGTTGCCGGTGAACTTCGGGTGGGACTCGGACCATAAACTTGCCGCTGAAGTGTTTGGTGGCGATCGGCCCCGGGACCGGCTCGTGGTTGGCGTGCATATCCTCCACTACCTCGGCGACGAGTTTCCGAATCCCTTTCAAGGCCGCTTCGGGGGTCTGTGCCAGCCAGCTTAGGCTGGGGAATTCGGCACAGAGCCCGATGTGCTCTCCGTCTTCTTCCGACCAGGTGACCCGGTAGGTGTATTTGTCATCTTTCTGTTGAGCCATCTTCAACCTCCAAACGCTCTATGGCCTTGATTACCTGTTTAACCTGATAGGTTTTTCCCTTTCCTTTGTTGTTCTGGATGTTCACCCTCGGATCGCCTGGCCACGGGGTCTTATAAACCCGATGGCTGCTTTTGGCTTGTCGGGCTCTCCGAAAAAGTGGTCACACACCTTGCAAAGATCAGCAAACCGCACTCCGGCCGGGTTACGCCGCATGAGATCCAGAATTTCAGTCAGGGAAAGCATGGTCAAATGGTATCAATATTGATACCGCACGTCAATGGCAAAACTGGGGATTATGGGGCAAGTGCAGGCCTCCGCCCTGGGATTGGGGGATGACGCTTTCTCGGAGAAGAGGATTTGTTGGAAAGCCTGACGATCGGTAAATATTGCCCGATAAGTAATGTAGGACAAAATCTGAGACGGCATGAAGCGAATCCACGAGTAAAATCCTCATTCAACAGTGTCTACGAAATTAAGGCCAATTCGCAGCATGTTCATCTTTGAATCCGTGCCATCTGTGCTACAGTGCGAATAGAATCAGCCAGGAGAAGGTGAAAGGAGTAAGTCGTATGGAAGTATCGAAACAGAACGAAAAGACGACGACCTCTGCTATCGATAAGGTGCTGGATAGGAACCTGAAATTCGCCGAACAGTTCACACAGAGCGGTCTGCCTGGAAGGCCGCCGCGACTCAAGCTTGCTGTGCTGGCGTGCTTGGACTGCCGGCTACACATTTCGAAACTCTTGGGTTTGGAATTTGGCGATGCGCACATCCTTCGGAATGCTGGGGGGGGGCATTACAGAGGATGTGCTGCGATCACTGATCATCTCCTACCACATTGGGGGGACGCGGGAGTTCATGATCATCAACAACACGAAATGCGGCATGCTCACCTTCAAAGATGAGGACTTGGCGACACGGTTAGAGCGCGAAACGGGCAAGGTGCCGATCATCCCCAATCGATTCCTCGCCTTTACTGATTTGCAAAAGAACGTTCTGGAGCAGATCCGATAGGTGAGATCGCACCCATGGATACCCGAGAGTCTCCAAGTTCGAGGTTTCATCTATGACGTTGACACAGGCCGACTCGGGGAGGTTTCTCCCTGACAAACGGTCAGCAGATGGTGTCGACCAACAGCATGCGGCGGACGGCGCTCCGTGCCGCTGCTGATGCTGACCGTTGAGCGTGTAAAAAATTCGTCCTATTAATCACGGGGCGGTATTAAATACTCGAAAGCCCCACCTAGTCAGCAGGTGGGGCTTTTCTATTGATGCAGGACCAATATAGACTGCCACAATCCGGGCTCTTAGGCTTGTGACCATAGTTTAGTGGTATGTGTGGAAAAGGCGGTCTCGCATCCCGAAAAGTGTCAGCATCTGGTCTTTCCTCATTAAGTCTAGCTTTCAGCCAAACAGCACTAACACCCAGTGTTCTCGCTTGGAGTCCTCGTTAGCCCGGCCGGAAGGCTTTTAGATGTGCTTAATAGATAGCACAATTTATTAGGCTTAATTTTTCGGCATGGTATTAGCAAACAACTCCAATAGTAGGGGAATAGCTTTTTCTTCGAAAAGAGCAAACCCGGAGCAATCCGGGGACGCAAAGCCATGGGTCCCTTGGGGATAGCCGAGCCGCCGAAGAGAGATTTCGTCACGTTTCGTTCCCTCTGGAACCGGAACGTATCAGAACGCCCATCTTTCTTCACGAAAGAAGGGCGTTTTCCTTTTGATACCGGGAGGATAGATATCCAGAGATTTTTCCCGAATTGTAGGGTTATAGCTCGATGGGTATTTCCAACATGCCATCAAAGATTGAAAGGAGCGGATATGGCCAATCAGGGGCATTCGAGAAGAAAAGCTGAGTCGTACGGGAAAGGTTTTCTCGAACTGTTCGAAACGCATTCCTGTCCTAGTCTGCTGGTAAACTCAAAAAGCAGAAGGATCCTTGATGCCAACAACGCTGCCCTTCAACTGTTTGGCCGAAGCCGAGAGGATTTCGTTCGGTGGCGGGTGCAAGACCTCCTTGATGGTCCGGTAGATACCAGGGTTTACTCGGACGGGGAGGAAGTCTGGGTGCAAACGCATCGGAGAGCGGATGGAGCCGAAATCCGGGTCGAAGTTTTGCCCAGTTCAATTCAACTGCGGGGAGGGAATATTACCCTTTACGTGATTCGTGATCATACCCGACAGTGGAGCATGGAGATGGAATCAAAAAAGAATCTGGCCCGTCTCCAACACCTTGCTCATCACGATGTTCTAACTGGCCTGCCCAATCGGCGCTTGGCCCTAGATCGGTTGGAGCACTCCTTCAATTTGGCACTCAGAATGGAAAGCCAGTTGGCAGTATTGATTGTGGACATAGACAATTTTAAGCAATTCAATGATTCCTTTGGGCACCAGGCCGGCGATAGCGTGTTGTGCGAGACAGCCCTGCGCATGCGCAGCGCTTTGCGCAAAGCCGACACTCTTGCCCGGGTGGGTGGGGATGAATTCCTGATTATCCTGGAGAAAGTTCAGTCCCGTAAGGAAGTAATCGAAATTATCCAAAGGCTCCGTAATGCCCTTGCCACCAATATTTCTGTGGCTGGCCAAGAGGCCAAAGTGACTTTAAGCATTGGTGGAAGCCTGTTCCCCGTTCATGCAAAAGACGTGGACGGATTGCTACGCGAGGCTGACTGTGCTCTATTCCTTGCCAAGGAGGGAGGGAAAGACAGATTTTTTCTTCATGACTAGCCCTTACACGAAACGAAAACCCCATCTGGGCAAGCAGGTGGGGTTTTCTGATAAGCCACGATTTCCAGAACAAATAAAAGTCCCAGCCCGGATTGCCAGGTTGGGGCTTTCCTAAAAGTTGTTCAATATTGCAGTCATACTTCACCTGAGAATTAATCAGACACTCCATGCGGCTGCCGTGGCAAAACCGGATGGGTAGTTTCCGGAACGAGAAACAAGCATCTCTGGTACTTACCCATTTGGCCGCTGGCCGCGAATGCTCCCCGGCCCGGTCCCTTGCCCACCCAGTTTTACACCGACCTTCACCCTTGCAGGAGCCCCGGCGGGACCATTCCACCCTTCTGGTTAAAAGACGATCTCTACCCGCACTCCGGCCACCAGCGCGTTGTCCAGTGTGGGTTCGGTGCCGGGATGGATGACGTACTGCAGATCGGGCTGCACGGTCAGCCAGGGGAAAACCTCGGCCAGGTAGGTCGCTTCGATGACCGTTTCGGCGTGCTCCGCCGGGGTCCCCTCGACGGTGGCCATGTAGTGGCGGAAGTGCCCGCCGTTGCGGGCACTGGCCACGGCCAGGCCGGTCACGTCGTGGCTGCGGCCGGGGACCAGGCCGGTGTAGTTGAGGCCCGCGCCCCAGTAGCGGCCGATCTGGTTGCGGTGGGGATCGGCGCAGCCGAGCTGCACGAAGGCGCCCAGCCCCTGGCCGTCCTCCCCCTCGGTGAAGAGGGTCTTTTCGGCGATCAGGTAGAGGCCGTGGTTGAAGTCGTGGCTCGCGCCGGTGAAATCCTCGACCTCGGCGGTATGGACCCAGCCCCCCGCGCCGAGCTTGAAATAGTCGGCCTCGCCCGGTTCCCCCCGGCTCAGCCCCGCCTCCAGTGCGGTGAAAACCCCGTCATCGGACGACAGGCCCAGGGTGCTGCGCCGTGGCAGTTCCAGGTCGCCCGGCTCCCCGTCGTAGAGAGCCGCCAGCAGGTAGCTGCCGGGGGTGGGATTCACCCGGAGGCGGAGGGCCAGGGCGGTAGTGGGGAAGATGGACGGCCCGACCTGCGAGATGTCGGGAGAAATGCCGAAGGAGCTGTTGATGAAGGTCGAGGCGTATTCGAGGACGTCGAACTCGCTGTTCAGGTCATGCCAGCCGGCCAGCACCGAGAGCCGGTCTGCGAGGAACCGATGCTCGTACCATGCTTCGTAGATTTTGACGGCCTGGTCGGCCTCGATGTTGCTGGTCCCCTGCAGATCCCCGACCTTGTCGGTGAGCGGCCCACCGGCATTGAAGTTGCCAAGCAGATAGAGAAAGAAGGTGCCGTTCTGCCACCAGCCGGCGCGGGCGGTGTCGGCGGTGAAGGTCAGGTCGAAATTCCCCAGCAGGGTGCCGCCGCGCCTCGCGCCGCCGCGCAGATTGTCCATGGCGTCGAGGGTCAGCACCGCCTCGGCATCCACGCCCTTCTGTTCCAGGGCGCTGCGCAGTCCTCCCCAGTCGCCGAGTAGATGGTCCCGGTCGGCGAGGCCGGTTGTGGCGGCGGGGGCCATCCTGGCAGGCTGAGCATGGCGCTGTTCCAGGTCGGCCAGTAGCTCGCTCCGGGACAAGTAGCCGTCGGAAGCCACCCTCGCAACATCGGGCGTGGCATCCTCTCCGTGGGCGAAGCTCGGAGCAGAGGACAGGAGCAGGGCGATCAGGACCGTCCCGGTAATTCTAAACAGCATTTCAACTTTCCTCCTTTGGTTTGGTCAGACAGTTCAGGCAATCCCGGAAAGTGTAAACCCCGCACGAATGGTGGAGGTAGACTGGAATCGCACGTGCTTTTACCGCTTTGAGCGCTTCATTTTTGACCCGGTGCGAAACCTTTTTGGTGAAGATCAGCAGGGCATCGACGTGTTTCAGCTTGGCGCCGATATTGGCCTCGGAGCGGTTGAAAACCCGCAGTTCGATGCCGGAGCGTGCGGCTTCCTCCCGGTAGTGCCTTTCCAGGCGGTCCATCCCGCCGACGACTGCAAGGCACACGCTATCTCCTCTTGGTGGTAATGATATTCATTTTCAACTGGTGCACCGAAAAAATACCTCCCGCGCCGCTTTTCGGCCTGCCGACGGGGCCGGGCAGTCGAAAGGGGTCGCGCAGCAGGCCAGTCTTTGGGCCATGCGCCGGCGGCAGCGATGAAAGGTGTCCGCCAATTTCAGGCTCCGAGTGGGATTGCCGTAGATCTTCCACGGTCCCTGACAGACGAAGGGAAGCGGCGCCCAGCCCATAAACCCGACCACGTCCATGAGCGGATACCCCAGAAAAACGCCGATTTCGTGCGGGAAGGGTCCGCCGGCGAGAATCCTCGCCCGGAGTTCGGCCAATACCCTCGCGGGGGCGAGCGGCTCCGGGTAGCCGGCCCGGCGCAGCACGGCCGTGCTGTCTTTTCGGGCGAGAAGCGCCCCCAGGGCCTCGGGCAGATAGATGCAGAGCAACAGCGACTCGCCCCGGTCGATCAACTCCAGGGCGGCCAAACCGCTGCCGCGAAGGAGCTCCGGGCCGTGCTCTCGCCAGAGCCGGTAGAGGTTCTTTCCGCACCCCTGGGGACGGTCGATCACGTTGATCAGGTTTGCCGGTTTTTCCCCCGCCAGGATTTCGGCGGCCTCCAGGGCGAGGAAGGATGCCAGACACTCCCGGTCGCCGGCAAAGCGGGCGGCCAGATGGTGCCAGGCTGGACGGCTGCTTCGGTCGGCGCGGCGGTGCTGCATGGGAATGCCCTCCTGGGTGTCGAGGTTGTCCGCCTGATTCCCTCGCTCCGGGCCAGCCCAGGCTGGCGGTGAAAGGCCCCCGACCCTTTCCATCGGCCCAACTCCTGCCGCGTGGCGATCAACCGGACTCATCGGTTATTGCCGTGCTCGGGGTCGTGGTCTTCGTGGCGTAGCGGCTCTTCTAGCGCCTCCCCTTTCACCGTCCCGCTATATTTCTCCGGGTCCCTTTTGAATTTCTCGAGGCAATCGGTGCAGCAAAGAGTGTACACCTTGCCTTTGTATTCGTGCGAAATGGCCGTTTTGGGATCGGTCTCCTCGCCGCTGACCGGACAAATCTCCTTTTTCGACGTCTCGACGCTCCCCGCCTGGTCTATTCCCTGGTCATGCTCCCGCCCCTCGTGAGCCGAGGCGATTCCGGCTCCGCAAAGCAGCGCCGTTCCGAATACCGCCGCTGCCGCGACCGCGATCAACTTCTTTCCGAACATCTCTCGCTCCTTTTTTTGCGCCGTCACAAATTATGTCCCGCCTTGGATTTGTTCGACGAACCGCAGCATCCCGATTCACTGCAGCCGTGACAGCCCCCCTTCTTTTTCCAGAAGGAGCGGTAGAAGAGGTAGCCGGCGCCGCCGAGAAAGAAGGCCATCCACAACAGATCCGCGATTCCCATGTTCAACCTCCCAAGCCCAGGAGCATCCCCCCCTGGTAGACGATGAATGCCACCCCCCAGGCGAGGAGGCTCTGGTAGAGAAAGGAGACCCCGAACCACTTCCAGCTGCCGAACTCCTGGCGCATGGCAATTGCGACCACCATGCAGGGCATGTAGAGCAGGACGAAGACCATGAAGGCGATGGCGGTCAGGGGAGTGAAATTCTGCCGCACCGCCGCGGTCAGCGAGGAGTGTCCCCCCTCGTCGTCGCTGAAGGACATGCTGGCGATGCCGAAGGTGGCGGTCACGTTGCCGGCGGCTTCTTTTACCGCGCCGACAAAGGAGCTGCCGATCTCCCGCAGCTCCTCCCCGAGCGCCGGGGGCGGGGGCGGGTCGGCTGCGTCCGCGCCCGGCGGGGCGTAGATCTCGCCCATGGTGCCGACCACGATCTCCTTGGCGATCACCCCGGTGATGAGCGATGAGGAGGCTTCCCAGGTGCCGAAGCCGAGAGGTTCGAAGATCGGCGCGATCGCCTGGCCGGCCTGGCCCAGGTAGGAGTCATGGCGGTTCTGCACGCCCCAGGGGAGGTTGATCAGGAACCAGACCAGGATCGAGACCGCCAGGATGTAGGTCCCGGCCTTGACCAGGAAGTGCTTGCCCTTTTCCCAGGTGTGCAGGCAGAGGCTCTTGAAGGAGGGGAGGCGGTAGGGGGGGAGCTCCATGATGAACATGGGGGTCTCGCCGCGGAACAGGGTCTTTTTAAAGAGCAGTCCCATGGCGATGGCCAGCAGCATGCCGAGGACGTAGAGGGACCAGATGACGGTGCCGGCGTGGCGGGCGAAGAAGACCCCGACGAACAGGACGTAGACCGGCAGCCGCGCCCCGCAGGACATCAGCGGGATGAGCAGGGCGGTGAGGGCCTTGTCCCGCGGATTCTCCAGGGTGCGGGTGGCGTAGATCCCCGGCACGTTGCAGCCGAAGCCGAGCAGCATCGGGATGAAGGACTTGCCGTGCAGGCCGATGGCGTGCATCGCCCGGTCCATGACAAAGGCGGCCCGCGCCATGTAGCCGCTTCCTTCGAGGAAGGTGATGAAGAACATCATGGCGAAGATCACCGGGACGAAGACCAGCACGAAGCCGACCCCGGCGATGATCCCGTCGTTGACCAGCGACACCGTCCAGAGCGGGGCGTGCAGCGCGCCGAGGAGCAGCGCCGCCCAGTGCTTGAGGGGGCCGTTGGCGGTGGCGTCGATCCAGTCGCCGAAGGGGGTCGAGAGGTCGAAGGTGAGCTTGAAGACCAGCCACATGGCGGCCAGGAAGATGGGGATGCCGAGAAAACGGTTGAGGACGATGCGGTCGATCTTCTCGGTCAGCTCCACCTTGCGCAGCTCGGGCTTCTGCAGCACCTCCCGGGTCAGGCCGGCGGCCAGCCCGTAGCGGGCGTCGGCCATCAGCGACTCGATGTCCTCGCCGTGGGCGCTGCGCAGGTGGTCGAGAGGGGCGGAGGTCAGTTCGCCGGGGACGATGTTCACTGTCCGGGCAACCTCGGCGTCCGCCTCCATCAGCTTGCAGGCGAGCCAGCGCAGCGGGTACTTCCCGGCCGGCTCCGGGTAGTTGTCCAACAGCAGGGCGCCGACGCTCGCGAGCGCCTGCTCGATGTCCTCGCCGTAGTTGAGCTGTTTCGGGCGTTTGGCGGCGGGGTCGCCGGCGGTGTGCAGCGCCGCCTCCAGCAGCTCCTTCGTCCCGCGGTTTTTCGTCGCCGCCGTCGGCACCACGGTGATTCCCAGCATCTGCTCGATCCCCGCCACGTCGATCCGGTAGCCCTTGGCTTCGGCTTCGTCAAAGATGTTGAGGGCCATCACCACCGGCAGGCCCAGCTCCAGCAGCTGCACCGTCAGGTAAAGGTTGCGCTCCATGTTGGTGGCGTCGACCACGTTGATCACAAGGTCCGGCTTCTCGTGGACCAGATAGTCGCGGGCGATGATCTCTTCCTGGGTGTAGGGGGAGAGGGAATAGGTGCCGGGTAGATCGACCAGGCGGATTCTGCGACCCGCGAACTCGAAGGTCGCCTCCTTCTTCTCCACCGTCACTCCCGGCCAGTTGCCGACATGCAGGCGGCTGCCGGCGATGGCGTTGATCAGGGTCGACTTGCCGGCGTTGGGGTTGCCGGCCACCGCTATGGTGACGGCCCGTTTCGCCACCGGGCGGAGCTCCGGCGGGTTGGCGGGCGCCTCTGCTACAGGTTTAATCTTCGCTTCGGAACTCATTTCAGCACCTCCACAGCGATCCCCAAAGCTTCCTTCTTGCGCAGAGAGAGACTGTAGCCCTTGACCTTTACTTCCAGCGGATCGCCCAGCGGTGCCACCTTCATCACCTGCACCTCCTCGCCGACCAGCACCCCCATGTCCATCAGCCGCCGCCGCAGCGGACCGATGGCGCCGATGGCGGAAATCTTCCCCTTTTCGCCGGGTTTGAGCATTGCCAGATTCATCGACTTACCTCCTTCACCATGATCTTCATGGCCATGCCGCGGCCGACGGCCAGCCGTGATTCGTCTACCCTGAGCAGGATCGCCCCGCCGCCGTTGGTGAGCATCTCCACGCTCTTGCCGACCCGCAGGCCCAGGTCTTCGATGCGGCAGTCGCACTTGCCGCCGCCCTCCCGGATGGCCACGATTTCCCCCCGTTCGCCGGGGCCGAGCAGTCCGACTGGAATCATCAGCGTCTCTCCTTTTGCCGAATTTGAAAATCGTTGTCAAAAATACACGGGATGCGGCTGCCGGGCAAGCAAAAAATGATTTTTATTTTCAATTGAGTTTTAACTAGCCGAAATTGCATGGTTGTTCAGTGGCAATCCACCGCATTGGAAGACGTGGACGGCCGCTCCGCTCAACGTGGCGGGACGGCCGGGGCGGATTTCCTCTCGACGGTGGCAGGTTGGGAGGCTATGATCGGCAGGCGGTGAGGGCTTCAGGGACGTTAAGAGAGGGGTAGATTGTTCATGAAACGGTGGCTATGGAATTGACAGTATTGCTCTTTTGGCTGGCCACGGTCGGCATCGGCCTGGTGCTCCGTTATCTTAACCTGCGTCATCTCCGGACTTACGGCGAGGTCGTTCCGGCCGGCTTCGAAGGGGAGATCGATACCGCAACCCTGCAGCGCAGTGCGGCCTATACCGTCGCTCGCAGCCGCTTCGGCCTGGTCCGCGCCCTGTGGGACGCTGTGCTGCTGCTGGTCTTCTTCTTCGGCGGGCTGCTGCCGGCCTGCGACCGCCTGCTGGCCGGCAGCACCGGCTCCTTCATCGGCGACGGGGTGGTCTTTTTTCTCGCCCTTCTTTTCGCCCACGCCCTGCTCGAACTTCCTTTCGACCTCTGGAGCACCTTTCGCCTCGAGGCCCGTTTTGGCTTCAACACCACCACGGGCGGGCTCTGGCTCGCCGACCGGCTCAAGGAGCTGCTTCTCTCCCTGCTCCTCTTTGGCGGCCTGATCGCGGCAGCGCTCTGGCTGGTGCAGGCCAGCCCGGTGCACTGGTGGCTGTGGGTATGGGGGCTGCTGAGTGGGACCACCCTCTTCCTGCTGGTCATCTCCCCCTACCTGATCGAGCCGCTCTTCTTCACGTTCGAACCGTTGCGGCGGGAAGGGCTGGAGGCGGGGGTGCGGACGCTGCTGGAGCAGGCGGGCCTTGAGGTGGCCACGGTGCTGCAGGTCGACGCCTCGCGACGCAGCCGTCACAGCAACGCCTATTTCACCGGCATCGGCCGGGTCAAGCGCATCGTCCTCTTCGACACCCTGCTCGCGCAGCTGGACGACCGGGAGGTCCTGGCGATTCTCGCCCACGAGGTCGGGCACTGGAAGCACGGCCACCTGGCGAAGCGCCTGGCGCAGAGCCAGGTGCTGACCCTGGGCGGCTGCTGGCTCGCCTGGCAGGCTCTGCACAGCGGCCTGCTCCCCCGCCTGCTCGGCCTGCCGGCCGTCTCCTTCTATGCCCAGCTGCTGATCCTCTTCTTCCTCGCCGGGATCGCCCTCTTCCCCTTCGCCCCATTGACGGCCTGGTTCTCCCGGCGCCAGGAGTGGCAGGCCGACCGCTTCGCGACCGACCTGACCGGCGACCCGCAGGCGCTGGGATCGGCCCTGGTCAAGCTTTCCCGGGAGAATCTTTCCAACCTCCACCCCCATCCGCTCTATGCCTGGTACTATTATTCCCATCCCCCCCTGGTTGCCCGCATCCAGCGACTGCAACAGCGGCTGGAGACGGCCGGGCAGCAGGAGTCACCGCCCAGGAAGGAGAGAGGATGACGGGAGGGAAAGCGCCCCACATTCTGCTGCTCGAGGACTCGCCGGTCCATGTCGCCCTGATCACCGAGGCCCTGCGCGCCTGGCGGGAAAACGTCTCCATCACCGTCGCTCCCACTCTCGCCGAGGCCCGGGACCAGTTGGCCAGGTCCACCCCGGATCTTGCCCTGATCGATCTCATGGTGCCGGACGGCAGCGGCCTGGAGCTGCTGCCGGACGATCGTGACCGGGCGGCCTATCCCTGCATCCTGCTGACCGCTTCCGGGGATCAGCGTTCGGCCGTGGAGGCGATCAAGTCCGGCGCCCTCGACTATCTGGTGAAGTCGGAGGAAACCCTGGCGGAACTTCCGCGGGTGATCGAGCGGAGCCTGCGCGAGTGGCGGAGCATCGTCGGCCGGCGCCAAGCAGAACGGGCCCTGCGCCGCAGCGAACGCTACTACCGCAATCTCTTCCAGAACATGAGCGAAGCGGTGTCGGTCAATCGAATCGTCCTCGACCCGCAGGGTCGCCCCGTCGACTGGCTGATCACCGACGTCAACCCGGCTTACGAAAAGCTCTTCGACACGCCGCGGGAACAGGCGGTCGGGGCACGGGCCAGCACCCTGTACATTGCGGCCTTCGACCTCGCCGCACCGCTGGAAATCCATGGCCGGGTTGTGGAAACCGGCCGGCCGGCGCAATTGGAACTTTCCTTTCTGCCGAACGGCAAACATCTGATGGTCTCGGTCTTTCCCCTGGGCGAGGGGGAATATGCGACGCTGACCCGGGACATGACCGAACGGCGGCGGATGGAGGCCGAACGGGAGCGGCTGCTGGCCGAACTGGAGGCCACCATCAATGCGATCGCCGACGGCGTGGTCGTTTACGGCCCCGACTCCCGGATCCTGCACATGAACCCGACGGCGCAACGCGTTCTCGGCTATCCGCCGCAGGAAGGACTGGCCGGCCGCGTGGCCCGGCTGCAGGCGAAAGCGGCCGACGGAACGCCGCTGCCGCTGGAAAAAATGCCGGGCTGGCGGGCGCTGCAGGGGGAGACCGTACACGGCTTCGTCATGGTTCTGCACCCTTCGGAAGGAGAAGCTGTCTGGGTATCCGCCAGCGCCGCCCCGATCCGCACCAGTGACGGACAGATGCTGGGGGCGGTGGCGTCTTTCACCGACATCACCGCCTTGCAGGCGCTACAGCGGGAGCGGGAAGTCCTGCTGCATACCATCTCCCACGATTTGCGGGTTCCCCTGACGGTGGTCCAGGGTTATGCCCAGCTGTTGCAGGAGGAGTTGACGCGGCAGGGGGAGGGCGAACGCCTGGGGCAGATGTGCAGCGAACTTCTCAACGGGGTTCACCGGATGAATCATATGACCGAAGATCTGGTCGACATGGCGCGGATCGAGGGGGGCAGCTCAAGGTCGAAAAGGTCGCCCTGGAACTCGGCGACTTTCTTCGCCGGCTGGTCGCCAATATCGACGGGATTTTGGAGATGAAGCGGTTGCAGGTCGTGGTTCCCGAGGGTTTGCCGCTGGTGCCAGCCGATCCGGATCGACTGGAGCGCATCCTCCTTAACCTGCTCAGCAACGCCCTCAAGTATTCGCCGCCGGATTCCACGGTGCGGCTTGAAGTCCGGGCCATTGACGGGGTGATCGAGATTTCGGTTATTGATCGCGGTCAGGGGATCGCCCCCGAGGATCAGCCGCACATTTTCGAACGGTTCTACTGTCCCAGGGAAGGGCGCCGGGCTGACAGCGTCGGCCTCGGGCTCTTCATTGTTCGCCGGCTGGTCGAGGCTCACGGCGGCAGCATCCGGGTCGCCAGTGTCCCGGGAGAGGGGAGCCGCTTCTCCTTCACGCTGCCGCTGCCCTGATGCGGTCGTGTGACCCTTGGCGGATCGGGCTTCGGTCGGCCCCCCTGCCTTCTGAGCCTGACGGATCGTCCTCTCCCTCCTGCGGTCATGGCTCCGCCGGTGCCCCACCGGCTCTGGCTGCAGCCCTACTTCTCCCGGAATGAAAAACCGCCGGTTCCGCTGCCGGAGCCGGCGGTCGCCAATCGCTTGTCCCGCCCCTTCAGTCCGTCGCCATCTCCAGGCAATCCCCCAGCCGCCGAAATGCGGCACGCCATTCCTCCGATTGCTGCGCCTGGTTTCCCCCTTGGTAGATCGCCCAGAAGAGATTCTGCGCCCGCCAGAGGTCGGGACGCAGCGGCAGTTCACCGATGGCTTCCAGGGTTTCAATGATGGTCAACAGCAGCGCCAGGTTCTGCGGAGTGCGGCCGAGGCGTTCGAGCTGGCGCTCGAACTGGCGGCCGGCGGCCAGGGCGAGCAGCGGCTCGTCGAGGGCGATGTCGAGTTTTTCCATCTCCTCGGCCAGGGTGCGAAGTTCCCCGGGATGGAGCTGGTTGCCTTCGAGCAGGGCGCGCAGCCGTGCGACCAGCACCAATTCCACCGGCACCGCCAGCTGCCGGGGGACCGGCATGCGGATGTCGTGCAGGAACCGCAGTAGCGGGGCCTGGTCCTGGTAAATTTCCCGGAAACCGGCTTCGATTGCGGACAGGGTCTGGGTCATGATCTGCTGCACAACCCGGCGCTGCTCGTCCCGAAACAGGTGCCAGAGATTGTAGGTCTGAGCGCCGAAGTTGTGATCAAGCTGGCGGATGACGCCGGGGATGTCACTGCGCTCGAAAGGCGCGGCCAGGTCGGCGGCCAGGGTCGCCCCCGCCCGTCGATCCTGGCAGGGGCGCACGCCCGCGGTCAGGTTGTGGCCACCGAGGTCGAGGACGGCGAAGCAGAAGTCGGCTGCGTTCCAGGTGATGGTCGAGCGCACCCGGTTGCGGCCGACGGCCAGGCGCAGGCGCCCGCTGACGAGCTCCCGGCGTTCGAGATGTTCGGTGGAGTAGCAGTGGATATCATGGCAGTGCGGGTCCTTCAGGGGGCAGGGGGTGCCGAAGCCGGCGGCGATGGCGTGGTGGGCGGCGACCCGAGGGAGGTCGATGCGGGCGGAGGCGATCTCTTCGCGGTAGATCCGCGCCGCGTCGCCGCGTCGCGCCAGGTTGCTCTTGGCCGCGGCGAGGCGGCGCAGAAACTCCTCCTCGAGCTGGGCGCCGCAGACCTCTTCGGCGAGTTGGATGGTGCGTCCGGCATAGGCGAGCAGCTGGGTGGTCTCGATCCCGGACACCTCGTCGAAGAACCAGCCGCAGCTGGTGTACATGAGCAGGGCATGGCGCTGCATTTCCAGCAGGCGCAGCGCCCGGATCGATTCCTCAGGGTCCAATTCGCGTCCGGCCTGGGCGCGCAAAAAAGCGGCTACGGCCTGCGGATCGCGATCGAGAATGACCGCGATGTAGGCGTCCCGTGCCGTCCAGGGCTCGCAGCCGAGTTGCTTCATCCCCGCGATGAAGAGGGGCTCCAGGGCATCGCGCAGCCAGTCGAAGGCCGCCCGCAACGGCGCTCGCCAGGCCTGGGTCCAGCCGGGCTCGCCACCGATGTGGCAGCCGCAGTCGCTGCGCCAGCGTTCGATGCCGTGGGCGCAGCTCCAGGAGCTGTTCTCGACGATCTCCACCTCGTGGGTCGGCGGGTACTTCGCCAGGAATTCACCGTAGACCGTCAGGGTGACCTGTTCTCTGGCCTCGATGCGGTCGAGGGCGTAGGCGAGTGCCATTTCGCCGAACCGATGATGGTGGCCGTAGGTTTCGCCGTCGGTGGCGACGTGCATCAGCTGGGCCTCGTCCTCGGAGCCGAAGCCGGTCAGCAGTCGCGCGGCCAGCTGTTCGCCGTCCTTGAGCAGGTCGCGAAAGGCGATCTCGTTGGCGATGGTCCCGGCGTAGAAGAAGAGCGCGATGCGGCGCCCCGAAGGGAGCCGGCAGAGGTAGGGACGGCGGGTGTCGATGCCGTCCGCGGGGAGCGGCTGCCAGGTCTTGGCGTCGAGGGGGCGGACCCGGCCGGCCTGGTGCGGAGCGAGGATGGTAAAGGCGATCCCCGCTGCGGCGAGTGCTTCGAGGGTCGCGGTATCGACCGCGGTCTCCGGCAGCCACATCCCCTCCGGAGAGCGGCCGAAGCGATGCTCGAAATCGGCGATCCCCCAGGCGACCTGGGTGCGCTTGTCCCGGTCGTTGGCCAGCGGCAGAATCATGTGGTTGTAGCCTTGGGCCAGCGCCGCCCCGTGGCCGCCGAAGCGTTCGCGGCTGGCGGCATCGGCGGCGATGATGGTGCGGTAGGTCTCGGGATCGCGGCGCTCCAGCCAGGAGAGGAGGGTCGGGCCGAAATTGAAGCTGGTGCGGGTATAGTTGTTGACGATCCGGGCGATGCGGCGCTGCTCGTCGAGAATGCGCGCCGCGCCGTTGGGCCGGTAGCACTCGGCGGCGATGCGCTCGTTCCAGTCGTGGAAGGGGTAGGCCGAATCCTGCTGCTCGATCGCTTCGAGCCAGGGGTTCTCCCGCGGGGGCTGGTAGTAGTGGCCGTGAATGCACAGGTAACGGGTCATGGCAGGGTTCCGATCGGAGATTGGGGGTATCTGCCAACTTTATCCGACCGCCGGGCGGCTGACAAGGGCGGCGGGAGATAAGGAACCTGCCGCTCGGCCACGGCCGATGCTATACTGCCAGGCACTTCCCGAGGGGCAGGCCCGCCATGCCGATCATTATTTTCACGACCATCCTCACCATCTCGGCCCTCTACGCCCCGCAGCCGCTGCTGCCGGTGCTGGCCCGGGAGTTCGGCATCAGCCGTGACCTCGCCGCGACCCTGACGACCATCGTCTTTATCCCCTTGAGCCTGGCACCGCTGCTCTACGGCTATCTGCTCGAAGCCCTGGCGCTGCGTCGCCTGCTGCGCGGCGCGGTCCTGCTGCTGGCGATCACCCAACTCCTGTGCTTTTTCGCCCCATCCTTTCACCAGCTGTTACTGGTCCGCCTGGGGCTGGGGCTGCTGGTGCCGGCGCTGTTGACCGCCCTGATGACCTACGTGGCCACCACCGCTCCCAAGCCCCAGCTCTCCCGGTGCCATGGCCATCTACATCGCCAGCACCATTCTCGGCGGCTTCCTCGGCCGCGCCTGCTCGGGAGCCATTGCCAGCTGGGTCGGTTGGCGCTACAGTTTCCTGGCGCTGGCCGGCAGTCTGCTGCTGGCCTGGCTGGCCCTCGGCCGGTTGCCGCCGGTCCCCGGCCAGGGCCTGGCGCGGCCGCAGGCCAACCTGCTGCCGGTGGTGCTGGCCAACCGCCAGCTGCGGCGAATTTACCTGGCGATCGCCTGCCTCTTCTTCGTCTTCGCCGCGGTGATGAACTTCCTCCCCTTCCGTCTCACCGAACTCAGTTCCAAGGCCAGCGAACTGCGCATCGGCCTGATGTACAGCGGCTATCTGATGGGGATCGCGACCTCGCTCGGGGCGGTGCGGATCGGCAGGATTTTGGGAGGGCAGATGGCGGCCATGGTGGCCGGATTCACCCTCTTTTGTCTGGCGATTGTCGGGCTGGCCAGCAGTCAGGTCGCGGTCCTGTTCGGGATCATGTTTTTCTTCTGCGGCGCGATGTTTCTGGTTCATGCGACGGCCACCGGATACGTCAACGGCCTGAGCAGTGAGCACCGGCCGATGGTCAACGGTCTTTACGTGGGATTTTACTACGGCGGCGGGGCGCTCGGTTCCTGGCTGCCGGGGCTGGTTTACCGTGACTGGGGATGGGGTGCGTTCCTGGTCGTTCTCGGGCTGGTCGCCGGGCTCGGTCTGCTCACCCTTCTGGCGGCAAGGCGAGCCTCCGCTTCCGCCTATTGACAGGGGCCAGCCGCAGGGGTATTCATAAGACTTCTTCCCGAAGCCCGGAGCATGGAGGTTTCGGCATTGCCAACCTGGACGAAAGGAAACAGAATGAAACGCGGATTGACCATGGCCGCAGGCGCCTTGGGCGTACTGCTGCTGAGCGGAGTAACGAGCCTGGCTGCGGATAACAAGCCGGAACTCAAAACCGAAAAGGAAAAACTCAGTTACAGCATCGGCATCAGCATCGGAACGGGCCTTGGCATGACCATTAAACGTCAAGGTGTCGACGTCGATGCGGACCTTCTCGCCGAAGGCTTCAAAACGGCACTCAAGGGGGAAACTCCGATATTGAGCCAGGAGGAAGTCAACACAATCTTGGCTAATTTCAAGAGTAAAGAAATGGCCAAACAGAAAGAGATGATGGCGAAACAGGAAGCGGAGCAGAAAAAACTCGCAGAGAAAAACCTGAAAGAGGGAACGGACTTCCTGGCGGCCAATGCCAAGAAGGAAGGCGTGAAAGTCCTCCCGAGCGGGCTCCAGTATAAAATCATCAAAGAAGGAACCGGCAAAACCCCCACCAAAGAGAGCAAGGTTACCGTCGACTACAAGGGGACTCTGATCGACGGCACCGTCTTCGACAGTTCTTACGAGCGTGGCAAGCCGGTAGCCTTCAAGGTAGATGGGGTCATCCCCGGCTGGACCGAAGGCCTGCAGCTGATGAAGGAAGGCGCCAAATACCAATTCTTCATTCCCAGCAAGCTGGCCTACGGCGAAAATGGCAGTGGACCGATTCCTCCCAATGCCGCGCTGATTTTCGATGTTGAGTTGAAAAAGGTCGAGTAGAAAGTCTCCGTTGCAGGCAATTGCTAGTCGTCGTCCGTTTTGAGGGCGGTTCACCGCCGAAGTTTTTACCAGGCCTTGCCAGGCAAATGATTGTTGAGGCGGAAATTTACGTTCTTCTTGGCGCATCGCCATCGCTCTGGACCCAGACGGCCGAGGCCGGGTTTATTCCCGGCTTCGAGCCGGTCTGGGGAACTCCTGGCCGACGCCCGGGTGCGGAGGCGAAGGATCCACTATCGACCAAGGGCAGGGTCCGTTAGCCGATTGGGGCGAATGCGGGCCAGGAATTCTAGTGCCGGGGTTTTAATGTCGTTGTTGACAAAATTCAAGCAGCGGATGGCCGCCAGCCAAGAGGCGATGCGCAAGGCGCAGGGTGCAAAAAACCTCAGGGAAGGGGAAGAATTCCTCCGGGCCAACGCCAAGAAGACCGGGGTTGTCAACCTGCCGAGCGGGTTGCAGTACCAGCTCCTGAAGCCGGGGCTCGGCAAAATGCCGACCAGGGAGAGCACCGTTACCGTCAATTACCGGGGCACCCTGGTCGACGGCACGGAATTCGACAGCTCCTACAAGCGCGGCAGGCCGGCATCCTTTCCCGTCAGCGGCGTCATTCCCGGCTGGACCGAGGCCCTGCAACTGATGCAGGAAGGGGCCCAGTACCGGCTGTTCCTCCCCGCCAAACTGGCGTACGGGGAACGGGGCGCCGGGCCGATCGGCCCCAACGCTACCCTGATTTTCGAGGTGGAGTTGAAGAAGGTCGAATGACCGATCGTCAGGCGCCACTAACGGCAGTCTTTTGCTCTGAGGGGAAGTGACTGTTTTGTTGTGGTTGGCGACCGGAAGCGTCAATTCGCAACGTCAAACCGCCTCTCGGCTGCTTCTGCCGGGAGCGTTTTCGCCGCCAATACGCAGGTTCTGCCTTGGCTTGCCGCTTGCAGAGTGACAATTGACGGAGAGTCTCAACCGGGCAACCCTGTTGAATGGAGATGGGCCGTGCTCGCCAAGCGCATCCTGCTGAGCAATCATCCGGAAATCTTACGGCCGATGGAAGATTCCCTGGTCCACCGGGACGGCTTCTCCGTGCTCATTGCCAACGACGGTCGCGAGGCCTTCGAAATCATCGAAGAACATGATCCCGCCCTGGCGATTCTCGATCTGGAGATGATGGAGCTGGGGGGGATCAGTGCTGTCGGCGGGTCAAGGGCGACCCGATCCTGTGTAAAACGCCGGTGATCCTGGTCGCTCGAAAGGAGTGCGAGGAGGAGGTGCGGCGCTGCCGGGAGGCGGGCTGTAACGAGATCATCTTCAAGCCGATCGATGGCCTGGAAGCTGGTGGCGGCCGCCTGTCGGCTGCTGCGGAATCAGTGAACGCCGGGCACCCCGGGTGAGCCTTTCCCTACCCGCCCACATCGGCAAGAATCCCAACGCCATCTGCGCCCGGGAACGATTCTCGATCTGAACACCGACGGGACCTTTGTCGAAACCCGCAAACTGTTCCCCATCGACACCGAAGTTGTGGTCGAATTCAGCATTCCCGGCGGTGAGGACATCCAGGTCCGCGGTCGGGTGGCCTGGGTCAACCATCCCGAATGGATGAAGGAGATGCGTCTTCCGGTCGGCATGGGCCTGCAGTTTATCGAGCCGGGCGAGTCGGTCAGGGAGGCCTTGCAGGGGTTCCTGGAGGGCCAGGCGCAGCCCGGCGCTGGCGGGGGGAGTTCCGGGACGCGTCATGAATGACCTTCCCGGCCAGGTCCTGGAATTCTGGTTTGGCGGCGAGCCCGTCGACCAGCCCGCCTCCAGCGAGCGGCTGCGCTTCTGGTTCTCCGGGGGGGTGCGGGTCGACCGCATGATTCGCGAACGATTCGCCCGGGCGGTGGAGGAGGCCGCGGCCGGTGCCTATGCCGCATGGACCCATTCCCCCCGCGGCACCCTGGCGCTTCTCCTGCTCCTCGACCAGTTCCCGCGCAATATTTTCCGCCATTCCCCCCGCGCCTATGCCAGCGATGCCCGCGCCCGGCAGGTGACCCTCGCCGGCCTCGCCGCCGGTCAGGATCAGTCCCTGGCGATCGTCGAACGGGCCTTCTTCTACCTGCCGCTGGAGCATGCCGAAGATCTGGCCCTGCAGGACCGCTCGGTGGCCTTGTTCGAAGCCCTGCAGGCTGCCGCGCCCGCCGCCCTGCGCCCGATGTGCGACGGTTTTCTCGACTACGCGCTGCGGCATCGGGAGATCATCGCCCGCTTCGGTCGCTTCCCCCACCGCAACGCCGTCCTCGGGCGCCCCAGCAGCGCCGAGGAGGAAGCCTTCCTGCGCCAGCCCGGGTCCAGCTTCTAGCCCTGCCTCTTTTCCCGCCTGGAAAAATCTCCGCCAGCCACCGGCTGACCGATCTCCGCTCCATTCCAGAAATAGACCCAGACCCTGACACTGCTGCCATCGGCAAGGCGGGCATCGGCCTGGCGACGCAGGTAGAGGCTGCCGTCTTCGTTGCCCGGGTCGTAATCTTCCAGAAGGTCGAGGCGCTGCAGGGTGGCCGCGGCGGTATCCGGGTCGAGATCAAAGATCTCGCCGTGGACGGTCTCCATTCCGGGAAGGAGATAGGGATACCCCTCCCGGGGCGCGAAAAAAAGCCGGCCAGGCAGGGTCGCCGGGGCCCAGGCGCGGTAACGGCCGGTCAGATAGCGCCGGTGGTTCTTTTCGCCGCGGCGCAAGGTGCCGTAGACAAACACCCGGCAAGGTGTCGGAGCGTCGGCCATTGCAGGGCTCTCGGTGGTTAGGGTTAGGTCCGGGGCGTGGCGCGGCGGGGGCGGCCACGACGACAGACGGCGGGACATTAACCCGGGGGCGGGAAATGGTCAAGCCGGTCCCGGAAATGGCCGCAGCCGCAATAAGGGTGGCCCACCGCGCCCCGCCTGCGCGGCCGGTTGTCAGTTGCGGCTACCGCGCAGGCGCACCGGAAGTTCCAACAGCCAGCTGCCGAGTACCAGGGTCAGATAGCCGAGCAGGGGCATCAGAACGTAATCGAAACCGTTATCGGCCAGACGGGGGAGGGCTGCCTGAGCCGGGGCGGCACCGGCGACCAGCATCAGGGTCAGACTGGCGATTCCTTTGGATTGCATGGTCTTCTCCTCTGGGTGAAGGGGAATGCGGATTGGTAAAAATTAACACAAGCATCAGGCGTGCCAATCCGGAAAAGACCGTGGATGAGTCTTAAGCTTGCGAAATTCATGGTGTTTAGATTGGGGGGCGGAGCTCGCCAAGGTCATGGTGGCCCACGATGTGGCATTTTGAGACATATCTGGTGAGGCGGTGACCCATTCCAAGCCGGTCAGCCGGATCCCCGGCGCGGGGATCCGGCTGACCGGAGCTACTCAGGACTCGGCTTTCCAGTGACCGTGAAGGTTGCAATACTCGCGGGCGGTAACCTTGCTGGCGGTGATCGGGAAGACCGCCTTGGGCTCCTCGCCGGGCTTGAGGAACTGCATATAGGCCTTGCCGTCGGCGATCAGTTCCACCCACTGGATGTAGTGCTTCTCCTCCATCGGGTGCGGGACGCTGCCGATCTTGACGGTGGTCTGGCCATTCCCCATCTCGATGACCGGGACGTGCTTTTCCTTGGCGGCGTCCACGGTGTTCTCTTCCTGCAGTTTCATGTTTTCGCCGCAGCAGACCAGTGGTGGCCCACCGGCATTCAGGACTTCGACGATATTCCCGCAGATTTCACATTTGTAGAGTTCGAGACGTTTGAGGGGCATGGCATTCCTCCTTGTGAAGTGGTGGTTACGACGGTTGAGCTCGGCTCAGTAGTTTTCGCCGAGCAGTTCGAAGTGGGCGCGGGCGTGATCACAGGCCGGGCACTTGTCCAGGGCAGCGCGGCCGTGGTGGAGATAGCCGCAGTTGCGGCAGCGCCAGACGGCCGGTTCCTCGCGGGCAAAGACCCGGTTGTTCTCGATGTTGGCGAGCAGCGCCAGGTAACGCTTTTCGTGCTGCTGCTCGGCGACCGCGATGGCCATGAAGATGTCGGCGATCTTCGGGAACCCCTCCTTGCGGGCGATGGCGGCAAAGCCGGGATACATCTCGCGGTGTTCGTAATTTTCGCCGGCAGCGGCTTCCCGCAGGTTGTCTGCCGTGCTGCCGATCATCCCGGCCGGGAAACTGGCGGTAACCATCGCTTCTCCCCCCTCGAGGAGTTTGAAGAGGCGCTTGGCATGCTCCCGTTCCTGGTCGGAGGTCTCCTCGAAAATGGCCGACATCTGTACGTAGCCTTCGCTTTTGGCTTTGGCGGCGAAATAGGTGTAGCGGTTGCGCGCCTGGCTTTCGCCGGCGAAGGCCGTCAGGATATTCTTCTCGGTCTCGGTATTTTTCAGCGCCATGGGAGGCTCTCCTGGAACGGGGAAATTGGGGCGAAAAGTCCTTCAAGCCTACCACCCGCCGATGGTTTTGCAACCTGGCCGGAAAAGCCCATGCCCGCCCGGCTGACGGTGGGATTCTTCCGGATTCGTGCCGGGCAGGGGGAAGCGGAAGGCGGAAAAGTCCAGCCGTGGCAGGGGGGGCTTGGCGGGATCCAGTGCCAGGTCACCGCATAGCGAGGGGGGGATGTCAGCCGCAAGGGCCGCCGGCCGAGCGGCCAGAGGCTGCTCAGAATACCCGGCCCGACTGGATCCAGCAGCCGTTCGCCGAGCAGCAGCAGCAGCACCACCACCAGACACAGATCCGCCCAGGCCGGTGCGGCGCGGGGGGGGGCGCTGGTGATTCCGGTTCGGGCTGGGACGATGGTCGTGACGGCGAGCAGCAGCACGGTGCTTCCCAGGATCAGGCGCGAGAGGGGTGAACGCAGCAGGCCGAACAGGGGGAGGAGCACGGAGGCGGCAATCATCGCCAGGGTCCAGGAGCAGCGAGCCAGCCGTGCCAGGCGCGGGGAGAGCCGGTCCTGGAGGACCGGCAGGCCGGCGCGCCGGTAATCGGCGGCGTGCCGGTCGGCCAGTCGCCAGAAGTGGGGCAGCTGCCAGAGGTAGAGCAGGGTCGCGACGAGCAGAATGCGGAAATCGGCGCTGCTGCCGCCGGCCGCGGTCCAGCCGATCAGCGGCGGCAGGGCGCCGCAGAGGGCCCCGGGAAGCAGGGCCAGCGGCGAAACCCGTTTGAGGGGCGTATAGAGGCCGTTGTAGCAGACCAGCGCCGCCAGCCCGAGCAGCGCCGGGCCGACCCCCGCCGCCAGCAGCAGTCCCAGGCCGCCCGCGCCCAGACCCAGGGCAATGCCGGAAGCGGCCGCCGGCGTCAGCTGGCCCTGCGGCAGGGGCCGGCTGCAGGTCCGCCGCATCCAACCGTCAAGGTCCCGTTCCTGCACCTGGTTGGCGGCCGAACCGGCCGCCGCCAGCAGGGCGACGCCGGCCGCGGTGAGAAGCAGGGCCGGCGACAGCGACCGGCCGCCGTGAAGCAGCGTCCCGGCTGCGGCGGTGGCCGCAACCGCCAGCGACAGACGCCAGCGGGTCAGGCGGCCGAGCAGCCGCCACAATGGCGGCCCGGCTGCAGTCGGATCTCCGGAGCGTGGCGACAGGAGACTGGTCATTGCAGGCTCTTCAGGTAGTCGACCAGGGCCTCCACCTGTTCGTCGTCGAGGTTGGCGAAGGACGGCATCACCGCCGGAAAGCCCTTGACCAGATCCGCCTTCGGCTCTTTCAGGGAGCGCTTGATATAGGCGGCGTCGACGGTCAGGGTGCGCTCCTTGCCGTCCGTCAGCACCGTCACCGGCCGACCGAAGATCCCCTTGAACGACGGGCCGACCCGCTTGGAGCCGTCATCGGAATGGCAGCCGACGCAGCCGAGCTTGGTCGTCAGCTCTTTGCCGCCCTTGGCCGGGGATTCTTCGGACGCGCCCGTGAAGAAGCCGAGGATGGTCTCCAGGTCGTGGTCGCTGACTTTCCCTTCAAAGGAGGGCATGACCGGCGGGAACCCTTTGACGACGTCGGCCTGGGGCTGCAGAATCGAGCGCCGGATATAATCCGCATCGACGGTCAGGGTGCGCTCCTTGCCGTCTGTCACTACCGTCACCTGGCGGCCGAACAGTCCCTTGAAGGTCGGGCCGACCAGCTTGCTGCCGTCCAGGGAATGGCAGCCGGTACAGCCGTACTTGGCGAGCAGTTTGCGTCCCTCGGCGTTCTCCTCGTGGGGAGCTTCCTGGCTGTACCATTCTTTGAACTTCTGCTCGGGAAGAGCCTCGACGGTAGTGATCATCGCCGAGTGGCCGACCCCGCAGTATTCGGCGCAGAAGGCGTCGTAGCTCCCCGTCGCCGGGGCGCGGAACCAGAGGTGGGTGTGCATTCCCGGCACCGCGTCCTTTTTCACCCGGAAGGAGGGAATGTAGAAGCTGTGGATGACATCCTCCGAGGTGATGTCGAGGACGATCGCCTTGTTCACCGGAACGTACAGCTTGCCGCTGCTTTTGCCGTTGGGGTAGCGGAACTCCCAGGACCACTGGCGGCCGATCACCTCCACCTTCATGGCGTCCGGCGGCACGTTGGTCAGCGCCGTATACCCCTCCCAGCCGTACCAGAACATGGTCAGCACGATCAGGGTCGGCAGCACCGTCCAGAGGGTTTCCAGGGGGATGTGGTAGTGGGGGCTCGGCTCGGGATGCGGATGTTTGCTGCGCCGGTAGCGGACAATGAAGACCAGCATGGTCGCGGTGACGCCGACCAGCATCACAATGCAGATGCCGAAGATGTAGAAGAAGACCGGGTCGACGGCTTGTTCGGTGGTCAGGGGCGGCATCGCGGCATCTCTCAGCGGTACAGGGTATCGAAAAAAGTCAGGCTGATGAAGATCCCCAGGATCGTCAGAGCGATCAGCAGCAGCCCCTTGAAGAGCGGCTGCTCGTACTTGAGCTGCATGAAGATCAGGATCACCAGCGAGGATTTGACCACGGCGATGCCGATGCCGGCCCAGATGTGGAAGGGACCGAGGGGCAGCCGCGAGACGTAGACGGTGGTCGCGGTCAACACCAGCAGCAGCAGCCAGATGACAGCATTGGTGCGGAAACTGACGATCGGTTGTTCGTGCTCGCTCATGGTGCCCGTCCTATAGCAGCAGGTAGTAAAGGGGAAAAATGAAGATCCAGACGATATCGACCAGATGCCAGTAGAGCCCGCCGTTCTCGAGAGCGACGAAGCGCTCCGGGTTGACCTTGCCCTTCTGCACCCAGACCGCCATGGTCGCCAGGACGGTGGAGCCGATCAGCACGTGCAGGCCGTGCAGGCCGAGGGTGACGTAGTAGAGGCTGTAGAAGATCGCCTCGCCGCGCTCCACATGGGCCAGCTGCGGCGAACCGGGATAGACCCCGCGGCCGATCTCGGCCGACCACTCCAGGTACTTGTTGAACAGGAAGATGGCGCCGGTGGCCACCCCGCCCCAGAGCAGGCCCACCGCCAGGCGCCGTTTGCCGTAGCGTACCGCGCTCAGGGAACAGGCGACGCAGAAGCTGCCGGTGAGCAGGATGGCGGTATTGATGGTGCCGAGGACCAGGTTGAGGTGGTGGGAGCCGGCGCTGAAGGCCTCGGCATAGTCGCTTTCGTAGACCGAATAGAGCACGAAGAGTCCGCCGAACAGAAGGATTTCGGTGAACAGAAACAGCCACATGCCGAGCCGGGCGGCGGTGTCGTCGCGGTGCTCTTCGCTCATCGACCGGACTCCGCGGGGACCAACTCGTCGCTGTAGTCGTAGGGGCCGCGGGTGACGACGGGGATCTCGGCGAAGTTTTCCGTCGGCGGCGGCGACGGGGTCGTCCACTCCAACGTCTTGCTCCCCCAGGGGTTGTCACCCGCCGGCGGGCCGCTGCGCATGCCGCGGATCAGGTTGATGAACATCACCACCAGGCCCAGGGCGAGGATCCACGAGCCGATCGTCGCCAGGACGTTAAGATTGGTGAATTCGGGGACATAATCGTAGTAGCGCCGCGGCATGCCGCGCAGGCCGAGGATCATCATCGAAAAGTAGAGGACATTGAAGCCGACGAAGATGATCCCCCAGGCCCAGGTGGCGGTGCGTTTGTCGTACATCCGGCCGAAGACCTTGGGCAGCCAGAAGTGCAGGGCGGCAAAGAAGGCCATGCCGGTGCCGCCGAACATCACGTAATGAAAATGGCCGACGACGAAATCGGTGTCGGTGACGTGGACGTCGGTCGCCGCGCTGCCCAGGATCAACCCGGTCAGCCCGCCGATGGAAAACAGAAAGATGAAAGAGAGGGCGTAGAGCAGTGGTGGTTCCAGGGCGATCGATCCCTTGTAGAGGGTGGCCGTCCAGTTGAAGACCTTGATCGCCGAGGGGATGGCGACAATGAAGGTCAAAAGCGAGAAGACGAAGATCGCGGTGTCGCTCATGCCGCTGACGAACATGTGGTGAGCCCAGACCAGCGAGCCGAACAGGGCGATGGCCATTCCCGAGATCGCGATCGCCCAGTAGCCGAAGATGTGCTTGCGGGCGAAGACCGGGATGACCTCCGAAATCACCCCCATGCCCGGCAGGACCATGATGTAGACCGCAGGGTGGGAGTAGATCCAGAAGAGGTGCTGGTACATGATCGGGTCGCCGCCGCGCGCCGGGTCGAAGAGCCCGAGGTTGAGCACGCGTTCGAGAAAAACCAGGGCGACGGTGATGCCCAGGATCGGTGTCGCCAGCACCTGCACCCAGGCGGTGGCGTAGAGCGACCAGACGAAGAGGGTCAGCCGCCCCCAGCCGACGCCCGGTGCGCGCAGGCGGTGGGTGGTGACGATGAAGTTGAGGCCGGTGAGGATCGACGAGAAGCCGAGGATGAAGACCGCCACCACCGCCAGGCTGACGTTGGTGGTGGTGTGGATGGAAAAGGGGACGTAGAAGGTCCAGCCGGTGTCGGGGGGACCGCCGCCGGTGAAGAGCGCCGTCACGGCGAGGATCGCGCCGGTCAGGTAGAGCCACCAGGAAAAGAGGTTGAGGCGCGGGAAGGCGACGTCGCGGGCGCCGATCTGGATCGGCAGCATGAGGTTGCCGAAGGCCGCCGGTAAGCCGGGGATGATGAAGAGGAAGATCATGATCACCCCGTGCAGGGTGAACAGTTCGTTGTAGGTCTGGGCCTCGACGATGGTTTTGCCCGGAGCGATCAGCTCCAGGCGGATCAGCAGCCCTAAGCAGACCCCGATGACGAACATGGTCAGGGTCGAGAAGAGATAGAGCAGGCCGATGCGCTTGTGGTCGGTGGAGAAGATCCAGCCGAAGATCCCGGGGTATTTCCCCTCGGCGAGAAAACCCCGGTGCAGCGGGGCGACATGTGCTTCGCTCATGGCTTCGATTCTGACTCCCGTGGTTTATGCCGCCCGGTCAGGACCAGAAAGGCGAGGAAAGCGCCGGCGGTCAGCAGGATGACCGTGGCCGAGACGCGAAAGATGTTGAAGACGTACCTGCCGTTTTTCGGATCGTAGCTGAAGCAGAACTGGGCGACCTTGCGGATCGCCGGGCTGACCCGCCCCTGGGCCGCCTCGACCAGCGCCAGGGTCAGGTCCATCGGCAGGATGCTGGTACCGTAGAGATAGCGGGTGATCTTGCCGTCCTTGGTGACGACGAAGATCGCTACGGGGTGCAGGAAGTCCTTCCCCTGGCGGATGAAACGGTAGCCGGCGGCTCCGGTCAGCGCGTCGATGGCGGCCTGGTCGCCGGTCAGAAACCGCCAGGCGTCCATGGGGAACCGGTGGTTCATCGCCTGGTCATAGATGGCCCGGGCCTTGCGCGCATCGTCCGGAGTTTCCTGGGCATTGAAGCTCACCGACAGCACCCGGTAATCGGTGTTCGGCGTGCGCCGCACCTGGAGCAGGGCCCGGGCCAGCGCTCCCTGCAGGAAGCTGCAGACGTTGGGGCAGGAATAGTAGATGGGGACGATGACCGTCGGTACGGTGATCAGATCACCCAGGCGAACGACTTTGCCGGTCGCGTCGCGAAAGGTCAGATCGAGAGGGATCTGGTCGCCGAGCTTCTCATCGACGCCGACCTGCCGGCCCGCCTGGGGATTGGCCAGGGAGTCGACCGGGAGCGATAGCGGGACCTGCACCGCCCCGGCGGGACCGGCGATTGCCAGCAGCCAGCACAAAAGGAGGATGCGCAAGGAGGTGATCATGCGAAAAACCGTAGTCTGCAAACCTGGAAGAAACGCGGGTGGATGAACGGGGCCTCTGGGGTCCGCCCGGTGAGGCTTGTCACCGGGAAAGGATACCTGCTTCGGCAGATAATGCAAACCCCTCGGCCGTCGCAAAAGGACAAAAAAGGTCATAAAGACTTGCATCCCGATGTGAACATGGTAAACCTACTAACCGTCTGCCCGCCACGAACGCGAACCGATTCCATCCTCACCAGAAAGGATAATATTCCCATGAGCCAGGAAACCAGCTTCTTCTGCCAGGTCAACCAACCCAAGGACCCCGCCAACCTCACCGACCTCGAGAAAAAACATTTTCCAGTTATCTCCGCCCCCGGCCAGTTCAAGGCCGGCGAAGCCGCCGAGGTGACCGTCGAGCTCGGCAAGCTCCTTGCCCATCCCAACGAGCCCGGGCACTTCATCGAGTGGATCGACCTCTATGCCAACTACGTCTTTCTGGCCCGCCTGAGCCTGACCGCGGTGACCACCAAGCCGGTTCTTAAGGCCCAGGTCGCCATTCCTCACGGCCTGCCGCAGGTGACTCTGCGCGCCTTCGCCCGCTGCAACCTGCACGGCGTCTGGGAGGCGACCAAGGAGGTCAGCGTCGCCTGACCGACCCCGCCGTCCATTTTTCACGAAGGCCCGCCCGGTGCGGGCCTTTTTTCGTCAGCGGTGGGCAAGAGCCAAGCGAGCAGGCCGGTAAAAAGTAATCCCTCCCGACATCCCCTGGCATCAAGGGGAGGAGTAAGGCTTTGCACCCCCTCTTGACTCAAGAGGGGGTGGTGGGAGTTATACCCCTGTTGGAGCGCGTTGGAGCGTTGCACCCAACCGCCGCTTCTGCTAGTGTAGCGCAGTCCGAAAGGGGGCCTGCCGTGACCGATGCCGAACGTCTGAACGAACTGGAAATCCGCCTGACCCACCAGTCCCTGCAGCTGGAAGAGCTGAGCAGCGAACTGCTCGGCTGCTACCGGCGCATCGAGGCCCTGGAGCGGGAGGCCCGGCGCATGCGCGACATGCTGGGCACCTTCGCGCCGGACCTGATCGAATCCCCCGACGAGTGAACCGGTGGCCTACGACCGTCTGAGCCGTGACCTTCTCGAAGCGCTGGTGATCCTCGCCGTCGGCGTCCTGATCGGCCTGTCGCTCCATTCCCGCCTGCTGCTCGATGCTTTTTCCGGCCGCCTGCAACCCCGTGCGCCGGCGCTGTCCGCACCGGCGGCGCGCTTCCCCGCCCCCATCGACCTGGCCGGGGTGCGCCGGGAGTTGCAGCGCGGGACTCCCATCGTCGACGCGCGGCTCCCCGAACTCTACGCTGCCGGACATCTGCCCGGCGCCATCTCCCTGCCGCTGGCCGATCTCGACCAGGACCTCGCCGCCTTTCTGGCCAGGGTCCCCAGAGCGCAGCGTCTCGTCACCTACTGCAACGGCTACGGCTGTCCCGACTCCTACGATCTGGCGGTGCGGCTGCTGGCTGTCGGTTACCGGGACGTGCTGGTTTTCGAGGGCGGTTTGCCCGCCTGGCGGGACGCCGGCCTGCCGGTGACCGAAGGGGAAACGCCATGACCGGCCGGCGCCTCGCCTACCACGGCTGCCGCCTGGCGCTCGGCGCGCTGTTTCTCGTTGCCGGGATCCTCAAGGCGCGCGACGTGACTGCTTTCGCCGGGGAGATCGCCGCCTATCGCCTCCTCCCCTATGCCCTCAACTACCTCGTTGCAACCACCCTGCCATATGTCGAGATTCTCGCCGGGGGGCTGCTGTTGTGGGGGCGCAAGGTGCGCGGGGCGGCGCTGCTGACGGCGCTGCTCACCGTGGTCTTCGTCGGCGCGATCCTCTCCGCTCTGCTGCGCGGGCTCCAGATCGACTGCGGCTGTTTCGGCGGCGGTCCGGGGCAGTCGCTCTGGTTCGCTTTGCTCCGTGACCTCGGCATCCTGGTTCTGGCCCACTTCACCTACCACCTGCAACCGACCTCCAAACCTGCTTAAAACGACTCTCACGGAGAGCACGGAGTTCACCGGGGAGGCAACCAGCCTGGTCAATCTCTGAGTTCTCCGTGCACTCGAGCGAGCAGAGCGAGCGGGTGAGAGACGTCTTCCCCCTGGATTCTCCGAGAATGCCCCCTATGGACTACCTCCTCATTTATCCCCCGGCCGCCAAACCCGCAGAGCCGCCGTTGGCCAGTGCCGTCCTGCTCGGGCATCTGCGCCGCCAGGGTCTGGCGGCCGACGCCCTCGACGCCAATCTCGCCGGCTACCTGTTCCTGCTCGATGCCGCCCGGCTGGGGGCGGCCGCCGGCCCGGCTCCGGGCACCGCGCTGCGCCGCGCCATCGCCCATGTGCCCCGAGCCCTGGCCCTGCTGCGTTCGCCGCGCGGGGCGGACTCCTTCGCCCGCTACCGCAGCGCGGCGGAGGACCTGAACCGGGCGCTCGCGGTCTACGGCAGGGAGGGGGAGCGGCTGAGCCTCGGCGATTATCTCCATGAGGGTCTTTCCCCTTTTTCCCCGACCGACCTGGAACGGCTGGCGGCAGGTGAGGCGCGCACCCTGTTTCGCGACTACTTCGAGCAGGAACTGCTGCCGCAGGTGCTGGCGCGCCGGCCGCGCCGCATCGGGATCACCGTCAACTACCGCCATCAGGCGCTCCCCGCCTTCGAGCTCGCCGGGCTGCTGCGCCGGGCGCTGCCGGAGGTGCTGCTGGTGGCCGGCGGCGGGCTGATCAGTTCCTGGGCGCCGCTCCTGCAGCGGCGCGCCGCGCCGCTCTTTCCCTTCGACACGCTGGTGGCGGGTCCCGGCGAGGCGAGCCTGGTTGCCCTGGCGACGGAGGAAACGCCGCCGGCGCCGCTGCTGGCCGATGCCGCGGCGAACGAATTCGTCCCCGATTACAGTTTCGTCGACCCGGGCGCCTACCTCTCCCCGGAGCCGGTCCTGCAGCTCACCGCCAGCCGCGGCTGCTATTGGGCCCGCTGCCGCTTCTGCCCCGAGGCGGCGACCCCGACCCAGCCCTTCCGGGCCTATCCCGCCGATAAGCTCCCCAGGCTGCTGCGCCAGCTGGCGGCGACGACCGGTGCCAGGCGTTTCCACTTCACCGACAACGCCCTGCCGCCGGCGGCGCTGCGTGCCCTGGCCGGGGCGGCGCAGGAACTCGCGGGGCTGGCCTGGCACGGCTTCGTCCGCTTCGATCCCGCCCTCGCCGAGCCGGCGCTGGCCGCGGGTCTGGCGGCTGGCGGCTGCCGCATGCTGCAACTCGGCCTGGAGAGCGGCTCCCAGCAGGTTCTCGAGCGTCTGCACAAGGGGACGCAGCTGGCGACGGCCGCCCGCATCCTGGACACCCTCCACGCCGCCGGCATCGCCACCTACGTCTATGTCCTGCTCGGCACGCCGCAAGAGAGCGAGGCCGAGGCGGAGGCGACCCTGGCGTTTCTCGAAGCGCACGCGGCGCGCATCGATTTTCTCAATCTGGCGATCATGAACCTGCCGCGGGCGGCCGACTTCGCCGGCGAACTCCCCGGCGCCGAGTGGGAGGAGGAGCCCCTCGGTCTCTATCGCCCTCTCGACGCGAGCGACTGGGGGGCGGGCCGCAGCCCGGCGCTTCCTCGCCCGGCGCCTGCTCGCCTCGCCGTCGATCCGTGCCATCGTCCACCGCACCCCCCCCTGGTTCACCTCCAACCACGCCCCCTTCTTTACCCGGTCGGGTCGACTTTGAGCGGCCGGCTGTGGTAGAGTCGGCCTGGTTTTTAATAGGTCCCATGGGTCCTATAGGACCTATGGGACCCATGGAGTTCAAGGCCTTTCATGGAACCCTGGCAGCACAGTCTCAAAAACAGCCTCACCGATCCGGCGATTCTGGCCGCGCGCTTCGGTCTCGACCCGGCACCGCTGGCCCGGGTCGCGGCGCGCTATCCGCTGCGCATCACCCCCCATTACCTGGGGCTGCTGCAGGGGCCGGGCGACCCGCTCTGGCGCCAGTGCGTCCCCGACCCGCGGGAGCTCGACCCCATGGGGCTGCTTGATGACCCGCTGGCCGAAGCTGCGCATGCGCCGCTGCCGGCGGTGGTGCATCGCTACCCCGACCGGGTGCTGCTGCTGGCCGGAACGACCTGCGCCCTCTACTGCCGCTTCTGCACCCGCAAGCGCAAGGTCGGCTGCGCCGGGGAGCAGCTCTCCTTCGGCGCCCTGCTCGACGGCCTCGGCTACATCGAGCGCACCCCGCAGGTCCGCGACGTGCTGATCTCCGGCGGCGATCCGCTGCTGCTGCCCGATAGCCTCCTCGCCGAGGTGCTGGGGCGGCTGAGCACGATCCCCCATGTGGAGATGATCCGCATCGGCAGCCGGGTGCCGGTGACCCTGCCGGAGCGCATCACCGCGGAGCTCTGCAAGGCCTGCTGCGCCGTCACCATCCCCTCTATCTCAACACCCACTTCAACCATCCCCGGGAGATCACCCCCGAGGCGGCCGAGGCCTGCCGGCGCCTCGCCGACGCCGGCGTGCCGCTCGGCAACCAGACGGTGCTCCTCAAGGGGGTCAACGATGACGCGGCGACCATGACGGAGCTGCTGCGCGGCCTGTTGACAATTCGCGTGCGCCCCTACTACCTGCACCAGATGGACCTGGTCGCCGGCACCGGCCACTTCCGCACCCGGGTCGAGAGCGGCCTCGACATCCTGCGCGCCCTGCGCGGCAGCGTCTCGGGGCTGGCCATCCCCCATTACGTCATCGATCTCCCCGGCGGCAAGGGGAAGGTGCCGCTCTTGCCGGAGACCATCGAAAGCCTGGGCGACACCGTGGTGTTGCGCACCCCGGACGGGGAGCGGGTGGACTATCCCGAACGACGTGGCATATCTCCCCCCAGCCCTCTCTTGACTCAAGAGGGGGAGATTGTCTCCTCCCATTGGCTCAAGGGGAGGTCGTGAGGGGTTACCCGCGTAAGTCACCCACTGATTCTGAACGAGGAGGGGAAATGAACCAACCGCAACCCGCCGAGATCCTGCAGTCGGTCTTCGGCTATCGGGACCTTCCGCCCCTACCAGGAGGAGATCGTCGCCACCCTGGTCGGCGGCGAGGATGCCTTCGTGCTGATGCCGACCGGCGGCGGCAAGTCCCTCTGCTACCAGATCCCGGCGCTGTGCCGACCGGGGGTGGGGATCGTCGTCTCGCCGCTGATCTCGCTGATGAAGGACCAGGTCGACGCCCTGGTCGCCAACGGCGTGCGCGCCGCTTTTTACAACTCCTCTCTCACCGGCGCCGAGGCCCGCCAGGTCCTGGCCAAACTCCATGCCGGGGAACTCGACCTGCTCTACCTCGCCCCGGAGCGGCTGATGAGCGAGGAGTTCCTGGCGCGGCTGGCCGAGATCCCCATTGCCCTGTTCGCCATCGACGAGGCGCACTGCGTCTCCCAGTGGGGGCACGACTTCCGTCCCGAGTACATCCAGCTCGGCCGGCTGCGCCAGGCTTTTCCCCGGGTGCCGCTGCTGGCGCTGACCGCCACCGCCGATCCCCAGACCCGCGCCGACATCCTCGCCCGCCTGCAGCTGCGCCAGGCCAAAGTCTTCGTCGCCGGCTTCGACCGCCCCAACATCCGCTACAACGTCGTCGACAAGCAGAAGCCCTTCGCCCAGCTGCAGGCCTTTTTAAAAGGGCGGCGCGGCGCGGCGGGGATCGTCTACGCGCTCTCCCGCAAGCGGGTCGAGGAGGTGGCGGCGAAGCTGGCGGCAACGGGGCTCAAGGCCGCCGCCTACCACGCCGGGCTCCCTGACGCCGAGCGCAAGCGGGTGCAGGAGGCTTTTCTGCGCGACGACGTGCAGATCGTGGTGGCGACGGTCGCCTTCGGCATGGGGATCGACAAGCCCAACGTGCGTTTCGTCGTCCACTACGACCTGCCCAAGAATATCGAGAGCTACTACCAGGAGACCGGCCGCGCCGGGCGCGACGGCCTGCCGAGCGAGGCGCTGCTTGCTGTTCGGCTTCGGCGACGTGGCCATCGTCCGCGGGCTTATCGAGCAGGGGGGGAACCCGGAACAGAAACGGGTCGAGCTGCACAAGCTGCAGGCCATGGTCGGCTTCGCCGAGGCCCAGAACTGCCGGCGCCGGGTCCTGCTCGGCTACTTCGGCGAGCACCTGGCCAAGGACTGCGGCAACTGCGACGTCTGCGAGAGCCCGCCCGAATCCTACGATGCCACCGTCGATGCGCAGAAGGCCCTCTCCTGCGTCTACCGGGTCGGCCAGCGCTTCGGCGTCGGCCATGTCGTCGAGGTGCTGCGCGGCGCCCAGACCCAGCGCATCGTCGAGCTGGGGCACGACAAGCTCTCCACCTACGGTCTCGGCGCCGAGCATCCCGCCGAGGCCTGGAGCGGTCTGATCCGCCAGCTCATCCACCTCGGCTACCTGCGCCAGGACGTGGCCAACTACTCGGTGCTGAAACTCACCGAGGCGGCCCGGCCGCTGCTTGCGCGGCGAGGCGCGGCTGACCCTGGCCAAGCCCCGCCTCAAAGTGGTCGCCGCCAGAGAAGGCGCCGCGCAAGGCCGCCGGCGAGCTCGCCTACGACGAGGCGCTGTTCGAGAATCTGCGCATTCTGCGCAAACGCCTGGCCGACGACGCCGGGGTGCCGCCCTATGTGATCTTCGGCGACGCCACCCTGGCCGAGATGGCGGCCTACCTGCCGGAGGATCAGCGGGCGCTGCTCGCCATCAACGGCGTCGGCAAGCTCAAGTTGCAGAAGTACGGCGCGGAGTTTCTGGAGGAGATCAGGAGCTACCTGGCGGGGCGGGGGTGAAATCGAAAAGCGTCTCTCACCCGTTCGCTCTGCTCACTAGAGAGCACGGAGGTCACGGAGAATACCCAAGACAAACCCAATGCTAGATTAGCGGTTGGTACCTTACTCCCCGATGGGCGCAGGTAATTCCGCAGTTCGGCCCTGCCTTCAGGTTTTCCGGTGTTTTGCAGCGGAGTCGAATCTGGCCTGGATTTTCTCTGTGGGCTCCGTGTGCTCAAGCGACCGCAGGGAGCGGGTGAGAGATGCCTTGCTATACTTTGTCGGGAGGTGCTTATGTTCAGCGGCATTACCGGCAACGTCCTCATCCTCGGCCTGGTCAGCCTGCTGACCGACGTCTCCAGCGAGATGATCTACCCGCTGCTGCCCCTCTTCCTCACCTCGGTGCTGGGAGCGGGGCCGGCTTTTCTTGGCGTCATCGAAGGGGTGGCCGAGTCGACGGCGGCGCTGCTCAAGCTCGTTTCGGGGATCTGGTCCGACCGGGTGCGGCGCCGCAAGCGCCTGGTGCTGGGCGGTTACGGCCTCTCCGCTCTGGCCCGGCCGCTGGTGGCGCTCGCCACCGGGCCGCTGGCGGTTCTCGCCATCCGCTTTACCGACCGCATCGGCAAGGGGGTGCGCACCTCGCCGCGCGATGCCCTGATCGCCGACTCGGTGGCGCCGCAGCTGCGCGGCCGCGCCTACGGTTTCCACCGGTCCATGGATCACGCCGGGGCGCTGCTCGGCCCGCTGCTCGCCACCGCGCTTTTGGCAACCTGGACCAAGAACCTGCGGGTCATCTTCGCCCTGGCGGCGATTCCCGGTTTCCTGGCGGTGCTGCTGATCGTTCTCAAGGTACGCGAGGCGGCGGCCGCGGAGGGCTTCCTGCGCGGCAACGGCGGTTTCCTGCGCAACCTCCCCCGCGGCCCCATGCGCCGCTTCCTGCTGATCCTGCTGCTCTTCACCCTCGGCAACTCCACCGATGCGTTCCTGTTGCTGCGCGCCGGCGACCTCGGCGTCAGCGCCGTCGCCATTCCGCTGCTATGGGCCTTCTTCCACGTCGTCAAGATGGCCTCGGTCTATCCCTTCGGCGCCCTCTCCGATCGTCTCGGCCGCCGCGGCATGATCCTCGCCGGCTGGGGGGTCTACGCCCTGGCCTATCTCGGCTTCGGCCGGGCGAGCAGCGAATGGCAGATCTGGGCGCTGTTCGCCTTCTACGGGCTCTTCTACGGCTTGACCGAGGGGACGGAGAAGGCGCTGCTCGCCGACATGGTGCCGGCGGAGCAGCGCGGCAGCGCTTTTGGCTGGTACCACTGCGCCATCGGCATCGGCGCCCTGCCGGCGAGCCTCCTCTTCGGCTGGTTGTGGCAGCAGTTCGGAGCCGCGGCGGCTTTCGATCTGGGGGCGGGGCTGGCGGGGCTGGCGGCGCTGCTGCTGTGGCTGCTGGTGCCGGCGCCGAAAAGGGGGCGAGAAGCGCAGGGGTGAAAGGGAAGGGGGAAGCTAGAGATCCTCGGGGGTGAACGCCACCACCTCGTCGATGCGGGCGGCGCCGGTGAGGAGCATCGCCAGCCGGTCGACGCCGAGGGCGATGCCGGCGGCGCTGTCGAGGCCGGCGAGTTCTGCGAGGAATTTTTCCGGCAGGGGGTACGGGGGCTTGCCCGCCGCCCGCCGGCCGGCCTCTTCGGCGACGAAGCGCCGGCGCTGCTCGTCCGGGTCGGTCAGCTCGGAGAAGGCGTTGGCCAGCTCCATTCCGGCGACGTAGAGCTCGAAGCGTTCCGCCACCGTCGGGTCGCCGGGCTTGGTGCGCGCCAGGGCGGCGCAGGCGGCGGGGTACTCGATGAGGAAGGTCGGCCGCTGTCGCCCGAGGTGCGGTTCGATCTGCAGGGCGATCACCTCGTCGAAGGACCCCTCGGCCAGGGCCGCGTCGAGATCGACGGCCGCGTAGCGGGCGAAGGCTTCGCGCACCGTGAGGCGCTCCCAGGGCGGGGTGAGGTCGATGGCCTGTCCCTGCCAGGCGAGGGTTCCCGAGGGGACCAGGGCTGCCAGGAGCCCCTCGCACTCCTTCATCAGCGCATGGTAGTCGCACCCCTGCCGGTACCATTCGAGCATGGTGTACTCGGGCAGGTGGCGGGCGCCCCGCTCGCCGCTGCGCCAGCAGTGGCTGAGCTGAAAGATCTGCCGGTAACCGGCGGCCAGCAGCCGCTTCATGCACAGTTCCGGGGAGGTGTGCAGAAAGCCGCCGGCCGCCGCCACCGGGTCGATGTGGAGCTCGGGGGCGTTGCCCGGCAGCAGGTGCGGCGTCTCCACCTCGAGGTAGCCGCGGGCGACGAAGAAGGCCCGGATCGTCTGGACGATCCGGGCCCGCTGTTCGAGTCGCTGCCGCTTGCGGGCGAGGGACCAGTTCGGTTCCATGGGATGCTCGCTGAAGACGGAAGGCAGAAGACGGAAGGCGGAACTCGAGACGGTTCTGTCTTCGGCCCTCCGCCCTCTGTCTTCGGTTTCTATTCCTTGACCCGGGTGACGTACTGGCCGTTGCGGGTGTCGATCTGGATCAGGTCGCCCTCCTCGACGAAGGAGGGAACCGACAGGCTGTAGCCGGTTTCGACCGTGGCCGGTTTGTTGTTGCCGGCGGCGGTGTCCCCCTTCACCCAGGGGTCGGCCTGAGTGACCCGCAGGTTGACGAAGTTGGGCAGGGTGATGCCGATTCCCACGCCGTTGAACATCAGGATGTCGACCTCCATGTTCTCCTTGATCAGCAGCCGGTCGTCCCCGAGCGTCTCCTCGGACAGGGTGACCTGCTCGTAGTTCTTGGTGTCCATGAAGACGTAGCCCGATTCGTCCTGGTAGAGGAACTGCATGTCGCGGTCCTCGAGGGCCGCCGGTTCGAAGGTCTCGCCGGAACGGTAGGTGCGGTCGAAGAGGCTGCCGGTGATCATGTTGCGCAGCTTGCACTTGTAGAGGGCCTGGCCCTTGCCGGGCTTGGTGAAATCGTACTGGACGATGACGTGGGGCTCACCGTCGACCATCAGCTTGAGGCCCTTTTTCAGGTCGGAACAGGTGTACATGGGTGGTTCTCCTTGAACATGCTATGGGATGAGGCGGGAAGTCCGGTCTCCGAAACGCCGCATTTAACCATAGCATGGGGCGATTTGTCACCGAAAAATTCCTTTTCCGGCGATTGTCTCCACCCCGGATTGTGTGCTAGAGTCGCGCCGTTGCAGCATCATTCATTCGTCCAAGGAGCCGTTCATGATCACCACTGCCGACTTTAAGCGCGGGCTCGTCATCAAGCTCGATGGCGCCCCCTGCCTGATCCTCGATCACACCACCCAGTCGCCGTCTGCCCGGGGCGGCAACACCCTGGTCAAGGTCAAATACCGCAACCTGCTCACCGCCCAGGTCCTGGAGAAGACCTTCAAGGCCGGCGACAAGGCCGACGAGGCCGACTTCGAGCGCCGCAAGGGACAGTTTCTCTACCCATCCGGCGACGATGGCGTCTTCATGGACCTGGAAAACTACGAGCAGTACGAACTGGGCCCGGAACTCTTCGAACCGGTGGCGGGTTTTCTGGTGGAAGGGGCCGAGGTGCAGCTCGGCGTCTTTCAGGGGCAGGTGGTCAGCGTCGATCCGCCGATGATCGTCGAGTTGACCGTCACCGAAACCGCTCCGGCGATCAAGAACGCCACCGCCACCGCCCAGACCAAGGAGGCGGTGCTCGAGACCGGCTTGCGCCTGCAGGTTCCCGGCTACCTCGAAAGTGGAGAAACGATCAAGGTCGATACCCGGGAGTGCCGTTTCGTCTCTCGGGCCTGAGCCGGCCGCACGCTGTTACTTCCCCTCTCCTGCGGGCCGCCTTTCCGGGCGGCCCGTTTTCTTCGGCCGCTTTCCGTTCTACACGTTTGCGGAAAACCGCACAACGAAGTCCGACTGCAAGGGTAAGCTTTGTTTCGGATCTTCCCTCCTGCCGCCAAAACCAAAGCATAGGGCCGATTTCAGGTCGGACCCCGCCGCGGGGATTTCCGCCTAAGCTCCATTCCAAACTTCCCCGCCCTTAGTCCGGAAGCAATTCTCCCCCCCCGGGGAAAAACCGAAAAAAAACCCCGACCGGCAGGTCGGGGGTCGCTCCAGAAACGGAGCCGCCTAGGGGATGGCCCCGGCGAAAAAGTGTTCGTGGGCCCGGGTATAGCTCAGGGCCTGTCTGAAGGAGACGCCGACCGGTTTGGCCAGGGCGATCGCCAGGATGCCGATCACCAGCAGGGCGCAGGTCCAGTTGAGCAGGCTGGCCAGCCAGGGCCAGTCGGCCTCGAGGTGCAGGCGCCGTCGCGCTACCGCAGGGGCCTGGTCGGGGTCGGCGCGCAAGCCGCGGCCGGCCACCAGGAAGATGACGGCGGTGGCCAAAAACTGCGGCAGCACCGTGATCGGAAACGTGCCTATGGCCACCATGACCAGCGTGAAGAGCAGGGCGCAGATCCCCAGCAGGATAAGGTGTTGACCTAGGTTGGCATGCACAAGTCTTCTCCGGCGCTGCGGGCCGGCACCGGGGGCGGTGCCGCAACCCGGTGCGGGAAACTCCGGGAGGCGCAACGCCCTCCCGGAGATGCGAACGAGATGACAAGGCGTCTCCCGGCTGGCCGGGAGACGGCCTCAGGAGGCCTTGCTCAGATTTCCCAGCGGTGCGACGGTGCGACCGTAGACCTCGTTCATGACCTGGGCCAGGCCGGTATAGATGGCCGACAGGCCGCAGACGATCCCCTCGTAGCCGGCAATCGCCTTGATCATGGGGTTGCCGGTCGCTTCGGCGGCGACGAGCAGGGCGAAGAGGATGGTCAGTGAGCCGAAGACGAAGACCAGCGCCTTGTTGAGGCGGAAGGTGCCGATGAACAGGACCGCGCTGAACAGACCCCACATGGCCAGGTAGGCGGTCATGGCCGAGGCCGAGGGCGCCGCACCGAAGCCGGTCTTGGGCAGCACGATCAGGGCCACCAGGGAGAGCCAGAAGAGCCCGTAGGAGGTGAAGGCGGTCGCGCCGAAGGTGTTGTTCTTTTTCCACTCCATGATCCCGACCAGGATCTGCCCCAATCCGCCGTAGAAGATCCCCATGCCGAGGATCATGGCGTCCAGGCCGAAGAAGCCGGCGTTGTGCAGGTTGAGGAGCACGGTGGTCATGCCGAAACCGAGCAGACCCAGGGGCGCGGGGTTGGCGGTGGTGTCGTGCAGGGAGAGGGGCGAGGTGCTGACCTGAGCGTTCTGGTTTGCCATGGTGGTAGCCTCCTTTTGCTGGTTGAAAGTTTGCTGGTTGAATGCGGATACCCAGTGGAGCAGAAAGGGCAGTGGCCATTTAATGCGGAAGGGCTTCACTTCCGGGCGACGTGGCGGCGGTCGAACGGCCGGCTCGCACGCTGTCGCCGCGATCGCCTCCCGGCTTGCCGCAGCGAGCAGGACCGGGTAGCGCTCTTCCAGTTCCCGATACTTCATGCATTCCGCGTGGTGCGTCGAGCAGTACTTGATGATCATGTTGACGTCGTGGGGGGAGATGTACCCACAACCGACATCGCACAGATCATCGCTTTTGCCATAGAAGGGGCAAACAACCCCGTGATTCATAAGGACCCCGAATAGAAGAGGAGGGACTGCTGTTTGGCAGGCGGGCAAGGTCGGACCGTCCCTCAACGGTCGCGACCTCGCCGCCGTCCCTCGGGAGTAACGTGTATACGGAATGAGCAACCTGTATACCAATGTTTTCCGAAGTCCGATTATTTCTTTAAAAAACTTTTAAATCAGTATGTTGGATATCTTCTGGAGTGCCGGTCCGGCAACGGGGCGGGAAGGTCGGATTTGCAGGAATGCGAAAAAAACCGGCCTGAAAAATTTATAGAGGGGAATGGTAAAGGCGGCAGGTAAAACCTGATCTTTTTTGATAACGCAATAACAACGGTCGGTTAAGGGATGTTCTTCCGCTCGCTTGAGGAGGTTTTGCGGACCTGCAAAACAATATTATGAAAATTTGCAGAATTGCAAATGGCCTTCAGCTGAAGTCTTCCTTGCGAATTTCGTACTTCTTGAGCTTGCGATAGATGGTGGCCATGTTCATGCCCGCCTCCCGGGCCGCGGCCTCGACGTTGCCGCCGGTGCGGACCAGCAGTCCCTTGAGGTAGTCGGTTTCGAAGCGGGCCAGGGCGGCGGCATAGCCGTCCTCCTCGTCGCCGCCATGGTCTTCGGACTCGATCTCGATGAACTGATGCAGGACCTGCAAACTGATGGTGTCGCTGCTCTCGATGGTCATGCAGGCTTCAATGACGTTGCGCAGTTGACGGATATTTCCCGGCCAGTCGAAGTCGCAGGCCGCCTGCAGCGCCTCGGGGCTGAGACCCGCCACCCGGGTGCCGAACTTGGCGTTCTGCTCGCGGATAAGTGGTCGATCAGGAGCGGGATGTCGCTGCGTCGTTCGCGCAGCGGCGGCAGGTGCAGATTGACGACGTTGAGCCGGTAGAAGAGGTCCTCGCGGAAGGTCCCGGCCTTGACCTCGGCCAGCAAATCGGAGTTGGTCGCCGAGATCACCCGCACCTCGACCTTGGTCGGCCGGGTCTCGCCGATGCGCAGGAACTCCTGCTCCTGGAGAAAGCGCAGCAGGGTCTTCTGCACGTTCATCGGCAGGTTGCCGACTTCATCGAGGAACAGGGTGCCGCCGTCGGCGGCTTCCAGCAGTCCCTGGCGGTCGTGAACGGCGCCGGTGAAGGCGCCCTTCTTGTAGCCGAAGAGCTCACTCTCCAGCAGCGAGTCGGGGAGCGCCCCGCAGTTGATGGCGACGAAGCGCTTGTCCCGGCGCGGCGAGTTGTAGTGGATGGCCTGGGCGATCAGCTCCTTGCCGGTCCCCGACTCTCGCCGGTGATCAGCACCGAAGTGTCGCGCACGGCGACCTTGGCGGCCTTCTCCAGCACCGCTTTGAGGCCGGAGGAGGCGCCGACGATGCGGTCGAAGCGGAACTTGCCGACCAGCTCCTCGCGCAGTTCGCGGTTTTCCTCCACCAGCTCCGACTGAGTCAGGGCGTTCTTCACCCGGTAGAGGAGCTCCTCGGGCTCGAAGGGTTTGGTCAGCATGTCGTAGGCGCCCTTGCGCAGTGCCTGGATCGACATCTCGACGGTGGCATAGGCGGTGATCATGATCACCGGCAGGGAAGGCGCCCGCTCCTTGATCCGCTGCAGAACCTCGATGCCGTCCATCCCCGGCATCTTGATATCGGTGATCACCAGGTCCCAGGCCGCCGGATCAAAGCGTTCCATCGCCTCGTAGGAGCGGGTGCAGGCGGTGACCGTGTAGTCCTGGTCCCGCAGCACCGCCTCCATCATCCGGCACAGGCCTTCCTCGTTGTCGATCAGCAGAATGCGCTTGCGGGTCATCGGTAGTCCTCGCGTACCAGGGGCAGGGTGACGGTGATGGTGGTGCCGACGCCGACGCGGCTCTCCAGCGCGATCCGGCCGTGGTGCAGTTCGACGATCTGGCGGGTGATGGCCAGGCCCAGGCCGGTGCCGCGGGCCTTGGTGGTGAAGAAGGGCTCGAAGATCTTTTCCTGGTACTCGGCGGGGATGCCCGCGCCGTTGTCGGCGAAGACCAGGTTGAGGGTCCCCGCGTCGCCGCGCGCGGTGCGCACGGTCAGCACCCCCCCTTCGTCGATGGCCGCGCCGGCGTTGAGGATCAGGTTGATCGCCACCTGCCGCAGCTGGTCGCCATCCACCGGCAGCAGCGGCAGGTCGGGGGCGAAGTCGCGAACGATGCTCACGTGATGGAGGTCGGTATGGTTGGCGGCGAAGTCGATGATCTGCCCGAGCAGCTGGTTGATGTCGGTCGGCTCCGGGTTCGGTTTCGGGGTGCGGGCGTAGCTGAGCAGATCCTGGACGATCTTCTTGCAGCGCTTGCTCTCGCGCTTGATCTCGTGGATGTAGCGGTAATGGGGGTGGTCCTCCTCCAGCTTGCCTTCGAGGTAGCTGGCGTAGCCGAGGATCACGCCGAGGGGGTTGTTGATCTCGTGGGCGACCCCCGAGGAGAGGACCCCCAGTGAGGCCATCTTCCCCTGCTGGGCGAGGGCCGCCTCCATCTCCTGATTGCGCCGGATGATCTCGGTCATGCGGTTGAAGGTAGCGGCCAGTTCACCGAGTTCGTCGTTGCTGTCGATCTCCACCTGCTGGTCGAGGCGCCCCTGCTTGACCCGGCGGATGACGGCGATCATCCGGTGGATCGGCTCGGTCAGGACCTTGGAGGCGTAGGAGACCAGGGCCACCGAAACCAGGCTGGCAACCAGGATCAACACCAGCATGCTGAGCAGGGTGCGCCCCTTGATGGCGTTGGCCTCCTGGTAGAACTCATCCTCGTAGGAGCCGACCGCGACGATCCAGTCCCAGGGCTGGAAGTAGGCATAGCGGACGATCTTCATCCGCGGCTTGGGGTCGCCCGGATTCTGCCAGGGGTAACGGATCCAGCCCTGTCTTCTTCTCGCACATTTCGCGGATGAAGGCGTGGCCGGCGCTGTCCCTGGCGTTGAAGAAGTTCTTCCCCTCCGCGTCGGGGTGGATGGTGAAGTTCCCCTTGCTGTCCATGCAGTAGATGTAGCCGGTGCGGCCGACCTTCTTGGCCTTGAGCTTGGCCTTGAGCTCCTCGAAGGAGCGGCGTTCGAAGGCCGTGTCTTCGTAGGTCTCGGCGAGGTAACCGCTGGCGGCGATGATCCAGTCCCAGTCCTTGAAGTAGCGGAAGGCGGCGATCTTCTTGCGCGGCGCCCGGTCGCCGAGGACCGCGTTCTGCCAGGGATAGATGATGTACTGGACCGCGCCGGTCTTGGAGGTGACCGCCGAATGGGCCATCTCGCGGATGAAGTAGCGGCCGTTCTCGTCCTTTTCGTCCCAGATGTTCTCCCCCTCCCGGGCGATGTGCACGGTCAGGTCGCCTTTGCTGGTCATGGCGAAGATGTAGCCGGTATCGCCGACGTTGACCCGCCGCAAAGCCTTTTTCGCCTCCTCCTTGGCGGCGGCCAGGGAGATGCTGCCCTTCGCGGTACTGGCGGTTTTCGCTCTCCACCAGGTTGTAGGCGAGGTCGTCGAGGGCTGCCAGGTCGCGGATGAAGATCTTCTGCTTGTCCTGCTTGTAGACCTGGAACTGCTGGTAGTGGGAATTGAGCAGGTCGATGGCGAAGGTCGCCATGTGGTCGAGGTCGTCCTTGCTGGTCTGGGTGATGCCGCGGTAGGCCTGGCGCACGGAGATGTAGCCGACCACGCTGCCGACGATGACGATCGGGACGATCACCAGCGGCAGGACCACCACCAGCATCTTCCAGCGCAGTTTCAGGTTGTTGACGAACTTGAAGAGGTGTCTGCTCATGCGTCGCTGGAATTCTTGGGAAAAATTAAGGAATTATGCGGTAAACGTCGGCCGGCTGTCAAGCGCGGGCCGTTCCTGCGCCTGGTCTTTCAGGGCTGACGGTCGCCGTCGGCGACCGCATCGGGGAGGGCGAAGGCGCGGCGGTACTGGCGGATCTCGATCAGGCGATCTTGATGATGCTGGCGATCGGCACGGCGATGATCATTCCCAGGACCCCGTAGAGCTTGCCGCCCATGACGATGGCGATGATCACCCACAGCGGGTGGAGGTTGGAAACCCGGGAGATGAGGATCGGGATCAGCAGGAAGTTGTCGACGATCACCTGGGCGATCAGGAAGTAGACGATAACAATCCACCAGAACTGGCCGCCCATGCCGAGGTCGACCAGCGCGATCAGCAGCCCCGGAATCATCCCGACCAGGGGGCCGATGTAGGGGACCAGGTTGGTCACCCCGGCAAAGACGCCGAGGAACAGGGCGTAGCGGATGTCGGTGCAGGAGAGCCCCAGGGTCACCACCAGGCCGATGATGGCCGCTTCGAGGATCCGGCCGCGGATGAAATGGGAGAGCTGGCTGGTGACCAGGGCGGTCAGGTCGTGAGCCATCTCGAAGTAGCGATTGGGGGCGAGGCCGATGAAGGTGCGCATGATCTGGCGGCCGTCGCGCAGGAAGAAGAAGGTAAACAGCGGCACCAGCAGCATCAGGCTGCCCAGCCGCAGCACCTGGCGCGGCGACTGGACCAGCAGCTGGGCGACGAACTGTTCGGCACTGTGGCGCGCCCGCCCGGGGAGATCGTAATGCTCGATCAGCGGGAGGTGGGCGAGGAGGGCCGACTGCAGCTCCTTGAGGAACGCCGCAAGCCGCGTCAGGTAGCGCGGCAGATCGGTTTGCAGGGAGGACCAGGTCTGCTGCCAGTGGGGAAGGAAGAAGCTGACCAGCAGGAAGCAGGCCCCCGCCAGCAGCAGGTAGACGATGAGGATGGCGGTCGAACGGCTGATCTCTTCCCGCTCGATAAGGCCGACTGCCGGTTGGAGGAGGAAGCTCAGGATCAGGGAGAGGAGCAGGGGCAGGAAGAGTCCGGAGGTGGCGTCCTTGACCAGCTCAAAGACGGTCGATGCCGAGAAGTAGATGGCCAGGCCGCTGGCCAGCGCCGCCGTCATGGTCAGGTAGAAGAGGAGATAGTGGACCCGCCCCTGACGCTGCTTCAGGAACCATTCGGAACTCTTCATGAGTCGCCGGCTGGTGCCGCCTCGGTGCGGGCGCCTTCCAGTTCGGCGAGCTGCGCGCGCAGGCGGGAGATCTCCTGGCCGGCCGCCTGAAGGCGCTCGCTGACCGCCCGGGTCAGGCCGAACAGGATATGGTTGGCGACGACCGGGTGCTTCTGCGCGGCTTCCAGCAGATCGGCGCGGAACAGGCCGATCAGCTCGGTGTGGTCGAGTGTGCGCACCGAGGCGCTGCGCACCGCCGGAGCGGTCAGGGTGGTTTCGCCGAAGAAATCCCCGGGGCCGAGCTGGGCCAGCTCCTCCTCCCGGCCATTGTCGTGGCGCATATAGATCTGTACCCGGCCGGAGCGGATCACGTACATCCCCGAGCCCGGATCGCCGGCGGCGAAGACGCTTTCGTGGGGGTGGTAATGACGGAGGTGAACCAGGTTCTCCAGGAAGCGCAACTCCCGGCCCGCCAGGTCGGAAAAGACCGGCACGGTGCCGAGAAACCCGCCGAGCGTCTCCTCGGCCGGGTTCTTGCGAAAAATGTTGCTCCAGAGCGGATTCAAGGCGGGCCCTCCGGGGGAATAAAACGAAATTATAAACAGTTCGGGGAGGGCTGGCCAGTGAAATCCGCGCCGGCAGGCGATGCCGGGAGCCACGGTTGACACCCTTCCGGGGCACTGTTATTCTCAGTCCGGAATCGACGGAGGAGACGTGCGTCCATGACCGTATTCCGTTGTCGCATCTGCAACCACCCATTCCTGGCTGCCGTCCCGCCGAGCCGCTGCCCCGCCTGCGGCGCCGGGGAGGAGTGGGTTCGCGCCGCCGCCGACTTTCGGCCCAGTGCAACCTTGGATCTCCCCGGGATGCTGCGTGAAAACCTGCAGCAGCTGCAGGCGCTGCTGGTCGACAACGGCCGCTTCTACCGCGCAGCGGCCAAGGTGGCCGACGACGAGCTGGGACGCGCCCTCCTCCAAGCCCTGACGGCGGTGGCCGCCGAGCAGGCCGGCGTCGTGGCGACCCTCCTCGGCCAGGACCTGCCGGCGACAGCCGGCGAGACCGGCGACTGCTCTCCCGCGCATCGGGAAAACCTCGGCGAGGCCCGGCAACGGGTGGAAGAAGTCCTGGAGCTGGGCCAAAAGGTGCTCGAAAAGGATCCGGAAGACCGGGTCCGGGAGGTCGTCGCCGCCCTGGTCGGCGCCGGCAGGGATCATCTGGACCTGCTCGCCGGCTAGGCTTGCAGCGCCGTCTTTTACCTGATGAAGCCAGGGCTTTCCCTGGCTTTTCGATTTCAGCCGGGACCGCGCGTCCCCCCTGGCCCGTGGGCGAAAGCCGTGATGAAGGACGTCTTCGACGCAAAACGCTACCCCACCCTCTGCGGCGTCTACCTGATGTTCGACGCCGCCGGGACGGTGCTCTACGTCGGCAAGGCCAAGAACCTGCGCGCCCGGCTGCGCAGCTACTTTACCGGCCGCGACGAGCGGGCCCAGGTCCGCTTCCTGCTCGGCCGGCTGGCGCGGATCGAGACGATCGTCACCGACACCGAAAAGGAAGCCCTGATCCTCGAAAACACCCTGATCAAGAAGCACCGCCCCCGCTACAACATCAACCTGCGCGACGACAAGACCTACGTCTCCCTGCGCCTCGATCCCCGCGAGGAATTCCCCGCCCTGCAAGTGGTGCGCAAGGTCCGCAAGGACGGCGCCCTTTACTTCGGCCCCTACTCCTCGGCCGGGGCGGTGCGCGAGACCCTCAAGGAGATCTACCGCATCTTTCCCCTGCGTCACTATCCCCTGGCGACCTGCCGCCGGCGCGCCCGGCCCTGCCTCTTTTACCAGATCGGCCAGTGCAGTGCCCCCTGCCACGGCCGGATCAGCGCTGCCGACTACCGGCTGCTGGTCAAGGGGGTGATCGACCTCCTCTCCGGCCGCGAGCGGGAGGTTGTCGACCTCCTGCGCGCACGCATGAATCAGGCGGCCGCCGAGCTGCGCTACGAGGAGGCGGCCCGCCTGCGTGACCAGGTCGAGGCGATCGTTCAGACCGTGGAAAAGCAGAAGGTGGCGGCCGCCGGCGGCGGCGACCAGGACGTGGTCGGTCTGCATCGCGAAGGGGGCGAGGTGGAGCTGGTGCTGCTCTTCGTGCGCGAGGGGAAACTGATCGGTCGGCGCCAGTACGGGGTGGAGTGGCGGTTCGACGAGGGGGAACTCCTCTCATCGTTTCTGCAGGAATTTTACGGTCGCGAGGTGCTGATTCCCGACCAGGTGCTGCTGCCGTTTCTGCCCGAGGATGCGCCGGCCCTGGCGGAATGGCTCAGCGAACGCAAGGGGCGGCGAGTCGCGGTGGCGGCCCCGCAGCGGGGCGAGAAGCGGCAGCTGGTCGAGCTGGCCGGGCGCAATGCCGCCGAGTCCTATCGGGAGCGGGGGAGTCGCCGCGAAGCCCGGGAGCAGGTGCTTGGGGAAATCCGGGAGCGTCTGCAGCTGCAGCGCCTGCCGCGGCGGATGGAGTGCTTCGACATCTCCAATGTCCAGGGGAAGTTCACGGTGGGGAGCATGGCCGTGGTCCTCGACGGTGAGCCGGCCCCTGCCGAATACCGCCACTTCCGGGTGCGCGGCGTGCACGGCAGCGACGATTTCGCGGCCCTCGCCGAGGTCCTGCAGCGCCGCCTGCAGCGCGGGGTGACGGAAGGGGCGCTGCCCGATTTCATCCTCGTCGATGGCGGCAAGGGGCAGCTGGCGGCGGTGACCGGGGTCCTGGAGGCATTGGGGGTAGCGGGTTCGGTCGACGTCGCGGGGATCGCCAAGAGTCGCGTCGTCGCCAACGTGCGCGGCAAGGCGGTGGAGCGCAGTGAAGAGCGGTTTTTCCTCCCCGGCCGGAAAAACCCGGTGCTGCTGCGCCCGGGCTCGCCATCGCTGTTCATGCTCGAGCGCCTGCGCGACGAAGCCCACCGCTTCGCCATCGGCCACCACCGCAAGCTGCGCGGCAAGGCCGCCCTGCAGTCGGTGCTGGAAGAGATCCCCGGCGTCGGGCCCGCCCGCCGCCGGGCACTGCTGCGTCATTTCGGCAGCCTGAAGAAGCTGCGCGCTGCGCCCCTGGCGGAGCTGCTGGCCGTTCCCGGCCTGCCCGAGGGGGTGGCCCGGGAGGTCTTTCGCGCCCTGCATCCCGACATCGGGAAGGAGTGATCGCTCTTTCCCGGGAACGGGCGGTCAGTCGATCGCTTCCGGCTCCTTCTTGACCAGCAAGATGGAGCAGGGCATGCGCCGGACCAGCTCGTCGTTGCTGCGGCCGAAGAGGAAGTGCTCGAGGCGTCCCTGCTCGTGGGCAAGCATGACCAGGAGGTCGATGTTGAAGCTCTTGACCGCGGCGATCACCTCTGCGGTCGGTTCGCCTTCGCGGATGGTGACCGTCACCGGCAGGCCCGAGTCCCTGGCGTCCTTGACGAGACTGTCGAGGTCGGCCTTGGTTTCGGCGAGGAGCCGCTGGTAGTCCTTCTCCAGCGACACCATCGGCAGGTTCCAGCCTTCGTAACCGAAGGGGTTGTGGACCACATGGATGATGAAGAGTTCGCCGCCGTACCTGCGGGCCAGGGAAATCCCCTGCTCCACCGCTTCGCGGCAGTACTTGGTCATGCGGCTGACGACGAGAATCCGTTGAATTTCAGGCATGTTGGGGGCTCCCTTCGGCTAAAAAATTAGTAATTCAGACATCTTACTGAAAAGATATCGCTTTCGGGGAGGGTGTCAATCGGCTGGGAAAGTTCCGGAGAAGGCTTCCGCGTGCCGGTCGGTGGACGCGGTGACGGACCGAAATGAGAGGGCCTGGAAACGACGAAAGCCCCCGGGGTTGCCGGAGGCTTTCGTCATTGGGAGCCAAGTGAACCTTATTTCTCGACTGTTACCTGGGCATCTTCCAGGATCACGTCATATTTGTAGCCGTAGCCGAAGTCCTTGTCAGCGCTAACCTTGCCGGTTACCAGCACGGTGTCGCCGACCTTGGCGTCGACCTTGGTGGTGACGGTCAGGTCATTGCTGCCCTTGGTGCCGGTGCCGTCCTCGAGGTGAATCCAGTTCTTGCCCATGATGCCCGGGCTGTACTTGACGACCTTGCCGCGGATTTTGACTTCCTTGCCGACCAGGTCCTTCTTGTTGGTGAAGACGTCGGCAACAGTCGAGCCGCCCTCGGCCTTCTTGATCCCGCTGAAGTCGACGTTGCTGGCTTCCACCTTGGTCCGGTCATTGGTGTTGGGCGGCATCATGGTTTCGGGCATCGAGGTTCCAGGCGTCGCCTGGGCGCCGCCGACCATGACCTGGCTGACGAAGTAGAGCTCGTCGAAATCACGGTTGAGGGTCTTGCTGTGGTAGTTGGGCATCGGCAGGCCGGCGGGGACCACCACCGGGTCACCGACCTTGACCTTGAATTCGGGAGCGGCCGCCCAGAATTTTTCGGTGCCGGTATCGACCTGCACGTAGGTGTAGCCGCCGGAATTCATGGTTTCAACCACCTTCCCGGACTTGGCTTTGCCGGCCGGTGCCTGGGCCGCAGGCTCAGCCTTCGTTGCGGGCTGGGTGGGTTTTTCTGCGGTCTTGGGAGTCTCGTTCTTGCAGCCAACGGCCAGGCTCAGGGCCATCAGGCCAGCCACCAGAAGGGTCAATGCGTTTTTCACGAGCATTCCTCCAACAGGGTTGTCGGGCCATTTCCGGCCCGGATATGAGGGTTTCGGGCAGTGCCGGTCGGTACTGCGCACACAGCATGGTACCTTAGCACAGGTGTGGGAATGGGTACAAGGCTATTTAGATGGGTCGGGACCCCGTCCGAAACAGTGGCTAAGACGGGCGAGGCGTTCGGCCAGGGCCGGCGTCATCGCTCCCGCCGGGCAGCGCCAGGTCCAGTTGCCGGTGGGCTGCCCGGGGCGATTCATGCGCGCGGCGCTGCCGAGACCGAGCAGGTCCTGAAGGGGGACGATGGCCAGCTCGGCCACGCTGGCCAGCACTACCCGGATCAGGTCCCAGGGCATCTGCCGGGCTTCGTGGCCAAGGTATTCCCGGACCGCCTCCCGCTCCCGGGCGGAGAGCTCCTGCCACCAGCCGAGGGTGGTGTCGTTGTCGTGGGTGCCGGTGTAGGCCACGCTGTGGCGCGGCAGGTTGTGCGGCAGGTAGGGGTTGTCCGGCCCGGAACCGAAGGCGAACTGCAGGACCTTCATCCCCGGCAGGCCGAAAGCGTCGCGCAGCGCCTCGACCTCGGGGGTGATGACGCCGAGGTCCTCGGCGACCACCGGCACTTCGCCGAAATCCTCGGCGATGCGCCGGAACAGGGCTTCACCGGGGACCGGCTGCCAGCGGCCGTGGACGGCGGTCGGCTCGGCGGCAGGGATTTCCCAGCAGGCCACAAAGCCGCGGAAGTGGTCGATGCGCACCAGGTCGGTCTGGGCCAGGGCCCAGCGCAGCCGGGCCAGCCACCAGGAAAAGCCGTTCTCGGCCATTCGTTCCCAGCGGTAAAGGGGATTGCCCCAGCGTTGTCCGGTAGCACTGAAGTAATCCGGCGGAACGCCGGCCACCACCGTCGGCTGCAGGTCCGCGTCGAGTTGGAACTCGCCGCTGTTGGCCCAGACGTCCGCCGAATCGAGGGCGACGAAGATCGGCATGTCGCCGAGGATGCGGATTCCGCGGCGGGCCGCCTGGTCGCGCAGGGCGAACCACTGTTCGAAGAAGACGAACTGGGCGTATTTCTCGCAGTCGATTTCCGCCGCCAGGCGCTCTCCCCACTGGTGCAGCGCCGCTTCCTGCCGCTGTCGCAGCGACAGCTCCCAACGGTACCAGGGACGGCCGCCGAAATGCTGGCGCAGGGCCTGGAAGATGGCATAGTCGTTGAGCCAGTAGGCCTGTTCCGCGCAGAATCCCGGCGAAGGCCTGGTGGCGCTGGGTGCCGTCGCCGGCAAAGAAGCGGCGGGCGGCTTTGGCCAGCAGGGTCTGCGACTGGCGGTGGACCCGGGCGAAGTCGACGGCGGCGCCGTCGTCGCCGAGCCCCTCCAGGTCCTCCCGCTCCAGGTCACCCGCTTCGACCAGCTGCCGCGGGCAGATCAGCAGGGGGTTCCCGGCAAACGCGCTGTAGGCACTGTAGGGCGAGTCGCCGTAGCCGGTGGGCCCGAGGGGGAGCAGTTGCCATACCGACTGTCCGGCAGCAGCCAGAAAGTCGAGGAATTCCACCGCCTCGCGGCCCAGGGTGCCGATGCCGAAGGGGCCGGGGAGGGAGGTCGGGTGGAGCAAGATGCCGCTGGCGCGGGAGAGTTGCATGTCGGTTCTCCAAATGAGCAGGATTCGGGAACGGCCGCCGGGCTCTTCGCCTTGCTTCGCTGCTCCGAAGGTAGCGGATTCCACAGCAGGATCAAGCGGCTGGAGTGCGGCGGGATTGACCGCCGGCAGCCGATGGGGTATCATGCCGTCTGATCCGTACGGGCCGATCTCGGCCCGCTTTTTTATTCTACGCAGAAAGAGACCATAGTCCACGTGAGCAAGCAACTGCAACAGGAAGTCGCGATCCGCCGCACCTTCGGCATCATCAGCCACCCCGACGCCGGCAAGACCACCCTCACCGAAAAACTGCTGCTGTTCGGCGGCGCCATCCAGATGGCCGGTGCGGTCAAGTCGCGCAAGGCGGCCCGCCACGCCACCAGCGACTGGATGAGCATCGAGCAGGAGCGCGGCATCTCGGTGACCACCTCGGTGATGAAGTTCGACCACCGCGACTGCGAGATCAACCTCCTCGACACCCCCGGCCACCAGGACTTCTCCGAGGACACCTACCGGGTGCTGACCGCCGTCGACTCGGCGCTGATGGTGATCGACTGCGCCAAGGGGGTCGAGGCGCAGACCGAGAAGCTGATGGAGGTCTGCCGGATGCGCAACACCCCGGTGATCACCTTTATCAACAAGCTCGACCGCGAGGGGCGCGAGCCCCTGGACCTCCTCGCCGACATCGAGGAGAAGCTGCAGATCGAGTGCACCCCCATGTCCTGGCCGATCGGCATGGGCAAGCGCTTCAAGGGGGTCTACAACCTCTACCGCAAGGAGCTGCGCCTCTTCACCCCCGGCGGCGCGACCCGCCACCGCGAGGCGGTCGTCATCAAGGATCTGCACGACCCCAAGCTCGACGAGCTGCTCGGCAGCCAGGCCGACGAGCTGCGCGGCGATATCGAGCTGCTGGAAGGGGCGGCGAGTCCCTTCGAACTGAACGAATACCTCAAGGGGAACCAGACCCCGGTCTTCTTCGGCAGCGCCATCAACAACTTCGGCATCGAGGAGCTGCTCGACGCCCTGGTCGATCTGGCGCCGGCGCCGGGGCCGCGGCCGACCCTGACCCGTGATGTCTCCCCCCTGGAGGAGAGCTTTCTCCGGCTTCGTCTTCAAGATCCAGGCGAACATGGACCCGGCCCACCGCGACCGCATCGCCTTTCTGCGCATCTGCTCCGGCCAGTTCACCCGCGGCATGAAAGTCAGGCACCACCGCATCGGCAAGGACGTCACCTTCGCCAACGCCACCATCTTCATGGCCCAGGACCGCGCCCACGTCGAGGAGGCCTGGCCCGGGGACATCATCGGCATCCACAACCACGGCACCATCAAGATCGGCGATACCTTCTCCGACAAGGAGCCGCTCAAGTTCACCGGCATCCCCAACTTCGCCCCCGAGCACTTCCGCCGGGTGCGGCTGAAAAACCCCCTCAAGACCAAGCAGCTGGAAAAAGGGCTGACCCAGCTCTCCGAAGAGGGGGCGGTGCAGGTCTTCCGGCCGGTGATGGGCAACGACTATATCCTCGGCGCCGTCGGCGTGCTGCAGTTCGACGTGACCATGGCCCGGCTCAAGAACGAGTACGGCGTCGACGCCCTCTACGAGGGGATCGACTTCGCCACCGCCCGCTGGATCGAGTGCGACGACAAAAAGCTCCTCGCCGAGTTCGAAAAGAAGAACCAGGGGAACCTCGCCTATGACGCCGAGGGGAACCTGACCTACCTCGCACCAAGTGAGTGGCGCCTCGGTTTCGTCGCCGAACAGTGGCCCAAGGTGACCTTCCTCAAGACCCGCGAGCACAGCTGAGGGACGATTTGCCATTGTGCACCGGCGCGGTAAACTCCCCTTAATCCCCCAGCTGGTGGGTTGAGGGGAGTTTTTTTTGGAGCCCGGTTCCCCGACGGAGGCCAGGATGACGCCTGCCAGCGATCTCTATCGCGTCCTTTTCGAGCAGTCTCCCGACGCCATCCTGGTGATCGACCCGGAGACGATGCTGGCGGTCGACTGCAACGACCGGGCGCTGGAGTTGCTCGGCTACAGCCGGGAGGAATTCCGCTCCGTCCGGGTGGTCGATTACGAGGTGCTGGAATCGCCGGAACAGGTCCGATCCCGCATGGACAGCCTGAACGCCCGGGAAAGGGACGAATTCCAGACCCTCTGGCGGACCAAGGCCGGTGATTTGCGCGAGATCCTGCTGAGCGCCCGCCAGGTCAGTCTCGGGGGAAAGCTGTTTTTTCACGTCGTGGCCCGCGACATTACCGCCGAGAAGAGAGCGGAACAGCGTCTGGCCCTGCTGAATTTCGCCCTGGATCATGTCCACGTTGAAGTCTTCCTGGTGGATATCCGGTCGCGGATTCTCTACGCCAACGATCAGGCCCGGCGGGTCCTGGACTTCAGCCTCCCGGAGCTGCAGGGAATGTGCATGGGCGATATCGACCCCGATTTCCAGGTTGAAGTGTGGCCCCGGCACGTTGCGGACATGCGCCGCAGCGGATCAAGAATCTTCGAATCCCGGCACCGGACGCGGCAGGGGTTCTGCTACCCGGTCGAGGTGACCGCCAACTACTTCGAGTACGGCGGCGAAGGCTACATCCTCGGGCTGGCCCGGGATATCCGCCAGCGCCGGCGCGAGGAAGAGCGGCTGCGGCTGCTTAACGAATGCTTTGTCGGCTTCGGCACCGAAGCGGCGGCGAACATCAACCGGATCACCGTTGTCGTGGGTCGCCTCATGGAGGCGAGCTGCGCCCTTTACAACCGGCTGCAGAGCGGGATGCTCTGTTCGATCGGGCAATGGCAGACTCCACCCGGCTACCCGGCGGAGGATCGGCCCGAGGGGCACCTCTGCCACGACGTGATCCGGGAGGCGGCCGCCGCTCCGCTGGTCATTCGCGACCTGGAGCGGAGCCCCTATGCCGTGAGCGATCCCAATGTCCGCCGCTACGGCCTCAAGACCTACATCGGCACCCCGGTCTTCTGGTCGGGGGAGGCGGTCGGCTCTCTCTGCGTGGTCTACGACCACGACGTGGCGCCGAACGAGGCGGACCTGTCGTTTCTGAACCTGGCGGCAGCGGCGGTGGCGGTGGAGGAAGCGCGTTGGCGTTCGGCGGCGGTCCTCTCCCAGCGGGAGGAATTCATCCGGACCATCCTCGACAGCGTCGACGAAGGGTTTCTCGTCATCGACCGGAACTTTCGGATCGTCACAGCCAACAAGGCCTATCGGTCGATCATCGGCCTGGAACTAGCGGATATCGTCGACCGTCACTGCTACGAAATTTCCCATCACGCCAAGCGGCCCTGTTTTGAAGAGGGCGAGGACTGCGCGGTCAAGCGGGCCTTCAAGACCGGGCAACCGCAGGTCGCCATCCACCACCACCGGAACTCCGATGGCACCACAACCCACGTCGAGACCAGGGCCTTTCCCCTGCGGGACGAGGCCGGCAACATCACCTCGGCCATCGAAACCATCAACGACATCACGACCCGGCAGCAGCTGATCGCGGAGCAGCTCAAGTCGCAGAAGCTCGAAGCCATCGGCACCCTCGCCGGGGGGATCGCCCACGATTTTAACAACCTGCTCCAGGGCGTCTTCGGCTACCTGTCGATGGCCCGCCTCAACCTCGACCGGAAAGAGGCGGCCGCCGCCCTGCTCGCGCAGGCCGAACAGGCGCTGGGGCAGTCGATCAACCTGACCGGGCAGCTGTTGACCTTCGCCAAGGGCGGCCAGCCCGTCATTACCTGCCTTGCCCTGCAGCCGATCATCGAGAATGTTGCCCGGTTTGCCCTCAGCGGCACCCGCTCCGATTTTCGGCTGGTTGCGCTCCAGCCTCCCTGGGCGGTGGCGGCCGACGGCGGGCAGATCGCCCAGGTCGTTCAGAACCTGGTCATCAACGCCAACGAGGCGATGCCCGATGGTGGCCAGGTGGGGATCCGCCTGGACAATCTGGACCTGGCCCCGGGGCAGAATCCCCATCTGCCGTCCGGCGGCCGTTTCGTCCGGGTTGCCGTTAGCGACCGGGGGGGCGGTATCCCGCCGGCCCTCCTGGAGCGGATTTTCGATCCCTATTTCACCACCAAGCAACAGGGGAGCGGCCTGGGCCTGGCGACCTCCTATTCGATCGTCAAGAACCATGGTGGCCGTATCGAGGTCGACTCCACCCCGGGAGAGGGAAGCTGTTTCGCCATCTATCTGCCGGCTTGCGAGGGGGAGTCGCTTCCCGTAGAAGTGCCAGAGCCCTGGACCGAGACTCCTCCCGCCCGGATCCTGATCATGGACGACGAGGAAGTCGTGCGATTGGTCGCGCTGGAAATGTTGGGAGCCCTGGGGCATCAGGCAGCGGCGGCAGCCGACGGCGAGGGGGCCGTGACCCTGTTCCGCGCGGCCCAGGCGGTGGGGGAACCTTTCGACGCGGTGATTCTGGATCTGACCGTGAAGGGCGGGATGGGCGGCGAACAGACCATTGCGGCGCTGCGCCAACTGGATCCCGGGGTTCGGGCCATCGTCTCCAGCGGTTATGCGGATAGCTCCGTCATGGCCGAATTCCGAGACTACGGGTTTGCGGCCGCCTTGAAAAAACCTTATCGGATCGACCTCCTCCAGAAGACCCTGCATCAGGTCCTGGGATATGAGGGCAGCGCATGAATACGTTTGCCTGCGCCCGCCGCCAGGTATTGGAGGCATTCGCCAAGGGGAAGCGGGCCCCCCCTCCGGCCGACTGCAGGGAGTGGCCGACGAGCGGCGGTCACCCGTGACCGATGGCCATCAAGGCGTTTCCGCCACGGGCAGGGTGAAATAGAAGGTGCTTCCCCGGCCCAGCGTGCTCTCCGCCCAGACGCGGCCGCCGTGGGCCTTGATCATCTCCCGCACCAGGGCCAGGCCGAGCCCGATGCCCCCCGGGATGCGGCGGTCGCTGTCGTCTACCCGGTAGAAAGGGGCAAAGATCCTTTCCAGATCCTCGAACGGGATGCCGATCCCTTCATCCTGAACCCAGATCGTAACGTCCCCTTCGCCCGCCGTTGCTCCCAGCGTGATTTTTCCCCCCTTGGGCGAAAAGCGGATGGCATTGGTGGCGAGGTTCCTCAGGACCTGTTCGAGGCGGCGGGAATCCCCGAGTGCCGGCGGCAGATGCGCGGGGCAGGCGACCAGAAAGGTATGTTTGGCCGAGGCGCCGGCAAAGCTGTGGGCTGTTCTCTGCAGCAGGGGTTCCACCTGTACCGGTTCCATGTGGTAGGTCTCCAACTCCGCCTGGAGTCGCTGCAGGTCGAGGAAGTTGTTGATCAGCTCGTTCAGCCGTAGCGTCTCCCGGAGCACGGTCTGCAGGTAGTCCCGCTGCTTCTCGGGGGAGAGCTTCTGTTCCAGCATGAATTCGATGAAACCGAGGATGGCGGTGAGGGGGGTGCGCATCTCGTGGCTCACCGAGGAGATCATTTCGTCCTTGAGCCGCTCCATCTGTTTCTGCCGGGTGATATCGTGGGCGATGTGCACCGCGCCGCGCACCTCCCCCTGCTCGTCCAGCATCGGGAAGACGGAGACCAGAAAGTCCTGGTTGGTGACGGCCTCGTGCAGCTCGCAGTACTCGGGGCGCTTGCTCTCCAGGAGCCGGTTGAAAGGGCAGTTCCCCTCGTGCCGCGCCATGCCGGAAAAGACCAGGCAGGTTTTCGCATCGCCGGCGAGGGGCGCCACGGCTTGCTGATAGGCGGCCGCGGCACGGTTCATCTTGATCACCTTTCCGTCCGGATCGATGATCGCTACGGCATCGGTGATCGACTCGAAGGTCTGCGCCCATTCCTGCTCGCTGCGGCGCAGGTTGTTTTCCGCCAGGGTCCGGTCGGCGATTTCCTGTTGCAGGGCGCTGTTGAGCTGGGTCATGGTCTCCAGGTGGCCCAGCACCCTTCCCGTGAGGGGGCGCAGCAGGAAAAAAATCCCGATGCCCCCGCACAGGGCGAGCACCAGGGCCACCAGGCCTACCGACCAGCACTCCCGGTTCACCGGGGAGAAGAGCTCCTGCTGGTCCATGTGCACCAGCAGCCCCCATGAGGTGTCGGGGACGGGGGCGAAGACCAGCAACGTTTCTCCTCCCCCGGCGCGGAACTTCATGGCTCCGCTTTCCCCCCGGCCGGTCTGCTGCAGGGCCTGCGTCAGCTCGGGAGCGGCGGGTGGCTGATTGTAGGAGGCCACCTGCCGGTCCCGGCCCGAGAAAAAGACGACTCCCCGCTCCCGGCCGGCACTGCCGAGCAGGGCGACGCCGGTTTTTCCCAGGCCATCCGGGGCCCAGACGATCTTCCGCAGCCGGTAGGTTGCGAAGGCGATCAGATCCGTTCCGAGGCGGGTGCCGTCGTTAGCGAGGATCGGCGTCCCGACCACCAGCACCAGAGAGCCACCGAGGACGATCGGCTCATTGACGGTGATCGCCTGGCTGCCGGAGGCGGGAAGAAAGGCGGGATCGAGGGGGATTTGGATTCCCACCCGGGCCACCACCTGGCCGTCGGCGCTCAGTCGGGTGATGCCCAGCGTCTCCGCGGAGCCATGCAGGGCGTCCTCCAGATTGGGGCGGGAGAACTGTTCGAGGGCGGCGAGGGAAATTCGCCCCTGGTCGAAGGCGGCCAGGCGGTCGCGGATGACGCTGCGGCTGGCGATCTGGCGGGCGATGTCGCCGATGCGGCCCACGTATTCGCCGACGGCCACGGCGCGGATCCGGGCGGTGGCGAGCAGGCTGTTCTCCTCGGCGGTCTTGAGTTGCTGGAAGAGAGGATAGATACTGATGAAGGCGACCAGCAGCAGGGCTGCCAGGGTATAGACCAGGGTGTAGGTGACAATCTTCTGCCCCAGGAGATCCGGGATGTGCCGATCGGGACTGTGCGCCTGATCCCATGCCATAAACTTCTCCCCGGGGTGGTTGATGTCGGAGATATTCGTTAAAGATAGCAGAGGATGTTGCCCGGGCAAGACATGAGCCGGTGGCGTTGCACTCCGCCTCGCGGTGGTCGATAATGCTTGCGCCGGGCGGCTCAGTGCAGCACCGGAGAACCCTTGCAGTGAGAGGGGAGGAGATGATGGCGGAGCGTTGGAAAAGGGGGCGGATGCGGGTGGACGCGGTCCTGACGGCGGCCGCCCCGCTTGCGGGGATCTGCGTCAAGGGGTGGGCGCGGACGGTGCGTCGAGGCAAGGACGTTATCTTCATCGAGCTCAACGACGGCAGCTGCTTCGCCTCGCTGCAGGTGGTGGCCGGCCCGGAGCTGAACGACGTCGAGCGCATCGCCCGCCTCGGCACCGGCGCCTGCCTGGCGGTAACCGGCGACCTGGTCCCCTCGCCGGGGGGCAAGCAGAACTGGGAGCTGCAAGCCCATGCGATCGAGGTGCTCGGCGAGGCCGACGGCGACTACCCGCTGCAGAAGAAACGCCACAGCCTGGAGTTCCTGCGCAGCATCGCCCACCTGCGCCCGCGCACCAACACCTTCGGCGCCGTCTTTCGGGTGCGCAGCGCCCTGGCCTTCGCCGTCCACCGCTTCTTCCAGGAGCGCGGCTTCCTCTACGTGCAGACGCCGATCATCACCGCCAGCGACTGCGAGGGGGCCGGCGAACTGTTCCGCGTCACCACCCTCGACGCGCTGAAACCGCCACTGATTGACGGCGTCGTCGACTTCGGCGCCGACTTCTTCGGCGAGCGGACCGGCTGACCGTCTCCGGCCAGCTCGAAGGGGAGCTCTTCGCCACCGCCTTTGCCGACATCTACACCTTCGGCCCGACCTTCCGCGCCGAGAACTCCAACACCAGCCGCCACGCCGCCGAGTTCTGGATGATCGAGCCGGAGATGGCCTTCGCCGACCTGGCCGCCGACTGCGCCCTCGCCGAGGAGTTCCTGCGCTACCTGGTCCGCTACGTCCTCGAGCACTGCGGCGAGGACCTGGCCTTCTTCGACCAGCGCATCGAGCCGGGCCTGATCGCCCGGCTGGAGACGCTGGCCGCCGCCGAATTCGCCACCATGACCTACACCGAGGCGGTCAGGGTCCTGGAGGCGTCCGGCCGCGCCTTCCAGTATCCCGTCGCCTGGGGGAACGATCTGCAGACCGAGCACGAGCGCTACCTCACCGAGGAGCACGTCGGCGGTCCCCTCTTCGTCGTCGACTACCCGGAGACGATCAAGGCCTTCTACATGCGCCGCAACGACGACGGCAAGACCGTGGCGGCCATGGACCTGCTGGTGCCGCGGGTCGGCGAGATCATCGGCGGCAGCCAGCGCGAGGAGCGCCTCGACCTCCTCGACGCCAGGATGGCCGCCGTCGGCATCGACCCGGAAAGCCTCTGGTGGTACCGCGACATCCGCCGCTGGGGGAGCTGTCCCCACGCCGGCTTCGGCCTCGGCTTCGAGCGGCTGTTGATGTACGTCACCGGCATGGAGAACATCCGCGACGTCATCCCCTTCCCGCGCACGCCGGGACATGCCAAGTTCTGAGCAGGGTTGCCACGGTTCTCAGGGACAGCCTGCTTTGCGAACTCCGCAACGTTGCCTTTTGGGGGATCCGAAGTGGCCGAGCCGCCTTTTCCTCCGCCTCAGTTGCCGGAAGGGTAAAATGGAAATGTGACCGCGCGAACCGAAGGAGTGACAGGGATGCAGCCGGTTCAGGATCTGCTCCACCGCATCCGCTGGGACCAGGCCTTTGCCGAGGCCGATTTCGAGATCGGGTATTACGACCGGGTCGCGGACCGGATCGTGAGGGTCCGCTTTGCGGCGCTGCATTTTCCCGAGGACGACTCTTTCGCCTTCGAGCTCTATGTTGGCAGCGGCGAGGCCCGCCGGGTGCCGTTTCATCGGGTGCGGGAAGTTTATCGGGATGGGTGGTGTATCTGGAGGCGGGAGGTGGAGTAGATGGCGGGGCGCTGATCTCCTTAAAGGCCCTATTTTGGTGCCAAAAATCGAGCTATACATCGATTTTTGCGGGGTGGTTTGGCCGGTATCCCAATGTTTTCAGGCGGTTGACTTGGTCCGACCCCAGATTGCCCCAGATTGCAGGTTCCGCTTTTGGCATGGCGCTTACCAGCAGGCCAAGTTGGGATGGTGGTCGAAGCGGTAGTGAAATTCACCCAGGAAACGATGGGTGGCTTTGTCGGTCAGGGGGGGAGGCGGGTCCGTCCCGGGTCGTCCGTAAAAGGTAAAAAACCTTTTTTCAGTGGATGTCTTCCGCTGTGCGGGTGGCAACGCCCGGTGGGCTGGTGGTAAAATATACCAGAAGGGGGCCGGTAGCAAACCAAACATGGTCCCCGGTGAGGAGGTGAGGATTGTGACCGGATCGAAGCGTGTCATCGACTGGATCAACCTGCTGCTCGGCATCTGGCTGATCGCGTCGCCTTGGGTATTGGGGACGGTCGCCAGCACCACCAGCACCACCGTTCTGGTGGTGATAGGTATCGCGCTCGTGATCTTTTCCGCGTGGGCCCTGGCCCAGGTTGAGAACCGCGTCGCGGAGTGGTGGAACGTTTTCCTGGGCGTTCTGCTGTTCTTCCTGCCTTGGATTTTCAACTACTCGGGTATGGTCAGCAACGCGGTGAACTCCTGGATCGTCGGTATCGTGGTCGCCGCCCTGGCGCTGATCACCCTGCCGATGATCAAGGGGATGCATCAGGAAGGGGGTCATCACCACGCCTAACGAAGAGTGCATGGCAGGTTGATGAGAAGCGGTTCGCCTCGAATTTTTTTGATTCCGAAGCGAGACGGACGCCAAGGGATGCGCCGGGAAGAGATCCCGGCGCATTGCTGTCTGCGGGACTCGAAGCTGTTCTTGAGGGGGAAGGGGGACGACTTTCGGTCGTGGGAGAAGGGCAAATCCGGAGCGGTCGGGAAGAAAGGGGGGGCGCTGATTTCCTTAAAGGTCCCATTTAGGCCTCGAAAATCGAGCTATACCTCGATTTTTGAGAGGTATTTTAGTCGATATTTCAATCTTTTTAGGTGGTTGACTTGGTCCGGCCCCGGATTGCCACAATACATGGCTTCTCTTTGAGCCCCATGTCACTTGATTTTGTCAGTGTGCAGCCATGACCCTTTAGGTTCACCAGACTTAGCAACTTGGAGGCCCGACTCCAGGCCCCGCGTTCGATAGGGAAATGGCGGGACAGAGCGAAAAAGGGGACCGGCTACTTTTCTGGGAAAGGTAGTCGGTCCCCTTTTCGGCTTCCGGCGAAAGGCCAGCACTATATCGAAAGTAATAAGGATTCTATTCCCCAAGACATACGAAAAACTATCTGTCAGCCTATTTTCTTCACGGCAATATCTTCCAAAATTGATACCAGATCCGCTTCGATGAATTCACTGAATTCCCGGTAGTTGGATCGGTTGTTCCAGGGACCGGGATTCAAGTGACGACAGGTCAAGAGGAGGCCGGTGTGAATTCACCCGAGAATAGAAAATCCACACGATTCAAGGGTGAAATTCCCATAGAACTGAATCAGGGAAAGGGTCTGACCCGCGACTTCAGTACGGAGGGGATCTTCTTCATCACCGACGCCCCACTGGCGGCCGGAGCGCCGATCGAGTTCATCATGTTCATGGACCATTCCGGGCTGGGCCCGGGGATGCGCCTCCGCTGCCGGGGCGAGGTGGTGCGGGTGGAGAAGGTTGGTGAAAGAAAGGGCGTGGCGGCGTGCATCAGCGCGTTCTGGAGCGCCGCTTAGGGGAAGCAACCGATGGAGTGAGAGAAGAAAGGAGGGGACCGGGAGAACAACCGTACTGAGCGATAGTGGGTAGGTGAAAAGTCGTAAAAAGAATTGAATCAGTCCCCCGGATTAACCGGGAAACATGAAAGGGAGGAATGAAATGAATGAAATATTGAAGAAATCATTGGTCATCAACCTCATGGTTTTGACCTTGGGTCTGGCGGTTACGGCTTACGCGGCGCCGACTGTGCCCGCCGTGACGATTACCGCTCCCACCGGCACCCAATACGAAGATACTTTCCCGATGGACGTCGATGTGACGCTGCAGCTTTCCTTGGCCAATCCCACCGGTACCTGCACGCTCGATGCAATCAGCCGCATCGAGGTAGCGGCGCAAATCGGCGGCGGCGATCCAGCGACGATCTACAGCTACGATGGCTCCCCCTTTTCCAGCAGCGACAGTTGTCCGCAGGACCTGACTTTCTCCTGGACGGTCCCGCAGCCCGGAACGTATAACCTAATCGCAACGGTCACCCACGGCAATGCCGACGGCGAGGACACCGAGGAGGTCACCTTCATTCAGCTGGCCGTCGAGCATACCGCGCCTCCAGCCGTGGCAAATGCCTTTATCAAGACCAACTGCGACAAACTGACAGGTGGTGCCCGTGGGGCCATCATCTCGGAGATCGCCTACCGGTTCTCGACGGGCGAGTACGGCCCCAAACCCGGCCCCTACAACGCGGCGCTGATCAAAGAGGACGTGGTAACTTTATCCGGGGGCGCTTGCCACCAATAAGAGTGAATCCCGGGGTAATGCCATGGGAATGGGGACAGGTGGGAATCGCTTGTCCCCATTTTCGTTGGGCGTCATGCAAGGCTTGTGGAGCGTAAGCACCGCTTGATTGATTATGGCGGTCAGGCAAGGACCGTCACACCACCAGCCCCTTCTCCTGCGCATACTTCAAAAGCGCCATGCGCCCGTCCACCTTGAGCTTGTCGTAGATGTTGTGCAGGTGGACCTTTACCGTCCCCTCGCTGATGAAGAGCTTTGCGGCGATCTCCTTGTTGCGCAGGCCGCGGGCCACCATGCCGACCAGTTCGATCTCCCGGTGCGTGAGAAGAGCGGAGACCTCCCGCATCCCCGCTTCCCGCCGCAGCATCGTTTCCAACGCGTGCCGGGTGGAGCGGCGTTCCACCCACTGCTCGCCGGCGTGTACCTTGCGGATGCACTGAACAAGAAGATTCGGCGCCATTTCCTTCAGCACGATGCCCTGAACCCCGAGCTGCATCGCCTCGATCATCTCCTCGTCGCTGAGCTCCCCCGTCAGAAGCACCATCCGCGTCGGCAAGGCCTCCTCCCGCACCTTCCTGGCAACCTCCAGTCCACTCATTCCGGGCATGCGAATGTCCAGGATCGCTACGTCCGGCCGGTGCAGGCGTACCGCCCGCAGCGTCTCTGCGCCATCGGCGCAGCTTGCCAGCACCTCGAAATCGCCCTCCAGGAGAAAGAGGCTTGCCAAGCCGTCGAGGATGAGGGGGTGGTCGTCGGCCAGCACCAGGCGAATGGACATTTCAACCTCCAGGGGTCGTGAGCGGAAGGCTGATCTCCAGACGCGCCCCGGTCTCACGCGAGTCGATGGAGAAGGTCCCCCCCAGGGAGGAGATCCGCTCCCGCAGCGTCACCGGGCCCCGCTTCATTTCGGACAGAGCATCCTGGTCGTAGCGGCCGCGGAAGGGAAAACCGTGCCCGTCATCGCTGACCGTGATATCCACCCGTCCCGCTTCGAAATGGAGGTCGGCCTGCAGGGCCGAGGCGCCGGCATGCCGCACGGAATTTATCAGCGCCTCGTGAACGACGAAATAGATCTCTCTCGCCATGCTCCTGCTGATTCGAGGTGCCGAAGGCTGGCTGTCGATCGTCACCGAAAAATCCCACTGCCGCCTGATCCGCTGGGCCAACTCCTCCAGGCGGCCGGCCAGTTCGAAATCTTCCGAAAGTCGATCGGGCAGGACCGGTCTCAAGTCACGGATGTGGGACCTCAGATCCCGTTGTTCTGCTGCGAGCACCCGCTGGATTTCCTGAATACGCTGCTGGGCCGTCCGTGGTTCCGATGGCATCAGGCGCTGCGCGGTTTCCAATTGCAGGGCGATGCCGGTCAAGGACTGCAGAAGGCCGTCATGAAGGTCGCGGGCCAGGCGGACCCGTTCGCCCGAGGCAGCCGCTTGCTGTAGCTGCCTTATCAGCAACGAATGATCGAGGCGGGCGGAGATCTCTTGGGCGACGATCCCCCCGAGGACCAGGTCGTCGGCGGTCATCAGATGCTTGTCGAGCACCAGGAGATATCCTGACAGATTCTCCGCTTTCAGCCTCGAAGCGATAACGGCACCGATGGCAAAGCGCTGCTGCAGTTCCGGGTGGAGCGGAGCCCCCTGCCATTTCCGAAGGCCTTCCGGTGAATTCTGGACGACCGGGAATCGGGGATCGCCTGCATCCCGGCAGAAAAAGTTCGTGCCGCACAGCGGTTCGGCAACGAGGCTCCCAAAAGAGGAAGGATGTTCGCGGCAGTAGCTGCTCCCCTCCTTTGACCACCGGGCCAGATGGAGCCATGGTTCCTCCTCTTCCTCCCAGATCAGGAGCAGGCGAGGGGCACCGAGGATCGCAGCGGCATGCCCCAGCAGGGCGCTGCTCATTGACTGAAGCTCGTCCGAGACAGTGCGGGGCCATTCCGCCAAGGCGCAAAGGACGTTGCGCCGGGACTGTTCATGCGCTCCGAGGTAGCCGAGCAATATCGCCACAACTGCCAGGTAAACAATCCGAATGATGAAACGGTTCAGGTCGAAATTCTGGTCGGCCAGCAGGTTTGAAGGGTACCAGGCCAGAGTGAGGACGACGGCGAGGGACGCCGCCGCGGTCCACAAGGTTCCGTGCCACCGCCAGCGGAAGGTGGCGCACACCAGCAGGAAGGTGAAAAAGACGAAGAACGGACTGGTCGGCCCTTCCGTGAAAAAGATGATGACGGTGAAGACCATCAGGTCGATCAAATGGGTCGCGACCTGAGCGCTGCGCCGAGTGAAGTGCGAGCGCAGGGTGAAGGCGCCCAGGAGGAGGGAGTAAAGCAGGTAACCGGCCAATATCCCATAGGTGAACCGGGCATATCGGGAGGGTTCGGAGGGGTCGAGCCAAATGGCCAGCAGAAAAAAGGCCGCCAGGGTCATGCGCCCAGCGGCGATGAGCCGTTCAGTTCGGCTTTGAGGGTAAAACTGCCTTCCGGTACTCTGTTGCGTCACTGAATTTTTCCTTGTTCCAGCCTTGTTCCAGGAACACTGCAGAAAAGGAGATGCGCGTAATATAGCCTAAGCAGAATTCAATTCCAAAGGTTTGTGCGGATTCCGGCGAAAGTTTCCGGTGATACCAAAGTAACATCGCCACGCCTTCAAGGATAATCGCGGCGTTGGGATGGCTGAAGATCCAAGCTGGATAGTGTCCGCTCTTGACAGGCCGTGCTCCGAAAGGCTATAAGTTTGAAAGCTGACAATTAGTTGGCTAACTAAGTGGAGCGCTAATGACCGCCTCGCCGGATACCCCTCAAGCACCGACTCTCGGTCAACTCCTTGCCCAGGTCTGCCGCCTGGCCGGCAAACGCCGCCGCCTGCGCCTGGAACGCCTCGGCCTGCACCACGCCCAGGGAATGGTCCTGTTCCATCTCTGGAAGGAGGACGGCATCTCCCAGCGGGACCTGGCCGCGGCCCTGCAGATCACCCCGCCCACGGCGAGTAATACCCTGCAGCGCATGGAAAGGGACGGCTGGGTCGAACGGCGCCGGGATGACGCTGACCAGCGCATCGTCCGCGTCTACCTGACCGCAAAGGCCAGAGACCTGCACGAGGACGCCCGCGCTTCGCTGCGTGATTTCGACCGCGAGATGGGCTCGGCGCTGAGTGCGGCGGAGCAGGCCGCGCTGCGCAAGTCGCTGCTCAAGGTCCAGTGCTACCTGGAGCAGGTGACGGCGGCCGGGGAGGGGGAGAAGTGAAATCCCTGCGGCGTCTCTACGGGTTTCTGCGCCCCTACAAACTCCCCTCGGCGGTCGCCCTGCTGCTCCTCTTCGCCATGGTCGCGGCCGACCTGCTCATCCCCCACCTGACCCAGCGGATCATCGACCAGGGGATCGGCGCGCACGACCTCCACGTGGTCGTCACCACCGCGCTGCTGATGGCGGGCGCCGCGCTCCTCTCCGCCGGTTTCGCCATCGCCAACAACTACCTCTCGGTGAGCGTCGCCATGGGCTTCGGCGCCGACCTGCGCAGCGCCCTGATCCGCAAGGTGCAGTCCTTCTCCTTCGCCGACCTCGACACCCTGCAGACCGGCAAGCTCATCGTCCGCTCGACCAGCGACGTCAACGCGGTGCAGATGATCGTCATGCTCTCGCTGCGCATCCTCACCCGGGCGCCGATCTGGGCCGTCGGCGCCATCGTCCTGCTGGTCCTCACCAGCCCCCGCCTCGCCCTGCTCATGGCCATCTTCGTCCCCCTCATCGTGGTGCTGGTCTGGCTCTTCGGCCGCCGGGCCCAGCCGATGTTCATGAACGTCCAGCAGCGCCTCGACCGGCTCAATGTGGTCCTCCAGGAGAACCTGGCGGGGATGCGCGTGGTCAAGGCCTTCGTCCGCGCCGCCCACGAGTCGGCCCGTTTCGGCGCGGCCAACGAGGAGCTGATGGCGGGGACGATCGGGGTCGCCCGGCTGATGGCGGTCTTCTCACCGATCATGCTGCTGCTCCTCAACCTGGCGATCGTCGGCGCGGTCTGGATCGGCGGCAAGACGGCGCTCGCCGGGGGGATGACCGTCGGCGAGGTGGTGGCCGCCATCAACTACCTCTCCTTCGCCCTCTTCCCGATCCTCATGCTCACCGCCATGCTCGGGCCGATCGCCGCGGCGGACGCCTCGGCGCGGCGCATCCTGGAGGTGCTCGACGCCGAGACGCAGCCGCGCCGGGCGGACGCGGTGCGTCTCGAACGGCCCCGCGGGCGGATCGCCTTCGAGGGGGTCGGCTTTACCTACCCCGGGGAGAGTGCCGAGCCGGTGCTGACGGACATCTCCTTCGTCGCCGAGGCCGGGGAGACGGTGGCCATTGTCGGCGCCACCGGCGCGGGCAAGTCGACCCTGATCCACCTCATCCCCCGCTTCTACGACGTCAGCGCCGGGCGCATCACCTTCGACGGCGATCGATGTGCGCGATCTCGATCCCGCCGCGCTGCGCTCCGCCATCGGCGTCGCCTTGCAGGAGGCGGTCCTCTTCTCCGGCAGCGTCGCCGACAACATCCGCTACGGACGCCGGGACGCCAGCGACGCGGAGGTGCGGGCCGCGGCACGGGCGGCCCAGGCCGACGCCTTCATCGCCGAGCTCCCGGAGGGGTACGCTACCCAGGTCGGCCAGCGCGGGGTGACCCTCTCCGGCGGCCAGCGCCAGCGCATCGCCATCGCCCGGGCCCTGCTGGTGCGGCCCCGGGTGCTGATCCTCGACGACTCGACCAGCGCCCTCGACATCGAGACCGAGGTGCGGCTGCAGGACGCCCTCGACAGGCTGATCGCCGAGTCGAAAAACGCCACCACCCGCTTCATCGTCGCCCAGCGCATCAGCACCGTGCTGCTCGCCGACAAGATCGTCGTCCTCGACCAGGGGCGGATCAGCGCCATCGGCAGCCACCGCCAGCTGCTGGAAGAAAGCGCCGTCTATCGGGACATCTACCGATCCCAAGCTGGGCGAGCCGCCGACGGCAGAGGAGGAGCGGCATGGCTGAGGGGAGCGGACGGCAGACGGCCCCCGTGCGCCTCTCCGGCCTGCCCGGACCGGGCGGACGGGGCCCCGGCGGGCACAGCACCGAGCGGCCCAAAGACCCGCGGGGGGCGCTGCGCCGCCTGGCGGGCTACCTGCGTCCCCAGCGCGGCGCCATCGTCCTGGTGGCCCTGATCGCCGCCCTCGGCACCGCCCTGGCCCTGGCCGGCCCTTTTTTCATGGGGCGGGCCATCGACCAGCTGGTCGGCCGGAACCTTCCGGGCCTGCTGCGCATGACCCTGCTGATGCTCGGCGCCTACGCCCTGGCGGCGGCGGCGCAGCTGATCCAGGGGGTGCTGCTCGCCGGGATCTCCCAGCAGGCGATGCGCGACCTGCGCGGCGATCTCTTCGGCCACCTGCAGACCTTCGCGCTGCGCTTCTTCGACGAGCGCCGCCAGGGGGAGCTGATGAGCCGGCTGACCAACGATATGGATGCGATCAGCCGGGTGCTGACCGACAACGCGGCGCAGCTCTTCACCGGGCTTCTGACCCTGGCGGGGATTCTCGGCATCATCTTCGTGCTCAGCCCCTGGCTGGCCCTCGGTTCGATGCTCGCCTTTCCGCTGATGCTCGGCCTGGTCGGTACGGTGGGGCGCAAAACCCGCTCGGCCTTCCGCAGCTACCAGGCGCGGCTCGGGGCGCTCAACGCCGTGCTCGAGGAGACCTACAGCGGCCAGCGGGTGGTCCTCGCCTTCGGCCAGCAGGAGCAGGTGCTGGACCGCTTCGACGCGGCGAACCAGGGGGTGCGCACGGTCGGGGTGCAGGCCATGACCCTGGCGCTCCTGGTGATGCCGATGATGGGGATTCTGTCGAATCTGAACGTGGCCGTCCTCTGCGGCCTCGGGGGCTGGCTGGCGATCAAGGGGCTGGTGACGATCGGCACCATCGCCGCCTTCATCACCTACTCGCGGCGCTTCGCCGAGCCGCTGCGCCAGCTCGGCAACCTCTACAACCAGGTGCAGGGCGCGCTGGCCGGGGCCGAACGGATCTTCCAGCTCCTCGACACCGTCTCCGAGCAGCTCGATCCCCCCGGGACGCCGGAACTGCCCCGGGTGGCCGGCGAGGTCGAGTTCGACCGCCTCAGCTTCGCCTATGTCCCCGGCACGCCGGTGCTCCAGGACGTCTCCCTCCACGCCCGGCCCGGCGAACGCGTCGCCCTGGTCGGCCACACCGGCGCCGGCAAGACCACCATCGTCAACCTGCTGTCGCGCTTCTACGATCCGCAGCAAGGGGCGATCCGCATCGACGGCATCGACATCAGCAGCGTCTCGCGGGACAGCCTGCGGCGCCAGCTCGGGGTGGTCCTCCAGCAGTCCTTCCTGTTCAGCGAGTCGGTGCTGGAGAACATCCGCTACGGCCGCCTGTCCGCCAGCGACGAGGAGGTCGTGACCGCCGCCCGGCTGGCCCATGCCGACGGCTTCATCCGCCGCCTGCCGAAGGGCTACGACACGGTCCTCGCCGAGCGCGGCGGCAACCTCTCCGAGGGGCAGCGCCAGCTCGTCACCATCGCCCGGGCGATCCTCGCCGATCCCGCCATCCTCATCCTCGACGAGGCGACCAGCTCCGTCGACACCCGCACCGAGGCGCAGATTCAAAAAGCCCTTCAACGAGCTGATGCAGGGGCGCACCAGCTTCGTCATCGCCCACCGCCTCTCCACCATCGCCGGCGCCGACCAGGTGATCGTCATCGACCAGGGGCGGGTCATCGAACAGGGAACCCACGCAACCCTCCTCGCCCGGCAGGGGCGCCTACCACCGCCTCTACGTCAGCCAGTTCCGCGACCGGGAGGTCGCCGGACGCTGACCCGCGCGGTCTGGTTCCCATCCTGATTTCCTTGTAATTTCGGCCTATTTTGCCCGTTGCGACCGGTCTCCGGCGTTGACATGGGGGCCTGGTCGGTTATACAGGAAAGCAGCCGGTTCCCGTCATTTCCGCAGAGGGAGCGGGGCGCCGGCCCGGGAGGGCACCAGGTGTTTGCGACGCTCATCCACAGCATGAGGCAGAGCTGCCGCCGCGGGGCGGTACGGTGGCAGGTCGCCGCCGCACTGTTCGTCCTGGCGATCGGCCTGGTCCTGGGAGCCGGCCGGGATACCCGCGCGGCCGCCATCGCCAACGCCACCTGCCTCGGCTGCCACGCGGACCGGTCGCTGACCGGGCAGGTGGGCGGCCGGGAAGTCTCCCTCGCCATCGACCCCCAGAAGTTCGAAAAATCGGTCCACGGGGAGCTCTCCTGCACCGATTGTCACGCCGATATCAAGCAGGTTCCTCATCCGCAGCAACTCGCTCCAGTTAACTGCACCCCCTGTCATGCGCAAATCGCCCGGGTCTACGCCACCAGCATCCACGGCGTCAGCCACGCCATGGGCGCCTCCGCCGCCGCCACCTGCCACAACTGCCACGGTTCCCACTACATCGTGCCGGTGACCGACGACACCTCGCCGGTCTTCAAGCTCAACCTCCCCCGGACCTGCGGCACGTGCCACAGCAACAAGGGGATCACCGCCGAATACCGCATGCGCTATCCCCAGGTGGCGGCCCAGTACCTGGACAGCATCCACGGCCGCGCCCTGTTGCAGATGGGCCTGGTGGTGGCCCCCTCCTGCGACGACTGCCACGGCGTCCACGACATTAAGCGCAGCGTCGATCGCAGCTCGCCGATCTACCACGCCAACATCGCCAAAACCTGCGGCAAATGTCATCTCGGGGTCGAGAAGGCCTACGAGCAGAGCGTCCACGGCCGGCTGCTGGCCAAGGGGGACGAACGGGGTCCGGTGTGCATCGACTGCCACACCGCGCATACGATCGTGAACCCCCTCGGCGACAATTTCAAAAAGATCAGCGATCAACGCTGCGGCAAATGCCACGCGGACCGGCTGAAGTACTATCGCGAAACCTACCATGGCAAGGCGATGGAACTGGGGCGCCCCAATGTCGCGCCGCAGGTGGCGGCCTGTTACGATTGCCACGGCTACCACGACATCCTGCCGCCGAGCGACCCCCGCTCCACCCTCGCCCCGGGGCACATCGTCCACACCTGCCGCAAGTGCCACCCCGGGGCCACGGCCAACTTCACCGGGTACCTGACCCACGCCAACCCCCTCGACGGGGTGCATTACCCGCGGCTGCACACGGTTTTTCTGTTCATGACCGGGCTGCTGCTGGGCGTTTTCGCCCTCTTCGGGCTGCACACCGGCTTCTGGCTGTTCCGCTCCGGCTACCTCTACTGGACCGACTCGAAGCGCTTCCGGGCGGCGAAGGTGCGGGCCCGGGAGGGGGAGGAGTGGTTCGTCCGCTTCGTTCCCTTCGAGCGCTTCCTGCACCTGCTGGTGGTCTCCAGCTTCCTGCTGCTGGTCCTCACCGGCATGCCGCTGAAGTTCTACTACACCGACTGGGCCAAGGTGCTGTTCCACTACATCGGCGGGCCCGGAGTCGCCCGCTCCCTGCACCACTTCGGCGCCCTGGTCACCTTCCTCTACTTCGGCCTGCACCTGGCCAGCCTGGCCGGAAAATTCTGGAAGAACCGCGACCGCTGGCGCGACCCGGACACCGGCCGGCTGCGGCTCGGGCGCTTGCTAGGAGCCTTCTTCGGTCCCGACTCCCTGGTCCCCAACCTGCAGGACTGGCGCGACCTGGTGGCCCACAATAAGTGGTTCTTCGGTCGGGGGCCGCGCCCCGAGTTCGGCCGCTGGACCTACTGGGAGAAGTTCGACTACCTCGCCGTCTTCTGGGGGGTCGTAATGATCGGCCTGTCCGGCCTGATCATGTGGTTCCCGCAATTCTTCACCCGCTTCCTGCCCGGCTGGATCATCAACGTTGCCCTGATCATCCATTCCGACGAAGCCCTGCTCGCCGCAGGCTTCATCTTTACGTTCCACTTCTTCAATACCCACTTCCGCCTCGAGAAGTTCCCGATGGACACCGTCATCTTCTCCGGACGCGTCTCCAAGGGTGAACTGCTCCACGAGCGCAAGCGCTGGTGGGACCGTCTCGCCGCCACCGGCCGGCTCGACGAGTACCGCGTGAAAGACGAATGGGAGGGCTGGAAGCGGATCGCGCGCGGGCTCGGCTACACCTTTTTCGGCCTCGGCCTCATCCTGCTCGTTCTCATCATCTACGCCATGGCAATACGCCTCACGCACTGAGGCGGGGACTGTCGGCACACTGCCTCCGGCCGCGCTGTTCGGGGCGGGGGGCGCGGGACTTGCTGGCGTGCTGTGAGCTCTGGGGGAATGGCGCCGGGGCTGGTGCCGATCGGCGGCGGGCCGTCGGGTGGGGGGGGGAGTGGCGGGGTGCTGTTGGGGAGAGCGGTGGCCGGCGGAGTCGGTCGCAGCCGGGATCAGGCCGGCGCGTCGGCCTCCACCCGGTTTCTCCCCTGGCGTTTGGCGGCATAGAGAGCGTCATCCGTCCTCTTGATCAGGTCCTCTTCGCGGTCGCCAGGGCGCATTTCCGCCACCCCGCAGCTGACCGTGATCTGGCCCACGCCGTCGACCGCGCAGCAGGCAATACTCTGGCGGACCTTTTCCGCCAGGCGGGTCGCCTGCGCCAGGTCCGCTTCGGGAGCCAGGAGCATGAACTCCTCGCCGCCCCAGCGGCCCAGCGTGTCGCTGCTCCTGATGATCTGCTGAACAAAGGCGACCACGGTTTTCAGCACCATGTCTCCGGCGAGGTGGCCGTGATTGTCGTTGATCTGTTTGAAAAAGTCGAGATCGAAGAGGATCATCGACAGCGGATGGCCGTAGCGGCACGCCCGTTCCATTTCGTCCCGCAGCACCTGCTCGAGCCGATAGCGGTTCAGAACCCCCGTCAGCCTGTCCACCGTGGCGGCGATTTGCAGCGCGCAGTTCAACTCATCGAGTCTCTTCACCATGCCGTTGAAGGTTGCGGCCAGTTGCCCGGCCTCGTCACAGGAAGCAACCTCCACGACAATATTCCGGCGACCCGCCCCCACCGCAGCGGCGGCTTCGTTCAACTGCATGATGGGACGGGTAATGGTTCGGGAGAGCAGAACTGCGACGATCGCACTGCAGCAGCCGATTAAAGCGATGATCAACAGCAACCGGTTGCGCAGGGCAATCATCGAGGCCAGGGCGACCCGTTGGGGAATAGTAAGGGTCAGAACCCACCCCTTGCCCAGGTAGCTCGGGTCTCGTCCTTCCCGGGCAAAGACGAGAATCTCCGTCGGGGTGCCGTGACCCGCGGGCCTGAACAGGCGGGTCCCCGTCTCCTCGCCGGCGGCCAGGGCGTTTTGAATGACGTCGAAGCCGGACCAGATTTTATCCGGAGCCCCCGCCGTGGCGTGGGTTGAATAGAGGATGCGCCCGGCCCGGTCGATCAGGTTCATGGCGGGGGTGCCGTCGGGATCGAGGAGCCGGAGCGGCCGTTCGGCGATAAGGTGCAGCGACGCGACAGAAATTTGGGCGACCAGAACCCCGCTGAGCGCTCCCCGGTGACCCCGTACGGCACAGGCAAGGTTGAAGATTCCGTCGCCCGGTTGCGGGGACGGTGCCATCTCGAGCGCAAAATCCGCGCCGCCGGCAATGGCGTTCCAGCCCTCCACTAGGGAAGCCCGTACTCCGCTTCGTCGCCCCTCGCTGTCGGCGATACAGCGCTGCTGCGAATCGAAAAGGGCAATGGCGGTAAAGGGAACATAGTGTTCGAAATGTTTCTTGTAGGCCGCCAGCAGGCCGGCAACGCGAGCCGGGGCTGACTGCGGGGACTGGATGGCCGGGTCCCTGGCCAGTTTCCTCAGATCCTCCAGCCGCTGGGAAAAGAGCCGGTGCACCTTTTCCATGGCATAGGTGGCGGCGGCCATGTATTTGCCGTTGATTTCTTGTTCGAGAAGACGGGTGGAGCAGAGCACCCCCCATAGGGCGGCGCCGCCCAGCAGGCCGGTAATGAGAAGGTTGGTGAGCAGAAACTTGGTCCTGATCTTCATACTGAAGGTCCCCTGAAGGGGCGGTTCCGGCGGAGCGATGAATGAAATGTGCTGCTGGGCAGTTTTAATGAATGCAGTAACTATGCCTCGGCCGGGGGCGGGTGCGACAAATCTTCGCGATCGGGTGGGGGTGCGCCGATACAATCGGGGGAATACGCAGTGAAACTGGAAATGGGGGGGCACCGCGGGGTGTCGCCCCCTTTCCGGTTTGCCGTTTCGCTTTGGCTCAGGAGTTCAAGCGGTGGGGGCTGCGTAGTCCTTCTTTTTCCCCATCAATGCAAATTTTACCAGCCCGGCCAGTGATAAGGCTACAAAGAGGAGGCCGCGCCAGGTACCCGGCTTCTCCCCCTCGCTGATGAAGATCACGTTCTCCGGAACATCCATGCCCAGTTGCTTGGCCAGGGTCATCAGCTTGTCGCGGTTGCCGCTGGCGACGAGGCCGCTGATCAGCATGCCGGTGACGTCGCGGCGCGCGTGAAAGTCCGCCGCGTGCTCGGCGAGATACTGCTGCTGAGCCTGCGGCGAGTCGAGCTTGAAGTAGTAGGTCTTCAGCAGGTCGATGATCTTCGGATCGCGGGTTTCGACCAGGACCTGGAAGGAGGGTGCCGCGGGGTCGGTCTTGAGGGGGACGAGGAAGGCGTCGATATCGACGCTCCCCGAGGTGGAGATCGCCTCGGTGAGATCCTGGTAGCCGCCGGTCACCTGCAGCCAATCGCGGGGCGGGCCGGTCCTGACCAGCTCCTGCAGGCTGACGGTTTGCGGCTGGGGGTTGCGCAGCAGCAGGGAGAGGTCGTTCCAGCCCAGCCACAAAAGCAGCAGGCAGATCGCCAGCAGGGTAAAACGAAATCGCTTCATGGTGCTCCTGTCGGGTCGGGTGTTTGGTCCCGGCCGCATCGCTTCTGGTGGTTCCAATTGGTCGTGAAAAAAACGGGGCCGCCAGGCGGCGGCCCCAAAAGTATGGCAGATTCAGCAGGCAATCGGCAAGCCGATCAGGCGCCGGCCACTTCGCTCGCGTCCTCGATCGCCGCGTCTTTCTGGGTGAGCAGCGAGACGACGACCAGGGCGAGGAAGGAGAGCGGGATGGAGATCAGCGCCGGGCTGTTGATCTGGATCGGCGCATCGCCCGGCAGCAGGCCGTAGCGCACCCACATGTCGGGGGAGATGAGGATCAGCCCCAGGGCCGAGGTCAGGCCGACGAAGATCGAGGACGCGACCCCCTTGGCGGTGGTCTTCTTCCAGAAGAGCAGCATCAGGATCGCCGGCAGGTTGGCCGAGGCCGCCACGGCGAAGGCCCAGCCGACCAGGAAGGAGACGTTCATCCCTTCGAAGACGATCCCCAGGTAGATGGCGATCAGGCCGACGACGATGGCGGCGATCTTGCCGGCCTTGACCTTGCCGGCATCGGTCATGTGCAGGCCGAGGAAGTTGTCCATCAGGTCGTGGGCCACGGCGCCGCTGGCCGCGACGATCAGTCCCGAAACGGTCCCCAGCACGGTGGCGAAGGCCAGCGAGGAAATCACCGCGAAGAGGACCACCCCGAAGGAGAGGGCCAGAAGCGGCGCGCTCATGTTGTTGTCGGTGAGGTTGATGACGCCGTTGGTCATGGCGCCGAGGCCGAGGAACAGGGTCAGCACGTAGAAGAAGCCGATGGCGGCGATGGCGACGATGGTCGATTTGCGCGCCGCGGCCTGGCTCGGCACGGTGTAGTAGCGGATCAGGATGTGCGGCAGGGCCGCGGTGCCGCAGAAGAGCGCCAGCATCAGCGAGATGAAGTTGAACTTCTGGGTGCCGGTGGCGTTGTCGACCTTGAACTTCAGCCCCGGACGCAGGATGCGGGCGCCGGCGGTCGGCTTCTGGTAGAAGACTTCATACTTGTTGCCGCCGTCCATGATGTACTTCTTGCCCCAGAGGACGACGGTCGAGTCCTTGAAGCGCCGAGAGGTAGCCGAAGGGACCGACGGCGCCGGTCTCGGCCACCGACTGGCCGTCGACCTTGATCTCCTTGATGTGGCCGACCGGGAAGAACTTCCCTTCTTCCTTGGCCGCACCGTTGTAGAGCTTGGTGCCGTCGGCCAGGCTGGTGACGAAGAGGGTCTCTTCCAGGGTGTAGCTGCCGTCGGCGTCCTGATTGGCGTGCCAGATCGACTCTTCGCCGTCCTTGACCATCTTGACCAAGTCGGACTTCCAGAACGCCGAACTCTGCCAGTCGGCAGGGACGGTGTAGCCGCCCCCGACCTGCAGCGCTCCGTCTGCGGCGACGGTTGCCTGCAGGGTCTGGAAGTGATGGACCTCCCGGTCGCCCCAGCCTTTGGGGTTGGTGGAGAGGCCGCGGCTGAACAGGGCGATAACCACGACGGTCGAGACGATCAGCAGCAGGGCGCCCTTGAAGAACTGGACGTAGGTGGTGGAGGCCATGCCGGCGGTGGCGACGATGATGGTCACGACCACGCCGACGATGCAGACCCCGACCCAGTGGGGCATGCCGAGCAGCGGCTTGACCAGCACCCCGGCGCCGACCATCTGCGGGATCAGGTAGAAGACCGAGACGCAAAGGGTGGAGATCGCCGCCATCAGCTGGATCCCCTTGGAGTTGAACTTGGAGTCGAGGGCGTCGGTAAAGGTGTACTTGCCGAGGCGCTTCATCGGTTCGGCGACCAGAAACAGGGCGACCATCCAGCCCGCCAGGTAGCCGATGGAGTACATCCAGCCGTCGTAGCCGGCGGTGGCGATCATGCCGCAGATGCCGAGGAAGGAAGCCGCCGAGAGGTAGTCGCCGGCGAAGGCGATGCCGTTGGTGAACCAGTGGATGTTGCCGCCGGCGGCATAGTAGCCGGCGGCGGAGGTGGTGCGCCGCGCCAGGTAGAACGAGAGGCCGAGCACGAAGGCGACGAAGCAGCAGAAGAGGCCGATGGCCAGCGGAGAAGTATGGTAGATCATCGCGGCCCCCTTACTGGTTCATGCGGGCTTCTGCAGCGTTGCAGAGCTGGTTGTAGATGATCGCCAGCACCAGGGCGAGGGCGAGCAGGCCGAAGCCGTAAACGACGGCCAGGGTCTGGCCGAAGACGATCTCCTGCATCAGGTGCGGGCGGGTGGTGTTGATGGCGACGAAACCGGCATAGACGATGGTGTAGATGATGAACATTCTGATGCCGAGTTTGGTCTTGTAGCCGGAGGCGTTATCCTTGCCCAGTTTTACTGCGGGTCCGTGTCCCATGTTGTTACTCCCTTTCTCTCTCAATAGTGGGATTACCCCAATTAAAAATGGTGCGGCGCACCTGCCGGTGCGACGCTGGCCGGTTTTGCGGATCGTGAGGGATGGATCCGCTGCTGATTACCTCCTTTCTGGTCGCTTGCCGCCCCGAGGGAAGAGCGGCCGCCGCGAGCTCTCTCCAGAGTCGGTCCCTGAGCCGCGGCTGGCCTGGCTGCGGCTGGTAAATATTCACCGATGACGTCGTGGTAAAATATGCCTTATCGTGTGAATAAAATTTCGCAACATAATACGTCGTTATAAAATCGTGTCAACAAAATAGTTTTGTTAAAATCCCCGTTTCGCAGGATGAAAATTTTCCACCAAATTGATATTTATTGGGAAAGTTGTCTGAGTAAAAATATCTCATGTGATGCCAGGGCAGGGCATTGCACGATCGGAGAATTCGTTCCGTACCTGATAAAAAAATTCCAGAACGGTTTTTGTCGAATTGCCGGGGTGGCGAAGCGAGAGACGCTTGCGCCGGGGGCAAGGTGGGCTGGAAAGGCGGCAGGGAAGGGAGGGTCAGAGCGGGATGCGGAGTTTCTTGCAGTGGGCGCGGATAACCATTTCGGTCTGGTTGAGGCGGGAAAGCTTCATGTTCCGCATCTTGAGGGCGACAACGTCGTCTCCGGAAATCTGCTGGCCACGCAGTTCCCGGGCGACGATGCCGAGGTTGACCACGATGGTCTTCAGGTCGGCGGCGGTATAGTGCTTGAGGGTTGGCGGGGTCAGGCTGAAGTAGCCGTCGGCCAGATCCTGGGCGAGTTTTTTTGGATTGCCGGCAATGGCCATGATAGTCTTTCGGGGGCTGGGGCCCGATGGGACGAGCCGCTCGCCGTTCGCCACGCGTTTTTATTCAACCAGGAGCCGTCCATGCTCAGATACAAGGTGGTGGAGACCACCACGGTGACCGACGAAGCGCTTGAGAAGATAATCAACGAGTGGACCGCCAAGGGGTGGCAGTTCGACGAGGTCCGTTTCGTCGTCGGCGAGGGGAGCCGCCGGCCCGGGATGGCCTTCGTCTTTTTCAGCCGCAACGAGTGATCTTCGGGATCAATCCTCCCAGTCTTCGACGTCGCGGTAGATGATCGTCTTTTTGGGATCGGAGGAGGGGGTTGCACCGCAGCGTTCGCAGGCCGGTTCCTCCGGTTCGTCGTCATCCAACGGCGGCGACAGGGGGAGTTCCACCGGGATTCCGGAGCAAGTGCAGTACCACTTGCGATAGATGGACATGACCGACCTCCTTTCGAGTATGGGCGAAGCGCCTGGCCGACGGACGCCGGTCCGTTCAGTATGCCAGCCGGGAAGCGGTCGTGCAAGGCGGCTTCTCAGTAAACCAGCCCCGCCTTCTTGCGCACCTTGCGCATCGTCTTGCCGGCCACGTAGCGGGCCTTCTCCGCCCCCTTGGCGAGGATCGCGCGGATGCTCTCCGGATCGGCCAGCAGTTCCCGGCGCCGGTCGGCGTAGGGGGCGAAAAAATCGCGTACCGTCTCGAACAGCTCCTGCTTGACCTCGCCGTAGCCCAGTCCCCCCGCCAGGTAGCGCCGGCGCAGCGCCTGCTCCCGCTCTTTGTTCAAAAAGAGCCGGTAGATCTGAAAGACGTTGCAGCGATCTGGGTCCTTGGGGTCCTCCACCGGCGTCGGGTCGGTGACGATGCGCATCACTTGCTTGCGCAGGGCCTTCTCCTCCAGGAAGAGGTCGATGGTGTTGCCGTAGCTCTTGCTCATCTTCTGCCCGTCGAGGCCGGGGACGGTCGCCACCTCGTCGTCGATCTCGGCTTCCGGGACGACGAACAGCTCGCCGTAATGATTATTGGCCTTGATGGCGATGTCGCGAGCCACCTCCAGGTGCTGCTTCTGGTCCTTGCCGACCGGCACCCGTTCGCTCTGGAACAGAAGGATGTCGGCGGTCATCAACACCGGATAGGCGAAGAGGCCGTGGTTGGGAGCGATCCCCTTGGTGATCTTGTCCTTGTAGCTGTGACAGCGCTCCAAGAGCCCCATCGGGGTGAAATTGGAGAGGATCCATGTCAGCTCCTGAACTTCCGGCAAGTCGGACTGCACCCAGAAGGTGCTCTTCTCCGGGTCCATCCCCAGCGCCAGGAAGTTGGCCGCCGCCTCGAGCGTCCCTTTCGCCAGGGCCTTGCCGTCGCCCAACGAGGTCATGGCATGGTAGTTGGCGATGAAACAGAAGAGCTCCTCCTGCTGCTGGTACTCGATCATCTTCTTCATCATGCCGAAGTAGTTCCCCAGGTGGAGGGACCCGGAGGGCTGGATGCCGGAGAGGATGCGCATGGTCTTGACCTCTTGAAAACGGTGAAAAGGGAAAGGGCGGCAAATGAAAAGCCGCGGTAACAGGCCGCGGCTTTCGGATCGATGGGGAGGCCGCGGACCGGACCGGTCCACGGCGCGAAGCGGAATCAGCCGCGCGCGGACCGTTGAAATACCGTCCGCCACCACCAGAAACGCTGCTTCGTCATGTCCGGTTCGAATCTTCGCATGGCGGCGATACGCTAGCAGTTCAGCGTGTTTTCGTCAACGGCGAAATTGCCGTTGACCGGTTCCTCAGAAGAACTCCGGGGGCGGCGGTGCGGTTGTTTCCCCCCGGGACGAGCGGGCGAGGAGGGTGATGGCCAGGTCGAGGTGGCGCTCGGGATCGAAGGCCGGGCCGAGCAGCTGGGCCAGGCCGGGGCGGGTCTGCAGGCGGTCGTCCCAGGCGGCGGCGGGGCAGCGGCGGCGCAGTTCGGCGCAGATCCAGTTGAAATTCGCTTCACGGGAGAGCTGGCGGTCGGCGCCGAGGGAGCTGTAGTCCATGTCGTTCTGACGCAGGACCACCGGCGGGCGCCCCGGGCGGTAGAGGTGGCAGAAGGGCTGGCGTTCGCTGCTGGTATGCTCGGTGACGGTCGTGGTTTTTTTGCGCAGCATCATGCCGCCGCTGACCACGGCCCGACCCAGGTCGAACTTCTTCTCCGTCTTGGTTTCGGTCTCGGAGCTGGTCACGATCCCGGCGCCGCGCAGCACCAGGTCGACGTCGGCGTAGGGGACGGAGAAGGCCCCCAGGTTGCGGGTTTCGACCCGCAGCCCGTGCGGGGAAAATTGCAGCTGCCGCGCCAGAGCCCGTCCAGCGTCGGTCTCGATCTCCTGATCCGCCACCAAAAGCGGAGTGAAGCCGGCCTCGCGCAGCCGCGCGGCGCAGGCGGCGGCCGGGTCGGCGCTGGCGAAGCTGGCGACCACCGCGGGACCGCCGGCGGGGGCGATGACCCGGGAGCGGGCTTCGTAGGGGGTGACGCCGAGGACGGCGGCGAGGTCGCGGGCCAACTGTTCCGGGGTGCCCTGCAGGCGGTGGACGGCGACGACGTGCATGGCTGGATCCTTTCTGGCTGGACGGAAACGAGCGGCCGGAGCCCGGAGCGAATGACAGGATCAGTCAACTCCTTTGGCTGGGCGATGTCAAGGTTGGGCGCAGGTTTTCCCTTGCGGGGCGGCAGCGGATAATTTAACTTGAATGCCACTTCCCCCCCCTTGCCCGGAAGTCCCAAGGTGCCGCTGCCCAAACGACTGACCCATTTTCTGCTGCCCGGCGGCCTGATCGCCGGGGTCGCTATCCTGCTCACCTTCTGCATCGAACTGCCAGAGGAGGTGCACGCCTTCTGGCCCTTTTATCCGGCACTGGTTCTGGGGGGCGGTCTGCTCATCGGCTGGCGCTTCAGCCGCAGCCGCCTGATCATTGCCCTGCTGGTACTGGCCCTGGGCGATCGTGCGCAGGCACTCGGATCTGGAGTACCGGGCGTCGACCTCGCTGTCCGGATTCTCCTCCCCCTGAACCTGGCGCTGGTCGCCCTCTACCGTGAACGGGGCCTGGTTACCCCCCTCGGCCTGCTGCGCCTGGGGCTGATCGCCCTGCAACCGGCCCTGGTCGGCTACGCCCTGTTGCTCTGGCCGCAGGCGCTGCCGAAGCTCCTGGCACGGCCGCTGCTCCCCGCCCTTTCCGGCAGGGTGCTGGCGGCGACCCTGCCGCAGCCGGCCCTGGCGGCACTGATCCTCTCCGGCGCGGTGCTGCTGCTGGTCTTCTGGTGGCGACCCGAGCCTTTCTCGGGCGGGCTGGTCTGGGCCCTGCCGACCGCCTTTCTCCCCCTGGTCCTCGGGACCGGCGGTGGCCAGGCCCCCACCCTGGGCCTGGCCACCGCCGGGGTGATCCTCCTTGCAGCGGTCCTGGAAAGTTCCTACGGCATGGCCTTTCTCGACGACCTGACCGGCCTTCCGGCCCGCCGGGCGCTGAACGAGGGGTTGCTCAAGGTCGGCCGTCGCTACGCGCTGGCCATGGTCGACATCGACCATTTCAAGAAGGTCAACGACCGCCATGGCCACGACGTTGGCGACCAGGTGCTGAAGATGGTGGCGGCTCGGCTGGCCCGGGTTAAAGGTGGCGGGTTGCCGTTTCGCTACGGCGGCGAGGAATTCACCGTGCTCTTTCCCGGCAAGGGGGCCGAGGAGGTGCTCCCCACCCTGGACCAGCTGCGCCTGACCATCGCCGCCGCCAGCTTCACCCTGCGGCATCCCTCCCGACCGAAAAGGCGCCCCGAAGCACCGCCGAAACGGGTCGGCGGCGCGCGCCTCGGGGTGACGGTGAGCATTGGCGTTGCGGAGCGCTGCGACGAACGGGCCCAGCCCGAACAGGTGCTCCGCGCCGCCGACCAGGCCCTCTATCGCGCCAAGCAGACCGGGCGCAACCGGATCTGCGGCGTTCCCGCCAAGGGTGTCTCCCGCTCCCGCAAAAAGCGGTAGCACCCCTTCGAATCCACCGCTGCCAAAAAAGGGGCAGGCGCTGTGGCGCCTGCCCCTTTTGGGTCTGCTGAACTTCCCGCGAAATTACTGCCCGTTGTAGATCAGATAACGGTTGTTGCCGCCGTCGGCGACGAACAGCTTGCCGCCGTTGACGTAAAGTCCCGACGGGAAGGCCAGTCTCGTGGCGGTCGGGAGGCTGCTCACGCCGGTACCGTCATCGTTGGCCGCGTTATGGGAAAAGTCGACCTGACCCAGCACTACATCCGCCGGGGTTTGGTTCAAGGTCGGGAAGCTGTTCCAGACCAGCACCCGGCTGTTGTCCTGATCAGCGAGGAAAATGCGCCCGTTCTTGCTGAACACCGCATAGGGAAAGCTCAGGGTTCGCGCGGTCGGCGTTCCCGAGGCGGCGGCCGGATCATTGTTGGCGTTGCTGCCGGTGAAATCCTGCTGGCCCAACACCACGTCCGCGGCGGCCTGGTTGGTGCTGGGGAAGCTGTTCCAGATCAGCACCCGGTTGTTGTCGCTGTCCGCCACCACCAGCCGAGTCCCGTCGCTCCAGACCCCGGTGGGGTTGGACAGGCTCCGGGCGGAGGGGGTGCCGGGAGTGGTGGGATCGTTGTTCGGGGCATTGCTGGACACGTCGGGCTGGCCGAGAACCAGGGTAGCGGGGGCGTTGTTGGCGGTGGGGACGGGGTCCCAGATCAGCACCCGATTGTTGCCCGAGTCGGTGACGATCAGCTTGCCGCCGGCCACGGCCGCCGATTCCGGAATGATCAGGCTGGCATTGGTCGGAGGATCGAGACCAGCGGCGGTCGTGAAGTCGGGCTGGCCCACGACCAAGTTGGCGGTGCCGGGGTTGGCGGTCGCGGCGGTGGGCACGCTGTTGTAGATGGTGAGGCGGTTGAGGTCATAGTCGACCAGGAACAACTTGTCGCTGTCGACCAGCAGGGTCTGGGGGCCGGACATGTTGCTGGCGGTGGGCGTTGCCGGGATGACGGCCGAGACGAGGTCGGTTTGTCCGATCACGAAATCGGCACTGGCGCCGTTGGCAGCCGGGATGGAGTTGAAACCGAGGACCCGTGCATTGTTGTAATCGGGAAGGTAGAGCATGCCATTATAGACCACCGGGTTGCCGAAAGGGCTGTCGAGGGTGTTGGCGGCAACAGTTCCGCCGCGGTTGGCATTGCCGCCGGAAAAGTCAGCCTGGCCGATCACCACGCCGGCCGCCTGGTTATTGACAAACGTCAACGGTGGATTCCCGCCGCCAGAGGAGCCATTGTCGCCGCCGCCGCAACCGGTCAGGGCCAGTGCGGAAAACGCCAGGGCGGTCAGGAAGAGACGGAGGTAAGGCTTCAATGTTCGCTTCATAGGGCCATCTCCTGTCCGGTTCAGGGGCGGCCGCTACCCACCTTGCCGCGAAGCGGAGGGGAGGCACCCAGAATATATTCGGCGGAGTCGACGGTCGGAACCCCTAGCTCTAAAATAATTTATTCTTTATCAGCCGTCTTGTCCCTGTCAACGCCGCGCCACAAAATGAATTGAATTGAAGAATTTTCTTCTCGGGGAAGGTTCTATTTCTGGAAGGTGAGGTTTGCCTCCCGGCCGCGGTCCAGCCAGGCCGCCCGGTATTCGGGGCGACCGGCAAAAAAGAAGTCGTTGTGGTCGACTCCGGGCAAAAGCAGCAGGCGTCCCTCCCGGGCCGGTCGGGCCCGGTCCTGCCTGACCGGCCGTTCGCGCCGCAGGTACACCGCCACCGCATTCGAACTGCTGGTAAGGATGGCGTAGTCGACACGATGCTGCCAGCCAGCGGCGGGAGACCAAGTAGTGCAGCGCCCCGTAGCCTCTACCGACATTGAAGCCGCCCGGAAATAGATCCGGCATCGGGTGTCCAGGCAAGCAGCAGGTCGACCCCGGGCGAAAGGGAGCGCCCCAGGTTGGCGATCCGCCGTGGTGGCCAGCCGCGCCCCTCCAGCCAGCCAGGGCGCCGCGGGCGTCGCTGTAGCTCCCCGCTTCGCTCGGCTCGCCGCGCGCCGCCGCCGTAGTCGCAGTCCAAGAAAGACCCATTCCTCCAGCACGTGGGGAGCAGGCGCTTTGGTCGGGGTGCCGCGGGCCGTGGCAGAAGAGGAGCAGCGGCTTCCCATCTGCTGCCGGGGAGATGCCAGCCGAGCGGGCCGGTGTCGGCGGCGGCGGTGAAGTGCACGTCCTCGAAGGGAAGGCCGGCGGCCGCGGGGGTGGTGTGGATTTCGGCGGCGGGGAAGAAGAGGAACTGGGATTCGAGCATGGCGTACCCCGGGGCGGGCAGCAGCAGGAAAACTAGGGACACTCCTTATTTAATTCCCTGGTTTTGGCAAAGGAAATGCCAGGGGCCCGCGGCCGGGCCCCTGGCTTGAACAACTGCTTCCACTCAGAAGCTCAGAACATCGGCAATCGCCTGGACCTGGTCCGCGGTCAGGGTCGAGAGGGAGGACATGGCGCCGATGGTATCAATCGCGGACTGGATCTGGGCGGCGGTTACCCCCTGCACCTCCGAGGTCGCCAGGGGATTATGGCAGCCGGCGCAGAAGGTGCCGTAGAGGGCGACGCCGTCGAGGGCCGAAGTGCCTGCCGAGACCTCGGCGGAGGGGTCGCCTTCCCCGACGCCGTTCACCGCCGTCACGACGTAGAAATAGGTGGTCCCGGCATCGAGGGGATGGTCCACGTAAGGGGAGGTCACGCCGGTAATCGGCGTTCCCGTGGCCGGCGTCACCCCCGTGGCGGTGGCCCGGTAGAGGTTGTAGGAGGTCGCTCCCGCGACGGGGCTCCAGGAGACCGTCACGCTGTTGGTGCCGCCGGTGGCGGTCACCCCCGTCGGCGCGGCAGGCCCGGTGGCCGTGCCGGTCGGCGTGGCCGAAACCTCGGCGGAGGCCGGTCCCTGCCCGGCCGCGTTTTCGGCAGTGACGACATAGTAATAGGTGGTACCGGCGGTGAGCCCCGTCTGCAGGTAGGGAGAGGTGGCGTTGGGGATCTCGGTGCCGGTGGCCGGGGTCACCCCGGTAGTGGTCGCCCAGTAGATGTGGTAGGTCGTTGCCCCGCTGACTGCAGTCCAGGCGATGGTCACCTGCTCGGCGCCGGGGGTAGCGGTCACGCCGGTCGGGGCGGGCGGTAGCGTGGCGGTGGCGGTGGGGGTAGCTGAAACCTCGGTGGAGGGGTCGCCCTGCCCGACGGCGTTCTCGGCGGTGACGACGTAGTAGTAGGTGGTTCCGGCGGTGAGCCCCGTCTGCACGTAGGGCGAGGTGGCGTTGGGGATCTCGGTACCGGTGGCCGGCGTCACCCCGGTGGTGGTCGCCCAGTAGATGTGGTAGGCGGTCGCATCGGCGACCGGATCCCAGGAGATCGTCACCTCGTTGACCCCGGCGACGGCGGTGACTCCCGTGGGGGCGACGGGGGCGGTCGGGGTGCTGGTGGGGGTTGCCGATACTTCGGTCGAGGGATCGCCTTCGCCGGCGCTGTTCTCGGCGGTGACGACGTAGAAGTAGGTGGTTCCGGCGGTAAGTCCCATCTGCACGTAGGGGGACGTCGCGCCGGCGATCTTGGTCCCGGTGGCCGGCGTGACCCCGGTGGCGGTGTCCCAGTAAATGTTGTACGCAGTGGCGCCGGAGACCGCGTCCCAGGAAAGGGTTGCTTGCTGGAAGCCGCCGGTAGCCATCACCCCGGCCGGCGCGGCGGGAATCGCCACCTGGTTGTGATGGTCGCTGTTACAGGCAGCCAACGCCAGGGTGACGATTGCCAGGGCCATAAAAACGTACCATCTTCGGTTTCGCATTGGGGTCCTCCTTAGGGTTGTTTTGGCTTTGGCCATACCAGAAAAACGCCGCGAAAAGATGTCCATCCATTGTCCCGAATGTCACCCCCTTTCCCCTGCCGGTTTCATCCCGAGGCCCTTGGCACCCGAGAGCGGTCCATAAAAATAGCCGGGTTGCTGAATATCCCAGGGATACTTCGGCAACCCGGCCGTCTCGAGGAGACCCGTGGGGTTTTCTGTCCCAGCCTCGCGGCTGGTTTAGCTTTATCGGAGATCCCGCAAGGGATGCATGCCGGAGACTGCAGGTTCATGCAGTATTGCACAGCCCGGAACCAAGTCAAGCCGGATTCGGCGACAAAAAACATCGCAGAATCAAGCCTGTCGCGCATTTTTTGCCGGGCTGGAAGAACGGAGGAAGGGCTGGAAAAACATGAGGGGACGCAGTCAAGTTGTCAAATAGGCGTCCCGATCTTCTCGCGCAGTGTCGGATCTTCAGCCACCAAAACCTCCCCACGGCTGGCGGAAAAGCTCACCGCCGCGCGGCTGATGTTGAGCATCCGTCCGACCCGCTCCCCGCTTATTCCCATTTCGCGCACGGCGAAGTAACAGAGTACGCTGCGCGCTTCGGTGACCGGTCGGCTTCTTTTTCGCTGCCGCAGAAGCTCTTCCGGAAGGTCGAAGAGGTGGGCCACGCGCTGGAGCAATTCCGCAAGGGGCAGCTTGGCCAAAGCAGGCTCCTGTTCTGACCTTTGCAGAACCCGTTTGACAAAATCTTCACCGCCCAGCACCCGCTGATCAAAAATGCTCTCGCCTTCTTCCTCCCCAACGTCGACCAACTGGGAGGAACGTCTCAAACCACCGCCGACCAATTCGTTCCGCTGGCCCTGCGCCACGCCGTCCGCCACGAATTGCCGGTAAAGTTGCCGGGCTTTGGGCAAGCGGTTGGAAAAACGTCTCATAATCTCTTCGGTGACTTGTCCTCGAAGCGAACGTTCTCCCAGCAAGACGCTATGCCCACACCAGCGGTAGCTGCCCAAAGCATCCATGTCGGCCACGAGCCCGGCGCGCAAGGGATTGAGGTGGATATACCGCACCAGCTCCAGCAGATAAGGCTCTTCCTCGCAGACGATGGATTTGTAGCGGTTCTGAAACAGGTGTCCGCTGCGGCGGTGTCGAAGGTTGTATGACGTGGCGTGCCCGGTCAACAATCGGCGCATGAAGCGGGCGAGGCTGCAGGTTTGCCCGCTTCGCAGAAGAAAATGTGCATGATTGTCGAGCAGGGTCCAGGCAAGGCAATCGGTGCCGGTCTGTACCAACAGATGCGAGAAACGGTCAAGAAAGAGTTGTCGATCCTGATCGTCGAGAAAGATCTTTCCCCGTTCGATGCCCCGGATGATGACATGATGGAGAAGGCCTGGATAGTCGATGCGAGCGGCTCTTGGCATGACAACGAATGTAGCAAATGCAATTGGTAAATTCAACAACTTTACTGCGTCCCCTCCATCCCCTGCATGCTCAAGAATCAGGTGCCTTTCGACCAGGAGCGATTCCTGCGCCGAACCACCTGATCGGGAGGGGGCGGATCAAGCTCTGACCGTCTAACTGGCGGCCACCACCGCGGCGAGATCCGTTTCGCGGCCGAGGAGAAGCTCAGACTTCTGGGATACCCCCTGAAGATGGCCGCATGATCCGCCAGCTACCGGCCAACTCGTTGCGTTTGATTGGCGGTCCGCCTCGCTCCCACATTCAGCTTGCGCGATGGTCCAACGGGCCCGCGCCGGATTCTGCCCCTTCCCCGATCCCGCACCTAACTGCGGCCATCGGCACTACGGATGGACCTCGACCTTTTGACTGGGACGGCACAAGGGCACGGGCGTGATTCCAGGAGGCAGGGAGGACTCGAACGAGCCCCTGCATCAAGAGCCTCGATAAGTGATTGGAGCAGAATTCGTCTGCAGCCAGTCGAAAATCCCAAGTCGGAAACCGGTGGGTTCTGGGTGATCAGTCGCTTGTCAAAGAACGGGAGGGAAACCTTTAGCATTCGCGGACTATTTTACTCTTGACGGCCGGGGGCCTGATAAGTGTTTGGAGCAGAATTCGTCTGCAGCCAGTCGAAAATCCCAAGTCGGAAACCGGTGGGTTCTGGGTGATCAGTCGCTTGTCAAAAAACGGGAGGGAAACCTTTAGCGTTCGCGGACTATTTTACTCTTGACGGCCGGGGGCCTGATAAGGGTTAGAGGTCCTTACCACCTCTTAAAACCATTTACAAATGAATTACGAGAAACTGTTCTTACTGGTTTTGGTCTTGGATTTTTTGGGTCTGAGTAACTTTTTGAACAACCTTTGCGTTGACAGAACCAACCGTATTGTTGGGTGATTAATGGTGATTCAATTTCTTCAAGCATACAAGTGCCACAAAATAGTTGTCCGGTTTCTTTATGCGTATAAATTCCTGTTTCTTCATCAAAAATGTAATTTTTAATTACTGATTTTTTCTTTTTGAAAAATTGGAGATAAATACAATATGCAAAACATAAGAAGAAAAGACCAAGAGATGATGAGGTTATTAGTGATAGCTCTTCAATTTTGCCTGCCTCATATAATGGTACAACTATTACCGTATGTATGGCCCTGGCTAGTACTACAGATAGCGATATTGACAGGATCAGCGCTATCTCTTTTGTATATTTCAAGATCAATTCTTTCAATTTCTGACCTCTAACGGTGAATTTAAGCGGCAGCGTAGAGACCTACGCGGACCACAGAGCTTTTCGAGAACCACTGCTGTCTCTCTGTCCGCTTGAAATTTTTGATACTAGTGCAGGCCCCCTCCATAGATACCGGACCATCCGGTATCCTTTGAGTAACGCAAACCCACTCAAAGAAAGGAGCCTGCACCATGAAATTCTACACGAAACAGCACCGCTTCTACTGCGGCGTCGACCTCCATGCCGATGCCATGTATGTCTGCATCCTCGATGCGACCGGCGAGGTGGTCCTCCACCAGAACATTCCAACCAAACCGAATTCCTTCCTGCGCCTGATCAAACCCTACCGCAACGGCCTGGTGGTCGGCTGCGAGTGCATGTTCTCCTGGTATTGGCTGGCCGATCTGTGTGCCGAGCAGGAGATCGACTTCGTCCTCGGCCATGCCCTCTACATGAAGGCCATTCACGGCGGCAAGGCCAAGAACGACAAGATCGACTCCTACAAAATCGCCTCATTGCTCAGGGGCGGCAATTTTCCCCTGGCCTACACCTATCCCAAACCGATGCGGGCGACCCGGGACCTGCTGCGCCGCCGCAATCACCTGGCTCGCAAACGGGGCGAACTCTTCTCCCATATCCAGAACACGGCCACCCAGTACAACCTGGAGCCGCTGGGGTGTATTGCCAAACCGAGCATGCGGGTCGACCTGCTGCAAAAGTTCCCCGATCCCGTGGTACGGCGGATGGTCGAGGTCGACCTGGTGACCATCGAGCATTATGAAAAACTGCTCGACACCTTGGAGCGGCAACTGGAAAAGGTGGCCACCAGCCACGACCCGGTCAGCCTGGCACTGCTCAAGTCGATCCCGGGGGTCGGCAAGATCCTCGGCATGGTGATGCTCTACGAAATCGAGGACATTGCCCGCTTCCCCCGCGAGCAGGACTTTGCCTCCTACTGCCGGCTGGTCAAGCCGGCAAAGGAGTCGAACGGCAAGCATTACGGTCACTCCGGCAAGAAGATCGGCAACGCTCACCTGCGCTGGGCTTTCGGCGAGGCGGTGGTGCTGATGCTCAAGGGAAACAAGCCGGTGCAGCAGATCCTGCAAAAACTCGCCAGCAAGCACGGCAAGGGCAAGGCCCTGGCGATCCTGGCACACCGCCTCGGTCGGGCCGTCTACTACATGCTCAAGAATCAGGTGCCTTTCGACCAGGAGCGATTCCTGCGCCGTACCACCTGATCGGAGGGGGCGGATCAGCTCGACCGTCTAACTGGCGGCCACCACCGCGGCGAGATCCGTTTCGCGGCCGAGGAGAAGCTCAGACTTCTGGGATACCCCCTGAAGATGGCCGCATGATCCGCCAGCTACCGGCCAACTCGTTGCGTTTGATTGGCGGTCCGCCTCGCTCCCACATTCAGCTTGCGCGATGGTCCAACGGGCCGGCGCCGGATTCTGCCCCTTCCCCGATCCCGCACCTAACTGCGGCCATCGGCACTACGGATGGACCTCGACCTTTTGACTGGGACGGCACAAGGGCACGGGCGTGATTCCAGGAGGCAGGGAGGACTCGAACGAGCCCCTGCATCAAGAGCCTCGATAAGTGTTTGGAGCAGAATTCGTCTGCAGCCAGTCGAAAATCCCAAGTCGGAAACCGGTGGGCTCTGGGTGATCAGTCGCTTGTCAAAGAACGGGAGGGAAACCTTTAGCGTTCCCGGACTATTTTACTCTTGACGGCCGGGGGCCTGATAAGTGTTTGGAGCAGAATTCGTCTGCAGCCAGTCGAAAATCCCAAGTCGGAAACCGGTGGGCTCTGGGTGATCAGTCGCTTGTCAAAGAACGGGAGGGAAACCTTTAGCGTTCCCGGACTATTTTACTCTTGACGGCCGGGGGCCTGATAAGTGTTATGTGGCCTTTAATATGAAGTGATGTGTGATGCCCTTATTGATTTTGCTTTGTTGTTTTCAAAGCTTATTTCGATGTAACTGGTGATGTCCCAGTCAACTACTTCACCTCTGTAGAAACCAGGTTGTTTCCCTGAATAAAAGAAGGTAAGGCTGTTTTCTGTCGCGCCTGATGGTTCACCTAGATACTTAACTATTGTTTTCTGATCTGAGCCAAGCCACCCAAAATCGAATTCGATGGGCTGAAAACTAGTTTGTAAAGAGGGGCAAGAGGGGTTTTCACCCACGTTTCCGTTCAAGGTCACTGCCGATACCTGCGTTAAGGTATGGTTAGAGCCACCCATTTCGCCGTTCGAAATTAACCATATGCGCTGCTTAGGCAGTGTGTAGCAGAGCCAATAATTGCTTTCACTAGCATCGCCGAAATGATCAATAATGCCATGGCCAATTACTTCGAGAATTTCACCAAGAGTTGTTTCCTCGAACTTGGCTTTAAATTTACCGATATTTATTTCTTGAACTAAATCTTCGCTCATGGTGGAAGGGACAGATATTATTTCACTGGCGACAGGTGGCCGAACTTGGGCAGCCCATGCATTACCACTGAACACTAAGGCGAAAATAAATGTGTTGTAAATTCTTTTCATAGATTCATTTGCCACATAACGGTCAGCAATAACCGGCGACGACGCACCGGACAATTGGGTAGGCTTCATTCGAAAACCAGCCCAGTATTTTTCGTCCGGTTCATGAGGTGGTTGGGCATTATTTTCTCTTAGACTCTCGGCGAAGAGAGCAGCGAAGCAACTCATTTAAAGCTTGTTCAAAGTTCTGAATGCTTTTGATTATGTCACCAGTGTGAAAAGTTGCCTTGATTTCAGGAGATGCAGTTTCATACCTAGTTCCAATAGCGTAAGAATCGAGATCTTGAAAATAATATTTGTTTTGTTCACCATACTCTAAATTCATGCCTATGTAGACTAGACTGTTAAAAATCGGCAAACGCATTTCATGGTCAACATAACTTATAGAAAAATATTCTTGTCCTTCAATTAGATCCCCTGGTTGAACCGTTTCTAAATATGGCAACAGATCACGTCCTTTGAATCTCATGTGATTACCTTTATTGGACTGCCCAACGGTTCATGATAAGCGGTGGCGACGAGAAGGAACGGCCTACTACCGCAATTTTGTTTTGTTTTTCGGGAAGCACCCAGCTATTTTCCATCCGTCTTCATTTTTCTTGTTAGGTTTATTCCTTTGAATTCGACATTTTTTATAAATTCGTTGAAGTTAATCTTAGCCATACTGTAGGCCGCTTGCTTGGCTTTTGTTTCTGAACCAAACATTTCTGGCGTTATGTAATGATTTGACGCCGAAATATCGAATGTGTAGCCATCTGAGTCAAAAATGCCATTGACAATATATACAATTTGTCCATTTTTAAGTTCAATGGGTCCCTTAATAAGGAGAACCATTTTTTGCATTTTTGGCCCAACCACCATTTGTTTTTCCATTTCGACAGAGTCGGCAGGGCCTCCGATTTTAGATGGTAGTGAATCATACCAACCTTGAATCCATTTACCGCTAGAGTCGTCTCTCGTTGCTAGGATGCTAACCTGCATCTTATGGTCATCAAGAATTGTAAATTGTTCTTGGTCTTTCTCAGTGTTGACTAAGTCTTGACATGTAAATTCATGGGAGCTTACAGGTAAATTAACTTTAAATGTTTTATTCGGGCTTAGATAGAAAGTATCGGTCAATGTTCCCATGATATTGTTCTGGGCTGCATGAACATTCGATGATAAAATTAAAACGAGAAATAATTTAAGAAATTTCATATTTAAACCTAACCATTTGATTATGTAACATGCCTAGTTTTTCCGGCGTCAACCAACTTGAAGCCGATTTTGGACACGTATTTTCGGTTTTTCTGTACAGGCACCACCTCAAATAGCCGCCTGTTGCACCTATAATCCGACTACGGTAAAGTTATTCGTCATGTCATCATAAGCCGGGAGGGGGATTATGATGAACGACTTCGAGAGAGAGCTGTCAAACGACAAGTCCTTGAATTCAAAGCACGTTCCGCATTATATCCGCTGGGTTAGAGATTGCTATCATTACTTTCGCCTACCGCCAACCGAGCGCCTCTCCCAAGAACAGATTCTGACCTATCTCTCCCACCTGGAAAATTCCCGCGAACCCTGGCAGGTCCAACAGGCCGGACAAGCCCTCCACCGATACGACTATTTCCTGGCCCGGGAACATCCGTCAGCCGTTGCCTTCGCGCCTGACCCTGCCCATGCCCTGCGCCACTCCTTCGCCACCCACCTGCTGGAGGCGGGCACCGACATCCGCACCATCCAGGATCTGCTCGGTCATTCCGATCTGCGCACCACCATGATCTACACCCATGTCGCCAGCAAAACCCCCTTGGGCGTCATCAGTCCCCTCGACCGTTCATGAGCCTCGCCGCTCCGAACAAAAAAACCGCCCGTACCGGCGCAGAGCCTGGTACGGGCGGTTGATTTATGGTCGGTAGTCGACTCGGTACGGCATGCCCTCCTCCTTGCCATTCCAAACAAACCACAGGCTGCATTCAAGCCCTTTGTGCCCGAAATGTCAAGGTGTTTGCCGTAATCCGAGGCGGAACGCGCATCGCCGGCTCAGGCGGCGCCGTCGGCAGCCGCGGCACCCGAGCCGCCGCCGAACATGGCGGCAAACTGGATCAGCTGCTGCAGGTCGAGGCCGCTCTCCTTGACGATGGCGAGGAAGACCGGGAGGAGCTGCATCAGAAAGGTCGGGGTCGGCCATGGCGTCCTTGGCCAACGGCTGGAGGGTTTCGAGAATGAAGGCCTTCTTCTGCTCGGTATCGAGGGCCATGACGGCGGATTTCAGTTCGGCGACGGTCATTGGGAAACTCCATTTTCAGGCTCGAGGCGCTAGGCTCGAGGCTATAGGTGTCAAGTTAAAGGCGCCCCGCGGGGGATTCAAGAATTTGCTTGGGGATTGAGGGCGGTTTCGTTCTGGTTTTCACTTCCTGAACCCCGCGCCTGGCCGCCGAAGGCGACCGCGTAGACGTCCCGGTAATCCCGGGCGAAATGGACTTCGAGGCCCTCCTTGAGGTAGTCGGGGAGTTCCTCGAAAGTCCTTTTCGTTCTCCGCCGGGAAGATCAGCGTCTTGAGGCCGGCGCGGCGGGCGGCGATGGTCTTCTCCTTGAGGCCGCCGATCGGCAGCACCCGGCCGGTGAGGGTCAGCTCGCCGGTCATGCCGAGCTTTTTGCGCACCGGCACGCCGGTGATCATCGACAGCAGGGCGGTGGTCATGGTGACCCCGGCCGAGGGGCCATCCTTGGGGGTGGCGCCGGCCGGGACGTGGAGGTGGACGAAGTGGTTGTCGAAGTAGTCCTCCTTCGCCCCGTACTCCTTGAGATGGGCCATGACGTAGGTGTAGGCGATCTCCGAGCTTTCGACCATCACCTTGCCGAGCTGGCCGGTCTGCTTGAAGCCCTTGGCCTTGCTCGGCATGGCGGTCGCCTCGATCTGCAGGGTCGCCCCGCCCATGCTGGTCCAGGCCAGGCCGGTGACCACGCCGGGGATCCCTTCGAAGACCTCCTCGGGGGTGAAGACAGGCTTGCCGAGATAGTCGACCAGATCCTTTTTGCCGACGGTGATCTTCTCGGTACGGCCGCTCGGCGAAGGCCATCGCCGCCTTGCGCATGATCTTCTTGATGCGGTTCTCCAGGCTGCGCACCCCGGCCTCGCGGGCATAGCCGTCGATGATCGCGGCGAGCGCCGGCTTGGCGATCGTCACCTGGCCCTTCTCCAGGCCGTGGGCTGCCAGCGCCTTGGGGATCAGGTAGCGTCTGGCGATCTCCAGCTTCTCCTCGAGGATGTAGCCCGAGAGGCGGATCACCTCCATGCGGTCCAGCAGCGGCGCCGGGATGGTGTCGAGCTGGTTGGCGGTGCAGACGAAGAGGACGTTGGACAGGTCGAAGGGGACATCCAGGTAGTGGTCGCGGAAGCTGGCGTTCTGCTCCGGGTCGAGGACCTCGAGCAGGGCCGAGGCCGGGTCGCCCTGGAAGGAGGCGCCGATCTTGTCGATCTCGTCGAGCATCAGCACCGGGTTGGCGCTGCCGGCGCTCTTCATCGCCTGGACGAACTTGCCGGGCATGGCGCCGATGTAGGTGCGGCGATGCCCCTTGATCTCCGCCTCGTCGCGCATGCCGCCCAGCGAGAAGCGGTAGAAGTTGCGCCCCAGGGCGGCGGCGATCGAGTGGCCGATGCAGGTCTTGCCGACCCCGGGGGGGCCGACCAGGCAGAGGATCGAGCCGGAGATGTCCCCCTTCATCTTGCCGACGGCGATGAATTCGAGGATGCGGTCCTTGACGTCCTGCAGCCCGTAGTGGTCGCGGTCGAGGACCTTGCGCGCCTTGTCCAGATTGTAGGCAGTCCTTGCTGAACTTCCCCCAGGGGAGGATGGTCAGCCAGTCGAGGTAGTTGCGGGTGACGGTGTACTCGGGGGAGTTGGGCTCGATCAGGCGCAGTTTCTCCAGCTCCTCGTCGACCGCCTTCTGCGCCTCGTCGTTGAGCTTCAGCTTTTTCAGCCGTGCTTCGAACTTTTCGATCTCGGCGGTCTTCCCCTCCTTCTCCAGGCCCAGCTCCTTCTTGATCGCCTTGAGCTGCTCCCTGAGGAAGAACTCCCGCTGCTGCTTGGAGATCTTCTCCTCGATCTGCTTGCTGATCTTGGTCTGCAGCCGCGAGACCTCCAGCTCCTTCTTGAGCAGCACCAGCACCCGGTCGATGCGCTTGCGCACCTCGAAGGTGGCGAGGATCTGCTGCAGCTCCTGGCCGTCGGCGCTGGTCAGGTTGGCGGCGAAGTCGGCCAGCCGTCCCGGATCGTCCATGCTCGAGCGGCCGAGGAACATCTTGATCTCCTCGGAGTAGAGCGGATTGATCTGCACCAGCTCCTTCAAGGTGCCGATGATCGCCATCGAGTAGGCCTTGAGTTCGGGGTTGACCGACAGCTCGGCGCCGTAGCGATAGTGGACCCGGGCGCTGAGGTGGGCGTCGTGCCGCTGCACCTCCTCGCAGGTGAAACGCTCCAGGCAGTTGACCAGGAAATGGACGCTCTCCTCCTCCTGGTGGAGGACCTTGAGGATCTTGCCGGCGACCCCGACCCGGTGCAGGTTGTGGGGGGAGTCCTCCTCCTCGAGATGTTTGACCAGGATCAGGCCGATGGCCTGGGTGGGGCTTTCCATGGCCTGCTTGACGGCTGCCATCTGCAGCGGGCCGTTGGCGATCATCGGGATCAACAGGCCGGGGAAGGCCGGCCGCGGGCGCAGCGGCAGGATCGGCAGCTCGCCGGGGAGGAGTTCGGCGGCGAGGACCAGCCCTTCCCGGGGCGAATCCTGCGGGGGGGCGTGATCGCTGCCGTTAACCTCGGCGTCGATGATTTTCTCCGGCTCGTCGGTCATGGTGGCTGGCTCCCGGGTGGTCCGTTGGTTTCCGTCAGGAAATTTGCCTGGTGACTCATTGGGAGGGGCCGAGAGGGTCACCAGGCAAGTCGTGGGGGCAAAGCTAATCATTGCCGCGGCGATTGTCAACCGCCCGCCGGGAGCTGCCCGGCAGGAGCGGCTCAGAAACGGCGGCGCAGGGCGAGCTGGAAGGCGACGTCGGGGGCGGTGCCGGGGATCACGTCCTCGACCACGCCGATGTCGAGGAAGACGGCGGCGGGCAGGGCGAGGGTGCCGCCGATGGTCAGCAGCCCCGCCGTGGCGTCGAGTTCGGTGAGGTTGCTGTCGCGGTAGAAGGGGGTGTGGCCATCGAGCTGCAGTTTGAAGGCGATCCAGTCGGCGGGGCTCCAGCCCAGCCCCAGTCGCCCGAAAGCGACCAGCCGTCGCTGCTGGTGCGGGAGGACGTCGCTGGGGGTCATGGCCAGGCCGCCGAGGGCCGCCGTTACCGCCCAGTTCCCGTCGCCGAAGGCGGGGCCGCTGTGGGCGGCGAGCCAGAGGGCGAGGTCGGTGCTGCCGCTGCCGAGGAGCTCGTCGGCAGCGCCGGTGGGAAGTTCCAGGCGCGACCCCAGGGTGAGGGTAAAGCCGGCGGCGGTCTCCGGCCGGAACAGGGGCCATGCGGTGCCGATGGCGATGTCGCCGAAACCCGAGGCCGCCTGATGCAGGTCGATGACGTTGGTCGTCCCCCGGGTATAGAGGAAGTGCAGACGGTCGTTGGGTTGGTTCTGGCGATTCGTCTGGGTGATGCCGAGCATGTCGTGCCAGCTGTTGATGAAGCTGTCGAGGTTGCCTCGGCGATGGGTGAGCCAGGGAATCTCCAGGCTGATCTCGCCGCCGCCGGCCAGGCCGCGGCGCAGGGCCAGGGCGAAGCGGTCGCTCTCGCCGTCGAACAGGATGGTTTCCTGGGCGTTGGAGTTGCGGGAATAGTGGTTGGCCACGTCAAGGCTGAAAAGCCCTTCCCACGCGCCGGGGGCCAGGCTGCTGTTGCCGTACCAGACCGGCAGCCCGTAGACCTGGACCAGCGGACTCTGGTTGCGCACCGCGAAGGGGTCGAGCAGGCCGGGGGCGGCGGCCCGGGCGTTGCCGGAAAGGAGGCTCAGAAACAGCAGGAGCAACAGAACAAGGTTGGGCATCTCTCACCTCCCCCGGCTAGGTAGTCATTTCAGGATGGGAGCCGCCAGCGAGCCGGTCAGGTGCAGCTTCAGGGTGCCGTCGGCGGCTGGTTTGGCGAACATCGTCAACAGGTCGCGCAGTGCCGGATCGAAGTTCGCCGCCGGCTTGAGTTCCACGCTCAGGTTGAGGCGACTGGAGCGCGGCGAGGTGCCGAGCAGCAGGCTGCCGCTGCCGTTCACGGTCATTTCGCCACCCGTCGCGGAGAGCTTCTCCACCCGGAAATTGTTTCCCTGGCCGCTGGCCTCCAAGGTGACGTTCCCGAGGCTCAGGACATCTTTTTTCGCCCCCACTGCCGTGAGCCCGGTCAGCCGGAAGTTTTCGAGGACCACCTGCGCCTGGCTGGCGGTTCCGGGCCGCAAGGGGGCCGCGCTGCTGATGGTGGCATCGCGCACCGTAGTGGCGACCCCCAGGGATTTGAGATCGCCCAACGGCAACGCCAGCGCCAGGTTGGCGCCTTGCGCGGCAAAGACGCCGCTGCGGTGGAAAACGGCGGTCAGATGGCCGCCGAAGAGGTCGGCAGCGAGGTCGACGCCGGGATTCGAGCCGAACAGGGAGAGCCACAGCGGCGTGACCTGCAGCCGGTCGATTTTGAGGGGGGTGGGGAGGCGGGGCGCGGTAACGACCACCTCGCTGGCGCTCAGGCCGAGGGGAAAGTGCAGGTTCAGGTCGGCGATCTGCAGCTGGGCGGTCGAACGGGCGGCGACTTCGGCCGTCAGCAGGTCGCGCAGCGCGGCCGTCGGGAAGAAGAGGTAGCAGCCGATCAGGAAACCGAGCAGGCCGCACCCCAGCGCGCCGAGAATGAGGTGGGAGCGTCGGCGCCGGGGCCGGCCGGCCACGGCAGGATCGCCGCTGCGCTGCTGGCGGCGGAAGAATTTCATGCGCCCCTCCTGTAGGCTGCGACGGTGAGCACCGCATCGACCAGGGCTCGGTCGTCGAAACGGGTCTTGATGTGCAGGTTCTGGATTTTAAGATAGGCCTGGGCGTTGTCGATGGCATAAAGGATCTGCACCACCTGGCCGAGGCGGACCTTTTCCAGCTGCACTTCCACCGTCTCCTGGCGCAGATCTCCCTGCACGTTGGCCGGCTGCGGACGCATGCCGACCAGGTTGTCCTTGGCTGCGTAGCGCCGGACCACCTCCTCGACGAAGGAACCGAGGGCGAGCTGGCCGCCCTGCGCCAGGCGCTGGTCGGCCTGGCTCAGCTCCCGCTGCAGCTGGAGGTAGCGGCTCTGCAGGGCGCGGACCTCGCCGACCTGCCGCTGGCGTGAGGCGATGCGCGCGTCGAGTCCTTTGAGCGCCCCTTGGAAGGGGAGGATGGCGGCGAAGTAGATCAGGGCTGCTGCGACCGCCGCTGCGCCGCTGGCGAGGGCAATGCGATCGCGCGGGGTGAGGCGCTCGATCATGGCTTCTCCTGTTCTTCGCTGAAGGTGATGTTGAGGCGGAAATCGACCTGGTTGCCGGTGAGACTGGCCTTGGAATCGGTGACCTGAACCTTGGCGAAGAGCGGCGAGCCGCCGAGGTCGCGGGCCAGCCGGTTGACGGCGTCGAAGTCGGTCGTCGTCCCCGCCAGGCGCAGGGCGTCCGGGGTGAGGTTGAAATCGCCGATGTCCACCTTGATATCCGGCGGGGTCAGGCGCGAGACCTCGCGCAGCACGGCGAGGGGGGATCGGCTCCCCTGGACGCCGAGCTGCCGCAGCCGGTCCTCCACCCCCTTGATCTTGGACGCCATCTGCAGCGGCACCTCGACCACCAGCGGTTCGCCGGGGAAGGTGTCGTGGAAGATCGTCTGCATCTGGCGGTTGAGGGCTGCCGCCCGCTGGGCCCGGCGCCCATAGTCGATCCAGGCGCTGCCGGCGGCGGCGCCGACTGCGACCAGCAGCAGGATGCCGGCGGCGATCAGCCGGCGTTTGAGAGCCATCCATTCGCTCTTCAGGGCGTAAGGGCCGCGGCGGAAGTTGAACTGCCGTTCCCGCTCCCGCATCGCCCGCCGCGCCAGGGCGAGGGCGGGAACGAACTCGGCCGGGAGCGGCTGGCCGTCGCTTCCGGCGGGGAGGGGCGCCAGCGCCTCCCCGGCCTGGTGCAGATCCGCGACCAGGTCGCTGCCGGCGCCGGGGCCGATCAGCAGGAGGGGGAGGGTGGTTCCGGGCAGCGTGCTGCGCAGCGCCGCCACCGCCCGCTGCAGCTCGGCGACAGGCGGCGGTGGGCCGGGGAGGAGGCGCAGATCACGAGGCTGGCCGTCTTTCACCAGGAGCAGGGACGTCGCAGCTGCGCCGAGATGGATCAGCAGGCCGTCGGGGAACTCGGCGGCCAGGCCGGCGAGCAGCGCGAAGGGGGCCAGATCGAGAATATGCAGCGGCAGCCCGGCGCCGTCGAAGGCCGTGGCCAAGGCGGCGACCTCCGCTTTGGGCACCGCCACGGCGGGAACCCGGAAGCCCTCCCCGGCGGCCTGCGGGGGGAGGAAGTCGGTGAGCAGGTCGTCGAGTCCCACCGGCAGCTGGCTGCCGAGTTCGAGCGGCAGGGCGGCGGCCAGCTTGCGCGGCTCGGCAAACGGGAACCGCAGCCAGCGGACGAAGGCGCTCTTCGCCGGCAGGGCGGTCGCCAGCCGGTCGCCGAAGGCCGGCGGCTCGCCGAGCAGCTCCTGGATCGCCGGCAGCAGATCGTCCGTGCCGGCATAGGTGCGGCCGGTCACCGCGGTCAGGGTGGCCGCACCGCGCTCCGCTTCGAGGACCGCGACCCGGACCTGGGACTGGTCGATGTCGATTCCGATAAAGCGTTTCGCCATGGCTTCAATTCACTCGCTGGTAGAGGAGCCGGTCGCCGGTCTTGCGTACCACGGCTTCGATCGTGCGGTTGCCGTCGCCGACCTGGCCGAAGGAGCGGATGCGAAAGGTATCGCTCTTGACGTCGATGTAGGTGTAAATCGCCCCGTAAAGGGTCTCCATCCCCGGCAGCTGTTGCAGCTGCTGCAGGGTTTTGAACGGCCGCTCCAGGCGTGCGGCGACGATCTGTTTGGCGGCATCCTTGCTCATCTGGTCGGAGAGGGCGAGGAGCACCTCCTGGCTGGCCGAATTGACGTTGATCTTTTCGCTGCCGTAGACCGTCACGTGGGGAGCCAGGGTCGCGACAATCGTGTTGTCGAACCCCTTGACCAGCAGCAGCTCGTCGAGGCTGTCGAGGGGTCCGTTTTTGGCCGGGTAGGGGTGCGGCAGTCCCTGGTAATAGGTCGATTCCGCGCCCAGCGGCTGCTCGTCGGAACCCGGATCGAGCCAGTCGATGAGGGCATCGACCAGGCCGGCCGGGTCGGCGAGCTGGAGCTCGGAGAAGAGCCGCAGGCAGCGATCCTTGACCACCGGGTCGATATTGCCGAGGTTTGAGACCAGCCGGTTCAGATCGACCTTGCCGCCGAGGTCTTCGATGGTGATAGAGACCGTACCGTCGCCGACCGGATAGCCGACGACCCCCTGGCTCCACAGCTCGTCCGGCCCGTCGTAGCCGTTGGTGTCTTCCTGCAGCAGCATCCGTCCCGCCTTGACCCCGCCGTTGGCCAGGTAGTAGGCGCGGGTGCTGTCGCGAAAGGTCTCAGCCAGGCGCAGATCCACCAGGCTGGAGAAGGAAAACTCGCTGAGCAGCGCCGCCAGCAGCGTGACCACCACCAGCACCAGTAGCAGGACCATGCCGCGCTGGTTCTCCAGCGGCTTCATGACCCCCCTCCGCTGGGCGCCACCGTGAAGCTCGTCATGAAAGGGACGGCTCCGGCCGGGTCGGCCTCGTTGAGGGTCACCTCCAGCAGTTGGGGGAGTCCCCCCGTGGCGGCGTCCCACTCGTCATGCCAGCTGCCGTCGGCAAAGAAGCGTAGTTGCAGGCTCGCGATGCCGCTGGCCATGGTCAGCGTGTCGGTCGGCCGGAACTCCTGGGTGAAAAGCGGCCGTTCGCTGCGCAACAGCAGCAGCTGGCCGGCATGGTCCGGATCGGGCCCCAGTTCGTAGCGGACGATGACGATGCCCCCCCCGCCGCTTTGCGGCGTGGCAGTGGTCGTCGACAGTTCGAGATAGGGGCGTCCCTCCGCGTCCAGCCCGCCGCGGAAGCCGCTCTGCCGGTTGTTCGCCGCCAGGTAGACGCCGTGAATCTCGCGGCCGAGGCGATCGAAGATCACCCGCGCCTGGTGGTAGTGCCCGGTGTCCCTCTCGACCCGCTGCCGCGCTCCGTCGATGGTGGCGAAGACGCCGTACACCGAGAGGAGCAGCAGTGAGGTGACGATCACCGCGACCAGGATCTCGATCAGGGTGAAGCCGCTCTCCCGGGTCATAGGTTGATCCCCTTGCGGAAGGTGAAGGAGGAGATCTCGACCGCTTCGTTTTTGGCTTCCGCCCCCCAGGCGACGACCACGGTCACCTGCTGCACCGCCGGGAGCGGGGTGTCCTGGTAGCTGAGCCGCCAGCGGTAGGCGTCGAAGGGGGCCGGGAATATCCCCTGGAGCTCCTGGTCCCCATCGCGCAGCGGCACGCCGGCGTCGAGTTCCGCCAGCCGCTGCTGGGCGAGCAGGGTGGCCCGGGTGATGTGCTCGACCCGGTCGTTGACGGTGAGGGTCCGACTGGAGAGGCCGAGCATTGACACCAGGGCGATGGCGACGATCGCCAGCGCGACCATGACCTCGAGCAGGGTGAAGCCCGCCGCCGATTCGCCGGGGCCGGACGCGGGACGCGGGACGCGCCAAGGCAAACCCGTTTCCGGTCCGCGGTCAGCGGCCGGGGGGGCGCTGCGATGCGGCCAGGTTTTCGAACTCGCGGTAGCCTTCATAAACCTCGCTGGTGCCGGTCAGGGGGAGCAGGCGCACGGTCAGCACGTGCCCGCCGCTGTCCGCGAGGTGAATTACGGTCTCGTCGATCCAGCCCACCGGCAGGATGGCCGCATAGGTCGTCCCGCTGCTGGTCAGGCCGCGGCCGGCGACGACCACGTCGCGGAAGCGGATGCCGCCGGGCAGGGAGTGCTCCCCCCCGGAGCCGGTCAGTTCCACCAGTTCGCCGCTGGTTTCCAGGCGGCGGCCGCTGTAGGTCCCGGCATCGAGATCGAAGACCAGGCGGTAGGGGCGGCCATTCAGGGCGGCTTCGTTGTACAGGTACTTGGTGGTCCCTGCCAGGCGCCGGGCGGTGGTCTTCAGGGCGTCTCCGCCGAGACCGCCGAAGAGGGGGATCACCAGGCTGGAGAAGAGCCCGAGGAGAAACAGCACGATCGCCAGTTCCAGCAGCGTGAAACCGGCGTCGGCACGGGGCCATCGCGGTGCGACGGCGCGCGGTGCGGACTTATTCAAGTTCCCAGTTCTTGATGTCGGCGTCGAACTTCTCCCCGCCCGGTTCGCCGTCGGCGCCGTAGGAGAGGAGGTCGTAGTCGCCATGGACGCCCGGCGAAAGGTAGATGTAATCGTGCCCCCAGGGGTCCTGGGGCACCTTCTTCAGATAACCGCCATCCGGATATTTGGTGGGAATCCGCCCCGTTTCCGGTTTGCTCACCAGGGCGCGCAGACCCTGTTCGGTGGTGGGATAGAAACCGTTGTCGAGTTTGAACAGGCCGAGGGAGGACTCCAGCCCCTTGATGTCGGTCTTGGCCTTCGTCACCCGTGCCTCGTCAGGCCGGCTCAGCAGCCGGGGGACGACGATGGCGGCGAGGATGCCGAGGATAACCACCACCACCATGATCTCGATCAGGGTGAAGCCGCGCTGATCACGAGCAAGTTTGGTTTTCATCTTTCCTACCTTTCCGTCGGTTGATTCAAGACTTAAGACTTAAAACTTAAAACCCACAACTCAAAACGGCTTTTCAGCCCATCCCCTGGCTGGCCTGGAAGATCGGCAGCAGGATGGCCATGACGATGAAGCCGACGACGCTGCCCATGACCAGGATCATCAGCGGTTCGAGGAGCGACAGCATGCCGCCGATGGCCAGTTCGACCTGGTGGTCGAAGGCGTCCGCCACCCGCAGCAGCATCGCTTCGAGCTCGCCGCTGCGCTCGCCGACCGCGGCCATCTGGGCCACCATGGGCGGGAAGACGCCGCTGCGCTTGAGGGGCGCGGCGAGGGATTCCCCCTCGCGGACGGCGTCGGTGGTGGCCGTGATCGCGTCGGCGAGAACCTGGTTCTGGAGCAGGTTGCGGGCGATCTCCAGGGCCTTGAGCAGCGGCACGCCGCTGGCCAGCAGGGTCGCCAGGGTGCGGGAAAAGCGCGCTGTGGCGAGCAGCAGGTTGAGGCGGCCGAAGACCGGCAGGCGCAGGGTGAGCTGGTCGAGCCGCAGGCGGCCGGCCGGGGTGCGGCGGTAGCGATCGAACAACAGCATCCCGCCCGCGGCCAGCAGCAGCAGCAGCCACCACCAGTGGGCAAGAAAATCGCTCAGGCCGATCAGCAGCTGGGTCGGCAGCGGCAGCGCCTGGTCGAGATCGGTAAGCATTCGCGTCACCTTGGGGACGACGAAGCTGAGCAGGAAGAAGAGCACCCCGACGCCGACCACCGCCATCAGCAGCGGATAGGCCATCGCGGCGCGGATGCGCGAGCGCATGCGCACCTGTTCCTCGAGAAAATCGGCCAGCCGGGAGAGTGCGGCATCGAGGGTGCCGCTGTTCTCCCCGACCTGGACCATATTCATATAGAGGACCGGAAAGACCGTCGGATGGACCGCCAGGGCGGCGTGCAGGGCCTCGCCCTGGACCACCGCACTGCGCACCCGGCCGAGGACCCGCTGCAGTTGCGGCTGTTCCAGCTGGTCGGCCACCGTCGCCAGGGTCTCGTCGAGGGTCAGCCCGGCGCCGAGCAGGGTTGCCAGCTGGCGGGTGGCGGCGGCCAACTCCAGGGGTGCGACCCGGCGCTGGAAGGAGAAAACCGGCCGTTTGCCTCGCCCCTTCTCCTGGCGCTCCTCGCGCAGCTCGGTGGGGTAGATCCCCTGCTCGTGGAGCCGGGCGATGGCGGCGCGGCGGCCGGCCGCCTCGATCGTCCCGGTGGCCTTCTTGCCGGCGGCGTTGAAGCCGGTGTAGTCGAAAAGCGGCATCCCCCGATCAGGCCTCTTCCTGGGTTACGCGCAGGACTTCCTCGATGGTGGTCGCTCCGGACAGGGCCATGGCCAGCCCGGCGTCGCGCAGGGTGCGCATTCCCTTCTTCACCGCGGCGCCCTTGATGCTGGCGGCGTCCTTGTTCTGGAGCAAAAGGTCGCGCACCTGCTCGTCGACGGGGAGCAGCTCGTAGATGCCGCAGCGCCCCCGGTAGCCGATGTCCATGCACTTCTCGCAGCCGCGGCCGCGGTAGAGCTGGGCGCCGGGCGGCAGGGCCCGCTCCAGGCCCATTTCGGCCAGCAGCTGGCGGGTCGGCTGGTAGGCCTCCTTGCAGTTGGGGCAGATGGTGCGCACCAGGCGCTGGGCGAGGATGCCGACGATCGAGGAGGCGGCCAGGAAGGGCTCGATCCCCATCTCCACCAGGCGGGTCAGGGCGCCGGCGGCGTCGTTGGTATGCAGGGTGGAAAAGACCATGTGCCCGGTGAGCGCCGACTGCACGGCGATCTCGGCGGTCTCGCCGTCGCGGATCTCGCCGACCATGATGATGTCCGGGTCCTGACGCAGAATCGAGCGCAGCCCCGCGGCGAAGGTCAGGCTGATCTTCGGGTTGACCTGGATCTGGCCGACGCCGGTGAGCTGGTACTCGATCGGGTCCTCGACGGTGATGATGTTCTTCTCGCGGCTGTTGAGCCGGGAGAGCGCCGCATAGAGGGTGGTGGTCTTGCCCGAGCCGGTCGGACCGGTGACCAGGAAGATGCCGTGGCTCTTGTGGATCATGGCGCCGACCTGGCGCAGCATCTCCGGGTCCATGCCGATCTCTTCCAGCCCGAGGACGTTGGAGGCCTTGTCGAGCAGGCGCAGCACCACCCGTTCGCCGAAGGCCGTCGGCAGGGTCGAGACGCGCACGTCGACGTCCTTGCCGGCGATGCGCACCCGGAAGCGGCCGTCCTGCGGCAGGCGCTTCTCGGCGATGTTGAGGCCGGCCATGATCTTGAGCCGCGAGATGATGCTCGCCTGCGCCTTGTGTGGCGGGCGCAGCACCTCGTAGAGGATGCCGTCGATGCGGTAGCGGACGATCATCTCCCCCTCGAAGGGCTCGAGGTGGATGTCGCTGGCCCGCTCCTTGTATCCCTGGGTGATCAGGCTGTTGACGAAGCGAATGATCGGCGCTTCGTCGGCGACGTCGATCAGGTCCTGGGGTTCGAAGCTGGTGGCCAGATCGCCACCGGTTTCGGCGCCGATCTCCTCGACCATCTCCCGCGCCTCGCCCGCCTGGCGCTCGAAGGCGCGGTTGATGGCGGCGAGGATCTCTTCCGTCGGCGCCACCACTACCTCGATGCGTTCGCCGGTCAGTACCGCCAGGTCGTTGGTGGCGCGGCTGTCGCCGGGATCGGCCAGGGCGATGCGCAGCCGGCCGTTGCCGCGCTCCAGGGGCATGACCCGGTAGTCCTTGGCGAAGCCGATGGGGACCAGATCGAGCAGCTCCGGGTCGACCTGGTCGGGGAGCGTGGCCAGAAATTCCAAACCCTGCTGGGTAGCCAGGGCGGCGGCCAGATCCTTGCTCTCGAGCGCCTTGCGGGCGATCAGGATCTGGCCGAGGCGCCGGTGATCCTCGCCCTGCAGTGCCAGGGCCGCCTCGATCTGGGCGCCGGGAACCTTGAAGTCCTCGCGCAGTATCTCTCCGAGCAGTCGCCAGGCCATCCGTTTATTTCCCCGTCGTATCCTTGGCCTGGTTCCGCCTGCGGCGCGGTGGCAGGCGGCTGGTCGATCTGCCAGCCGGGAGTGACCCCCTTATCGCGGAATTCATCCATGGCGTCGCGGCTGCGGCGGGTCACGTTGGCCAGATCGTCGGCGTTGTGGATCACGTGGGGGGTGATGAAGACCAGCAGGTTGGTCTTTTTGGTGGTGGTGCCGGTGCGCTTGAACAGCCAGCCGAGAATCGGGATGTCGCCGAGCAGCGGGACCTTGGTGACGCTCTTCTGGACGTTGTTGCCGATCAGCCCGCCGAGGACGATGGTCCGGCCGTTCTCGGCGACCACGGTGGTGCTGATCGAGCGCTTGGTCAGGGTCGGCCCGACCTGGTTGACGTCGCCGACACTGTTCGCGGCGAGATCGGTCAGTTCCTGGCTGACGGTGAGGCGCACCAGGTTCCCCTCGGTGATCTGCGGCGTCAGCTTCAGGGTCAGGGCGACGTCCTTGCGCTCGATGGTGACGCTCTGCGCCAGGTTGGCGGCGTCGGTGGAGCTGGTGGCGCCGGTCAGCCGCGAGGTGATGATCGGCACGTTCTGGCCGACGACGATCTCCGCCTCCTCGTTGTCCGAAGTCAAAAGGCGCGGGGCCGAGAGGATGTTGATGTCGGTGTCGGTCTTGGCCACATCGATCAGCGCCGAGAGGGCCGGCACGGTGGTGGTGGTGCCGTCGGGATTGGTGATGGTGATCGGGTCGAAGAAGCCGCCGAGGAGGATGCCGTCGATCGCCTGGGTGAGCAGGGCCCCGCTGGCCACGCTGCCCAGGGTAATGGGCGTTCCGCCACTGGTGGTCCCGCTGTTGAGGTTGCTGGTGCCGAAGGCGACGCTGTCGCCGTTGATGCCGACCGCCCCCTGCAGCGAGGCGCCGAGGCGCCGGGTGGCGTCCATCGACAGCTCGAGGATCAGCGCCTCGACGAAGACCTGCTTGCGCTTGATGTCGAGCTGCTTGATGATCCCCTTGATGACCTCATAATCCTCGGGGTTGGAGTTGATGACCAGGGAATTGGTCGGTTTGTCGGCGGTGATGGTCACCGGGGTGTTGGCCAGCGGCGCCGCCTGGCCGGCCACCTGGGCGGCAGCGGTGCGCCCCTGGGTCTGGGTCTGGGCCTTGATGCCGGTCAGGATTTCGTTGAGGGTCTTGGCCAGGGTCTCGGCATCGGCATTCTCCAGGTAGTAGACGTTGATGTGGGAACGTTCCCCCTCCCCTTTCTGATCGAGCTGGGCGAGGATGCTCTTGATCGTCGTCATGTCATCGTTGCTGGCCATCACCACCAGCTTGTTGGTCCGTTCGTAGGGAATGATCCTGCTCGGCGTCGTGCCGCCTGCGGTCTGGACATTGAAGGCCGCCCGGCCCCGGCGCGGCGTGGCCGCCGCCTGGGCCAGGATCTGGTTGCAGATCTTGGCGACTTCCTCGGCGCTGGCGAATTGCAGGGAAATGATTTCCAGGTTGTCGGGAGGGCTGGTGACGTCGAGTTCGCGAATGATCTGCACCAGGCGTTCGATGTTCGACGCGGTGTCGGTGATGATCAGGGTGTTGGAGGGGGGATAGGCGACGATGTTGCTGGTCTTGGGGATCAGCGGGGCGAGCACGCTCGTCGCCAGCACATTGGCGTCGACGTTCTGCAGCGGCACCAGGCGGGTGACGTACTGGTCGCCGCTGCGCCGGCGCCCCCCCTCCAGGATTGTCGGCAGGTTATTCTCCTTGGCGTCCTTGACCATCACGATCTTGTTGGTATTGCCGGTCGGGACGACGGTGTACCCCTTGACGTTGAGGACCGTCAGAAAGAGCTGGTAGGCTTCGTCCAGGGAGATCCGCTCGGGGGAGATGATCGTCACCTTGCCGCGCACGGTGTCGTCGTAGACGAAGTTGCGGCCGGTGAGTTCGCTCACGGTCTGGATCAGGTCGGTCAGTTCCACGTCCTTGAAGTCGAGGGAAACCCCTTCCTGTGCCGGCGGCGCCTGGGCCACCGCCCGAAGAGGCAGGAAAAGGCACAGGCACAACAGCAGACCGGACCAGATACGACGATAGCGAGTCACCGGGAATCCTCCTAATGGACTTCGTACTGCAAGGAGAGAGGCTGGCCGCCGCGGAGCAGATCGACGCTCAGACGGCGGGCCTCCCGTAATTGTTGGAAAATCTGCAGGGCTTTTTCGGGGCTGTTGAGTTCGACCCCGTTGACCTGGGTGACCACGTCCCCGACCTGCAGGCCGAGCTGGCCGAGGAGCGATCGCGGCTGGATCATCCTGACCACGAAGCCGTTGGTCTGGCCATTGACGATATTCGGTTCCAGCCGCGCCTGCTTGAGCAGCTCACCGATGTTGGCGCGGGCCTTTTCGACTTCGGCGCGGGCGATGACGAAGCGGTTGTCGCCGAGCGCCTGGACCTGGCTGCCGCCGGCCGGAGCTGCCGCCGAAGAACTGCCCGCCGGACTCCCCGGCGCCGCTCCTTCGCGAGGGATCTTCAAAGTTTGCGTGCTGTTGTCGCTAAAGCGGATGTCGGCCTCGTTGCGGCGGACCGCGACCAGCGTCCCGCCGCCGGGGAGCTCCTCGTCGAGGTGCAGAATCTGCGGCTCCTTGCCGACCGTCAGCAGGGCCAGGGAGTGTTTCCCGTCGACGACGGTGCCGACCAGGGCCAGGTCCTGGCGACTGCGGACCGCCGCCGGGGCGCCGGAACCCTGCTCCGCCGGAATGCCGAGCAGGGTTTCCCGGCCCTGCCCAGTCGAATCGAAGATGTCCCGTTTCAGAATGATTTCGTTATCGAGGAGGCTGGTCTTTGCCGGAGCGGGGAGGGTGGCGCGGGCGGCGGCACGGTCGGCGCCCTGCTTCGGGGCCAGGAACAGCGATGCCGTGCTCATCCCCAGACTGGCCAGGGCCAGCCCGGTCAAGCCGGCGAGCAGCAGGAGCAGGCCAGGGAGGTATTTGTGCAGTGCAGCGAGCATCGGGAATACTCCGGGGCGACCGCCTGGGACGTTGACACAAGCCCGAATGATAGGCGGAACGCCGCCCGTTTGCAAGGATTTCCTACCCGCGCTCTCCCCCCCTTGGTATTTCAACCATCCTGTGAAATAATCCTCCGGCAGCCCCTTTTCTCAACCCCCAGCGCCCGGAAAAACCATGACCGACCAACCGCAGCGACTCTTTCTCATCGACGGCTCCTCCTACATCTACCGCGCCTACTTCGCCATCCGCCACCTCTCCAACAGCCGGGGCGAGGCGACCAACGCCATCTACGGCTTTACCAACATGCTCCTCAAGGTGGTGCGCGAGCAGCAGCCCGACCACCTGGCCGTGATCTTCGACGCCAAGGGGCCGACCTTCCGCAAACAGCTCTACCCCGACTACAAGGCCCACCGCGCCCAGATGCCCGAGGACCTGGTGCCGCAGATCCCGGTGATCAAGGAGGTGGTCAGGGCCTTCAACATGCCGGCCATCGAAAAGCAGGGGTTCGAGGCCGACGACATCATCGCCACCCTGGCAAAGCAGTTCGCCGCCGAGGGGATGGAGGTGACGGTGGTCACCGGCGACAAGGACCTGATGCAGGTCGTCTCCGAGAAGATCCGCCTCCTCGACACCATGAAGGACCAGGTTTCGGGGCTGGCGGAGGTCGCCGCCCGCTTCGGCGGCACCCCCGACAAGGTGATCGAGGTCCAGGCGCTGGCCGGCGACTCCTCCGACAACATCCCCGGCGTCCCCGGGGTCGGCGAGAAGACCGCGGTCAAGCTGATCCAGGAGTTCGGCTCGGTGGAGAACCTGCTGGCCCATCTCGACCAGGTCAAGGGGAAGTTGCAGGTGAAGCTGCGCGAGCATGCCGAGCTGGCGCGCCTCTCGAAACAGCTGGTGACCCTGAAGGACGACGTTCCCCTCGACCTGGACTACGACAACTTCGCCCTCACCCCGCCGGACAACGCGGCGCTGACGACCCTGTTCAAGGAACTCGAATTCCACAAACTGCTGCAGGAGTTTTCGAGCGACGAGCGCGCCAGCGGCGAGGGATATCGGGGGGTGCTCACAGAAGCGGAGCTCGACGCCCTGGTGGCCGAGCTGGAGCGGGCCGAGCGCTTTGCCTTCGATACCGAGACCACCAGCCTGGATGCGGTGCGCGCCGACCTGGTCGGCGTCTCCTTCGCGGTGCGCCCCGGCGAGGCCTGGTACATCCCGGTGGGGCACTACTACCTCGGTGTCCCCGAGCAGCTCGACAGAACGATGGTGCTGGAGCGGCTGCGGCCGCTCTTCGAGGACCCGCAAAAACCCAAGATCGGCCAGAACGCCAAGTACGACGCCCTGGTGCTGCGCCGCGCGGGGATCACCGTGGCCGGGATCGCCGTCGACACCATGCTCGCCTCCTACCTTGCCAATCCGGCGGCCTCCTCCCACGGCATGGACGCCCTCGCCGCCGAGCTGCTCGGCTACAAGACGATCAGCTACAAGGAGATGACCGGCAGCGGCAAGAACCAGATCGGCTTCGCCGAGGTCGAGGTGGAAAAGGCGATCGTCTACGCCGCCGAGGACGCCGACATCACCCTGCGCCTGGCGCAGAAACTCGAGCCGCAGCTCAAGGCGGCCGACCAGGAAAAGCTCTTCCACGACGTGGAGATGCCGCTGATGGACATCCTCACCGACATGGAGTGGAGCGGGGTGCGCATCGACGCCGAGTTCCTCGGCGCCCTCTCGCAGGAGATGGCCGGCAAGCTCGCGGCCCTGGAGAAAAGGATCTTCGAGCTGGCCGGGGGCCCCTTCAATGTCGCCTCCCCCAAGCAGCTCGGCGAGGTTCTCTTCGAGCGTCTGAAGCTGCCGCGGGGACGCAAGACCAAGACCGGCTGGTCGACGGATGTCGAGGTGCTGACGGGCCTGGCCGCCGAGCAGCCGATCGCCGCCAAGTTGCTCGAGCACCGCTCCCTCTCCAAGCTCAAGGGGACCTACTGCCGACGCCCTGCCGAAGCTGGTCAACCCTGACACCGGGCGCATCCACACCTCCTTCAACCAGGCGGTGACCGCCACCGGCCGCCTCTCCTCCAGCGATCCCAACCTGCAGAACATCCCGATCCGCAGCGAGGAGGGGGGGCGCATCCGCGAAGCCTTCGTCCCGGCGGCGGGGAACCTCCTGCTCTCGGCCGACTACTCCCAGGTCGAGCTGCGGCTTCTGGCCCACCTGGCCGACGAGGCGGTGCTCGAAGGAGGCCTTCGCCAAGGGCGAGGATATCCATCGCCCGCACCGCCAGCGAGGTCTTCGGCGTCTTCCCGGAAATGGTCACCGCCGAGATGCGCCGCCAGGCCAAGACCATCAACTTCGGGGTGATCTACGGCATGGGCGCCTTCAGCCTCGGCAAGGACCTCGGCATCCCGACCCGCGAGGCGCAGGCCTTCATCGACAACTACTTCGCCCGCTACCCCGGCATCCGCGCCTTCATGGAGAGCAAGCGGCAGGAAGCCCGGGAGAAGCTCTACGTCACCACCCTGCTCGGCCGGCGCTGCGCCGTCCCGGAAATCCACAGCAAGAACGGCGCGGTGCGCGGCTACGCCGAGCGCAACGCCATCAACTACCCGATTCAGGGTTCGGCCGCCGACCTGATCAAGGTGGCGATGGTCCACGTCCACCGGCGCCTGGAAAAGGAGGGCCTGCGGGCGAAGATGGTCCTGCAGGTCCACGACGAACTGGTCTTCGACGTGCCCGCGGCCGAGCTGAAGGCCGTCGAGGACCTGGTGCGGCAGGTGATGGAGGGGGCGATTCCCCTCTCGGTGCCGCTGGTGGTCGACATCGGGACCGGCAGGAACTGGCGCGAGGCGCATTAATGCAAAGGCAAAACCGTCTCTCACCCGCTCCCTGCGGTCGCTTGAGCGCACAGAGAACACAGAGGGAAGGCCAAATCTTTGGATTGGCTTTGCTTTGGCCCCTGGTCCCTGGTTCTCGAGTATTTCTCCGTGTTCTCTGTGCTCTCTGTGCGAGACGCCTTTGGTTCGAGTGTTTTGCGCCCTGCATTTAAGGAGAGGACCGTGTCCCAACAAGAAGGCGTCATCAAGTTCGACCTCGATTTCACCCCCGCGCCGCCGCTGCCGGAAGTGGCGGTGGCAGAGCTCAACGCCTGGCGGCGCATCCTCTTTCTGCTCGGGCTGGTCGGTTGCGACCCGCGGCGCTACGACGGGCTCGGTTACGGCAACGTCAGCCTGCGTCTGCCGCCCTATTCCGCCCCCCCCATGGAGCGTCCCTTCGTCATCAGCGGCACCCAGACCGGCGCTCTGGCCGAGCTCGGCCGCCGAGCACTATGCGGTGGTGCGCAGCTGCGACCCGCAACGCAACCGGGTGGTCGCCGCGGGGCCGCTGCGACCCTCCTCCGAGGCGCTTACCCACGGCGCCCTTTATGCCCTCGACCCGGCGCTGCGCTGCGTGCTGCACGTCCATTCGCCGCTGCTCTGGCGCCACGCCGTCCACCTGGAGCTCCCGCTGACCGATCCCGCCGCCGCCTACGGGACGCCGGCGATGGCGGCCGAGGTCGCCCGGCTCTACGCCGAGCCGGCGGTGCGGGCCGGGGGGATTTTCGCCATGGGCGGCCACGAGGATGGCCTGGTTGCCTTTGGCGCCGGTGCCGAGGCGGCCGGCAACGGCGCTGCTGCACTGGTTGGCCCGGGCGTTGGCGGGCGGCGGCTGAAATATCGTCCCGTCGGCAGGGGATGGTTGAATCCTGCAGCTAATCATGGTTTAATTAAACGGTTGCTAATCTTTAGTCGGGGAGGAACGGAATGGTCAAGGAGATCGGATTCATCGGCCTGGGGACGGTCGGCAAGCACATGGCGCTCAATCTGCTCAAGGGAAACTACCGGCTGACGGTCTACGACAGCCAGAAGGACACCGTCAAGGAACTGGTCAAGGCCGGCGCCACCGCCGCGCCGACCCCCTTCGCCGCCGCCAAAGGGCGGGACCTGGTGCTGGTCATCCTGCCCGAGCTGGAGGAGCGGGAAGCGGCGCTGGGCGGTGAAAACAGCTTTCTCAAGGGGATCGACCCCGGCACCATCCTCGCCGACATGGGGACCCATTCGCTGGAGGCAACCCGCGAGCTCGCCGCGCAGGCCGGCAAGGCCCGGGTGATGTTCCTCGAAGCCCCGGTCTGGGGGACCAAGGAGCACGCCGCCAACGGCCTGCTGACGCTCCTCGTCGGCGGCGACCCGTCGCTGCTCAGCCGTTGTCGGGAGGTTTTTTCCTTCTTCGCCCTGAACATCATCCATATCGGCGAGATCGGCGAAGCGACGCGGATGAAGTTCATCGTCAACCTGGTCCAGGCCGAGTTGATGGAAGCCCTGGCCGAGGGGCTGGTCTTCGGCGAAAAACTCGGCTTCAAGGCCGAAAAGATCCTCGAGGTCCTGGAGTCGGGCGGGGTCGCCTCGCCGCTGTTCAATGCCAAGGGGCGCTCCATCGCCCGCGGTGACTTCTCCCGCAACCTGGCCCTTAAGTACGTGCGCGAAGGACTGCAGGCGGTGCAGAAGGTCGCCCTCCAGCACCAGCTCGATCTCCCCGGGATGGAAGCCGCCCTCCGGGTCTACGACCAGGCGGTGGCCGACGGCCGCGGCGAGGAGGATTTCTCGGCGATCGTCAAGGTGCTGCGCAAGTAACGCCGTCGCAACGACATGGATCCACCCCGACCGGGGGCGCTGCGGCGTCCCCGGTTTTTTGCGTGCGCAGCGGGACTACGCAGCGGGACTGCCGGCGCCGGAAAAGAAAATTACCGCAATTTTGACCTGCATCATGTTTGTTTTTTCCGGCCGCGGTTATCCTCCAATCATCATCGAGCGAAGGAGAAGGCCATGAACCTCAGAAACGATATCGGCAATGCCCAGATCAAGGACGTGATGTCGGCCCATCCCCGCATCGGGGAGATCCTCAATCAGTACGAGATCGGCTGCGTCACCTGCGGCGTCGGCATCTGTCTGCTCAAGGACGTCGTCGCGATCCACGCCCTCGGCGCCGAAGTCGAGGCGCAGATCGAGGCCGAGATCAACCAGTATCTGGAAACTGCCGCCTGAACGGAATGTAGGGGCGAATCTCGTATTCGCCCAGGCGATCACAAGGATCGCCCCTACGTCAAATAGAACGCCAACCCAAGAGTCATTGCATAAGGAGAGACATCATGAGCCATCACGCCTGCGGCTGCCCCGGCGCCTCTGTCCGCACCATCGAGAAGAAAGAGACCGCCAACCCCGAAACCGGCCGGATCGCCTCCGAGCTGCGCCAGTGGCCGACCCAGCTCCACCTGGTGCCGCCCTCCGCCCCCTGGCTGCAGAACGCCGAGCTGCTCATCGCCGCCGACTGCACCCCCTTCGCCTACGCCGAGTTCCACCGCGACTTCATCAAGGGGAAGGTGCTGGTCAACGCCTGCCCGAAGCTCGACGACACGAGCAATTATGTTGACAAGCTCGCCGCCATCCTGCGCCAGAACGAGATCCAGTCGGTGACGGTGACGATCATGGAGGTCCCCTGCTGCCGCGGCTTGGCGATGATGGCCCAGCAGGCAATCGCCGCCTCCGGCAAGGATGTGCCGCTCGAGATCGCGGTGATCGGCGTCGACGGCGAAAGGAGGAACTGACGATGAACGAAAAGGCCAATGTGACGGCGGTGCTGGTCGCAGAGCACCAGCTGATCCTGCGCCTGATCGCCCTGGTGGAAGCCAACACCGCGGCCATGGAAGCGGGACGGTTCCGCGACTGGCAGTTCTTTCTCGACGCCGTCGAATTCATCCGCAACTTCGCCGACCGTTTTCATCACGCCAAAGAGGAAGACGTCCTGTTCCGGGAGCTGGTCGCCGGCGGCATGCCGCAGCAGAACTCGCCGGTGGCGGCGATGCTGATGGCCCACGACCAGGGGCGGGAATTCGTCCGTGGCCTGGAGACGGCGGCGCAGCAGGCGCTGGCCGGCGAGGCGGGGCAGGTGCCGGCGATCGCCGCCAACGCCAAGGGCTACGCGGCCCTCTTGCGCGACCACATCGACAAGGAGGACCATATCCTCTATCCGCTGGCAGAGCGCATCCTCCCCGCGGCGGTGCGGCCGAAGATGCTCGCCGACTACGCCGCGGCCGCAGCCCCCGGATTGGAAGAAAAGTACCGGCAGCTGGTCGAGCGGTACGAGGCGCGAGTCGCGGCCTGAGCGTTGCGAATGCGAACGATGGGCACGGCCCTCGGTATGTCCCGGGGGCCGTGCCGTTTTTGGCTTATCGTTTGGGAACGTAGCGAACGCCGGGAAGATCCTTGAAATGCTCGTCCTGGGTCCAGAGGACGGCCTCAAGGTGGCGGGAGGTGGCGAGGATGATACTGTCGGCCATCGGCAGGCCCAGCTCGAAGCTGGTGCGGGCCGCATCCAGGGCCAAAGGAGCGGTCAGCTCGACAAGCGTCCCCTGCTGCATCAGGGCCGCGGCCTGCAGCGCGGCATCCTCGCCGCGCTGGCGCAGGACCACATTGAAGACCTCGTAGATGGTGATGACCGGCACCATCAGGGCGGAGGGGTCGGCCAGCGGCTCGGCAAAGATTGCGGCGTTCGGCCCGTCGGCGAAATAGTCGAGCCAGGCGCTGGAATCGACCACGTTCACAGCCGATCCTCTTCCCGCTCCACGCTGGTGTCGATCCCCCGCAGAAAACCACGCATGGCACCGATCTTCTGTTCGGGGATCAACTCGATGCGGTTGCCGTAAGTCAGAACCTGCAAACGCTGGCCGGCAACCAAGTGGAGACGCTCGCGCACGCTGCGCGGAATGACGACCTGGTATTTCGGAGAAATCTTGACAGCATCCATGGTTGACCCCTCGATAGGGAATTTGTTTTACGATAATTCAATCGATAGGGAGGGTCAAGTTTCGATTCCGGTTCAAGTGCCATACTCCCGCGGACCGGCCGTGTGTCACGCGACTACGTCCGTTGTCGCGGCGCTTCTTGTCCCGGCGACTCCCTGATTGTCTGCGCGGGGACCGGCAGTCCGCAAGCCTCGAACCGGGCAGCCGCCGCCCGGAAGAATTACTCGGCCGGCACCCGGGTGAAGCCCAGCTTGATCCGATCTACCAGGGGCTTTCCTAGCAGAAAGGGCGGATTTTTTCAGCCGCTCGAAACGCCGCCGGTATTCTTCGGCCGCCCCTTGCCAACGCGCTTCCGCTGAGTAAAGTAAAAGTCGGAACGCTGATGGTCTGCATCGACTCGATCACCCTGCCGTTCATCCCCTGGTTACCCTGAATCATCAGCCGGAGGCCCCTGGCCCTGAAAAATATTCTCCAAAAATATGGCCTGGCCGTGGTCCTGGCCGGCGCCGCCTTCCTGTCCCGGCAGTGGTTCGCCGACCAGTTCGCCGTTTCGGCGACCTACATCTTTTTGTATCCCGCGGTCCTGGTTACGTCCATGCTGGCAGGGGTCCTGCCGGGACTGCTGGCGACCGCGGTCACTGTCCTTCTGGCGGCCCTCTGGATCTTCCCCCCGTTCGGAGCGCTTTGGCCCCTGGCGACGGCCGACCTGCTCAGCTTGGGGATCTACACGGTCATGGCCGTGCTCATTTGCCTGACGAGTGGCTACTACCGCCGGATGCAGAAAAGGATTCGGGTGCTGGAAACGGAACAGGCGCGGCGGGAGAGCGAGGATCGCTTCCGTGCCCTGGCCGACAACATCGCCCAACTGGCCTGGATGGCCGACGCGACGGGGGCGCGGTTCTGGTACAACCGGCGCTGGTTCGATTACACCGGGACCGCCCTGGAGCAGGTGCAGGGCTGGGACTGGCAGCAGGTCCATCACCCCGATCATGTCCGGCGCGTCGTCGACAAGCTCGGCAGCAGCCTCCGCGACGGCGAGGTCTGGGAAGATACCTTTCCCCTGCGCGGCAAGGACGGCAGCTACCGCTGGTTCCTGGCGCGGGCGGTGCCGATCCGCAACGCGCAGGGAGAGGTGGAGCGCTGGTTCGGTACCAACACCGATGTGACCGACCTGCGCGACGCCGAGGAGGCGCTGCGCGTTGCCAAGGAAGCGGCCGAGGAGGCCAGCCGCGCCAAGGACGAGTTTCTCGCCATCGTCAGCCACGAGCTGCGTACCCCGATGACCGTGATCATGGGCGCCCTGGAACACCTGCTGACCGCGGGGCCGGATCCCGAACAGCGGCGGAAGCTGCTGGAAATGGCCGACAGCTCCGCCCACCGGCTGCTGGGGATCATCAACGACCTCCTCGATTTCACCACCCTCGAATCACACCAGCTGAAGATCGATCTGCGCCCCTTCGACCTGCGCCAGAGCGTCCGCGCGGCGGCGGAGATGTACCTCCGGCCGGCCGGGGAAAAGGGACTGCGTCTGCGGTGGGAGGTGGCGCAGGAGATACCGGCGCAGATCGTCGGCGACCCGGCCCGTCTGGACCAGGTGCTGACCAATCTGCTCGATAACGCCGTCAAGTTTACCGACCGGGGAGACGTCGCTCTGACCGTGACTGGCAGCGGCGGAGAGCTGGCCGTGGCCGTTCGCGACACCGGGATCGGCATCCCGGCGGCGAATCAGGAGCGCATATTCGAACCGTTCAGCCAGGTGGACAGCTCCTCGACCCGTCGCTACGGCGGCACTGGCCTGGGTCTGGCCATCTGCCGGGAACTGGTGGTCCTGATGGGCGGGACGCTCCGGGTAGAGAGTGAGGTGGGCCGGGGCAGCGTCTTTTCCTTTACCCTGCCGCTGCCGCCGGCGGTCGCCGGCCGGCCTCGCGCCCAAACCGAACCGTCCAGGGAGAGAGCCGCGCCGTCCGGGAGAATCCTGCTGGCGGAGGACGACCCGGTGATCCAGCAACTGGTGGCTCTGCTGTTGCACCGGAAAGGCTGGGAGGTGACCCTCGTCGAAAACGGCCGCCAGGCCGTGGAGCGCTGGCAGCGTGGAGGGATCGACCTGGTTCTGATGGATATCCAGATGCCGGTTATGGGCGGGCTTGAGGCCACCAGGCAGATCCGCCGGGCGGAGCACGGCCAGGGGAGAAGGACACACATTGTCGGCCTGACCGCCCACGCCCGGCCCGAGGAAGCGGAGGCGTTCCTGGCGGCGGGAATGGATGAAATCCTGATCAAGCCGTTTCGCAGCGAGGAACTGGAAGCCCTGGTCGGCAATTTTCTCGGCCGCCCCAACCCGCCTGCCTGAGAAGACCGGGGCCGGCCTGCTTAGCGGCGGCTCCTGTTGATCCCGTCTGCAAAAAAAAACCGGGATAATTCCCGGTTGCAATTAAGGGGGGCGATGGTGGGGATCCCGCTGTGGAGGCGTTAATAACCGCCCCCCTGGGGTTTCTGCTGTTCCATCGGCTGTTGCATAGGCTTCTGCTGTTCCATCGGCTGTTGCATAGGCTTCTGCTGTTCCATCGGTTGCTGCTGTTCCATGCCTTTGTTCGGCTCCATTTTCTGGTTCATCATCGGTTCATTCTTCTCGCCAAAGCTCGGCGACAATCCGAAAAACTGCTGCTTGTCGGCGCTGGGCGCCAGCGCCCGCAGGGTTTTCTCGTCGGGTTGCCCGGTCTGGGTCAGCCCCTCGCTTTTCTGGAACTGGCTGATGGCCTGCCGGGTCTTCGGCCCGAGAACCCCGTCTGCCTGTCCTGCCTTAAACCCTTTGTCGTTGAGAAGATTCTGCAGTTCGCGGACCTGGGACTGGTTCAAATTCCGGGCCGTCGTCCCTTCCTGCATGTGCCCGCTCTTGGTCATGCTTTGTCCCGACTGGGACATGCCTCCCGACTCTTCCATGGCGGCCGGTGCCTGGCCGGCGGCGAACAGGCCGGCAACGGCGACCATGGTGGTGATCAGGACGAAATGTTTCATCGCGGCTACTCCTTTCCAGGTTTGAAAGGCGGGATGCCGACCATCGTCCCTTCGCTCATGCGGCCCTCTTGACGGCGTTGCTGTGCCGTAGCGGAAAAGCGTGATCCGGGCTGCCATGGCTTATTCTTTAACAGGAGCTTGCCGCTTGTCAATGCGAGGGAAAAAACGCAAAAACAAACTCTTAGCCGTCGCAGGCGACAGGTCCGGCAAGGCGGGAGTCAATTCGCCGCCGGGACCGCCGCCTGCAGCCGGCCCCGGCGCTCGGCGAGGGTGGAAGGAACGATGACCGCTACGCCGATGCCCTTTTCACATAGCTCCAGCGTCTGGTGAAAGGGCGGAAAGAGGGCGTTTCCCGGTTGTGGCGCGGGGATGTGGATTTCGCCCCCGCGCAGCATCCGGAGCAGGTCGCCGAGGTGGGCCTGGCCGATGGTCAGCATGGCCCGGGGGCGATCGATGCCGCCCTGGCGGAAAGCGGCCTCGATCGCTGCCGGTGCACCCTGCAGGATGGCCGCCAGGCGGCGTTGTTGCAGGTAACTGAGCGTGGGTTCGTAGCCGGGGTCGAGGACGGCGCCGCTTTCCAGGCCGGCGCGAAGCAATTGGCCGGTGCGGCGGTAAAGTTCGCGGTCCTCGACCTGAGCCAGGGCGACGCCGAAATGGCGGTGGAGGAGCAGTTCGGCGTTGACGAAGGTCGTGGTATCGGCAAGTCGGGCCAGAAGCGTCGCGTCATCGAGCCGGGCGGACGGCGCCGCGGCGGCCCCCTGCCAGCGGCCGAAGAACCCTTCGGGGAGGAGCAGCTCGACCTGCTCCCGGTCGATTAGCCAGGCGCCGATGCGAAAGGTTTCGAGCTGGACCTGAACGGTGGACAAGCCGTTGGCGCCGGTGAGGCTGCTGCGGTGGCTGTCGGCGACGATGAACAGCTGGATCGGGCTGGAGGGATTCTGCCGGTAGACGATTTTGCCGAGATGGCTGGGCAGGGCGATCGTCTCGGCCGCGGCGGCAGGGGGCAGCAGGACCGGGAGCAGGCCGACCAGGAGCGACAGAAGCGCCCGTGCGCCAAGGCGCAGGGGGGGACGGAGAAGGGGCATGGCGGCAGTCCTCGCCGGCCGGCAGGTGGCCTGCCCGGGCGGGAACTGCTTGATGGAGCGGGAAGTGGCGGCGGATCATCCGGCAGTCCCGCTGTCCTGGGGTGGATACCCTTTAGACCGGTGACTTTGCGTCCCCGTCTTTCGACGGGTTTGCCTTTGACAGATGGTTTCGTTAATGGGGAACGGGCGCGAGGCCCGGCGCTCACTATGCCACGGGAGATGGCCGGCGGTCAATTAAATTCCGACTGTTTTTCCATGACTTAGCTTCAGGGGCTGGCCCCGACCGGGGACAGCCCCCTGCGCACAGAAAGCCTTACTCGTAGCGCAGCGCATCGATGGGGTTGAGGTTGGCGGCCTTGCGCGCCGGGTAGAAGCCGAAAAAGATGCCGACCGCGCCGGTGAAGAGGACCGCCACCACGATCACCGCCGGGTTGACCACCAGGCTGATGCCGAGCAGCCGGCCGCCGGTAGCGGCGCCGGCGATCCCGGCAGCGATGCCGATGATCCCGCCGAACAGGCTTAAGGTGGCGGCCTCGACCAGGAACTGGGCCAGCACGTCGCGGGGGCGGGCGCCGATCGCCAGGCGAATGCCGATCTCCCGGGTGCGCTCGGTGACCGAGACCAGCATGATGTTCATGATGCCGATGCCGCCGACCAGCAGCGAGACCCCGGCGATGGCCGTAAGGAGCAGAGTCAGGGTGCCGGTGACCCGGGTCGCCATCTGGCTCAGTTCGGTCTGGTCGCCGATGTGGAAATTGTCGTCCGTCCCGGGCGGCAGGCGGTGGGCCTCGCGCAGGATCGTGGCGATCTCGTCCTTGGCCGCGGTCATCTGCCCGTCACTCAGGGCGCTGGCGACGATAGCCCGTACCGTCTTGCCGTCGCCGAGGCGGTAGAGGACGGTGGTGGCCGGCGCCAGGATGACGTCGTCCTGATCGCTCCCCATGGCCGACTGCCCCTTGGCGGCCAGCACCCCGATCACCTCGAAGGGGGCGTTGCGGATGCGGATGCGGGCGCCGAGCGGGTCCTCTCCCGGGAAGAGCTGGTCGGCCACCGTCTGCCCCAAAACCGCCACCTTGGCGCGGGTGGCCAGCTGCCGCTCGTCGAAGAAGCTGCCGCTTTGCACCTGGAAGTTGCGGATCGACAGGTAGTCGGGAAAGACCCCGCTGACGCTGGTGTTCCAGTTGTTGGCGCCGGCGATCACCTGCGCCTGCACCCGCACCTCCGGCGAGACGCCGGCCAGCAGGGTGGCGTTCTTGCGCAGGGCGGCGACGTCGTCCATGGAGAGGGTTTCGAGGCTGCCGGCGCCGCCGCGCACCCCGCCGGTGCGGGAGCTGCCGGGAAAGACGATGATCAGGTTGGTCCCCAGGGAGGCGACCTGACCCTCGATGTCCTGCTGCGACCCCTGGCCGAGCCCGACCAGGGTGATCACCGCGCCGACGCCGATGATGATGCCGAGCATCGTCAGCAGGCTGCGCAGCTTGTTGCGGGCAATACTCTTTAAAGCCACCTTGAGCAGCATGCGCCATTTCATGGAGCTACCTCTTTCCTTGAAAGGCATTTACCGCAGAGGTCGCAGAGGACGCCGAGAAAAATCTGGAAGCCGGGAAACCGCTTCCATGAAACCGGTTTTTGGATAGAATTCGGCTCCATGACCTTCACCCGCAACTCCTTGATTTCGTCTTTGCCCTGCTCTGCATCCTCTGCGAGCTCTGCGGTGAGAATCGGTTTTCTCCCCTCGCCCTTGCCCGTCACAGCTCCTCCTCCGCCGGCAGCGCCGCGAGGTCGGCGGCGGCGTCGCGGGGGGCGATGACCGCCTCGTCGCGGCGCACCCGGCCGTCGCGCAGCTCCACCAGGCGCGAGGCGTAGCGGGCGACCTCGGTCTCGTGGGTGACCAGCACCAGCGTCAGCCCCTCGCGGTTGAGCTGCTGGAACAGAGCGAGGACCCCCAGGGTGGTGTGGCTGTCGAGGTTGCCGGTCGGCTCGTCGGCGAGCACGATCGCCGGCTGGTTGACCAGCGCCCGGGCGATGGCCACCCGCTGCTGCTGGCCGCCGGAGAGCTGGTTGGGATGGTGGTGGAGGCGATCGCCCAGGCCGACGCGGGTCAGCGCCGCGACGGCGCTCTCCTGCGGCTGGTGGATGCGCCGGCGGCGGTCGTAGAGGAGCGGCAGCTCGACGTTCTCCAGCGCCGTGGTGCGCGGCAGCAGGTTGAAGCCCTGGAAGACGAAGCCGATCTTCTCGTTGCGCAGATCGGCGAGACGGTTGCGACCCAGCGAGGCGACCGGGATGCCGTCGAGCAGGTATTCGCCGCTGGTCGGCAGGTCGAGGCAGCCGAGGATGTTCATCAGCGTCGATTTGCCGCTGCCGGAGCTCCCCATGACGGCGACGAATTCCCCCTGTTTGACGCTCAGCGAGACGCCGCGCAGGGCGTGGACCTGGACGTCGCCGAGATCGAAGACCTTGGTGACGTCGCGGATGGCGAGGGTCTCAAGGCTCATCGCGGCGGCCTCCCGCGCATGGCGCCGAACAGGGAGAAGCCCGCCTTGGGCTTGGCGGTCGCGCCCGGCTTGAGGCCGGTGACGACGGTTGTCCCCTCCCGCAGCTCGGCTCCGGTGACCACCGTCTGCTGGCCGTCGGAGCTGCCGATGGTCACCGCCAGCCGCTGCAGGTGGCCGGCGGGGCCCAGGGTAAAGACCCGGCTGCCGTCTTTCCCGGGACGGGCGGCGGTGTTCACGGCGGGCGTCGTCCCATCCGCCGTGGACGGCCGGAAGCGCAGCGCGGCGTTGGGGACCAGCAGGGCGTCCGGCACCTGCTCGACGATGAAGTCGAGGGTGGCGGTCATCCCCGGCAGCAGCAGCCCCGCCTGGTTGTCGGCGGTGACGATCACCGTGTAGGTGACCACGTTCTGCACCGTGGTCGGCTGCAGCCGCACCTGGCGGACGCTGCCGGTGAAGTTTTTGTCCGGATAACTCTGCACCGAGAAGCGCACCTGCTGGCCGGGACGGATCTGGCCGATGTCGGTCTCGTCGACCGCCGCCTCGATCTGCATCTTGGCGAGGTCGCGGGCGATGACGAAGAGGGTCGGGGTGTTGAGACTCGCCGCCACCGTCTGCCCGGCATCGACGGCGCGCTGAATGACGGTGCCGGCGATGGGCGAGCGGATGGTCGCGTTGGCGAGGTTGGTCCGGGCCCGCTTCAGCCCGGCCCGGGCCGAGGCGAGGGCGGCTTCGGCCTTGTCGAGGCCGGTCTGGTAGGGGAGGAATTCCTGCGCCGAGAGGTAGCCCTTGGCGAACAGCGGCCGGTTGCGCGCCAGATCCTGCCGCGCCTGCGCCAGGCCGGCGGTGGCCTGGTCGACGGTCCCCTGGGCGTCGGCGACGGCGGCGGTGAACAGGTCCGGTTTGAGGATGGCCAGCACCTGCCCCTTGCTCACCCGATCATTGTAGTCGGCCAGGACCTTGGCGACGGTCCCCGAAACCTCGGTGCCGACGTCCACGGTCTCCACGGCGGCCAGGGTGCCGGTGCTGGAGACGGTCCGCTGCAGGGTCCCGCGGCTGACGCTGGCGGTTGCAAACGCGCTGCCGGGGGCGGCACTCTTGCCGCTGCTGTGCCACAGCACCAGGCCCAGGATGACGCCGGCCAAAAGGACCAGGCCGCCGCTGCTGCCCAGCAGGATGCGGGTGAGGCGTTTCATGACGGGTTCTCCTTGGGGGTGAGCAGCGCCAGCAGCGCGTCGAGATCGCCGCGGGCATAGCCGATGTTCAGTCCCTGCAGCAGCACGGCGTAGCGGGCCCGGACTTCGTCCCCTTCCGCCTGGACGAAGACGCTGCGGGCGTTGGAGAGCTCGATCCAGGTTGCCGCGCCGACCTTGTAGCGGGCCTCGCTGGCCGCCAGGGCCTGGCGGGCGTAGTCGAGTTGGCGGCCGGCGGTGCTCAGCTGCAGTTTCGCTCGCTGGTAGTCGGCCAGGGCCTGGCCGACCTCGAGCCCGGCCTGCTGCTGCAGCTTGAGCAGGGTGGTGGCGGCGTCGGCTTCGCCGATGCGGGCCTGGGCGACGTTGCTGCGGGTCTGGTCACGGTCGAAGATCGGCACCGACAACGCCAGGCCGATGCTGGCGCCGCGGTTGTCGTCGAACTGGCTGCCGACACTTCCGCCTGCCGCCGGCGCTGCTGTAGCTGGTGCCGGTGGCGGCCTGCAGATCGAGGCTCGGCAGGTAACCGGCTTTTGCCGCCCGGGTCTGCTCCCGGGTTGCGGCGATCTGCTGCTGCTGGGCGCGCAGATCGGGACGGGCGGCCAGCGCCTGGTCGAAGGCCCGGGCCGGGTCGAGGTTTTGCAGGGCGCTGTCGAGCGCCCGGGTGTCGGGCGGCAGGGCCTCGATGCTGGCGGGCGGGGTGCGGCCGAGGGTCTGCAGCAGCTGCAGTTGGTCGACCTGGAGGTTGCGGCGTGCGTCGAGCAGGGCGAACTCGGCCTGGGCGGTCGCCGCCTGCTGCTGGTAGAGATCGGTGACCGCCCGGACCCCGGCCTGGTAGAAGGCGTCGATCTGCTGCTCCAGGTCCTGCTGGCTCTTCAGGTTCTGCTCGGCGACCTGGACCAGTTCGCCGTCGGCCAGAATCGCGATGAAGCGGGAGGCGGTGGTAAAGGCGACGGTCTGCCCCTGGCGTTCCAGGTCGGCAGCGGCTGCCTGCAGCTGAAAACGGGAGGAGCCGAGGTCGGCGCTGTCGGCGAAGCCGTTGAAGAGGTTGAGATCGGCCAAGAGCTGGGCGTTGGCGCTGCGGTACGCCTCGGGGGCACCGGGGGCGGCCTGGTGCACGTAGTTCTGGGTGGCGCCGGCGCTCCCTTGCAGGGATGGCAGGAAGCGGCCGCGGGCGGCCTCGACGCTGACCGCCGCGGACTGCCGGCGGTGGCGGGAGAGGGCCAGGTCGGGGTTGTCGCGCAGCGCCAGCGCTACCGCCTGGGGGAGGGTCAGGGAGAGCGCAGCGCCGCTGTCGACGGCGCGGGCGAAGGTTTCCATCGACAGCAGCAAAATGGCGACAAGCAGCAGGCGGATGCAGTTGGTCATGGCAAGGACCCCGGTATAGGGTGGTGGGTGGTGGCAAATAGGTGCAGGGTGAATCCCGGCCCGCCGTCGCGGCGGGCCGGGAGGGGGCGATTACATCCCCGCGCCGTTGGGCCCGGGGCCCCGGTCGCGACGGCCGTGGCCTTCGCGCCCCATGGGGCGAAGCTTCTCCGCCTTGGCCCGTTGCGCCGGGGTGAGCAGGGCATGAATGCGGTTCTGCGTCCGCACCCGGGCGACGATCAGCTCGGTGCGGGTCGCGGCCTGGCTGGCGGCCAGCTTGTGCACGGCGGCCTCGTCGAAGGTGTCGGCCCGGGCGGCCTGGCGCAACGCCTCGCGGCTTGCCTGCAGGCTCTTCCGCAGGGGCGCGGTGGTTTCCCGTTCGCTCTGCAGGATTGCTTTGATCTGGGCCTGCTGGGCGTCGCTCAGGTCGAGGACCACGGCCATCCGCTGCAGGTGGCACCCCTCTTCGAAACCGCGTTCGTGGCCGGCCCGGCCGGGATTCGCGCTGGCCGCTGCCGGGTTCAGGGTCCAGCCCCCGGCCAGGGTGGCCAGCATCAGGGACAGCAACAACAATGATTTTTTCATGACGAGTTCTCCTTGGTTGCGGGGCCGCGGGCCCCAGGCTCGATGCCAGGTGGCGGTCGGGGCTCAACCGCCCCGGACCGCTGTGGTGAAGCCGCTCTTGATCCAGTCCTGGTGGCCGGCGCCGAGCAGCAGCGTCAGCGCACAACGGGTCAATGGGTGAACGCTTGCATACATGACAATCTCCTCTTCTGCACCGGGGAGGCGACGGTCGGTCTCGTCCGTGCCTCGATTTGGTTCAAACCTAAGCGCCGATTGCGCAGGAAATGTGGAAGAATTGTGAAATCTGCGGCCCGCTGGGGGAACGGCGTATTTTTTCGCGACGACTTGTGGTAGGAGAAAAGAAACCCGCCACTTCCTGAGAGTCCGCCATGCTGAAAATCGGCATCAAATACCGCCTTTTCCTGGCCATGCTCGCCGCCACCGCGGTGGCGGTCGGCTGCATGTACCTGATCGTGCAGTGGAGCTTCAACCGCGGCTTTCGTGCAGTACGTCAACACCCTCGAACAGGAGCGGCTGGAGAACCTGGCCGGGGAGCTGCAGCAGGCCTACGTCGAGGAGGGCGGATGGGAGTTCCTGCGCCGCGACCCGGTGGCCTGGCTGCGGCTGATGGTCCGCACCCTGCCGCCGGAGCTGGTCGACCCGGCCCGCCTGCAGCGCCTGGAACGGCGCCTTGAGCGGCGTGCCGAACGGCGGGCGGAACGGGGGGAGCGGATCCCGCCCCGCGAGCCCCCGCCGGGCCTCGCCCAGAAGTTCGAACTGCGGGTGCTGCTGCTCGATGCCGACCACCGGCAGGTCTTCGGTCCGCCGCCGTCTCCGGGGCTCGCCCTGCGGCCGCTGCAGGTGAACGGGCAAACGGTCGGCTACCTTGGGCTGCTCCCCCGCCGCGGCCTTATCGACGTCCACCAGCTGCGCTTCGTCCGCCAGCAGAAGCTGGCGCTGGTGCTGATCGCCGCGGTCATGCTGCTGGTCTCGGCGCTGATCGCGCTGCCGTTGGCCCAAGCGCCTGCTGCGGCCCTTGCGGGCGCTGGCCGCGGCCACCCACCGGCTGACGGCCGGTGAATACGCCACCCGGGTGGAGGTCACCGCACGCGACGAGCTGGGGCAGCTGGCCGGGGATTTCAACGCCCTGGCGCTGACCCTGGAAAAGAACGAGGCGTCGCGCCGCCAATGGGTGGCCGACATCTCCCACGAACTGCGCACCCCGCTGGCGGTGCTGCGCGGCGAGGTCGAGGCGCTGCAGGACGGGATCCGCCAGCCGACTCCTGCGGCCATCGGCTCGCTGCACGGCGAGATCCTCCACCTCGGGCGGCTGGTCGACGACCTCTACCAGCTCGCCCTCTCCGACCTCGGCGCCCTCAACTACCGCAAGCAGCAGCTCGACCTGGGGGAGCTGGTGGCGGAGGTCGCAGCCGGCTATCGGCAGAGCTTCGCTCAGCACCGCCTGGAGCTGACCGTTTCCGTCCCGACCCGGCCGCTGCCGGTTTTCGCCGACCCCGAGCGGCTGCACCAGCTCTTCGTCAACCTGCTGGAGAACAGCCTGCGCTACACCGACCCCGGCGGCCGCCTCGCCATAACCCTGGAGACGCAGGCGGAACGGGTCGCCGTCGATCTGTTCGACAGCGCGCCGGGGGTGGCCGCCGCCGATCTGGACAAGCTCTTCGAGCGGCTCTACCGCGCCGAGGGCTCGCGCAGCCGCGCCACCGGCGGCGCCGGACTCGGGCTGGCGATCTGCCGCAACATCGTCGAGGCCCACGGCGGCATCATCGGCGCCCGTCCCTCGCCCCTGGGCGGGGTGTGGATTCGCGTCGAGCTGCCGCTCTCTGGAGGAATGCCATGACCGGAACCATCCTGATCGTCGAGGACGAACCGAAACTCGCCACCCTGCTAATCGACTACCTGCGCCAGGCCGGCTTTGCCGCCGAGACCGTGGCCGACGGCCTGGAGGCCGTCCCCGCCGTGCGCCGCCTTACTCCCGAGCTGGTGCTGCTCGACCTGATGCTCCCCGGCCGCGACGGCCTGGAGATCTGCAAGGAGATCCGCAGCTTCTCTGCCGTGCCGATCATCATGGTCACCGCCCGGGTCGAAGAGATCGACCGCCTGCTCGGCCTGGAACTGGGAGCGGACGACTACATCTGCAAGCCCTTTTCCCCCCGCGAGGTGGTGGCGCGGGTCAAGGCGGTGCTGCGCCGGACCGGCGGCGGGCCGGCGACCGCGGCCGGCCTGAGCCTCGATGGCGAACGCTACCGGGCGACCCTCGCCGGACAGGACCTCGGGCTCACCGCCGTTGAATTCAACCTGCTGCAATTCCTTGTCGCCCACCCCGGACGGATCTTTTCCCGCCAGCAGCTGATGGACCACATCTACTCCGACCAGCGCATCGTCAGCGACCGCACCATCGACAGCCACATCAAGAAGCTGCGCAGGAAGCTCGACGAGGTCGACCCGGGCAACGAGCTGATCCGCTCCGTCTACGGGGTGGGCTACAAGTTCGAAGGCTGAACCGCACGGCGCCACACCCGCCTCGGACCCGCAGTCCCATGCAACCGCTGCATTGACACCCCGCGCTGCCGGGTGTTAAATTGACGCGTTTTGTCACCCGCCCCCACCGTCCGAAGGTCCCGGCCATGGAACAGAAACTCCAGATTCTGCTCGACACCGTTCGCAAGCTCATCCGCCGGGGGGCGAGCCCCAACCTCACCAAAGTGATCAGCAAGTCCCATCCTGCCGACATCGCTCATCTCTTCCGCTATCTCGATCTCAAGGAACAGAAGATCTTCTTCAACCTGATCGAGGATCCGGAGACGGCGGCCTACGTCCTCTCCGAGCTCGACCACATCACCGGCGCCCAGCTGCTGGAGCAGATCGACAAGGAGACGATCACCGAAGTCCTGCAGGAGATGCCCTACGACGACGCCGTCGACATCATCCGCAACATGCCCGAGGAACTCGCCGAGGAGATCCTCACCAGCATGCAGGACGAGGACTCCGAAGAGATCGAGCAGCTGCTCCTTTATGACGAGGACACCGCCGGCGGCATCATGTCCCCGGAGATCTTCTCCCTGGGCCAGGACCTGTCGGTGCGTGAGGCGATCGAGGCGGTGCAGCAGGCCGAGGACGTGGAGATGGTCTTTTATCTTTACGTCACCGACGAGCACAACCACCTGGTCGGAGTCCTCTCGCTGCGCCAGCTGCTGACCGTTTCGCCGGGCAAGCGCCTCAAGGACATCATGACCCGCGAGGTGATCAGCGTCCGCACCGACATGGACCAGGAAGAGGTGGCGCAGCTGGTCGCCAAGTACAACATCCTCGCCATCCCGGTCGTCGACGACGCCAACAAGCTGATGGGTCTGATCACCGTCGACGACGTCATCGACGTCATGCGCCAGGAGGCGACCGAGGATATCTACAAGATGGCCGGCGCCAGCGAGGAGGAACTCCTCTACGGCAACCGCTCCTTCAAGATCGCCCGCCTGCGCCTGCCGTGGCTGATCACCAATCTCTTCGGCGGCATCATCACCGGCTATCTGATGTGGCTGTTCAAGGCGACCCTCGCCGAGGTCATCGCCCTGATCTCCTTCATCCCCGTCATCACCGGCATGGGCGGCAACGTCGGCGGCCAGTCCTCGACCATCATGGTGCGCGGCTTCGCCACCGGACGGATCGAGTTTTCGACCCTCCGGCAGGTCTTCTTCAAGGAGCTGCGGGTCGGGGCCATCATGGGCCTGGTCTGCGGCATCACCGTCGGCCTGGTGGCGCTGGTCTGGCACCACAACCCCTTTCTCGGCTTGGTGGTGGCGCTGGCGATGGTCGCGGCGATGACCGTCGCCGCCTGCATGGGGGTACTCGCCCCGTCCTTCTTCAAAAAACTCGGCATCGACCCGGCCATCGCCTCCAGCCCCTTCGTGCAGACCGCCAACGACATCACCGGCATCCTCATCTATTTCGGCACCGCGACGATATTTTTGAAGCATTTGCATTGAGGCGAGTGGCGAGTGGCGAGAAGCGAGTAGAAAGTGGCTGAGAACCCTGGACCCGGGACCCGGGACCCGGGACAACGTCTTTTTCAATCAAGGAGCTGACCATGAGCAAACCCACCCCGGAAGACGGCATGCCCATCGGCCTGACCCTCGAGCCAGGCACCTACTACCGCTGCACCTGCGGCAAGTCCCAGAACCTCCCCTTCTGCGACGAGTCCCACACCGGCTCCGACCAGATCCCGATCCAGTTCAAGATCAAGAAGCGCCAGAAGGTCTACCTCTGCGGCTGCGGACTGACCAGCGACCAGCCCTACTGCGACGGCAGCTGTGGGGTTTCCCTGGCGGGGCGGGAATAGATCGCGCAACCCGGCAAAACGATTGCCCGACCCGGCTCGCTGCCGGTATTTATTGGCGGTGTTTTTTTCTTTGGCGCTGGGGGTGGGTCGTGAGGGTTGGGGAAAGAAACCCGGAAGGATCATTCAAGGCCGCTCGACCGGAGTAGAATCCGGCGGGCGGCTTTTTCTGTTTTCAGGCTTTGGTCTGGCGAACCCCGGGGAAGGTCCCTGGATTTTCCCGTGAAGAATGGAGAGTCGACCCCCCTGTGTCTTCCCATGCCCTTTTGCAACTCTGCTCTGCGCAGTCAGAGGCTCTGGTTGTGTAGAAGCTTTTAAAAACAAGCAGCGCCGGAGTTCGCTCCGCATAGCCACCTGCCGGAATGATCACCACCCTGCGCAGATGAAGCCAACGAAGACGCGCCGGTCCTACCTCACCAGGGGGAGTTCGGACGCTCTGCTCGTGGCGACCCTCACCAGCCGTGAATCACCTCCTCGCCCAGCACCTTCGCCAGCTTGTCCTGCACCTGAAAAAGCCGTTCACCGGCCAACTCGGCGATATTGCGCATTACGATAAAGCCCAGTCGGTAGTTGCTCGCAAAAAATTCCTGCACCGCGTTACGGTCGATCTCCAGCACCACGGTCTTGCCCCGGCAATAACCGGAGAGCCGATAACAGATGCGGCGGGACGATGGTCGACCAACCGATCGCGTCCCCGGCCCGACTCGAAGTGATGGTGCTCGAGGGGATCTCCCGGAAGGGCATTTCGAAACGCAAATCGATGCCCCCTTCGACGATGAGGTAGAGTCGGGTGGCTTCCGTCCGCTCCTTGAAAAGGTTGGTGCCATCGGCGTAGGTCTTTTGTCGGCAGCGGTCGAGAAAGGCCACTGCCTCCTCCGTGGCAAGCCCTTGAGCAATCCGTTGCTGAAGAGCTTTTCGATCGCCTGCATTAGATCCTCCTCCTCGATGTCCATCGGCTCAGCCCTGACCGCGATCCCGACTAAATTGTATCCAATCCCGGCCCTTTGTCGATCATTCGAGCTGCTGCATTCCGGCACGCGGCGCCGAAACGAATCGAAAAGAGAGGCCGCGTTCGGATGGCTGCTGGTGGGACCCCCTGCCCGCGGACTGTCCACCCCTGTTCCCGATCAGTCCGCCAGTCCGCACCAGCGGGCGAGAAAGAGGGCGTAGGTCCGGGCCACCTGGAGGATGCTGGCGATGTTCACCCGCTCGTTGGCGGCATGGATGTTTTCCGCCACCGGTCCGTAGCAGGTCCCCTCCCCGCGGCCGAAGAAGTGGAAGGCGCGCAGGTCGGTGGTGCAGGTCGAGACGTAGTTTTCGGCATCCGCGGCCGGTGAGATCCCGGTGGCAGCTGTTGAGGGCGGCCAGGGCCGGTTGGTCGCGGCTCGACCGTATGTGCCCCTCGGAGCGGAAGGCATAGAACTCCACCTGCGGGCGGATTTTTCGCCAGCCAGGGATCCTCCTGCGCGGCCGCGGGCGACGGCGGCCGCGATGCGGCGGCAGATCTCCAGATAGGGGGTGCCGGGGAAGAAGGAGAGGCGGGCGTGGAACTCGGCGGTCGGCCGGCACGGTCGAGGGCCAGTCGCCGCCCCGGAAGATGCCGATGTTGAGGTTGAGGGGATGGCGATGTCCCGGTAGGGGGCGGGCCGCTCCTCGGCGTTCAGCTCCGCCTCCAGCCGGCGCAGGGCGGCGATGACCGGCAAGCTCTTTTCGATGGCGTTGGTCCCCGCCGGCGCCGCCTGGACGTGGCTCGGCTCGCCGCGCAGGCGGACCTTGAACCAGAGCACCCCGACCTGGGCGGTGTAGAGGGTCGGGCCGAAGGGCTCGGGGATCAGCACCGCCTCGGCGTCGTAGCCCGCCGCCAGGCAGGCCAGGGCGCCGTTGCCGCAGCACTCCTCCTCGATCACCGCCTCCAGGGTCACCGGCGCCCGCAAACCGAAGCCGGCCCGCTCCACCGCATGCAGGGCATGGGTCATCGCCGCTACCCCCGCCTTCATGTCCCCCGCCCCCCGGCCGTAGAGCCAGCCGTCGCGAAGGACCGGGGCAAAGGGATCGCCGTCCCAGAGCTCCAGCGGTTCCGGGCTGACGACGTCGAGGTGGCCGTTGAACAGGGCGCTGCGTCCCCCGCCGGCGTCCGCCGCCCGCACCGTCGCCAGGTTGTAGCGCCCCGCGTAGCTCCAGGGGACCGGGGCGAAGCCGGGATACTCGGCCAGCTGCTGCGGGTCGACGGCGACCCGCACCGGCGCCAGCCCGAGCTTCTGCAGCTCGGCCTCCATCACCTCCAGCGCCGGCGCTTCCTGCCCCAGGGTGCTCGGCTGCTTCACCAGCCGGCAGGTCAAATCGAGGATGTCGTCGGCGAGGGCGTCGACGGATTCCAGCAGGTGCTGTTCGCGACTGTCCATGGAATCTCCAGGTTGCCGGCGGTTCTGGCCGGCGGCGGTCAGAACCGCGGGATTTCTCCTTCACCGCAGAGCAGCGGCGCGCCGGTGAGTGACCGGACCGTCGCCAGGTCGGTCTCGGCGGCCAGCTCCCGCAACATCAGCCCCTGCGGGGTGACGTCGATCACCGCCAGCTCGGTGATGATGGTCTTGACGCAGCCTTTGGCCGTCAGCGGCAGGGTGCAGCGCTCGAGGATCTTCGGCTCCCCGTCGCGGGTGGTGTGGCTGGTGGTGACGACCAGTCGCCGCGCCTTCTGGGCCAGCTCCATGCCGCCGCCGATGCCGGGGGCCATCTTTCCCGGCACGATCCAGTTGGCCAGGTCGCCGTTGGCGGCCACCTCCAGGGTGCCGAGAAAGCTGATGTCGACCCGGCCGCCGCGGATCAGGGCGAAGGAGAGGGCGCTGTCGAAGAAGGAGGCGCCGGGAACCAGGGTGACGTAGTTGGCGCCGGCGTCGATCAGGTTGCGGTCCTCGTCCCCCGCCCGGCAGCGCGGGCCGATGCCGAGGATGCCGTTCTCCGCCTGCACCAGGACCTCCACCTCCCCCGGCAGGTAGTCGAGGATCATGGTCGGGATGCCGATGCCGAGGTTGATGACCTGGCCGCTGCGGATCTCCCGCGCCGCCCGGGCGGCGATCTTCTCCTTAAAGGACATGGTGGGGCAGGACTCCGTAGTCGGGGGTGAGTTTCTCCAGCAGCACCAGGTGGTCGACGAAGGCGCCGGGCAGATGCACCGCATCCGGGTCGATGCGGCCGGTTGCGACCACCTCTTCGACCTCGACGATCACCGTGTCGGCGGCCATCGCCATCAGCGGGCAGAAGTTGCGGGCGCTTTTGGCGAAGACCAGGTTGCCGCTGCGGTCGGCTTGCGCCGCGTGGATCAGCGCTACGTCGGCGCGCAGGGCGCGCTCCAGGATCGCCTCGCGGCCGTCCAGGTTCAGGACCTCGCGGCTCCGGCGCAGGATGGTGTCGACGCCGATGTCGGTCAGAAAGCCGAGCAGGCCGGCGCCGCCGGCGCGGATCTTCTCCGCCAGGATCCCCTGGGGGTGAAGTTCGACCTCGATTTCGCGGCGGTTCATCAGCGCCACCGCCGTCGGGTTGAGGCCGATATGCGAGGCGATCAGCCGGGTCACCCGGCCCGCCTCCAGCAGCCGGGAGATGCCGCTGCCCGGTTCGTTGGCGTCGTTCTTCACCAGGGTCAGCCCGGTCGTCCCCTGCTCCAGCAGCCGTTCGAGAAGGAGGAAGGGGGTTCCCGGGGCGCCGAAGCCGCCGACCATGACGGTCTGGCCGTCGCGGACCTGGCCGATGGCGGCGGCGCTGGCGGTGGTCTTGTCGATCATGGGCGCTCCTGGTGCGCGGCAGGGAGCTGGGCCGCGGTTCGGGCCAGGGCACGGTCGAGACGCTCGAGCAGTTCGTGGATCTCCTTGCGGGAGATGATCAGCGGCGGCGCCACCATCACGTGGTCCCCCTTCAGGCCGTTGATCGGCCGGCGCGGATAGACGATCAGCCCTTCGTCGTAGGCCGCGTCGGTAAGCAGGAAGTGCGCGTTCAGCGGCGCCGGAAAGGGCTCCTTGGTCTTGAGGTCGGCAACCAGTTCGATGGCCATCAGCAGCCCCTTGCCGCGCACCTGGCCGATGAAGCCGTACTTCTTCTTCAGCCGGTCCAGCCCCGTCTTCAGGCTGCGCCCCATGCGGACGGCGTTCTCCGGCAGCTGGTTCTCGGTGATGACCTGCAGCACCTCGAGCCCCACGGCGCAGCCCATGGGGTTGCCGGCCAGGGTATGGCCGTGGGCGAACCCGCCGTTTTCCATCATCTCGTCGACATACTCGGTGCGGGCGGCGATGGCGCCCAGCGGGTAATAGCCGGCGGTCATCCCCTTGGACATGACGACGATGTCGGCCTCCACGTTCCAGTGCTCGTAGGCGAAGAGCCGGCCGGTGCGGCCGAAGCCGGTCATGACCTCGTCGAGGATCAGGAAGATGCCGTATTTCTTGCAGATGTGCTCGATCACCGCGAAGTATTCGGCAGGCGGGACCACCGCGCCGGTGCTGGCGCCGCCGATCGGCTCGGCGACGAACCCGGCGATGCTGTCCGGGCCCTGCTCCTGGATTGCTTTTTCCAGGGCCCAGGCGCATTCCAGGGTGCAGGAGTGGGACTTGTGGTAGGGGCAGCGATAGCAGTAGGGGGCCGGGATCTTGGGATAGGTCTGGAGCATCGGCCGGAACGGGATCTCCAGCGGCGCGTAGGAGGTCAGCGCCAGCGCCCCCAGGGTCGAGCCGTGATAGGAGGGGGTGCGGCTGATGAACTGGTGGCGGGACTTCTGGCCGCGGTTGAAGAAGTACTGCCGGCAGAGCTTGATTGCCGCCTCCACCGCCTCCGAGCCGCTGGAGACGAAGAAGATCCGCTGCAGGTGCGGGGCGAGATGGCTCACCAGTTCGGCGGCAAGTCGGTGGGCCGGTTCGTTCTCGAACTGCGTGCGGTAGGCGAAGACCGCCTTGCGGGCCTGGTCGGCCAGGCGGTTGGCGACCCGGAAATTGCCGTGGCCGATGTTGCAGGTCACCGCCCCCGAGCTGCCGTCGAGATACTCCTTGCCGGTGTGGTCCCAGATGTAGACCCCCTCGGCGCGCTCGATGAAGGGCAGCTTCCTGCGGGTCTGGTAGAAGAGGTAGTCGGTGCTGAAGCTGTCCAGATTGTCCATCGGCATGGCGTCGTCCTTCATTCGTCAACCTCGCTTATTGTCAGATTGAATATTGAAAAATGATGCCATGTAATCGATTGAAGACAAAAAATTTAAAAAAATTATAAAGATAAAAGTCTCAACCTTGAAATTTTATGAATTTTTTCCGGATAGATCTTTTTTAACCAATTAAAAATAAAAGATATGCCGATCTTTCGGTGGCGAACAACCATCGGGTGATCAGAACTTTTTGATTGATATAGAAATTTCCACAACTGTCCAACTGTTTGGACCTTAACAGAATATCCTGACGATTCAACCGCGTTCCCGAAAAACCTCTTCCCCGTTCAGGATGGGGCAACGGTTAAGACCGGCCCATTTTCAACAAAGGACGGGCCGCCGGGAAGTGAAGGCCGCCCGTCCTTTTTCGTTCCCCCCCGAGGCAAACGACGGCCTCTCACCCTGGCCGGGGCAAGGGCCGGGAGCTTTGATATAGTTGGAGCGATTCCTGATCAACGTTCTTGACCTCGGGAACCCGAAATCCCAGAGGGGGAGAGGACCGCGAAACAACCGAATGGTGGCGACCGATGAAACTCGATTTGCAGAGCCTGTGGGATAGTTTCAACTACTATTACAAGGACTTCGTTCTGTTCAAGATCCAGAATGTCGGCATCACCATGAGCCACCTGGTGGTGGCCGTCACCGCCGTCATCCTCTCCTTGATCGCCTCGCGGATCACCCGTTCGGTGCTGCGCAGACAGGTCCTGAGCAAGCTGGAAATCGACCGGGGGCTGGAATACGCGCTGCTGCGCTTCGTGCACTACCTGATCCTGATTATCGGCATCTATATCGGGCTGCAGACGGTCAACGTCCCCCTGGGCGCCGTAGTCGGTCTCTTCGCCGTCATTGGCGTGGGGATAGGCTTCGGCCTGCAGAACCTGACCTCGAATTTCATCAGCGGGGTGATCCTGCTCCTGGAGCGGCCGGTGAAGGTCGGCGACCGGTTGGAATTCAGCGATTTCTGGGGAGACGTCAAGCGCATCAACCTGCGGACGACGCTGATCGAGACGCCGGACAACATCGCCATCATCGTTCCCAACTCGAAGCTGCTCGAAAACGAGGTCATCAACTACAGCTACGGCGACCCGAGAATCCGCCTGCGCATCCCCGTCGGCATCGCCTACGGCTCGGATTGCGACAAGGCGGCGGAGATCATGGTGCGCGCCGCCCGGGAAAACGAGCGCATTCTCGATAGTCCGCCGCCCAAGACCCTGTTCCGGGCCTTCGGCGATTCCTCCCTGAACTTCGAGCTGTTGTTCTGGATCCCCAACGCCACCCTGAAGTTCGACATCATCAGCGAGGTCAACCACGCCATCGACCGGGGCTTCCGCGAAAACGGCATCGAAATCCCTTTCCCGCAACGGGACGTCCATCTCCGCTCCGTCGAGCCGGCCCTCCGTTTCCAGCGCGAACCGGAGAAGGAGAACTGAGGCCGGCTGAACCCGTCGCCGCGCACCAACCGCCCCTCCCTTGGCTCTGGCGCTGGGAGCCGCTTTGTTGTAGATTGCAGACCGAGGCGTTCCGCCGGGCTCCCCCCCCTCGAACATTTCCAATTCCAGCCTTCCGTGATCCCATGACTGAATTTTTTGCCGTTTTCCTCAATGTCATCATGCCGGTGTTCGGCATCGTCATCCTCGGTTTTCTGCTTGGCGGCCGGCTGGCGCTGCAGGCGCAGACCCTGAACCGGGTCGCCTATTACGTCTTCGTCCCGGCCTTTATCTTTCAGGCTATCGGCAACTCCAGGATCCCGCTGGAAAACGCCGCGAAAATGGTCTGCTTCATCATAGTCGCCCACCTGTTGGCGGCCCTGATCGCCGGCGGGATCGGCCGGCTGCTGGGGCGCTCCAAGGAGATGATTGCGGCCTTCGTGATGATCGCCGTCTTCGGCAATGTCGGGAATTTCGGCTTGGCGGTCATCCGCTTCCGGCTGGGGGATGCGGCCGTCCCGCCGGCAACCATCTATTTCGTGGCCGTGATCGTGACCGCTTTCGTGGCCTGTGTCGGGGCGGCCGGCTGGGCTCGGGGCGGCAGGCGCGGGGCGTTGAGCGGACTGCTGAGGACCCCGGCCCTGTGGGCGACGGTGCCGGCGCTGCTGGTTTCGCAGGGGGGGGTGACGGTGCCGCTGATGCTGTCGCGGATGATCGGGTTATTGGCCGAGGCGATGATCCCGGTGATGCTGTTCGCCCTCGGCCTGCAGCTGCTGGAGCAGCGAAGGGTCCATTTTTCCCTCGATGCGGTGGTCGCCTCGGCGGCGCGCCTGCTGCTGGCGCCGGCTTTGGCCGCCCTGGTGGCGGTTCCTTTTGCCCTCAGCCGGACCGACTATGCCTCGGGGGTTTTGCAGGCCGGTATGCCAACGGCCATCCTGGTGGCGATCATCGCCAGGGAATACAAAATCGTTCCCGAATTCGTGACCTCCGTCGTGCTTCTCTCCACCCTCGCCAGCCTGGTCACCCTGTCGCTGATCATGGTCATGCTGTAGGGGGGGATTCTTCAGGTTTTCCGCCGTCGGGGCGAAAACGGGGCAGGCTGCCTTTCAGAAATGGCAGCCTGCCCCGAATGGCGCTAGTTTATGGGTGGATAGCAGCAAAACCGGGACTGTCCCCGAACGGGGGCTGCCCCAGGCTTTTGCGGCGCGAGCCACCCGAGTTCCATAGCCCATAAACATCTGGGACAGCCCCCGATGAAGCCGGGGACAGTCCCGAGTTTACGCCCCGGCAGCGTCGCAACGACCTTAAACGAGCGCCATTCCAGCCTGCCCCGTTTTTTCCCGAAATCGAATCGCCGACCTGCAGCCCGAACCTGCCCGGCACCTGCCGGTTGCGGGCGACAGACCGACGCCTGGCGCCTCAGCGCGGTGCACACTGGAAGGTCAGGATCTTGGTCCCGTCGGGGTTGGTGACCACGCTGGACGATGCGGCCATCCCCGTCGCCCGCTTTCCACGGCGGCGTTCGAGGCCCGGTTGTTTGCTCGTGATCTTCATGATCTTCTCCTTCCCTGGTTAGCAAGGGTGGGTTGTGCTCTGCGCGAACGGGCTCGGCAATGCGGGAACCCTCAGAAGCGGAACCCGAGGTTGCCCGTCACCGTGAATCCGTCCAGCTTGATGTCCTCGCCGCCGTAGGAGCGCTTGACCCAGAGGTAGCGGCCCTCGGCGCCGATAAAGACGACCTGGCCGAGGTTGATGTTCACGCCACCCCCGGCGTGGTAGCCGAAGGCGCCCCGGGTCGAGCCGTTGAAGTTGCTGGGAGTGCCCGAGACGTCGATGTCGATGATGTAGGCCCCGACCCCGAATTCCCCGTAGGGCTCCAACGGCCCGGCCGGCAGCAGGATCTTGCCGGTGGCGATCACCGGATAGACCTTCAGTTTCGAATCGGCCCCCGCGGTTGACGAGGAGGTCTTGCTCTCCAGATACCCGCCTTCCAGCTCCAGGGCCAGGTAGGGGAGGAAATAGTGCCCGAGCGCACCGCCCACGACGAAGCCGTTCTTGGTGTTGAAGTGGACGTTGTCGAGGTTGAAGTCCTTGCTGGGGGAATAATACCCGCCCTTCAACACCAGGTAGCTGGAGGGGGTTTGCGCCAGGGCGGCGGCCGGTACGATGCCGATCAGGGTGGCTGCGGCGACCAACAACAAATGCCATCTCGCGTTCATTGTGACCTCCTTGCCAAGGTGAATGACCGAAAAGCCGGAGAGCCCGGCTCGAAACTCCCACCGCTCGCGAAACCGGGCCTGGTGATTCCAGCGTTTCGCGAGGTCGTCCGCCTCACTCCTGCCCCATGGAGCCCGGAATCGGCTGCCGGCATCGGGGTCATGAATTCCGCCGGCATTGCTGCCCTTTGCGGCTTCTTCTAACAGATTCCAAAGGTTTGTCAAAAAAAATAAAAGAACGAAAAAACGGTCACTTAGCTGGAATTTTGCGGAACTTCAAGGGATATCAACGGGTTGTCCTGGCCGACCAGGGACCATCCTGCCGGGCAACCCGGCGGCGGGTCCGGCAGAAATTTGCAGAGGATCGATTGAAATTTCCTGGAGTTGGGATAGAGAGGATAACGGAAGGTAAACAGAGCCGAATATTCACCCCCATGGAGGAAATCATGAACCGGATGAGAAGCACGACCCCCTACCTGCTGGGACTGTTGGTACTGCTTCTCTTGACCGCCTGCGCCGGCTCGGGAACGAAGCGCAGCACCGGCACCTATCTGGACGACAAGACCATCACCGCCAAGGTTGAGGCGGGCCTGGCCGGCAACAAGGACACCAGCGCACTGCAAGTCGAGGTGGAAACCTATCGCGGCGTCGTCCAGTTGAGCGGCTTCGTGGACAGTGAAAAAAGCAAGGATGCGGCCGAGCAGGTGGCCCGCGGCGTAGCCGGTGTCGTCGACGTCAAAAACAATCTGATTGTCCGCAGTAACAAGAACCTGTAGGCCGTTGCCGGCCGCCCGCGGGTCTTCCCGCTCTCGGCCGGGGCGGTCGGGCGCTGCTGGCCGGCCGGCTGGGAGTTGAAGCGCCCTCGGCTCCGCAGCGGTAGCATAGAAACAGCCCGCGATTGAGGAGCGAAACCATGACTCCGACCCAGATCCGCGACGACGACGGCACCTCCCCCTTCGGCCCCATCGACCCCGGCGTCGGCATCGGCCACGTGCACCTCAAGGTCGCCGACTTGCAGCGCTCCCTCGACTTTTACTGCGGGGTGCTCGGCTTCCAGCTCACCCAGCGCATGGGCAGCGGAGCGGCCTTCGTCGCGGCCGGCGGCTACCATCACCACCTCGGCCTCAATACCTGGGAGAGCCGCGGCGGCGCCCCGCCACCTGTCGGCAGCACCGGCCTCTACCACGTCGCCATCCGTTACCCGACGCGCGCCGCTCTGGCCGACGCCCTGCGCCGCCTGGAGGCGGCCCAAATCCCCCTCGACGGAGCCTCCGACCACGGCGTCAGCGAGGCCCTTTACCTGCGCGACCCGGATGGCAACGGCCTGGAGCTCTACTGGGACCGGCCGCGGCAGAGCTGGCCGCGCGATGCCGACGGCAAGGTGACGATGGGGACCGAGCGCCTCGACTTGACCGAACTGCGCCGCGCCGTTACGGGTGGTTGAGCCCGGATGGAAATGGCAAAAGGCCGCCCCGGTTTAACAGGGCGGCCTTTTCTGGTGGGTCGTTACGTTTCTGTCGGAGAGGAGGGCGCCGTGGGACGGTCAGGAGACGGAAGAAACCGCTCCCACCTGCCGGCTTAGGCGCTGCAACAGTTCGGCCAGGAGGTAGGTCAACAGCAGCGCCGCAAGGCTGCACAACAAGCCTTTGCCGATCAGCACCCCGCCCCCGACGAAGGAGGCTTCGCCGGCCCGCAGGTGGGGAAAGAGAAAATCGGTCGTCCCCAGCAGCGGGCTGGACCTGCGGCCGGCGATCCAGACGAAGAGGCCGGTCCCCAGGCCGAGAAGAGCTCCGGCCACGGCCCAGGCCTCGCCGACGGCGCGGAGGATGACCACGCTCGCGGCAGCGGCGGGCATGCCGCCCGGTTCCAGTTCCCTGAGATTTTCGGCACGAAGTAGCAGGATGTGGACGGCGGCGTAGCCGGCAGCGGCGAAAAAGACCTGGTAAACGATGCAGCCGGCGAGGATCTCTCCCTCGTAGGAGAAGGCGTCCTTCCAGTTGAGGATGAAGGCGAAGGCCAGGGTGATCCCGGCCACGACCGCCAAAACCCAGAGGGCACGGGCAAAAAAGGTCCGAAAAAAGGCGGGATCGGCGAGGCGGTCCAGGAAGGAAGGAAGCAGGGTCAGGGGTTTCATGGTGTCTCCTTGCAGGGAAGTTGGCGAAGGGGCCGGGCCCCCGTCCAGGATCCAGCAGGAAACATACCATCTCATGAAAAGTTCACCCCAGCCGGCACAAAACCGTTCCCAGGCGAGTCCGGATCAGCGCCCAGGGAGCCTCCTCGGCACCCGGAATGAGCCGGACGATCTCCCCCTGCACCCAATGCCAGCGCTCTCCGGAGGCGTCCAGCACCTCGATCCAGCCGTACTGGCCGACGACATATCCATTCATTTCCTCGACCGCCATTCTGCCCTCGGTTTCTCCTGGTCCGGAGGCGGGCCTCCGGCCTCCAGGGTGTTCAATACGAGCTTAGCACAGGAGCAGCGGTCCGCAGGTCCCGGAGGGGGATCGCGGTCAGGAGCTCTTGCCGCACAAAAATCGGCGGCAGGCCGATCGGCCTGCCGCCGTGGTGATTCAGGGGTGCCGAAAGGTCGCTCAGATCATCTCGAGCAGGATCTTGACGGTCTTTTCGATACCGTCCGCCGCTTCGCTGATGCGCCCGGCCAGCATGTAGGCTGGGCTGGAAATCAGCTTGTTGGGGATGTCGATGACGCATTCGCGCACCGGGCAGGCGACATGCTCGCTCCCCATCGTTTCCAGGGCCTGGGCGGTTTCCGCGTCGGTGCCGATGGTCAGCTGGTGGGCGAGTTTTTCGTTTCCGAGTACCTTGGAGACCAGCGCCGGGGCGATGCACACGGCGGCCAGCGGCTTCTTCGCGGCGATGGTCTCGCGCACCAGCCGGGCGACGTCGGGGTTGACCTCGCAGTCGGCCCCCTTGACGGCGAAGCTGCAGAGGTTCTTGGCGGCGCCGAAGCCGCCGGGGAGGATCAGGGCGTCGAAATCGGCAACCTTTACCTCCTTGACGTCGCGGATCTTGCCGCGGGCGATGCGCGCCGCCTCGACCAGCACGTTGCGGGTTTCCCCTGCGGCCACCTCGCCGGTGAGGTGGTTGACGACGTGCAGCTGCGGGATGTCGGGGGCCATGCAGATCGCCTCGGCGCCGGCCCGGTCGAGAGCCAGCAGGGTGATGACCGCTTCATGGATTTCGCTGCCGTCGTAGACGCCGCAGCCGGAGAGGATGACACCGACTTTCGCCATGATCGAAACCTCCTTGTCGCAGGGAATGGGCGGGTGGGTGGGCCGGACGGCGGTCCGCCGGCCGCGGTCAGAGTCGTGAATGCAGGACCATGAAAAGATTAGAAAATCTGCCGCGGATGTCAAGCCGCCGGGGGATCAGTCCCGTGAGTAGACCACCGCCACCGCGCGTGGCCGGTCGGTGCCGACGGCGAGGTAGCCGTGGGGTTCGGTGGAGTCGTAGTAGACCGAGTCGCCGGGATGCATGGTCATCACCTTGTCGCCGTAGTGGAGCTCGAGTTCCCCTTCGAGGAGGAAGAGGAACTCCTCCCCCTGGTGGCTGACCAGCATCTCCTCGGTCCAGTCGCGGGCGTCGAACTCGACCAGGAACGGCTCCATGTTGCGCTGGCGCTTGCCGACGGCAAGGGAATGGTAGCTGTAGGGGGGCGCCGCGGGATCGCCGCCGGCGGTGCGCCGCGGCTGGGGCCGGCGCTCCCCGGCGCGGACCAGGATGCACTTTTCGCTGTCCCCCTCCTCCTGGAAGAAGTGGTGGAGGTTGACACGCAGCGCCTTGGCGATGCGCAGCAGGGTGGCCAGCGGCGGGATGACCTGGTCGTTTTCGATTTGCGACAGCAGCGGCTTGGAGAGGCCGGTCGCCGCGGCGAGCTGCTGCAGGGTCAGGCGCTGCTCCTGGCGCAGGCGCCGAACCTTGCGGCCGATCTGCAGTTCCTTGACTTCCTCGCGGATATTGTCCATGGCTTCGTCCCCAATATTATTGACCAATTTACTACCTGCGCGGGATAGCGAAGTCAAGGCCTTTGTCGGGCCCGCCCCCGGCCTGGCTCCGGAGGAATGCCTGATGGTCGGCAACGCTAGCGGGCACGACCGGGCCGCCCGCCAGGTCGGCATCCCGACCTTCCTGGTCGACACCTGGCTGGAAGACCGCTGCAACAGCCTGTTTGCCAGCGACTTTCGCGGCAGCCACAGCGATCGTTAGCGGCTGGTCGGCCAGTTCGGTGCCAGCGGTCCAACGAATTGACAGAAGGGCCGATTTCCGCTAGTCTGCGCACTGGCTGCGGGGCTGCGGGCCGGTAAAGAACAGGCCCCTCCAGGGACGTTGAGACGGTCCCGCCGGCCGGGGCTCCCCCGCCGGCGACAACCGGCCCCGGGAACCTTCCTCCGGGCGGCCGCCCGCCCGCCGCTCCGCTATTTTGCAGACTGCCAACCTTCAGACAGGGAGGATGCATGGCCAGGCTTGTGGATAATCCGGATCTTGCCTTTCGCTTGGCGCGGGCGATCGTTTCGGACATTGCCCTGTACAACCAGGAGAAGGTCCGCGACGGCATCAAGAACGACAATATCTTCGACCTGCTGGCGGAGGAGCTCAAGGAAGGTCGCGACCATTTCCATACCCGGGTCTCGCCGGACATGAAGAACCGCGACCATCTCTTCGACCGGGCGGTGGTCGACGTCATGATCCGGCAGGCGGGCAAGATCGAAAGTTCGATCTGGTAGATGTCACAGCAACGGGTGGTCGATTTTCCTCCCGGGCGGGTTCCGGAGCGGCTCGACCGGTTTCTCGCCGAGGCCCTTCCGGAGTTGACCCGTTCCCAACTCAAGCGGCTGATCGAGGAGGGGCGGGTGCTCCTTGCCGATGCCCCGGCCAAGGCCGCGCAGAAGCTGCGCGGCGGAGAGCAGCTCAGCGTCAGCCTGCCGGAGCCGGAGCCGGTTGCGGCGCTCCCCGAGAAGATCCCACTGGTCGTCCTTTACGAAGATGCGCACCTGATTGTAGTCGACAAGCCCGCCGGTCTGGTGGTGCACCCCGCCCCCGGTCACCAGGGGGGGACCCTGGTCAACGCCCTGCTGCACCACTGTCACGATCTTGCCGGCATCGGCGGCAGCCTGCGTCCCGGCATCGTCCATCGCCTCGACAAGGAGACCTCGGGGGTGCTGGTCGCCACCAAGGACGACGCCACCCACAACGGCCTGGCGCGGCAGTTCAAGCTGCACAGCATCAGCCGCCGCTACCTGGCCCTGGTCCACGGCCTGCCGGCGGCGGATCGCGGCACCATCGACCAGGCCATCGGCCGCCATCCGACTGAACGCAAGAAGATGAGCAGCCGCTCCCGCAGCGGCCGCCGCGCGGTGACCCACTGGCAGGTCAGGGAGCGCTTCCCGGCCGAACGCCTGGCCCTGCTCGAGCTGCGGCTGGAAACCGGCCGTACCCACCAGATCCGGGTGCACCTCTCGGAGCTCGGCCTGCCGGTGGTCGGCGATCCGGTCTACGGCCGCTCGGGGCGCAGCCGGAGCCTCGGCGACGCGCAGCTGCAGAAGCTGCTGGCCGGGCTTCAACGCCAGTTTCTGCACGCCCGGTTGCTCGGTTTCGTGCATCCCGCCACCGGGACCTACATGGAGTTCGAAAGCCCCCTGCCGGAGGAACTCTCCGGCATCCTCACCTACCTCCAAGCCAAGTACCGGGATGCTGCGCCCGCCGCAGCGCCGCCCGTTTAGACGGAGTTTTCACGATGAAACTCGCCCGCCAGGGAAAGATCAACTACCTGCAACCGGACTGGACCGCTCAATATCCGGTTCATGCCGGCTTCACCACCCGCAACGGCGGCGTCAGCCGTCCCCCCTACAATTCGCTGAACCTCGGCTACAATACCGATGATCTCCTCTCCAACGTCGAGGGGAACCGCTCGACCCTGGCCCGCGCTTTCGAGTTGCAGCCGCACATGCTGCTCACCGTCAAGCAGGTCCATGGCACCGATATCCTGGTCATCGATCAGCCCAATCCCGATCTCGCTCATTTTCGCGATATCGAGTGCGATGCCATCGTCACCGACCAGCCGGGAATCCTGATCGGCATCCTGGTGGCCGACTGCTTCCCGGTGCTTCTCTATGATCCGACCCTGCAGGTGGTGGCGGCGCTGCACGCCGGTTGGCGGGGGGCCGCCGACGGGATCATCGGTCGCACCGTCACCGCCATGGGCAATATCTTCGGCTGCCGGCCGGAGAACCTGCTGGCGGCCATCGGGCCGGGTATCGGTGCCCATCGCTATGAGGTCGACCGCCCGGTGCGCGAGGCCTTTCGCGGCGGCAGCGGCCATTGGGAAGCGATCGCCAGGGAGGTGGCGCTTGGCAAGTGGCTGCTCGATCTGCGGCAGAGCTGCCGGCTGCAGCTTGAGGCGGCCGGCCTGGCTCCGGCGCAGGTGACGGCCGCCGATGAGTGCACCTGCTGCCATCGCGAGCTGTTCTTTTCCTACCGTCGGGACAACGGCCAGACCGGACGGCAGCTCGGCTTCATCGGTCTGCAAAAAGGCTAACAGCAACATCCGGCACCGGCCTCGCTGCCGGCGGCGGAGGAAGGCGAAACGGACAGGCATGGCGGGCGAGCGGATACTGGTTGTCGAAGATGCCGAAGGGGTGCGCAAATTGCTGCGCACCAGCCTGGCCCGCGAGGGCTTCGTCGTCCGCTTTGCCGGCAGCGGCGAGGAAGGGCTGGAAGCGGTCCGCCGCGAAGCTCCCGACCTGGTCGTCCTCGACCTGATGCTGCCGGCGATGGACGGGCTGGAGGTCTGCCGCCGCCTCAAGGCCGAAACCAAGACCCGCGCGATCCCGGTCATCATGCTCACCGGGCGCGGCGAGGAGGCCGACGTCATCCGCGGTCTGGAAATGGGTGCGGACGACTACATGGTCAAGCCCTTCAGCCCGCGTGTGCTGATCGCCCGGCTACGGGCGGTCCTGCGTCGGCACAGCGAGGAGGAAGCTGACCCCGCCGCCCTCCGCCTGCACGACCTGCGCATCGACACCGTCTGCGGAGAGGTCTGGGCCGGCGCGGAAAGGGTCCCGCTCTCCCACCCCGAGTTCCGCTTACTGCACCTTTTGGCATCGGCCGCACAGGCCGACGACCGCCGCCCCGAACCCCCAATCAACTCCCTGGCTGAAGAGGACCCCGCCGATCCCGAACAACTGTTCGAATCGGAAGGGATGACCCTGTTCGCCCTCAACCGCCTGGGGCACCTCGCCCCGCTGCTGGTCCGGATGCCGGAGAACCTGCTGCAGCAGCTGCCGTGGCTGGCGCTCTTTTCCGGCTTGGTACGTTTCCATACCCTGAAAGGGGACTTTCCGGGTGCTCTGGAATCAGCACGGAAGGGCTTTATGGCTGGCGGGGAGCGCCGCGGGGAGCTCCTCGCCGTCGCCCAGCTGCTGCTGGTGCAGGCCCTTTTCCCCGGCGAGCCGGCGCAACGGGCATCGCTGGCGGAGCGGGCGGAGGCGTTGGCCGCCGCCGAGCTTCCCAAGCTGTGCAGCTATGCGCAAGTTCACGTCGCCCAGTGCCTGGCCCTGGCCGGGATTTTTCACGGCGAGGACGATCGGCAGGTGACCCGTTACCAGGAGCTGGCCCTGACCCTGTTGGAACAGCAGGACCTGACGAGTTTCGGTGCCCCGGCTTATTTCTGCCACGGCTACCAGGCGCTGCGCCGCGGCGACCTGAAGGGGTTGTTGCGGCTGCTGGAGCGGGCCGATCCGCTGCTGCAGAGTCCCCAGATCAGTGTCTGGGAGCGGGTCCTGCTGCGGCTCCTGCAACTCTACGCCCTGCTGCTGCAGGGCGACGACGTCAACCGGCAGCGGCTGCTGGCACGGCTGGAGGCCAAGTTCGATCTGCAATTGCTGGAGCGTTCCCTGCTGCGCTCGGAACTGGGCCTGCACGAGGTGGTCTCCAGTGTGCTCGGCCGCCATTCCGGACAGGGGGCGGAAGGCTATCGCCACTGGCTCGGCGCGGCTCCCGCAGCATTCCGGCATCGTTTCCTGGCGCTCGGCGCGCTGGCTGCACTGCGCACCGGCGAACCGGAGGAGGCGGGCGCCCTGCTGGCGGCAGCGCGGCCGCTGCTCGGCGCCTGCCGCGACCCCTTCGACCGGGCCTGGTGCGGCATGCTCCTCGGGGCAGTCGGGCTGTTGCTCGGCGCCGGCGACCCCCGGGAGGATCTGGTTCCGGCGCTGGCCGCCGCTGCGGAACTCGGCAATTCCTGGCTGGCGACGGCCGTCTGCGGCGTTCTACTGGCCTGCGACCTCGAAGAGGGGGGCGAAATCGGCGAGGCTCTCGGCCAATGGCTGATGCCCCTCTCCCGCGATGACGGGCTGGCCCTGCGCTGCTCTCCGCCCGAGATCCGCAGGCGCCTGCTCGATGCCGCGGTGGATCTGGGCCTGGTCCCTGCCGCCCGGCCCCTCGCGGCCAGCCTGGGGCTGGTGGTGCGGGACGGCGAAACACCCCTGCCGCTGCTCGAGGTACAAACCCTCGGCGGAGTCGGCATCCAGGCCCATGGCCGCCCGGTGGTTCGCGCCGAGGATCTCTCCCCGGCGCAGCGGGAACTGCTGGCCCTGTTGGTCGCAGTGCCGGAAATGAGGCTCAGCCAGGAGGAGGTGCAGCTCGACTTCTGGCCCGACAGCCCCGCCGAGAAGGCCCGTTCCAGTTTTGATTCCCTGTTGCTGCGGTTGCGCAAGACCCTCGATACGGCCCTGGCCCCCCAGGCGACCCGGGACTACCTGAAGCTGCAGAAGGGGATCCTTAGCCTCGACAATGTCCGGGTCGATGCCCATGTCTTTGCCGGCCTGATCCGCCTCGGCCTCGACTTGGTCCGGCGCCGGGAGCCGTGGCAGGCGGGCAATGCCTTTGCCCGCGCCCACGCCTTGTGGAAGGGGCCCTTCATGCCCGGTGCCAGTGCCCGCGACCATGCCGCCGACTACCGCGAGGAACTCGACCTGCTGTACGTTGTCGGCATGCAGGCCTGGGCCGAGCTGCTCATGACGGCGGGGCAGACCGAAACGGCCGAAGAGGTCCTGGTCCAGGCCCTGCGCATCGACCGCATCAACGACCCGTTGATCAGGACCCTGTGCCGCTGTCACCTGCGCAGCAACAATCCGATCAAGGCCCGCCAGGTGATTCAGGGCTACGCTGAAAACCTGCGTCGGGAAGACTATTCCCACCAGGAGATCGAGCAGATTCTCGCCACCTTTCCCGTCATCCTCAAGGGATTCAATCCGCCCTCCTGACCCGCCGGAAATTTTTTTCGAAAAAAAAGCTCTTCTTTTCCGCTCCCGTGAGAAATTTATCAGAGGCGCCCGCTAAAGTGGTTGCCGAGGTGGTCATCCGCGGCCACTAAGCAACCATCCGGACCCTTGGGGCCGGATGTGCCGGGGGGACAGGCATGGCCAGATGTGAATTTCTCCAGCAATGCGGGTTTTATCACAAATACGGCCACAAACAGGGTCCGGCCTGGCAGGGGCTGTTCGCCGCTTACTGTGGCGGCGACCTGGTCAGCATCTGCGAACGGTGGAAGTCCTATCGCCAAGCCGGCGCCGGGCTCCACGATGACATCATGCCTTGCGGCGAACCGGTTCCGAGGCCGTTCACCCAGATTCTTTAGGGGACAGGGGAAGGCACGGCAGCAAGAGAGGTCAACGGCTGAAGCGGGCCGTTTTACCCGGGCAAAGCTCAACACTGGATGGGGGAGGCGGCAGTCAGGAGGGGTTGTCGCCTCGATGTAAACTGCAGGTTCCATGGAATTGCTTGGAGGGGGGAGCCCTCACTCTTGTTGCGACAAGGGTGGGGGCTATTTTTTTGCCCCAGTGGCTGCAGGCGGAGGAAATCTCCCGGGCATTGATCCCCAGGCGGAAGACAGGCATCGGAGAGCAGGCCCGGGTGTCCTCTGGCAGAGGGTTGGTCCGGAGCCCGAAAGGGCTGTTTTCGCCATAATAAGCGGCGGGTCTCCCCTTTGTCGCAGCGCCGGCCCGGAGGAGCACGCAAGGCCAGGCTTGTTCCCCAGGCGTCCCTCGGTTAGAATCGACCCGCAACCGGAAAGGAGCCCGTGATGGATGACTGGGGAGGTGGCGTCGGCGAGGAGCAGCTGCGCCGCGAACGGAACAAGGCCCGCGAATTGCGCAACAGCCAGTGGTGGAAAAACCGCATCGCCACGGGGGTCTGCCACTACTGCGGCCGTCGGGTGGCGCCGCGGGAGCTGACCCTTGACCACGTCGTTCCCCTGGTGCGCGGTGGACGCAGCACCCGTGGCAACTGCGTGCCGGCCTGCAAGGAGTGCAACAGCAGGAAGCAGCACCTGCTGCCGGTGGAGTGGCAGGAGTACCTCGACCAGCTCGCCAAGGAATAACCCGTCCCCTGCGCGGCCCCCCGCCGCCGCCCGCCTCCGCTACAGCTCCTCGAAGTCCTCGTCCTCCGGTTCGTCCCCTGACTCTTCTTCGGCGATGAAATCGTCATTCATGAAACCGTCGAGAAAGCGCCGGTTGTCCCGGATTCGGCGTTCGATCTCCCGTTGCAGCTCGTCCAGTTCCGGAAACCGGCTGGTCGTGGCAGCGTCGCTTGCCTGCGCTTCCTCCTTGGTCTGGGGAGCCTTCCCCGCTTCATCCGCCATGCAGTCCCTCGGCTTTGGCGTAAAGTTCCAGATACTGCTGCGCCGAGCGACCCCAGGAGAGGTCGGCGCGCATCCCCCGCCGGACCAGGGTCAGCCAGCCGCGGCGCTCGGCAAAGTGCGTCAGCGCCCGGTCCAGGGCGGCGAGCAGGGCGGCCTCGCTCAGCTTGCCGAAGCTGAAGCCGTTGCCGCCGCGGGGATCGCGGTCGATGTCGCTGACCGTGTCCGCGAGGCCGCCGGTGCGGCGCACCAGCGGCACGCTGCCGTAACGCAGGGCGATCAGCTGACCGAGGCCGCAGGGCTCGTAACGGCTCGGCATCAAAAACAGGTCGGAACCGGCGTAGATGCGCCGCGCCAGCGCGTCGTCGAAGCTCAGCCGGACCGCTGCCTGGCCCCCGCTCGCCGCGCCGCGGGCGGCGAAGCGTTCCATCAGCCCGCGTTCGCCGCTGCCGAGCAGCACCAATTGCAGCGGCCGGGCGAGGAGTTTCTCCCACGCCGCCGCAACCAGGTCAAGCCCTTTTTGCGGGTCGAGGCGGGTGACCATGGCTACCAGCGGCCGCCCGGGGTCGATCTCCAATCCGAGTTCCTGCTGCAGGGCGCGCTTGCAGCGCAGCTTGCCGCGCAGGTTGGCGGTGCTGTAGCAGGCGGGGAGCGCCGCGTCGGTAAGCGGATCCCACTGTTCGCTGTCGAGGCCGTTGAGCACCCCGTAGAGATCCCGGCGCCGGCTGCGCAGGATGCCGTCGAAGCCGTGTCCCAGTTCCGGCCGCTGGATCTCGCGGCAGTAGGTGGGGGAGACGGTGGTCAGCACATCGGCGCAGAGCACCCCGCCCTTGAGCAGCGAGATCTGGCCGTAGTATTCGAGGCCGTCGATGGTGAAGAGCTCAGCGGAGAGCCCGAGGGTGGTCAGGGCCGCGGCGGGAAAGAGCCCCTGGTAGCCGAGGTTGTGGATGGTCAGCAGGGTGCCGATGGCGGCATAGAAGGGATCGGCGGCGAGCTCACTGCGCAGCAGCACCGGGATCAGGCCGGTCTGCCAATCGTTGAGATGCAGCACCTGCGGTCGGAAAGGACCGTGGCGGAGGAAGTCGAGGACCGCCCGGCAGAAGAAGCCGAAGCGCTCGGCGTTGTCCGGGTAGTCGCCATCGGCGGTGCCGTAGAGCTCGGGGCGGTCGAAATAGGCGTCGTGCTCCACCAGGTAGACCGGAACCCCGTCGAGGAGTGTCTCCCGCACCAGGCCGCGGTGCAGGGTGCCGCCGACCACCGCCTGCACCGGCCAGCTCGTGGCAGTGAGGGGAAAATGCTTTTCGCGGGCGACGCGGTAGTAGGGGAGGATGACCCGCACATCATGGCCGAGGCGGCGCAGCTCCCGGGGGAGGGCGCCGGCGACGTCGGCGAGGCCGCCGGTCTTGGCCAGCGGCGCGACTTCCGGGGCGACCAGCAGAATCTTCATCGGCTGCTCCTTGCGCTGTCGGCTGAGGCGAGAAAAAGATCGAGACGATAGCCGGCCGTTTCGGTGCGGCGGATCAGTTCCTGTCGGCGCTCATTCAGGGCGGCCAGGCGGCTGTTCAAGGTCGGCAGCGATTGGACCACGTCCCGGCAGATAACCAGCAGCCCAGCCAGGCTCAGCCCGTCGATAAGGGCCAAGGCGCGTTCGCGGGTGAACCAGACCTGTCCGGCGGCTCGATGGACCTGGAGGTAAGCAGCCGCATCAGGGTTGGCGAAGAGTTCGCCGGACCGGTCGGCAGTCGCCGTCCAGGCCGCGCGGTGGCGCAGCAGCAGGGTGAGGAGGGGGGCGGGCGCCGGGGGAGCCCCGGGGGGGAAAGCCTCTTCGAGCAGGAATTCGGCACTCCAGGCGGCGGCCCGCGCCGCCGCGTCCGCTTCGGGATGCAGTTCGCTGCCGCGATCGAACACCAACAGGGCGATCAGCAGCGGATGGAGCGGCGCCGGCGGCACCCCCGGCCCGAGCAGGTGCACGAGTTCGGCGATGCGGGCGCGCAGCTGCGCCGAGGGACTGAGCGGGTGGAGGGCCGTGGCGATGGCTTCGAGATCGGCAAGGACGGCTTCGGCACCGGCGGCGGCACTGCCCGGGGCGCCGGCCGCCGCTGCCAGGGCCTGGCAGCAAAGAGTCAGGCGCTGGCGCAGTTCCTCGTTGCGGACTTCGTCAGCGGCAGGGCTCTCCTCTCCCTCGGGCGGGGCGGGGACCGGCCAAGGTGTCTCGGGGGCGAAGAGGAGCTGCAGGCGGGCCGTGAGCTCCCGGTAACGCAGCCGGCGTCGTTCGTGGTCGAGATCCGGCACGCCGCGGCCGGCCAGCTGGCGGGCCAGTTCCGTCCAGAGGCCGTCCTCGTCAGGCTGCGGGCGCAGACCGGTGAAGACCCGGTAGTCGTAGGCGTCAAGCTGCAGATAGAGACCGTCGCCGGCCAGCTCATCGGCAGCGAAAAGATATTCGTGGCCGCTGCGGTGCTCTTGCCAGCGCCAGAGCCGGGACTGCCCGGGGACGATGCCGAGGGCGGTGGCCAGGTCGGTCTGCCGGGGATGCCGCTGGCCGCTGCTGTCGGGGACCGCTTTGGCAACGGCGCGGCGCAGCCAACCGCCGGTTTGCGCGGCGCGGTTGTGATAGACCACCAGGGTGCGCTCGCCGCCGCCGGCGTTGCTGAAGGCGAAGACGTCCTCGTTGACGTTGCCGCCGCTTTCGAAGTCGAAGAGCTCGAATTCGGCGGCCTCGCTGAACCGGTAACGGTGGCGCAACAGCGGGCAGATCTGCGCCTCGTGGTGGGCGATGAAGCCGGCATCGGGAGCCTCGTCCCAGTAGGCGCGGCGGTATTCCATGCCGTACTTCTCGCGCAGCCCCTCGATCTGGCCGTGGCCGAACATCGGCAGCCCCGGCAGGGTGGCGAGGAGCACCGCGACGCCGAAGTACTTGTCCCCCTTGCCGAACTGCTCGACGGCGGTCGCCTCGTCGGGATTGTTCATGAAGTTGACGAAGCGCTTGAGGATCTCGGGATTGTACTCGAGGACGTTCTTCAGGACGCTGCGGTATTTGGCATTGTCCTCGTCCTTGAGCATGTGCATGAAGGCACTGTTGTAGACCCGGTGCATCCCCAGGGTGCGGACGAAATAGCCCTCCATCAGCCAGAAGGCCTCGGCCAGCAGCAGGGTGTCGGGGACCTCGGCGGCGACCCGGTCGACCACCTCGCGCCAGAACTCGACGGGGAAGGCGGCTTCGAAAGCCTCCCGGTTCAGGGCGTGTTCGGCGCGGCTCGGCACGCCGGCGCCGCCGCCGGGGAGGGGGAACCAGAGGCGCTGGAAATGGCGCTTGGCGAGGGTCATGGCGGCATCGAAGCGGATGATGCGGAAGCGCCGGGCGACCCGGAGGATGGTGCCGATCATCGCCTCGCGCACCTGGGGCAGCAGGAAATTGAGCTGGGCGGTGTCGTTCCAGGGCATGTGGGTGCCGTCGTTGCCGTGGTAGAGGTAGCGCACGCTGCCGCCATGCCGGTCGCGGCGCTGGAAGACCACCGCGGCGTCCGAGTGATCCCAGTAGCCGTCCTCGATGCGCAACTCGATGGCCGGATCGGATGAGAGGTCGGGGCCGGAAAAGCGGTAGGCCGGGTAGGGTGGGTGCTCGACCTGGATGAACCAGTCCGGATGTTCGCGCACCCAGCGCGAGTCGATGCCGGTATGGTTGGGGACGACGTCGCAGGCGAGGCGAATCCCCCGCCGCCGGCACTCGGCTTCGAGGACGGCGAGCGCCGCATCGCCGCCGAGATCGTCGGCGACCACGTAGTCCTCCAGCGAATAGGCCGAAGCGACCGCTTCGGGGTTGCCCATGCGCTGCTTGATCCACTGGGAGGCGGTCGAGCGGCGCCACAGGCCGATCAGCCACAGGGCGGAAAAGCCCCAGCGCGCCAAGCGGTCGAGTTCCTCGCCGGGAATCTGGTCGAGACGGGTCACCGCCCGCCGGTAGTGGCGGGAGAGCTGGTCGAGCCAGACGTAGACCGACTTGGCGATTAGCACCGTACTGCTCATCCAGTCGGCGTCGCGGGAGAAGGCCTCCGCCTCGAAGCCGCCACCGGCGGCGCCGAAGCGCGGCACCGGGATTTCACCGGGACCGCCGCCGCGCCGGGTTTGCTCCTCTTCGAGAATGGCGAAGGCGGTCTCCAGATCGACCAGTAGCTCCGCGGGCAAAAAATCCCGCCAGGCCTGGCGGACGTAGCGCAGCTGGCCGGCGAGGGAGTCCGGGGCGGCCGCCAGCGGTTCGCGCAGCAGGGCGAGAAGCGAACCGCCGAGGCGGCCCGGACGGCGTTCCCGGGCCAGGTGGCGGTCGAGTTCAGAGAGGATCTGCCGCCAGGGGCAGGCGGCGTCGAGGGCGGCCGGATCGAACAGCGGCCGGAACGCTTGCGCGGCGCGGTTGTCGACCTGGGTCGCCAGCACCAGCAGTTCCGTGGCCACCAGCTCCGGCAGGTCGGGAGGTGCCGCCGTCGGCTCCCAGGGGGAGGGAAGGACGCCACGAAGCTGGCTGCCACCGGCGGCCAGCCGTCCAGGGGGCAAAGCGTGCCGGCCAGGATCAGCCCGCGCCCCTCGAGGCGCCCCTCGCGGGCCGCCAGGTAGCGGGCGATCACCAGGCGCTGGGCGGTGCAGAGCAGGGCGAGCAGGTTGAGTTCTCCGGCACGGACCGCGGTGCCCGGCTGACAGCGCTGCAGCCGGTCGGCGACATCGCGCAGGGCGAAGAGCCGCCGGTCCGGCGCAGGGACGAGAACCTGTCGGGGCAGGTCGAGTTCCCGGATGGCCTGGGTATTCAGCGGGAAGCCGAGGGGAAAATAGCGCTGGGCGGCCGGCAAGGTGGGGGGAGAGTATTTGTTCACGGCAATTCCGATGCAATCAGCGATAAAGACTCAGGTCGGCCTCCCGCAGATGGCGGGAAGCGGTTTCCGGCGGAGTCGGGTTCATGTAGAAGCCGGTGCCGCGCTCGAATCCGGCAATCCGGGTCAGCCGCGGCACCACTTCGAGGTGCCAGTGGTAGTCCTGGGGCAGCGAGCCCCAGTAGTGGGGGTGCCCGGGGCGCAGGTGCATCGGCGGGGCACTGTGGAGGATAAAGTTGTAGGGCGGATCGTGCAGGACGGCAAGGAAGCGCAGCAGGGTATCGCCCAGGGCGGCCGCCAATGCCTCCAGCGTCTGGTCGTCGAGCAGCGCGAAGTCGTGGGCATGCTGCAACGGGACGATGCGCAGTTCAAAGGGGGAGGCCGCAGCGAAGGGGGAGAAGACCAGGAAACGGCCGTCATTGCGGATCACCCGTACCCCTTCGCGCACCTCCTGATCGAGCACGGCACAGACCAGGCAGCGGCCATGGCGCTGGAAATAGCTGCGACAGGCCCCCAGTTCGGAGACGATCACCGGCGGCGTGATCGGCAGCCCGATCAACTGGCAGTGGGAGTGGGGAATACCCGCTCCGGCTTCGAGGCCGTGGTTTTTGAAGATCATGAGGTAGCGAAACCGTTCGTCCCGGCGCAGGTCGAGGAGCCGCGCCCGCCAGGCGCGCAGGACGTCGCAGATCTCGGCGCTGGTCAGCTGCGCCAGGTGGCGGCTGTGGTCGGGATTTTCGATGATGATCTCGTGGGCGCCGAAGCCGTCCATCGACTCGTAGAGGCCGCTCCCCTTCGGTTCCAGACTCCCTTCGATGCGCAGGATCGGGTACTTGTTGGGGATTACCCGCACCTTCCAGCCGGGGGTGTCGGCAGGGCCGCCGGCAGGGCGCAGGGCGAAGACCTCGTGGGTGCCCCGGCCCTCCTGACCATAGCAGAACGGGCAGGTTTCGAGCTGGATCTGTTCCCGTTCCTGGTAATAGTCCCGGGGACCCCGACCCGGGCTGCGGGTGATGATCACCCAGCTCTTCTTCAGCGGGTCCCAGCGCAGTTGCGACATACTATTCCCGACGGCTCGCGTTCCAAATCTTACGCTCCGGCCAGTTCCAGTTTCCAGCTTTCGACTTTGCGCCGGTAGGTTTCGAGGAGCTCCTCCGCACGGTTTTCTTCAAAGGCTTCGGTGACGATATGCACCAGGGGACGGTGCTGGTCCGGGAGAACCAGCGCCCAGGCATCGCCGAGATCGACCTTGACGCCGTCGATGAAGGAGGCTTCGAGGTCGACCGAGTCTTCGCTCATGCGCCGCATGATCCCCCCCTTGTAGTCCCAGGAGCAGGGGAGCTGCAGGCTGCGGTAGGCGCGCCGGGGCAGTTCCCGCCGCAGCTGGCCGAGACTGCAGCCACTGCGGGCAATCAGTTCGAGGACCTTGCCGACGGTGAACAGGGCATCGAAGTTGGCCTGGAAGTGGGGAAAGGCGAAGCGCCCGTCCATGGCGGCGGTGAACTGCACCTGGGTTTCGCGGCCAGCCTCCACCAGGGAGCGGCCGTCGCTCTTGGTGCGTTTGACGGTCATGCCGGCGCCGGTGGCGAGGTCCTCGACGGTCATCGGCGCGGCCACCGGAATCGCCAGCGACCCCTGGACGCCGCCCCGGCAGACCAGGGAGGTAAGGGTGGTCAGCGCCTCGAGATCGGTGAGAACGGTGCCGGTCTCGTCGATCAGCTTCATGCGCTCGCCGGAAGGGCCGAGCCAGAAACCGGCGGTGGCGCCGAGGGTGGCGACGATCCGCGAGAGCTGGTCCATGGCGCGCCGCACCTGCTCCGGGTTGCTGCCGCTCTTGCTCTCCAGAAGATGCGAGTTGAGCTCGATAACCTCGCAGCCGAGCTGGTTGAGCAGCCCCGGCAGCAGGTCGCCGGCCGGCGAGTGGTTGAGATCGATGACCACCTTGGGAGCCGCGCGGCGCAGCGTCTCGCCGTCCAGGGCGCGCAGATAGCCCTCGCGGTAGTAGTCGTAGATCTTCGGGATCTCGGAAATGCCGCCCGGATCGGAGAAGTGCACCCGGCGGAAATTCTCCTTGAAGAAGACGCGTTCGATCCCCTTGGCCATCGATGAGGAAATCTCGTTCCCCTCACCGTCGAAGAAGATGATCTCGGTGGCTGCCGGCTCTTCCGGCGACTGGCGGAAATGGATGCCGCCGACCTCACCGAAGGTCGTCAGCTTGTAGCGCAGGACGGGAAGCGAGACCATCTTGGTGTCGCGGACGTTGATCCCGGCCGACAGCAGGCCGCCGACGAAGGAGCGCTTGAGCATCCGCGAGGCGCGGATGGCGTCGCGGCCAGCGAGGACGAAAGCGTCCTTGGGAAGGGTCGAGCCGTAGGCGGCGCCGAGTTTGGCGGAAAACTCCGGAGTCAGTTCGACGTTGGTCAGGCCGCGCACCATCGCTCCCTCGAAGAGGCTCTTGCGCCACTTCTCCCCCCAGATCAGGTTGGTGGTGACGATCGCGCCCCCTTCGATGACCTTGCGCGGCCAGACCTTGACGTCCTTCTTGATGAAGGCTTCGTCGCCGATGTCCGTCTCGTCGCCGATCACCGCACCCTCTTCGATCACCACTCCCTGGCCGGCACGCACCTTGTTGCAGAGGACCGCACCGTGGATGCGGGTGCCGCGCCGCAGGTAGACGTTGTCCCAGAGGACCGCGTCCTCCAGCTCGCAGTTGTCCTCGATCAGACAGTTGCGGCCGACCACGCAGTTCTTGAGCCGGGCCTGTCCCAGGACCTGGGTGTTGTCGCCGAGGACTACCATCCCCTCGAGGCGGGAGAGGTCGCCGCCGACTTCCGCCTCGTTGCCGAGGTAAAGGCCCTCCCGCAGCGGGCGCTCCCGGACCGGGACGGCGACCTTGCCGGCGGCGATGTCGCGGGAGGCTTCGAGGTAGGCATCGGTGTTGCCGATGTCCGCCCAGTAGCCTTGCAGGGTGCAGCCGAAGAGGGGCGCGTCCGCGGCCAGCATCTGCGGAAAGACGTCCTTGGCCCAGTCCCGGTTTTCTCCGGCCGGGATCAGGTCGAGGACCTCCGGTTCGACGACGTAGATGCCGGTGTTGATGGTATCCGAGAAGACCTCCCCCCAGCCCGGTTTTTCGAGGAATTTGGTGATCCTCCCTTCCTTGTCGGTGATCACCACCCCGAACTGCAGCGGATCCTTGACGCTGGTCAGGGTGATCGTCGCCTGGGCCTGGTTGGCCTCGTGGAACTGCAGCACCTGCGAGAGGTCGAAGTCGGTGAGCAGGTCGCCGCTGATGATCAGGAAGCGCTCGTCGAGGTACTTGGCGGCGGCCTTGACCGCGCCGGCGGTGCCGAAATCCTCCAACGGGGTGACGTAGGTGATGTGCACCCCGAACTCGCTGCCGTCGCCGAAGAAGTTCTTGATGATCTCCGGCTGGTGGTAGAGGAGCAGCACCAGGTCGCTGATGCCGTGGCGCTTGAGCAGCTCGATGATGTGCGCCATGATCGGCCGGTTGATCAGCGGAATCATCGGCTTGGGCAGGTTGATGGTCAGCGGTTGGATGCGGGTGCCGAACCCGCCGGCCATGAGCACAGCTTTCATTGTCCCTCCGGAGCGCGAAAAAGGGGTCAGGGGTCAGGTAACGGCCAGGGACTCGAAGCTCCTGAATCCTGCAATCTAGGAAACCGAACCCTGGGTGGTTATTGTTTGCGTTTCGCCAGGACCTTGCGGATTTCGTCCTTCAGTTCGCCGAGATCGGAACTTTTGACGACGTAGGCGTCGGCCAGCCAGGAGGAGAAGTCGTCCTTGTAGCAGTTGAAGGCGGTGCAGAGGATCACCGGCAGGGCCTTGCGCTCACGGACGATCTTCTGCAGCAGCTGCAGACCGCTTTCCCCCTTCATCTGGATGTCGAGGACGACCAGGTCGTAATCCTTGTCCTGCAGCATCTGCGCGGCCTCGCTGCCGCTGCCGGCGGTATCTACCCGGTAGCCTTCATCCTCCAACTCGGCAGCGTAGAGATAGCGGATGTCCGGTTCATCGTCCACGACCAATAGACGGGTCATAACGTTCCTCCTTGGGCTGAGACAAGACTGATGGTAAACACCGTGCCGCTCTCGGGGCTGGAGTCGACACTGAATTTTCCCTGGTGGGCGTCAAGGATGCGGGCACAGAGCGACAGCCCGAGGTCGGCATCCAGGACGGCCGTGCCCGGTGCACTCGCCCGGGCGGAGCGCAGGGCTTCGCCCGCCAGGGGCGGCCCGTTGTCGCACAGGACGATCTCCACCCAGCCGGCGTTGAATCGGGTGGCCAGCGTCAGCTCCCCCCCCGGGGGAGGCGTGCCAGGCAGTTGCCGAGCAGGGCCCGCAAACAGTAGCCGAGCTTCTTGTAATCGAGCTTGACTTGCGGCAGCACCGGCGCCAGTTCGAGGCGGCTCTCCACGCCGGCCAGCTCCAGGTCCTCGCGCAGGCCGGCATAGGTCCCGGCAACCAGCTGGTTGACGTCCCACAAATCGAGGGTCGGGTGCAGCGATTCGGCATGAACCAGCACCTCCTGCAGAACCTCGTCGAGCCTGCGGGTTTCACGGAGGATCGATTCGATATGGCGGCGCTTCGGGTCGTCCTCCGGGGTGCTGCGGATCAGGGTGCGGGCGAAACCGCCGATAATCGTCAAGGGGTTGCGGATGGAATGGGCGATGTTGGCCGTCAGACTGCCGACCAGCGCCATCTTTTCCATGCGCACGATGGTTTCCTGCTGCTCGTGGAGGCGCCGGTTGGCGGCCTGCGCCCGCGTCAGCTCCTGTTGCAGCTGTTCGTAGAGGCTGGCCCGTTCGATGGCGAAGGCCATGGGCTGGGCGAAGGTTTCCAGGGATTGCAGGTCCTCCGCGGTGATCGGCCGGCCGCTGACGAAATTGTCCGCCAGCAGCAGGCCGATGCGGCGGTTTTTGCTGACCAGCGGCACCAGGACCAGTTCGTTGACCCCGAGGGCTTCGCGTTGGTTTTCGGGAAAACCCGGCTCCTGCCAGAGGTCGGGGATGTGTCGGGAGAGCTGGGCATTCAGCACCTGGATAAAGGGATGGTCGGCGGCGGCGAGCGGGACGGAGAGGATCTCCAGGAGCTCGCTGAAACGCTCCCGTTCGGCGGTCATTTTCTTCTCGAAGAAGTGCTGCGCCATCTCCCGCAGGGTCAGGTCGCGCTCTTCCAGCTCTTTCCAGATATGCGCCGCTTCTTCTCGGTGACGGGGACCGACGGCGAAATAGCCAGTGAGGTTCTGGTCGCTGCGATCGACCAGCAGCAGGATCGCCCGGTTGAGTCCGAACCCCTGCCCCGCGGTAATGGCGGTCAGGGCCATGGCGATCACCTCGCCCTTATCGACGGAGGTCTGCAGGACCAGGCCGACTTCGTGGAGGAACTTGATCTCCCGGCCGCGGGCCTCGAGAAGGCCCTGCTCCTCCTGCAGCCGGGCCCGCAGGGCGAGAATCTCCTCGATGGCGTAGGGAAAGACCTCGGTCAGTCCGGCCAACTCCCGCGCGGGGCGGCGCAAGTCTTCGAGAAGGCGCGGACATTCCAGGCAGCGGCGCAGAAAACGCTGCTTGCGATCAAAGAGGAGCTGGCCTTCATCAGCCGTGATGAAGGGGCACTCCTCGGCGGCAATCATCTCTTTCTGCCAGCAGCACTCGGTCGGCACGATGTTCCCCACGCAGGCCGACCATCCGCGGATGGCCGGGCAGAATCGGGGAAAGTATAGCAGGGGGGGCTGGCGATGCAATGCCGGAAACCGACCCGCTTGGCCGGGGAACGCGCTTGCGCCGCCGGTCAGGAAAATGGCATAGTGCCGGCATGGAAAAGCGCTATCGCCTCTTCTCGGCCGAGCTCAAGGAGCGCTTCGGCGGCCGGGTGCACAAGATCTCCATCGACGCCGGTTTTGCCTGCCCCAACCGCGGCGGTACCCGGGAGCGTTCCGGCTGCCTGTTCTGCGATCCGGGGGGCTCGGGAGCGGTCGGCATCGAGCGGCGGCTGAGCATCGCCGGCCAGCTCGAGGCGGGCAGGGAGGTAATGACTCGCAAGTACAAGGCCGAGCGCTTTCTCGCCTATTTTCAACCTTTTTCCAACACCTTCGCCTCGCCGGAGGCGCTGCGCCCGCTTTACGACGAGGCCTTGGGGGTGGCGGGGGTGGTCGGCATGGCGGTCGGCACCCGCCCCGACTGCCTCCCCGCGGCGGTTCTCGATCTGCTGGCCGAATACCACCGCCGCACTTATTTCTGGCTCGAACTCGGGCTGCAGAGCAGCCACGACCGGACCCTGGCCTGGCTGCGCCGCGGCCACGACTATGGGGCCTTTCTGCGGGCCTTTGCCGGGGCCCGGGAGCGGGGCCTGCGGGTCTGCGTCCACGTCATCCTCGGGCTGCCCGGGGAAGATCGGGCGGCGATGCTCGCCACCGCCGACGAGCTGGCGCGGCTGCGTGTCGACGGGGTCAAGATCCATCTCCTTCACGTGCTGCGCGGCACGCCGCTGGGCGAACTCTACCAGTCCGGGACGATCAAGGTCCTGACGCAGGGGGAGTACGTCGGACTCGCCGCCGATTTTCTCGAGCGGCTGCACCCGCGGACGGTGGTGCAGCGGCTGACCGGCGACGGGCCCCGGGAGCTGCTGCTGGCCCCCCTGTGGTCCCTCAACAAGTGGGAGATACTCAACGCCATCGATGCCGAACTGGAGCGCCGCGGCAGCCGGCAGGGGGATGCCTGCATGTTCGCCTAGGCTGTTCTTCGATGGACGTCGGCGCAGGAACTGCCGGTTTGGAACGGCACTCCGGCAAGAGCGGTGACGGGGTCGGGATGACGGCGGAAATACGAAACGGCGGGAACAGCCGGGCTCGGGTGCCGGGTGGAGGAAGGGCATCTGCCGGCGGGCCATGCTCCGCCCGAGGGGGGGCGGGCTGGTCAGCGGCAGCTCAGGAGGCTTGGCTCGTGACCATCGTGGTGGGGGAAGAAGGCTGCGCCTCAACGCTGCCGCCCCAGGAGATCAGGAGCAGGGATGCCCAGATAAGACCGACGACTAGAATAAGAATACGCATCATGGCCGGCGTAAAATACGCCAGCTGCCGCCAAAAATCAAGGGGGTTCCGGGAATTCTTTTCCCACTGAACAGCCCTTGCCCCGGTCCCTCCCGCCATGCTATTTTCCTTCGCCCGGCAGCCTCTCCCCCTCTCTGCCCCTGTTGACCGTTTCCCTGGAGCTTTCCCGATGGACCTGGCCGATCTCAACCCCCCGCAGCAGGCCGCCGTGCGCCACACCGAGGGGCCGCTGCTGCTGCTCGCCGGCGCCGGGTCCGGCAAAACCCGGGTGATCACCTGCCGCATCGTCTTCCTGCTGGAGCAGGGGGTGGCGGCGCAGCAGATCCTGGCCGTAACCTTTACCAACAAGGCCGCCCGCGAAATGCGCGAGCGGGTGACGGCGATGGTCGGCCGCAAGACCGGGAAAGGCCTGGTCATCTCCACCTTCCACTCCCTGGCGCTGCGCATTCTGCGGGAAGACATCGAACGTCTCGGCTTCAAACAGAACTTCTCCATCTACGGCAGTGCCGATCAGGTGCGGCTGGTTCGCGACCTGGTTCGCGACCTGCTGCCGGAGGGAGAGCGTTGCGACCTCGAGCGGATTCTCTGGCTCATCTCCGATGCCAAGAACCGCCTGGTCACCCCCGCCGAGTTCGCCGTCGGCTACGGCGACCCCGAACGGCTTCTCGCGGCCCGGGTCTACCCCCGCTACCAGCAGGCCCTCAAGGCCTTCAACGCCGTCGACTTCGACGACATCCTGCTCCTCGCCGTGCGCCTGCTGCGGGACGAGGCGGAGGTCCGCCGCACCTGGCAGGAGCGCTTCCGCTATCTCATGGTCGACGAGTACCAGGATACCAACGCCGCCCAGTACCACCTGCTGCGCCTGCTTTGCGAGCCGCATCGCAACCTCTGCGTGGTCGGCGACGACGACCAGTCGGTCTACGGCTGGCGCGGCGCCGATCTCGGCAATATCCTCGACTTCGAAAAGGATTTCCCGGGCGCGCGGGTCATCAAGCTGGAGCAGAACTACCGCTCCACCGGCAACATCCTGGCCGCCGCCAACGCGGTCATCAAGAACAATTCAAAGCGCAAGGAGAAGGTGCTGTGGACGGCGGGGGGGGAGGCGAGCCGGTCCTCTCCCTGGTTTGCGAAGACGCCGAGGACGAGGCCCGCAGCGTCGTCGAGCAGATCCACGCCGAGCGCTTCCGGCACAACCTGCAATACCGGGATTTCGCCATCCTCTATCGGACCAATGTCCAGTCCCGGGCTTTCGAAGAGCAGCTGCGCTTCGAGAATATCCCCTACGTCCTGATCGGCGGCCAGCAGTTCTTCGACCGCAAGGAGGTCAAGGACGCGCTCGCCTACCTGCGGGTGCTGGTCAACCCCCGCGACGAGGTCAGCCTGCTGCGCATCCTCAACGTCCCCCGGCGGGGCATCGGCGAGACCACTGCCGATGCACTGATCCGCGCTTCCGCCGCCGAGGGGCGGCCGCTCTGGGAGGTCCTCCGCGATCCGGAAAGCGTCCCGGAGCTGGGGGACAAGCCCCGGGCCGCGGTGGCCGGCTTCGTCGAACGGATGGAGCGCTATCGCCGGCGCTTCCGCACGCCGCTGCGCCTGCTGGAGACGGCCCGTGACTTCTTCGCCGAACTCGGCCTGGAGGAGGAGATCTACCGCACCGCCAGCGATCCCCAGCAGGGGAAGCGCCGGGCGGAGAACCTGGCCGAGGTCCTGAATGCCCTGGCCGCCTACGTCGAGCGGGAAGGGGAGGCCACCCTCCCCGGTTTCCTCGACAAGGTGTCCCTGCTCGACCAGGACGAGCCGGTGCGCAACGACAAGGAAAACAAGCTGACCCGCGACGCGGTGGTGCTGATGAGCCTCCATTCCAGCAAAGGGCTGGAGTTCCCCCAGGTCTTCCTGGTCGGTCTGGAGGAAGGGTTCCTGCCGCATCGCAAGTCGGTGGGCGAGGGGAACGACCTCGACGAGGAGCGGCGCCTCTGCTACGTCGGCATTACCCGCGCCCGCCAGCGCCTGGTCCTTCTCCACGCACGGCGGCGCAAGAAGTACGGCAAGCTCGAGCCGCGCATCCCGAGCCCGTTTTTGGCCGAGATTCCGTCCGACGTCCTGGAGCAGGGGACCAGCGAGGTTCGCCCGGCGCTTCCTCCCGATGAGCAGGAGAAGATGGCCGGCGACTTCTTCGCCAAGATGCGCAGCATGCTTGGCGACTGAAATTCCGGCTTCTCTATGCTGGCGGAAGGTCTCTGGCGGACGGCTTGCGATGGCGGGAGCGGAGGCAAGGCGGGAGCGCTTTCACCGGACCGGTTGGGATGAATTCAACGGAGCGTTTTTTGCGGCCAAAAAGGCCTTTTGCATGTTTTGCCTTCCCCTCATGACATGCTCTCATGAAAAGCTTGACAGGCTGGGTTTGCCATAGTAGATTCAGCGCTGTTTTAATATTACGGTAGCCATGGTGAGTTGCCGTGGCTTGTCATGTGGCATTGTCATTTCTGGATGATTGATGCTTTAGTCTCGGCGCACCGTCGGCATTCTTGTCGTTATGCCGGGATGTTATGTTGGTCCCTTTCCGTTTTTTTCCCTCCCTTTACTTGTTGTACCGAAAAACCAGGAGCCCAGGCGTCGCTGGGAAGGCCTAGCTGGACCGGAGGATGCACAGCAGTGACTAAGCATGTTGGGTCTTCTGGCGGCTTCGGTTTTCGCGGTTGCACCTGGTGGTCAGGCGGGGCCAAGCTTGGTCCCCGGTAAATTCTGGCAACAAAACTTGTTGTCGAGAGGTCGGGCGGGTTAAGTTGGTCCCGAGTTGCTCAGGCACAGGTCTCGGAATGCTTTTTGCTGAACATCTACAGTGCCACGTAGATTTTTGTTCTGGTTGGCCAAGGGGGCTGGCCATGGATTCAGGTGGGTTCTGCACAGGTTCATCACAGGTCGACCCCATTCATGGAATGGACGGGGCGATCCAACAACAACCGGTAAGGAGGAAGGTAGTATGAAGAACGTTTTGAGGTGGTTCCTGGTTGCCACGCTGGCAGCCACGCTCGGCCTGGTTGGCTGTAGCGGTGATGACGGTTCCAACGGTGCCAACGGTACCAATGGACTGAGCGCCTATGAAATTGCAGTCAACAACGGGTTTTCGGGCACGGAGACCGAATGGATTGCTTCGAGCGAGGGTGTTCAGCCCGAGTCGTGCGCCATTTGCCATGATTCGAAGAGCATCCACGACACGGCCCTGGTAGGAAACGAGACCGTCTTCACCGGCAGCGTCACCAGCGAAGTCGTCAACTCCGACGGCTCGGCGAGCATGACCTTCAACGTCAAGGAAAACGGCGCAAATTACACCGGCGGATTTAAAGATGCCGCCACCCAGGGCGCTTATTCCGCCAATGCCTATGTGGCGACCCTGACTGCTGGTGAGTGGGTCCAGGGGGCATCCCTGACTATCGCGTCCACCAGCAGCAGTACCGGTTTTTCGGTTAATGCCACCAACGGTCCTCTGCTGGTCGAAACTGACGCCGCAAACGGCAACTACACCTTTAATTTCCCGGCGGGCTCGGCGGTTTCCGGCCAGGTGAACCGGCTGGTCTTCTACGCCCGGGTCTACCGCGACACCAACGGCGACCACGCCAACGATCATGATGACTACCGCTCCTTCCTCAACCTGGAAGTCGATGACGTTCCTGCCACCCTGGCGACGAAGGACCTGGTGTCCAACGATGCCTGCTTCCAGTGCCACTTCAAGGGCAACTACATCGCTCATGGCGGCCGGACTGACGAGATGTTCTGCGTCGTCTGCCACAACCCGGATTACATGAACAGCCGCAGCACGCCTGCTCCCGAGGCCATCATGGTCAACATGATCCACGGGATCCACAACAGCGAGGCCAACGGCGGCTATTCGCTCATCGGCGGCGAGGCCATCGGCTATCCCCAGTCGATGTCGAACTGCGCAACCTGCCACAAAACCCCCGACCAGCTGGCTGCTGCCACCGATGAAGCCAACTTCAAGCCTTCTCTTTGCCAGTCCTGCCACGGCGGGGCGGACAAGGCCTTCTCGATTAATAACCTGCCGTTCCCGAGTGATTCGGTCAAAGCCTTCCACTCCGGCTATACCGAGGCGACCAATTGCCAGGGGTGCCACTCCACCGCGGCGGGTATCGCCCCGATCCTTTCCCGGATCCACGACGGATATGACAAGGTCAAGGAACTTGGCAAGGACATCGCCTACTATACCCCGGAAGTGACCGCTAACGGCTCCACGGTGACTATCGTTTGGGGCGCCTACAAGATTAGCGACTCTACGCCTTACAACGTGACGAACCTTGATCCCGCTGCCGGCCCTGTCTTCCTCGGCGACCCTGCCGACCGGAAACTGGCCGATGGTACCTACACCAGCCAGGGGGTCCGGATCCTGGTCGGCGCCTACGGCTGGGGCACCAACGATATCGCCGCTTACGACGATGTCAGCAAGAAGGCCGATCTCCTGGCGAATACGACCTATGATGCAGCTACCGGCAAAGCGACCACCACCGTGACCCTTTCCAAGGTGGTCCCGGCGGACATCAGCGCAACCCGCGGTGTTGTCGGCATCATCGGCATTCCCCAGATCAACGGTGAAGACGCCTCGGTCAAGAGCGTCACGGCCGACTTCAACTTCGACAACACGACCGTTACCCCGAGTGACGACATTGCCAACAACTCCGGGTGCAATACCTGCCATGACAACATCCTCATGCACGAGGGTGATTCGCATGGCCACACCACCGTGGGCGAAGTCAAGGCCTGCAAGATCTGCCACAACCCGTCCGGTGCTTCCGGGCACTTTGCCCAGCAGTCGAAGTCGTTCAAAGATTATGTCCACCTGCTTCACGCCGGGCAGCCGGCCGCCGGCGAAACCGAAGGCATCGCGTATCCGGGCAATCTGAGAAACTGTGCCGCCTGCCACGATGCCGACAAATACGCTGTTCCTGACCAGACCAAATCCCTGGGCGGCGTTGTCAGCGGTTTCTACGACGCCACTACCGGTAAGCTTTCTGGCAAGAACAACATCACCGGCCCGGCTGCCATTGCCTGCGGCGGTTGCCATAAGGCCATTCTGTTCGAAGAAGGCGGCGAGGACGCCGTGACCGCTTTCAATGCCCACACCAAGACCATGGGCTACAGGGTTTCGACTGACGTTCTTTCCTTCCAGGACCTCATCGATTCCGTCTTCAATCTGCTGAAGTAATGGGTACTCCCAGGCGGGTCTTCGGACCCGCCTGAACCTGAAGATGAAGTCCCCGCCCTAAAGCGGGGACTTTTTTTTGACAGGCTGCCGCGGACTTTGGAGCGGATCGCAAGGCTGAGGACCCGCCGAGCTTATGGCTGATAAATCCCTGTCAAATGCCGGCCCCGGCAATAAAGTTAGACTTTTTCTTGCTCATAATAAAATTGCAAGTTTTCCATAATCATCTATAGTCTCGAAATCGTTTTGGCGTCGTAGCTAGGGGCTTATTAGCCTTCGAAATATCCCTTTCGGGGAAGGTTCCTATATTCATTCTGGAGTTTTGCCAGGGGGGATCAGCCTTCTTTGAGCGGGAGCCACCAGACGTATGGCGGGACCCAATGGTTCGTCAGGCGTCCATTACATTTTTCCAGGGGGTATCATGCGAATGGGCACACGGTGTCGCGAGGTTCTTCTGGCACTCATGCTGTTACTGGGTGTGCTGCCTACATCTTCCTTCGGAGCGCAGGTTCATTTTCAATCGGACACGCTCCTGCAAGTATTTCAGCGGGATACCGCGACCGAACAGGACGCGACGGTTTTGCCCGGCTACGAGTATCTGCAGCTCGATGCCGGCGCGCTGGATGATTACGGTCTCGCCTTTCATTTCTACGGCTGGGGGCGTGCCGACCTGGCGGACAGTCATTACTTTGATGATTCGACCGACGGCAAGCTGCTCTATGGCTACCTGGAATATCGCCGTCCGGTCAACCGATTCTCCGTCCGCCTCGGTCGCCAGTACATTTTCGAGGGCGTCGCCAACGAAGCCGTCGACGGCCTGCGGGTGAGCAGCGATCTGGGTGATTACTTCTCCCTGTCCCTCTACGGCGGCCTGCCGGTGGCCCTCGATGCAACCCAGGGACGCAGCGGCGACAGCATCTACGGCGGCCGGCTCTCCCACCACTACGGCACCCGGTACGAGGTCGGCCTCTCCTACAAGGCCATCGCCAACGACAGCGACACCGCAGAAAAGATGATCGGGGTCGACGTGTCGGCCTTCCTCCCCGCCAACATGAGTTTTTACGGCTATTCCGCCTACAACAGCGAAACCAACGGCTGGGCCGAGCACAACTACGGATTGCGCATTCCCCTTGGCAGCGTGACCCTCAAACCCTATTTCCAGCACTTCGCCTACCAGGACTTTTTCGGGACCGGCGCCAACGCTATCGGCCCCTTTCGGGTTCTGGCGAACACCGATGAGACTCTGACGGCGTATGGTCTCGACGCCCTCTGGCAGGTCGACTCCGCCTGGACCTTGGGCGGCAAGGCCAAACTCTACGACTACAAACAAAAGGATACGGCAGAAACGTTCAGCGTTCAGCTTACCTGGCAGGGGGATAAGACCCAGTTCGGCGGTGAAATCGGTCGCACATTTGCCGACAACACCGCCGGCAACGATTACACCCTGGGGCGCCTGTTCGGCTACTGCGCAGCCATGGCCGGCCGCAGTTGGGTCGATTTCGTCGATGCCGACGCACTGCTCGCCTATTACGATGAATCGATCTACGGCAAGGACAGCTCGCTTTTTGTCTCCCTGGGGACCGGCAAGCACTTCCTGGACAAAGCCCTGACGGTCAAGATTTCCGGCGACTACAGCCGTGACCCCTACTTCGACAACGATCTGCGGGGAATGCTGACCCTGGCTTATGTCTACGATCACAAATAACCGGTCTTCCGAGCCCGACAGGAGATAGAAACCATGGCGAACAAGCACTTATTCTCTATTCTGGCCCTGCTGCTCACCCTGCTGTCGATGGTGGCCTGTTCCGGGCTGAAAACCAGCACCACCTTTCCGGCCCGGCATCCCACGGCCGAGGAGCTGACCGTTGAACCGAAAAACTGCGTCGAATGCCATGAAGGCGGCACCGAGATTCCCTACCAGCGCTATGTGCATGATGCCGACTGGGGGCGCAACCACCGCCAGGCGGCCTATCAGGGGGAGGCAATCTGTGCCATGTGCCACCAGACCAGCTTCTGCAATGACTGCCATGCCACCGACGCCGGGCTGAAGCCGTCGGAGAAGAACGACACCGAGCCCTACCGCAGCATGCCGCACCGCGGGGATTATCTGAGCCGGCATCGTATCGACGGGCGGATCGATCCGACCTCGTGCATCCGCTGCCACGGCAACCCCAAGGCCGCCGCGACCTGCGTTCGTTGCCACGGTTAGAATTGAATGGACATAAGGAGAAAAGCCATGCGTAAAGCGGCAATCATCATTTCCCTGGTCTTTTTGACCTTCCTGATGGGGGGGTGCGCATCCGAGAACAGCGAGGCCCCCGGCGAAGACCAGCCCCACCCGCTGGGAGCTCAATGGCTGCTTCCCACGGGGCATGCCGCGGCGGCGATCGACCGATCCCTCCCCTGTTTTAGCTGCCACCAGCTTGCCGGAGGGGAGACGGGAGCTCCCGCCTGCAGCGAGTGCCATACCGCGGGATCACCTAATTTCGTCCTCGGCACCTGCGACTCCTGCCATGCCACGCCCCCCGACGGCGACAGCCGTCCCAACCGGGCCGGCGCCCATGCGGTCCACAACGCCTTGACCAAAGTCACGGACGTCTGCGCCACCTGCCACGACGGAGCCGGAACCGGTACTCTGAAGCATTTCGACACCTCGGCCCCGGCCGATGTGGCCTTTCTTGCCGCCTACAATGCCAAAACCGGTTCGGCGAGCTTCACGGCCGACCTAGCCGCACCCGAAACCGGCACCTGCAGCAACGTCAGCTGCCACGGTGGCCAGCAGACCCCCGACTGGGCGACGGGACAGATCGACCCCGACCGGGATTGCACCAGCTGCCACGAACTGGGCACCTCCTTTCGGACTCCCCAGTACAACAGCCCCTTCTCCGGGCAGCACCAGTTTCATGTCCAAAACCTGCGGCTTCTCTGCACCAACTGCCACGACCCCCGCAAGCTGGAAAGAGACCATTTCATTGGCCTCGATACGCCTGATTTCGAAGGTGACCCGGCCGCAACCATTCAAGAATTTATTCACTTTAACTCGCAGTTTTCGACCTGTACCAACAACAACAACGGCGTCTGCCATGATGGCGAGACGAGAACCTGGTAAGGCAATAAGATTGCGCCATTTCCCTTGGGACTTCTCCCGCGACCGAAATTCCCCCAGGCGCCCCGGACAGGCAGGGTTTTCCTTCTGTCCGGGGCCGGTTCGGTCCAGAATGCCGCAGAGGAACCGACCGGCACGTAGGCAGCCTGCCGACACAGTCCGCCGGGTGAGTCCTCAGTCACAACCAGGGCAGATTCGGCCTGGACCCGGCAACCACTCCAGACCAGCTCCCACCTGATGGCCCACCCGTTTACCCTGGGCCTTCTACCTTTGGCAGCGTCGTCGTTCCCGGGGCTGGCGCTGGCTGGATCCGGGACAACGCCACCTGCGGCAGCCGAATCGCCCGGGGATATCCGAATGGCCAACCAGGCAACGCCCGATTTGCGAAAGTGCCCCCCCGCCCCAGCCCTTGATCCGGTCGCTCTTCGTTCCAACCTAGATTTTTTCCCGTTTTTCGCAGTTGGTCAGTGATTGGTTCCGAGTTGCTCCCGGCCAATGAGCAAGGGCATCCTTTCGAGTTCGGTTCTCATCTCCAGGGGCGCGGCGGTCCATTGCGCCCCGCTAAAGGCGCAGAGATCGAAGCGGAATAAGCGAAGGTTTTCCGGCGGCCTGCCAACCAGAATGGCACCGCATCAAGCTTCGAGGCGAAAATTTTGGTGGGTAACTTGACTTTCATTTGTTTCATGTTTGAATGAGCCGTACGGCTTTAAACTATTTAATAAATAAGCCGAAAACGAACGTATGAGGCAGGGAGGCCCACGCCCCTGGATTTTCTGCCCGGCTTTCCCGAGTAACAATCAAGCGCGTAATAAAGCTACGAATTATCAATGGCTTTGCAGTATCAATCCGGCTGCCCAGACCGGCTACAGCTGCTTACTTGGTAAGCCGCAAAATCTTTTCAGGTCGTTAGGACTTTGTGGCATTTATTTGCGTCGTTGCATGATCCACTTCACTTCTTCCAGCGGAATGGTCCTTCGCGTTCGCCAGGGCAGGGTGTCGACCGGTTTCGAACCCGATACAAGAGTTCCTGGGAAAAACTTGCACTATGAAAGAAGGAGGGAGGCTATGAACGGGAGAGATTCCCCCGGAAACTAGGCCCTTAAGCAAAAGGCAGGACTGTTTGGCAAGCGAGTATCTTCCCCATTGAAAGGAGTGAAGCAAGATGAAAAAGTTAAGGTTCTTGCAGCGGCTGTTTCTAATTGTTCTTCTGGGATTGCCCCTGGCCATGGCCGGCTGTTCGGGGGACGATGGCGCAACGGGACCACAGGGTCCTCAGGGGCCTCCGGGGCCCGGGACCACCAACGCTGAAACCTGTGCGGTCTGCCACAAATCCGGGGCCATTGCCGACGTGGCCGCAACCGACCTCTCGTCCGCGGTGCATCCCGGCCTGGTCGCTCCGCAGGAGCTCAGTGCCACCATCGACAGTTTCACCGTAACCGCGGGCTTTGCTACCACCACCTTCACGGTGAAGGATGCCAATGGTAATGGTGTTACCGGTCTTGCCGTGGCAAGTGCAAGCAACGCCACGCGGCTCCAGTACGTGCGGATCGCCTATGCCCAGCTTGAGCCCGACCCCACCACCACCAACCCCGCCACCGGGGCCACCGGCGCGCTCTGGGTGGGCCTGAACCGGAACGACCGGAACTTCGGGGAACTGACCGACAACGGCAGCGGCAGCTACACCTACGTATCGACCGTCGACATCAGCGCCACCTATGACCCGACGTTCCTCACGCGCGTGCTGCTCATCGTGGAACCGGTTACTTCCCTGAACACGGATGCGCTGAACGTCGTCAAGGATGTTCCGGGGACGGGGACCGCACTCAGCAGGGAAATCGTCACCACCGATGCCTGCGACGCCTGTCACGGCCGGTTGGGCAGTCCTCTGAGCGGCAACCTCTTCGACGTTCCCGATTTCCACGGGGGTGACCGTTACCTGGCCACGGCCTGCGTCGTCTGCCATACCAGCACCCTCGGCGACGCCACGGCCAACGGCAACGGCGAGGCGGAATTCGGCCCGATGATCCACAAGATCCACGATGCGAAGACCTTCACAGGCATCGGCGACTTCTCGGACGTTACCTATCCCCAGGAAATCCGCAATTGTACCACCTGCCACCAGGGCGGCGCGGACAGCGACAACTATCAGAACTTCCAGAACGTCCAGAATTGCTTCCTGAGCTGTCATGACACCACGGTGGTGACCGGCTTCAACCATGCCACCTCCGTCGTTCCCAACGACACGGCCTGTGCCAGCTGTCATGGCCCCACCGGCGCCAACATTGCCCCGGTGCTGGACATCCCGGCTATTCACGCGGTGTTCGCGGAAACCCAGTCGGGCAAATTCCACTTCAACATCGTCGATACCTCCTTCGATACGACCAGCCGGGAACTGTCGGTCATCTACAGCGTGACCGATCCGACCAACGCGGACACCCCCTATGTCCTCAATGGCACCAACGCGGACTTTGCCTGGACCCAGGGTTCCAACAGCCGCCTCTTCATCGATATCGCCTTCCCGCCCCAAGAAATCTCCAACGAGGGGTCGGGACAGGACGTGGGCCAGCCCATCTCGGTGAATGGTCTGGCCGGTACCGATAACCTCGACGGTACCTACACCGTGACCGCTACGATCCCGGCAGGGGTCACCGCCGTCACGGTTGCCATGGAAGGGCATCCGGCCGCCACGGACCCGGCAGACAACAGTATTGCTCGAATTCCGGTCACCTGTCCCACCACCGACGTCTCACTCGACGGCAATCCGGCAACTCCGCGTCGCGCGATAGTCGACATTACCAAGTGCGACAAGTGCCACTTCCAGCTCAGCCTGCATGGCAACAACCGCACCGACAACATCGGCCTTTGCGTGCTGTGCCACAACCCCAACGCAACGGACGTCGATAGACGCGGCGGTATCGCTGCCGCCGATGCTCCCGACGGCAAGACGCAACAGGCCATCGACTTCAAGGTGATGATCCACGGCATCCACCAGGCCAGCGGCATCACCGTCTATGGCTTCTCCGGAACGCCGAATGTCTTCGACGATGTCACCTTCCCCGGCATCCTGAGCAACTGCGAGACCTGCCACTTCCCGGGAACCTTCGGGGTGCCCCTGAAGGATGAGGTTCTGGATACCACCACCGATGTCGGGACGGACCCCGTCGACCCGACCGACAACCTCAGAACCACCAAGACCACCTCAGTCTGCTCCTCCTGCCACACCGACACGGCGACCCTGAGCCATATGTTGAGCGAGGGGGGGCACCAGAACCTGACCGAAGAGGAAATCCAGGCGTTGCAATAACCGGATCGGCAATTACTGCCTTCCGGAACTGCCTAAAATGTAATAATCGCGGACCCCTTCGGGGGTCCGCTTTTTCTGTGTGCGCCAGGCATGGGGCGTGGCGCGTAAGCGCCATTCGATCAGCTGTGGTGGTTGATTGGTGACTTGGAGGTGGAAGTCCTCTATGGATCCTGATGGTGGGAACCGTTAGTCGAACAGCAAGGGTGTCCAGGGCGACCCGGAATCCGAAGAAGGCGATCCGGCCACCGGCAAGCTGTCCGGGCGCCAGGGTCCCGGGTCAGTCCCTTGACAGCAGGCGCGCTTTTCTATTTACTATCCCTCTCAATTACGGCTGGCCGGGATGCATGTTTCATGGCGCATCGCTGGTCGGTCCCTGGCCGGGAAAGGAATCGACGGGTATGAAAACCATCGGCAAGATCGGCTTTATCGGTGGCGGCAACATGGCGGAGGCCTTCATCAAGGGCCTGCTCGGCGGCGGGCTGCCGGCCGACATGATTTTCGTCGCCGAACCCAACGACCTGCGCCGGGCCTTTCTTGCAGAGCGTTACGCGGTTGCCACCCGGATTGAAAACCGCGAGGTCGTGGCCGCCGCCGATTGTGTGGTGCTGGCATTCAAGCCGCAGATCGTCGGGGAGGTCCTGACCGAGATCGCCAGCGCCTTCGTTGGCGACAAGCTGCTGATTTCCATTCTGGCCGGGGTCAGCACTCGGACTCTGGAGGGGTTCTTCGACGGAGAGCCGCGGATCGTCAGGGCCATGCCCAATACCCCGGCGCTGGTCGGACAGGGCGCTGCCGGGCTGTGCGCCGGACGCTTCGCCAGCCGCGAGGAGCTGGCCATTGCCCGCAAGCTGTTCGAAACGGTCGGCACGGTGCAGATGGTGGGCGAGGAACAGATGGATGCGGTCACCGGACTGTCGGGGTCGGGACCGGCTTTCGTCTATACGTTTATCGAGGCGTTGGCCGACGGCGGGGTGCAGGAGGGGCTGCGCCGCGACGTGGCCCAGGCTCTGGCGGTGCAGACCGTGCTCGGCGCGGCGATGCTGGTCAAGGAGACCGGCGAGCACCCTGCCCTGTTGCGGGACAAGGTCTGCTCGCCGGGCGGGACGACCATCGCCGCCATCCGGGTGCTGGAGGAGCGGGGCCTGCGGGCCACCATGATGGAGGCGGTCAGCAGTGCCACCCGGCGCTCGAAAGAGCTGGGGCGCAAGAAAGAGGACTGAGCAACGGGCCGGTGGCAGCACCGGCCCGTTTTCAGTAGGGCCTGCCAGGAAATAACTGTTCCCTCTTGCATCTCATCTTCGGGCCATCTTCGACTGGTCCTCAATCGGTCCGGCCATATCTGCGCCAAATCTGAGCGCCATATTGTTACACTTGTTCTCCGGCGAGCCCTTAGTGATGGAATCGCGAAAAGTCGTTTTCTCACCGCAGGGGAAACCTTCTAAGATCAATAGGCTTTCTCGGCGAACTCGGCGTCCTCTGCGGTAAAATTGCTTTTTTGCGAGGCCATCCTTAGTGCCCGCCTCAGGCGGCGGGCAGGACCCGCTGCAGGTGCCCGCGCAGCAACTCCTCGAACTCGCTGCCACGGTCGCCGTGGTAGACCAGGGAGGAGGCGATCTCCCCGGCGAGGATCGCGTACTGGTACTTGGCCGGCAGCCGGTCGAGCCGCCGCCGGAAGCGGGGCGTCGCCGCCAGCAGACGGGGGAGATGGGCGAGGATGGCCGACCGGTAAAGAGGCTGCCGACACAGCTCGGGGTGGTCCTGGAAAAAGCTGAAGAGGCGGGCGTAGTGAGCGTTGATTTCGGCGCTCAGAGCTTCGGATATCTCCGTATAGAGCTGGCTGCCGCCGGCTTCCCGGTGGCGACGGAAAATCAGCCGGGCCTCGTCGGCGGCCCGCCGTTCCAGGATGCGCAGCACGTCGGCCACATACGCGTCCTTGTGGGCGAGAAACTCCTTGTCGGTCAACAGCAGGTTGGCGATGATCTCGTAAGAGGAGGAGATCACGCCACATTTGTTGGCCGACGCGTCGCGCATGACGACGATGCCCCGCTCTTGCAGGCGGGTACGCGCCGTCGGGGTCAGAAACGAGTTGGCCCCCTCGATGATGGCCCGGGCCGTGGCCCTGTCGTCCGTCCCGAAGAACCGCGCGCAGTTGTCCGCGTCGACGGTCTCCGGCCGCCCCCCGGCGGGGATGAACAAGTCCGCCGGCACGGTAAAGATCAACCCCTCCGATTCCCGGTGAAACTCGTCGAGAGTCAACCATTCTTCCTGCACTCCCCCGGCGGTCGCTGTCACCTTCCGATAGAGTTCCTTGACCCCATCCCGCCGGCGCTGGTTGCGGTAGAGGATGAAGCCGCCCGGATGCAGGGCGGCGGGATCGAATTGGTCCAAATCCTGTTTCAGCAGCAACGGGCCGAGAGCCTCCGGTCTGGCCCCGGACGGGTCGAACAGGGCGCCGCTGCCATCCACGATCAGCCGGACCTCGACCCGGGGGCAGCGCTCCAACAGCAGGCGCAGGGCGTTGCCGGCGACGTCGCCCCCCGGGCCGCCGGTGAGCTTGACGCTGAAGGGGTCGCGACGGATGTCGATGCCGAGCTGGGCCAGGGTGATCTCGGCAAAGGTCACCACGCCCGTCGAGGTCACGCCATATTCCTTGTGGTTGATCCCGGCCCGTTTGCTGGAAATCACGCCGCTGCCGAGCAGGTAGCCCCGCCGCACCGACTGGTGCGCGATCAGCTCCACCATCTCGTCATGCATGTTCTCGTCCGGGCCGAGTTCGATCGGTTCGTCCTCCCGATAATAATCCACCACCCGCGGATCCTTGGCCCGGCCGTCTGCCGTCACGAAAATATCGAAAAAGGCATTGATGACCCCGTACTGCAGCTTGTGGAGACGGCGGGTGACGAGGTCGTGGTCGCTCAGGTCGGCGGCATCCAGGACGATCACCATTTTTGAGCCGCCCTCGTAGATGTCCTTGTTCTTCAGGTGCTGGGTGTGGGCGAGGACGAACGCCTCGCGGAAGATGGTGTTGGTGCAGGTGATGTAATCATCCCAGCCCCGGCTCAGGATCGTGCGCCACCCGCCCCGGGCGATATCGGAAAAGCCGATGTGATAGCCGGCCCCGTGGCGGGCGAAGAAGAAGGTGACCCGAAACGGGGCGCCGGGTGGCAAATCGGCGGTGAACTCCGGCCCCAGTTCCGCCAGGTAGGCCGGGTCGAGGCGGAAGGCCAGCGCCTGTTTCTGGGCAACGAAGAAGTTGGTCTTCAGGGTGTGGCTGACGAAGATCAGGGCGCAGCGGAAAATGGTGCGCCGGACTTCGTCGAGATAGCGATGGCCGGTGTTGTGGGCGGCGATGGTTCGTCCCAGGTTCTCCAGGTCCCGGGGGTAGAGTTCGCGGCTGTCGGCGCTGCCGGGATCGAAGCGGGACCGGAACAGGGCGACCAGTCGCTGGGTCAGGTCGGGGTGGGAATGAAAGGCACGCACCACGTCGTCGAAGCCGTAGCGGTCCGGCTGGCTGTGGGCCAGGTTGGTGTGGCAGAAGGTGATCATGGCATTGACCAGCGCCCCGTCCTCACCGCTCAGGATCCCCCGGGTGACCAGCTTCTGGTAAGTGGGCGAGGCGGTAGAGAGGATCTGGGTGTTGAACAGCTCCTGCCGCAACTGAGCAAACTGGTCGGCATCCCGGTTCGCGGCGTTGCCGTTGCGATTGCGAACATAGAAGGTACCGAGGAAGTAGGGATGGCGGCCGTTGCTGATGGTCAGGCAGTATGCGCGTTTGACGCCGATCCGGAGGCGGTTGAAGACCTCCAGCAGTTGGGTCAGGAAGTCGACCTGGGGGGGATTGCCGGCGCCGAACATGACGCGGAACTCGTGGTGGTCGGGTGTGCTCCCCGAGAGTTCGACGTCGCAGAAGACTCCGCCGTTGCGGGTGCTCTGCTGGTAAAGCCAGAGGATCTGCGCGGTACGCCGGGCCGGGGAAATGCGCAGATAGTGCTCGTTGTTGAGCCACAGCAGCCGCAGCAGGGCCGTCAGCTCCCGGTGGTCGAAAGCCGGGTAGTGTTCCCGCAGGGCGGCGGCCGCGTCCCGGCGGATGGCGGCCGGCACCGTTACCCGGCCGGCGCCGGCGATCTCGGCGTGGCTCTTGCGGTCGAATTCGAAACGCTGGATCTCCAGCCCGACCTCCAGGCCCGGAATCGGCCCGTAGGACTGGCTGAACTGGGCATAGGAGATCTCCCGTTCCTGGAGGTGCCGCAACGTTTCGTACAAGGAGCCCGGGCGGTTGGGGCGGGCCACGATCAGCCGCCGCTCCCGATCCGCCAGGACCAGGCTGTTGTCGCTGCCCAGGCACTGCAGGCGGGTGGCGAGACTGGCGATCGCCTCCGGTTCGTCCTGCATGGTAATGCTGAAATAGGGGTGCATCCGCCGAAACAGCCAATCGAGGTTCTCGCTGGCGGGTCCGGTCTGGTGGTGCAGGGCCTGACTGGCCCGGTTCTGCAGGTCCGTGGGTGGGGCAGGGGACATGGGGCAGCTCCTGGGTGCGGGTTGCAGGATGGCTGATTTGTCGTATACAGAAAGGGTAGTTACAAGGAACGTACCAATCCCGGAGGCCGGCGAACGGGCCTGGAGAGGGGATTTGAGGCGGCGGGGAGGGATCGGAATCGAGTTGATTTATACAGTATGGAATAAAATATTCATAAAATCATAAAGAGTGGGGGGGCTGTCTGCCGAGCTGGTTCCTTGCGGTAGCCAGGTGGTTCTTTGAAACTATTTGAAACTATTATGTAAATTGCTGTCTTCTGGGAGCTTTGCGGCACTCGGTTGGGACCGACGAGGAGGTGCTGAAGGGGTGCCTGTGGATCGATTCAGGGCTGTATAGCGTTATGCCGGGAGCCATCCGTTGGCCCGATAAAATTTTCTAAATTATTGTTTTTGTAGAAAAAATTCTTACGGAAGAGGGCGGGCGGGAAATCCGTCGCGGCGGGTTGGCATTGCCCTTGCTCTTTCTAACCGGTAGCTGACGGCACGGGCTGCGCTCGCCCCGCGTCCCGCGCCGCCCGACCAGGGCGCGACACTTTCTCGAGAGGTGACATATGCTTCCATTGAACAACGCCATCGTCCGGATCCCCACTCCCGTTAACGAGCCCCAGCTGACTTATGCGCCGGGCACCGACGAACGCCGGGCGCTCAAGGCCAAGCTTGAAAAGATGAAGGCGGAGCGGCTCGAAATCCCCCTGCTCATCGGCGGACGGGAGGTCAAGACCGGCAAGCTGGCCAAGGTGGTGCAGCCCCACGACCACCAGCATGTCCTGGCCGACTGCCACCAGGCGGGCAAGGAGGAGGTGCAGCAGGCGATCACCGCCGCCCTCGACGCGCGCCACCAGTGGGCGGCCATGCGCTGGGAGGAACGCTGTGCCATATTCCTCAAGGCGGCCGACCTGCTGGCCGGAAAATACCGTTTCGTCCTCAACGGCGCGACCATGCTGTCCGCCAGCAAGAACGCTTACCAGGCCGAGATCGACTCGGCTTGCGAACTCATCGACTTTCTACGCTTCAACTGCTACTTCGCCCAGGAAATCTATACCCAGCAGCCCCTTTACTCGCCCCGGGGGCTGTGGAACATGCTCCAGCACCGGCCGCTGGAGGGGTTCGTCTTCGCGGTGACCCCCTTCAACTTCACCGCCATCGGCGGCAACCTGCCGACCGCCCCGGCGATCATGGGCAACACAGTGGTCTGGAAGCCCGCCTCGACGGGGGTCTATGCGGCCTACCATTTCATGCAGATCCTCAAGGAGGCCGGGCTGCCGGACGGGGTCATCAACTTCGTCCCCGGGCCCGGGTCCCAGGTCGGCCCCCTGTGCCTGGCCGATGCCAACCTGGCCGGGATTCACTTCACCGGTTCGACCGCCGTTTTCCACGGCATGTGGCAGACCATCGGCGCCAACATCGCCAGCTACAAGTACTACCCGCGCATCGTCGGGGAGACCGGCGGCAAGGATTTCATCTTCGCCCACGCCTCGGCCAACGTCGAGCAGCTGGTGACCGGCATCGTCCGCGGGGCCTTTGAGTACCAGGGGCAGAAATGTTCCGCCGCTTCCCGGGCCTACATCCCGAAAAGCCTCTGGCCGCAGGTCCGCTCCCGCCTGGAGGCGGTCATCGGCAGCCTGAAGATGGGGGATGTCGCCGATTTTTCCAACTTCGTCAACGCCGTCATCGACAAGAATGCCTTTGCCAGCATCACCGGGTACATCGATTATGCGAAAAACGCCGAGGACGCCGAAGTCATCATCGGCGGGGGCTACGATGACAGCAAGGGCTATTTCATCGAGCCGACCGTGATCCTGACCGCCAACCCCCGGTTCCGGACCATGGAAGAGGAAATCTTCGGCCCGGTCATGACGATTTACGTTTACGCGGACGAGCGCTACGAGGAAACCCTCGATCTCTGCGACCAGACCTCCCCCTATGCCCTGACCGGAGCGGTCTTTGCCACCGAGCGAGCGGCCGTGAGCAGTGCCCTGGTACGGCTCGAGAACGCCGCCGGGAACTTCTACATCAACGACAAACCGACCGGGGCCGTGGTCGGCCAGCAACCGTTCGGCGGCGGCCGGGCCTCCGGGACCAACGACAAGGCCGGCAGTGTCTTCAACCTGCTCAAGTGGACCTCGGCACGGACCATCAAGGAAAATTTCGCGCCCCCCGAGGATGTCGCCTATCCCTTCATGGGCGAGGCCTGAGTCGAACCAGCGGCCGGGCGGCGTTCCCGCAAGGGACGTCGCCCGGCACTTTTCCCGCCCGCCGCCGAGTCCGGCCGCCGGCTTTGAGGATCGAGCCATGTCCCTGTTCAACTTCCTGGTAGCCAAGACCATCATGCATGTGCCGGGACCCGTCGTCGGTTTTTTTGCCAAAGACTACGTTGCGGGTCGCCAGCTGGAAGACTCGGTGGCCGTTGCCACTGCGCTCAATGCCGAGCGGACCCTGGCGACCATTGACCTCCTCGGCGAGTTCATCACCACCCGGGAGGAGGCTGCCGGCTTCAAGGATCAGTGCCTGGAGATCCTGCGCACCATAGAGGCCCATGGGTTGGCGGCCAACCTGTCGCTCAAACCCAGTCAGATGGGGTTGCAGCTGGATCGGAGTTTTGCCTTCGACAACATCCGGGAGATCGTCGCCCTGGCGGCCGCCAAGCGCAATTTCGTGCGCATCGACATGGAGGATGTCCCCTGTACCGATGCCACGCTCGAGATTTTCCGGCAGTTGCGCGCAGAGTTCCCCGAACATGTCGGGACGGTGCTTCAGGCCTACCTGCGGCGCACCGCCGCCGATATCGAGGCTTTGGGAGATGCACCTTTGAACGTCCGGCTCTGCAAGGGGATCTACAACGAAGCCCGGGAGCATGCCTACAAGGACTACGAGGTGATCAACCGCAATTACCTTTACTGCCTGGAGAAGCTCTTCGAGCAGGGCGCCTATGTCGGCATCGCCACCCACGATGAGCGGCTGGTGGTCGAGGCGCTGCGCCTGATCGCCCGCTACCGGCTGCGCCCCGAGCAGTACGAGTTTCAGATGCTGCTCGGGGTCGACGAACAGCTGCGGCGGTTGCTGGTGGCCCAGGGGCACCGCCTGCGGGTTTACGTTCCCTTCGGCGAGTCCTGGCTCCCCTATTCCAAGCGGCGCCTCAAGGAGAACCCGAGCATCGCCCGCCACGCCCTGCGGCAGATGCTCGGCCTGCACGGCCACTGAGGAGGAGCCATGGGACGGGATCCGATCATGGAGCTGGGCGATGAGGATCGCGGGCTGCGCGTCGGCATGCCGGTCGTCGCCCGGTGGAGCGCGGGCGGATTCGCCTACCATGGGCGTGCGGAGGTGGTTGCCCTGGCCCCGACGGAAGTGACGGTCCGGCTGCTGGAGGCCGTCGGCAGCGGCTCGATCGGGCCGGGACGTCAGCTGACCCTGCCGCGGCTGGCCGATGCCGGGCGCTGGAGCTCCGCCAACTGTGTCCGGGCCGCGTGACACCGGCCCTCGGCAGGAATCAGCCATAGACCCTACGCAGAACGGGGGGTTGCCCGCACGGGCAACCCCCCGTTCTGCATCAAGGAGAGGCCCTCAAGGATACTGAACTGCATAAATGCTTGGAAAAATATTCAAAAGTGGATAAAATGTCCTGGGCGGTCCGAAACGAGCCGCGGAAAAAGGAGCGGGCATGAACGACAGGACGGATAATCGCAGCGACCCGGGGGCGGGGGACTTCGCTCAACTCGCCCTCTGCCCCGACCTGGTGCGGGCCTTGGGGGACGGTTTGCTGGTCGTCGACCGGGATGGCCTGGTTCGTCTTACCCAGGGGGTGGTCCACGATAACCTGGGTGCGCAGGTCGGTCAGCATGTCGAGGCGGTCCTCCCCCAGCTCTGGCCGAAGCTGGCCCTGACCCTGCTCGACCGCAAGCGCCGGACCGAGCCGGCGGTGCTGGCCGGCGGCGGCAGTTACCTGGTCTGGATGAATCATGTCGCCAGCGGCGGCGAGACCCTGGGGGCCATGTGCCTCTTCGTGGCGAGCACCGGGGTGGACGAGCTGGTGGCGGAGCTCGACGCGATCATCGATTCCTCGTCCGACGGGCTCTGGATCTGCGATGCCAACGCCACCGTGATCCGGATCAATCCCGCCTCCGAACGGATCAACAACATCAAGGCCGCCGCGGTCGTCGGACGCGGAATGGAAGAACTTCTGAGCTGGGGGTTCGTCGATCGCTCCGCGGCCCTCGAGGCGATACGCAACCGCGAGACGGTCAGCCTGCTGCAGCGCAACCACAACGGACGGCAGCTGATTTCCACCGGGACCCCGGTCTTTGATGCCCAGGGCAATATTTTCCGCGTCGTGGTCAGCGAACGGGACATCACCGAGATCGACAATCTGCAGCGCGAACTCGAAGAGCAGCAGGCCTTTCGCGACCAGTTCCGGCACCAGATCGTCGAGATGCAGCAGGCCAACCTCGCCGCCCGCCAGATCATCGCCAAGAGCCCCTGCATGCTCAAGGCGTTGCGCCAGGCCGTCAAGGTCAGCGCGGTCGATTCCTCGGTGCTGCTCCTCGGCGAGTCGGGGGTCGGCAAGGGGCTGATCGCCGACCTGATCCACAAGAATTCCTCCCGTGCCGAGAAGCCGATGATCAAGATCAACTGCGGCGCGATTCCCGAGTCGCTGATCGAGTCGGAGCTGTTCGGCTACGAGAAGGGGGCGTTTACCGGCGCCCAGAGCGGCAAGCCCGGTTATCTGGAGTTGGCCGACGGCGGCATCCTGTTCCTGGACGAGATCGCCGAACTGCCCCTTGGCTCCCAGGTCAAGCTGCTGCGCTTCCTGGAAGACGGCAAGGTGACACGACTCGGGGACACCAAGCCGAGGGCTGTCGACGTGCGGATCCTGGCCGCCACCCACCGCGACCTCGAAGAGATGGTGCGGCAGGAAAAGTTTCGCCTCGATCTCTACTACCGGCTCAACGTCATTCCCCTCTACATCCCCGCCGTGCGCGAGCGCACCGACTGCGTCCTCCCCCTGCTGCGCCATTACATCGAGCACTTTGCCGCCAAGAACGGCCTTAAAAGGCGCCTGACCCTGGCCGCCACCGATGCCCTGCTCGCCTACCCCTTCCCGGGCAACGTGCGGGAGCTGATGAACATCTGCGAACGGCTGGTGGTCATGTCCGAAACCGAGTTGATCGACCTCAAGGATCTGCCGGCCAACGTCATCGGCACGGTGGAAAAGGCCACGGCACCGGGGACCGCCTGGCCGGAGGAGATGACCCTGCCCCAGGCGGTGGCCAGTATCGAGCGCTCCCTGCTGCGGCGGGCCGCCGACCGCTTCGACAACCAGGTGCAGATGGCCGAAGCGCTGGGCGTCACCCAAGCCACCATCGCCCGCAAGCTCAAGCGCTATGGAATCGGCCGCTCATCCCTGAAAGGCTGATCCCCCATTATACAGTTCGGTATAAAATGCCTGCCTCCCGTTGCGCTGGCGATCGGGGCTTCGTTCCGGACCGGGTGTCGCCGGGCGGCTCGGCAAAGCGGGCCCCGGGGTCTTCCGGCGCGCGCAACGATGGGAGCAAACTGCCGGCATGAATGGCTTTTCAGCGCTCCTGCGGGGCTTCAGGGTGCCATCTTTCCGGCGGATGGTATACTCTCTCGGTTGTTTTCAGCCCGGGGGCAACCGCTGCCGGCGGCTTATTTTACCTGGGAGAACAACGTTTGGCATTGCCCTTGCTCTTTCATCCGTTATCCGCAACCTCAACAACGGAGTCGTGGCATGTCATTTTTCAACCTGCTGGTTTCCAAGACCATCATGCATGTTCCGGGATCCCTGGTCGGTTACTTTGCCAAAGGGTATATCGCTGGCGAACACCTGGAGGATGCGGTCAGGGTGTCCCGTGACCTCAACCGCCAGGGCATGATGACGACCCTCGACATCCTCGGCGAGTTCATCACCAAGGAGGAGCAGGCGACCTTTTTCAAGGAAGAGTGCCTGCGCATCCTGGATACCATTGCGCGTGAGCAGCTCCAGGGCAACCTCTCCCTCAAACCGACCCAGATGGGTCTGCAGCTGGACCCGGAACTGGCCTACGGCAATATCCGGGAGATCGTGGCCCGGGCGGCCGAACTCGGCAATTTCGTACGCCTCGACATGGAGGACACCGCCTGCACGGACGCGACCCTCGACCTTTACCGACGGCTTCGGGGTGAATTCCCGGGTCACGTCGGGACCGTCATTCAGGCCTACCTGCGCCGGACCCTGGCCGATATCGACGGGCTGTTCGACGGCGAGGTGAACCTGCGCCTGTGCAAGGGGATCTACAATGAGCCGCGTTCCCTGGCCTACAAGGATATGCGGATCATCAACCGCAGTTTCGTCACCTGCCTGGAGCGATTGCTGCGCAAGGGCGCCTACGTCGGCATCGCCACCCACGATGAACAGCTGGTTTTCGAAGCGCTGCGCCTGATCGATGATCTGGGGCTGGAACCGGACGCCTACGAATTCCAGATGTTGCTCGGCGTCGATGAGGAACTGCGCCGGATCATCGTCGACGGCGGTCACCGCTTGCGGATCTACGTGCCCTACGGCGAAGCGTGGCTCCCGTACTCGCGGCGACGGTTGAAGGAAAATCCGAGTATCGCGCGCCATGCTCTGCGCCAGATGCTCGGCCTGGCGCCCGGCAAATAGGCCCCTCTGAATTCGCGCGCGGGGGATTCCCCCCGTGTTTTCGTCTGCAGTGATCAGCCGGTTGTCGCCCCGGTCCGCACCGTGGCCGCAGCCATCAACCAGAAAAGGAGATATGCCCATGAGAACGTTCTGTAAGGCCCTGGTGGCCATGGTTCTGCCCGGTCTGTTCTTCGCCTCCGGTGCCTTCGCCGCCGACACGCTGGTCGTCGGCGTCCAGGCGCCGATCACCGGCGAGTATGCCAGCGAAGGGCAGGGGATCGACAATGCCGCCCGCCTGGTGGCCGAGCAGGCCAACGCCGCCGGCGGCGTGCTCGGCAAAAAGATCGAAGTGGTCACCTGCGATGACGAGGGGAGCGCCATGAAGGCCGCCATCTGTGCCAAGGAACTGGTCAGCAAGGGGGCGAAGCTGGTTGTCGGCTCCTATACCTCGACCTGCGCCGAGGCGGCCCAGAAGACCTATTTCAATGCCCAGGTCCTGCAGACCTCCGACGGCACCAGCGACACGCTGACCAAGCACGGCTACTGGACCTTCTTGCGCAATTCCTTCGCCAACAGTGCCCAGGCGGTTTTCACCGCCGATTACCTGGTCAAGCACCAGAAGGCGAAAAACATTGTCGTCCTCTCCGACTTCTCCAGCTACGCCACCGGTCTCGCCGATGCGGTCATTGCCGAAATCAAGAAAGCCGGCGGCAACGTCGTCGCCTACGAGAAGATCAAGGCCAATTCCCAGAACTACACGCCGATCCTGACCAGCATCAAGGACAAAAACCCCGACGTCATCTACTTTGCCGGCTACTATTCGGATGGCGGGCAGCTGCGCGCCCAGCAGGTCGCGCTCGGCATCAAGGCCGAATTCGTCGGCGGCGACGCCAACGACAACCCCGACTTCGCCAAGCTGGCCGGTCCGGCCGCGGCCGGCACCAAGATCATCAACGTGCCGACCCCGGAACTCCTCCCCTACGACATCGCCAAGGATTTTCTGAAGGCGTATCAGGCCAAGTATGGTGAGATGCCGCCGAGCATTTATTCCCTGCTCAACGCTGATGGCATGCGCGCCATCATCTACGCCTACGAACAGAACAAGAGCTTCGACAACAAGAAAGCCGTCGAGTTCCTCTGGACGATGAAGCCCTACGACGGCCTGACCGGACCGATCAGTTTTGCCAAGGACGGCAACCGGACCGGCAGCGGCTACATGGCCTACGACATCCAGAAGGACGGCAGCTACCAGATCGACTATCGCCAGGACTGATCCCCGCCCCCTGCCAGGAGGGCCGCCGGAGCTCCCGGCGGCCCTCCCGGCCCACCGTTGACGGTGCCTCCTTTTGCTCAGGGGAGAGTTCATAACCCTTCCCGCCAGCAACCAGCGCAACGAAAGTCGTCAATTATGGATACCTTCCTGCAACAACTGGTGAACGGGCTGACCATCGGCAGCATCTTCGCTTTGGTCGCTCTTGGCTACACCATGGTTTACGGGGTCATGCGCCTGATCAACTTTGCCCACGGCGATCTGGTGGCGGCCGCGGCCTTCGTCGGCCTGACCGTCTATACCCAGGTCATGGGCGGCGTCGCCTCCCTGACGGCGGTGCTGGTGATATTCGGCCTGACCGTCCTGGTCATTTCCCTGGTCGGCGTCATCCTCGAACAGGTTGCCTACCGCCCGCTCCGACAGGCGCCGCGGCTTTCGGCCGTGGTTTCGGCGCTCGGTGCCAGCCTGGTGATCCAGAACGGCATCATGCTGATCTGGGGGCCGCGGATGCTGATCTTTCCCGGCGAACTGATTCCGGCGGTGACCTGGAATCTGGGCGGAGTCGTGATCAGCCTCATCCAGGTGCTGATTCTGGTCATTTCCTGCGCCCTGATGGTCGGTCTCTACCTGTTCGTCGACAAGACCCGCCTGGGGGCGGCGATCCGCGCCAGTTCCATCGACCAGGATGCCGCCCGGTTGATGGGGATCAACGTCAACCGCATCATCATGGTGATCTTCATCATCGGTTCCTCGCTCGGCGCTATCGGCGGGCTCTTCATCGGCCTCTACTACCGGGGCATCACCTTCAACATGGGCTGGCAGTACGGGCTCTACGCCTTTGTCGCCGCGATTATCGGCGGCATCGGCAACATCCCCGGGGCGATGCTCGGCGGGATGTTGCTCGGCCTGTTCAATGCCTTTATCGCCGGCTACGTCTCGAGCACCTGGGCCGATGCGTTCACTTTTATCATGCTGATCGCCATCCTGATCGTCCGCCCCACCGGCATCCTCGGTGAGCGGGTTGCGGAGAAAGTCTGATGCGTATCCTGAACCGTTTCGGCTATGGGGGTTTCTTTCTGCTGATCCTGCTGTTGCCCGCGCTGCTCGATGCCCGCTGGCTGACAGTGGGAACCACCTTTCTGATCTTCTCGGTGGTCGCCCTGTCGGAGGACATCGTGCTCGGCAAGGCCGGCATGTTCAACATGGGACACGCCCTCTTCTTCGGCCTGGGGGCCTACACCACGGCGGTGCTCAACAGCAGCTTCGGCTGGCCGATCCTGGCGACCCTGCCGCTGGCGGTGCTGATCCCGGCCCTCGGCGGGGTGCTGATCGCCGGTCCGATCGTCCACTTGCGCGGCGACTACCTGCTGGTCACCACCATCGGCTTCAACATCGTCTTCGTCCAGGCGCTGCAGAACGACATCTTCGGCGTGACCGGCGGGCCCAACGGCATCTTCGCCCTCGACAGCCTGCGCCTGTTCGGCAAGAATCTCGACAGCCCGATGGCCATCTACTACGCGGCCTTCCTGGTCCTGCTGCTGACCCTCTGGGTGATGCGCAACCTGGAGACCAGCAAGACCGGCCGGGCCCTCCATTACCTGCGCGAGGACCACATCGCCGCCGAGGCGATCGGCATCAATACCCGCATCTACAAGATCTTCGCCTTTGCCCTCGGGGCCGGCCTGGCGGGCCTGGCCGGCTCGATTTACGCGGTGCAGTACGCGGCCGTCAGCCCCGAAGCCTTCAATTTCATGCAGTCGGTGCTGTTCTTCGCCATCGTCATCGTCGGCGGCTCGTCGGTGCCCGGGGTTCTGATCGGGGTGGTGGTGATGTTCGTGCTGCCCGAGGTCTTTCGTGATTTCGCCACCTGGCGTTACTTCATCTTCGGTTTCGCCATGATCCTGGCGATGATCCTGCGGCCGCGCGGCATCTGGCCGGCCACCTTCGGGCGCTTGCCCAAGTACCTGCTGGGAGGTGAACGCCATGGCGGATAACCGGCTGACCCTGAAGAACGTCACCAAGCGTTTCGGCGGACTGATTGCCGTCGACGATCTGAGTTTCCAGGTCGAGCCGGGCCAGATCTACGGTGTTATCGGCCCCAACGGTGCCGGCAAGACGACCGTCTTCAACTGCATCACCGGGATCTACAAGCCCGAAGCCGGCAGCATCGTCTGGCGCGGCGAGGAGATCACCGGCTTGAGCCCGCACGCGATCGTCGCCCGGGGGATCGTCCGGACCTTCCAGACCATCCGGCTCTTCGGGCAGATGAGCGTCGCCGAGAACATCATGGCCGGCCGCCACATCAAGAGCCGGCAGAAGCTCTACCACGGCGTGGTGCATACGCCGCCCGATCGCCGGGATGAAAAGGCCAACTGGCTCAAGGTGGGGGAGGTCATGGAGTTCTTCGACCTCACCGAGCATGCCACCACCCCGGTCAACGGACTCTCCTATGGTCTGCAACGCAAGGTCGAGATGGCCCGGGCGCTGGCGGTGGAGCCGAGTCTGATGATCCTTGACGAGCCGGCGGCCGGCCTCAACGACAAGGAAACCCTGGCGCTGCTGGAGACGATCTATAAGATTCGCGACATGGGAATCACCACCCTGCTGATCGAGCACGACATGGACCTGGTGATGAATCTGACCGACTACCTGACGGTGATCAACTTCGGCAAGAAGATCGCCGATGGCAACCCGGCCGAGATCCAGGCCAATCCCGAGGTCATCGAGGCCTACCTGGGGAGTGAGGACGACGATGAGTAACGACGAAAAACTGCTCGAAATCCGCGACCTGGAGGTCTCCTACGGCAGCATCGCGGCGATCAAGGGGATTTCTCTGGAGGTGAACAAGGGCGAGGTGGTGACCATCCTCGGTGCCAACGGCGCCGGCAAGACCACCACCATGCGCACCATCAGCCAGCTGCTCAAGGCCAAGGCCGGCAGCATCCTGTTCAAGGGCGTGGAGCTGACCGCCCTGCCGGCGCACAAGGTGGTTCCCCTCGGCATCAGCCACTCGCCGGAAGGGCGGCGGGTCTTCGGCATCCTTACCGTTGAGGAAAACCTGCTGCTCGGTGCCTATACCCAGAAGAGCGTTGATCGCAAGGTGCTGGCATGGATCTACGAGCTTTTCCCGCGCCTGCAGGAACGGCGCCGCCAGCTCGCCGGCACGCTCTCCGGCGGCGAGCAGCAGATGCTCGCCATCGGCCGGGCGCTGATGAGCAAGCCCGAACTGCTGCTGCTCGACGAGCCGTCGCTGGGGATCGCGCCGATCCTGGTCAAGGCGATCTTCAAAAAAATTCGCGAGATCGCCCACAGCGGCTTAACCGTGCTGCTGGTCGAGCAAAACGCCAAGGCGGCCCTGAAACTGGCCGACCGCGGCTACGTGCTGGAGGTCGGCAAGATCGTCATGAGCGGCCCGGCCGCCGAACTGCTGGCCTCGCCGAAGATCCAGGAAGCCTACCTCGGCAAGAAGCAGTAACGGGGGGCATGGCCCGCCCGTTGGGCCCAAGATGCATTGCCAAAGGGAGATCGCCGATGAGTTTCAAAGATATTCTGGTTCATGTCGACAGCAGTAAACCGTGTGCCGCCCGGTTGGACCTGGCGGTCGCGCTGGCCGCCCAGCAGCAGGCTCACCTGGCCGGTATCTTTGTCGTGGAACATCCCCCGTACCAGCCCACCCGGAAGAAGCAGGCCGCCGCGGAGTCCCTGGCGGTGCGCCGGCGTTTCGAGGCGCTGGCCGCCCAGGCCGGGGTCGAGACCGAGTGGCTGCTGGTCGAGCGGACCCGTACCGGGCTGGGGCTGATCGAGGCGATCAACATCCATGCCCATTACCGGGACCTGGTGATTCTCGGCCAGAACGACGCGGAGTCCGGCAACCCGACCCTCACCGAACTGGCTGAACGGGCGGTGCTCGGCGCCGGCCGGCCGGTGCTGATCGTTCCGTATGCCGGGCACTTCGAATCGGTCGGCAAGCGGGTCCTGCTCGCCTGGCGCGGTGGTCCCGAGTCCTCGCGCGCGGTCAACGACGCCCTGCCGCTGTTGCGGCAGGCCCGGCAGGTGCAGATCATTTCGGTGAAGACCGGCGATGATGACGAGCCTGGCCCGGTCAGCGGTGACCTGCCCCGGTATCTGGCGCGGCACGGCATCCAGGCGGACTTCGAGACGGTCGACCCCCGGGGCCTTGGGGTCGGCGACATGCTGCTCAACCGGGCTGCGGATCACGGCAGCGACTTGCTGGTGATGGGAGCCTTCGCCCAGAGCCGGCGCGGCATTCCCGGACTGGGGGAGGTCGGGCGGCATCTTCTCAAGTGCATGACCATTCCGGTGCTGATGTCGCACTGATCCGCTGTTGCAAAACCCTCTCGCCACGCCAGGCGGGAGATTTGGATCACCGCGATTTTCAACCTTTTTACGCCCCGGTCAGGGGCGGTTTTTCTTTATGGAAGCAACCGAACCCCTGCCCGGCTACCGCCAGATCTTTCGCCTCTGGAGCCCGCTGCTGGCCACCTGGCTGATGATGGCCATCGAGGGGCCGTTCCTGGCGGCGGTTATCGCCCGGCTCCCCGGGGCCCGGATCGGTCTTGCCGCCTATGGCGTGGCCTACGCTTTCGGGCTGGTGGCCGAATCGCCGATCATCATGCTGATGAGCGCCGCCACGGCCCTGGCCCGGGACGCCCTGGCGTATCGGCGACTGCGCCTCTTCAGCCAGTGCCTCAACGCCGGCATCACCCTGGCCCTGCTGCTGCTGGTGCTGCCGCCGGTCTTCGCCGTGGTGGGCGAGGGGCTGATCGGCCTTACCCCCGAGGTCGCCAGCCAGACCCACCTGGCCCTGCTGCTGCTTCTCCCCTGGCCGGCGGCGATCGGCTTCCGGCGCTTTTACCAGGGGGTGCTGATCCGTCACCGGCGCACCCGCCGAGTGGCGGCGGCGACCGTATTCCGGGTGCTGGCCATGAGCTTGACGGCCCTGGCCCTGGCCACCCTGAGCCGGCTGCCCGGCGCCTGCGTGGGGACGCTGGCCCTCTCGGCCGGGGTCAGTGCCGAGGCCCTGATGACCCGTTACCTGGCCCGCCAGGCGGTGGCCGCAACCCTCGCCACAGCTCCCGACGATGCGGCGGCGGTGCCGGGGTACGGCGCCATCGGCCGCTTCTATCTGCCACTGGCCCTGACCCCCTTTATCAGCCTGAGCGTCCAGCCGCTGGTGACCTTTTTTCTCGGCCGCGGCCGGGCGCCGGTGGAGTCTCTGGCGGTGATGCCGGTCCTTTATGCGCTGACCTTCCTGTTCCGAGCGGTCGGCCTCTCCTACCAGGAAGTGGCGCTGGCCCTGCTCGGCAAACACCCCGGCGCCTATCGCACGGTTCGCAACGTTGCCTGGCTGCTCGGCGGCGGCGTGCTGCTGGTTCTTGCCCTGATCGCCTTCACGCCCCTGGCGGGACTATGGTTTGGCACCGTCTCGGGGTTGAGTGCCGCGCTGAGCGCCTTCGCCACCCGGCCGCTGCAGATCCTTTGCCTGCTGCCGCCGCTGACGGTTCTGCTCAGTTTCCAGCGGGCGGTGCTGATGGCCGCCGGCACCACCACGCCGATTTCCCTGGCGACGGGCCTGGAGGCCCTGGCCATTTTCGCCCTGCTGGGCGGCTTGATCCTGCAGGGCAGTTTGGCGGGGATCGTGGCCGCGGCCTGCGCCTATCTGTTCGGGCGGCTGCTGGCGGTGACCAGCCTGGCGCCGTCCTTTATCCGCGCCCGCCGCACTCTTGCCACGCTGCCGCTGCCGGTCGCGTCTTCGAAGGAGCAGCATGCCTGAATTGATCAAAAGCCGCGGCGGCGCCTGGTTCGTGCTCCTCGCCGCCGCCCTCTGGGGTACCACCGGCTCCGCCCAGGCTTTTGCCCCGGCCGGCTTCGATTCGACGGTGATCGGCACTCTGCGCCTGGCCATTGGCGGCGTGGTGCTGCTGATCCTGGCACTGCTGGGAGGGCAGTTCCGCCACCCGCGCCGTTGGCCCCTCGGCGCCACCTTCTGGGCCGCGGCCTTTACCGCATCCTACCAGGTCTGTTTTTTCTGGGGCGTGGCCAAAACCGGCGTCGCTATCGGTACCATTGTCGGCATCGGCAGCTCGCCGGTAGCCGGCGGCCTGCTCGGCCTGCTCTTTCGCGGCGAACGTCCCGGACGCCGCTGGCTGCTCGCCACGCTCCTGGCGGTGGCTGGCTGCACGCTCCTGGCCGCCAGCGGCGACGGGGTCAGCGTCGACCTGTTTGGGATCGTCCTGGCGGTGGGGGCGGGTATCTCCTACGCGGCCTATACCCTCTTCGTCAAGGAGCTGCTGGAAGATCATCCCCCCGATGCGGTGATGGCGGTGGTCTTCTGTCTCGGCGCGCTGTTGCTCGTGCCGCTGGTCTGGAATGGGCACTTCGCCTGGCTGGCCCAGCCCAGGGGGCTGGCGGTGGTCCTGCATCTCGGCCTGGTCACCGCGGGGGTCGCCTACTGGCTCTTTGCCCGGGGCCTGCAGACGGTCGGCGTCGCAACGGCCGTTACGCTCTCCCTGGCCGAACCGGCCACCGCCGGTCTGCTCGGCGTGCTGGTCCTCGGCGAAACCTTGACCGTCCCGGCGGGCCTTGGCATCGGCCTGCTCTTTGCGGGGCTGGTGGTGCTGGCCCTCGGCAGCCGCCGCCTGCCGAAGGCGGCCGACCAGCTGGCGAAGCCGCTGGCCTGAGGGTCGGCGGGCTGTTTTCCATAACGCAAACCCGGGAAAAGTCTTGCCGCGGAAGCTGACCTTCCGTTTTTCGTTTCCGGTAACGAGGGTGTCGTGGTCGACCAGCGCAAAGCCTATCTCTACGGTCTGTCGGCGGTCCTGCTCTGGTCCACGGTGGCCACGGCGTTCAAGCTCTCCCTGCGCCATCTCTCACCGGCCCACCTGCTGCTCTACGCCGCCGGCGTCTCGACCCTGACCCTTGGCCTGCTCCTGGCCCGGCGCGGCCGCCTGGGCGCGGCCCTCCAGGCCCTGCGCCAGGACTGGCGGCGCTCCCTGCTGCTGGGGCTGATCAATCCCCTTTGCTACTACCTGGTCCTCTTCAAGGCCTACGCCCTGCTCCCGGCCCAGGAGGCCCAGCCGCTCAATTACACCTGGGCGATAACCCTGGCGCTCTTGTCCGTGCCGCTCCTTAAACAGCGCATCGCCCCGCGCGACCTCGTCGCAATCCTGGTCAGCTACCTGGGGGTGGTGGTGATCTCCACCAAGGGCGACCTGCTCGGCCTGCACTTCGCCGAGCCGGTCGGGGTGGCCCTGGCCTTGGGCAGCACGGTGCTCTGGGCCCTCTACTGGATTTACAACACCCGCAGCCGCCGCGACCCGCTGGCCGGTCTGTTCGGCAACTTCCTCTGCGGGCTCCCTTTCATCCTCCTCTGGTGCCTGCTCTTCACCGACCTGCACCCGCCGTCCCTGCCGGGTCTGCTCGGTGCGGCCTACGTCGGGGTCTTCGAGATGGGGATCACCTTCGTCCTCTGGCAGCAGGCCCTGGTCCATTCGGAAAACACCGCCAAAATCGGCAACCTGATCTTCCTCTCCCCCTTCCTGTCGCTGCTCTTCATCCACCTGCTGGTGGGCGAAGCGATCCTTGCCTCGACCCTGGTCGGTCTGGTGCTGATCGTTTGCGGCCAGCTGATCCAGCAACTGCGCTGGCGCCGTCCGGCCTGGCGGCGGTAGCCCGCCGCCGCAGTTTCAGGCCAGGGAGCGGCGCAGCAGTGCTGGGTTCCGGTCGTAAAGGAGGGCCGGCGGCCTGCCGACGGCGGGCAGCCGGACGTGGCGCCGGGGAGGCGAGGATGCGACGCTGTCGCCGAAGCGATCCATGACGCTATTGGGGTGCGATCTAGGCTCAGTTGTCCGAATCGGCTGAATGGGCGCCGCAGCGGCCGTTCAGCCGCTCAAAGAGGGCGATCTGCTCGGCCATGGACAACTTTTTGCGGCAGCCGGTCTTCAGGCAGAGCCGGCAGCGGTCGTCGGAGCACCACTGGCACTGGCGGCAGTCGGGGCAGGGGTGCTTCTTCTCCATGTGCGGCTCCTTGGCTTCCAGTCTACGCGGGAGTCAGGCGGCCGGGCAAGGGGAGAGCAGCCGCAGTCGCTGGCGGTAGAGATAGACGGCTTCACACAGTTCAGCGGACAGGAGGAGGAAAATCGCGACGGCCACGCCCGGCAGCGGCAGTGGAAAGGCGGTGAGCAGTGCCCAGGCGGCGAGCAGATAGCCGGTCTTGTAGATCGTCGAGCGGCCGAGCAGGGCGGTGCGGTGCTGGCCGGTGAACCAGCCGCGCAGCAGGTTGGAGCCGCCGTAGAGGAGGGGATAGAGAGCGCAGGCCGCGAGCGGCAGGGAGAGGTAGGCGCGCATGGGGGTGTCGAGCCCCATGATGCCGCCGAGCACGACCCGGTTGAGGGGCCAGGCGGTGACCACCAGCAGCAGGGCCAGGCCCAGAGCCACCCGTTTGCCGAAGTGCACCAGGGGGCTGAAGTCGGCGGCAGACTGAACCAGGGTCAGGTAGGCCTGCTGCAGGTTGCGCATCGGGCCGGCGAGCAGAAAGAGGAAGCCGCGGATGACGCCGAAACCGGCCAGGGCCTGGGGACCGTCGGGGAGACGACTGATGACGGCGTTGATGAGCAGCGGAATGGTCTGCTGCAGGCAGGAAGAGTAGGCGAGCGGAAAGGCGAAGCGCAGGATCTCCCAGGTCCCCTTTTCGGCCGCGTCGCCGGCCGGCAGATCTCGCAGCGCCAGGCGAAGGCGCCGATAACCGCGGTTTCGGTGGCGACGCAGGCGAGCAGGGCGAAGGCGCCGAGTTTTGCGCCGCCAAACCAGCGAGCGCCCAGAGCCAGAAAGACGCAGCAGGGCGCCGATGCGCACCGCGGTGGCGACGGAAACCAGGGCGGTGCGCCGGGCCTTGATCACCAGCCCCTGAAAGAGGCCGCGAAAGCCGGTGATGAAGGGGAGGGCGACGAGCAGCGAAAGGGCCGAACGGGCAGCCGCGGCAATTTCGTCGTTGACGCCGAGGAAGCGCTTCAGGACAAAGTCGCCCACCGGAGTGAAGGCGACCAGGGCCAGCATGAGCGAGACGTAGCAGGCGACCAGCACCACGAAACGCACCGTGCCGCGCAGCGAGCGGCGGCCGCGGACCATGGCGATGGTCACGGTATGATTCTGGTAGGAGGGGGAAGCGAGGAAGAGGTGCAGGACCATCGCCACCGAGAAGCCGGCGAGGGCGGTAACGTAGTCGTGCTGGCGGGCGAGAAAGGCGTTGATCACCGAGTGGGAAACGCTCATCAGCTGCACGTTGAGCAGCAGCGGAAAGAAGAAGAGGGCGATCTCCTTCTGGCCGAGGCGTGACGGTGCGCTCATGGCGCCGTGCCGGGGAAGAGCCGCAGCAGGTCCTCGGGGGTTGCGGCGAAGTAGTCGGGGGTCGGTTCCGCCGGTCTCACCCAGACCCCAGGCGCAGAAGCAGGTGCGCACCCCGGCCGCGCGGCCGGCGCGCAGGTCGGTGTGGTGATCGCCGATCAATACCGCGTCCGCCGCTGCGGCGCCGAGCCCTGCCAGGGCCAGTCGCACCGGCAGCGGCGAGGGTTTCTTCTCGGCACAGCTGTCGCCGCCGATCACCACCGGGAAGAAGGCGTCGAGGCCGAGACCGTGCAGTAGCTGGTGGGTGAGCGCCAGCGGCTTGTTGGTGACCACCGCCAGGGGGCGGCGGCGCTGGGCCGCGAGAAAATCGCGAATTCCTGGATAGGGGCGGGTGGTGTCGAGCAGGTGGGCGCCGTAATGGTCGAGGAAGCGCTGCAGCCGTGCCGGGGTGAAGGTGCCGGCGGGAAGCGCGCGGGTGACCAGGGCGGTGGCGCCGTCGCCGACGTAGCTGCGCACCGTCGCCAAATCCAGCGGTGCGAGGTCCAGTTCCCGCCGCAGCAGGTTGACGGCGGTGGCCAGGTCGGCGACCGAATCGACCAGCGTGCCGTCGAGATCGAAGAGGAAGGTTCCGGGTTGGCGCATAGGGCGGAGAATTCAACGCCGGCGTTCGCCGAAGATGGCGGTGCCGACCCGCACCAGGGTGGCGCCCTCCTCGATGGCGACCTCGAAGTCGTGGCTCATCCCCATCGACAGCTCGCGCATCTCCAGGTTGGGCAGGTCGTAGCCGGAAAGCTCCTCCGCCAGCTGGCGCAGCCGGCGGAAATGGGGACGCACCGCCTCGGGGTCCTCTTCCCAGGGCGGGAGGGTCATCAGCCCGCGGACGCGCAGGGCGGGGAGGGCGCAGACCTGCCGGGCCAACGCCAAAAGATCGGCGGCGTCGGTCCCCGACTTGGTCGCTTCGCCACCGAGGTTGACCTGCAGCAGGATGTCGGCGCTGCGGCCGAGCTTCTGCCACTGGCGGCTGATCTCGGCGGCCAGGGAGAAACGGTCGACGGAGTGGATCAGCGCCACCTTGCCGCGCAGGTACTTGACCTTGTTGCTCTGCAGCGCGCCGATGAAATGCCACTCGACGGGGAGCCGAACCGCTTCGGTCTTGGCCACGAACTCCTGGACGTAGCTTTCGCCGAAGAGGGTCTGGCCGGCTGCGGCCGCCGCTTCGATATCCGCCGCCGGCTTGGTCTTGGAGACCGCCACCAGGCGCACGCTTCGCGGATCGCGGCCGGCGCGCGCGCAGGCGGCGGCGATTCGGTCATGGATCTGCGCAAGATTGGCGGCAATGGACATGGCAAAGACCTCTGATTCAAAATTCAAAATTGTTTTTGTCCGCGAACAGCCTCACCGCACCGAGGCGCTCCAGGACTTCGACCACTTCGCACAGCGGCAGGCCGACGACGTTGCTGTAGCTCCCCTCGATGCCGAGAACCATGAAGGCACCGATCCCCTGGATGGCGTAGGCGCCGGCCTTGTCGAAGGGTTCACCGGTGGCAATGTAGCCCGCGATCTCCGCGTCTGTCAACTCCTTGAAGCGCACCGTGGTGGCGACCGCACCGGCGACGCTGGTGCCGCCCTGGCGGTCGAAGACCGCGTACCCGGATAGCACCCGGTGGCTGCGCCCGGAGAGGCTGCGCAGCATGGCTGCCGCGTGCGCCCTGTCCCGCGGCTTGCCGAGGACCGTGTCGTCGCACAGGACAATGGTGTCGCTGCCGAGAAACCAGCGTCCGGGCACTTCGGAGCGGCCGGCCACTTCCCGCGCCTTGTCCCGGGCCAGGCGCACCACCTGCTCTTCGGCGCCCTCGCCGGGCAGCGGTTCTTCCGGGGCATTGCCCGGCACCACCGCGAACTGGATGCCGAGCTGGGCGAGGAGTTCCCGGCGCCGCGGCGAGGCGGAGGCGAGGACCAGCTGCGGGGCGCTATTCATGGCGGTGCTCCGCGGCGATCTGCTGCCACCAGGGCGCCAGGTCCTCCAGGGCCCGTTCGGCCATGGCCAGGCGGCGGTCGCTGCGCTTGCGCTTGCGCCCCTCCAGGGGGGGGAAGAGGCCGTAGTTGACGTTCATCGGCTGGAAATTTTCGGCGCTCGCCGTGCCCAGGTGGGTGAGCAGGGCGCCGAGGGCGGTGGTTGGCGGCGGCAGGGGAATCGGCAGCCCCTGCCGGCAGCGATCCGCGAAGAGGCCGGCGAGAAAACCGCAGGCCGCCGATTCGACGTACCCCTCGACGCCGGTGATCTGGCCGGCGAAGAAGAGCTGCGGGCGACCCTTGAACTGCAGGGTGGGCTCGAGGCAGGCCGGGGCATTGAGAAAGGTGTTGCGGTGCATGCTCCCCAGCCGCGCGAAGCGGGCGTTCTCCAGCCCGGGGATGGTGCGCAGGATGCGCCGCTGCTCGGGCCAGGTCAGCTTGGTCTGGAAACCGACCAGATTGTAGAGGCTGGCGTGGGCGTCGTCCTGGCGCAGCTGGACCACGGCGAAGGGGTCCCGGCCGGTGCGCGGGTCGGGAAGGCCGACCGGTTTCATCGGCCCGAAGGCGAGGGTCAGCTCGCCGCGGGCCGCCATCTCCTCGATCGGCATGCACCCTTCGAAGTGGACCACCTTTTCGAAGTCGCGGCCGGGAACCTTCTCTGCCGCACGCAGGGCGGCGACGAAGGCCAGGTACTGCTCCCGATCCAGCGGGCAGTTGACGTAGTCGTCTCCCCCCTTGCCGTAACGCGAGGCTTTCCAGGCTTTGGCGAAGTCGATGGAGTCGGCCTCGACGATCGGCGCGATGGCATCGTAGAAATAGAGGTGCTCGTTGCCGGTGAGGCGCGCGATGGCCGCGGAGAGGGCCTCCGAGGTGAGCGGACCCGAGGCGACGATGACGGTGCCCGCCGTCGGCAGCTCGGTGATCTCCTCGCGCACTACCTCGATCTGCGGGTGATTTTCGATCTGCTCCGTCAGGTAGGCGGCAAAGGCCTCGCGATCGACGGCCAGGGCGCCGCCGGCAGGGACCGCCGTAGCGTCGGCCGCCCGCATGAGGAGCGCTCCACAGCGCCGCAACTCTTCTTTCAGGCAGCCGACGGCATTGTTCATGCCGGCGCCGCGCAGGGAATTGGAACAGACCAGTTCGCCCAGCATTGGCGAGTTGTGGGCGGGGGAGAAACGCTGTGGCTTCATCTCGAAGAGGCGCACCTTGGCTCCCCGCGAGGCCGCCTGCCAGGCCGCCTCGCAGCCGGCCAGGCCGCCGCCGATGATGGTGATGTCGGGTAGGCTCATGGGTCCTTCGAAAATTGGATGACTCGGGTTGAAGGTGGAGGTCGCGGGAGAGGGTATGCCGCGAGGCTTGGTCACGTTGCGTCGCCGGTTCTTTTCAGGCGTCTGCTACAAGGGATTGCAAAGTCCGGAAAAATTCCGCCACGACCGGAGTCCTGTCCGGTTCTCCGGGGTGGCCGGTGATAACCACGTGCCTCATCCCTTCGGCTTGTCGCTCAGGGCGTGGTGGACGGCCTTGCCAAGTTCCGCTAACCGGTATGGCTTGCTCAGGAAGCCCTGCGGCCGTTCGGGATGGTCGCCGGCCATGACTTGGGCCTGATCGTAGCCACTGGCCAGGATCACCGGGATGTCGGGGGCAATCCGGCGCAAGGCCGCGAGCGTCTCCCAGCCGTCCATGCGCGGCATGGTCAGGTCGCTCAGCACACAACCAACCCGGTCCCTGTGGCGCGGGAACACCTCCATGGCCTCGATGCCGTCCTTTGCTTCGAGCACGGCAAACCCCAGTTCGGTAAGCATGGTCCTGGCCATGTCACGGACCATCGGTTCATCCTCGACCAGCAGCACCGTACAGCCCTCTGCCCTCTCAGGGGTTTGGGCCGCCTTCGCCTGCGGTCGGGAGACCACTTCGTCGGAGATTGGGAGAAAAACCCGCAGAGTGCTCCCGCGGCCCATTGCGCTCTCCACGGTGACGGCCCCGAGATGAGCCCGCACAATTCCCAGAACCAGAGACAGCCCAAGCCCGCGACCGGTGAATTTGGTTGTGAAGAAGGGGTCGAAGAGCTGCTCCATATCCTCTTCCCCGATCCCGCACCCGGCATCCGCCACTTCCAGGCAGGCATAGGGGCGGTCCTGGGGCTGCCAGTCGAGGGGAAAACGGTGCGTGGCGGGGATATCCGCCGGGGCAACCGTTTTGACGCCCAGGTGAATGCTGCCCCGTGCTTCACCGAGCGCCTCCCAGGCATTGGTCACCAGGTTGCTCAGGACTTGATGAACCTGGTGCGCATTCATTTTGACGATCGGCCCCGGAGCGGGCAGGTCGGCCACGAGCGTCACTTCTTCCGGGAGGCCGTCCCGGAGTGGGGGCAGATGTTGCTGGAGGAAACCGGCCAGGTCCAGCGGTTCCTGCTGGCCGGGAGCCTGCCCGAGATAGCCCAACATCAGCCGGCTTATTTCCGCCGCCCGGCCGGCTGCCTGCATGGCCGCGTTCAGGTTTTGAATGGGGCCCGTACCGGGCGGCAGTTTTTTCAGGGCGAGTTCCAGGTTTCCCGTCACCGCCTGGAGCTGGTTGTTGAAATTGTGAGCGATCGCCGCAGCCATGCGCCCCAGGCTTTCAGCCTTCTTCGCCTGTTCCAGCCGCCGCTCCAGATCCAGCCGCGCTTCCTCAGCCTGTTTGCGGGCGGTGATGTCCTGGATGTAGCCGCTCCACACCACGGGCTCCCCCGGCGCGGCCGGGTTGGGCTTGGAGTTGACCAGAAGCCATTTCAGGCGGCCGGAGTGGGTGATAATCCGAACCTCCGAGGTGAATACCTTCCCCTCCCGGTTGGCCGCCAGGTCTTCCTGATATAAACGGCCGAGGTCGTCGGGGTGGACAATTTCCCAGACCAGGTTCATGTCCGCCAGCAGGGCTTCTGGATCCAGCTCGAGCAATTCCCGACACGGCTGTGGTGCGACATACAGGAAACGACTGGTGCCATCCGGGCCAAGGATGGAATCATAGAGCATCACCGGCACGGTGTTGGCCGTGCGCTCATAGCGCCGCTTGCTCTCCAGCAGCGCCTCCTCTGCCCGCGCGGTGAGGCGTTCCTCGTTCGTTATCGCCTGCTCGATCTGCGGGACCGGCAGCTCGTGCAACGGCTGCGGGGTTCCTGCTGGGGGATGTGAAGGGCCGGCGGCCAGCGCCTCTCCCGGCAGGCGATCCCCCGCGCGGCGAAGCGGGTTGCCGGCGTCGATTGGTTGGTCGATTTTCATGGCTTTCCCCTCGGCACTGATGGTCGCCTCAGAGCCGGAAGATTCCGGCCGCTATCCAACAGGTTAGAGGATATCACAGATAGGCTCCCCGGCCATGGCGCCCCTGCCCAACTGCGCTGACTCGCATCGCCAAAAAGAACCGCCGCACGGATCTCTGCCGGCAGCGGTCTGATGGAGCCCGGTATCCAGGAACCGGCTATTTTTTCGTTTTGGCAGGTTTCGCCTTGGCGGCGGGTTTCTTGGCCGCAGGTTTGTCTTTGGCGGCTTTGGCCGGAGTCACCGGCTTTTCCGGCGGCACCAGGACCAGCTTGTAGTCGCACTTCTCCTGCGGGCACTTGCGCACCGTCCCCTCGCGCTTGGTGGTCTTGTCGACCAGTACCGGCCAGCCGCACTTGGGACAGGGCTCGGCGACCGGCGGATCCCAGAGGGCGTACTTGCACTTGGGGTAGCGGTTGCAGGAGTAGAAGATCTTGCCGTAGCGGCTCTTCTTCTCCATCAGCTCCCCTTCCTTGCACTCCGGGCAGGTGATGCCGAGGGCCTTGGGTTTGACCAGCGGCTGGATGTTCTTGCACTCAGGGTAGGCGCTGCAGGCGAGGTACTTGCCGAAACGGCCGTCCTTGATCAGCATCGGCGCGCCGCACTTGTCGCACTTTTCTTCGGAGACGACCGGTTCGGGCGCCTCGCTCCCCTCGCTGCCGTCGCTCGGCAGCGGCTCGGTATGGCGGCACTCGGGAAAGCCCGAACAGGCGAGGAACTTGCCGCGCCGGCCGAGCTTGATGACCAGCGCCTTGCCGCACTCGGGGCAGGTCCGGTCGGTCTGTTCGGTGGTCACCTCGCTCTTTTTCACCTCCTGCTCTTTCTGCTTGAGCAGGCCGATGAAGGGCTCCCAGAACTCGCGCAGCACCGGCCGCCACTGCTCCTCGCCGCGGGAGATGGCGTCGAGGTCCTCTTCCATCTGGGCGGTGAAGTCGTAGTCGACGTAGCGGGCGAAGTGAGTGACCAGCAGGTCGTTGACCACCCGGCCGACGTCCTCGGGGTAGAAGGTGCGCTTCTCCAGACGCACGTACTTGCGGGTGACCAGGGTGTTCATGATCGAGGCGTAGGTGGAAGGGCGGCCGATGCCGTACTCTTCCAAGGTCTTGACCAGGCTCGCCTCGGTGAAGCGCGCCGGCGGTTGGGTGAAGTGCTGCTCGGGCAAGAGTTCGCGGCAGGCGAGATCTTCCCCCTCGGCGAGGGCCGGCAGGGTCCCCTCCTGCTCTTCTTCGGCCTCGTCGGTTCCCTCGATGTAGAGCTTCATGAAGCCGGGGAAACGGATCATCTGGCCGCTGGCGCGGAAGGTGAAACGCGCTCCGGCGGCGATGTCGACGCTGGTGGCGTCGAGGATCGCCGCGGCCATCTGCGAGGCGACGGTGCGGGTCCAGATCAGCTTGTAGAGGCGGTACTGGTCGGAGGAGAGGAAGGACTTGAGCTGCTCCGGGGTGTTGGCGATGGTGGTCGGGCGGATCGCCTCGTGGGCCTCCTGGGCGTTCTTGGCCTTGCTCTTGTAGACCCGCGGCTTGGCCAGGGCGTACTCCTTGCCGAACAGGTGGGTGATGACCTCGCGCGCCTCGTCGGTGGCGACGGTGGAGAGGGTCACCGAGTCGGTTCGCATGTAGGTGATCAGGCCGACCGCCCCCTGGCCGATGTCGATCCCCTCGTAGAGCTTCTGCGCGGTGCTCATGGTCTTGCGCGCCGAGAAGCCGAGCTTGCGGCTCGCCTCCTGCTGCAGGGTGCTGGTGGTGAAGGGGGCGGCCGGATTGCGCTTCTTCTCGCTGCGCTGGATCGTCGCAACGCGAAATGCCTGCCCGGTAATCTCCCGCACCAGATCTCCGGCCTGGATTTCGTCGGTAACGGCGAACTTGTCGAGCCTCTTGCCGTCGACGGCGGACAGACGCGCCTTGAAGGACAGTTTGGCGCTGCCGGCGAGGAGGGCGTCGAGGGTCCAGTACTCCTGGCTGACGAAGGCCTCGATCTCCTTCTCCCGGTCGCAGACCAGGCGCAGGGCCACCGACTGGACGCGGCCGGCGGAGAGACCGTAGCGGATCTTCTTCCAGAGAAAGGGGGAGAGGTTGAAGCCGACCAGGTAGTCGAGGATCGAGCGGGCCTGCTGGGCATCGACCAAGTCGCGGGAGATCTGTCCCGGTTCGGCCATGGCGGCCTGGATCGCCCCCTTGGTGATCTCGTGGAAGGTGACCCGCTTGACCCGCGGATGCTCGGCCCCCTCATCGATCCCCAGGGCCTGCAGCAGGTGCCAGGCGATCGCCTCCCCTTCGCGGTCGGGGTCGGTGGCGAGAATCAGTTCATCGGCGTCCTTGACCTCCTTGCGCAGCAGGGCAATCTGTTTGCTGCTCTCCGGCAGGACCTGGTAGTGGGGTTCGAAGTCGTGGGCGACGTCGACCATCCCCTGTTTGCTCGGCAGCGCCCGGACATGGCCGTAGGAGGCGAGCACCTTGTACCCCTTGCCGAGAAACTTTTCGATGGTCTTGGCCTTGGCCGGCGATTCGACGATGACCAGCGATTTTGCCATGGAACTCCTCAATACCGCTAAGAAAGGGGAAAGGGCGTACCTGCGATACGCCCCGTCCTGAACAGAAACCAAAAAGGCTGCAGGGAGCTCCCGCAGCCTGGTGCTTCAATGATAGAGCCGGACCCAGTCGTCGTCCAGGAAACAATCGACCTCGCGCCGCCATTGTTCGTTGTTGCGGGCGAAGAGGGTAATGGCGGCGATGGCTTTCATCTCCTTGAGGGTGACCGGATCGTCCGCCACCTGCATGGCCTTGGTCGATGATCTCCTCCTGCGCCTCGTCGTCGAGAATTCCCAGGCAGCGCAGGCGGATCAGCAGGCCGCGGGCCTCGGCGGAGAGGTCGCGTTTCTCCTCGGCGGTGAAGACCCGCTGGCTGCGCACCTCGGCCAGTTGCGGCATTTTGCCGGGGGTGTGCAGGGCGACGTTCTGCATCCAGCTGAAGGCGGCGTCGATCTCGTCGGCTTCGAACCCGACCGCCAGAAGCTCCTCGACGATGTCGCTTTCATCGAGGTTGTCGCGTTCGCCCAAAACATACTGGGCAATGATGCTGACGATAGCCAGAACCCGTTCTCGCAAAGGCACTCCCGTATTTGGAGTGGGCGGCGCTACCCCCGGCGGCTGCGAATGTAGCGCATGCCCGGGAGCTGTTCGACGCCGCCCAGCAGTTCTAGGTCCAGTAAAATAGTGGAAACCTCCATGGGTGTCAAGCCGCTTTTCCCCGTCAATTCATCGATGTGCAGCGGCTCGTCGCCGAGTTCGAGAAAAATCCGCCGGCTCTTCGCGTCGAGGTCGGCACAGAACCGGTCTGCTTTCGCTGCGGCAGGCCGGTCGATCGCACCGGGGACGAGGACCGCCAGGATATCGGCGGCTTCGGTGACCAGGTGAGCCCCTTCCTTGAGCAGCCGGTTGACCCCGCGGCTGGTGGCGACGTGCACCGGTCCGGGGACGGCGAAGACTTCCCGCCCCTGTTCCAGGGCGAAGTCGACGGTGATCAGCGAGCCGCTCCCTTCGGCGGCCTCAACCACCAGCACCCCGCGGCACAGCCCGCTGATGATCCGGTTGCGGCCTGGAAAATGCCCGGCCAATGGCTGCGTGCCCGGCGGATATTCGGAGAGGATCGCGCCGTTTTCCAGGACCTCTGCGAAGAGCTGCTCGTTCTCCGGGGGGTAGATCCGGTCGATGCCGCAGCCGAGGACGCCGACGGTCGGTCCGCCCCCGGCCAGCGCACCGCGGTGGGCGGCCGTGTCGATGCCCCGCGCCAGCCCGCTGACCACTACCAGCCGGTGATCGGCCAGGGCGCGGCAGATCTCTTCGGTGAGGCGGCGGCCCGGGAAGCTGGCGCGGCGCGCGCCGACGACGGCGACGGCATCGCCCGCGGGCAGCCGGCCGCGCACGTAGAGCAGGGCGGGGGGATCGTGGATGTGCCGCAGCAGGGGCGGATAGGCGGGATCGTCCCAGAGGGAGATGATGCGCACCCCGAGATGCTCGAGGCGTTCGGCGGCCAGCTGCGGCTCCGGATCGCCTGCCGCCGTCCGATTGGTGGCCACGGCCGGGCGGATCCCGGCACGTTCCTGCCAGGCCTGCGGAGGGGCGGCGAGGGCCGCTGCCGGGGAGCCGAAAACCTCGATCAGCCGGATCAGGCCGCGGCGGCCCAGCCCGCGGGTGAGATGCAGCCGTAACCAGTCGTGGGTGCTGCCGGTCATTTCCCCCTCCCGGAATGACGGCGGTGGAAAAAGGATTGATGGGCTCAATCCTTTTTCGGAGACGGGCGTTTCAGGGCAATGGTGTCAGGGAATGACGGTGCTGACCCGGTCGCCGCGGAAGATCGGTGCCGCCGACTTGAGGATCAAGGCGGTGGCCGTGGTCGTTTCGGTCTCGAGAACCACCGCGTTGCCCAGCAGGATCTCGGGAGCCTGGAAATTTTCCTTTTTCAGAGTGAGCGCGGAAGCCTCGCGGGGTCGCGAGATGTTGACCAGGTTGCCGACCTCCAGGCCGTCGGCACTGCCGAGGTTGAGATAGACGAGGTCGAACTGGCCGAGGGTGATCTGGTCGCTGCCGGCGGCCACCAGGTAGCCGCTCAGGTCGCGGTCGGTTTTTTTGAGGACCACCTCGCGCAGCGGTTCCTGGTAGGGACGCAGCCGTGCGCCGCGCTGCACTTCGCGCAGGGCCTCGGTGATCACCCCGGTGGCCACCGAGCCTTTGACGTCGGTGATCCGCACCGTGCCGAGATTGGTCACCCGGTAGCCGACCGGCTCGCCGGTGACCGGATGCTTGATTTCATCGCCCGGCAAAAAGAGGCTGAATACCATGCCGGGCTTGGTGGCCGCCAGGTCCTGCATGTCGATAAAAACGGTGTCGTCGCGGGTGATCATCACCCGGTTGTCGATGGTATCGACGATGGTCCCGACCCCGGCCAGCTGCTCGGGGGAGAGGAAGCCGGCATTGCCGCCCAGGACCTTGATTTTGACTTCCGCCGCGACTGCCGCCGCGGGCGGCGTGGTCTTCTGCGCCTGGGCTTTGGTGGTGGCCGCCGGAGCGGGGGTTGCGGTGGCCGCCGGAGCGGGGACGATCTCGATCCGGCCGTCGTAGATCTTCAGCTGCTGGCCCGGGTAGATGAAGTGGGGATTGGGCAGTTCGGGATTGTTGGCCCAGAGATTCGGCCAGTAGAAGGGGTCCTTGAGGTAGCGCTCAGAAATCCCCCACAGGGTGTCCCCCTTTTTGATGGTGTAGGTGACCGGCTCGTTCTTGGCAAAGGCCGACCAGGGGAGCAGCAGCAGCAGGCAGGCCGGAAGGAGTGTGCGTCTGAGCGTCATTAAGTGCCCCCTTGTGAAAGATGAATCGGAAATCGGGAGGTTTATGCACCCCGCTTTCAGGGTGTCGCCTGGGATTTGTGGGCCGCAGGGCTGTCCGGATAGCGGGAGCGCAGGCGGCGGAGGGTGTCGTCGGCGCTCTTCGTGGAGCCGAGCAGCCGCTGGGTTTCCGCCAGTTTGAGCAGGGCATCGGCCGCCTTGGCGCTCTCCGGGTAACGATCGGCCGTCTGTTCGAAGGCCCGGATTGCCTGGTCGTACTGCTTCATGCCGAGGTAGCACTCCCCCAGCCAGTACTGAGCATTGCCGGCGTAGTCGCTGGCCGAATATTCCGCCAAAAACCTGGAGAATCCGGTCACCGCCTGCGGATAACGGCCGCCGGCGTAGTCGGCGAAGGCCTGGCGGTAGACCTCGGCCGCCGCCGGCTGCGGCCGCGGCTCCGGGGTGGGGCCGGTAGCGGCCGGCGGCTGGAGGGAGGGCGTGATTTGCCCGCCCGGAGTGCCCTTTTGCGTCTGCAGTTCCTGGTGGAATTCCGCAAGCATCTTCTGTTGATCGGCGAAGCGTCCCTCAAGCAGTACCAGGTTGTCCTGCAACCGCTGCAGGCGCTGGTCGAGGTCGGCCTGGGACTGTTCCAGATGGACAATCCGGGTGGGGTCGATGGCCGGAGCCGGGGCGACTGCCGGGGTACAGGCGGCCAGGGCACAGCCCAGGGCCAGGGCGGAACAGATACGGGTCACGAGGGCCGGCATGGGGAGGTCCTTCTCCAGGGTGGGGAAATCCGTAAAATTCTCTAAAAACTAGAGAATCTTACGCCCTTTGTCAAGCATCACGGCGGGTTGTAACGGCTGGCTGGCCGCAGATGTCGTCGCCGCCGGGTTTTGTCTCCCCCTGCGGATGCAAAGAATTTGCCATGCCGGGAAATGGAATTGTGCTATTCTGCTCCCCTTGTCGCCCCCGGGGAGGTGGGCGCCCATGACGGAAGTGGAACTGCTGGCGCCTGCGGGCGATCTGGAAAAATTGCAGGCCGCCCTCGCTTACGGCGCCGACGCGGTGTATGCCGGCGGCGAGCGGTTCGGACTGCGCGCCCAGGCGGGAAACTTCAGCCTGGACGATCTGGGCCGCGCCCGGGAGCACTGCGCCCGCCTGGGCCGGCGCCTCTACCTGACCCTCAACGCGGAATTGCGTCCCGGCGAGGAAGGGGAGCTTACGGACTATCTCGAGGCGCTGCAGCCGTTGGAAATCGACGCCTACATCGTTTCGGACCCGGGAGTCCTCGCCCTGGTGCGGCGGCTGGATCCGCAGCGCGCTGTGCATCTCTCCACCCAGGCCAGCACCACCAATGTCGGTGCCCTGGATTTCTGGCGGGCCGCCGGGGTGAGCCGGGTGAATCTGGCCCGCGAGCTCTCCCTGGAGGAGATCCGGCAGCTGGCCGCCGCCGACTCCGGGGTCGAACTGGAAGTCTTCATCCACGGCGCCATGTGCGTCGCCTGGTCGGGGCGCTGCCTGCTCAGCGCCGCCCTTACCGGGCGCAGCGCCAACCAGGGGGCCTGTGCCCAGCCCTGCCGCTGGCGCTACGCCCTGGTCGAGGAGACCCGGCCGGGAGAATATTGGCCGATCGAGGAGGACGGCCGCGGCAGCTACCTGTTCAACAGCCGGGATCTGTGCCTGCTCGAGGACCTGCCCGAGCTGCTCGGGTCCGGGGTGCGCAGCCTGAAGATCGAAGGGCGGATGAAGAGCGTCTACTATGTCGCCGCCGTGACCCGGGTCTACCGGGCGGCCATCGACCGCTGGCTGACTGACCCCGCCGCCTGGAGCTGCGACCCCCGCTGGCGGGAGGAACTCGACATGGTCAGCCACCGCCCCTACGACCGGGGCTTTCTCGGCGGCGGTCGGGATGCCCTGGTCCATCCCGGGGATGCCCGCTACCGGCGCCGCGCTGATTTTGTCGGGGTGGTTTTACGGGTTGCCGGCGGCCGCGGCGAGGTGGCGGTCCGCAACCGCTTCTTCGCGGGGGAGAGCCTGGAGCTGATCGGCCCGGGGATGCGCCAGGCGCCTTTTCTGGCGGCCGAACTGCAGGACGCCAACGGCTTGTCGCTGCCGGTGGCCCAGCCCAACGCGCTGGTCCGCCTCTCCCTGCCGGCCGGAACTCGAGCCGGCGATCTGCTGCGCCGGGTAAAAGAATAAAGTCGCGTGGCGCGTGGCGCTTTCTCGTATCCCGCAGCGCGCGACTCGCTACGCGTTTCTCGCTTCTCCCGTTTCCGCCTGCCAGCAGCGACGGCTGAGGACGTCGCAGCAGGTCAGCTGGCGGCCGTAGACCGCACCGGTATCGATGCCGATGCGACCCGGCGCCAGCAGCGGCCGGGTGCGGGGGGTGTGGCCGAAGACCACGGTCTTTCCCCAATCGTAGTCCGAGGCGAGAAATTCCTCGCGGATCCACAGCAGATCTTCCTCGCGCTGCTGTTCGAGGGGGACGCCGGGGCGCAGCCCGGCGTGGACGAAGATGAACCCCCCGCTGCAGTAGCTGCTCGGCAGGCTGCGCAGAAAGGCGTGGTGGGTGAGCGGAATCCCACTGCCGTCGGCGGCGCCGTAGCTCGCCAGCGTCGCCCGGCCGCCGTTGGCGAAGAACGGCCAGGATCCCCGGCCCTCGAGGAAATCGAGGAACATCTGTTCATGGTTGCCGCGCAGGTAGACCGTCTGCGGCCAGCTGCTGCTGCAGCTCAAGCAGCCGGTCGATGACCCCGCGGCTGTCGGGACCGCGATCGACGTAGTCGCCGAGAAAAACCAGCCGGTCCCCCTCGTCCGGCGCCACTTCCTTTAGAAGGTCGTCCAGCAGGTTCCTGCAGCCATGAATGTCGCCCACCGCCAGCAGGCGGTGCACCGATTCGGTCAAGGTCGTCGCCCTCCCAGTTTCCGCTCGTGGCCGGGGGTGTGCAGCGGCCAACGGCTGCTTCCATGATACCTCCTGGCGCACCAAGGGTCATCCCGGGGGGAGCCAAAGGGCGCGTCAGCGCTCAGAAAAACCTCGGCAAGCTGGTTGACAAACCGGAGCCCGGAATGAAATTATCTTCTCCTCCCGGCCACCGCGGCCGGAACCGTCGGGTTTTTGGAAGGATGCCTCGATGTTCCAATCCCTGAATGATCTCTTCGAACGCCCGGCGTGGCCGGCTCTGCTTCTGGTCCTGCTCTGCCTGTTTCTCTATCTGCCGGGGCTGGTCAGCCTGCCGCCGACCGATCGCGACGAGGCCCGCTTTGCCCAGGCGAGCAAGCAGATGGTCGAGAGCGGCGACTACGTCAATATCCGCTTCCAGGACGAGCCGCGCTACAAAAAGCCGATCGGCATCTATTGGCTGCAGGCCGCCGCGGTCAACGCCACCACCGGCGCGAAGTCTACCGCCATCTGGCCCTACCGCCTGCCGTCGCTGGCCGGGGCGCTGCTCGCCGTGCTGTTGACCTTCGGACTGGGGCGGACCCTGGTCGGCGACCGCGCCGCCTTCTGGGGGGCATTGCTGCTGGCCGGCTGCCTGCTGCTGACCGTCGAGGCTCATCTGGCCAAGACCGACGCCATGCTGCTGGCGGCGGTGACCGCCATGCAGGGAGCGCTGGGCCGGGCCTATCTCGACTGGCGGCAGGGCGTTACCCCGAAGCGGGCCATCACGCTCCTCTTCTGGGTCGCCTGCGGGGCCGGGATTCTGCTCAAGGGGCCGGTGCCGCCGGCTATCGCCTTGCTGACCATCCTGGTGTTGCGGGTGGCGGATCGCCGGGGCGGGTTTCTGCGCGCGCTGCGACCCGTTTCGGGCCTGCTGCTGATGCTGCTGATCGTCCTCCCCTGGTTCGTCGCCATCAATCAGGTCTCCCACGGCGCCTTCCTGCGCCAGGCGGTGGGGCACGATCTCCTGCCCAAGCTGATTGGCGGCCAGGAGTCCCACGGCGCCTGGCCCGGTTTCTACCTGCTCCTTTTCACCGCCCTGTTCTGGCCCGGTTCGCTCTTCGCTTGGGCGGCCCTCTGGCCCTCCTGGAAGCAGCGCGGCGACGTCGCGGTCCGTTTCCTGCTCGCCTGGCTGATCCCGGCCTGGCTCCTCTTCGAGCTGGTCCCGACCAAGCTGCCCCATTACATCCTGCCGGCCTTTCCCGCGATCGCCCTGCTCACCGGCCGTTTTTTACAGGATCTTCCCGCCGGCCTCACCTTCCTCGAACGGCGGCCGTTCAGCCTGTTGCGCTGGCCCGTCTTCGGCCTCTGGGCGCTGGTCACGCTGCTGCTCGGTGCCGGGCTGGCGATTCTGCCGGCGGTGGCCGGCAGCGGAATCTCTCTCTCCGGCCTGGTGGCGGCGGGGGCGGCCGCGGGGATGCTGGTCTGGGTGCCGCGGCTGCTGCGCCGGCGCCGGCCGGCCCAACTGGTAGCCGCCGCGGTTTTGGGCGGCGTGCTGGTGCTGGCTCCGGCGTTGGGCTGGGTTCTGCCCGGGCTGCGTACCCCCTGGCTCAGCAACGAGGTGGTGGCGGCGCTGCAGCGGCAGGGCGCCAAGGCCCCCTATCTGCTGGCGACGGTCGATTACCGGGAGCCGAGCCTGGTCTTTCTGGCCGGCACCGCCACCCGGATGCTCGATGCGGCCGATGCCGCGACCTTCCTGCGCGCCAATCCGGACGGCTGGGTGCTGGTCAGCGACCGCCAGCTCTCCCGGGTCCTGGACGCCGCCCATGGCGTGGGGCTCGCCCCGGAGGTGGTCGAGCAGATTCGCGGCTTCAATTATTCCAAGGGGCGGCGCATGCGGCTCAACCTGCTGCGGGCCGCCCCGCCCGCCGCGGCGGGTCCGCAGTCGTGAGCCAGGGAAGCCGAACTGCCCAGCCGGCGGGGCGTCCTTACCGGTGGCTGCTGGTCAGCCTGCTGTTGACCGGGACCGCCTGCGTGGGACTGATCCTCTATGTCGACCGTCCGGTGGCCACCTGGGTGAGAGCCCTTCCCGGGCTTTACCGGCACTGGTTTTCGCTGTTCGGTGAACTCGGCAACTCGGTCTACTACCTGGTGCCGGGGCCGCTCCTCTTCCTGCTGCTGCGCTGGGCCGCGACGCGGGTGCCGCCGGCCGCTGCGGCCCGGCTGCATCGCTGGCGGCAGCGCGTTCTCTACCTGGTGGGCACGGTCCTGGTCTCCGGGCTGGTCGCCGACGCCATCAAGATCGTCTGCGGTCGGCCGCGGCCCAAGGTTTTTTTGGGACAGCATCTATATTCTTTTTCGTTTTTTGAGATTTCTGCTAAGATGTGGTCTTTTCCGTCCGGCCACGCTACCACGATTTTCGCCGTGGCGACCGCCGGTTACCTCCTGATGCCGCGCCGGCTGCCGCACTGGTTTGCCCTGGCGGCCCTGGTGGGCGCCTGCCGGGTGCTGGCCGGAGCCCATTTCCCCAGCGACGTCCTGGCCGGGGCCTTCCTCGGCACGACCACCAGCCTTCTGCTCAGGGACTATTTTCAACGCCGGCAGCTGCTGGATTTCCCTCACCCCGGGGAGAACGGGGAGCATTTCCAGAGGCACCCATGATCAAGAAAATCTCCTATGTCATCCCGGTCTACAACGAAGAGGAAAACCTGGCGGCGCTGCATGCCGAGATCGTCAAGGTGGCGGCTGCGCTGCCGTATACCTACCAGGTTCTGTTCGTCGACGACTGCAGCACCGACCGCAGCCTGGCGGTGATCAAGGACCTGGCCGCGGCCCATCCCGAGGTCGCCTACGTCGCCTTTGCCCGCAATGCCGGTCAGTCCGCGGCGCTCTATGCCGGGTTCCAGCACGCCGACGGCGACGTGGTGATCACCATGGATGCCGACCTGCAGAACGACCCCGCCGACATTCCGAAGATGCTCGAATATTACGGCGACTACGACATGATCAATGGCTGGCGTTTCAACCGCCAGGATACCCTGTCGAAGAAGATCGGCAGCCGAATCGGCAACTTCGTCCGCAACCGCCTGACCTGGGAATCGATTCACGACACCGGCTGCTCGCTCAAGGTGATGAACGCGGCGCTGCTCAAGCGGATCAAGATGTACAAGGGACTGCACCGCTTCCTGCCGACGCTGATGCGCATCGAGGGGGCGAAGGTCGTCGAGGTCAAGGTCAACCACCGGCAGCGGCTGCACGGGGTTTCCAAATACACCAACCTGCGCCGCGGCATCGAGGGGCTGTACGACGTCATCAGCGTGCGCTGGATGATCAAGCGCCATCTCAAGATCGAAATCGGGGAGACCCATGGCTAAATCGGAAATCGCCATCCTGGTGCTGGGCTTTTCCGGCCAGACCCTCTTTTTTATGCGCTTTTTCGTGCAGTGGCTCTATTCGGAAAAGCACCGCCGCAGCATGATTCCGACCGCCTTCTGGTATTTCAGCATCGGCGGCTCCTCCCTGCTGCTGGTCTACGCCATCATCCGCAAGGACATCGTCTTCATCGTCGGCCAGGCGAGCGGTTTCTTCATCTATACCCGCAACCTCTACCTGATCGCCCGCGAGCGCCGGGAACGGGAAGCCGAGAATGGCTGAGGCCCCCGCCGGCCGCCGCCGCGGGCTGCTGCTGGCACTCTACTTCCTGGTCCTGCTGATTCCGACCGGCTTTCTGCCGCTGATGGAGTCGACCGAGGGGCGCTACGGCGAGATCGCCTGGGAGATGCTCCTCCGCCACAACTACCTCGAGCCTTTCTTTGGCGCCATCAAGCACTTCCACAAGCCGCCCCTGACCTACTGGGCGATCGCCGGCGGCTATAAGCTGTTCGGCATCGGCGACTTCGGTGCCCGCTTCTTCGGCGTCGTCGCCGCCCTCGTCGCCGTCGTCTACCTCTACCGTCTGGCCCAGGTGCTCCTCGGCGAGGAGCGCGACGCTTTCGACGCGACGCTGATCTTCGCCTCCTCGTTCCTCTTCCTCGCTATCGCCCGCATCGTCGCCACCGACATCTACCTGACCTGCTTCACGGTCATGGCCCAGTACTACCTCTTCCGCCGCCTGCGCGGCGAGCGCCACAAGAGCGACGCGCCCCTTTACGGGCTGGCGCTCGGCCTCGGTTTTCTGACCAAGGGGCCGATCATCTTCCTCTTTACCCTGCTCCCCTACCTGGTCGCCAAGCTGGTCGATCCCGACCACCGACGGGTCTTCTCCTGGCGGGAGGTGCTGGCCGCCAGCGGCGTCTTCGCTCTGCTGGCCCTCCCCTGGTACCTCGCGGTGATGGCCGAGAACCCGGGGCTGCTCTACTACTTCCTCAAGGTACAGACCGTCGATCGGGTCGCCTCCAACCGCTTCCACCGCCACGAGCCGCTCTGGTATTTCTTCTACGTCTTCGCCGGGACCTTCCTCCCCTACATCTTCTTCTTCGCCAAGGGAACGTTCCAGGCCCGCGCCTTCGACCGGCCGACGCGGGTCCTGCTCCTCTATGTCTGGGTCCCTTTCCTCGTCTTCACCCTGGCGCAGAGCAAGCAGCCGACCTACATCCTCCCCTTCTTCGGCATCGCCGCAATCCTGGCCGCCGCCGCCCTGCGGACTTTTCCCATGCCCCGCCTGCGTTCCCTGGCGGCGCTGCTGCTTTTCCTCTTCGCCATTGCCCCAGCGGTGGCCGGCTTCGTCTACCACCCGGCCCGGGTCCTGCGCTGGCCGCTGCTGGTCTCCGCTCTCCCGCTGCTCCTTTTGTGGTGGCAGGTCTGGAAACAGCGGCAGGGGCCGCGGCTGGTCTGGTGGAGCGCGCTGCTCTTGCTCCTCGTCTCAACCGTCGCCTACGCCATCGTCGCCGTCGCCGCTCCGCAGATGCGCGGCTACGAGCAGATGGCAACCGCCCTCAACCGGCTCGACCCCGAGCGGAAACTCGACGTGCTCGCCTACCAGGCCTTTCTCCCTTCCCTCTCCCTCTACCGGCGGCACCTCACCGCAGCGGCCTACGGCATGGAGCGGGATGTCCGCTTCCAGGAGGACGACGAATATCGCAGCTGGTATTTGCCGACGGCCTCCGATCTGCAGCGGTTTTTAAAAGACCGGCCGCGGTTGTTCATGGTCACTTCGGCCGATGCCCTGCCGGCCTTCGAAAAGGAGAGCGGCTATGCCTGCCGGGAGGTCTACGGGCAGCGCAAGCGCTCCGCCTACCTCTGCCACGCCCTGCAGGACGCAACCTCCCGCCGCTGCCGGCAACTGATCGGGATAACCCCATGGCCGCGATCCGCACCCTCAAGCTGATTGCCAATCCGGTCGCCGGGCACGACGCCCGCGCCCACATCGAACAGGCTGTGAGCTGGTTTCGCGCCCAGGGAGTGTCCGTCGATCTCACCCTCACTGCGGCCCGGGGCGATGCCCGCCGCGCCGCGGCTGCCGCCCGCAACGGCGGCTGCGAGCGGATCGTCGCCGCCGGCGGCGACGGGACCCTCAACGAAATCATCAACGGCCTGGTGCCGAGCCGGATCCCCGTGGCCTTTCTGCCGCTGGGCACGACCAACGTCTTCGCTCTCGAGGCCGGCATCCCCTGCGCGCTCGAGGCGGCCTGCCGCGTCGTCCTGGAGGGGAAGGCGCTGCCGGTCTGCCTGGGGGCGGCCGACGGCCATCGCTTCCTGCTGATGGCCAGCGCCGGACCCGATGCCGAGGCGGTCTACGCCGTCAGCGCCGGGCTCAAGCGCCTGACCGGGAAGTTCGCCTACCTGGCGAGCGCCGCCCGGGTCCTGCTGGCCCGCCCCCCCCGGCCGATCGAGGCGCTGACCGCCGATGGGGAGACGATTCCCTGCTACGGCGCGGTGGTAAGCAACGGGCGTCTTTACGGCGGTCGTTTCGCCATCGCCCCCGGCGCCTCCCTGCAGGAAGAGGCCCTTGACGTTTGTCTGCTGCTGCGTCCTGGACGCCTGGCGCTGCTGCGCGCCGTCGGGACGCTGGCGAGCGGCCGGCCCCTGGACCCGGGCGCGGCCCGCACCTTCAAGGCGCGGCAGCTGCGCCTGCAGGGGGAGGCGGTTCCGGTCCAGCTCGACGGCGATTATTTCGGCCGGCTACCGGTGACCCTGCGAGCGGTTTCCGGCGAACTGTGGATGGTTTTGCCGCCGGCAGCCGGGGCGGCGCCATGAGCAGCGTCCGGCGCAGCATCTACCGGGGACGGATCGTCTCCCTGGCGATCGAATCCCACCGGCTTCCCGATGGCCGCCGCGCCGATTTCGAGATCGTGCGCCACCCCGGCGGTGCCGCCGTCCTGCCGCTGCTGGCCGACGGCCGGATCCTCCTGATCCGCCAGTTCCGGGCAGCCGTTGGCGGCGAGGTGCTGGAGATCCCCGCCGGCCGCCTCGAACCGGGGGAGGCGCCCGAGGCCTGCGCCCGCCGCGAGCTGGAGGAGGAGACGGGATGGCGTGCAGGGCGGCTGGCCCCTCTCGGACAGACGCTGAGCAGCGTCGGCTTCTGCGACGAGCGCATCCATCTCTTCTTGGCCGACCAACTGCAGCCGGTTCCCGCCGCCCCCGAGGCGGACGAATTCATCGCTCCGCTGTCCGGTCTCCCTGGAGGAGGCATTGCGCCTGGTGGGGAGCGGCGCCATCATCGACGCCAAGACCCAACTGGCCCTGCTTCTCTACCACGCGTCCCTGGCCGCTGCGGAGTGACGGGGGGCAGTCCCGGGTCCCGGGTCCCGAGTCCCGGAAGGCGGTCTTTGCCGCCGAGGAGTGAACCATGCCTCTGCCTGAAAGCTTTCCTTCCCCGCTCCATCTCCCCTTCAACGCTACCGCTCTGGCCGCCGATTTCCGTCTGGAGTCGCCTGATGCCGATCCTGGCGGGCCGGGCTGCTGGGTGCTGCTGCGCGGCAGCGAACTGCTGGTTGCCGCCGGCAGCGAACCGGTCCTGCCGCACGGGGAGCTCCCGGTGACGGGAGCGGCCGGGCACACCCCCGTTTTTCTCGGCCGCTATCGCGGTCTCCCCTGCCGGGCACTGGCGATTGCGCGCGACACGGAGATCCCGCCCGGTTTGGCGGCGGAAAGCCTACTGGCAACAGACCCGCTCCTGTCGACGGCGCTTCTCTCCCTCGGTGGGGTCGCCGGGCAGATCCTGCACTGGCAGCAGGGCAGCCGGTTCTGCGCCCAGTGCGGGGCAAGGACCATCGCCATGTCCAGTGAGTGGGGCCGCCGGTGTTCGGCCTGCAACTATTCCCATTATCCCCATATTCATCCCTGCGTCATCGTCCTGATCCGGCGCGGCCGGGAACTGCTGCTGACTCGCAAGACCGAGTGGCCGGCGGGACGCTACAGCCTGGTCGCCGGATATCTCGACTTCGGCGAGTGTCTGGAGGAGGCGGTGCACCGCGAGGTGCTGGAGGAGACTGGGGTGCGGGTGAATAACGTCCGTTACATCGGCAGCCAGAGCTGGCCTTTCCCCAGCCAGCTGATGGCGGGTTTTCGTCGCCGACTATGCGGGAGGGGAGCTGCAAGTCGATCATAGCGAGCTGGAGGATGCCCGCTGGTTTTCTCTCGACGCTTTGCCGGCCCTGCCGCCGAGGCGAGCATCGCCCGGTATATCCTCGACAATTTTCGTGAGGAGTGAGGAGTGAGGAGTGAGGAGTGAGGAGTGAGGAGTGAGGAGTGGCGAGTGGTGAGTGGCGAGTGGTGAGTGGCGAGTGGCGAGTGGCGAGTGGCGAGTGGTGAGTGAGGAGTGGCGAGTGGCGAGTGGTGGACAAAAAAAATCCCCGGGTGGGGATTCCCGGGGGTCGCAACGAATCTACTGCTTTGGTTCAGCCGACTCTGGAGGAGGTTTTCTGGCTGAGACAGAGATTGCGCGATAAATTTTCGGTATGTTTTACGCCCGCCGCCGGCGGGCGTTGCACCGTCAAGGGGTGAAGGGGACGAAGGGCAGCCCCTGGGCCCTGGCCACCGCCGTGTTGCACAGTTGCCCGCGCCAGGTGTTCACCCCGCGGGCCAGGGCCGGCTCGGCTGCGGCGGCTTCCAGCCCCGCGCGCGCCAGTCGGCGCACGAAGGGGAGGGTGGCGTTGGTCAGTGCCAGGGTGCTGGTGTGGCTGACCGCGCCGGGCATGTTGGCGACGCCGTAGTGGAGCACGCCGTCGACGCTGTAGACCGGGTTGTCGTGGGTGGTCGCGTGAATGGTCGCCACGCACCCCCCCTGGTCGACGGCGACATCGACGATCACGCTGCCGGGGGTCATGGCGGCAACCAGTTCCCGGCCAACCAGGAGCGGTGCCCGGGCCCCGGTAATCAGGACCGCGCCGATCAGCAGATCGGCGCGCCGGACCTCGTCCTCGATGCTCTGCGAGTTGGACATCAGCGTCCGCACCCGGTTGCCATAGTGCTCGTCGAGGGCCTCGAGGCGCGCGCCGTCGATATCGAGGACCGTTACCTCGGCGCCCATGCCGACGGCGATGCGCACCGCGTTGCCGCCGACGGTCCCGGCGCCGAGCACCACCACCCGGCCGGGTTTCACCCCGGGCGCACCGGCAAGGAGCAGACCCTTGCCGCCGTTTTCCTTCTGCAGGTACCAGGCTCCGACCTGGGGGGCCATGCGCCCGGCGATTTCGCTCATCGGGTGGAGCAGCGGCAGGGCGCCGTCGTCGCGCTGCACCGTCTCGTAGGCGATGCCGGTCACGGCCCGTTCCAGCAGCACGGCGGTCAGCTCCGGGGCCGGCGCCAGGTGCAGGTAGGTGAAGAGCAGCAACCCCGGGCGCAGGCGGGGGTACTCCTCCGGCAGCGGTTCCTTGACCTTGACCACCAGCTCGGCGGCGTCCCAGACCTGGGTGGCAGCCGCTTTCGAGGGTGGCCCCGGCGGCGCGGTACTGATCGTCGCCGAAACCGCTACCGATGCCGGCACCCCTTTGCACCAGGACCTGGTGGCCGTCTTCGACCAGGGTGCGGGCCCCGGCAGGGGTGAGGCCGACGCGGTATTCGCGGGCCTTGGTTTCCGTCGGCACGCCAATGACCATTTTCAGTTCCCCTAAAAATGTTTAGCCAAAATAACGGCTCGCCCGGTGGTCGTCAAGGAAAAATTCCTCCCGTGTCCGATCCCTACCAGAAACGTTGCTTCCAGCTTCCACGCCGGGAGATCGCCTACCTGCGCTTCATCGTCGAAGGCTACGATGGCCTGCTCTTTTTGCGCACCCTGGATGCGGCGGCCGGTCTGGTGGAGATCGCCTGGCCCGCCAGCCGCGACAACCGAGGCTGCTCCCTCTTGGCCGCCTTGGGTGGAGAAATCGGCCTGTGGATCGCCTTGCCCGGCCCGCCAGTCGGAGGCGAAGGCTGGCCCTGACTCAACTGACTGTTACCTCGAACTCGGGCGGGTCGAACAGGCTGCGTTTCACCGTGCACTGGTCGGTGGCGCGGACGATCGCCGCCCGGTACTTTTCGGGAAATCCGTCGGGGAGATGGACGACGATGCGCACCCGCGCCAGCCGGTGCCGTGCCGCGTCCCGCTCGGTCTCCATGGTCAAGCGCAGCCCCTGCGTCGCGAGGTCGCGCTGCTGGCAGAAGCGCAGCGCAAAATAGCCGGCGCAGTTGCCGAGGGCGATCAGGAAGAGGTCGAAGGGGGCGGGGGCGGAGTTCTCGCCGCCGTCGGCGATGGGTTGATCGCTACGGACGGTAAATCCCTTGTAGCGAGCCTCGACGGCCACGCCGCCGGGGAAGGTGATCTCCATGCAGATCCTCCGCGGTCGGGGGTTGGCAACTTCTCGAAATTATACGCCCAGAAAGGCCACTCTGGCCAGTCATTCCCGGAAGTTCTCTGCCGGGCCCGAAGCGGAATCGGGCGCGCGCTCCCTTTCGCCCTGGCCTTGCCTCCCCGTTATTCCTGCCGATGGTTCCATCTTTCCCCGCGGCCCCCATCTCCCCATCGATTTTTCCGAGAAGTCCCTTCAGCATGGCAACGACTTCCGGATGACCGGGCAAGCGCAGCGAACTTCGGCTGTCGCGACCAATGCGTGGCTGGCAAAAGCCGCACCACTGAATTTGCGGCCTTTGCTCCTTCTCTGGAGATGTTCGGTCCGGGTGCGGTGAAGGTTTTTTTCAGTTTCGGCTGCGGACCAAATGCAGCGCCAGGCCGAAAAAGACCGTGCCGGCCAGCCGATTGAGCAGACGCTGAAGACCGGGGGAACGATTGAGGCGTTCACCGAGGGTTCCGGCGAGCAGGGCGATGGCGCCGAAAACCAACAGCGTGGCGACGATGAAAAGCCCGCCGAGGAGCAGCAGCTGGGGGGCCACCGGCCCGCGCCCGGGGTCGGCGAACTGGGGCAGAAACGCCAGAAAGAAGAGGGAGACCTTGGGGTTGGTGAGGTTCATGAAAATGCCGCGCCGGTAGAGGCGGGCGTAGCCGGGGGCAGGCGGCTGCGGCGGTGATGGACGCCGCCGGCGCGCGAAACGCCTGCCAGGCGAGGTAGAGCAGGTAGCCGGCCCCGAGCAGTTTGAGGCCGGTAAAGGCCAGGGCCGAGGCCTTCACCAGGGCCGCCACGCCGAGAACCACGGCCAGGGTGTGACCGATCAGACCGGTGCACAGGCCGAGGGTCAGAGTGAGTCCGGCCCCCTTGCCGCCGGTCGCCGACTGGGTAAGGACAAAGAGGTTGTCCGGCCCCGGGGCCAAGGCCAAAAGGAGTGCGGCGGCGAAGAAGGTGGCGAGGATCTCTGCAGGTGGCATGGTGAAGCCTTTCGCTGAACGACGATGCCGGATCAGGGGAGCAATTCTTCTCGAGCCCCCTATTCAACCATTTGCCGGCGACCTTGTCCAGACTGCAGGGTTTGGTTCCCATCCCGACTCGCCCTTCCTGGTCGGTGGCTGGCGAGATGCCGTTGCCATTTCCGATTTTTGTGATAAATCGTAAATAGATATCGAGATTATCCACATCCAAAAGGAGGAAATCTATGCGCCAGACCAACCGTTCTTCCTGGTTTTCCCTGCCGCTGCTGCTGGGCGCCCTGCTGCTGGTCGCCACCCCAGCCTTCGCCGCGGCCAAGACCATCAAGCTTGGCTGCGCCATCTCCTTTACCGGCAAGGAAAGCCGGACCGGCAAGTACTACGTCGATGCCTACAAGTATGCGGTCGAAAAGATCAACGAGGCCGGGGGCGTCAAGGTCGGAGGGCAGAGCTACCAGCTGGAGCTGAAATTCTACGACGACAAGAGCGATCCGACGGAAAGTTCCCGGCTGGTCGAGAAGCTGATTGCCGAAGACAAGGTCGATTTTCTCCTCGGCCCCTACAGCAGCGGCATCACCATCCCCGACAGCATCGTCGCCCAGCGCTACCGGATGCCGATGATCGAAGGGGGCGGCGCCTCCGGCAAGATTTTCGACAAGGGGAACAAATACATCTTCGGTACCCTCCCCCCGGCCGAGGATTATTTTGCCTCCACCCTTAAGTTCCTCAAGGAGCAGACCCCCTTTGCGAAAAAGATCGCCATCCTCTATTCGGACGACAAGTTCGACGTCAGCGTCGGCGAGGGGACCAAGGCCAAGGCTCCGGAGCTGGGTTTCGACGTCGTCCTCTACGAAAAATACGGTGAAGGCGCCTCCGACTTCTCTTCCATCCTGACCAAGATCAAATCCGAAGGGGTCCAGGCCGTCCTGGTCGCCGGGCACACCGAAGAATCGATCAACTTCGTGACCCAGGCCAAGGAGCTCAACGTCTCCCCCTATTACCTGGGGCTGACCGTCGGGCCGACCGAGGCCGACTTCCGCAAGGCCCTCGGCAAAGACGCCGACTACATCTACGGGGTGGCCTCCTGGTCGCCGCAGATGAAGTTCAAGGGGGCCATTTTCAAGGACAACGCAGGAATTCGTGAAGGATTTCGAGGCCAAGTTCGGCTATGATCCCGACTACCACGCCGCCTCGGCCATCGCCGACATCGCCATCTTCAAGGACGCCATCGAGCGCGCCGGCAGCCTGGATAAGGAAAAGGTCCGCGACGCCATCGCCGCCACCGATCTCCAGACCATCTACGGCACCGTACGCTTTCGCCGAGAACGGCCAGATCAAAGGCACCAGCGTCGTGCTGCAGAACCTGAAGGGCGAGATCTTCCAGGTCTATCCCAGCCTGGATGGGGCCAAAGCGGTCTACCCGATTCCCCCCTGGGACAAACGTTAGGGTCCAAAGCTCCCGGGGCTTTCCCGGGAGCTTTTTCTTCGCCGGCTGAGGAAGATCGATGCTGACACAGGTTATTATCAACGGTCTGCTCAAAGGCGGGCTCTACGCCCTGATGGCGATGGGGATGTCGCTCATCTGGGGGGTGATGAACATCATCAATATCGCCCACGGCGCCTTCATCATGCTCGGTGCCTACCTGACCTACTGGCTCTTCGTCAGCCTGGGGCTCGATCCCTTCGTCAGCCTCCCCCTGTCGATGGCCTTGATTTTCCTGCTCGGCTGGCTGCTGCAGAAATACCTGATCAACCTCGTGGTCCAGGCCGATATCTTCATCACCCTGCTGCTGACCTTCGGCATCGAGCTGCTGATCAACAACCTGGCCCTGCTCTTCTGGACCGCCGACGTGCGCAAGGTGAATGTCAGCTACGGGGCGGCCAACTTCGCTGTTTTCGGCGCCACCATCCCGGCGGTGCGCCTGGCCGCCTTTGTGCTGGCCCTGGTCATCTCCGCCGTACTCTTCTACCTCATGAACCACTCCCGCCTGGGGCGGGCGATCCGCGCCACCTCCCAGGAGCTGGAGGCGGCGAAGCTGACCGGGGTCAAGGTCGGCAACATCTACGCCGTCACCTTCGGCATCGGCACCGCCCTGGCCGCCGCCGCCGGCACCCTGTGGTCGATCCTCTTTCCCATCTCCCCGACCATGGGGGGGATCCTGACCCTCAAGTCCTTCGTGGTGACGATCATCGGCGGCCTCGGCACGATGCTGGGTCCGCTCATCGGCGGCCTCATCCTCGGCGTGGTGGAAGCGCTGGGCACCAACTTGTTCGGTTCGACCTATGAAAACCTGATCAGTTTCAGCATCTTCCTGCTGGTGCTCATCTTCATGCCCAGGGGCATTCTGGGGGGGAGGGGGTAGCCATGAAAAAATCCTTCATCTTCTCGACCCTGGTCATCGGCGCGGCAGCGATCCTGCCTTTCTTCCTCGGCAATTTCACCCTGCGCAATGCCACCGACATCCTGATCTTCGCCATCCTGGCCAGTAGCTGGAATATTATCGGCGGCTATACGGGCTACGCTTCCTTCGGGAATATTGTTTTTTTCGGCCTGGGCGCCTATGCTACCGCCATCCTCATGAGCAATTTCGGTTTCGGCTTCTTTCCGTCGCTGCTGCTGAGCGGCCTGCTGGGCGCGGCCTACGGCTTTGTCGTCGGCCTGCCGATCCTGCGCCTCAAAGGACACTACTTCGCCATCGCTACCCTGGGCCTGGCGGAGGCGACCAAAGCCCTGGTCCAGAACCTGGGGATCACCGAAGGCAACTCGGGTCTCTATCTGCCGATTCCCGAATTCGCCATCGACGCCAGCTATCGCTTCTTCTTCTACGTTTCCCTGGGGGTGCTGGTGATCCTGCTGCTGGTCACTTGGCTGATGCTCAAAAGCAAGCTCGGCTACGGCCTGATCGCTATCCGTGAGGATGAGGATGCCGCCAATTCCATCGGCATCAACACCACCCTGTTCAAGTCCGCCGCCTTCGGCCTGAGCGGCTTCTTCTCCGGTATTGCCGGGGCCATCTATGCCTATCAGCAGGGTTTCATCAAGCCCGAGCCGGTCTTTACCGTCGCCAGCACCGTGAAGATGATCGTCATGGCCGTTTTCGGCGGCATCGGCAGCCTCTGGGGACCGACCCTCGGCGCGGTGCTCATCGAGGTCATCGACAATTTCCTCTCGGCACATTTCCTGGTGATCCACACCATCTTCTTCGGCGCCATCGTCATTCTGGTCATTCTTTTCGCGCCCAAGGGGATCTACGATATCTTCGGCGGCCGTAAAAAGGTGGGGCTGGCCTATTTTCTCGACAACATCCGCCGGAACCGGGTCTAGCAGGGAGCACTCATGACGGCGACAGCGCACGGCCATCCTCGAAGGCAAGTCCCTGACCAAGGACTTCAAGGGCCTGCGGGCCAACAACGAGGTCGACTTCACGCTCTACGAGGGGGAAATTCTCGGCCTGATCGGTCCCAATGGCGCGGGCAAGACGACTCTGGTCAGCATGATCGCCGGCAGCACGTCCATCACCAGCGGTGACGTCCTCTTCAAGGGGCGATCCATCAAGGGATTGGCGCCCCATCGCATCGGGGCCCTGGGGATCGCCCGCACCTACCAGATCGTCAAGCCCTTTCCGCATATGACGGTGCTGGAAAACATCGCCGTCGGCGCCATGTTCGGCAAGCGGGATAAACGGCTTGGCGCCCGGAAAGCCCGGGAGGCGGCGGCGGAGATCGTCTCCTTCGTCGGGCTGGAGAAGCACCAAGACCGGTCCGCGGACCAGCTCAACGTCGCCTCCCGCAAGCGGCTGGAGATCGCCAAGGCCCTGGCCATGAGCCCCGAGGTGATCCTCTTCGACGAGGTCATGGCGGGGCTGAATCCGAAGGAGATCGACCAGGCCGTGGCCTTGATTCAGCAGATCCGCGCCCGCGGGGTTTCGATCATCGTCATCGAGCACGTGATGAAGGCGATCAAGGCGATCAGCGACCGGCTCTTCGTGCTTCAGCATGGGGAAAAGATCGCCGAAGGGCCTCCCGGGGAAGTGCTGAATGACCCGGAAGTGATCCGGGCCTACCTCGGCAAGCGCTACCAGCAGTTGACCCAATGAACGAGGCCGCAATGTTGTTGGAAGTGAGCCATCTCGATGTTGCGTACGGCGACGTCCAGGTCCTCTGGGACATCTCCTTCTCGGTGGAGGAAGGGAAGGTCATCGCCGTCGTCGGCGCCAACGGCGCCGGCAAGTCGACCCTCCTGAAGACCATCTCGGGCGTCAAATCGCCCCGCCGGGGGGAGATCCGCTTCCAGGGCGAGCGTCTCGACACCCGCTCACCACATGATATTGTGCAGCTTGGAATCATCCAGGTTCCCGAGGGGCGCAAGCTCTTTGCCGAAATGACGGTGGAGGAGAATCTCCTGATGGGGGCCTATCACCGCCGCCGGGAGAGCAATATCGCCCCCGATCTGGAGCATGTCTACGAGCTCTTCCCGCGTCTCCAGGAGCGGCGCCGGCAGAAGGCGGGCAGCCTCTCGGGCGGGGAACAGCAGATGGTGGCCATCGGCCGCGGCCTGATGGGCCGGCCAGCTCTCTTCCTGATCGACGAAATGTCGCTCGGGCTGGCGCCCCTGATCGTCGACAACCTGATTGAGATCGTCGGTGCCATTAACCGGCAGGGAACCACCATCCTGCTCATCGAACAGGACGTGCAGCTGGCGCTGGAAAACTCGGACTACACCTATGTGCTGGAGACGGGCCGGCTGGCCAAGGAGGGACTCTCCCGGGACCTTTTGGGCGATCCGGAAATCAAAGAGATCTACCTGGGGATGTAGCCGGAAAAAAATCAGGAGAGGCGCAATGTACATCAAAGAGTGGATGAGCAAAGAGGTGGTAGCGGTGGCGCCGGACGACCCGGTGACCGTGGCCGTCAAGCTGATGCGGGAAAAAGGGATCCGCCATCTGCCGGTGGTGGAGAAGGGGACCCTGGTCGGAATCCTCTCCGACCGGGTGATCAAGGATTACCTCCCCTCCGAGGCGACCACTCTCGACATCTTCGAACTGCACTACCTTCTCGGCCAGGTCAAGGTCGCCAGGATCATGCGTACCCCGGTCTTTTCGGTTCCTCCCGATACCCCCGTGGAAGAGGCCGCCCTGCTGCTGCACGACCATCAGATCAGCTGCCTGCCGGTGGTCGAGGCGGGCCGGGTGATCGGGATCATCACCGACAAAGACATGTACGCGGCCCTCGTCCACATCACCGGGGTCAAACAGGATGGGAACCGAATTTGCCTGACTCTGGAGGACCGGGCCGGCAGTATCCGAGAAGCCGCCGATATCGTGCGCAGGCACGGCTTCGGCTTGGAAAGTATCCTCTCCTCCCACGCTTTCACCCCTCCCGGCAAGCGGATGGTCGTCATCCGCACCCGGGGCGAGGGAGATTTAGACTCCCTGCGCAAAGACTTGCTGTCTCATTATCCCGACGCCGATATCCGTTCCAGCCACCATTGATCAACGACCGGGGCAACCGCCCCGGTGGTTGATCCCAACATGAAAAATGAGGAGACTCTTATGTCAAATTTTCGCCTTCTGCTGGCGGTAATGGTCGTGGCGCTGTTGGCCGGGTGCGGAACGCTGCCGGGTGGCGGGTTGTGGGGGGCGGACGCTACCCTGCGCCCCGGCTGGGATCGGATCGGTACGGCGGCCCGCGATGCAGCCCTGGCGCCGCAGACCTGGGCGCCGCTGGCGGGGGCGGCGGTCTTCCGCCTCACCGACTGGGATTACCAGGTTTCACGCTGGGCGGTCAATCACAACCCGGTTTTCGGCTCCGAGGACAATGCCGACTCGGCGAGCGACACCCTCGCCTACGCCGGCGGCGGGATTCTCGCTTTGACCATCCTCGCCGCGCCCGATGGCACGGAGCCGGGCCCCTGGCTGGCCGCCAAGGCCAAGGGAACCGTGGGTGATCTGGCCGCTATCTTCGCAGCCCAGGGGATGAGCGAGGGGCTCAAGAGTGCGACGCACCGTCCCCGGCCCGACCGCACCGACAACAAGAGCTTTCCTTCGGGGCATGCCGTCGCCGCCGCTTCCTTCGCCACCCTCGCCTCGCGCAATCTCGAGGCCTATCCGCTCAGCTCCGGCGAGCGAACCCTTGCCAACATCGGGCTCGGAAGCCTGGCCGCCGCCACCTGCTGGTCCCGGGTCGAGGCGGGCAAACATTATCCCTCCGATGTCCTGACAGGGGCCGCCCTCGGTTACTTCGTCAGTGCCTTCGTCAACGACGCCTTCCTCGTCAACGACAACGGTCCACCGCTGCGTGCCACCTTCGACACCTCACGCCATGGCGCCATGATCGGTCTGGCCTGGGGTTTCTAGGCGGTTCCCGCCCGTCGCAGCCCTCCTCCCGGCTTCCCGCCGTCCCTTTTGGGTGCAGGTGAAAACCTACCATCCTTGGGGATTCTTCGGTTCCAGGGTAACCAACTGGTATCGACGGCTGCCGAGCCTGAGCTTTTCGGCATGGGCGAGTTGGACCTCCCAGTCAATGTTCGGATGGACGCCGCGAAACTTGTCGCCGCCCGGCTCGCTGCCGCTGGCCAGGGCGGTCCCCGCCAGGCCCGGGGCGGCGTTGACCAGGTCGGCGCAGGCCTGATCGAGGGCGACCGGGTCGCGGCTGACCAGGATCCCCTGGTCGGCGACGATCGGCGCATCCGAGTGGCCGTAGCAGTCGCAGGCCGGAGAGACCTGGGTGACGAAATTGACGAACAGGGTCTTGCCGTTCTTGCCGTGGAGAGCCCCGGCGGCGTATTCGGCCATCTTCTTCATCACCAGCGGCGCCTCTTCGTTCCACTGGACCCGGATCGCCTTCTCCTCGCAGACGGTAATGCAGCGCCCGCAGCCGACGCAGCGCTCGACGTCGATGTGCGCTTTCCCCTCCATGATCGCGATGGCTTCGTGGACGCAGGCCCTCAGGCAGGCGGCGCAGGCGGTGCAATACTCCTCCGCGACCCTTGGCGCGACGTTGGAGTGCTGTTCCAGTTTTCCCTCGCGGCTCGAGCAGCCCATCCCGAGGTTCTTCAGCGCGCCGCCGAAACCGGTCAGCTCGTGGCACTTGAAGTGGGAAACGGCGATCAGCGCGTCGGCCTCGAGAATCCCGGCGGCGATATCGACACTGGCCAGGATCTCCCCGGCGACCGGGACGCGGCGGGCGGAATGACCGCGCAGGCCGTCGCACATCACCAGGGGAGCGCCGACCACGGCGTAGGCGAAGCCGTTCTCGATGCCGCAGGATAGGGCGGAGACCGCCTCCTTGCGCTCTCCGGGGTAGAGGGTACAGGAGTCGGTCAGAAACGGCCGGCCTCTGAGCTCCTTGACACGGTCGACGATGGTGCGCAGAAAGGTGGGCCGGATGTAGGCATGGCCGCCCTTTTCGCCGAAGTGGACCTTGAGGGCGACCAGGTCGCCACGGTCGACCATGCCCTCGAGGCCGCCCGCCTCGAGCAGGCGGGAGAGCTTGGCGAAGAGGTTTTCACGGTTGCCGGTGCGGGTATCGGCCAAATAGACGCGGCTGGGCATGGGAGATCTCCTGGGAGAAGAAAAGACAGTTTCTGCAGGGCACCACGGGACGATAGCACAGGGGGTGGGACTGAGCAATGACGGGGGCAAAAGACGGGAATGAGCGCGGGCCGCGGGAAATGGTTCCGGTCGCCATTTTTGCGTCGAATTCACTTTTGTAAAACGCAGTTTCTTTGCTAGAATCTCTAGGCTGCCCAATAATTTATAGAAACTTAATTGGAGTTGTAAAAAAACGTTATAGTGGGGTGGCGGAGTTGCCCCGGGGAGGTTGGTTGTGGAGCCTGAAGTACGTTTTGCCCTGCTCCAGCGAGCGCGGCTGAAGCGGCTGTTCAAACTTTTCCTGCTGCTGCTTTTGGCGGTGACCGGTCTCTATTACCTGACCGCCGTGGTTTACGCCACCAAGACCATCTACAAGGTGCGCTACAATTATGCTGTGGTCCTCGAAGACCTTGGCGGCCAGCGGCGGGTGGTGAAGGATGTCGGCTGGCATGCCCGCCTCCCCTTCTTTACCCGTCTCGAGCTGGAGGTGCCGCTGATGAACCAGGAACTCTACCTGGGCGCCAGCCCGGAGCCGCAGCGCATCATGTCGCAGCAGAACGTGGCCCTGTGGACCAGCGCCATGCTCACTTTCCGGATCGTCGACTTAGAGCGCTGGGGCATCGAGAACAAGGCGCCCCAGTCACTGCTGCAAAACGATTTCGACGGTCTGGTCAAGGACGTCATGCAGGCACGCAGCGTCGATGAACTAGTCTCCGACCGCGAGAGCATCAAGGAGCAGATTTTCACCGACCTCAAGGACCAGCCGATCAACGTCGGCGGCCCGACCCTGGAAACCAAGTACGGCATCGAGGTGGTTTCCTTCGTGCTGCGCGATACCCGCTTTTCCGATAAGCTCGCCGAAGCCAGCGAGGAGAAGAAGCGCCGCGAGCTGATTGCCGAGGCCGAAAACTACGCGGCCGACCAGGAGGCGAGCCGCACCCGCAAGCTCTACGCCGCCTACAGCGAGGCGATCCGCGACTTCCGCTCCGCCGTCGGGCTCCCCCGCGGCAACGAGGGGGCGCTCTTCGAATTTCTCAACCAGCAGAAGTGGGCGGCGGCCTACGAAAAGAACCAGCAGGGACAGAATACCTTCGTTCTCAACAACGCCGGCGGCAGCCTCCCCGTGGTTCTGCCGGCCCCCGCAGGCAGCAGCAGAAAGGATGGGGCGGCCAGTTATGGCTCCAATGCGCAAAACCCGCAGTCCGGTATACGTCCGCCTCTCCGAGGGACGAATCCGGCAAATTGAAAGCCTGAACGCCGGCTGGAGTTTCGAGACCCGGCTTTTCGTCCTGCGCCGCCTGCGCCAATACCAGCCGAGCCACACGCCGGTCGACGTCCTGCGCGCCTGGTGGCGGCGGCTGCGTCGTCCCGGTGAGCGCAGCTTTCAGATCCTGCGCGACCCGGAGCAACTCTCCGACTGGCGGCGGCGCTTCGAGGTCTCCGGCTCCCAGTCGGCGGGCGCCGCCTGGAACAAGATCCTGGAGAAGGAACTCGACTGGCACGACTACCAGTATCTGACCTTCCTGCTCGAGCGCAAGACCGCCGACTGCTTCGTGCCGCCGAGCTTCCTCGAAATCTTCCGCAAGCTCTATCATGCCCACATCCTCAAGGAGTATACCGAGGACCCGGCGGTCCCGCGGGCGCCGCTGGTCCTGGTGATCGGCAGCAGCGGCAGCGGCAAGAGCGCCACGGTCAAGCAGGCGATCGAAGAGGCGATCTTCGCCACGGAGGTGCGGCCGCGCATCGACCTCGAGGCGAAGCGGGACGAGGTGCTGGCCGACCAGCCGATCTGGCGCAGCCTCGAGGATGTCGACCCCGAACTGGCGGTGCGCATGGAGCGGCGGCGCAAGGCCGAACGGCTGCGCTTCTGGTCGCGCGTGCCCCTGGTCCGCTACCTGTTCCGCGAACGCATCGGCCAGGCGCTCTCCTCCCTGGAGGAGGAAGGGGTGTGGGTCGATTACTCGATGGTTACGCCCAACGACTACCAGACCGCCTGGGCCGGCGAGCCGGGCAACTACCTGCGCAAGGCGATGGGGGACCAGCGCCGGACCTCCATCCGCCATCTCGAGGAGGCCCACTCGGCCTGCGGCCGGCCCGACCAGATGAGCAGCGTCAAGGGGCAGCAGGCCTCGCTGGTCGACGCCATGAACATCATCCTCGACGAGATCGCCATGGGGCGCCGCGACTGCCTGCTGATCGCCACCACCGACCAGCCCGAACAGTTCGATCCGGCCATCTACCGGCGCTTCGTCGAGCGCGGCCTGGTCATCGACATCGGCGAGCTGTGGACCAAGCCGGAGAACCTGGGCGAGGTGGTGCGCATGGAACTGCGGCGCAAGAACTTCACCTTCAATCCCATCGCCGCCGAGCACGCCCAGCTCCTCCCCGAGACGGTCCTCGACGAAGCGGTGCGCCGGCTCTACCCGATCTTCCGTGAACGCAGCCTGCGCATCACTCCCGCCTACACCCGGCGACTGATCGATTCCCTGATCGCCCTGCGCGGGCACTTCGATCCCCTCGATCTCGACGACCAGTTCCTGGTCCGCGACGCCCTCAAGGCGGTGGCGCGCAACGTCCACGGCAGCCTCTACAAGAAGGTCGTGGGGCACTTGGACCGCGGCATCCACTGGGAGGACTATATCGGGGTGATCAAGAACGAATTCTCCGAGATGGCCAACAACGCCCTCTACTACAACGTCAGCGAGGAGAAGGGGGTGGTCCTCACCGGGCCGCCGGGTTCGGGCAAGACCTACATGGTGCGCGCCTGGCTCGGCGACAACCGCGAGGTGCAGGACCTGGGGGTCAACCTGGGCGATCTCGCCGACCCGGTCCATCCCTTCGAGGGGATGGTGGAGAACCTGGAGCGGGTCTACGACATCGCCAAGATGCTCTCCCCTTCGATGGTCTTCTTCGACGAGGGGGACGCCGTCGCCCCGCGCCGCAGCCAGCAGGGGGGGAGTCCCTACGACAAGGTGACCAACAAGTTCCTTTCCATCATCGACGGCGAATCGCCCCTCTCCCGGGTCTTCACCGTGCTTACCACCAACCGCCTCGATATCCTCGACCCGGCGCTGATCCGCTCCAAACGCCTCAAGGTCCTCTCCGTAACCGGCCACATGCGCGACGAGGACGCCATGCGCATCATCCGCAAGGAGCTCGGCCAGCTGCCGCTGGAGGAGGGACTTGGCCACGAGGAGATCGTCCGCGCCGCCCGCGGCCTGTGCGAGACCCCCGCCGACTTCACCGCCTTCGCCGAAAAGGTGCGTTCGCTGCGCTCCACCGAAGTCGAGGTCCTCGGCAAGCTGATGGAGGCGGTGGCCGGCAGCGCCGAGGAGCGGGCGCGCTTCGTGCGCTTCAACTACAAGACCCTGGTCGGGCTCCTCGAGGGGGCCGGCGGCGACCCGGAACTCGCCTTCCACGCCCGCCACGGCGAGGAGCATCTGCTCGAGCGGCTCGACGCGGTGGCGGAGCAGCTGCGCCGCATCCAGCAGGCGGGGGTCTACCCGGTGAGCCACTGGCACCTGACCAGCGCCCGCCAGCAGCTGGCGGCGAGCCCGACCCGCAAGGGGAAGCAGCAGCTCGACGAGTTCCTCGAGACCGAACTTTCCCGGGAGCCGCAGGTCGGCTTCGTGGTCGGCGTCGGCGCCAACGACACCAGCGGCGTGCTGCTGCCGATCGCCTCGTCCCTGGTCTACCGCATGTTCCAGGAGAAGATCGTCGTCACCGGGGCGGTTTCCTCGGCCTCCTCAGCCGCGGCCGAACTCGACCTCGCGGTGCAGATGACCCGGCAGAGCGCCCAGGAGGCGCTGACCCTGGTCGAGAACTACCTGCAGTCGCTCTGCCCGGGATTCAACGTTTCGCGGGTCCTCGGCGAGTATCTCGACGGCTATACCCTCCACCACCAGCTGCTGTCGGCCTCCTACAGTGTCGGCGGCCCCTCGGCGGGTTTCGCCCTGGCGATCAACACCCTGTCGGTGCTGCTCAACCTGCCGGTCCTCAACGATTTCGGCATCACCGGCGCCCCCTGGATCAAGGGAGCGCAGGCCAGCGAGATCGGCGCCTCGGTGATCATCGGCGGCCATCGGAAGAAGACGGAAAAGGTCCTCCAGTATTTACCGCGGATGTACATGCCGCTGCAGAACTACCTTGACCTCGAACCGGAAGTGCTCGAGGCCTATCGCCTCGAAGGGCAGGGATATCCGCGGTGTGCGCAGCTTTTCGGCATTGGTTGCCGAGGTCCTGTTTTTTGGCCCCGATTACGATCGCCGCTTGCAGGCTTTTCTCCAGCTGCGGCGCGAGGCCGACCTCGGCCTGGGGCCGGAAGACGGTGGTCAGCAGCAGCGCGAAGCGCTGGCCGAGACCGAGCGCGAGCTGCGCCGTAGCGCCGAGGAATGCATCCGCCGGCGGGTGGAAGCACTGCGCCGCCACGTCGAGGATGAGAGCGGCAAATACCGCAGTCACGCCGAGATCTTCGCCGGCGAGCCGGCCGGCGGGCCGCGGCCGGTGCGGCCGCCGGTGCGCGACGCCGGAGGGCGCTGACGGCGGAACCCAGCTGGCGGCGGGACAGAACGGAACGGGCCGGGCGCAGATGCCGCTGGCCCGTCTTTTTGTGGAAGCCGGGCACGGTGACTTGAAAAGCCTGCCGTTCAGTGCCACAATCGTATCCCTGCGGGGCAACGCCCGCGCGGTTGTGCCGCCCCGCCTCTGCCCGGGAGAGGACCGTCATGGCCATTGTCAAATGGGACCCCTTGCGCGAACTGCGCATCATGCAGGAACAGATGAACCGGCTCTTCGAACAGAGCCGGGAACGGAATGCCGGCGAACCTTTCGAGGAGGGAGGCTGGATGCCGCCGGTGGATATCTATGAGGATGCCGCCGAGGTGGTCGTGAAGATGGAGCTCCCGGAGGTCGCCCCGGAGGACATCGAGGTGCAGATCGAGGGCAACAACCTGATCATCAGCGGGGAGCGCAAGCTGGAACGGGAAGGAAGCAAACAGAACTACCATCGCATCGAACGGGGCTATGGCCGCTTCCGCAGGACTTTTTCCCTGCCCTCCGGCGTCGCTTCGGAAGGAACTCGCGCCAGCTGCGAGAGCGGCGTCCTCAAGGTGGTTCTGCCGAAGCTCGACGAGGCGGCGCCGCGGCAGATCACGGTGAAGATCGAGAGTTGACAGCGCGCATCTGTTCAAAATATTTAAGCTAATGTTGATGGCGTCGCAAAAAGTCCGCCCTACGGCGTTACGGCGTTTTTTCAGGACCTCGACCTACCTGATGTAGGCCTTCGCCCCTGAAAAAACACCAGGCCTTGTCGGACGAAATTTTTGCTTAGCCATCCCATGGGTTTCTGCGAAACCATTAATGTCCATGAAGAAAGACGGCGGCCGGATGGTCGCCGTCTTTTTGCTGGAGAGACTGTTGCCGCAGGCGGCGCGGGGGATTCCCGCCGCGGCCGGTGCCAAAATAAGGCCGGCCCGGGAGCGGAAAATTAATTTTCGGCAGCGGTTGCAAAAGCCCAATTGCGCGATAGATTCACACTGTCGGCGCATCTTCCAACCCATCGAAAACCAATTCCCATAAAATTTTTTGGATCTTCCTCCGCCTCCGGATTCCATGCCTCGACCGCGAAGCGACCGCAGAAGGAGCCGCTGATGAATCAATTACGCTATCCACCGAGACAGTCGTCCCTTGCGGGCCTGAATCACTGGCAGATGCTTTCCTTCGAGGAGAAGCTGGACGAATTCCGCGAGTTGACGGCCAGTCCCTATTGGTCCCTGCTTCCTGAAGACATCAAACTCAGGATCCGCAGCCTGCTCGATTGTTGATGGCGTCGCAAAAAGTCCGCCCTAAAGTCCGCCCTACTGTGTTACGGCGTTTTTTCAGGACCTCGACCTATCTGATGTATGCCTTCGCCCCTGAAAAACCACCAGGTCTTGTAGGACGAAATTTTTGCTTAGCCATCCTCTGAGTTTTTGCCAAGGCATCAAGGTTGAACCGATGAAATCGCCGTTTCCCTCCTGATCTTCTACCCGGGAAGGGAGGCTGGCCGGGGAGGATGCCGGGATGATGGTCATCGAAGCGGGCCCGGCCACGACGATGGCCGAAGCGCCGGTTGAGATTGTCGAGCGCAAGGGGCTCGGTCACCCGGATTCGATCTGTGACGCGGTGCTGGATGCCGTGTCGGTCGCCTTGTGCGGCGCCTACCGGGAACGTTGCGGCGCCATCCTCCATCACAACGTCGACAAGGGACTGCTGGCCGCCGGGCAGGTGGAAGTCGGATTCGGCGGCGGCCGGATGCTGCAGCCGATGGAACTGTTCATCGGCGACCGGGCCGCAACCAGGTGCAATGAGAGAGCGATCCCCGTCGCCGAGATTGCCGCGGCCACGGCGCGCGACTGGTTCCGGCAGCATCTGCGCCGGATCGAGGTCGACAGCCAGCTGCGGATTCGCACCGTGCTGGCGCCGGGTTCCACCGAACTCGCCGATATCTTCGCTCGGGGCGGCGCGTCCCCGGCCGCCAACGATACCTCCGCCGCCGTCGGCTACGCCCCGCTGACGCCCACCGAAAAGACGGTTCTCGGACTCGAAACTTTTCTCAATTCTGCCGATTTCAAGGCCCGCTTCCCCGATAGCGGCGAAGACGTCAAGATCATGGGCGTGCGCCATGGCCGGGATGTGGAGCTGACCGTGGCCATGCCGCTGCTGGCCGGTCTGGTGCCCTCGGAGGCCGACTATTTTCGGCGCAAGGAGTTGATGACCAGGGAGATGGAACATTTCCTTGCCGGGCGGCGCGACCCTGTCCATTGCCGGGTCCATTTCAATACCCTGGACAGGTTGGGGCGGGGGGTGGCGGGTACCTACCTGAGCCTTTTGGGAACCTCCGCCGAGGGGGGAGACTCGGGGCAGGTGGGACGGGGCAACCGGGTCAACGGCCTGATCGCCCTCAACCGGCCCCAGGGAACCGAGGCGGCGGCGGGAAAGAACCCGGTCAGCCACGTCGGCAAGATCTACAGCGTTCTCGCCCATGAGGTGGCCCAAACCATCTACGGCGAGATCGCGGGAATCCGGGAGGTCTACGTCTGGCTGGTCAGTCGCATCGGCCAGCCGATCGACCGGCCGGCGATGATCTATGCCCAGGTGACTCCGGAAAAACCTGCCGACCTCTCCCTGCTGCGGCCGCAGGTTCGAGGTCTCCTGGACGAGGCGCTCGCCGGCATCGGCGAGCTTTGTGAACGGCTGGCCCGCGGCGCCATTCCCCTTTGCTGACTCCGACCGGGGGGTCATTTCCTGCCCATTAATCCTAAAAACAGCAGTTCCTCACCGCAGGGGCGCAAAGTCCGCAAAGAATATCAAGCACGTATAAAGGGGAAGGATTTCACCTTTGGGTTGGGCGCTTTTCTTGACTTCTCTTTGATTTGCTTGGCGTTCTTTGCGTCTTGGCGGTGCAGTTGCTTTTTCTAGGTTAATTGTTCCTCTCCCGCCGGCACCGGCTGCATGTCCCCCGCCTGCCCCTTGAGGTAGAGCGTCCGGGTCGGGAAAGCGATCTCCAGACCCATCCCCTCCAGCAGTTCCATGATCTGCAAGCACAGCTCTTCGCGGGCGGCCAGGTAGTCTCCCCAGACCGTGGTGGTCGTGAAGCAGTAGACCATGATGTCGAGTGAGGAGGCGCCGAAGTCGGTGAAATTGACAAGGAAGAACTCCTGGTCGATGGCCGGGTGGTTGCTCAGCAGTGCGCGGATTCCCGCCACCGCCTGGCGCATCTGCTGGGGTGTCGTTTCGTAGGTGACGCCGACGGTCAGCTTGATGCGCCGCCTCGGCATGCGGCTGAAGTTGTCGATGGCCATGTTGGTGAGAGTGCTGTTGGGGACCGAGATCAGCGTCTTGGCAAAGGTGCGGATCTTGGTGGAGCGGAAGCCGACTTCCTCCACCGTCCCCTCCAGGTCGCCGGCCTTGATCCAGTCGCCGATGTGGAACGGGCGGTCGAGGATGATCATCAGCGAGCCGAAAACGTTGGAGAGGGTATCCTTCGCCGCCAGGGCCACCGCCAGGCCGCCGATGCCGAGGGAGGCGAGCAAGCCCGAGATCGAGTAGCCGAGGTTCTGGATCGTCATCAGCACGGCGATGAAGATGATAAAGGCGCGCAGGCTCTTGCGCACGAAGGGGAGCAGGTGGTCGTCGAGGATCGACTCGGTGCGGGCTACCCACTTTTCGAGGTAGACCTCCAGCAGGGCGACCAGGTTGAAGAGGCCCCAGGCGACGTCGAAGGTCACCAGCACCTTGAGGAGGGCGTAGGCGAAGCGGCGCAGGTTGACCGGGTCGGTGGGCAGCTGCAGCGCCTGCACGGCGACGAACAGGCCGGCGAGCACCAGCAGGAACTCGGCCGGCTTTTGCAGCGCTGCCAAAAAGAGGTCGTCGTAGCGGCTTTTGGTGCGCGCCGCCAGGGGGTAAATGACCTTGGCGAAGAGGTGGGCAAAGACCTTCTTCAGCACCAGGGCGGCCAGCAGGATGAAGAATGCTGCGGCGAAGCGGCCGAGGGTGATGCCGAGAAAGGTTTCCTTGAAGAGCTCGGTCAGGGTTTCCATGGAGGCCTCCGGTTGACGGGTGACCCCTTTGATAACAAAAGATTTCGGGCATAGCAAGCAGAGCTTGGCAGGGCAGGGCGGCGGATCGTCCGGCATCTGGTAAAATTAGTCAATTTCACCGACCCGGAGGAGGTTGCTCATGATGATGACCCGCAAGGACAGTTTCAACTCCCGGCGCAGCCTGGAGGCAGGGGGCATTCGCTACGACTATTTCAGCCTGCCGGCCGCGGCCGCTGCCGGCCTGGGGGACGTTTCCCGCCTGCCGTTCACCCTCAAGGTGCTGCTCGAGAACCTGCTGCGCACCGAGAATGGCACGGCGGTGACGGTCGATGACATCCGCGCCCTGGCCGATTGGCAGCAGACCCGCAAATCGGACCACGAGATCGCCTTCTCGCCGGCGCGGGTGCTGATGCAGGATTTTACCGGGGTGCCGGCGGTGGTCGACCTGGCGGCGATGCGCGACGCGGTCAGGCGCGCCGGCGGCGATCCGCAGCGGATCAATCCGCAGATTCCCGTCGATCTGGTCATCGACCACTCGGTGATGGTCGACCGCTATGCCGACGCCGAGGCTTTCCAGGTCAACGTCGAGAAGGAGATGGAACGCAACCGGGAGCGCTATGCCTTTCTGCGCTGGGGGCAGCTCGCCTTCGACAACTTCCGGGTAGTCCCGCCGGGCACCGGCATCTGCCACCAGGTCAATCTCGAGTACCTGGCCCGTACCGTCTGGCAGCGAGGAGCAGGATGGCACCCGCATCGCCTACCCGGATACCCTGGTCGGCACCGACAGCCACACCACCATGATCAACGGCCTGGCGGTCCTCGGCTGGGGGGTGGGCGGCATCGAGGCCGAAGCGGCGATGCTCGGCCAGCCGATCTCGATGATCATCCCCGAGGTGGTCGGCTTCCGCTTCCTGGGCAGACTTCGCGAGGGGGTGACCGCCACCGACCTGGTGCTGACCGTCACCGCAGATGCTGCGCAAATTCGGCGTGGTCGGCAAGTTCGTCGAGTTCTTCGGCCCCGGCCTGTCACAGCTCACGCTGGCCGACCGGGCGACGATCGGCAACATGTCCCCGGAATACGGCGCCACCTGCGGCTTCTTCCCCATCGACCAGGAAACCCTCGACTACCTGACCCTCACCGGGCGCGACCCCGCCGGCGTGGCGCTGGTGGAAGCCTACGCCAAAGCGCAAGGACTGTGGCGCAGCGACGATATGCCCGATCCGCTCTTCACCGACGTCCTGGAGCTCGACCTGGCCACGGTGGCTCCGAGCCTGGCCGGGCCGAAGCGCCCCCAGGACCGGGTCGATCTCCCCCGGCTGGCCGAGGCGACCGACCGCAGCCTTACCGGAAGACGAGCGGGACAGGTCGGTGCCGGTGGCGGGGACGGACTACGACCTCAAGCCAGGGGGACGTGGTGATCGCCGCGATCACCTCCTGCACCAACACCTCCAACCCGGCGGTGATGCTCGGCGCCGGGCTGCTGGCGAAAAAGGCGGTCGAGCTGGGCCTGACCCGTCAGCCCTGGGTCAAGACCTCACTGGCCCCCGGCTCCAAGGTGGTGACCGACTACCTGGCCAAGGCCGGCCTGCAGCCCTATCTCGACCAGCTCGGGTTCAACCTGGTCGGTTACGGCTGCACCACCTGCATCGGCAACTCCGGCCCCCTCGATCCGCCGATCGCCGCGGCGGTGGACGCCGGCAAGCTGACCGTCAGCGCGGTCCTCTCCGGCAACCGCAACTTCGAGGGACGCATCCATCCCCAGGTCAAGCTCTCCTGGCTGGCCTCGCCACCGCTGGTGGTCGCTTACGCCCTGGCCGGTACCACCCGCATCGATCTCTCCAGCGAGCCGCTCGGCACCGGCAAGGACGGCCAGCCGGTCTACCTGAAGGATCTCTGGCCGAGCAGCGCCGAGATCGCGGAGCTGGTCAAGACCGTTTCCGCCGCAGATGTTCCGGACCAAGTACGCCGACGTCTTTCACGGCGAGGCGAGCTGGCGCGAACTGCCGGTCCCGGAAGGGGAGACCTACGCCTGGGACGGGGCACTCGACCTACGTCAGGGAACCCTCCTTTTTCGAGCTGCGCGAGCCGGCCAGGCGCGTCCTGGCCGGTTTCGCAGGAGCGCGCATCCTCGCCTTGCTCGGCGACTCGATCACCACCGACCACATCTCCCCGGCCGGCTCGATCCGCCCCGACAGCCCGGCCGGCCGCTACCTGCAGGAGCACGGCGTCGCCCCTGCCGAGTTCAACTCCTACGGCTCGCGGCGCGGCAATCACGAGGTGATGATGCGCGGCACCTTTGCCAATATCCGGCTGAAGAACGAACTGGCCAAAGGAAGGGAAGGGGGCTTCACCCGCCACATGCCCGACGGCGAGGAGACGACGATCTTCGATGCGGCCATGCGCTACCGGCAGGAGGGGGTGCCGCTGGTGATCGTCGCCGGCAAGGAGTACGGCACCGGCTCCAGCCGCGACTGGGCGGCCAAGGGGACGCTGCTGCTTGGGGTGAAGGCGGTGCTCGCCGAGAGCTTCGAGCGCATCCACCGCTCCAACCTGGTCGGCATGGGGGTGCTGCCGCTGCAGTTCATCGCCGGCGCCAGCCGCCAGAGCATCGGCTTCGACGGCAGCGAAATCCTCGATCTGCCCGGCGGAGAGGCGCTGCGCCCGGGGCAGGAGCTGACCCTGCGCATTCATCGCGCCGATGGTTCGAGCAGCGCGGTACAGGTCCTCTCCCGCCTCGATACCGCCAACGAAATCAGCTACTTCGTCAACGGCGGCATCCTCAACTATGTCCTGCAGAGGCTCTTCACCGGGTCGGAGCAGGCCGCCGGTTGAGGAGACCGCCCATTCGGCGGCCGCCGGTTGTAAAGCCCTGTGCTCTGTTAAAATGAATGGAGATATCAGCGAAAGGGGGAACGACATGGCCAGCAACCTGACCCAGAAGATTCTCGAGGACCATCTCGTCGAGGGGAAGCTGGTACCCGGCGAAGAGATCGGCATCAGGATCGACCATACCCTGCTGCAGGACGCCACCGGGACGATGGCGATGCTCGAATTCGAGTCCCTCGGCCTGGCCCGGGTCAAGGTCGGCCTGGCGGCCCAGTACGTCGACCACAACCTGCTGCAGACCGACAACAAGAACGCCGACGACCACAAATACCTGCAGACCGCCTGCGCGCGCTACGGCATCCACTTCTCCCGGCCGGGCAACGGCGTCTCCCACCAGGTGCACATGGAGCGCTTCGGCCGCCCGGGACTGACCATGATCGGTTCGGACAGCCATACCCCCGGCGCCGCCGGGGTGTCGATGCTGGCGATCGGCGCCGGCGGACTTGACGTGGCGCTGGCGATGGCCGGACATCCCTACCATTTCCCCTGTCCCAAGGTGCTCGGCGTCAAGCTGACCGGGCAGCTCCCCGACTGGGTCAGCGCCAAGGACGTGATCCTGGAGATGCTGCGCCGCTACGACGTCAAGGGGTGCGTCGGCAAGATCGTCGAGTACTACGGACCGGGGGTGAAGACCCTCTCGGCCACCGACCGCGAGACGATCGGCAACATGGGGACCGAACTCGGCGCCACCACCAGCATCTTCCCCTCCGACGAGCGCACCCGCCAGTACCTGGCGGCCCAGGGGCGCGGCGACGCCTGGCGGGAGCTTGATGCCGATCCCGGTTGCGACTATGACGAGCACGACGAGATCGACCTGGCCAACGTCGAGCCGCTGATCGCCTGCCCGACCTCGCCGGGAAACATCAAGCGGGTCGCCGACGTCGCCGGGATCAAGGTCGACCAGGCCATCGTCGGCTCCTCGGTCAACTCCTCCTTCCGCGACCTGATGGTGGCGGCGAGAATCGTCGAGGGGCGCCACGCCCACCCCGATACCTCCTTCCACATCAATCCCGGCAGCCGCCAGGTGCTGGAGAACATCGCCGAACAGGGCGGGGTGATGGCGCTGCTGCTGGCCGGGGCGCGCATCCACCAGTCGGGATGTTTGGGCTGCATCGGCATGGGCCAGGCGCCGGGGACCGGGCAGGTTTCGCTGCGCACCTTCCCGCGCAACTTTCCCGGGCGGTCCGGGACCAAGGACGACCAGGTCTATCTCTGCTCCCCGGAGACCGCGGCGGCCGCGGCCCTGAAAGGGGTGATCACCGATCCCCGCGAGCTCGGCCAGGAGATGGCCTATCCGCGCATCCAGGATCCGGAAAAATACCTGGTCGACGAGTCGTCGATCATCTTCCCCAGCGATAAGCTGCACGGCACCCAGGTGGTACGCGGTCCCAACATCAAGCCGCTGCCCGATTTCGACGAACTGCCGGACACCCTGGAAGCCGAGGTGGTGATCAAGGTAGAGGACAACATCTCCACCGATACCATCATGCCGGCCGGCAACAAGGTGCTGCCGCTGCGCTCCAACATCGCGGCGATCAGCGAGTTCGTCTTCTACCAGATCGCCCCTGATTTCCACCAGGAGTGCCAGAAGCGGGGGAACGTCGTGGTGATCGGCGGCGACAACTACGGCCAGGGCTCTTCCCGCGAACATGCCGCCCTGGCGCCGCGCTTCCTGGGCGTCCGGGCCAAAATCGTCAAGAGCTTCGCCCGCATCCACAAGGCCAACCTCTGCAATTTCGGCATCCTGCCGCTGACCTTCAAGGATCCGGCGGATTATGCCAAGTTCGAGAAGGGGAAGAAGGTCGTCTTTCCCGAGGTGCGCAAGCATCTGGAGGCGGGGGAGACGGAGATCCCGGTGGAGGTAGACGGACAGGAGGTCGTCACCGTCCTGCAGGTCTCCCCGCGCCAGCGCCAGCACCTGATCGCTGGCGGAACGCTGAATTTCGTGAAGAAGAAGCTGAAGGGGTAGAGCGGAATCCCGAGGAGTCTGAAGCCAAGAGCCGCCCGCCGGGAATTTCCCGGCGGCGGCTCTTGGTTGTGGATCAGGGCCGGTGGGGGAGGGCTGGGCTGCTGAGGTTAACCGGTTCCGCCGTCGGCGCCCGGCTCCAGGCTGAACAGCCACCAGCGCGGCTGTTTCCGGCCGCGGCGCGGCTGCCGTTCAAAATAGATCTTCATCCGGCCGTAATCGGTCATGACTTCGAACCAGTGCCGGCGCAGGTACAGCTCCGGGCTGCCGTGGCTGCAGGGTCCGGTTTCATGCCAGCTGCGCAGCACCCCCCGCACCACGATGAGCCGACCGCGCCAGCGGAAGGCTTCCGGAAGCCCCGGCTCGCCGATCGCCATCAGCGCCGTGTCGGCGCCGGCGGTGACGGGTTCGAGGGGTTCCGAGATGAATCGCTCCGCCATCAGGCCTTCCGGCCGGTGATCATGAAGACCGGATAGGTTGCCTCCTCATCGCCCCCTGGTTTGCGGATCGTATGAACGGTTCGTGACCGAAGGTCGGTGAAGCCAAGCCGCGCCAGCAGGCGCAACAGGGCCTGCGGGTCGAAGCCGTGGTGGGCGATGCCGGTGGGATCGTCGTGGAAGGTGCCGTCTTCCTGCTCCAGGTCGGCGAGGGCCAAAAAACCTCCCGGCTTCAGCACCTGATGAAGGTTCCGGAAGAGAGCTTCGGTATCTGGGATGTGATGCAGCACCATGCTGGAGAAGACCAGGTCGAAACTTGCCGGCGGCAGGGTCCAGCGATCCGCTGGGATCAAAAGCGGCGTCACATTCTCCAGGCCGAGGGACTCGCTTTTCTTGCGCAGTTCCTCCAGCATTCCCGCCGAGGAGTCGGCGGCCGTCAGTTCTCCGAGCGCGGCGGCCAGCTGCAGCCCGACCAAGCCGGTACCGCAACCAAATTCCAGCGCCTGCATGCCAGGCTGCAGGGCGATGTCCGCGGCGATCCCCCCGGCGACTGCCGCGGCCAGGAGCCGCCGCTGGGGTTTTTCGTCCCAACTGGCGGCGACCTTGTCAAAATCCCGGCGGTTGGCTTTGTTCATGGTGAGTCCTTTCAGGCTTCGTGGGAGGAAATTTGCGGCGCCACTGTCTGCTCACCGGATTCGGGATTCGGTGGCCAAGTTGTCGTTAAGGAGGGGTAGCAAGGACCGGACTATTTGCGCCCCCAATATACCCCTTGGTTATTTTTCTTCAAAGTTGATGCCTTCGCAAAAATTCCGAGGATGGACGCCATCAAGGCTGCGGACCGGGGCGAAAACCAAGGCAGTCAACGGCTGGCAGCCAAATCGTTTCATCCCCTCTTGGCAATCCAAAAATTGGTGATTAAGTATTACTGTTGATCACCTCGCCGAGGACAAAAACCATGTCAATTTCACGCCTGCTCATCCCTGTGGTTGCGCTGCTCGTGCCGGGCGTCGCTATCTCTGCCGTCGGGGGAGTAGTCGGGATGTACTCGCAGCAAATTACTTCGGAACTCGATCCGGTGTCGGCCGGATGCATCTCCTGCCATGACGGTTCCGCGGGGCTGAACGTAAGGTACTGCTTGCTTTCGCAAAAGGACAAGGGGTGTGGAGGCCATATCGTCAGCGCCGACTATGCGGCTCTGGCGGCTAAAGACAAGAATTTGCGTCCACCAGGAAGCCTATCTTCGGAATTGACCTTCTACGAGGGGAAGATCACCTGTGTCACCTGCCACGGGGATGACCCGCATAACGTTCCTCTCGCCATTGATAACACCGACAGCGCCCTTTGCCGGTTCTGCCATCTGAAATGATTCACTCTTTCATTGGTACCCGGTACCTCCTTGGGTGCCCTCTTGGGGAAACCGTGGGTCCTGCCATGGCCAAACCTCGCCGTCTCGATCGTATTGTGGCGATCCCTTTGGGATTTCAAATGGATTCAAGATGGTAACCAAAAAAATGATCAGCCGAACGCGAAATTTTCATGGCCTGCGGTATTGCCAAAGCCCTACGCCCCTTTGCCGCGCCCGCCCCTCGACAGCCAGGAATTCATCCCGGAAGCGGAAATCGTATTTGCGAAAGACGCTTGCGTAGCCTTGTTCCAGGAGGGTGCGGTTGAGCAGGGTGCCGTCGGGCAGGTAGACATAGGCGAGCAGGCGGCCGTAACGGTCGCGGGGTTCACGATCGAGGGCGAGGGCGACATCCTGCCCCTTGGCGGTCTTGACGAGGTAGGCGACGGCGGCATGGGCGATGCTGCGCAGCCGCTGCGGCGGGATGTTCCAGCGCCGGTAGAAACGGTCCCGGTCCGAATCTTCATGCTCAGGGACGTCTATTCCGAGCAGGCGGACCTTGCCGACGCCGTTCACCTTGATGGTGTCGCCGTCGTAGATCCAGCTGACCCGGCCGCGCAGCGGCGGGTGGTCGGCCGCGGCGGCGGCTGTCGGGGAAAGGCCCAGCAGGACCAGCAGCAGGGCGCAAAGGATGACGAACAGGCGGGACCGGATCATCCCCGGCCCCAGAGGATGCGCGTGAAGAGGCCGGTGAAAAAGCCCCAGATGAAGTTGGCGGCAAGGACGAAGAGCGCCGTCAGGTCGCCGAGGCCGATGCCCATCGGGCCGTAGGGGGTGCGGTAGGGGAAGATCACAAAGAGCTGGACCAGGGTCGGCAGCAGGCTGAGCCAGAGCCCCTTGCGCACCCAGTGGCGCCGGAAGCGCGGCCGGGAGACGGCGATATAGTAGAACAGGCCCCAGAGCCCGCCCCAGACCAGCCGCGGATAGAGCCAGGCGGCGGTGAGTTGGGGTGCCAGATCGACTCCGGCCAGGGCGGTGATTCCCCAGCGTCCGGCCAGCCAGAGAGCGAGACTGTTGGCCAGGGCGCCGAGCAGCCCTGCACAAAAACAGACGGAAAGGAGGGCGCTGTTGCGTTGCATGGGGGGCTCCCGCAAGAATGGGGTCAGGGGGTGACTTCGTTCATACTTCCCGTGCGGTAACCTTCCAGGTCGAGGGCGACGTAGGTAAAGCCGGCGGCCTTGAATTCAGCGACCAGCTCCTCGCGCAGCCGGGGTTCGAGCAGGCGTGCCATCTCCTCCGGCGCCACTTCGATGCGGGCGGTGTCACCGTGGTAGCGGACCCGGTAGCTGCGAAACCTGTGCAGGCGCAGGAAGTTCTCGCAGCGGTCAACCTGGACCAGCCGTTCGGGGGTGATCGCGGTACCGTAGGGGAAGCGCGAGGAGAGGCAGGCGAAGGGCTGCTTGTGCCAGGTGGGCAGGCCGAGTTCGCGGCTCAGGTGGCGGATTTCGCTCTTGTCGAGACCGGCTTCGAGCAGCGGCGAGCGGACCTTGAGCTCTTCCACGGCCCGGCGTCCGGGGCGGAAGTCGTGGAGGTCGTCGGCATTGGAACCGTCGAGAATCTCCTGGTAGCCGAGTTCGGCGGCTTTGCTGCGGCAGACGCGGAACAGTTCCCGCTTGCAGAAGTAGCAGCGTTCGCGGTCGTTTTCGGCAAAGCCGGGAATCTCCAGCTCGTTGCTTTCCACCTCCAGCTGGCGAACGCCCAGCGCAGCGGCCAGCTCCCGACTCTCTTCCAATTCGCTCTGCGGGTAGGTTGGGGAGGTGGCGGTCAAGGCGAGGACCTTGTCCGCACCGAGGACGTCGCGAGCAACCCGCAGCAGAAAGGTCGAATCGACCCCTCCGGAAAACGCCACCACGGCCGAGTCCATGGCGGCAAGAATCTCTTTCAGACGGTTGAACTTCCGATCAAGGGGCAATTTATGACTCCGTGGTACGAGGAGATTCAGGCGGCATACCCCGGCCGCAGGAAACAGCCGGGATTCCGAATGGTCCTGCAAGATGCCCTAGGAGACCGTCGGACTATCCATGAGCCGGCTGCAAATCCGGCTGTTTGGCCCATATTTCGGCTCCTTTTTGACCCATAGCTACGGCTATGAGCCTGCAAACGAGCCAAAATCTGTTCTCAAACATCCGCATTTTCGCTTCGGCCCGCATAGTCCGACCGCCTCCTAGATATAGTACATGAAGCGATGGTCAACTTCCTTTTCGATCCCCATTTCGCGGGCATCCCGGCAGAGATCTTCGAGGGTCACCGAGGCGAAATAGTCGAGCAGCCGGTGGGTGGCCTCCTGCCAGATCTTCTGGGTCACGCAGTGGTTGTCGAATTCGCAGCGCGGCTGGCAATCGTCGCCGGCTTCGGTGCAGTCGACGAGGACCACCTTGTCTTCCGCGGCGAGAACGATCTCCTTGACCGTGATCTCCCCGGGCTTGCGGGCGAGGGTGTAGCCGCCCTGGGGTCCGCGGCGGCTTTTGAGCAAGCCGGCCTTCTTCAGGTCCTGGAAGATCTGCTCCAGGTAGCGGGGGGAGATCGCCTGGCGGCGGGAGATGTCCTTGATCTGGGCGGGAAGCGAACCGGCGTGGTAGGCCATGTCGAACAAAGCCCGCAAACCGTAGCGGCTTTTGGTGGAAAGTTTCATGCAGTGACTCCTTCGGCGTGGTGAGCTTTTATCATCAATGAACCCGAGCCGTACTGTCAAGAACTTAACCGCGAAAGCCGTTGACGCCTCTTGCGAAAATGCCGGAGACTGGGTAAATTCTCCCAAGAGCCCTTCGACGGGGTGGCGAAAGGAAGGGATGACTTTGCTCGACGCAACGATGAAAACAGTGGAAACTGCACTGCGGCTGACCTCACCGCTGGTGGCTCTGGCCGGCCGGGACAACGGGGTCCGGGTCTGGAGCAGCGAATGGCTCGGGCTGGTCTGCTCCTCCCGCCCGCTGCTCACCATCAGCCTCGGGTCGCGTACTACCGCCGGCATCGACCCGGGTGCCCTGGAGCTGTTCGGGGTCAGCCTCCCGCCGGCGGCTTTGCTGGTTCCCTCCTGGCTCCCCGCTCTGCTGGCCGGGGCCGGCAAGGAGGTCCTTGCCGAGGCCGGCCTTTCCATCGCTCTCGGCACCGCCGCCGGGGCCCCGTTGGTGAGTGGCTGTGCGCTCCATTTCGAATGCCGCAACGGCACCGTGGCGATTTATCCCGGAACGGTTCTGATCAGCGCCGAAGTGGCGGCCATTCATCGGCCGGAAGGGACCCTCGGCCCCGAAAACTGGCCGGATCTGGCCCGCCTCCAGCCCCTGCGGGGAGTCTCCCCGCGAGCGTGAAAGAGGCCTGGGGGGGAGGGGCCGAAAGACCCCCGGTGCGGGCTTGACAATCCATGAGTAAGGTTTAAAAATAAACGTAGAAACAAGATGTTCTCTGGCAATCGGGGCGGACCACAACAATGAAGGAGGTGGCGTTTATGTTGCCGATTCGTTGGGATCCTTTCCGCGACCTGGGTACCCTGCACCGGGAAATTGATTCCCTCTTCCGCAGGACTTTTGGAACGCTTGAGGAGCCCGAGAGTGAGGCGACGTTAATGATGTCGCCCAAGCTCAATGCCTTCGTGAAGGACAACGTCTACCATGTCGAGGCCGAACTTCCGGGTATCGACCGGGAAGACCTCGATGTCAACATCGACGGCAATATCCTCACCCTGCGCGGCGAGCGCAAGATGAGCAAGGAAACCAAGGAACAGGATTTCCTGATTCGGGAATCCGGGTATGGTTCCTTCATGCGACGGCTGACACTGCCGGACGGTGTCGACGCCGAAAAGGTTCAAGCCAAGTACGACAACGGTATCCTGATGATCACCATGCCGATGACGAAGAAAATCACCGGCGGCCGCAAGGTGCTCGTCGAGGGGGGGGCCGGCAAGTCCGGAGTCAAAAACATCCACTAACGGCGTGTTTCCGCCCAGCCCTTCCGCTACGGCGGCAGGCGGCCCGCCCCCGGCGGCCAGCGTCAGAACCCTTTCGAAACGCCCGGTCGGGCGTTTTTTTTATCCTTCCCCGCCCCTGGACTGGGGCTGTTGCTGACGGGTGGCTCCCTTCTGCGGGGGGGAGGTGTTAATCCATGCCCGCGAACGGATGCCTTGGCAGGGTGCATGCGGCATCTCTTCGTGGTTGGCGGCAGCGTCCGTCCTCTTCTCGCCGTGGCGCCCAACGCGACCTGGTCGTTTGGATAAAATAACAACCAGGTCAAGTGTTTACGGAATTTTCCCGTTGCTGCCGGCAGGCGTTTGTGCGAAGGTAGAGCGGATCCGGCGGTGCCGCCGCCGACCAAACGGGACGCTCAGCGAAGAGGGTAACGATGGCACGCAAAATTTTCATCGCCGCCACCGGCCAGAACAGCGGCAAGACCACCACCAGCCTGTCGCTGGTTCACCTGGCCCGGAAAAAATACTCCCGGGTCGGTTTCATCAAGCCGCTCGGACCCAAACCGATCGCCTATGGCGAGCGGGTTGTGGACAAGGATGCTGCAGTGATGGCCGAGGTCTTCGGTCTGCAGGAGGATATCGACCGGATGTCCCCGGTGGTGCTGCATCCCGGGACAACCAGGAAGGTTCTCGACGGGGAGGTCTCCCGGCAGCAGCTCGAAGAGCGCATCCTCGCGGCCGGAAGATTTCTCGACGCGAAATACGATTTTCTGGTCATCGAAGGTTCCGGCCACAGCGGGGTCGGCTCGGTACTCGGCCTCTCCAACGCCCGCATCGCCCAGCTCCTCGGCGCGCCGGTGATGATCATCTGCGGCGGCGGCGTCGGCAACGCCGTCGACTCGGTCAGCCTCAACCTCGCCATGTTCCGCCAGCAGGGGGTGCCGGTCAGGATGGTGATGGCCAACAAGCTCATCCCGGAAAAACGCGACGCGAGCCTCCGCTACCTGCGCCTGGCCTTTGCCGGTGCCGAGTTTCCGGTTTTCGGCGGTTTCAATTATTCGCCGATCCTCGCCAACCCGACTCTCGGTCGCATCGCCAAGATTCTCGACCAGCCGCTATGCGGTGCGGAGGGCGAGGCCAGCCGCATCATCCACCATGTGCAGCTCGCCACCGCTTCGTCCCAGCGGGTCATCGATCTGCTCGACAGCTCGTCGCTGCTGCTGGTCAACAGCACCCGCGACGAACTGCTGGTAACCCTCTCCTCCCTCTATCATCTGCCCGAATACTACGAACGCATCGCCGGCCTGGTTATCCCCGGCCTGCAACCGGTGTCGAAGATCACCCAGAAAATCCTCGACGACAGCCGGGTTCCCTACCTCCGCACGGGCATCACCAACGCCCAGGCCTTCACCATCATCAAGGACGACGTCTCCAAGATCACCGCGGAAGATACGGAAAAGATCGAGCTGATCGAGCGTCTGGCCGAGTCGGAGCTCGATTTCGACGCTATCGACGCGCTGCTTTAATAAGGCTAAGCGTAAAACCTGGTATATCAGTTATGATTCCGAGTCCTTAAGACCACGTAAACGACAGGAGAGGACCCATGAAGTGTCACGAAGTGGACTTCCAGATCGTCGGCGACGACCTGCAGATGGTGGTCGTGGAACTGGATCCGGATGAAACGGTGATCGCCGAAGCCGGTGCCATGACCTACATGGAGGACGGCATCGTGTTCGAGAGCCCGCATGGGGGATGGCTCCCAGGCCAGCCAGGGGCTGCTGGACAAGATGTTCAGCGCCGGCAAGCGGGTGCTGACCGGCGAATCCCTGTTTCTGACCCATTTCACCAACCGCGGAGCCGGAAAGAGCCATGTGGCTTTTGCCGCCCCCGTGACCGGCAAGATCATTCCCCTGAATCTGGCCGAGCTGCACGGCGAGATCCTCTGCCAGAAGGACTCCTTCCTCTGCGCCGCCTTCGGCACCGAACTCGGCATCGCCTTCCAGCGCCGGCTCGGCACCGGCTTCTTCGGCGGCGAGGGGTTCATCCTGCAACGCATGCGCGGCGACGGCCTGGTCTTCGTCCACGCCTGCGGAACCATCGTCGAGCGGGAACTGCGGGGGGAGACGCTGCGCGTCGATACCGGCTGCCTGGTTGGCTTCGAGCCGGGAATCGACTTCGACATCCAGCGCGCGGGCAATCTCAAGAGCATGGTCTTCGGCGGCGAGGGGCTGTTTTTGGCGACCCTGCGCGGGCACGGCCGGGTCTGGCTGCAGAGCCTCCCGTTCAGCCGACTGGCGGACCGGGTGCTGGCCTATGCGCCGCGCGCCGGCGGCCGCGAGCAGGGGGAGGGCTCGGTTCTGGGGGGACTCGGAAGGCTGTTCGAGGATCGTTGAGCCCCTGGCTCGTCTTATTCAGCTGCTAATTCTGATCAAAACCATCCGGGCGTTATCAGCGAAACCCAGCCACCGATTATCATGGGTGTGCTGGATTGCAGGAATTTTAGGAATACCTTGCCGTCCACTCTATCGATATGGTTTCAAAAATGCGGGACGTTTAGTAGGATGCCTGCCCGACGCCGGCCGCAGGTGTTTTCTGCAGGCACAACCCGCCGAACTTCTGTCGATCAGGAGGAAGTGCCTGTAGCGCCCGGACCTTTGATGAACATCAGCGCCAGCTGACCTCCGGCGTCGGCTCTGATGCCGTGGCGTACCCCAGACGGAACAAAAACAATACTCCCCGCCGATACCTGAACATCCTGCTCGTTCACCACGATCGTTCCCGCCCCCTCAATGACGTAAAACATTTCGTCTTGGCGGGGATGAAGATGGGCAATCGTCGTCTGGCCCGGTTCATAACAAACCAGTTCAGCTACCAGGTTTTCCGAGGCAAGCAGTTTTTTTCTCGTCTGTTTGTTAGAAGAAAATTCCAGGTGTTCCCGAATCTCCAAATGTTCCATTGCCGTCCTTCCATCGCTATGAGGTTGCGGTGCCGCAGTATCTACAATACCATTCTTGACTATTCAACCTGACAAGAACAAGGGATTTATCTCTTTGACTTAAATCAAGAATCCCGCCGAATCACCCACCGCTCTCTTCTTTGCGCCATGGTTCGGAAATTTGATTCACCTTCACGAGAACCTCCCATCAGATCGCAAACGTGAGAGATTTCATCATCTTTCAGGCCAAAAAGGGCATCTTTACAAAGTCGGCTTGAAAGGACCCTTCCAAGGTTTAGAATTAATTTCAAGCTGACGGATATGGAGGAATGTTTTCGAATTTTTCACTCGTTGCTCAATATCCCCACCACGGCCACCGGCTCATTCCCAAGGCTACAAAAATTGCATAACCGAACCCCAATCTCACCATTGAAGAGCCTCGGTGAAGCACACCCGTTAGGACACCGTGCCCTTGCTGCACAGGAACTATGCAGGGTTGGCGGGGCTGGAGAACCCCCAATATGATCTGCCGTTTTCAGGACAAGGCCCTATCTTCGTACCTGCGTAAGAGGAACCCAGTCGGGCCGGCGCATTGAATTCGCCTGGTATGACCAGCGGAAAATTCCGGGGGAGCGGCACGCCGCCCTGGCGCCAAATCCTGGCGGGGGCCGGGCTAGGTGTTCTGACCGTGCTGGCCTTCCCGACTCCTTCGCCGTTCGCCGCCTCTCCGGAAAACAGGATCGAGGAGATCGTTTCCCGGATGAAGTCCGCCTACGAAAGGGTGAACACCTACCGGGTAAATTCCGAGGTTACTACCTACCGGAACGGACGAGTGGAGGAACGGCGGCGCTTCACCTATACCTTCGAGAAACCGGAGAGGCTGCGCATCGATATGGAATCCCCCCACCCGGGGATGGTTCTGCTCTACCCCGATGCGCAGGGTCAGGTGCGGGTCCAGTTCGGAGGGTGGGCGAGCTTCCTGCATTTTCACCTGTCGCCCGACAGCTCTTTGCTCGCCAATGCGGCCGGACAACGCATCGACCAGACGGATTTCGGTCTGCTGATCCGCAACATCGCCCACAGCCTCACCGACCAGCGGCGCGGCCCTCCCCATCTGAGAGACGAGGACGGAAATTGGGTCCTGGAGGTCCTGGCCGAGGACCACTTCCGCAAGGGGGTCCTTACCCGCTACCGCTTCACCATCGACAAGGCGACGGACCTGCCCGTCTCGGTGCAGGAATCGACGCCCGCGGGAGAAAAGGAGAGAACCGTGACCTTTCGCCACCTCGACACCTCCCCGGACCTGCCTGCCGACTGGTTCAAGGAGCCGGGCCTGGAGGGAAAACCGTGAGCGGACCCGAGCCCGCCGAGGTCCCGGGCCGCGGGGGAGAATGGTTCGTCCCGCGCTGGGGCCCCCTGAAGCTGCGGACCTTCCTGGGGCTGCTCTTTCTGCCCTACACCGGGATGGTCCTGTCCTTTGCCGTCATCGGCTCGGTACTGGCAGAGCGGGTGCATTACGACCGGCTGGCGGCCATCGTGCTGGTCTACTTCTTCGGCCTGGGGGTGGCGGCTCACGCCCTCGACGCCCTGGGGAGCAAGGGGATGAAGCCCTGGGGAACGGTCTTCAGCAAGGGCCAGCTCTGGGTTCTGACAGTCCTCTCCCTGGCCCTTGCATACGGCATCGCCCTTTACTACATGATTTTCGTGGTGCCCTGGCTGTGGGTCGTGGCCCTCCTCGAAGGGTTCTTCGTCTTCGCCTACAACCTTGAGCTCTTTGCCGGCCGGTTTCACACCGACCGCTGGTTCGCCCTCTCCTGGGGAGCCCTTCCGGTCCTGGCCGGCTACCTCATGCAGACCAACCGGCTATCCCTTCCGGCCCTGCTCCTTTCGGCCGCCATGGGCCTGTTCAGTCTCATCGAGATCAAGGCTTCGCGCCCCTACAAGGAGTTGAAGCGCCGCCCCGCTCGCGACGGAGCCGACCAGGCGCTCATGGAACGGTACGAAGTTCTCCTCAAATGCGTCAGCCTGGGGGTCATCGTACTGGCGGCAGGACTGCTCCTGTGGCGAGTAACTTTCTAGTCTCCGTCCTCTGGCACCAAACCGTTTGCAAGGAGGCTCCATGTTCCCCCATTTTTTAGACTATGCGGCCAGCGTGAAACCCGCTCTTGACAGTGCCTATGCCGGGGAGCTGGCACGCGTTCTTGGAAACGGGGGACCGGAAGTCAAGGAAGTCGGCCTGTGCTCACTGACTGCTGGCAAGAAACTCCGGGGCACCCTGCTCTGCCTGGCCGCTGCGGCCCTCGGCGGCACCCTGGCTGAGGCCCTGCCCGGGGCGGTGGCCATCGAGTTGATTCAGGCGGCAACCCTGCTGCATGACGATTTCGTGGACCAGCACCGGACACGGCGCCGCCTTCCTGCCCTCTGGACCCTGCAGGGCGCCCGGCGGGCGGTACTGCTGGGGGACGTGATCTTTTCTTCGGCTATCCACATGATGGGCGAGCAGGGACGTGAAGACGGACTGATCGTCTCCCGGGCCATTGCCGAGATCTCCCGTGGAGCCTACCAGGAGCCCCTGGATGCTGCGGCCCTCCTGGCCGTGCTGGACAACGGTTTGGAGGCTTCCGTCTATGAGAAAATCATCGACCTCAAGACCGCTGTGCTGTTCGGCGCCGCGTGTCAGCTCGGCGCGGTCTCCGCCGGCGCCGGGAGCGAAAAACAGTCTGCCTGGCGACGCTACGGACTGATGATCGGCCAAGCCTACCAGTTGGCCGACGACCTCCAGGACGTGCAACGGATTCTTGCCCGGGGTAAGGTGACCCCTGCCGAAATGACTTCACTGGTCCCGGCCTTCCGATTTTTCCTTCCGACCAGCCTGCCCCGCCTGCGCCGGGTGCTGCAGGAGCCGGAAACCCCTCTGCCAGGGGAGGTCGGCGAATATTTCCTGGCCCTTGCGGGCCGTCTGGCTGCGGAACGGCAAAGGCGCATGAGCCATGCCGTGGACGCCCTGCCGGGCGAAGTGGGAGAGAGCGCCTTCGCGGACCTGGTCCGGCGGGCTCCGAAGGATATCATCGGAGTATTCGAGGCGGAGGAAGCCCTCAGCCCCGCGGCGTGTCCGCCGTGATCAGAGCGGCGGCGCCGCAGGTCAGGGGGATGCAGCGGATGCCCTCGAAGGAGAGCCTTTCCAGCCGGTCGAGGGACTCGGGAAGCCAGCGGGTCTCCCGAAGAAAGTCCGGCAATTCGAAGAAGACCGTCCGCCACTCGGGGAAGAGCCGGCTTCCGGCCGTCTGCAGGAGCCGGAAATGGACCCGCCAGAGAAGGCGGAAGAGCCGGCTGCGCGGGTAGGTGAAGTCATGGAGGATCAGCCGCCCCCCGGGGCGCAGCATCTGCCGGGCGTTCTCCAGGAGGAGAGGCAAATCGGCGTACTTGGCGAGGTATGAGGAGGTGATGCAGTCGACCTCTCCTTCAGGCAGCACGTCTTCGGCCCGACCGAGAAGGAAGCTGACGTTCTCAATCCCTCCGTCGCGAGCCTTCTGCCTGGCGATGTCCAGGTATTCACGGCGCAGCTCCACGCCGATCACCTCGCAATCTGGGAAGCGGCGGGCGATGTCGAGGGTCAGGATGCCGGTGCCGCAGGCCTGGTCGAGGAGCCGCTTTGGCCGGCCGGGTATGGCGGCGAGAATGCGGCGTTTCCAGTAAAGGTCGAAACCCCAGGTGCAAATGGTGGCGACCCGGTCGTAGGAGAGGCCGGTTCCGGAAAAGAAGCGGTGAACCACCTCCAGCCGTGATAAATTCGCTTTCCCCATCGTCCCTTCCCCTTTCTCAGCGAAGGTTCTTCAGCAGGCTCAGCGCCTCCCTCATTCCCACCTGCATCCCCATCCTCTGGGAGTTCCGATGCAGGACCCGGGCCTGGCGCAGTCCCACTCCCCGCCCATCCCTCAGAGTGTCGAGGACCCCCCGTTCCTCCTCCATCCAGGCAAATTCCTCAAGGACCGTTTGTCGGTAGCGCCCGGCATCGTTCCAGGCCCCCAGAAGCAGCTCGACGCTGCGCATCCCCGGGACGATGCCGTCCCCGGCCAGGGGGGCCACGCAGCCGATCGCTTCGCCGATGCCCCAGATTTCTCCGCCCCTTCCGCTCGCGACGAAAGGCTGGGTCCGGCGGGGCCCGGTCAGGCGGATTTTTCCCGAGCAGCCGCAGAGGACGGTCCTGGGCCAGCGCCCCTACCGGTCCTCCAACCATCCCAGCCGGCGAAGCCGCTCCCGAGGGTCGTGAAGAAGGCTGCCGCAGCCGAGATGATAGCGCCGCTCGCCGAGGGGAAAGCACCAGGCGTAGCCGATGCCGCCGAGCTGGATGCGGTTCTCCAGGGATTCGCTGGTTTCGACCAGGTACTGGCAGCACTCCAGAACGATGTCGTCGCCCGGAGGCGGCAGCAGGGCGCGGGCGACGCCGGTGGCATCGATGACCCGCTCGAAGTCCTCGGACCGAAAAGGTTCCCGCCTCGGCTGCGTCCCCACGAGCAGGTCCTTCACCAGCCGCGGCTTGTCGAAGGTCAGCAGCTCCGCCCGGATCTTCACCTCGTCCATCCAGACGTGGTCGAGGCGCTTCAGAATGTAGCGCTCCGCGTCCAGGCCGGCCTCTTCCACAAGGCGCACGAAGGCCGCCGAAGTCCCCCAGGCGCAGGGGGTAAGCCCGCAGCGCAGAGGAGTCGGACGGTCGAAAAGTTCGACCGCTTCTCCTTGGTTTCTCAGCAGCCGGTAGAGATAGGCCCCCGTCATCCCCGCTCCGGCGATCGCAAGTTCCATAGGTGGTCCGCCTCCAGTTCCGACACTCCGCCAGCCTCCCGGCTCCTCCTAACGGGGTCGAAGGGACCAGTCTCTGCGGATTTAATGAACCCTCCATCCTCCGGAGATGAGGGATGTCACTTGACCGCGACGAAGCGCCCTTTCATTCCGAAGTCCGCATGCAGAGGCCTGTCGCAGTAGAAAGGGTAATCCCCAGCCCGGGCAAGATCCACCTCCACCCGCACGGTCTCCTTCGCCGGAAGGTCTTTTGAAACCAGTACCTCCCCGGCGGGGTTTTTGAGCGTAAAGTTATGCGCCGTTCCGGCGGTGTTCCGGATGACCAGAGTCAAGTGGTCGCCCTGGTGGGCCTGGATGACGTTAGGGTCGAACTCAAAGCTGCTCGCCTGCATCTGGATGACCTTCTCCCCGGTGCCGGACGGCACGGCAAGCATTTTTTGCGGACCGGCGCAAGCCGCCACTGCCAGAGTCAGGCTCAAAAGACCCAAGAGATATCTTCGCATGTCTTTGCCTTCCTTTGTTATCTGAGGGAGAGCAGAATCGTATGGATTTTTCCGGTCCCGGTTTCCTTCAACTGCAGCCGAAGCATGCCGGCCGAGGGCGCCTCTCCCGGGAAGAACAGGAAGCCGCGACCGAGGATGCCGGGCTCGATGTCCCGGTTCTCCAGTTCCTTGTTGGCCAGGTCGCGGGAGATCTGTCGGCCGGGCTCCTCCGAGCCGGCAGCCTGGGTACCGCCGATGACCGCCCCTCCGGCCGCGCCGACCGCCGCTCCCTTGCCTATCGCCTCCCCGACGTTATGCCCGGACAGGATGCCGATAGCCGCCCCCAAGACCGCCCCACCTGCGCCCCCCAACAGGGAACTCTTGCCGGCGCCCTTGGCGATGGTGGCGAATTCGGAGCTCTTTTCTACCCGCTGATAGGCGGTCCCGCGATCGAGGAGGTTCCACATGTTGCCCTGGTCGTCGACCAGAAAGGTCTGATCGGGCACGACCCGGAGGTCATGGGAGCCGGTATTGTCGATCACCACCTGTACCGGAAGCAGCCCCGCGCTCCGGATATCGAAACCGAAGGCCTGTTTCGCCTTCTCGGGGTTGGCGTAAGCCTCGGCAGCCACCTGTGCGCCGGCTACCATCTGCATGTTCGCGTAGGCCGATGGATGACGAAAGGAAACCTCCCGGCTTTTGTAAGATGTACAGGAGACGACCGCCAGGAGGCACCCCAGAAATGCGGGGACCAACCAGCTGAACTTTTTCATCTTCGAACTCCTTTCCGTTGCGCTATTTTCCACCCCTGGCTTCTTTAAATCTTTACCACAAGCCATCCGTTATTCAGGGCGCTCAAGGCTGGCGAGCCAGAGCCGTCGGCCTTGAGCGCCTCCCTTCGGCTCGACAGAGCTACTTCAGCTTCGCCTTGTCGGGATCGACGTGCCAGACGGTCACGTGGTAATGGGGCACCTCCACGCCCGCATGGCCGGGGTTATAAGTCAGGCTGACCTCTTCCACCTTGTTGTTGCCCACCGCCAGACCGGTAAAGTTTTTATGTTCCTGCATATCCTTGATCGGAACCATGTAGATTGTGGCCACAAGCGTTCCGTCGCGGTCGTAGGCCAGGAAAGGGCCGACCGGCAGGGTGGCTGGTTTCACATAGAGGGTTCCCATCCCCGGGATGAAATCCGGCAGGGCAACCAGGGTGCTGACCTTTTTGTAGGAGGCATCCGGTGGCGCCTTGGTACTGGCAGCGAAAGCCGGAGCGACAAGGGTCAACAGAACAGCTCCTATCGTTAACAGTCTTTTCATGATGGATTCTCCTTTCTCCGGTTTTTTCCCCTCTCAGAGAACCTACCGGCCTTGTTCGGCGGAGTTCATTTTCGCCCGTCGATTCCGAGCCGCCAGAAGACTCCGGCGACGATCCGGTCACAGCGCTCCCCGGCGAAGGGGAAGACTTCCGCAGCCGACGCATCGACCAAGCCGGCAAGATGCTGCTGCAGAGATTTGCGCGCCCGGTGGTAACGGGTCTTTACCGTGGCCTCCTCCAGTTCCAGGCAGGACGCCGTCTCGGTCACGGACATCTCCTCCACTCCCCGCAGAATGAAGACCAGGCGGTAGGCATCGGGGAGGGCATCGATGGCGGTCTCCAGCAAGCGACGGAATTCCCCCAGTGCTGCATCTTGTTCCGGGCTGGGTCCGGCAAAGGTCAGTTCGGCCATGAAATTCGTTTCCTCCTGGTGCTCGGGGTCGTCCAGCGAAAGGCCGGCGGCCGGATCGGAGCGGCGCAGACGCCCTAGCGCCTCGTTGACGGCGATTCTGGCCAGCCAGGCGGAAAGCGGCCCCGTGCCGCGGTAATCCTCCAGCTTCTCGAAGGCCCGCACATAGGCCTCCTGGACCGCGTCTTCGGCCTCGGCCTCGTTGCGGAGAATGCCACGGGCGATGCGGTAGAGCCTCCGATTGTGTCGGCGCATGATCAGTTCGAAACTCGCGCCGTCTCCCTGCAGGACCCGGTCCACCACCTGCCGATCCGACATGGCCTCCGGGGTGGCGCCGGATTCATTTACCAGCGTCATTTCAGAACTCCTTTTTCCAGCTCTCACTTCTTAGATGCGCGGGGAAGCCGAAAGGTTCCCGGTCTTTTTCAAACTTTAACATTTTTAATCTCAGGAGGGACCAATTCCCCTCCCGAGGCTTGCTTCGATGAATGAGATCAATCTAAGCTTTTGATGCCCCGTAGCTTGCTGCGGGGAGATTCATTACACGGAACGGAGTGGCGGGGTTGGCTGACGACAATCAGTCGTTCGTCCGACCAACAACGCACAAAGGCCGCCGGGAAGCTTCCCGGCGGCCTTTGTGCGTCCCGTGCCATACTTCTGCCCGCAGATCAGGGCTTGAAGACGTCGGGCTGGAAGTTGTAAGTGGCGAAATAGTCCTCCACAGTTTCCGCCCGGCGGATCAGCTCGACGCTGCCGTCGGCGTGCAGCAGCAGTTCCTTGGGCCGCAGCCGGCCGTTGTACTGGAAGCCCATGGCGTGGCCGTGGGCGCCGGTGTCGTGGATCACCAGCAGATCCCCCTCGTCGATTCTGGGCAGCTCGCCGCTGCACGGCGAACTTGTCGTTGTTCTCGCACAGCGAGCCGACCACGTCGTAGGTCTCGGTCTTCGGCGCCTGTTCCTTGCCGACGACGTCGATGTGGTGGTAGGAGCCGTAGAGGGCCGGGCGCATCAGCGCCGACATGCAGGCGTCGACGCCGACGTAGTCGCGGTAGATGTCCTTGTGGTTGATGGCGGTGGTCACCAGGGCAGCCGTGGGGACCGGTCATGTAGCGGCCGCTCTCCATGTACATCTTCGGCACGTAGCCGTGCTTGTTGGCAAAGGCGTTGAACATCGCGGTGATCTCGGCCGGCCATGGTCGGCACGTCGAGGGCGTTGTCCTCGGGTTTGTAGGGGATGCCGAAGCCGCCGCCGATGTTGACGAATTCGAAGCGGATGCCGAGGGCCGCCTCGACCTCCTCGGCGATCGGTCAGGACCATTCGCGCCGTCTCCACCATGTAGGTATAGTCGCGCTCGTTGGAGGCGACCATGGTGTGCAGGCCGAAGCGCTTCGCGCCGCGCTCCCGCGCACGGCGGTAGGCCTCGACCACCTGCTCGTGGGTAACGCCGTACTTGGCTTCCACCGGGTTGCCGATGATGATGTTGCCGGTGCGCCGCGGCCCCGGGTTGTAGCGGAAGCAGATCAGCTCCGGGAAGGGGGCCGGCACCTTGTCGATGAGGCTGATATCGTCGAGGTTGAGGATGCAGCCGCCGTCCCCGGCGGCAAAGGCGAACTCCTCGGCGCTGGTGTTGTTGGAGGTGAACATGATCTGCTCGCCCCGCGCGCCGAGCTCGCGGGCGAGGATCAGTTCCGGAATCGAGGAGCAGTCGAAGCCGAAGCCCATCTCCAACATCAGCTTGAGGATCTGCTTGTTGGGCAGGGCCTTGACGGCGTAGAACTCCTGGAAGCCGACGATGCCGGCAAAGGCCTGCTTGAGTTTCGCGCCGGTCTCGCGGATGCCGGCCTCGTCGTAGATATGGAACGGCGTGCCGTAGTGGGCGGCGATCTTGTCGACCACCGGAAAGAGGCGGTCCTTGAAGCTCTGGGACATGGGCATGGAGAATCTCCTGGCAGTCGGTAACGGGTAAGGGGGGAAAATCGATAAATCTTCAGGCGCCGCCGGTCAGGTCGATGCGCCGGGTCTCCTTGACGGTGTTGAGGACGATCTGGGTGCGGGTGCTGCGCACCCCCTCGATGGCCGCCAGTTCGTCGCGCAGGATGCGCCCCAGGGCGGCGGTGCCGGAGACGCGCAGTTTGACCAGGTAGCCGTCGTCACCGGCGATCTGGTGGACTTCCTGCACGCCGGTGATAGCCGCCAGCTCCAGGGCCAGCTTGCCGTTGCCGGCGCGGGTCGCGGTGACGTTGACGAAGGCGGTCAGCCCTTGGCCGAAAGGCTCGGGATTGAGGCGCACCTCGTATCCCTCGATGATATCCCGCTCCTCGAGCTTGCGGATGCGCTCCAGGACAGCGGAGGGCGCCATGCCGACCTGGCGGGCGACTTCGGCGTTGGGGATGCGGGCCTTTTCCTGAAGGATCCGCAGAATTTGAAGGTCAATATCGTCAATCATTCTTTTCCCAAGGCATATCTGAGAATATTATTCTTCCGGGCGGCGGGTTGTCAAGGGGCTTCGTCGAGATCGTGGTGCTGCTGTTGGATGGCTTGCTTTTGCGTCTGCCCATCGGGCAGCGGTCCTGGTACGACCCGGCGCGTTTTTGACGGCCGTCCTTGAGCCAGGTCAAGGAAATTGCCCCGCGAGGAGCGGTAGAAACTCCTGACCGACGCGAGAACCCCGAGCCAAAAGGCCGCGCTAATGGCCCGTCAAGGAGACATGTCATGAAACGACGCACCATCCTGTTGACCCTGCTGTTGTTCCCAGCCCTCTCCGGATCGGCACTGGCTGCTCCGACGGGAGGCTTTCAATCCGGCTTGTTCGTCGGCCTGGTGGTCTTCAACCTGCTGACCGGCGCGGGGTTGTTGCTGCTGCTCAGTGGTCTGTTCGTCGCCCTTGCCGATTGCCTGAAGCGTCTGCGCAGCTCGGCCGGCGGCAAGCGGTTGGTGATCGGGTGCCGCCCGGCCCGTTCCGCTCCGCTCCTGATACCGGCCGAAATGAACCGGACCGGCGAGGTTCGCCGCCGATCGCGGGGCGGTTGAAAGATCGCCTGCGCCTTTTCGACCAAGGGCCTGCCATTGCGGCAGGCCCTTGGTCGTTGCGACGAAGCGTTGTCCTCACTCCCCATCCCCAGGGCGAGGACGGGCTGGCGAAGGGGATCGCACCTGATCCGCCCGGGGATAAAGAAAACCGGGCCAGCGGCCCGGTCCCAATCGATTCACGACGCAGGGAAAATCAGTGCAGACGCAAGAGGATGTCCCGGACCTCGTGTTCGAGACCTTCCGACGGGGTGACAACCACGTCGCGCTCGGCCACCTTGGCGTGGAAACGGTTTTCATCCTGGTGGCGCTGGTAAATCTCGCGCAGCTCGTCGGAGACCTTGGCCACCGTCTCGCCGGAAACGCCGTGCTCCGCCATCAGAGACTTGAAGCTTTTTATTTCGTTCCCCTCGATCCAGGCAATGCCGAAGCGCTTCGGCGGCTTGCCGATGAAGACATAGGCGCCCGCCTCGCTCGGGACCACCTCCAGGGGGTCGGAGACATCCCGGGCCAATTCTTCGAGGTTGCCACGGATCGCTTCGATCCGGGCCGCCGCCTCGGTGTTGGATGCCAGTTCCGGATAATCGGGCCCGCCGCCGAACATCTTGCCGAAAAATCCCATGGTTGCTCCTCCCTTCCAGAATGATGGTTGATTTTTCAACCCTAGCGGAAAAGAGACAAATTACAACCCACACCGAACCAGGTCGGGCCGAGCAAACACGCCAGATGCAAGGCGTCCGCCGGCCGGGGAATGAGGCGTAGCGAAAGCTACGGCGCAGCGACGTGGCCCAGGGCAACGCCGCAGACGGGGACTTTTGATCGCCCGGGAGGGTCAGTGCATGCTGAGACCGAACAGATGGGGAAAAAGGATCAGGATGGCCAGCACGATCACCTGCAGGGCGATGAAAGGGACCACCCCGCGGTAGATATCCATGGTGCGGATCTCCGGCGGGGCCACCCCCTTGAGGTAGAAGAGGCTGAAGCCGAAGGGCGGGGTGAGAAACGAGGTCTGCAGGTTCATGGCGACCAGGATCGCGTACCAGAGCGGGTCGATCCCGAGCCGGTCGGCGATCGGCGCCAGGATCGGCACGATGATGTAGGCGATCTCGACGAAGTCGATGAAAAAGCCGAGCACCATGATGCGCAGACATGGAGAAGATCAGGAAGCCCCATTTTTCCCCCGGCAGGGCCAGCATGAAGTCTTCGACGATGTAGTCGGCGCCGGTGTAGGTGAAGACCATGGAAAAGGCGGTGGCGCCGATCAGGATGGCGAAGACCATGGCGCTGATCTTGACCGTTTCGGAGGCGGCGTCCCAGACCATCCTGGCCGTCAGTTGGCGGTAGATGGCCGCCAGCACCACGGCGCCGATGCCGCCGACAGCGGCTGATTCGGTCGGCGTGGCGACGCCGATCAGGATCGAACCGAGCACCAGTATGATCAGCACCAGCGGCGGGATAATGGCCTTGAGGGCTTTGCCGACCTGCTGCCGCTTGCTCCCCTGCTTCCCCTCCAGGCGGACCGGCGGCGCCAGTTTCGGATTCAGGATGGTAATGATGACAATGTAGGCGACATACACCAGCACCAGGGTCAGCCCCGGCCAGAACGCCGCCTTGAAGAGATCGCCGACCGGCTGCTGGAAGACGTCGCCGAGGATGATCAGGATGATCGACGGCGGGATGATCTGGCCGAGGGTGCCGGAGGCGCAGATGGTTCCGGTGGCGAGCCGCTTGTCGTAGTTGTATTTCAGCATGACCGGCAGGGAGATGACCCCCATGGCGACGACGCTGGCGCCGACCACGCCGGTGGAGGCGGCCAGCAGGGCGCCGACCAGAATCGTCGAGATGGCGATGCCGCCGCGGATTTCGCCGAACAGCGAACCCATCGATTCGAGCAGGCGCTCGGCCAGTTTCGATTTCTGCAAAATGATGCCCATGAAGATGAACAGCGGAATCGCCATCAGGATGGTGTTGTTCATGATCGCGTAGATGCGGTGCGGCATCAGATTGAAGATCTTGGGCCCTTCGGCGAAAAGGCCGAAGAAGACCGCGGTGCCGCCGAAGGTGAAGGCGACCGGAAAGCCGAGCAGGAGCAGCAGCAGGGCGGTCAAAAACATGAAAATGCCGATCATGGCAGGATGATCCTTTTAGGCTGGGATGAATAAGCGCAGGGCAGCGTAGCCGGCGTCAGAGGACGTCATCCTCGATCGAGTGGGGCATGGGCGCCTCGATGCCGCGGATGATATTGATGTTGCGGATCATGAACCCGATCGAGGAGATGATCAGAAAGACGAAGGAGATCGGGATCACCGCCTTGATCAGCCAGCGGTGGGTCAGCCCGCCGGGGTCGCCGCTGATTTCGCCGGACTGGTAGGCCTCGTGAACGAACCAGATCGAGCCGTCGATAATCAGGACGCTGATCGGGATCAGCAGCAGCAGAGTGCCGGCGATGTTGATGATGGCCTTGGTGCGCGGCGACAAACGATCGTAGAGGATGTCGACGCGCACATGGCCGTCCTCCTTGAGGGCGTAGGCGATGCCGAACATGAAGACGACCGAAAAGAGATGCCACTCCATCTCCTGCAGGGCGATGGAGCCGGTCTTGAAAAAATAGCGCATGATGGCGTCGTAGAAGACGTTCACCAGCATCAGGAACATGGCCACCGTGGCGATGGCGCCGACCACGTCGGAGAACCGGTTGATCCATTTTTCGATCGTCAGCAGCATGATCTGTCAGGCTTTCCACGGCAGAAAGCCTCAGGCCCGCGCGGGGCCTGAGGCGGTTGTCAGACATCAGTCTTCCAGGTTGTCCTTGAGATAGGCGTAGTCGGAGATTTCCGTCCAGCGCCGGGACATCTTCATGTAGGCTTTCTGCGAGTCGATGATCGTCCTTGAATTCGGGATCCTTGGCCGAGTATTCGGCGACCAGCTCGTTGTTGGCCTTCTTCATGCGCGGCGATGATCGGCTTCGGGAAGGTGCGGATCTTGACTTCCGGGTATTCCTTGGCGATCGAGGCCAGGCCGACGGCGCTTTCATGATAGGAGCGGGCGTACATGTCGTAGGCGGCGAACTCCATGGCCACCGTCAGGATCTTCTGCAGGTGCTTGGGCAGCGCATCGAACTTCTCCTTGTTGACCAGAAACTGCAGCTCGGTGGCCGGCTCGTGCCAGCCGGTGTAGTAGTAGGGGGCGATCTTCTGGAAGCCCATCTTCAGGTCGAGGGAGGGGCCGACCCACTCCAGCGCATCGATGGTGCCGCGGTCGAGGGAGGTGTAGAGCTCGCCCGGGGCGATGTTGGTGACGACGACGCCGAGCTTGGAGACCACCTCGCCGGCGAAGCCGGGGATGCGCATCTTCAAGCCCTTGAGGTCGTCCAGGGTTTTGATCTCCTTGCGGAACCAGCCGCCCATCTGGTTGCCGGTGTTGCCGCCGGGGAAGGAGTAGACGCCGTGCTTGTCGTAGATCTTTTCCATCAGCTCCATGCCGCCGCCGTAGTAGAACCAGGCGTACTGCTCGGGGCGATCATGCCGAAGGGCATGGTGGTGAAAGGCATGGTGCTGATGTCCTTGCCTTTCCAGTAGTAGGACGCCGAATGCCCCATTTCATACTGCCCTTCCTTGACCATGTCAAGGATGCCGAAGGGGGACTTGTGCTTGTTGGCGGAATCGATGCGGATTTCCATCTCGCCGTTCGACATCTCCTTGACCATGTCCGCCATCTTTTCGACCGCATCCCCGAAGATCGGGAAGCCGCTCCCCCAGGTCTGTGCCAGGCGCCAGCGGTACTTCGGTGCCGCCTCGGCCTTGCAGAAGAAGCCGCTGCCGATCAGCAGCCCGACGGCCACCAGCAGCCCGACAAAAAGTTTTCCCATCCCTGTCATGTTCCGCATTGTTTTCCCCTTTCTCTCTGTGAATGGCTGAATCGATCAGGCGCCGAGGGGCGGACTGATCGTTTAGAACATGGTTTTGACGCTACAGAGAGAAAATCGCGGAGGGAACCCCCTAAAAGGGTAAGCGGTCGAAATGGGCGGGTGAACGGCAAATAATCGGGATGAGCGGTAATGCAGCAGGCAAACCCCAGTTGATCTTTGTTGGATTCATCCCCCTCCGCGCCGGGGAAGGATCCTCCCCTTGCAGCCGTTTCTACGCCCTGCCGCCAAGAAAAAAGCGCCCCGCCGGAAGAGGCGGGGCGCCAGAGATGCGGGATGGTTCGAGGTGCGGGGATGGTCAAAGCCGGTCTGCTCAGGCGAGGCCCCCCTCCGAGGCGACCTCCTCGATTCCTCCGCGGCGAAACTTGACCAGGAACAGCGCCAGGGCGAGGAAGGCGGCCCCTGCGCCGATGGCGGTGGCGACCGGCAGCGGCAGGCCGAAGCCGATCTTGTCGTAGGCCAGGTAGCTGGCCGCCACGGCGGTCATGAAGGTCGCCGGAACGGTGGCGATCCAGTGCAGCTTGCCTTGCCGGAGCAGATAGGCGGCGCCGGCCCAGAGGACGATGGTCGCCAGGGTCTGGTTGGCCCAGCCGAAGTAGCGCCAGATGACGGCGAAGTTCGCCCTGGGAGATGAAGAAACCGATCGCAAAGAGCGGCACCGCCAGCAACAGGCGCTTGGCGATCGGACCTTCTGCGGGATCTTGATGAAGTCGGCGATGATCAGTCGCGCGCTGCGAAAGGCGGTGTCACCGGAGGTGATCGGGAGGATAACCACGCCGATGATCGCCAGCAGGCCGCCGAAGGGGCCGAGCAGGGTGGTGGAGATCTCGTTGACCACCGCGGACGGACCGCCATGGGCCAGCGCCGTGCCCAGGGCCCGCCGAGCCGTTGTATAGAAGGACATGCCGAGGGTCGCCCAGATCAGGGCGATGATTCCCTCGCCGATCATGGCGCCGTAGAAAACCGGGCGGCCGTATTTTTCGTTCCCCATGCAGCGCGCCATCATCGGCGACTGGGTGGCGTGGAAGCCGCTCACCGCCCCGCAGGCGATGGTGATGAACATCAGCGGCCAGAGAGGCAGATCCTTTGGGGTGGAGGTTGGCCAGGGTCATCTCGGGATAGAAATGGTAGCCCTTGAAGATCAGCGCGGCGGTCAGGCCGACGGCCATGAAGATCAGCACTGCGCCGAAGAGCGGGTAGATGCGGCCGATGATCTTGTCGATGGGGAGGATGGTGGCGAGGAAATAATAGACCGAAGATCATCGCCACCCAGCCAGGAACCGGCAGACGGCTGACAGTTGGCCGAGCAGCTTGGCCGGACCGAGCACGAAAACCACCCCGACCAGCAGCAGGAGGACGACGGAGAAGAGGCGCATGAACTGCTTAAAGCCGTTCCCCAGTTGCTGGCCGACCACGTCGGGGATGCTGCGTCCTTCGTGGCGCAGCGACAGCATCCCGGAGAAATAGTCATGGACCGCGCCGCCGAAGATCGAGCCGATGACGATCCAGAGCAGCGCCGAGGGGCCGTAGAGCGCGCCGAGGATCGGACCGAAGATCGGGCCCAATCCGGCGATGTTGAGCAGCTGGACCAGGAACAGCTTGCGCGGCGACATTTCGACGTAGTCGACGCCATCGGCCATGGTCCGCGCCGGGGTGAGGCGGTTCGGGTCGATGCCGAAGATGCGATCGACGACGAAGCCGTAGGTGAAGTACCCGGTAATCAGAAGGGCGACGCTGAGAAAAAAGACTGATCATGACTTACCTCCCTGGTGTTGGATTCCGTTGGCGATCACGATAGATCGACGTTTTGCCGGATTGCCAGCATCGATCCGGTCAGCGGCGCCATAGAGCGGCCAAGCGGCGGCCATGGGGAGGCTGACCGGCGGGGGTCAGAAATCGAGGAGGGTCTTGAGGCTCTTCAGGTAGCGGCGGCTGACCGGCAGGAGGTATGGCCGCCTTGGTGCGGATTTCGGCCAGTCCCTGGTCGAGCAGCTGGATCGTCTCGATCCGGTCGGGGTTGACCAGGTACTGGCGGTGGCAGCGCAGCAGGGGGGTGCGCTCGGCGAGCACCTTCAGGGTCAGTTCGGTGAAGCATTCCCCCCGGCGCAGGAGCAGGTGGACCCCGCTCAGGTCGGAGCGGACCGCCTCCACCTCCGCGGGGGGGATCAGGCTGATCCGGTTGCCGCTGTGGCAGGGGATGTGCCGCAAGCGGCGGAATTTGGTAAGCCGATTCCGGCGCCTGGTGCTGCTGAATCCGCCCTGCAGTTTGGCGAAGGTCTTTTCCAGGCGCGCCTTCTCCACCGGTTTGAGCAGGTAGTCGAGGGTCTTCTCCTCGAAAGCCTTCAGGGCATACTCGTCGTACGCGGTGACGAAGACCACGTGCGGCATCATCTCGACGGTTCGATCATGCCGAGCAGCTCGAAGCCGTCGATCAGCGGCATCTGGATGTCGAGAAAGAGCACGTCGGGTCGGTCGCGGTTGAGCAGCCTTGATCGCCTTCGATGGCATTGGCGCAGCTGCCGACGATTTCGCAGCCGCCGATTTCCTCGAGCAGCGCCGCCAGTTCCTCGCGGGCGAACTGTTCATCGTCGACGATCATCACCCGGATCATCGGCCACACCCCTGGCTCGGCAGGTTGATGGAGATGCGCGTCCACTCCCCCTCTTCGCAGTCGACACTGAGGCCGTAACGCTCGCCGCAGAGGTTCTTGATCCGCTTGTCCACCAGTTGCATCCCCAGCCCGCCGCTGTCCCCGAGGCGCCGATAGCGGCCGGCGTTATCCTCGACGGACGATCACCGTTTCGCCGTCGCCGCTGTGCGCCGCGCAGTTGGATGACCCCCTGTTCCGAGCATGCTCGGAGATGCCGTGCTTGATGGCGTTTTCGACGATCGGCTGCAGGGTGAAGGTCGGCATTTTCAGCGGGAGCAGCGCCGGGTCGATCCGGGTTTCGACCTGCAGCCGGTCCCCGAAACGGGCCTTTTCGATCATCAGGTAGGAATTGACATGGTCCAGTTCCTCGGCCAGGGTCGCCAGCTCGCCGGAGCGCTTCAGGTTCTTGCGGAAGAAGTTGGACAGGTGCAGCAGCAGTTCCCGCGCCCGGTCGGCATCCTGACGGATGACGGCGATGATGGTGTTCAGGGTGTTGAACAGGAAATGCGGGTTGATCTGCGCCTGGACCAGCTTCAGCTCCGACTGGGTCAGCAGGTCTCTTCTGCTGTTCGTAGCGCGAGCGCAGCAGCTGGTCGGAGAGGAGGCTGGCGATCCCCTCGCCGAGGGTCTTGTTGAGATTGAGAAAAAGTTTGTTGCGCGGCTCGAACAGCATGATGGTGCCGATCACCTCGTTATCGACATGCAGCGGCACCCAGATGGCCGAATCGAGCGGACAGCCGGGGGAGAAGGGACAGTTGAAGTGCTCGCTGCACGCCGTCGGCGAACACCACCCGGTTCTCCCGGATGGTCCGCCGGGTGAAGTCGGCGGAGATCGGCGTCGCCGGGCGTGTGGTGGTCGGCGCCGGCGCCGACGAAGGCGAGGATCTTCTCCCGATCGGTGATGCCGACCGCGCCGACCCCGGTCTCCTTGTGGATGATCCTGGCGATCGCCTCGGCGGTGGTCCGGTTGAACCCCTGCTCCAGGATGCCGAGGGTCTGTTCGGCTATCTTCAGCGCCCGCCGGAGAAGATGGTGCCGAACTTGTCGTACATGCTGCGCTGATCGCGGATGATGCTGATGAACAGGGCGGCGCCGACCGAATTGGCCAGGGTCATCGGCACGGCGATCACCGTACCAGATCCAGGGCGGCTGGCGAAAGGGATGCGCCAGCAGCAGGATGATGACCATCTGCAGGGTTTCGGCGCAGAAGGTGACGGCGCCGGCGACGCAGGGGACTGAAGACCTGTTCCGGTTTGCCCCGGCGCACCAGGTAGAGATGCGCCAGGCCGCCGAGCAAGCCCCTCGACGGTGGTGGAGACGCCGCAGGAAAAGGCGGTGAAGCCCCCCAGGGTGAAGCGGTGCAGGCCGCCGGTGAAGCCGACCGCGGTGCCCGAGCAGCGGGCCGCCGATGAGCCCGGCCAGCACCGCCCCGATCGCCCGGGTGTTGGCGATGGCGTCCTGGATCGGCAGGCCGAAATAGGTGCCGAGGATGGAAAAGATCGAGAAGATGACGTAGAGCACCAGCTTTTGCTCGCAGCCGCAGCCGTCTCGTCCGGTCAGCGAGCGGAACATCGGCGACTTGGTGAACAGGTAGGCGATCACCAGGAATACGGACATCTGCTGCAGCAGGTCGAAGACCAGTTTCATCGGGCGGTCCGTCGGGCGGGGGCAGGGCTTCGGGGAGATCCCGTTCCCGCCATCTTAGCCGTGGCCGTCCCGCAATGTAAAATTCTTTTTCCAGCACCGGCTTGAAGTCGTGCGGGAGGAACTATAATTGGTTCTGGTTCGTCAGACTCTTTGCCGCCGGCCAAGCCGGCGCTGCGGAAAGGAGAGAACATGCCTTACGCGATCCGCATGCATGAAACCGGCGGCCCCGAGGTGCTGCGCTGGGAAGAAGTGGAGATCCCCGCCCCCGGGCGGGGGGAAGTCCACCTGCGCCACACCGCCGTCGGCCTGAATTTCATCGACGTCTACCATCGCACCGGCCTCTATCCCCTCGGCCCGCTTCCCGCTACCCCGGGGATGGAGGGCGCGGGAGTGGTGGTGGCGGTCGGCGAAGGGGTGAACGAGGTCCATCCGGGGGACCGGGTCGCCTACGCCGGCGGGCCCCCCGGCGCCTATGCCGAGGAGCGGCTGATCCCCGCCCACCGCCTGGTCAAGCTCCCCGACTGGCTCGACGAGCAGCGCGCGGCGGCGATGATGCTGCAGGGGATGACCGCCCAGTACCTGCTGCGGCGCACCTATCCGCGTCGGCCCGGGCGACCCGGTGCTGATCCACGCCGCCGCCGGCGGCGTCGGGCTGATCGCCTGCCAGTGGGCCCGCTACCTGGGCGCGACGGTGATCGGCACCGTCGGCAGCAGCGACAAGGCCGAGCTGGCCAGGGCCCACGGCTGCCATCACCCGATCCTCTACCGCGAGGAGGATTTCGTCGCCCGCACCCGCGAGATCACCGGCGGCGAGGGGGTGGCGGTGGTCTACGACTCGGTCGGCCGCGACACCTTTCTGAAATCCCTCGACTGCCTGCGGCCGATGGGGATGCTGGTCCTCTTCGGCCAGGCTTCCGGGGCCGGTCGGCCCCTTCGATCCGGCGCTGCTCGCCGCCAAGGGCTCGCTCTTTCTGACCCGGCCCTCCCTGATGGTCTACACCGCCCGGCGCGAGGACCTGCTGGCCAGCGCCAGCGAGCTCTTCGCGTGGTGGAGAGCGGCGCGGTGAAGATCGAGGTCAACCAGACCTACCCGCTGCGCGAGGTCGCCCAGGCCCATCGCGACCTGGAGGCGCGCAAGACCACCGGCTCGACGGTGCTGCTGCCCTGAGCTCGGCCGTGTCGTTGCGAAGCGACGAAGGCCGCCTCTCGGGGCGGCCTTCGTCGCTTTCATGTTCCTCCCTTTCCCCCTCCTTGGTCCACGCCCGCCGGCCGCTCTCGATCCTGTCGAAAATCCTTCCTAATTCTTAGCTAAGATTCCTCTGCTAGGGTCCAGTCCATGCAGCAGGCCGGAACCGCCGGAAAGCTACGGCTGCCGGCCTGGGTCAGCCATGGGAGCGCCGAACGCTCTGGTGGTTCAGGTAAACTGGAAATGCAACCGCCTCGACAGGCAACAAGGAGAAGCCTTGGATGGAAAATACCCTGGAAGAGAGATTCAGTAAGGTTCCGGAGGTGACGCTCGTTTTCTGGATCATCAAGATCGCTGCCACGACCCTGGGCGAGACCGGCGGCGATGCCGTCTCCATGTCGATGAATCTTGGGATATCTCGTCGGCACTGCGATCTTCGCCGATCCTGTTCGCTGCCGCCGTCACCGCCCAGGTCTCGGCGCGGCGCTATCACCCCCTGCTGTACTGGACGACGATCATTGCCACGACGACGGTCGGGACGACCCTGGCTGATTTTGCCGACCGCTCGCTGGGCATCGGCTATGCCGGCGGTTCTCGCTGATGCTGCTGGTGCTGCTGGCCGGGTCCCTGTACGTCTGGTATCGCAGCCTGGGCTCGGTGTCCGTGGCGACCGGTGCACACCAAAAAGGCCGAGGTCTTTTACTGGGTGACGATCATGTTTTCCCAGACACTGGGCACCGCCCTCGGGGACTGGACGGCGGACACGGCCGGTTTCGGCTACACGAAAAGCGCCGTGGTCTTCGGCAGCCTCTGCTCGCCGCTGATCTCTGGCCGCCCATTACTGGACCCGGATATCTCAAAACCACCGCTGTTCTGGGCTGGCGTTCATCCTCACCCGGCCCCTCGGCGCGGTGGTCGGCGACCTGCTCGACAAGCCGCTCAGCGCCGGCGGTCTGGACCTCAGCCGCTACTCGGCCTCGGCGGTGCTGCTTGGCTTTATCCTGATAAGCCTGTACAGTTTTCCGCAGCGGGCGGCCGAGAAAAGTCATTGACGGCGCGGCCGGGCAGGCAGGGCTTGCCGGTTGCTCAGGCCTGCTGTTCAGCAGGGAAGCACGATGCGGATTTTATTGGTCGAAGACGACCGGATGATCGCCGAAGCCGTGTTGCAGGCGCTAAAAGATGCCGCCTATGCCGTGCACTGGGTCCGCGACGGCGTCAGCGCCGCGGATGCGATCGCGGCCGGCGAGTACCAGCTGGCGATCCTTGACCTGGGGCTCCCCAAACGGGACGGCCTGCAGGTGCTGGAGCAGATGCGCCGAGTCGGCAACCGCACCGCGGTCCTGATCGTCACCGCCCGTGATGCCCTGGAGGACCGGATTCGCGGACTGGATCTGGGGGCCGACGATTACCTGGTCAAGCCCTTTGCCGTGGGGGAACTGCTGGCGCGGATGCGGGCAGTGATCCGGCGGCAGGCCGGCAATCCCGCCCCGCTGTTGAGCAATGGTTGTTTGACTCTCGATCCGGCCACCAAGGAGGCCGTCTGCGGCGCGCGCCGCTGCCGTCTCACCGCCCGTGAATTCGCGCTGCTGCAGGCCCTGCTGCTACGGCCCGGGGCCATCCTCTCCCGCGAGGAGCTGGAGACCCGGATTTACGGCTGGAACGAAGAGGTCGAGAGCAACGCCGTCGATTTTTTGATCCACGCGGTCCGCAGGAAGCTCGGCAGCGAGGTAATCCGCAACGTGCGGGGGATGGGATGGATGGTGGATCGTACCCAATGAACCATTCGCTGCGGCGCCGGCTGTCGCTCTGGATTGCGGGGGTCACGATCCTCAGCGGCCTGGCGGCCGGGATCTGTTCTTTCTACCTGGCCTTTCGCGAGGCCCAGGAGCTGCAGGACGAGCAACTGCGCCAGGTGACCCTGCTGGTGGAACGCTCCGGGAAAACGCCGGGGGAATGGGTGATCCCGGCCGGGACGGCCAAGGACTACGACCCGGAAGGACGCATCGTGGTCGGCCTGCTGGGAACGGCTGGCGACCACCCGGACCTGCCCGCCTTGCCGCGTAGCTTGCCGGAAGGATTCCAGACCCTGAAAAGCGACGGCACCGCCTGGCGGCTCTTTGTCCAGACCCTGCCGTCGGGCACCCGGCTTGCCGCCGGGCAGATGACGGCGGTGCGCAACGAGGTCGCCCGCGACAGCGGCCTGCGCACCCTCGTCCCGATCCTGCTGCTGGTCCCGGCCCTCTCGCTGCTGGCGGCCTGGATCATCCGGCGCGGGCTGCGGCCGGTGACGCAGCTCTCGCAGCAGTTGGACCAACGGGACGACACCAACCTGGCGGCGATCGCGGCCAGCCGGGTGCCCGCCGAAATCCTCCCCTTCGTCAACTCGATCAATGGCCTGATGCAGCGGCTTGCCGCCGCCCTGGATCAGCAGCGCCGCTTCATCGCCGATGCCGCCCACGAAGCGCTCGCCCCTGACGGGCCTGAGCGTGCAGGCAGAAAACCTGGAGCACGGGCTCTTTTCTCCCGACGGCATGGCCCGCGTGGCGCAGCTCAAGGCCGGCCTGGAGCGGACTCGAAACCTGTTGGACCAGCTCTTGAGCCTGGCCCGCCGCCAATCCGGCGCGGCTCCGGCGGTCGAGGTCGTTTTTGACCAGCTGATCCGGCAGGTCATTGAGGATTCCATGCCCCTTGCGGCCGCCAGGCGGATTGACCTGGGATGCAAACGCCTGGACCCGGTTTCCATGTTCGCACCCTTTGAGGACCTGACGGTCCTGGCGCGCAATGCCATCGACAATGCCTTGCGCTACACGCTGGCAGGCGGAACCGTTGATGTCAGTCTTTACGAGGATGACGGCGAGGTGGTCTTCCTGGTGGAGGATACCGGCACGGGTATTCCTGCCGGTGAAGAGGAGCGCCTGTTCGAGCCGTTCTATCGGGTGCCAGGGAATGAGGGGGGTGGCAGCGGCCTGGGCCTGGCCATTATTCGCAGTGTCGCCGACCGGCTGGGCGGCACGGCCACGCTGCAAAATCGGGAGAACGCACCAGGGCGCACGCTTTTGCTATCGGCAATCAGTACCAAGACCGGATAAGGGGGCTGCCACGGAATCAGCCGAAGGCAGACCGGGGAAGCCGGCAGGGAGCTGAAGAACGCCAGCGGCCATTCCAACGCTCATTCCAACGCCCACCTCGGCTCGTCATTGTGCCTGAATCCGAGGTGGGATGGTTTTTAAGGGGATGGTTCAGCCGGGATTTTTGGTCAGGCAGTCCTGGCGCCAGCAACAGTCGAGCTGCCGGCAGTCGAAGCGCCAGCTCGCTCCGAAGCATGCCTGGTTTCCCTCCTGTTTCTGGATGGCGCGAATCGCATCCCCTTTGCGAAGTTTTACGGCTCCGACAATCCCCATTCTCCGGCTCCGCTCCCGAACTTCGGTCATGTTCACGGCCGTGCTCCTTTCAAGGTAAATCGCTAAATGGGCGAAGAAAATATCAGCCAGCGCTATGCATGGTAGCGAACTTCTGTTCGCCGTCAACTCCCCCCGAAAAAGAAATGTCTCAGCCTTATGCTGGCAGTGGGATCCGGAAGCAGAATAGGACATGCCTCTTCGCGGGTTGGCCAAGCCGGGGAAGCGCGCGGCAAAGAGGCGGATCCCGCCGCATCGTGGGCGGTGAGAAAGAGAACTATTTCGCTTGAAGATGAAATAAGTTGAATTAAGATTTAAGCATCTTCCCTGTCCCGGAAGGGCTGAGGGAGGCGTCTCAGGGCCAAGCCGGGGTTTTTGTTCGAGGAAGGGCCAAGGCCGCCATTTCCACTGAGGGTTGGACTGGACCGGCCCCATCGACTCTCGCAGGAGGAAAACGATGAGCGAATTGATTGTTGTGGCTTTCGATGACGAGTTTAAGGCGGAGGAGGTACTTCTCGACCTGACCCGGCGTCAGCAGGGGTACCAGCTCAATCAGGAAGATGCCGCCGTGGTCATCAGGAAGGCCGATGGCCAGCTGCTGATCCGGCATTCTCACCCCCTGACCGCCGCCATGGGTGCTCACGGCACCTTCTGGGGGCTCTTGCTCGGCATCCTGCTGCTGAATCCCCTGGCGGGGGTCATCGTTGGCGGCGCGGTCGGCGCCGCGGCCGGCTCCCTGCAGCATGCCGGCATCGAAGACTCTTTCATCAAGGAATTGGGGGCCAAGGCCCAGCCGGGCACCTCCATCCTGTTTATTCTCGACCGTGAGGCCACTCCTTCCTCGGCCCTTCAGAAGTTGGAAAAATTCAACGGCCGGGTGCTGCGGACCTCCTTCGGTTATGCCGGAGAGCAAATGCTGCGGGACGCCCTGGCTTCCAAGTAGTAAGTTTTCGGGAAGGTCTCAGAACTTTAACGTTTCCAGGCGGCTTTAACAATCAACGCCGCTCCGGGAACAGGGGTGCTGGAAGGTAGATACTGGGATGTAGTTACTTGGGGAATTTTACTATCAGTCAGGAGATTCGGTAACCACTGTTTTCCCCGCTACATTCTTGAATGTTACTACTTTCAGAACATGAACACCCCGCTTGGCGCTCCAAGCGGGGTGTTCTTACATGGTGCAGTTTCCGTGTTGGAAACGAGGGTAGATTGTCTTGGGCTTACTTGATTGTATTCCATGGGGAATGGAACCGGTCAGCGGGCACCTGAAAAATCACGACGAACCGCTGTTTTCGGCATTGAGCTGAATAGCGGTTTTCTGCTTTACCTCCAGTTTTGAACTGGCAATTTTCTGGGAAGCCTACGCTTCAATTGCAGTCGCCATTAATTCTTCGGCCAGGCGCAAATAGCACCAGAGGGGGGGGCAATTGTGAAGTATACGGGCAAAAAGCTCGTACAATTGAAAAGCAGGGAAAGCTTCGAAAGGAGAATTGCCATGGGGAAATCCTATACATTTACAACCAAGCACTATCCCGCAAACGATCTCCTGGCACTTGATTTACAGGAGCACCTCGATGGCATGGCCAGGCTCGGCTGGCGGTTGGTTAGCACCCAGCGACTCATAAATGAGCATAGCTCTACTACCACGCAGATGATGCTTTTTTGGGAAAAAGAAGAGGAAACCTGACTACCATAAATGAGAGCAAGGACTAAAAAATATTGAGCTATTAAACGCAGCTCGCCATGGCAAGCCGGCCTCGCAGCAACATGGCAACGGGCTGTTAAAGTTGAGAGCCATGGGAAACTTTATGTGTAAGAAATTGACGCGTTGATTACAGAATCCTCCGCCCGCAATTATCGGATTCTGTAATCAACGCGTCAATTTCTTACATTTTAGGTCTTATGTTTGTGCTCTTCGCGGGGACCGGACCCATTTGAGACACCATCGGGTTTACCATGAACGATAAGGAAAAAACAAAAGCCCAATTAATTCGGGAAATAACCGAATTGCGCCGCCAGTTGGAAGAACCGGGGGAGGCGAAAATAGCTGAGTTGCAGCCACCACGGGTCGAGGGTGAGATGCGGCGGCTTGTCCAGGAACTTGATATCCACCAGGTCGAACTGGAGATGCAGAACGAAGAACTGCGCCGAATTCAGGAAGAACTCCAGCTATCGAGAAACAAGTATGCAGAACTCTACGATTTTGCACCCATCGGCGATTTCACCCTGGATTTTCAGGGACTGATCCGGGAAGTCAATCTCGCCGGCGCCCAACTGCTGGGCAAAGAGCGGCGGCGGCTGATCGCTAAACCTTTTAGCGGTTTTATTGCCGATGCGGCAGGAAGCGAGGTTTTTTCCCGGCACCTCGAAAGTGTCTTCGAAGAACCTGGGATACAGCGATGTGAAGTCACCCTCAAGGGCAAGGCCGGCACGGTGATCCATGGCCAACTGCAGAGTATCACGGTGGCGACGCTCGAACGCGAAAAAGGATGTATCCTGACCGCAATCGTTGATGACACGGCGGGCAAGCTGGCCGAAGAGCGCATCAGGGAAGTCATCTGGCAGCAGCAGGCGATTCTTGATCATAGTTCCAATGCGGCCTGGCTGAAGGACCGGGAAGGGAGGTATGTCGCGGTCAATGCGCCCTTTTGCAAGACACTGGGCATGGCACCCAAGGACCTCATCGGAAAAACCGACTTTGATATCTATCCGGCCGAGCGCGCCGAGAAATACCAGCGGGCTTTCAGAGCCGCCCTGGCGACCGGCCGGTGCAACTACTGCGAAGAGACCCTTGTTGATCCGCAAGGGAAGAGCCAGCACCTGGAAAAAACCCAAATGCCTATATTCAATGACGCCGGCGGGATCATTGGGGTCATCGGCGGCGAGCATGATTTTACCCGCCGCAGGGAAGTCGAAGATTTGCTTCGGCACGACAGTACCCACGACAAATTGACCGGCCTCTATAACTGGGCATTTTTCGATGGAGAACTGGAACGGTTTGCCCATGGACGAATGTTTCCCATCAGCGTCGTGATGGCGGATGTCAACGGTCTGAAAAAGGTCAATGATGCCCTGGGGCATGAAGCGGGGGACAAGCTGATCCAGCTGGCAGGCCGGATTATTCTGGGTGCCTTCCGGGCCGAAGACATCGTGGCCCGAATCGGGGGAGACGAGTTTGCCATTCTCCTGCCGGGAACGAGTAAAGAGGTTGCGGAGGATGCAGTGGAGAGAATTAGGGGTTGCCCGGAAATCAAAAATGGCCAGCTGAGCATCGCCTTCGGCATTGCAACCGCCAAAAATAGAGAGCAACTGGCGGAGGTTTTGGAACTGAGTGACCAGAGGATGTATCGGAATAAATCGGCCCAGAAGGGGTTGTAGGTAACAAGTGTGATGCCTTCGCAAAAACTCGGAGGATGGCTAAGAAAAAATTTGGTCCTACAAGGCCTGGTGGTTTTTCAGGGGCGAAGGCATACATCAGGTATGTCGAGGTCCTGAAAAAACGTCGTAACGCAGTAGGACGGACTTTTTCGACGCCATCAAGTGTGCCTGAAGGAAAAGTGCAGCGGGGTCTTATCTCCATGAGGTTTCGCGAGTAAGAGACGATTACGCGCAATGAGGGCCTATGGTATGGACAGACCTCTGGAATGCCACCCTGCAGTGGGTGAGCTTGCATCCGGAGGCAGCATACTTGCTCATATGGCTGGTTTCGTTCTGCGAATCTCTGGCGCTGGTTGGACAGTTGGTCCCTGGCACAGTCATCATGATCGGGGTCGGGGCACTGGCCGGGGTCGGCGCGATTTCGGTTCCCGTCACCCTGCTGACCGCCATGATCGGAGCCGTAGCCGGAGATGGCATCAGCTACTGGTTGGGGCGGCACTACCATCTGGAACTGAAGCAGCGCTGGCCGTTTCGCAGCTACCCCAGGATATTGGCTCGCGGAGAAGCATTTTTTCAGCGGCACGGCGGCAAGAGTGTCCTCCTCGGTCGCTTTGTCGGGCCCGTCCGTCCGGTTATCCCGGCTATTGCCGGGATGCTGGATATGCCGCCGTTGCGCTTCTTTTGGATCAATGTCCTCTCGGCCGTCGGTTGGGCTGTTGTTTACATTCTCCCCGGAATGGTGCTCGCTGGTTCGTTGACCCTGATTGGCGCAATCAGCTCCCGGCTGAGCCTGCTGTTTCTGCTGCTGGGTCTGCTGCTCTGGTTCACCTTCTGGCTTTGTCGCAAGGCCTACACCCTGCTGGGAAAACTCGGGCCTGAAAAAGAACGACTGCTGTTTCCTCTGCTTAGCCTGACCCTGTTTTTGGCCGCCTGGGCCTTTTCCGGCGTTCTGGAGAATCTTTTGCCGGGTGATCCTTTAGTGCAGGCGGATCAGGCTGTCTACCGGCTTTTGCGCGCCCTTCGCACCTCCTGGGGAGACCAGCTGCTGGTCGCCGTGACCGAGTTGGGCGGTTGGCTGGTCAATGTTGGTATCGCCGCCACCGTGCTTCTGGTCCTCCTGTTCCGTCGTCAGTTCAGGACTGCCGGTTTCTGGCTGCTCGCTGCCGGCGGTGGCACAGGGCTGGTGCAACTCTTCAAGTGGCTCCTCCATCGTCCGCGGCCCATTGAGATTTATCAGGGCATCTCTTCCTGGGGATTTCCCAGTGGACATGCCACCATGAGTGTGGTGCTTTACGGATTCCTGGCCATTATTCTAGTGCGGGGCTTCAGTCCAGGCTGCCGATGGTTTCCGTTCGGTTTCGCCATCGGCATATCACTGCTGATCGCCTTCTCGCGACTCTACCTGGGGGCACACTGGCTCTCCGATGTCCTTGGCGGGTTGTCCCTGGGGTGGGCCTGGGTGACACTCCTGGGGATTTTTTATCTGCGGCGTCCGGGGAGCCCACCGCCTAAAGGACTTCTTCTCGACGCAGTGCTCCTTGCCATGGTGCTGACCGGCACCTGGAACATCCAGTCCCAGCATGCGCGTGATCTTGCCCGCTACCAGATCCAGAACCCGATACGGGAGTTGCGGGACGAAAACTGGCGGGAACAGGCCTGGCAAGAGTTGCCGGGTAGACGAATAGACCTGGGTGGGGAGGTTGAAGGGCCTCTCAACCTCCAATGGGGGGGCGATCCGGAGTATTTGTCTGCCTTGCTCATCAAACAAGGTTGGACAATCACCGCGGGTCTCAACTTGAGGCAATTGCTGAACATTCTGGCCCCTCACGCCACGATTCGACAGCTTCCTTTGGTGCCGCTCCTGGAAAATGGGCGGCAGGAGCGCCTGCGGCTGTCATTGAATCAGGGTGAACAGCGGTTGGTCCTGCGTCTCTGGCCGACGGAGTTCAGATTGTCGGACCGAAATCAGCCTCTTTGGGTCGGGTCGGTGGACAGTGAATTTGCCTATTCCATGGGAAGCCTGTTGACCCTGCCGCGAGGCACCGGAAATTATTCCCCGGCGCTGCAGAAGTTGCTCACGGCCCTCCCTCCCGAGGCGATCGTTCGGTCGGTGAAGCGCACTCTGCAAAAGGTGCCAACGACTCCGGGATGGAATGGTCAGACTCTGTTGCTGGCGGAGAGGCAGCCAATAAAGCAGGGGAATTGAGCGGTTGGCTCGGTACACGCAAGCTGCTGGCTCCGGGGTTGCGAGGATTTATTTTTTCAACACACTAGTCTAGAGTCCATCCGGAAACTCCAGAGGGACACAGCGCAGTTTCCGATTTGGAAACGAGGAGTTTTTCCTCGTGGTAAGGAAATCAAGGGCTTGCGCGGAGGAGTACATCGGTACGCCGCACAAGCAAGACTGCAGATTGACGCAGCCACGGCGGAAAAGAACCGTTTCCGGATGGAAAACTAGTCTAAACTATGGACTTTAGGTCTATTCTCTCACGCCATGCAGGGCACTACCAAGGAGGCCAGTGATGCAAATCCGGGTCGGTTACGAACTCATCTACGACTGTCCCCAGCCGACCCCGATGATCCTGACGCTGCACATCCATTATTCCCGCGCTTCCGATGTCGTTGTCCCCGACCATCTCATCACCAGCCAGCCGATCCCCGTAATTGCCTATCGCGATGCCTTCGGCAACTGGTGCAGCCGGATCGTCGCACCCAAGGGCGAGATCAAACTGTCTGCCGAGGCGATCGTGAACGATAAGGGGGAGAGGGATGTGGTTGTCGCCTCTGCCCAGCAGATTCCGGTGCAGGACCTTCCCGAGGAGACCCTGGTCTTCCTTCTGGGCAGCCGGTATTGCGAAACCGATCTGCTCTCCGAGGTGGCCTGGCGACTGTTCCAACGGTCACCCACCGGCTGGGGACGGGTTCAAGCGATCTGCAATTTCGTCCATCAACATATCGCCTTCGGCTATGAACACGCCCGCGCCACCAAGACGGCCTGGGAAACCTACAACGAAGGGTCTGGTGTCTGCCGTGACTATACCCATCTCGCCATCGCGTTCTGCCGTTGCATGAACATCCCGGCGCGCTATTGCACCGGTTACCTGAGCGACATCGGCAGGCCGCCGACCTACGAACCGATGGATTTCGCCGCCTGGTTTGAGGCCTATCTTGGCGGGCACTGGTATGTCTTTGATCCTCGCAACAACGTACCGCGGATCGGCCGGGTACTGATCGCCCGGGGACGGGATGCCGCCGATGTCCCCATCAGCAACGCGTTCGGACCCAACATACTGAAAAGCTTCAAGGTCTGGACGGATGAGGTGAAGGGTTGAGGTGGGTGGGCTCACACCCGGGAGGAACGACTCAACGCCGCATCCCTGGCCTCATCCTTTGCCTGCCACGTCTCCACTTCGATAAAGATGCGTTGAACCTGTGGGAAGGCTCGTTTGATCGTCTGGTCCAAGGCGGCCACGGTCAGCTCCACCTCCGTCGCCTGAATCGGGTCCACAAAATCGACGCTGATATTCACCAGAATAAAATCTGGCCCCATGTGCATGGTCAGGACTTCATTGACCTGTTTGATTTCTTTGCGTGAACCGGCAAGGTCCCGAATCCCCTGGACCACCTCTTTGTTGGCGCTCTCGCCGATCAACAGGCTTTTGGTCTCGCCGGCGAGCAATAGGGCGGTCCCCGCCAGCAGCAGGCCGATGAGGACGGCTCCGGCGGCGTCATAGACCGGATTACCGGCCAACTGGCTGCAAAGGATTCCCACAAAGGCAACGATCAGGCCGATGATGGCCGCGGAATCCTCCAGCAGGACGATGAAGATCGATGGATCTTTTCCCCGACGAACGGCCTGGAGATAGCCCCACGCTCCTTTGGACCGGGCAAATTCCTTCCGGGCGATAAACCAGCTGGCCCCTTCGAAAACCAGCGCCAGACCGATCACGCCATAGTTGACGTAAGAGTCCTTGACCGGTACCGGCAAAAGGAGGTGATCAATCCCCTTGTACAGGGAAAACCCGGCACCGCCGGCAAACAGCACGATGGCAACCACAAAACTCCAGAAGTAAACCTCCTTGCCGTGTCCAAAGGGAAATTCTCTATCGGCCGGCAGTTTCGCCCGCCGCAGTCCGTACAGCAGCAGCATCTGGTTGCCCGTGTCGGCGCCCGAATGGATCGCTTCCGACAGCATGGCCGAGCTCCCGGTCATGAAGGCCGCAACACTCTTGGTGATGGCGATCAGGCCATTACCGGCCAGCGCGGCGTAGATCACTTTTCGGGACGATGTCGCCATGCGTCAAGTTTCTCTCATCGGTTCAGCTCTGCGTTCCTGCTGCGCTCGCAAAAACAACTGGGATGACGACGCCATCATAATTGCACCCGCTTCAGTCGGAGCGAATTGCTGATGACTGAAACGGAGCTGAAGCTCATGGCTGTGGCAGCGATCATGGGTGACAGCAATATGCCAAAGAAAGGATACAACACTCCCGCGGCAATCGGCACACCCGCCGTGTTGTAATAAAAGGCGAAAAATAAATTCTGCCTGGTATTCCGCATGGTGGCCCGGCTTAAGCGCCTGGCCTTGACGATCCCCTGCAAATCGCCCAGACCAAAGTGATGCCGGCGCTTTCTATCGCCACATCGGTCCCGGTGCCCATGGCGATACCGACATGGGCCTGCGCCAGCGCCGGGGCATCGTTGATGCCATCACCCGCCATGGCGACGATATGGCCTTCCGCCTGAAGTTTTTTGATCAGTTCGGCTTTTTGTTCGGGCAAGACTTCGGCATGGACCTGGTCGATTTCCAGCTTGCCGGCAATCGCGTTCGCGGTGATCCGGTTGTCACCGGTCATCATCACGATACTGATCCCTTCGGCATGCAGATCACGAATGGCTTCGGCTGTGGACTCCTTGATGGGGTCGGCGACCCCGATCAAGCCCGCGGCCTTGCCATCAATGGCAACCAGCATGACCGTCTTGCCTTCAGCACGTTGCCGGTCCGCTTGTTGCGACAAGTCTCCCGCGTTGATACCCAGGCTTTCCAGCAGCGCGACGGTGCCTGCCGCCACCCTTTGTCCATCAACTTCACCGGTGACCCCTTTTCCGGTCACCGACTGGATCTTTGAGCTGGTCTTGTCCGGGATTGATTTTTTGACTCTTGTCTTCATCTCCCTGGTGGACAGGTCAGCGATGACCCGCCGCTCTCCGAGACAGACGCCCATGCTCTGCCCTAATCACCGAGCAGTTCGCCGATGGGCTTCAAATCTTCCACATGATCGCATACCGCCTTGATGATCATCATGATGGGCACGCCCAGCAATAAACCCCACAAGCCCCACAACCATCCCCAGAACAGCACGCTGACGAAGACCACCACCGGGCTCATGCGACTTGCACGGCCGGTAAGCCAGGGGGTCAGCAGGTAACCTTCGAGACTGGTAATGACCAGCGAGGTGCCGGAAACCAGAAGCACCATGTCGATCGTTCCGAATTGAAGAAAGGCGACGAGGGCGGTGCCGGCGCAAACGATGACCGGGCCGAGATAGGGCATCGTTTTGAGGACTCCGGCGGCGATCCCCCAGACGGCCGCATGTTCCAGGCCGATCCAGAGAAACGCCAGCCAGGTCGCAACGCCCACCAGGATGCTGGTGAAGATCTGCACCAGCAGATAGCGTTGAATCTGTTCGGCAATCTTATCCAGCACCCGCAGGGTGATTTTTTTCTTGCTGAGGGTGGGGCCGGCGATCTTGACCAGTTTGCGCCGGAAGGTATCGCCCGAAGCCAACATGAAATACGCCAGGAACAAGACCATGATGAGCTGGCCGGCAAACGCGACGGCTCCCTTGGTCCCCATCCAGAGGTAGTCTTTAATATTCAGTTTGGGTTTTTCGATCTGCACCCGCGTCACCCCGCGCGGGGTATCGGGTGCCGGAGCGCCGTTCCCCTTGCGCGACCTGTTCGAGTTGGGTGGCGGTTTTTTGCATGCTCTCCATCGTGCCCGCGGAGGTTCCCCGGTCCTTGAGTCGGGCCAGATGAAACTTATGCGCGGCGTCGGGGAGGGTTTCGATCAGCTTGGTCGCATCGTCGCTGAGCGAATAGACCAGAGAGCCTGCCCCTCCCAGGATACCAAGGAGCAGTACCGCGGCCCCGATGGCGCGCGGGATTCGCCATTTATGCATCAGGTTGACAAAGGGAGCGAGCGCATAGCTGATCATCACTCCCAGCATCAGCGGGATGAAAATTGCGCGGGCCCAATTCAGCACGAAGACCACCGCGAGCACCGTGAGCAGCGCGAGGGAAAAACTCCGCACATCAACCGGCAGGTGCAGGGCAGCAGGGGCGGGTTCCTGAGATTCCCTTCCGCCATCCTGCCCGTGGCCTTGTCCCTCGGACGAAGATTCGTTTTTCAATTTCGACCTCTCTTTACCTTTGCCGCCTCTTCCCGTTCCAGTCCCCTTCTGGGGCATAACCGCTGATCCCCATCATCAAGCGCAGCAAGCCGTAACAGAGCCAACCCAGAAACCGTAACCCGGCGGGCTGCTGTTTCCAGAGATCCGGCGGGATCCGTCGGCCATCCGTTTCCATGGTCTTTTTCAGGCTTTCCGTCAGGGTCGCGGCAAAAGCTTCGTCGTCAACAACCACATTCGCCTCACGAGAAAGCAGCAGGCTGAACGGATCGATATTCGACGACCCCACCGTCGCCCAATGTCCGTCAATCACGGCCACTTTGGCGTGGAGGAAGCTCTGGTGATATTCGTAAATTTCCAGGCCTGCCGCGAGGAAATTGCCATAGAGCGTCTGAGAGGCATAATGCTGGAGTGGATGATCAGACTTCCCCTGCAGCAACAGGACCACCCGCACGCCGCGCCTGGCCGCATCGATCAGCGCATGCCGAAAATCGACTCCCGGCAAAAAATAGGCATTGGCCAGGATGATTTCGGATTTCGCCTGCTTGATCGCCCCCAGATACGCCGCTTCAATGTCGCGGCGGTGGTGAAAATTATCTCTCACCAGGAAGGCTGCGTTCATTGCCCCCCCGGTGAAGGTCGAAGCCGGCAGTGCCCCGGCGCCGGAGCCGTTCCTTTGCGAAAAGTACTCCATGCCACCGTGGACCAGAGGCGCTGGGCAGAAAGGCGGATCACGTCCACCAGCGGCCCTTCCACCGCGACGGCATAATCAAGGCGAGGGGGCATGGCCTCCCGTCGTTTTCCAGTCGGCAATAATGTTGATCCCCCCGACAAAGGCGATCTCCCGGTCCACCACCACGAGTTTGCGGTGCATGCGGCGCAGGCGTTTGCGCCGGAATGTCCAGGGGGATATCTTTGGCCGGAAGATGAGGATCTGTACACCGTCGGCCCGCAGTCGGTCCAGCAGGCTCCGCGGCAGGTCCTTGGAGCCGTAACCGTCGATCAGCACATGGACCTTTACGCCGCGGCGGACCGCCCGTTGCAGCGCGTCCGCGATCCGCTCTCCGGTGGCGTCATCCTGGTAAATATACGTTTCCAGGATAAATTTCATGGCTGGCCCGGTCGATCGCTGTTTCGATGGCGGGGAAATAAGCCCTTCCGTTCTGTAACAAACGGACATGGTTGCCTGAAACCATGTCGGAATGACGCGCAGATTGGAATATCCAGCGCCTTCTGCCCCTTGCCTTGCTCGATCCAGGCTTCCGACCAGGCAAGACAGGTCGACGGGGCCGTTCCAATGATTTCACTGCTAAAGTCGCCGCCATTTAAAGTCATTCACCAGATCGGGGCCTTTCCGGCCTTTGGGCCACCAATGCTTGCCAACAGGGGAACCGGGTTTCCCAGAGTCTACGAACCTTCGAGTTCAACGTCCGATTGTGTCCGACCCCGCCCGACATTCGCAGCAGAAAGCCGAAGAGTCGAGTCATGACCTGCCTACTCACCGCTGCCAGAAGATATGCGGCGCTTCGAGCGGAATCACCACCCCGGGAAGATGGAGGACGATCCGTGCGGTGAAATCCCCGGCGGGGCGGGTCGCCGGCACCTGCGTTTTATACACATAGCCATTTTCCGCCCCCACCAACTCGCGGTCGCGGTCCATTTCCAATCGGACCGGACTCCCACCGTTTGCCCCTTCGGCATACAACTCGACCTGCACCGCATCGGGAGGGATGCCGTTGAGATAAACCTGGACCTCGAAGCGGTGCCGACTCCTCGTTGGTCGCGATTTTAACCTCCCCAAAACGTAAGTTTGTCCATTTGTCGCGTAAAACATGTTGCCAATGGACCAGCTGCACGCCGGCCGATCCTTGCCCGGCGGCGCGCTCCTGGTAGGTGGCGGCAGCCGGGAGGTAATAACGTTCGGCATAATCGCGCACCGTGCGATTGGCGGAAAACTGCGGTGTCAGCCGGGCCATGCTTTCGCGCATGCGCGCCACCCAGGCGGTGGGAATGCCCTGTTCGTCCCGGGCATAAAACTCGGGGATCACCTCCCGTTCGAGGAGCTCGTAAAGCGTCACGGCCTCCGCCGCGTCCCAGGCCGGATCGTCGCCATGCTCCCGACCGTCCCCCAACGCCCATCCCACCTCGGGCGAATAGGCCTCCGCCCACCAGCCGTCCAGTTCCGAGAGGTTGAGACCGCCGTTGATGAGGACTTTCATGCCACTGGTGCCGCAGGCTTCCCAGGGCCGTCGCGGCGTGTTGATCCAGACGTCCACCCCCTGCACCAGCTGCTCGGTCAAATGCATGTCGTAGTCGCTGAGGAAGATCGCATGGGGGCGCACCTCGGGCCGCCGGATGAAATTTACCCATTCGTGGATCAGGGCCTGCCCCTCCCGGTCGGCCGGATGGGCCTTGCCGGCGATGATCAGCTGCACCGGGCGCTGCGGGTTGGTCAACAGGCGCAGCAGCCGCTCCGGGTCGTGCAGCAGCAGGTTCGGTCGCTTGTAGCTCGCGAAGCGCCGGGCAAATCCCAGGGTCAACACGTTGGGATCAAAAAGATGCTTCACCCTTTCGACGGTTTCCGGCGGGGAACCGGAGGCGGCCAGTTGCCTGGACAAGCGCTCGCGGGCGAAGGCCACCAGAGCCTTGCCGGCGGCAATGCGGAATTGCCAGAGCCTGGTGTCGGAGAGCCGGCGGATGTCCCCCGCCAGGGTTTCCGTCGTCCCCAGCCAGCGATCCTTGCCACAGGCTTCGGTCCAGAGATCGTCGGCGGCCGCCGAGTCCCAGCTCGGCATGTGAACGCCATTGGTCACGTGGCCGATGGGAACTTCGTCCGCCGGCCAGCGCGGAAAGAGCGGCTGAAAGAGGTGCCGGCTGACTTCTCCGTGCAGGCGGCTCACGCCGTTGACCGCCCCGCTCCCCCGCACCGCCAGATAGGCCATGTTGAAAGGTTCCGCCGCATTGCTCGGGTCTCGGCGTCCCAGGGCCAATAAATCGCGAAGGGTTATGCCCAGCTTCTGCTCGGCATAACCTCCCAGGTATTGTTCGATCAGCGCCGGCGCGAAGCGGTCGAAACCGGCGGCCACGGCGGTGTGGGTGGTGAAGAGGTTCCCAGCGCGGGTGACGGCCAGCGCGACCTCGAAGGGCTGCGCGGTCTCCTGCATGAAACTGCGGGCCCGTTCCAGCACGGCAAAGGCCGCATGCCCTTCATTCAGATGACAGACTTCGGGCTGGAGCCCGAGCGCACCCAGCAGGCGCCAGCCGCCGATGCCGAGGAGCAGTTCCTGCTTGAGCCGCAGCTCCGGTCCGCCGCCGTACAGCTCGCTGGTAATCCCGCGATGCGCCGGGAAGTTGGCCGCGTCGTTGCTGTCCAGCAGGTACAGCTTGCACCCTGCCGACCTGGACCTGCCAGGCGCGCAGCCAGACCGAGTAGCCGGGCAAGTCGATCTTCAGCCGCAGCCACTCGCCGTTGGCCTGGCGCAAGGGGGTGATCGGCAACTGTCCGGGGTCGTTGTAGGGGAAGAGGGCCTGCTGCCTGCCGTCCTTGTCGATCACCTGGCGAAAATAGCCCTGCTGGTAGAGCAGTCCCACGCCGACCACCGGCACCCCCAGATCGCTGGCGGCTTTGAGCTGGTCGCCGGCGACGTTGCCAAGTCCTCCCGAATAGATCGGCAGCGCCTCGCTCAGCATGAATTCCATGCTGAAATAGGCGACGCAGGTCAAGGGAGACTGCGGATGATTCCGTTGAAACCACGCCGGTGCCTCCGCCGCTTGACGCCTGGTCTGCACCAGGTCATCAACGTTTTTTCGAAAAACGGGATCGGCAAGCACGCTTTCGATCTGGTCGCGCGAGACCGTCTGCAGAACAACCCAAGGATTTTGTGTGAGTTCCCACAAAATGGGATCAAGCTGTTCGCCACACTTCGTCGGTGGCATGATTCCAGGACGAACGCATATCCAGGGCGAGCTCAGCCAGAGAATCGAAACCCTCGATTTCCGTGGGGAGAAAGTTGTACAGCGGGTGGCTGACTCGTATTCGATCGCTCATGGTTTCCCCTCTTCAGACGTGGTGGCGTCGCCGGCAGACCAGCGCCATCGCGGTATCTATGAGCGCTTGCGCATTCCTGTAGGGTTGTTCCATTTCCAGTTGCGGATTTCCGGCAGGTCCTGGCCGTGCATGTCGATGTATTGCTTGTGCTCGACCAACTTGTCTTTGAGTTGCTGCTTCAGGTAGATGCCCCTGTCGCCGGTCTGCGGCAGGCGGTCGATGGTGTCCATCACCAAGTGGAAGCGGTCCAGATCGTTGAGCACGGTCATGTCGAAGGGCGTGGTGATGGTCCCCTCTTCCTTGTAGCCGCGGACGTGGAGGTTGGCGTGGTTGGTCCGGCGGTAGGTGAGCCGGTGGATCAACCACGGGTAGCCGTGGAAAGCGAAGATCACCGGCTTGTCCCTGGTGAACAGCTCGTCGAAATCCATGTCGCTCAAACCGTGCGGATGCTCGGTTTGCGGCTGCAGCTTCATCAGGTCGACGACGTTCACCACCCTGATTTTCAGGTCGGGCAGATGCTTGCGCAGGATGGAAACGGCGGCGAGGGTCTCCAGCGTCGGCACATCGCCGCAACAGGCCATGACCACGTCGGGCGCCACGGCCTGATCGTTGCTGGCCCACTGCCAGATGCCGATCCCCTCGGTGCAGTGCTTGACGGCGGCGTCCATCGTCAGCCACTGCGGCGCTTGATATTTGCCCGCGATCACGACGTTGACATAGTGGCGGCTGCGCAGACAGTGATCCCAGACCGAGAGCAGACAGTTGGCATCCGGCGGCAGATAGACGCGCACGATGGAGGCCTTCTTGTTCACGACATGGTCGATGAAGCCGGGGTCCTGATGGGTAAAGCCGTTATGCATCTGCTGCCAGACGTGGGAGGCCAGCAGATAATTCAGCGACGCTATTTTCCGCCGCCACGGCAGATCCGCCGTGACCTTCAGCCACTTGGCGTGCTGGTTGAACATCGAGTCGACGATGTGGATGAACGACTCGTAGCTATTGAACAGCCCGTGCCGGCCGGTGAGCAGATAGCCTTCGAGCCAGCCCTGGCACTGATGCTCGCTCAGCATCTCCATGACCCGGCCATCCAGGGCGAGGAATTCGTCGTTGGCCTGCGTGCGTGCGTCCCACTGCCGGTTGGTGACCTCGAAAACGGCGTTCAAGCGGTTGGAAAGCGTTTCGTCCGGGCCGAAGATGCGAAAATTGCGCTGCTCCCGATTGAGCTTGGCCACATCGCGCAGGAACACGCCGAGTTCGTGCGTGTCGGCCGCCGTCACGGCCCCGGGTGACGGCACCTTCACCGCGTAGTCGCGAAAGTCCGGCATGATCAGATCGCGCAGCAGCATGCCGCCGTTGGCGTGCGGATTCGCGCCCATGCGCCGCTCGCCCTTGGGCGCGAGTTCGGCCAGTTCCGGCTTCAGGCGGCCCCGCCTCGTCGAAGAGTTCCTCCGGCCGGTAGCTTTTCAGCCATGCTTCCAGCAGCTTGAGGTGTTCGGGATGGTCGGCATCTACGGCGATCGGCACCTGATGCGCGCGGAAGGTGCCTTCGATCTGCAGGCCATCGACCACCTTCGGCCCGGTCCAGCCCTTGGGCGACTTGAGAACGATCATCGGCCAGCGCGGGCGCATGAGGTTGCCGTTGGCACGGGCGTCGTGCTGGATATGCCTGATTTCTTCCACCGCCTTGTCGAGTGTCGCAGCCATGGCCTCGTGCATCAGCGCGGGATCCTGGCCCTCGACGAAGTAAGGCGTCCAGCCGCAGCCGCGGAAAAATTGTTCCAGTTCCTCCGGTTCGATGCGCGCGAAAATGGTCGGGTTGGCAATCTTGTAGCCGTTGAGATGCAGGATCGGCAACACCGCGCCGTCGCTGGCCGGGTTCAGGAACTTGTTGGAATGCCAGGCGGTGGCCAACGGCCCGGTTTCCGCCTCGCCGTCGCCGACGACGCAGGCGACGACCAGATCGGGATTGTCGAACACCGCCCCGAAGGAATGGCTGAGCGAATAGCCCAGCTCGCCCCCCTCGTGGATCGAGCCCGGACATTCCGGCGAGGCGTGGCTGGGAATGCCGCCGGGAAAGGAAAACTGCTTGAAGAGCTTCTGCAGTCCGGCCTCGTCCTGGCTGATGTTGGGATAAATCTCGCTGTAGGTCCCCTCCAGATAGGTGTTGGCGACCACTGCCGGCCCGCCGTGCCCGGGGCCGGAAACATAGATCATGTCGAGATCGTATTTCTTGATGACCCGGTTCAGGTGTACGTAAATGAAGTTCTGCCCGGGGGTCGTGCCCCAGTGCCCCAGCAGCATATGCTTCACATCCGCCAGCGCCAGCGGCCGCCTCAGCAGCGGATTGTCGTAGAGATAAATCTGCCCGACCGAGAGATAGTTGGCGGCGCGCCAGTAGGCGTCGATCTTGCGGAGCAGCTCCGGGGGGAGGGTTTTGGTTTGCATGGTTTGTTTTTCCTCCGTAGCTTTGTCTCGCGCAGTCGCAAGGCGTTATCGATGACCAAGACGGAACTCAAGCTTATCAGGGCAACACAGGGGCTGCAGGGTCCCCCTGGTGTCCGGTTTTTCCTTGCGAACCGGTGCGCTGCGGAATTCAAACAGGTCGCCGCCGTTTCATTCTTCGCAGCCATTTATCTATTTCAACGGCAAACAGGACAGTTGTCGTAATCAATCCGATTTTGATCCACTCGTCGGCGGTAAGCGGCACTGTTCGGAAAACCCATTGGAGCGCCGGGACATAGATCACCGCCAACTGGGCAAAAAAGGCGGCAATCATGCTGAAGAAAAGAAAGGGATTGCTCAGCGGCTTCATTTTGAAGATGGACTCTGTTTCCGAACGGCAATTAATGGCCTGATAAAACTGGAAGAAGACCATGGTCGTCAGTGCCACGGTGCGCGCATTCGCCAAAGAGGCCCCGGAATTAAGACTGGAGATGAACATGTAGATTGTGCCCCCGGCCAGAATAATCCCCATCAGCAGGGTTCTCTGCAGCAGCAGGTTTGAGAGGATGGATTCTTTCGGGCTACGCGGCGGCCGGTTGATCACCCCTTTTTCGCCCGGCTCGAAGGCCAGGGCAACATCCTGCAAGCCGTTGGTTACCAGGTTGAGCCAGAGGATCTGTGCGGGTATATAAGGGAGCGGCAGGCCCAGCAGGATGCTGGCGATGATTGCCAGCAACTCGCCAAACCCGCAGGAGATCAGAAAGAGCGTAACCTTTTTAATGTTGTCGTAAACGACCCGGCCTTCTTCCACCGCCGCGAAGATGCTGGCAAAGTTATCATCGGCAATAACCATATCGGACGCCTCTCTGGCCACATCCGTACCGCTCCGGCCCATGGCCACGCCGATATGGGCCGCCTTGAGCGCCGGCGCGTCGTTCACCCCGTCACCGGTGATGGCCACAATCTCCCGGTGCTCGATCAACTGCCGGGTTATTCGCAATTTGTGCTGGGGCGAGACCCTGGCGTATACCGATATTTTTTGCACCTCGCCGAACAGTTCCTTGTCACTCATCCCTTCGATCTCCCGGCCGGTGATGACCGTGGAGGCTTCGTCATTTATGCCGATTTTTTTGGCAATGGCCAAGGCGGTATCAGCGTGGTCGCCGGTGATCATGACCACCCTGATGCCGGCCCTTTTACAGCCCTCGATGGCTTCGATCACCTCGGACCGTGGTGGGTCGATCATGCCCTGCAGACCAGCGAAGACCAACCCGGATTCGACCTCCCGATGGGTAAGATCGTCCAGCTCATGCGGCGCCGCCTTGAAAGCGAAGGCCAGCACCCGGAGGCCATCCCGGGCCAATCTCCCGGCCACCGCCAGGACATCTTTGGGGGCCAGCGCCTCGCCGTTGCCGACTTGCGTGCACATCTCCAGTACCTTTTCCGGGGCGCCCTTGACAAAGATGAACTTCTTGCCGCCATGACGGTGGAGCGTGGCCATAAACCCACGCTCGGATTCAAAGGGGATCATCGCGACCTGCTGATATTTTTCCTTTTCTTCCTCGATGCCTTGCAACGCCTTCATGGCAGAGACAACCAAAGCGCCCTCCGTGGGATCGCCGTCGACCTTATACCGACCATCTTCCTCGTAGACTCTCGACTCATTACAGAGCAAGCCGATGCGAAGAACCTGCAGCAGGGTCTGCTCCATCCTTGCCGCAACCGGTAAGCCTTCATGCTGGATCTCGCCCTTTGGTTCGTAGCCGCTTCCGGTGACCGTGAAGGTCTTTTGGCCGTCGAAGATCAACTTAACGGTCATCTCATTCTTGGTCAGCGTCCCGGTCTTGTCCGAGCCGATCACACTGGCGCTGCCAAGGGTCTCCACAGCGTGGAGTTTTCTGATAATGGCATTTTTCCTGGCCATCCTCGTTACCCCGATGGCCAGGGCGATAGTCACGGCCACCGGCAGTCCTTCCGGGATGGCCGAGACGGCGGTGGCCACGGCGATCATGAACATTTCCGCGGCCTGGGCCCCAAACGCGACCCCGGCCGCAAAGACCAGGGCCGAAAAACCCACGACCACCAGTCCGATGACCTTGGCGAACCTTTCGAGCTTGTCCTGCAGGGGGGTCTTGACGGCCGGCACCTCCCGGACCCTTTCGGCGATCTGGCCAAGGACCGTCCTGCGCCCGGTTTCGACAACGATGCCTTTGGCCCGCCCGGTAACGGTGATGGTCCCCATGAAGGCGATATTTCTTTGATCGCCGGGGGTTAAACGGTCTTCCTTGAGGGCTGAGGCAATCTTTTCAGCCGGGAGCGACTCGCCGGTAAGCATCGCCTCGTCAATCTTCAGCTCGAGGGTATGCAACAGCCGCAGATCCGCCGGCACCTTGGCGCCGGAGGCCAGCAGTACAATATCGCCGGGCACCAGTTCCTCGCTGTTGATCTCCTTTTCCGTGCCGTCCCTGAGCACCTTGGCTTTCGGCACGACCATCTTCTTAAGCGCCCGGACGCTTTCCTCGGCCTTCATTTCCTGAACAAAACCGATAACCGCGTTGAGAATGACCACCGCAAAGATGACGCCGGAATCGATGTATTCCTGAAGAAAGAGGGTGACGATACCGGCGATGAGCAGGATATAGATCAGCGGGCTGGTGAATTGCTCAAGGAGGATCTTCAGCTTGTTTATCTTCTCTTCCTCGCCCAGCTGATTGGGACCAAGCTGCGCAAGACGCTGCCTGGCCTCGGCCGTGCTCAGGCCGACCTCGGAAGTCATTGTTTTTTCGATTGTTTCTCTGGTGCTAAGCTGGTACCAGTCCATCCGTTTGCCCCGTGAGGAATATGGTTGGATCTGTCAAGAGTCGTTTTCCGTCAGCCCGGTATCAGAAGATCCTCCGGCTCGCCCAGGCAGCAGGCCGGCATCGCGACTTCATCCATTACCGACTAGGTTGAGAAGGCTACAGACTGCGTGGGCAATCATCCGTTCTTCGTCGGTGTGAATGACCCGAACCGCCACCGGGCTCGCCACCGCGGAAATCACCCCCGCGTTCGCCGCGTTACGTTTTTCATCGAGTTCGATGCCAAGAAATTCCAGCCCGTCGCAGATTCGCGCGCGGACGATGGGTGCGTTCTCGCCGATGCCGCCAGCAAACACCAGCGTGTGCAGTCCGCCCAACGCTGCGGCAAATGCACCGATCCATTTCTTCACCTGGTAGCAAAACAGCGCCACCGCTTCGAACGCCCGCACGTCCTGCGCTTCGCACTCCAGCAGGTCGCGCATATCGGAACTGGTTTCGGATATCCCGAGCAGCCCGGACTGGAAATTGACCATCTCGTTGAACTGCTTCGCGCTCATATTTTCCGTGTTTGCCAGGTACCAGAGCAGGCCGGGATCGAGGTCCCCGGAGCGAGTGCTCATTGGTACCCCGGCAGTCGGGGTAAAGCTCATACTGGTGTCGACGGGTTTGCCGTCGCGCACCGCCGCCAGGCTCGCACCATTGCCGAGGTGGGCGAGGATGATCCGGCCTTGTGCCGCGTCTGCTCCGGCCAGGCGGGCCAGTTCTCCCATGAGAAAGGCATACGACAAGCCGTGAAACCCGTACCGCCTCACTCCCTGCGCCTCATGCCGGCGTGGGATCGGCAGCAGCCGGGCCACACGCGGCAGGTCATGGTGGAAAGCCGTGTCGAAACACGCCACTTGAGGCAGGTCGTGAAAGCGCCGATGAAACGCCCCGGTCAACAGGATCTCCTCCGGCAGATGCTCAGAATCGAAAGGACTGAGCCGGTGCAGATCCTCAACCATTTCCGCGGTGATGCGCTGCGGCTTGTAATACTTCGGTCCGCCATGCACCACGCGATGCCCCACGGCGGTCAAGGCACCACGCCCGATGCGTTCCTCGATCCAATCCATCAGCGCGCCCACCGCCTCGGTGTGACCGGTTGCTTTCACCGGCCGCGAAAAATTATCCACCTTCGTCAAGCCGTTCACCCGCAGGGTGGCCTCCGGCAGGCCAATCCGCTCAATTCGACCCTCCAGAATCCGTCGCAGCGAGTCGCCGGCCTCGAACAGCGCGAACTTGATGCTCGACGAGCCACCGTTGATCGTCAGAATGAGCGGATCAGCTGCTTTCATGATTGATTCCTGTCATTCAGCGATCCGAACGATAGCCGGTTTGGCTGTTCTTATGGCTGCAGTCCTTGGTTTCACGATCGAACTCCGTCGGCATGACCCGGAACCTCCGGATAAATTTTTGCCACCAGCCTCCCCAGCGTCATCCCCTGGATGCCGATGGAGAAGACCACGACCATATAGGTCATGATCACAATCGTGGCTCTCTCCGGGCCCGCCGGAAGAGAGAGGGCCAACGCCACCGAAATTCCCCCGCGCACTCCGCCCCAGGTGAGGATTTTGATCGCCCCCGGGCTGATTGACCGGAATTTCATTATGAGCAAGGCGGCGCCGCCAACGCTCGCCCAGCGGGAGAAGAGGGAAATCAGGATCGCCAGCAGTCCGGCCATGAACAGAGCTGCGGTAAAGGGCAGGATCAGCATTTCCAGGCCGATCAGCATGAAGAGCAGGGCGTTGAGGATCTCGTCCACCAGCTCCCAAAAATCGTCGAGGTGTGCTCGGGTCGTTTCCGACATGGCGAACGCCCGGCCCTGGTTGCCGATCAAGAGACCGGCCACGACAATGGCGATGGGACCGGAGGTGTGAATTCGGTCTGCCAGGGCATAACCGCCCATGACCAGCGCCAGGGTGATGATCACTTCCACCTGGTAGTTGTTGACCCTTTTGAGCATCTGGTAGGCCAGCACGCCGATCACCAGTCCCAGCACCGCCCCGCCCACCGCTTCCTCCAGGAAGAGCAACGCCACCCTGCCCAGGGTGATGGCGTGGCCGCCCAGCGCCAGTTCAAGGATGATCAGAAAAACCACCACGCCGATCCCGTCGTTGAAGAGGGCTTCCCCGGCAATCGTGGTCTCCAGGTTTTTGGGGACTCCCGCGGTCTTGAGGATGCCGATGACCGCCACCGGATCGGTCGGTGAAATCAAGGCCCCGAAGAGCAGGCAGTAAATGAACGAAACGGAGATGGAGAGGACCCCCAGGATCAGCCACGTCAGCGCCCCGACCATAAAGGTCGAGGCCACCACCCCGGCCGTGGACAGGAGCGTGATGGCCCACTTCTGGCTGGTCAGATCCTTAAATTTGATCTGCATCGCCCCGGCAAAGAGCAGGAACGACAACATGCCATGCAGCAGCGCCTGATTGAAATCGACCGCGTTTAAAAACCGGGCAATGTTGGACTGTCCGATATCGACACCGATCCAGCCCAGGACAACAATCCCCAACGAGACCGCCAGGGCAATGAACATCACGCCAATGGTGGTCGGCATGCGCAGCACACGGTAGTTGATGTAGCTGAACAGCGCCGTCAGCACCATCAAAAGGGCGGTAATTTCGAATATCTTCATGCTCTTCTCGACCTGTCGACCTGATTTGTCTCCATCCGGGGTTTCCCGAGGGACACTGCTGCAAAATCAGGTGCATCGGTTCATTCCAGGTCCCTTAGCTGTCCCTTCCACGATTCGAAGCCGTCGGTTCCTCTTGCAGCGGCTTCGGCTGCCAGCGTTTCTGCAACGCGGCCATATTCTTGCTGTGCGTGAGAACCACGACCTCATCGCCTTCCTGCAGCCTGGTCGCCTCGTCGGCGAGGGCGAACCGGTCCTCGCGGTAATAACAGACGGCGCGGGCTTCGGCGGGCAGTTCCAGCTCTCTGACCGGGACCGCGTCTTCTTTTCTGGCGGTGAACATGAAAAACCGGGCCGCGTCCTTGATGACCGCGGAAAGTTCCGCATTCTCCGTTCCGCCGACCATGTCCTCCAGGTAACGGCTGATGGTGCGGGAGGGGATGATGGTGTCCTGCAGCCCCAACTCGTGGCAGATACCCTCGAACTGTGGATCGCCGATGCTCGTCACGACCCGCTTGAACCCGAGGGAACGGCCGACGAGGCTGGCGATGACGTTGGCCTGATCGCTGTCGGCAAGACAAAAGAGGATGTCGGTCTGCGCCGGATTGACTTCGCGCAAGATGTTGGGCTGGCTGCCGTCGCCTTGCAGGAAGCTGCAGTCCATTTCTTTGGATAATTCATCGATCTTGGTCTTGTCGGTCTCGATGATGACGACTTCGTGGCCTTTTTTGATGAGCGCCCTGGCGGTTCCGATACTCACCTTGCCGGCGCCGATAAAGACTGTTCTCATGCTCCCTCCATTCTCCTGCCGAGCCAGGTCCCGGGATACAGCATGACCAGCCACGCGATGATTTCAAGTCGGCCCATCAGCATGTCGATGCACAAAATCACCTTGAGCAGTGCCGGCAGGGTCGGACTCGTCAACCCCACCGAAAGCCCGACCGTTCCCGTCGCCGAAGTCACTTCGAACAAAGAATCGAGCGGGGCGTATCCCATGGCCACGAACGGCAGCCAGGACAACGCGACGACGAGGACGAACAGTAGGATGAGCAGCAGGGCCGCGCGGATCTCTTCATCCTGCAGTTGGCGGCCTCCCAGCTCGGGCGCGATCACGGCATGTTTCGGCAGACAGGTCCGCAGGACGATCACCCGAAACGCGCTCGCGGCTATCAACAGCCGCAACAGCTTGAAGCCGCCGGCGGTCGATCCCACGCCGGCCCCGGTGAGCATCGAGAAGATCAGCACCAGCTTCGAACCGGCATCGAGTTGCGCGCAGGGCATCGAGGCAAAGCCCGTGGTGGTCTGCGCGGAAAAGGCGAGCACCGTGGCGTGATGGAATACGTCCGGCCAAGCCATTCCGGCGTTCAGCCGCATCGAGGCGCCCACCGCCAGGGAAACGATCACCGAGGCCAGGACGATGGCCCCGAGTTGCAGATAGTCCAGCGCAACCCGCCGTGTCTTCGTGAACATCCGGTGATAGAAGGTCAGCGGCATTGCCCCGGCGAGGCAAACCAACGTGATCCACCCCTGGGCGGTCCAGCCCAAGCCCACGAGGCTGTCGTCATGCGGGGCAAAGCCCCCGGTCGAGACGGCAGCAAAGGTATACAGCACGGCCTGGAAAAAGCCGACGCCCACGGCCAGGGAACCGATGATGCCCAGGGCGGTCAAGGCGCAGTAGACGTTCAGGACGCGTCGCGCATGGGACCGCGTGCCGCCGACCAGATCGTCACTTTCGGGCTCGGTGACGGCCAGGCCTTTCGTTCCGAGTCCCGGCTGCATGAAGAGCGCCAGGGAGAGGATGACGATTCCCAGTCCTCCGTACCACTGCATCCAGGCGCGGGTGAAAAGAAACGTCGTCGGCGCGCCAACGAGCGTCGTTTTGGTACTCAGTCCCGTGGTCGTCACGGCGGAGATGGCTTCGAAGAGAGCATCCAGGAAGCCCAGCCCCGAACTCATCAGCGGATAGCACATGGCGAGCGGCGTTAAGAGAAACGTGAGGGCCACCAACACCATGCCCTCGTTGGCCTGCACGTTGGATGGAGCCCGCAGCCGGGTCATCCCCAACCCCAAGCCTGCCAGCCCACAAACCACAAGGGCGTATCTCGGGATGCTGGATCTCTCGCCGAAAATCAGCGCCATCACCAGCGGCACCATCGTCAGCACGGCGAGGACCAGGCACAGCTGTCCGAAATACTTGAAGATGACACGAAAACGGACCGCGCATCTGAGCTCGGTTGCCTGTTTAGCCACGAACGAATCCTCCCTTCTTTTTGCCGGGGGGACATCGATCCATCCGCCAACGCCTGGTGTTTCGATCTCGTGCCGATCCGATTTCCCTTGGGTTTCAGCCCAACGCTTCAGGCGCTTGTGGTGGCCTCAGGTTGTCATCGCGCACCCCTCGGCAAAACGGCATCCCTCCGCCGTTTTTCGGCATCGCCCGCTGCCCGGTCCCTGTCGGTTCATTTCGGTGGGACCTCTTTGCGGAGCTTGCGCTCCGCCTCAAGCCGGTTTTCGACGGCGTGCCCGTCGCGGCTTCCTTGGCGCTCGTATAGTTCATAGGCGCCCTTGGCGATCGGCGGAGTAAGATCGAGCGAGTGCCGTGCCCACAGCAGCGGTGCGGACGTCGGGTCGAAGATCCGGTATGCGAGCAGTTTCACGCGGTCATTGACGAGAAACCAGAGCAGCGCATAGCCCCAGACGAACAGCGCCCAACCCCAGCCGAGCGGAGTCATGAACAACCCATAGACAGCGATCAGCGTCGCCACGATTTGCGTCCCGAGCACCGCAATCCATAAAATCTTCGCCGGACGGATCGACCAGAACGGGCCGCGGGTGCGGGTGAGAAAAATTGTCAGATGTCCCGCCACCGACAGCTTCAGGTACATCAAGGTCTGGATGTGCGCACGGTCGAGATGAAAAACCCGCTCGCCGAGATAGAACAGGCCGAAGGCGGAAACCACTCCGATGACGCCCAGAACCGTGGCAACCCCCAACACCATGCGCATGTGCCAGGCTTCAGGCTTGTCCTTGTAATGAACATTGTCATAGGCGATGGACAGGATGGCGCCGTCGTTGAGCAACGCCAGCATCACGATCATGACCGCGGTCACCGGGTAAAAGTTGAACACCAGGATCGACAACGTCATGAACAGCAGGACGCGCAGCGTCTCGGTGATACGGTAGATTGCGTAACTGTTCATTCGCTGGAAGATTTTCCGGCTCTCTTTGATCGCGTCGACGATCACCGACAGACCGGTCGTCAGCAGCACGATGGAGGCCGCCGCGCGCGCCGCGTCCGTCGCGCCCGAAACGGCGATGCCGCAGTCAGCCTTCTTCAGCGCCGGGGCGTCGTTCACCCCGTCGCCGGTCATGCCGACAATGTGGCCGCGCTGCTGCAGGACGTCGACGATGTGGAACTTGTGTTCGGGGAACACCTGGGCGAAGCCGTCCGCTTGCTCGATGGATGCCGCCAGTTGGCCGGTCTCGTAATGCTTCGTCGTGCCGAAGCCGCCGGCATCGAGGATGTTGGCGCCCAACCCCAGTTTCCCGGCGGTTTCCCGGGCGATGGCCAGTTGATCGCCGGTCACCATCTTGACCTTCACGCCCATCTGCCGGGCGGTCGCGATGGTCGCCTTGGCTTCGTCCCGGGGTGGGTCGAACAGAGGCAACACGCCGAGAAACTGCCAGGGGCCTTCGCCCTCGGCCCGCGCCACGCCCAACGAGCGGAACCCGTGCGCCGCAAATTCGTTGACGGCTTGCTCAATGGCGGGCTTCACCGGCCCGTCATTGGCCGACAACTCCAGGATCACCTGCGGCGCCCCCTTGGTGACCTTGAATTCCTTTCCCTCCGTGCCCTTGATGGTGGCTTCGGTGCGCTTGTGCACCGGGTCGAAGGGCTGGAAATGAACCACCTGGTAACCCTTCAAGGCCTCATCGTTTTTCAGACCGCCGAGCACCGCCAGGTCAATGGCGTCCTTGTCTTCCGCGCGCGACGCCAGCGCGGCGCTTAGGATGACTTGGTCGACAGGGATGCCGCCCACGCAATACGGATCGCCCAGCGTCAGCCGGTTCTGGGTCAGGGTTCCGGTCTTGTCGGCGCACAGCACATCCACGCCAGCCAGTTCCTCGATGGCCGCCAAGCGGGTCACGATCGCCTCTTTGTGGGCCAGCAGGCTCGCCCCGACCGCCATGGTCACCGACAGCACCGTGGGCATCGCCACGGGAATCGCCGCTACGGTCAGCACCAGGGCGAACTGCAGGGTGGTCAGGATCGGGTCGCCGCGGAAGAGGGCGACGGTAATAATCACCGCCACCAGGGCCGCCGCGAGGATAATCAGGTAATTGCCGATCTTCAGCACCGCGCGCTGGAAATGGCTGACGGTGTTCGCCTCCTGAACCAGTTGCGCCGTTTTGCCGAAATAGGTATTCGCACCCGTGGCATAGACCAGGGCGTCGATTTCCCCCTGGCGGATGATCGACCCCGAGAACACCGCCTCGCCAGGTTTTCGCGTGGCGGGCAGCGACTCGCCGGTCAGCGCCGACTGGTCCACCTCCACCGGGTCCCCCTCCAGCAGACGCGCATCCGCCGGCACGATGTCGCCTAGGCGCAGGCGGATGAGGTCCCCCGGCACCAGCTCGCACGCCGCCGGGGTGACCCACTGCCCATCGCGCTTCACTCTCGCCTTGATCGCCAGCTTGCCCTTCAGTGCGGCGATGGCGTTGCCGGCCTGGTGTTCTTCCCAGAATCCGACCACGGCGTTGGCCACCAGCAGCAGCAGGATGATGGCAAAATCCGGCCAATGCCGGGCCAGCGCCGAAAGGATCACGGCCGCTTCGATCATCCATGGGATGGGACCCCAGAAATAGCTGAGGAATTTCAGGAACGGATTGGTTTCCTTTTCTTCAATCGCGTTCGGGCCATATTGGCTCAGCCGTTTCTGCGCCTCGCCCTGGCTGAGGCCGTCCGGCGACGCCCCCAGTTTCGCCTCCAGTTCCGCCATGGGCAGGGATTTCAGGTCTTCCTTTGCCTTGGGCGCCGCTCCCGATTTCGATGTGTGGGGCTTGGGCCATTCGCCGTCAGGGCTCATTGGGGATTCCTCCGCGCTCGATTGCGACTTTCCGGAAGCTCCTCGCCGTGGGTCGAGGGTGTCCATCACCCGGTGGAAGCGGTCCAGGTCGTTGCGCGCCGTCCTGTCGAAGGATGTCGCGATGGTACTCTCTTTCTTATAGCCGGGAACGGGGATGTTGTCATGGTTGGTGCGGTAGGGGGGGATACTGAGGGGATGCTGAGGGTCAGGCCTTGAAGAATTGAACTTGTTGCAACGCTGCTCGCAATTGTTCCCGCTTCTCGACCAGAGCGGGATCATTTTCCAAACGGATCTCAAGTCTTCGCACGGCACAGCTCAGCGTTGAGGGATTCCGTTTCAGGATCTGCGCTAATTCACCCAAGGTGCCGCAGCTCAGCTCCCGGGTTGCCCAAGCGGCAAGTCCCCGTGCCCCCGACGCCGTCCGCTCCTGCCCTGGGGCCGCAAGATGGTCAAGATCTATCCCGTACAGTTCAGTCACGGCCACCACAATCCTTCCCACGTCAGGCCTATGCACCGCAGGCGTTTCGACTTGGGACAGGATGTCCTCCGTAAAACGGTCGCCGCCAAAAAGACGATTGTCCAAGGTCTTCTCGCCGTGGAATTCCGCCCGACGTCCGCTGCCTCTTCGCTCCTCGACAAAAGCAAAAAACATTCTGCGGGCATTCCCAATTTTGTCGGCGAATTGCGAGAGAACCGGGTCCGGCTCCAGCCAAGGCATGCTCTCTTCTCCAAGGTAAGCTCGGTGGCTACTCCAGCGATGTTGCGCCGGCTGGTCGGCTACCCCGGCCCGAACCGGATTGAGATGGATATATGCGACCAACTCCAGGAGGTAGGAATCGGCATCGACCATGATCGCCTTATACCTGCCCTGGAAAACGTGCCCGCATTTCGTGTGACGCCAGTTGAACCATCGGGTGTAATTCTGGGATATGTTCTGCATGATCCGCGAAGAGGAATGTCGCCAACCTGAACAGCCAAGTGGACATGATTGATCATGAGGCAAAAAGCAAGGATTCGGTACTGGAACCGCTCGTGTGATTTGTTGAGTATTTCGTAGAACCGAAGGCGGTCGCGGTCGTCCGAGAAGATGTCCTGCCGGGCGTTTCCACGGAGGATGACGTGGTAGAGTGCCCCGGGGATATGGATGCGTAGTTTACGTGGCATGGCTGAAGGTTATCGCCAATCTTCAAATCTTCAAGGCCTGACCCGAAAGGTTTCCTTTTAGCCCCTTGGCGGGACAAGAGGTTTAGTCCTCCAGTTGCGGCACCACCACCTGCTGCTTCTGCAGCCGCTTGTAGTAGAAGTTCTGGCCGTAGAGGACCGCCGCCGGGTTGTGGCCGGTGACGCGGTCCTTGACCACCAGGGTGGAGACCGGGGCATCGGAGTGCTTGGCGAAGAGCATGTCGTGGCCGACGCAGAGGCCGACGATGACGTTCATGTCGGTCCCCGCCTGGTTGAGCAGCCGCGCCTGGGCGATGGGATTGCAGGCCGGCTCGAAGGTGCCGGGGCGGACCTTGTACTCCTCGGCGATGCCCAGCTCGAGCTTGTCGATGCTGCCGGCTTTGCAGCAGACCGAGAGCGGCTCGAAGCCCTGGGCGCGCAGGATCTCGCTGAGGCGGTTGCTCTCGTCCAGCAGGCCGATGCAGGTGCCGATGCCGATCTTCTTCCAGCCCATCAGCTTGGCCAGAGCGATGGTGTCCTCGACCCGGGTCCAGCGGGCGTTGACCGCGTCGGAGCCGGGGACCGGCTGGTAGCAGAGCCCTTCGACGATGGCCGCCACCCGCGCCAGTTTGGCGTCCTCGTCCTTGCCGGTGTAGCGGGCGAAGGCGTCGGCGATGATCTCCTGCTCCCGCTCCGAGGGGCAGTAGCCGGGCGCGGCGCCGCGGGTTTCCGGGTTGCTCCAGCAGTTGGTCGTCCCCTGCTTCTGGAAAACGGCGCTGCACTTGGCGCAGGTCAAGGGGGTCTCTTCTCCGGATTGGTTCATGGCATCTCCTCCGCATTTATTCGGATAATTGGATGATTGGGTTATTTTGCGGTGAACCGGCCCTGACTGCAAGGGGAATTTGAGCGCAGCGGCGGGAGTCTGGTAAAATACCACTTCATCCGCATCCTTTACCTCGATTTTTACCTCGACTTGCCGAAGGTCTTCGATGAACGTCGCCCTGGTCTTTCCGCCTTTTTATCACCCAGCCATGTATAACCTGCCGCCGCTCGGCCTGATCAACCTGGCGACGCTGCTGCACCGCGACGGGCACGCAGCCGGTGCTCCTCGACCAGGTCCTCGGTTTGCGCGACGGCAGCCTCCCCTTCGGTTCCGGCCTTTATGATGCCTGCGCCGCGCAGATCGCCGCGACCCGCCCCGACGTGGTCGCCTTCAGCGCCCAGTGCACCACCTATCCGCCGACCCTCAATATCGCCCGCCGGGTGCGAAGTCTTCTCCCGCAGGCGCGGATCGTCGTCGGCGGCCACAACGCCAGCTTCGTCGCCGAGCAGACCCTGGAGCGTTTTCCCTTCATCGACGCGGTGGTGCGCGGCGAGGGGGAGGCGACCTTCCCCGAGCTGACTTCCGTCTGGGCCGCCGGGATGGAGCCGGCGCAGGTGGCCGGAGTGACCTGGCGCTCTGCGCGCCGGCATCGTCGCCAACGCCGAGCGGGAGCTGCTCCCCGACCTCAATGCCCTGCCGCTGCCCGATTACGGCCTCGCGCCGCCGCTTGCCGCCTACCGCGCCGCCTGCGATCTGCCGCGCTCCATCGCCATCCTCGAAGTCGGCCGCGGCTGCCCCCACGCCTGCGTCTACTGCTCCGAATCGGTCCTCTGGCGGCGGCGCTGCCGGACCTTCGCCGCCCCGCGGGTGGTGGAGGAGATGCGCCGCCTGCACGTCGATCAGGGGGCGGAGTGCTTTCTTTTGGCCTACGACCAGTTCACCGCCGACCGGCGCTTCGTCGAGGCCTTCTGCCGCCAGGTCATCGCCGCCGGTTTGCAGCGCCTTTCCTGGTACTGCATCTCGCGCCTCGACACCGTCGATGCCGACCTGCTCGGGTTGATGCGGGAGGCCGGTTGCGAGTCGATGTGCTACGGCATCGACTCCGGCTCGGAGCGCACCCTGGCCTTTATCCGCAAGAAGATCGACCCGCAGATCCTCGGCACCCGGGTCGAGGAGACCACCGCCCGCGGGATGGTGCCGACCCTCTCCTTCGTCGTCGGCTTCCCCGAGGAGGAGCGTGCCGACATCGACGCTACCCTGACCCTGGCGCTCGCCACCGGCCTGCGCGGCAACAGCAACCCCCTGCTGCAGATCCCCACCGTGCTGCCCGGGACCGAGCTCTATTCCCGCTACGGAACCGAACTGGTGCGCGCCGTCGATTCCTATTTCGCCCTCGGCCTGGAGTTCGATACGGGCCGGCGCCTGGCCGAGGACGAGGCGCTGATCGGCTCCGATCCGCAGCTCTTCAGCAGCTTCTACAACCTCCCCTGCCGGGGAATGGGACTGCCGGAGCTCTCCCTTCTGGCCAATTACTTCGCGCTGCTGGTCAACCTCTATCCCAAATCGCTGCTGGCGCTGGCTGCGGCACTCGAGACGTCGATCAGCGCCCTCTTCGCCGACTTTCTCGCCTTCGTTGCGCGGCAGGAAGGGCGCGAGGAACGGCAGCTCACCCCGCCCGAATGCTATGCGCACTTTCCGGTTTTTGCCGCCGGAAAACAGCAGACGATCGCCGTGGGTTGGGACCATCTACCCGCGATCGTCGCCTACGAGAGCTGCGCCATCGAAGTCGCCGCCCATGCACCGCCTAAGGCTGTGGCCAACATCGATCTCTCCGGGGCGGCCGACTGGCGGCCGCAGCGCCGGCAGAACGTGCTGGTACGCGCCTTCGCCTTTGACCTGCCGGCGATCATCGAAGATCTCAAGGCCGGGCGGCTGCTTGCCGTTTATGGCAAGGCTCCGACCTGGCTGGTCTTTCGGCAGGAAGGAGGTGAGCTGGAAGTGACGGCGGTCAACCAGTTCGGCAGCGACTTTCTTGCACTTTGCAACGGCTCGGCTAAACTGAACGATATTGCCGACCGATTGTATCCGCAATACGGCCAGGCCATGGAAAAGGAGGCCTTCCTGGTTGCCTGCCGGGAGGCCGCCGAAAGTCTCAACGCCCTGTCCCTGCTCGGTGCAGGTGCCGCAGAATCTGAGCGAAGGGAGGTGATCCCATGCTGGATGTCAAACCCGTCGAGAAGAAGGCTTCGTCCGCGGCGAGCTGCCATGCCCCCTCCTGTCACGCTCCCGGCTGCCACGCGCCGGCCTGCCACGCGCCCGGTTGCCACGCCCCGTCCTGTCACGGACCGGCGTAAGCTATCCTGATCCCAGCAGCAGCAATTCAAGGGCGGGGGCGCTCATAGCGCACCCGCCTGATTTTTGGGTTTTGAGAGGTAGTGCCTATCGTTCCCATCCCCTCTGTCCCCGCTGGAGCGCAGTGGACGTTTCGGGAAACAGACCGGCAAATGTCCGAAGCCCGCAGGGCAAGTTTTTGCCGGTCCCCGAAACGTCTGCGGAGCGGAGGGCACCCGGCGCAGCCGGGCGGAGACAGTCGGGGCGCGCTTCTTTGCTTCCTTTCTTGCCGCGCAGCAAGAAAGGAAGGCGGCGTGCCGGGGGCGCAACCCCGGGGTCAGCTTTACCTTCCAATCCCGAGAGCCTCACCATGCGCCAGGACCTTCTCGACATCCTGATCTGCCCCGCCTGCCTCCCCGCCGAGCGCCCCCTGCGCCTGTCCGGCGCCCGCCGGGCCGGTAACGAGATCCTCGCCGGCACCCTCGACTGCCGCACCTGCGGCCGCGTCTACCCCATCGAGGAGGGCCTGGCGGTGCTGCAGGCGGAGCCCGGGACGCCGGCGACGCCCGACAAATACGACCAGCCGGCCACCGTCTCGGCCTACCTCTGGAGCCACTTCGCCGACCTCGCCGGCGACCCCGACGCCTTCGAAGCGTACCGGCAGTGGGCGGCGCTGGTGCCGGCCGGGGAGGGGCTGGCCCTCGACCTGGGCTGCGCCGTCGGCAGGCTGAGCTTCGAGCTCGCCGCCTGCGGCGGGCTGGTCGTCGGCCTCGACCGCTCGCGGCCGCTGGTGGCCAAGGCCCGGCAGCTGGCCCGGGACGGGACCCTCGACTATCCGCTGACCCTCGAGGGGCGGCTTAGCGAGCTGCGGCGCATCGAGCTGCCCGCCGCCTGGCACCGGCATCCCCCCGAGTTCCTGGTCGCCGACGCCCTGGCGCTCCCCTTTCCGGCCCAGGTCGCCGATTGCCTCTGCTCCCTCAACCTCCTCGACAAGCTGCCCCAGCCGCGCCGCCACCTGGCCGAGTGCGACCGAGTCGCCGCCGGCGCAGGGCGGCCGTCTGCTGGTCTCCGATCCCTATTCCTGGTCGACCGAGTGTGCCGCCGAGGAGGACTGGCTCGGCGGCACCGATGTCGGTCCCTATGCCGGTTTTGGCCGCGACAACCTGCGGAGGATTCTGGAGAGGGAAGGGGAGCCGCCCTGGCGGGTCACCGCGGAGGGGCAGGTGGCATGGACGATCCGCAACCATCGCAACCATTTCGAGCTGATCCGCAGCCAGTACCTGCGGGCGGAGCGCTGAGCATGGACCGTCCCCTGACCCTCTGCGACGGCCACGTCGACCTGGTCTACGCCCTGCAGCTGGCCGGCCATCCGAGCGATTTCAGGACCTGGGACCAGGGGCCGGTCACCCCCGTGAGCCTAAGTGATGGCGGGGTCGGCCTGCTGGTCAATGCCCTCTACTGCGCCGACGTCCACAACGGCCCGGACACCGCCTGGTCCCACCTGGCAGTGTTGATGGAATTTGCCGCGACGCGCCTGACCGGCCTGCGCCGGGTGCGGCGCGCCGCCGAGCTGGAAGGGATTTCGGGAGGGGAGACGGCGACGATCTTTCTGGTGGAGAACGGCGACGCCCTGCTGGAAGCCGACCTCGCTGCGCTGGAGAGGTGGGGGGTGCGGGTGGTCGGGCTGACCCACGCCGGGCGCAACCGCCTGGCCGACGGCAACGGCGTGGCCGACCCGGGCGGGCTGACGGACGCGGGGCGGGCACTGCTGGCGGAACTGGCCAAAAGAGGCTGGGCCGTCGACCTGGCGCACCTCGCCGAGCCCGGTTTCCGGCAGGTGTTGGAGTCCTTCCCCGGACCGGTCTTCACCTCGCACACCGGCCTGCGCTCCTTCTGCGACCGGTCGCGCAACCTGAGCCCGGTGCAGATCGACGCCCTGGCGGTGCGCGGCGGCCTGATCGGTCTCAGCCTCGCCCCGGAGATGCTCACCGGGAGCGCCTCAGCGACCCTCGACGACGTGGTCCGGCAGCTGGAGTGGCTGGCGGCGCGCTGCGGGACGCAGACCCTGGCGATCGGTTCGGACTATTGCGGTTTCGAGGGGGTCTGCCGCGGCCTGGAGGACTACCGGGCCTGGCAGCGGCTGGCGACGGAACTGGACCGGCGCGGCTGGCCGGTGGCGGCGATTGCCGGAGTGCTGGGCGAGAACTGGCTGCGTTTTTACCGGGATTTACTCCCCTGAGCGCGGTATTGGGGGGAACCCAATAACAACAAGGCTGGCGGCTCTCACCCGTTCGCTTTGCTCACTTGAGGTCACAGAGGACACGGAGAACCCGTAAGATTATTCTTTTTAGATTCTAAATCTCTGTGCTCGTTGTGTGCTCAAGCGACTGCAGGGAGCGGGTGAGAGACGCCTTGGCTTCTCATTCTCTCCTCATCCCAGCGCGTCGAGGGCGGCGAAGAAGCGCTCGACGTCGCATTCGTCGTTGTAGAAGTGCGGCGCCAGCCGGATCCGGCCGTCGCGCAGCGCCGTCGTCACCTGTCGATCCAGCAAACCCCTGAAGGCCGCCGCCGCATCCCCTTTCGGTTCGAAGCAGAGGATGCCCGAGCGTTCCCCCGGCTCCAGCGCGGTGGCGATCTCCAGTCCCCGTTCCCGCAGCCCCGCCGCCAGTAGATCCACCAGGGAAAAGACCCGCTCCCGCACCCGTTCGATTCCCACCTCCAGCAGCAGCTCGATGGCTCGTCCGAGGCCGAAGATTCCGCCATAATTGACCGTCCCCGGCTCGAAGCGGGCAGCATCGCCGGTCAGGGCGAAGTGCAGCCGGAAGTCTTCCGGCTCGACCACGCTCTTCCAGCCGACCAGGACCGGGGTGAGCTGCACCGGCAGGTCGGCAGCGACGTAGAGCAGGCCGCTGCCGAGCGGGCCGCACAGCCATTTGTGACCGCCGGCGGCGAGGAGCTGGATGCCGGCGGCCCGGACGTCGATCGGCAGCACGCCGAGACTCTGGATGGCGTCGACGGCGAGGAGCACGCCGTTTTTTCGGCAGAGATCGCTGATCGTCGGTAGATCGGCGGCGTAGCCGCTGGCGTTATCGACGCTGCTCAGCGCCAGCAGGCGGACGTGAGGGCGCAGGGCCGTGGCGATCATCGCCGGCGTCAGCCGCCCCTGCTGGCGCTCGACGAAACGCACCTCCACCCCCCGCCGCTCCAAGTGCTGCCAGGGGTAGACGTTGGCGGGAAAATCGGGAACCGGCACCAGGACCGCGTCGCCGGGCCGCCAGGGGAAGGACTCGGCGATCAGAGACAATCCCGTGGAGGTGTTGCCGGTGAAGGCGATCTCCGCCGTTGTGGCGCCGAGGAGGGTGGCGGCGCTTTGGCGCACCGCCGCCAGCCGCCGCTGCCAGTGCGAGTAACCGGCGCCCCCCTGCTCGGCGCACTCGCGGTAGAATTCCGCCACGGTTTCCGCCACCGGCAATGCGAGGGGGGCGATGCCGGCGTGGTTGAAGAAGGCTTGGTGGCGGACGATGGGAAAGAGGTCACGGTAGGCGGCGAGGTCCATGGGGCTCCTTTGTGCTTGTGGGGTCCTGCCGAAAACGATAGCAGCTGCGGACGTCGGTACAAGGGACTTGGGCCGGAAGTGGTGACTCTCCGCCGCGACCTGATGCCGGCGGCAGCCCGCTGAAACGACGAGGAGCGCGGACTGGGCCCGCGCTCCTCGTGGATTTTTGCGCCGAATCCGGACCGGCTGCGGGGGGCCGTCACGGGATGACGACGACAACCAGTATCCGGTTGGGGGACTTGACGATTGACATGATTTTCTCCATTTGACGGGCAGATCACCGGTGGGAAACGCTATGGCCGGGAGGAAACGATATCGCCGGGAGGAAAGGTTGCTGCCCAGCCTCTTGCGCGCCGAGGGCTGAGGCGGGGGAGGAGCAATGAGATCCGTCAGAGGCCGTGATCGCGGAGCTTTTCCAGCAGCTGCTTCTGCTCGGCATTCAGCTTGGCGGGAACCTGGACCTCGACCACCGCGTACAGATCCCCCTTCTTTTTCTCGCCGGCGACGCCGAAACCACGCAGCCGGATCTTGCCGCCGGAGGTCATGCCGGCCGGGACCTTGACGCGTTTCTCCCCGTTCAGGGTCGGTACCTCGACGCTGGTCCCGAGGCAGGCCCCGGAGAAGGGGACCGGCACCGTGACGAACAGGTCGTCCCCCTCGCGGCGAAAGACCGGGTCGGGCTCCACCGTGATCTCCAGGTAGAGGTCGCCGGGAGGTCCGCCGGTGGGACTGGCCCCCCCCTTGCCGGCAATGCGCAGTTTCTGCCCCGATTCGACTCCCGCCGGGATGCGCACCTGGAGGGTTTCGCTCTGCCCCTCGTGGCTGAAGGCGATCCGGCGCTCACCGCCCGTCGCCGCCTGGCGCAGGGGGATGGACACCTGCAGGGAAAAGTCCTGCCCCTTGATCTGTCGCGGCCGGCCGCCGCCATAGTAGGTGGCACGCCCCCGGCCGCCGCCGAACAGCTGGCTGAAGATGTCGTCGCTGCCCATCCCGAATTCGCGGAACAGGTCGCCGACGTCGAAGCCGCGGAAAATGTCCTCTTGCGAATAGCGCTGGTGGAAACCGGCTTCGCCGAACTGGTCGTATTGCGCCTTCTTCTCCGGATCGGAGAGAACCGCATAGGCCTCGGTGATCTCCTTGAACTTTTCCTCGGCCTGCTTGTCGCCGGGGTTCTTGTCCGGGTGGTATTTGAGGGCCAGCTTGCGATAGGCCTTCTTGATCGCGTCGCTGGTGGCGTCCTTGGCGACGCCGAGGACCGCGTAATAATCTTTGGCCATGACGGCTCCTTGTGGTTCGGAATCGGGCCTTGTCAATATAGGAGCGTACCGGCGTGCCGTCAAGAGGAGCGCGCCACGAATGAACTTGACGCTGTCGTTTCTTGAAGCTAATATTTCGGATGACGAAAATTTCGAGGAGCGAAAAATGGAGCGGATCGAACGCCTGGAACGGCTTTACCCGGAACTGCTCGGCCGCATGGGGCGGCTGCGCTCGCTGGTGCATGAGGGGCTCGATCTGACCTACAACCAGTACAAGACGCTGTTGACCATCGCCGGCTCCGGGCGCTGCTCGCTGGGGGATCTGGGCCGGGAGCTGGAGGTGGCGATGAGCAGCGCCAGCCAGATGGTCGACCGCCTCGTCGTCCAGGGGCTGGTGGAGCGCCAGCAGGATGCCGACAACCGCCGCCAGGTGATCATCAGCCTGACCCCGCGCGGCCAGGAGCTGATTGGCGAGCTGCGCCAGGGGATTCTCGACCGCTACCGCAAACTGCTTACCCGCCTCGACCAGGACGAGCAGGAGGCGCTGGTAAGTGCCTTCGAAACCATCGCCCGCATTCTGGCCAAGGTGACCTGAAGGCCACCCTGAGACCTGTTACCCGTTACTGCCATCTCCTGCGAAAGGATTAAGAAGATGACCCGTATCGCCATCATCGGCGCCGGAATTTCCGGTCTGGCTACTGCCTATGCCATCGAACGCCGGGCCCGGGAGGCCGGCCTCGCCGTGCAGACCCTGATCCTGGAAAAGGAGGAGCGCACCGGCGGCAAGATGTGGAGCCGGCGCGAGGAGGGGTTTCTGTGCGAATGGGGTCCCAACGGCTTTCTCGACAACAAGCCGATGACCCTCGATCTCTGCCGCGAGTTGGGGATCGAAGGGCAGCTGCTGCGCTCCGACGACAACGCCCGCAAGCGCTTCATCTACAGCGGCAGGGAGCTGCACCGGCTGCCCGAGAACGGCCCGGCGTTTCTCAAGTCGCACCTGATCTCCTGGCCGGGCAAGCTGCGCCTGGCCTGTGAGCCGTTGATCCCGACCCGCCGCGACGGGGCGGACGAGACGCTGGCCGACTTCGCCCGGCGGCGGCTCGGCCAGGAGGCCCTCGACAAGCTGATCGCACCGATGGTCTCGGGGATTTTCGCCGGCGATCCGGAAACGATGAGCCTGAAAAGCTGTTTCCCGCGCATCCACCAGTTGGAGCAGGAATACGGTGGGCTTGATCAAGGCGATGATCAAGCTGGCCAAGCAGAAGCAGGCCGAGCGCAAGGCCGGCAAGGCGGTGGCCAGCGCCGCGGGGCCCGGCGGCGTGTTGACCTCCTTTGCCGGCGGTATCCAGAACCTGACCGATGCCACCGGGCAGGCCGTCGCCGGGACCGTGCGCCTCGGCGCCGCGGTGACCGCCATCCGCCGCCGCGACGGCGGCTTTGCGCTGGAGTTGGCCGCTGGCGGCAGCGTCGAGACGGAGCTGGTGGTGAGCGCCGCCCCGGCCTGGGCGGTCGCCGAACAGGTTGCCGATCTCGACGGTGACCTCGCGGAGCTGCTGCGGGGGATCCCCTACGCGCCGATGAACGTCGTCTGCTTCGGTTATCCGCGGGAGAAGATCGCCCGCGATCTCGACGGCTTCGGCTACCTGATCCCGAAGAAGGAAGGGACGCACATTCTCGGCACGCTCTGGGATTCGAGCATCTTTCCCAACCGGGCACCAGCGGGACAGGTGCTGCTGCGCTCGATGATGGGCGGGGCGACCAACCCCGGCGCCATCGCGCTCTCCGACACGGAGGTGCAGGCCCGGGTCGAGGCCGATCTCAGGGAGATCATGGGGATCGATGTCCCGCCCGAATTCGTGCGCATCTTCCGCCATCAACGGGCGATCCCCCAGTACGTTGCCGGCCACGGGGCGCGGCTGCAAACGATCGCCGCGCGGCTGTCCCCCTTCCCCGGACTGTTCCTTACCGGCAATGCCTTTTACGGTGTCGGCCTCAACGACTGCGTCAACGCCTCCAACCAGACCGCCGAGCGGGTGATCACCTTTTTGCGCGGGCGCGAGGGGGCCGCCGGTTGACAGCCGGCCCCGGATGCGGTAACAAAAGAGAGCGTTTGTTAATCGTCGGTGTCGAATCGAGCAGAGGAGGTGGCGAAGGTGACTCGGAGCCGTTTCCGCAAGCGGATCGAAGAGTTGCTGCAGCAGGCCGATATCGCCGTAGACGGCGGCCGGCCCTGGGATCTGCAGGTGCACGAAGACGCGCTGTTCGGGCGGTTGTTGAGCCAGGGGTCCCTGGGGCTCGGCGAGGCCTATATGGACGGCTGGTGGGACTGCGAACAGCTCGACGGGTTTTTCCACCGGCTGTTAACCGCGCGCCTGGATGATGCTGTGCGCACCGCGGGCATGGCCTTTTCCGTCGTCGGGGCGCGGCTGAGAAACCGTCAGTCCAAGGCCCGTGCCCACCGGGTCGCCCGCAAGCATTACGATGTCGGCAACGATCTCTACCGGCGCATGCTCGACAGCCGGATGATCTACAGCTGCGGTTACTGGACCGAGGCCGCCGACCTCGAAGCCGCACAGCAGGCCAAGCTCGACCTGGTCTGTCGCAAGCTGCTGCTGGCGCCCGGTCAGCGGGTCCTCGACATCGGCTGCGGCTGGGGAGGGCTGGCGCGGTTTGCCGCCGAGCACTACGGCGTCGAAGTTGTCGGCGTAACCATCTCCCGCAAGCAGGCGGAGCTGGCGCGTGAGCTTTGCCAGGGGCTGCCGGTGGAGATCCGCCTGCAGGACTACCGGGAACTCGACGAGCCCTTCGACCGCGTCGTCTCCATCGGCATGTTCGAACATGTCGGCTACAAGAACTACCGGACCTACATGAGCGTCGTCGACCGCTGCCTCGCCGCTGACGGCCTCTTTCTCCTGCACACCATCGCCGGCAACGAATCGGCCTACACCACCGATCCGTGGATTGAACGCTACATCTTTCCCGGGGGGGTGCTCCCCTCCGCGGCCCAGATCGGCCAGGCCATCGAGCGGCTGTTCATGGTCGAAGACTGGCACAGCTTCGGTCCCGACTACGACCCGACGCTGATGGCCTGGTGGCGCAACTTCGAGGCCGCCTGGCCCGACCTGCAGGGGACCTACGATGAGCGCTTCCGCCGCATGTGGCGCTACTACCTGCTCTCCTGCGCCGGTTCCTTCCGCGCCCGGTACAATCAGGTGTGGCAGATCGTGTTGTCCAGGATCGGTTCTACGCGGGTCTACCGGGCGCCAAGGTAAGGCAGGGGCTGGGGAGCAGGGGCTGGGGGTAAGGCGCGAGTGGCGAGTAGCGAGTGGCGAGAAGTGGGGGGAGGGACGGGTTTAATACATTTTTACCAGCCCCCCAGCCCCCTGATCTGATATCTGACACTGACAACTGACAACTGACAACTGACAACTGACAACTGACAACTGACAACTGACAACTGACAACTGACAACTGACACTCAACTGACAACTGACAACTGACAACTGACAACTGACAACTGACAACTGACGAAACTGACAACTGACAACTGACAACTGACAACTGAAGCGCGGCGCCCTGGCGCCGCGCTTCAGCATTTGCGGCGAAAGAGATCGGTCTTCAGGCTGGAGACGCGGTCGAGAAAGAGGAGGCCGTCAAGGTGGTCGAGCTCGTGCTGGATGGCGACCGCCTCGAAACCGCCGGCGCGGATCACCCGTTCCTGTCCCTCCCGGTCGAGAAACTGGACGACGATGGTCTCGGCCCGGGTGACGTTGCCGGTGTAGTCCGGCACGCTCATGCACCCTTCACGCATCGTTTCCTGTCCCTCCTGTTCGAGAATCTCCGGGTTGATCATCACCAGCAGGCCGTGGTTGTTGTCGCGCCCTAGCTTGCTCTTGGATACGTCGACCACGACCACGCGCCGGCTGGCGCCGATCTGGGGCGCGGCGATGCCGACCGAGTGGCCGGCCGCCACCATGGTGTCGACCAGATCCTGGGCCAGGGCGTCGACCTCGGCGTCGAGCGTCGCGACCGGGTCCGAGATCGCCTTCAGTCGGGGGTCGGGGTAGAGCAGAACTTCGCGAACCGCCATGACTCAGAGTTCCACGGGGGTGATGGAGCGGACGCTGATGTCGACCTTGAGCCGTTCGCGCAGCCCCTGCATCACCTGGGCGAGATCGTCGACGCCGAGCCCCGCGGGGAGGACCGCTTCCAGCATCATGACGTAGACCGGGCGCTGTTCGCTGCCCACCAGCTTGGTGTTGAGGTCGGTGATGTTGACCTGGCGGTCGCCGAGTTCCTTGGTCACCTGGTAGACGATCCCCGGCTGGTCCGATCCGTAGACGGAAATCAGGCAGAGTTCGCCCTGCAGGTGGGGATGCTGCTCGCCGCCCGGCTTGAGGGTGCGCAGAAAGACCGACAGGCCGCTCTCCTCGAGGGGGGCGAAGGCCGCCGCCGAAGCTCTCCCGGCCGGTGTAGTCCGGATGGGAGATGATCAGGATCATGGCGAACTGGCCGCCGAGAATCGAACAGCTCGAGTCGGCGATGTTGCAGCCGAGGCGGTAGAGGATTTCGGTGACCTGGGAGACGATGCCGGGCCGGTCCCGGCCGATGATCGTCAGGGCAAAATGATGCATGAGGTCCTCCCTGTCGCGGTTGTGGTTGCCGCAACTATCTACCATCTTTTCGGCAGGGATTGCCAGTGGGTTCGGGTCCGGGGAGGGCGGGAGAAGGGGAGGAAGAGAAAAAGCGCGGGAGCGGCTGGCGCCGTTCCCGCGATCTTGTGGCCATGGGGGGCCGTCACTGGAGCCCGGCCCGCAGGCCGGTCACCGCATGTCCGAGGGGGCTACTTCTTGTGGCAATCGCCGCACTTGGTGGGACCGGCGCCCTTGGTCTTGTGGCACTCCTTGCACAGGGCGTGGGCCTTGTCCTTGTTGAGTTCGATCTTGGCCGGGGTTCCCTCGCCGTGGCAGACCTTGCACTCCATGCTTTCGCTGTGCATCTTGTGGTTGAAGGTGACGTTCCCGTTCTTCGCGGGGAGCACCACGGTGTCGGCGGCCAGGGCCGGTGCGACGGCAAACAGGACCAGCAGGGCAGTGACCAGCAGTTTCTTCATGACGGTGTTTCCTCCTTCATTAGGGATGATAAAAATTAATCGTTGCCAACTTTAATTTGCCAATTAAATTCTGTCAAGAGAATTTTCATGGAATTTTCATGGCTGCTGGCGGCGGCTTGCATTGGGGTGAGGGTTGGGCTACCGTTTAGACTTTTCGGGGACCCCTTGCGGTGACCCGGTCCACCAGCTTCCCGGGAGGATTGCCCATGCGCTGCAGAAGGCTGCCGCCACTTCTGGCTCTGGCCGTTGTCCTTTGGCTGGCCGCGCCGGCCGCCGCCGTCGATTTCCCGGCTCCGGGCCCGGACGCGCGCTGCCCGGTGTGCGGCATGTTCGTCGCCGGCTATGCCAACTGGGTCAGCTCCATCGTCTTCAAGGACGGCAGCCGGGTCTTTTTCGATGGCCCCAAGGATCTGTTCCGCTACTTCTTCGACCTGCCCAAATACCGTCCCGGCGGGACGGCCGCCGACATCGCCGGGTTTTTCGTCACCGAATACTATTCGGTCCAGACGACCCCCGCCACGGCGGTCTTTTTCGTCAGCGGCAGCGACGTCCTCGGGCCGATGGGCAAGGAACTGGTGCCGGTGGCCGGCCTCGAGCAGGCCCGCGGCTTCATGCGCGACCACGGCGGGGTCAAGCTGATGCGCTTCGACGGCCGCGCCCTGGTCGAGTTGCCGGATAAGCCATGATCCGCGCCCGCCGGTTTCTGGCCCTGAGCGGGCTGCTCCTGGTGATCCTGGCCGCGCTTCTGGCGCAGGGGGAACTCCGCGCCCGCCGCTTTGCCGCGGCTGACGTCCCGGCCCTGGCGCGGCTCGGGGCGGCCCTCGGCCTGACCGACCTGGCCATCTGGACCGAGGCCCGCTATACCCGGCACCCCTCGCAGGCCGATCGCTTCACCGCCTTCCAGGACCTGCCCGGCGCCTTCGACCATTTTCCCGCGGGGTCGATCGTCGCGCCTCCGCCTGCCGACCCGGTCCGCTGATGTCCGTGACCCGCCAGCTGAAAATCCTCGAATTCGCCCTCGCCGCGACCCTGCGCCAGCGCGGCCGCAATTTCTCCATCCTGCTGGTCTATACCCTGGTGATCGCGGTGCTGGCCTCGGTGCTGTTCCTCACCCGCGCCCTCAAGGAGGAGGCGACCCTGCTTCTTTCCCGGGCGCCGGAGCTGGTCGTGCAGCGCATCGTCGCCGGCCGCCACGATCTCATCCCCCTCGACTATGGCCGGGTCCTGGCGACGATCCCCGGGGTGGGGCGGGTGACGCCCCGGGTCTGGGGCTATTACTACGACGGCCTGACCCGCAGCAACTACACCATGCTGGGGATCGGCGCCGATCCGCCGGAAGGGCTTGCGCTCCTCTCCGGCCGCCTGCCCCGGAGGCCCGGGGAGTGCGCCCTCGGCGCCGGGGTGGCCGGGCTGCGCGGCACCGGGCCGGACGGCGACCTGATCCTCGTCGACCACCGTGGCCGCACCGTCGACCTCCCGGTCACCGGGGTCTTCCGCAGCGACTCGGCGCTCTTGACCAACGACCTGGTCCTGCTCGGCGACGACGACCTGCGCAGCTTCTTCGGCCTCCCGCCGGATCGCGCCACCGATTTCGCCGTCGAGGTCCGCAACCCCCAGGAGGTGGAGACGGTGGCGGCGAAGGTCAAGCAGCTGCTGCCCGACACCCGGCCGATCACCCGCCGCGAGATCCTGCGCACCTACGACTCGGTCTTTTCCTGGCGCAGCGGCATGCTGCTGACCCTCTTCGCCTCGGCGCTGCTCGCCTTCTGCGTCCTCGCCTGGGACAAGGCGACCGGCCTCAGTGCCGAGGAGCGGCGGGAAATCGGCATCCTCAAGGCGGTCGGCTGGGACACCGCCGATGTCCTGGCGCTCAAGTTCTGGGAAGGGCTGGTGCTGTCGCTGACCGCCCTGCTGTGCGGCCTGATCCTCGCCTGGGTCCACGTCTTCTGGTTCGATTCGCAGCTGCTGACGCCGGTGCTCAAGGGGTGGTCGATCCTCTTTCCCCCCTTCGCCCTGGCCCCCAGCGTCGATCTCTACCAGCTCTGCGTGATCGCCTTTCTGACCGTCACTCCCTATGTGGCGAGCACCGTCATCCCTTCCTGGAAGGCGGCGATCACCGATCCGGAAAGCATGATGAGGAGCTGACGACGATGGCGCCGCTGATCGAGACCGTCGACCTGCACAAGACCTACAATCCCGGCAAGCCGGACGAGGTTCGCGCCCTGCAGGGCGTCTCGCTGCAGATCGAGGAAGGTGAGGTGGTGGCCCTCAAGGGCCCCAGCGGCTCGGGGAAGACCACCCTGCTCAGCCTGCTCGGCTGCATGAGCCGGCCGAGTTCGGGGCTGGTGACGGTGGCCGGCCGCGACGTCTCGCGGCTGCCGGAACGGTTCCTGACCGCGGTGCGGCGGCAGACCTTCGGTTTCATCTTTCAGCAGTTCAACCTGCTGCGCGACGTCGGCGTGCTGGAGAACGTGCTGCTCCCCCTCTACCCGCAGGAGTGCCCGCGTCAAAGAGATGCGCCGCCGCGCCGAGGCCCTCCTCGAACGGCTCGGGCTGGCGCAGCCGTCGCCATCTGAAGGTGCGCCAGCTCTCCGGCGGCGAGCAGCAGCGGGTGGCCATCGCCCGGGCGCTGGTCAACGCGCCGCAGATCCTCGTCGCCGACGAACCGACCGCCCATCTCGACAGCGAACTGGCCGCCGAGCTGCTGGAGATCCTGGGCGGGCTGCGCGACGAAGGGAAGACCATCGTCATCGCCACCCACGACCGCTTCGTCTACGACCATCCGTTGATCGGCCGGGTGGTGGCGCTGCGCGACGGGCGGTTGGCGGCGGAGGCGCCGTGATCCTCCATCCCGGCATTCTCGCTCTTCTGGCCGGCAGCGGCATCGTCCTGCTCCTTTGTCTCTATGCCTCGATCAGCGGCGTACGCATCCTGCTGCGCTGGGACCGGAGCAGCAGCAGCGAGCTGCAGTACGATCTGGAGCAGCGCACGGTGCTGGTCTCGACCCTGGTTCGCTGCGCCCTGGCCTTCGAGGTCCTCTCCGGGCTCCTCTTCGTCTATACCCTCGACGATCTCCACCCCCTCTTCGTCGGCGCGATGTGCGCCACCGGCTCCCTCAACGCCAACCCGGTCGGCTGGAACGCCCTCTTCGCCAAGCTTGCCATCTGCATCGTCGCCATTCCTCTGGCTGGTCCTCAACCACTTCGACGAGCATGCCGAGGACTACCCCCTGGTTCGCCTCAAGTACGCCCTGCTGCCGCTGGTCACCTACCTGGTCGGCCTCGATTGCTTCTACCAGCTCAGCTACTTCCTCGGTCTCCACCCGCAGGTGATCACCTCCTGCTGCGGCGCCCTGTTCACCGTCGGCGGCGCCGGGCTGGCCGGGGATCTCGCCGGACTGCCGGTGGTGCCGACGATGGTTGCCTTCTACGCCGGAGCCGGTCTTCTGGCCCTGCTGCTGGGGGCCTGCCTGACCTGGAAATCGGGCTGGCTGCGGCTGCTGCTGGCCCTGGTTGCGGCGGCCTTTCTCCCCCTGGCGCTGGCGGCGATCATCTCCTTCATCTCTCTCTACGTCTATCAGCTGCCGACCCACCACTGCCCCTTCGATCTCTTCCAGGGGCATTATCACTACCTCGGCTACCCCCTCTACCTGAGCCTCTTCGCCGCCGTCCTGTACGGCGTGCTGCCGGGACTCTTCCGCCCCCTGGCGCGGCAGCCCTTCCCTCGCGCCGCTGCTGCGCGCTGCCGACCGGCGCTGGCTGCAGCGGGGCCTGCTGGCCCTGCTGCTCTTCCTGCTCCTGGCGACCGCGCCCGTGGTCCTGGGGCGGCTGGTTTTGGTCGGTTATGGGTATGGGTGAGGGGTGAATCGGGTTGTTCCTGGAAGGGGAGCCCGAACCTCCCCCTCCGCCGTGACCCGTCCACGGCGTCTGGGGTCGGGGGTCGGTTCAGGTGGTGCGCCGGTCAGCTCTGGGCGCCGGCGCGCGCGCCGGTCCTCGCCGGCGAACCCCGGTTGCCCGTGGGCTTGCCGGCTGCGGATCGGATCCTTGCCGATGGTCACCCAACCTTCACGGCGGCGGAAGCCGGAAAGCCTGCGATCGTCGAGCAGTCGTTCGAGGAGCTGGGGTTTGACCATGTCGTGGCGGCCATCGGTGTAGCGAATCTGGATCAGCATGGCGAGTTCTCCCTGGATCGCGACCACTCTGGCGCATCGGCTCGTCCACTTCGATGCCAACGTACCCCTTGCCTGGCCACGTTAAAAGGTGAGGTCGAGGGTCGTCGTCGCTCCGGAGACAACGGTCACGTCCGCCGTCTGGCTGTCCTTTCCGAAACTTGAGGCGACGACCTGGTAATCCCCGGCCGGCAGCTCCACCGTGTAGGAACCGCCGTCGGCGACGTTGAGCGACTTCACGGTGACCACCTGACTGGTCCCTCCGCAATCAACATCCTGGCGAAAATCGATGGTCACATGCTGATCGGCAACGGCATCGGCGATGCTGACGCTGCCGGCGATGGTGCCCGGGGCCGCCGCCGCGGCGGTCAGGCTGAAATCAACCTGGCTCGTCTCGCCGGCACTCAGGTCCACCGGAGAGCAGGCGGGGAGATACCCGGCCGCGATCGCCACCAGGTTGTAGGTCGCCGGCGCCAGGAACAGGGCATAGCCGCCGTTCGCGTCGGTCAGGGTGCCCGCCTCGACGACGACCTGATCCTTGACGTCGATGCCGGCGCCGGTGTCGGCGGTCTGGGCGGTGACCAGGGCTCCGGAAAGCGGTGTAGGCGGTTCGGTCCCCGCGTCCGCTACCGTCCCGGAGACCTTCGCCCCCTCGGCGGTGTCGAGGACCTTGATCGTCGGCTTGAGCAGGTACTGGCCGCTGGAGCCCGCCATGACCACCGAGCGCAGGGCATCGAAGTCGAGAATCAGCTCGGTGGTCTGGTCGGTATCGATGTCGAAGCCGTTCACCAGTTTCAGACCCGTCTGTGGGCCGCTGGGAACCTTCAGCTCATGAATTGCGCCGTCCTTGGCGATAAAATAGTTGGCATAGGGATGGGGCTGGCTGAAGAGGTTGAGACCCGCATCCGGAGTCAGCCCGATGATCAGGCGCATCTGGGTATAGTGGCCGGCGCCCAGCGTGGCCATGCCGAGGTTCTCGCGCACGCCGTTGACCAGGTCGAGCAGGTTGTAGGTTGCGTCGGGAGTCGCCACCGTCTCCCAGGAGCCGCCGGCATCATTGTGGACCTCCACCCGCGCGATAGTGACATAGATCGCCTGGTACTCATCCGTCGTACTGTCGGTGAGGGCGGTCGACAGGGTTCCCACCCCGCCCCCCGAGCCACCGCCGCCGCAGGCATAAAGCAGCAGACCCACCCCCAGGCACAGCAGGAAGGCGCTTAAAATTTTATAGGGTTTTGGTCTCATGGGAGTGTTCCTTTCTGTTCTCCAGCTAAGCAATCCGGACCTTGACCGATCATTTCAATGCATCAGAATTATATCACGGCGATGATCTTTTTATAGGTCAAGTGGCTAATTTGTAAAGTTTTTATAGCTTCTACGGCGCGTTCAGCCAGAGCGGTCAAATGGTCACCCGGGAGGCACCCCGGGGCGTGTCGTTCTCCTGAACGAGGCCTGGGCAGCTCGAAAGGATCTTCTGGGGGAAAAGCCGGGAAAATATATTGACATATTAATATCCATATATTAAGTTCCGCTTAACCTTCTTCTTCGCCTCCTTGAAGCAGAAGACCCCTCCACCACTTGCCCTCGCAGCCTTATCCGAGCTGCGGGGGCTTTTTTTGTCCGGAATACAAACCACGGAAAATTTTTGTCGGGGATCCCGCGGCCTTTATCTATTCCGTGGAACATGCAAAACATTTATTTTTTTCTATTATTTAGGGAATCGTCACCCGGCAAGCTAATTTCCTTGACTTGGGTGCCTCTCTCCAAGAATGGACGGCAGGGAAATGGCCGGTGTCTCGAATAACGGGAGGAGGTTATAATCCGGCTTTAGCGCTTTTACGGCGAGGATGGGTCGTCGTCCTTCTCATCCAGGCTTTTGGCTGCACCACGTATCGCCCCCTTCAAGCTCACCACGGATTCCGTTGACACGCGGCTGCAGCCGCCTGCCCTGGCGGATCTGCAGATTCTCGCCAGCAAGATCAGCCACCCCATTCTTCGTCCGGTGGAATTGCCGCCGGACCAGGAACTTACCCCCGATAGTGCCGCCATCCTTGCCGTTCTGTTGAATCCGGCTCTCCGCGCTGCCCGGGATGGGCGCGGCCTCGTCGACGCCCAGCTGATGGCGGCAGGCCTGTTGCCCGATCCCGAACTCTCTCTCAGCGCGGATGTGCCGATCGGCGGCGATACCTCCGGGAAGGTCAACGCCTATGGCTTGGGATTGCGTTGGGAGGCGACCTCGCTCCTCTCCCGCGGAGCGCGAATCTCCCGGGCACGAGCGGAACGGCAGCAGGTTGACTTGGACATTGCCTGGCAGGAATGGCAGGTCGCCCAGGCCGCCAAGGCCGCGGTCTATCGACTGGTGGTTCTGGAGAGCCAGATCGTCCTGGCGCAGCAGCACAGCACCCTGACAACCCAAAATCTGGCGCGGGTCCAAAAGGGCGTCACCGCAGGATTCATGACCGCCGGAACCCTGAACGTCGCCCAGACGGCCCGTTTCCAGGCCGACGCGGACCTGCTCGACCTCAAAAAAAGGGCCCTGCAGCAGCGCCAGCGACTGAAGCGGCTGCTGGGGCTGCCGGCGGACAGCCCGCTTGGCCTGGATAAAAAAATTTCGCTGCCGACCCGGATCGAAACGCCCGACGCCTCGTCACTGCTGCAAGGCCTGGAACAAAGACGCCTCGACCTGCTGGCGCTGCGCTGCGGCTATGCCAGCCAGGAAGCAGCGGTGCGCGCCGCGGTCCTGGACCAGTTCCCGAAAATCACCCTGGGGCCGACGCTCAACCGGGATACGGACAATTTGCGGACCATCGGTTTCGGTGTGAACATCGGCTTGCCGATCTTCAACCGGAACCAGGGCCACATCGCGCAAACGCGGGCAACCCGGCAGTTGCTGTTTGACGAGTATGCGAGCCGTGTTTTCGAGGCCAGATCGGACATCGCCACGATTCTGGCCGGGATGAGCTTTGCCAATGAGCAGATTGCCGGCGCCCGGGCCGCGGCCGGCGAAACCCGGAGACTGCTGGAAAACTATCGCGCCGCCCTGGCCGCGGGACGCATCGATGCGCTGGTCTATGCGTCGGCCTGGCAGGATTTTGTCGCCGCCCAGATGCGGGTGCTGGACCTGGAGGGAGAGCTGGTGCAGGCGGAGGTGGCCCTGCAACTGGCAAGTGGACTCTATGACCTCCCGCGGCCGGGTCTGGCGCCGGCTTCGGGGCAGACCAAGGGTCCGAAAGGGACATCGCCATGAAAGTCAAGCCACGTTTTCCCGCCATCCTTGGGGTGTTGCTGATCCTCCTGCTCCTTGCCGGCGGGGCGGCAACAAGGGCCCGCGCCGAAAAACGTCCGGCCGGGACCGCGGCCGGTCCGGAGGGCGTTTCGCCGCTGCTGGTGACGGCGTTGCCGGTCAAGCGGCGCTTCACCCGCACGGTCCCCTGGATCGGGCGGGTCGAATCCCGGGCTGCGGTGGTGCTGAGCGCGCAGCTGGACGGCCGCGTGGTGGCTCTCGACGTCGCGGACCAGGCCCGGGTGGCCGCCGGCCAGACGATTGCGAAGCTGGGAGGGCCCCGGGTGGAAACCGAACGCGCCAGACTCACCGGCCAGATCGGCTCCCTGACCACCCTGCTTGACCTGAACCGGCAGACGCTGGCCCGGCTCAAGGTGGGTCTGCGGGCGCAACTGGCCACCAGGGACCAAATGGCGGCAGCGCAAGCGACCCGGGCCAAACTGGCCAATCAATTGCGCCAGGCGCGTCTCGACCTGGAAAGCTTCGAGATGCAGAGACGGATGGTTGCCCCCATCAGCGGAACCTTCACCCAGCGCAAGGTCAGCGTGGGGCAGGAGGTCACGGCCGGGCAGGCGATCGGAACCATCGTCGACGGCAGCCGCCTGCGCATTGTCGCCGAGCTTTTTCCCCCGCGAGGCGTCACGCTCCAGTCAAAGCCGGTGTCCATCCGCCTCGACCAACAGGAGATCCTGACCGCTCAGGTGCGGTCGGTCCTGCCCGCGGCTGGCGAAACCGGGGCAACCGTGGTTTGGATCGAAGGTCCCCAGGTCGATGAAAGGCTGCGCCCGGGGCAGGCGGTCGCCGGCGACCTGGTGCTGGAGGTCACACCCGAGATGCTGGCCGTGCCCGAGGCTGCGATCGTCTATGACGAGGAGGAACACCCGCTCCTGTTTATCCGCAGCAACGGAGCCTATGCCCCGCGCCGGGTCGAACTGGGACTGAGTCAGGACGGCTGGGTGGAGGTTCTCTCCGGGCTCGAGGCGAATCAGCCCGTCGTCGTCGAGGGCGCCTACGAGCTCTTTTACCGCCAGTTCAATCAGCAGTTCAAGGTGCCGGACTGACCCATGCGCAAGCTCCTGCAACGGATCATGGATAACCCGATCGCGGTGTTCCTGCTGGTTGTGACCGCGGTCTGGGGCGGCGCGTTCGCCCTGCGACATCTGCCGGTGGGGCTCTTCCCCGGACTGGATGTGCCGGTGGTGAATATCGTCTCCCACCTGCCCGGCGCCGGCGCCGAGGACCTGGAACTGCTGGTCACGCGCCCGATCGAGGACCGGGTTCGCACCATACCCGGCCTGCGGCGCGTCTCCTCCACCACCATCGAGGGGGTATCGCAGGTGACGGCCGAGTTCGCTTGGGGGCTGCGGCTCGCCGATGCCCGGCAACGGGTCCAGGCGGAGCTGGCCGCGGTGCAGGGCGACCTGCCCGTCGGGGTCAGGCCGAGCCTGGAAAACATCGGTACCACCCTGCAGGAGGTGGCCGGCTACGTGGTTTACGGCGCCGGCAGCCCGATCGAGCTGCGCACTGCGGTGCAGACGGAGCTGGTCAGCCGCCTGATGGGCGTGGATGGGGTCGCCCGGGTGGAAGTTCTGGGCGGGGACGAGCCGGCCTATGTGGTGCGGCTGCGGCCGGAGGCCCTGGCCCGTCATCGCCTGATGGTCGGCGATGTGACCGCGGCCCTGGCCAGGTACAACCAGGTCGTGGCGGCGGATTTCATCGCCCGGGGGGCACGGGAATATCTGATCCGCGGGGACAGCCGGCTGCAGACCCGTGACGATATTCTTGCTGTCCCGGTCGTTGCCGACGGACCACGGTCGGTCCTGGTGAAGGATGTCGCGACGGTCCGCGCCGGTCGGGTGCCGCGCCACTACCAGGTTCACGGCAACGGCCAGCCCGCCGTGGCCTTTATCGTCAGCAAACGCGCTGCCGCCAGCACCATCGCCGTCGTTCAAGGCATCGATCAGGAACTGGCGGGGCTCCAATCCCTGCTGCCCAAGGGGAGTCAGATCCGCAAATTCTATGACCAGGCCGACCTCATCGGCGAAGCCCGGGATGACCTCTTTCACGACCTGCTCTTCGGCGCGCTGCTGGCGGCAGCGGTGTTGTTTGTCTTCATGGGCACCTGGCGGGCGACCCTGATCGTTACCGCCACCATTCCGATCGTCCTGCTCGGGACCCTGGGACTGATGGAGGTCTTCGGCCAGACCCTCAACGTCATCACCCTGTCGGCACTGACCCTGGCCGTCGGCATGGTCGTCGACGACGCGATCGTGGTGGCCGAATGCGTCGTCCGCCATCTGCAGGCAGGAACCGACCGCCGGACCGCCAGCCTGAACGGGGCGGCGGAGATCGCGGGGCCGGATGCCTCCGGCACCTTCACCACGGTGGCGGCCTTCGCGCCCCTGCTGTTTCTCGGCGGCATCGCCGGGCTCTTTGTCCGGCCCTTCGGGCTGGTGGTGAGTATGGCCCTGCTGGCGTCGCTCCTGGTTTCCCTGACCCTGGTGCCGCTGGCCTTCGGCCGCATCGGTGTCACCGGCCACCGGAATCCGCTCGGGGCGCGCCTGTTGGCGCAGCTCGACCGGGCCCTGCAGAAAATCCTGGCTGTTGCCTTTGCCCACCGCGGCGGCGTGATCCTGGCCGCGGCGCTGTTGCTGGGCCTGGGTGGCCTTGCGGCCTTTTTGGGGCCGATCAGCGTCCTGCCGCCGATTGACGAAGGGGCGATCCTGATCGAGTACGTCCTGCCGCCGGGGACTTCGCTGGCGGAGAGCAACCGCATCGGCGACCTCCTGGAACGGCAGGCCCTGGCGCAAACAGCGGTGGCAACGGTCTATCGGCGGACCGGTTCGCCGCAGCGGGGATTCCAGATCGAGGGGGTCAACCGGGGCGAACTGACCATCAAGCTCCAGCCGCGGCGGAAGCGCACCGCGACGGTGGTGCAGATCATGGCCAAGCTGCGACGGGAGTACGGCAAAATTCCCGGCGTGGCCTTTCTCTATCACCAGCCGACCCAGGAGAAGATGGACGAAAGCCTTTCCGGGCTGCCGGCGCTGTTCGGCGTGACGATCTTCGGCAGCGACATGAACCGGCTCATCGCGCTGGCCGCCCAGGCCGAGAGGCAGATGGCCGGCGACCCCGGCGTGGCCAACATCGTCAACAACACCAGGATCAAGATCCCCCAGATCATCGTTCGACCCGACCCGGTCGAACTGGCCCGCTGCGGGCTGTCGCCTGAGGCGGTGTTCGCCGCGATCCGGGCCGCTCGCTTCGGGGTCCCGGCCACGACCATCGTGCGCCAACGGCAGCAGGTGCAGGTGCTGGTCCGGACCGATGCTGCCGCCGCGGCCACCCTCGACGGGCTGACGGGGCTGCTCATCCCGACCCCCTCGGGGCAGGTGGTGCCGCTGCGCCAGGTGGCCCAGGTGCGTATCGAGCATCTGGCCGCGGCGGTGACCCGCCTCAACGGCCAACGCGAGGTCACCCTTCTGGCCGAGGTGGACGGCAGCATCCCCGCGGCCGTGGAACGGCTGCGCCGGAAATTTTCCGCGATCTCTCTGCCGGAAGGCTACAGCATTGCCTTCACCGGCCAGTACCAGGTGCTGCGGCGAACCGTCCAGGATTTCGTCCTGATCGGCCTCGCCGCGGTCCTGCTGATCTTCCTGATCATGGCCATGCAGTTCCGTTCCTGGCTCCAGCCCCTGATCGTCCTGGTGACCATCCCCATCGCCCTGGTGGGAGCGATTGTGCTGTTGGCCATCACCCGGGCCGGCCTCGATATCTCGGTGGGGATGGGCGCCCTGACCCTGGTGGGGATCGCCGTCAACAACGCCATCGTCCTGCTCGACTATGCGAATCGCCAGGTGGCCGCCGGCCAGGAGGTCGCAGACGCTCTACAGGCGGCTGTTTCCGTGCGCCTGCGGCCCATCGTGATGACGGCCGCGACGACGATCTTCGCCATGCTCCCGGTTGCGCTCAACCCGGCGGTAGGCTCGCGGATCTTCCAACCCTTCGCCATTACCGTCATCGGCGGACTCCTCTCGGCGACCGCCGCTACCCTCGTTCTGGTCCCGGTGCTCAGGAGTTTTCTGCCCCAAGCGCATGGCAAACACTGATTTTGCCCCCGCCTGATTCCCCGTCCCCGTCCGCCGCGAACAGGCGTTTTCTTCCACCTGTTTGCGGCCGGGTCCAGCCTTCCCGCGACTACCACCCTTTTAATTCCCGGGCAGGGATTTTTTTGTAAACCATCCCGTTCCTTAGGCCGTCTAAGGAATATCGTGTGGCGTAAGGGCCTATTCCCGGGAAAGTTTTTCAACAGATTGAATATCAACAGACAAGAGGTGAACCATGAAACACAGGATGGTACGAAGGACCCTGGCGGTCCTGGCCGCGTTGGCGCTGACCAGCATGCTTTTCGCTTGCGGAGGTGGCAGCAGTTCGAGCACCCCGAGTACCGGCAGCGGAGCAACCTTGAGCGGCAGCGCCCAGTAACCGAACCCAGAGGAGAACCAAATCCATGAAAAGAATCCATGCCCTGGGCCTGGCGCTGCTTTTAACCGCCATTTCCGCCACCTCGGCGCTGGCGCTGACGGCCAACCATGCCTACACCGTGCAGCTCTTCACCCTGTCGGCCGCCGGCCAGCAGACGGTGGTGGAACAGATGGACGCCACGACCGACGCCAACGGCAAGCTCGACTTCCGGTTCAGCAACGTTCCCGATATCGGCACCACTCCCTATCTGATGGTGCAGATCGTGGACAGCAGCAACCAGCAGATGGTGCGGCAGACCCTGGTCCCCGCGCCGAAGGCCGACCAGCAGATGCAGATAGGGGTCAATGAAGTGAGCTTCCGGCAGACCCAGGCCGCCCTGCAGGCGATGCAGACGGCTGCATCAGGCAACCAGGCGCTGGGAGCGATGTTCCCCCTGACCATGATTCCCACCGGCGCCATCAGCAGCGGCGATGCCGGCAACTTCGGCACGGCGGCCGGCACGGCAGCGAGCGCCTTCCACGATTACCTTACGCAGAACGGCGTCAGCGCCGGGCAGATGACCACCTTCCAGAACGGGATGGTGGAGGCCATGCGCACCTTTGCCGCCGACAACCAGACCATCGTGAACCAGACCGACCCCGGCACGGCGGCTAGCCTTTACGGCCGGGCGGGCGCCCAGTTCATGGCGGCCATGTTCCAGGCGGGCGACACCGCCGGTATCGATCCGGCGCTGCTGGCGGCCGCCTTCGACCAGGCGGGCCAGGCCATCGACACCTCGCCGGCGCTCGGCACTATCCCCGCCGGGGCCATCGCCGCCATGCACGGCACCTACCTGGCCGGCGCCCAGCAGCGCCAGCTGCTGGCCCAGATGAGCCGCTACGCCAGGGCCATGCCGGTGGTCGGTGCGACCCCTGACCAGACCCAGACCTTCACCACGGCAAGGACCAAGCTGCAGGACGCCCTGGTGACAGCGCGGCAGAGCTTCTGCCGGCAGGCCTTCGCCGACCCGGCGACCCTGCCGGACCCAACCACCATCGACCAGGCGCTGAGCACCATGGAAACGGCGATGCAGGGCGCCTTCGGCACCTTCAATACCGACACCACCGCAACCACCGCGCAGATCGACAGCATGTTGACCCTCATGGCCGGCGGCATGAACTCCGGCGGCATGATGGGCGGGGGCGGGATGATGGACGGCTCGACCCTCAGCGGTATGGGCTTCGGCATGATGGAGACCGACCTTGGCGGCACCCCCCGGAACTGGACAACCATGATGGTGGCGGCCAGCAACCTCGTGCCGAGTGTCCCCGGCATGACCTACACCCCCGACACCGCCGACCTGACCAGCCAGCTCGATCCGGCGAACGTACCGACCGCTCCGGACTGGAGCCTGATTCCCGACGGCTCCTACAAGAGCCTGCTGATGCTGCAGTATGACCTGATGCTGGTCCACCTGATCGATATGCAGACGGCAGCCGGCCTCACTCCGCCGCTGACCCAGGCCGACCTGGCTTCGATCGGCGCCCGGGACCTTGCCAACCGGGCAGCAATCCGGCAAGGGCTGCAGGGACTTTCCGCCACCCAGATGGATGCCCTGATGGCGGCGCTCAGCCCGCCGCATTTATTCCTCTAGTTTCCATCCGGAAACGGTTCTTTTCCGCCGTGGCTGCGTCAATCTGCAGTCTTGCTTGTGCGGCGTACCGATGTACGCCTCCGCGCAAGCCCTTGATTTCCTTGCCACGACGAAAAACTCCTCGTTTCCAAATCGGAAACTGCGCTGTGTCCCTCCGGAGTTTCCGGATGGACACTCCTCTAGGAAAATCGGCAACGCCCGAGATAAAGCGACCAACGGCAGCGGCCCGGAATGGTTCCGGGCCGCTGCTGAGGATTTTGTCGTGCCAATTTCGAGTGGCCGGATTCCCGGGAGGAGAACATCTAACGACATGGAGTTTGTCATGAAAAAGATATCAATCCTGCTGGCGGCTTTGGCCCTGGTTGTCTCGGGATGCGCGCCCCAGCTTGGGCCAAAAGAGACGGGCGGCACCCTGCTCGGGGCCGGCACCGGAGCACTCATCGGCTCTCAGATAGGGCATGGTCACGGGCGGCTTCTCGGGGTGGCCATCGGCACTCTGGCCGGGGCCTTGATTGGCCAGGATGTCGGTCGGACCCTTGACCGGGCCGACCAGGTTGAGATGGAACGCGATGCCCAGGTGGCGCTGGAAGGTTCCAAAATTCATCAAACCAGCACCTGGGTCAATCCCGATAGCGGCAATTCCGGAAGTTTTACACCGGTCAAAACCTACCAGGCGCCTGACGGCGATTATTGCCGTGAATACATCCAGACCGTGACGGTGGCCGGCAAGCAGCAGCAGGCCCACGGAACCGCCTGCAGACAGCCTGACGGGACCTGGTCTATTGCCAACCCGAAGGGGTGAGAACGGGAACGAAAACCCGGGCCATTCTGTCGGATGCGGATTCAGTACAACAGGCTCCCCCCGGGTTTGCCGGGAGATACTTGCTGTTTAGGTTGGTATTGCTGCCGAATTGTGGCCTGCCCCCCCCCGAAAACAACAAAGGGTTACGCGTAGTCGCGTAACCCTTTGTTATGACTGGAGCCGCCCATCGGATTTGAACCGACGACCTACTGATTACGAATCAGTTGCTCTACCAGCTGAGCTAGGGCGGCAATGAGGTCCCTGTTTTTAGCGTAAATCCCCCTTGCTGTCAACGGGATTCCGGGTTGGGTCGGTGGGGACGACGAACCGGTACCGGTCAGAACTTGATCCGCGCATAGGGGGATCTGGCGGCCGCTTCGAGGGCCTCTTCGAGGGTGTGGATGCCTTGCGCCTCGAGCAGCGGGATCAGCTTGAGCAGGACCTCGGCGGTGACGATGGCGTCGCCGAAGGCCGTGTGGCGGCCGACGATGGGGATGTCGAGCCGCGCGGCGATGGCATCCAGGGCATGAGTTCCGAGGTTGGGATGGACGATGGAGGAGAGCAGCAGGGTATCGAGGACCGGCTGGTCGAAGACGATGCCGGTGCGCGCCTGCTTCAGGTTGAGGAACTTCATGTCGAAGGCGGCATTGTGGGCGACCAGTACTGCCCCTTCGACGAAGGTCCGGAAGGTCGGCAGAATCTCTTCGATGGTCGGCTGTCCGATCAGCAGATCCGGGGTGATGCCATGGATGGCCACGGAGCTGCGCGGGATCGAGCGGCGCGGGTCGATCAGCTGGTCGATCGATTCGTCGAGCAGGATGCGCCCCTTGACAATACGGACCGCGCCGAGCTGAATGATCTCGTCGCCGTCGGCGGGATGGAGGCCGGTGGTCTCGGTGTCGAAAACCACGTAGGTCAGCTCGCGCAGCAGCCGGTGGCCGGCGTCGCTCTCCGGCGGCTGCCGGAACAGGTCGAATTCGTAGAAGACCGGCCGCTCCTGGATGGCGGGACGCGGTCTGATAAGGACCGGGCCGGGGGCGGCGGAAGCGTCCGCGACCGGCGGTGCCTCCTCGGTTGACTTGGTTTCGGCGTCGGCCGGGGGGGGCGGCGAAAGAGAGTCCTGGTGGATCCGCTGCAGGCGGTCGTTGGTCCCGCGGATGATGGTTTCGACCTCGGCACAGAGCGACCCCCGGCCGGGGATCGCCTCGCAGTGGCGGGAGGCCGCCTGTTGCAGACCGGCCAGGGCCGCGGCGAAGGCATCGTCCAGCTCGCGGATGGTCCGCTCCCGCTGGACGGTGGCGGCGATCTGGGCGGTCATGTCCTCGAGGGTCAGCACGAACCCGGTCAGCTCGACCCCCTCGGCGCCGGGGTGGAAGACCGGGGCCAGCCTTACGCGCAGGCAGGTGCCGTCGGGGAGGGTGGTTTGAAAGCTCGACGGAGGAGCCGGGCGCTCCTTCCCGGCACCCAGGAGTTGCTGTTCCAGGCCGGCGGCGATCGGTTCCCGGTCGAGGGCGGTGAAGATCGAACGGCCGAGGCCGATCCAGGTGCCGGTGAGGCTGTGCTCTCCTCCGCTGCGCTGCAGCAGGTTGCGGGCCTGCTGGTTGTAAAGGAGGATCTGGCCGCCGGTATTGCAGACCAGGACCCCGCTGGGGAGTTCCGACATCAGGGCGGCGAGACGGTTGCGTTCCTCGTTGAGTTCGGTCTGGGCGGCCTGGATCCGGGCGTCGACCTCCCGTTGCAGGTTTTGGTAGGCCTCGGCGGCATCGTTGATGACCGCGGTCAGATGTCGCACTTCGCGGGCGCCGCTCGGAGCGATGCGGTAGCCGGGGTTGACGGTGGTAATCAGGCGGGCCTTTTCGGCCAGTTGCAGGATGGGGATGATGTAGTACCTGAAAAGCAGGCTGACCAGGGTGCCGATGATCATCACCAGCGCGAGGGCGCCCAGAAACGGGAAGGGGAGGAGCTTGTCGAAGATGCCACGCACCAGCTGCCGTTCGGCGGGGTCGAGGCTTAACCAGGAGCCGGTGAAACTGCCGAGAATCACCGCGAAGATGACGGCGACGATGGCGAACAGGAAGATCCAGGATTTCAAGGACGGTTTAAGAGCCATGGGCCATTCCCGGAGCTGGTGACGGTGAAGTCCGTTCCGTCTAAAAGCATAAAACCACCGCAGAGATTGTCCACGCCCACCGGCCGCGATGTCGGCCGCCTGCGGCGGAAAAGCGAAAAATCAGGTGACCGCTGCGCCATTCTCCTCTAATATAGCCATTTCTCCGGCAGCGGCCCAGCCGCTGTCCCACCGGTTTTCAGGAGGCGTGTCATGTCGAGTAGCTTCGGAACCCTGTTCAAGGTCGCCACCTTTGGCGAATCCCACTGCGCGGGGGTCGGCGTCGTCGTCGACGGCTGCCCGCCGGGGATGGAACTGCGCCGCGAAGATATCCAGGTCCAGCTCGACCGGCGCCGGCCGGGGCAGAGCAAGCTCTCCACCGAGCGCCAGGAGAAGGACCAGGTGACGATCCTCTCCGGGGTCGAATTCGACCGCACCCTGGGGACGCCGATCGGCCTGCTGGTCCCCAACCTCGACCAGCGCCCCGGCGACTACGGCGAAATGAGCCAGGTGCCGCGCCCCTCCCACGCCGACTACACCTACCAGATGAAATACGGCATCCGCGCCTCCTCCGGCGGCGGCCGCGCCAGCGCCCGGGAGACCATCGGCCGGGTGGCGGCCGGGGCGATCGCCGAAAAGTACCTGCGCGAAGTCCACGGCATCGAGATCGTCGCCTGGGTCAGCGCGGTCGGCGAGGTCGAGGCGCCGGCCGCGAAGAGCTGGACCTTGACCCGCGAAGAGGTCGACGCCAACTTGGTACGCTGCCCCGACGCCGCCGCCGCGGCGGCGATGGAGGCGGCGATCGTCGCCGCCCGCGAGGCCAAGGACTCCCTCGGCGGCGTGGTCTCCTGCGTCTGCCGCAACGTCCCCGCCGGGCTCGGCGAGCCGGTTTTCGACAAGCTCGAGGCGCGCCTCGCCCAGGCGATGCTCTCGCTGCCGGCGAGCAAGGGGTTCGAGATCGGCTCCGGCTTCGCCGGAACCAGGATGCGCGGTTCGCAGCACAACGACCCCTTCGTCGCCCGCGGCGGCCGGCTCGGCACCCTGACCAACCACAGCGGCGGGGTCCAGGGGGGGATCAGCAACGGCGAACCGATCCTTTTTCGCGTCGGCTTCAAGCCGGTGGCGACCATCGGCCTGGCCCAGAAGACCGTCGACATGGAGGGGCGTGAGGTGATCCTCGAGGCCAAGGGGCGCCACGACCCCTGCGTGGTGCCGCGGGCGGTGCCGATCGTCGAGGCGATGGCCGCGTTGTCCCTGATGGACCTGCTCCTGATCCAGCGCGCCCGCGTCGGCCATCTTTAGCCGGCTGATGAAAAACGCCCATCTGCGGCGTTGCCCTCAACCTTCGTCAACGACGTACCTTTCAGGTACGCCTTTTTCCGCAGGTTTTCTGGCGCCTTGCATCTGGACATTTTTGCTCAGCCTGAAAAGCCGAGTTTTTCAACACCCTGTTAGTCTCCCCCTCATCCTGCCCCACCCAGCCGCCCCTTCCGGGGCGGCTTTTTTCATGGCCGGAAGGACGGTGGGGGGGCCTGAAGTTTTGCGGAAAGCTGCTACCATTGAACCGCGAGACCCTCCCGGTCCCGGAAACCTCTTCCCACTTTCAGACACGGAGCCGCATGGACTTCAGCGACGACCATGCCCCCGGCGCCCCGGGCATCGCGCCAAAGTGGACCTCCAGCGCCAAGAGCGGGGTCGGCACCTCCCTTTGCCCCGCCAGCCGGGTCTGGTTCACCCTCAGCCACGGCATCCTCAACGAGATCTACTACCCGCGCGTCGACCAGGCCTGCATCCGCGACCTGGGCCTGATCGTCACCGCCGCTGACGGTTTCTTCTCGGAGGAGAAGCGGGACACGACCAGCGAGATCTGTGCCCAGGCCCCCGGGATCCCGGCCTTCCGGCTGGCCAACCGCTGCCGCCGCGGGCGCTACCGGATCGAGAAGGAGGTGCTCAGCGACCCGCGGCGCGATGTGGTCCTGCAGCGCATCTCTTTCCAGCCCCTGCAGGGCGCGGTGCGGGATTACCGGATATTTCTGCTGCTGGCACCCCACTTGGCCAACCATGGCGCGGACAACTGCGCCTGGATCGGCGCCTACAAGGGGACGCCGATGCTCTTCGCCGAGCGGGACGGCAAGGCCCTGGCGCTGGTCGCCTCGGTCCCCTTCCTGGCGGCCTCGGCCGGCTATGTCGGCAGCTCCGACGGCTGGCAGGATCTACACCGCCATGGCAGCCTCACGGCCTGCTATCGACGGGCCGGGCCGGGCAACGTGGCGCTGGTGGCGCAGTTCGACCCGGTCGCGGCGCACGCGGGGCTGGAGTTGGCCCTCGGCTTCGGCGCCAACCCGGCCGAGGCCGGACAGCGGGCACTTGCCAGTCTTCTCGAGGGGGTGGCCGCCGCCCGGGAGACCTACGGCGCCGAGTGGCAGGGTTGGCAGCAGACGCTGCTGCCGCTCGCCTCGGCCGCAGGCGAAGAGCTTTACCGCACCAGCATGGCGGTCCTGCGCAGCCACGAAGCCAAGGCTTTTCCCGGCGGGCTGATCGCCAGCCTGTCCATTCCCTGGGGATTCGCCAAGGGGGACGACGATCTCGGCGGCTACCACCTGGCCTGGCCCCGCGACCTGGTGGAAGCGGCCGGGGGGCTGCTGGCGGCCGGGGCCGGCGCGGACGTGCTGCGGGTGCTGCGCTACCTGCAGTCGACCCAGGAGGCGGACGGCCACTGGCCGCAGAACATGTGGCTCGACGGCACCCCCTACTGGAGCGGCTTGCAGCTGGACGAGACGGCGCTGCCGGTGCTGCTGGTCGACCTGGCGCGGCGGGAGGGGGTGCTGGACGCCGTTCAGCTCGCGTCCTTCTGGCCGATGGTGCGCAAGGCGGTCGCGTTCATCATGTGCAGCGGGCCGGTCACCCCGCAGGACCGCTGGGAAGAGGACCCGGGATTGGCGCCCTTTACCCTGGCCGCCCAGGTGGCCGCCCTGCTGGTCGCAGCGGAACTGGCCGAGGCCTGCGGCGAGACCTTCGCCGACTACCTGCGGGAGACGGCGGATTTCTGGAACGATTCCATCGAGCGCTGGACCTATGTGACCGACACCGATCTGGCCCGCCAGTACCGGGTCGACGGCTACTACGTGCGCATCGCCCCGCCGGAGAGTTGCGAGGCGGCCTCGCCGGCCTTCGGGTTCGTCCCGATCAAGAACCGTCCGCCCGGCGCGAGCGAGGAGCCGGCCATCCACCTCATCAGTCCCGATGCCCTGGCCCTGGTGCGCTTCGGCCTGCGGGCCGCGGACGATCCCCGCATGGTCAATACCTGCAAGATCATCGACGCTCTGCTCAAGGCCGAAACCGACCGCGGGCCGGCCTGGCACCGCTACAACGACGACGGTTACGGCGAACACCACGACGGCTCGCCCTTCGACGGCACCGGCGCCGGTCGGGCCTGGCCGCTGCTGACCGGCGAACGGGCCCATTTCGAGCTGGCCGCCGGCCGCAACGACCGGGCCGGGGAGCTGCTGGCCGCCATGGAAAGCTTTGCCGGTACCCCCGGGCTGCTGCCGGAGCAGGTCTGGGACGCTCCCGACCTGCCGGAACGGGAACTCCATAACGGCTCCCCCTCCGGCTCGGCGATGCCCCTGGTCTGGGCCCACGCCGAATACGTCAAGCTGCTGCGCTCGTTGCGCGACGGCCGGGTTTTCGATATGCCGCCCCAGACGGTGCAGCGCTATCAGCGCCAGCGCGTCTCCGTCCCACTTCTGGCCCTGGCGCTTCAACCACAAGTGCCGCTCCATGGCGGCCGGAAAGAGCCTGCGCATCGAGCTGCCGGCGCCGGCGCGGATTCACTGGAGCGGAGATGGCTGGCAGACGGTCCGGGATACCGAGACCCGCGACAGTGGGCTCGGCATCCATTTTGCCGATCTGCCGACCTGCGCGCTGCCGTCCGGAACCGCTGTCGACTTTACCTTCTTCTGGAGCAGCGAGCGGCGCTGGGAGGGGACGGACTTCCGGGTGACGATCGACTGATCCCCCACGATAAATCTCCCGGGGGGTTGCAGGACCCACGGGCTGCAATAGAATTGAACGCGGGACTCCAGGGGAAGGTCAGCAAAGTGAATCCCCTTGCCGCACCATCCGGGCGGACAACGGGTCCATCCAGCACCACGAGGACCGGACTGCCGAAGGATGAGTCCTATCGCTGGTCCGGTTCCCGGTTTTTTCGGCAGCGGGATGACGGTCATCCGCTGCCCCCGGCAAGGAACGGGAGGAACTGAATGACGGACGGACGCTGCACCCTGGGCGTCGACTTGGGGGGCACCAAGATCAAGGTCGCCCTGGTCGATGATGCCGGCCGCATCCTGCGGGACCGGCGGCTGGCCACCGACGCCGCGGGCGGTCCGGACCCGGTCCGGGAACAGATCGTCTCCACCTGCCGGGAATTGCTGGCCGCCGGGAGCCAGGCGCCGCTGGGTTTGGGGGTCGGGGTGGCCGGGCAGGTCCGGGCCGCGGACGGCGTGGTGCGTTTCGCCCCCAACCTCGACTGGCACGAGGTCCCCCTGGGGGAGCTGCTGGAGCGGGATCTGGACCTGCCGGTGACGCTGGTCAACGACGTGCGCGCCGCCACCTGGGGGGAATGGCTGTTCGGCGCCGGGAAGAAGTGCGACGATCTGGTCTGTCTCTTCGTCGGCACCGGCATCGGCGGCGGCATCGTCAGCGGTGGCCGGATCCTGGCCGGCAGCAGCAACAGTGCCGGGGAGCTCGGACACATGACCGTCGATCTCCACGGGCCCCCCTGCCACTGTGACAACCACGGCTGCCTCGAGGCGCTGGCCAGCGGCTGGGCCATCGCCCGGCGGGCCCGGGAAGCGGTCAACGCCGACCCGGTCGCCGGCGCCGTCCTCAGCCGGCTGGCGGCGGAGCGCGGCTGCGAACTGAACGCGGCGATCGTCGCCGCCGGCCTCCAGGCCGGGGACCCCCTGGCGCGGTGGATCGTCGACGAGGTGAGCCGGGCGCTGGTCGCCGGCTGCGTCGGTTTGGTGAATGCCTTCAACCCGCGCCGCCTGATCCTCGGCGGGGGGGTGATCGACGGGTTGCCGGAACTGGTCGAACGGATCGACCAGGGGGTCCGGCACCGGGCTCTCGCGGTGGCCTGCGAGGAGCTGCAGGTGCTGCCGGCCCGACTGGGTGGCGATGCCGGGGTGGTCGGGGCCGCCGCCGTGGCCCTGAACCGCGCAGCAGGAAAAGGAGCGGCAGGATGAAGGAACTTCAGAACTCTTCGGCCCCGGATCTGGATCTTTTGTGCATCAACACCATCCGCATGCTCGCCGTCGACATGGTCGAACAGGCCGATTCGGGACATCCGGGGCTGCCGATGGGGGCGGCGGCCATGGCCTACACCCTGTGGACCCGCCACCTGCGCTGCAACCCGCAGAACCCCGCCTGGGCCGACCGCGACCGCTTCGTCCTCTCCGCCGGCCACGGCAGCGCCCTGCTCTATGCCCTGCTGCACCTGACCGGCTACGACCTGCCGCTGGCCGAACTCAAGCGCTTCCGGCAGTGGGGGAGCGCCGCCCCGGGCCATCCGGAGCGGGGCGAGACGCCCGGCGTCGAGGTCACCACCGGGCCCCTCGGCCAGGGGGTCGCCAACGCCGTGGGGCTGGCCATGGCCGAGGCCTGGCTCGCCGCCCGCTTCAATCGCCCGGGCCTGCCGCTGGTGGACCATTTCACCTACGGCCTGTGCAGCGACGGCGACCTGATGGAGGGGGTGGCCGCCGAGGCCGCCTCCCTGGCCGGCCACCTGGGACTCGGCAAGCTGATCCTGCTTTACGATGACAATCTGGTCTCGCTGGCCGCCGCCACCCGCATCACCTTCACCGAGGAGGTCGGCGAACGCTTCGCCGCCTACGGTTGGCAGGTCCTCCGGGTCGAGGACGGCAACGCCGTCGAGGCGGTCCACCAGGCCCTGAACCGGGCCAAGGGGGAGGCGGCCCGACCCTCGCTGATCGTGGTGCGCACCCACATCGGCTTCGGCAGTCCCCACAAGCAGGACAGTTTCGAGGCCCACGGTTCTCCCCTCGGCAGGGAGGAGGTGACGGCCACCAAGGAAAACCTCGGCTGGCCGCTGGAGCCGACCTTCCACATCCCGGAGGACGCCCTCTCCCGTTTCCGCCAGGCCGTCGATGCCGGGCGGCTGTTGGAGCTCAAGTGGGACGAGCTGCAAAATGCCTACGCTGCGGCCTATCCTGACGAGTACGCCGAGTGGCGGCGTTTCCAGTCCGGCGAGCTGCCGCCGGGGTGGGACGACGAACTGCCCGTCTACACCGCCGACCACAAGCCGCATCGCCACCCGCAGCGCCGGCGGCGAGGTGCTCAACGCCATCGCCGCAAAAGTCGGCAACCTGATCGGCGGCTCGGCCGATCTCGACCCCTCGACCAAGACCGTCCTCAAGGGGCGGGGGAGCTTCCAGCGCCCCGGCAGCGGCGATGACAGCGTCGCGGGCTCGCCCGGCGGCGACTGGAACTACCGCGGCGCGAACTTCGCCTTCGGCGTGCGCGAGCACGCCATGGGCGGCATCCTCAACGGCCTGGCCGCCCACGGCGGCATCATCCCCTTCGGGGCCACCTTCTTCATCTTCTCCGACTACCTGCGGCCGGCGCTGCGCCTGGCGGCGCTCAGCCGCCTGGCCGTCAAGTACGTCTTCACCCACGATTCGGTGGCGCTCGGGGAGGACGGACCGACCCATCAGCCGATCGAGCACTTGGCGAGCCTGCGGGCGATGCCCAACCTGACCGTCATCCGTCCCGCCGACGCCAACGAGACCGCCGTGGCCTGGCAGGTGGCGATGACGATCCGGGAGGGGCCGGTGGCGCTGGTTTTCTCCCGCCAGAACCTGCCGGTCCTCGACCGGGAGCGGCTCGCTCCGGCGGCGGGGCTGAAGCAGGGAGCCTACATCCTCGCCGACCCGCCGGGACAGGCGACGCCGGAGCTGATCCTCATCGCCAGCGGCGCCGAGGTCCATGTCGCCCTGGCGGCGCAGGCGGAACTCACCGGCCAGGGGATCCCGGCACGGGTGGTGAGCATGCCCAGCTGGGAGCTCTTCGCCGCCCAGCCCCAGGCCTACCGCGACCATGTCCTGCCGCCGCGGATCGGCGCGCGGATATCCATCGAGGCGGCCGCAACCTTCGGCTGGGAGCGGTATGTCGGCCGGGATGGGGTGGCTATCGGCATCGACCGCTTCGGTGCTTCGGCGCCCGGCGAGGTCAACCTCGAAAAGTTCGGCATCACTTCCGCAGCCGTCGTCGCCGCGGCCCGGAAACGTCTGGGTCGCGCCTGAGCGGCCCCGGAAAGGAATCCGACCATGACCCGTCTGCAGGAACTCAGAAAAGCCGGCCAGAGCCCCTGGCTCGACAACCTCAGCCGCGAGCTGCTCGCCACCGGGCACCTGAAGGAGCTGATCGACGAGGGACTGTGCGGGGTGACCTCCAACCCCTCCATTTTCCAGAAGGCCCTGGCCGAAGGGGAACGCTACGATGGGCCGCTGAAGGACCTGCTGGCCCGCGGTCTGCGCGAGCCCCGGCAGCTCTTCTTCGCCCTGGCCCTGGAGGACATCGCGTCCGCCGCCGACCTGCTGCGCCCGGTCTTCGACTGCTTCGCGGGGGGCGACGGTTTCGTCAGTCTCGAGGTCAGTCCCGATCTCGCTTTCGACAGCGCTGCGACCATCGCCGAGGCGACCCGGCTCTTCGCCAGCCTGAACCGCCCCAACGTGATGATCAAGGTTCCCGCCACCCTCCCCGGGCTGACGGCCATCGAGGAGCTGACCGCGGCGGGGGTCAACGTCAACGTCACCCTGCTCTTCTCGGTCCCGCGCTACCGTCAGGTGATGGAGGCCTATCTTAAGGGACTGGAGAGACGCCTGGCCGCCGGACAGCCGATCGGGGCGATCGCCTCAGTAGCCAGCTTCTTCGTCAGCCGCGTCGACGTGATGATCGACAATCGCCTCGACGAGCTTCGGAGCGGCGGCGGAAAAGGTCCGGGGGAGGAGCCCGGGGCGCTGCGCGGCCGAGCCGCCGTGGCCAACGCCCGTCTCGCCTACCAGGCCTTCGGCGAGATATTCGCCGCTCCCCGTTTCCAGGCCCTGCAGGCGCACGGCGGCCCGGGTGCAGCGGCTGCTCTGGGGGAGCACCAGCACCAAGGACCCCGCGTACAGCGACATCAAGTACGTGCAGGAACTGATCGGTCGGGACACGGTCAACACCATGCCGGAAGAAACCCTGCGCGCCTTCGCCGACCACGGCAACGTCAAAGAGACGATCGGCGCGGACCTCGACCAGGCCGAACCGCTCTTCGCCGCGCTGGCCGAGCTCGGCATCGACCGGCAGGTGGTGACCGACCGCCTGGAAGTGGAGGGGGTACGCAAGTTCGCCGACGCCTTCTACCTCGCTGCTGGAGGGCCTTGCGGCCAAGCGCGACCGCTTTTTGCAGGAAGGGCTGTAGCGTTATGCAGGACCGGCGGGTCGGCCTGGCCGCCGATCATGGCGGCTTCGAGATGAAACGGGAACTGGCCGAAGAACTGCGCCGGCTGGGCTACCAGGTGGTCGATTTCGGGGCCGGCGAGCTGGCGCCGGAAGACGACTATCCCGACTTCGTCATCCCGCTGGCGCGGGCGGTGGCCGCCGGCGAGATCGAGCGCGGCATTGCCTTGTGCGGCAGCGGCATCGGTGCCTCGGTCGCCGCCAACAAAATCCCCGGGGTGCGGGCCGGGCTGGTCCACGACGGCTACTCGGCCCACCAGGGGGTGGAGCACGATGCCATGAACGTCATGTGCATCGGCGCCCGGGTCATCGGCCCGGCGCTGGCGGCCGATTTGATGCGGATTTTTCTGCAGGCCGATTTTTCCGGGGCCGCGCGCCACCGCCGCCGCCTGGCCAAGATCGCCGCGCTGGAAGCTCATGCAAAGGCAGAGGGGAGGGAAGCGTAATGGCTGAGCCGGTGACCACCCTGTTGCTCGATATCGGCGGCGTGCTGCTGACCAACGGCTGGGACCGCCACCTGCGCCGGCGTGCCGCCGACCGCTTCGGCATCGATTACGAAGAACTCAACGAACGCCATCACCTGACCTTCGACACCTACGAGGTCGGCAAGCTGAGCCTGGGCGAATACCTGGCGCGCACCGTCTTCTACCGGGAGCGGACTTTTACCCCGGATGCCTTCCGCGACTTCATGTTCGGCCAGTCGCGTCCCTTTCCGGAGATGATCGAGCTGGTCCGGACCCTCAAAGAGCGCTATCGCCTCAAGCTGGTGGCGGTCAGCAACGAGGCGCGGGAACTGACCAGCCACCGGATCAGCAGCTTCGGCCTGGCGGATTTTATCGACGCCTTCATCTGCTCCTGCTTCGTCCACGTCCGCAAGCCGGACGCCGACATCTACCGCCTGGCCCTCGATGTCGCCCAGGCGCAGCCGCAGCAGGCGATCTATATCGACGACCGCGCGATGTTCGTCGACGTCGCCCACGGCCTGGGAATTCGCGGCATCCATCATACCGGGATCAAGCCGACGCGGGCCCTGCTGGCCGGTTTCGGCCTGGCCCTCGGTGCGGAGGAGCTGCCAGGGAGAGACGAGAATGAATGACAGACAGGCCGACATCGGCATGATCGGGCTCGGCGTCATGGGGCGCAACCTGCTGCTGAACATGGCCGGGCGCGGCTTCGTGGTGGCCGGGTATGACCGGGACCAGGACAAGGTCAGTGCGCTGGCCGCGGCAGGGGCGAAGGACAACGTCCTGGCCGCCGGCGACCTGCAAATCCTTCCTGGCGCGGCTCAAGCGTCCCCGGGCGATCATGCTGCTGGTCCCCGCCGGCCGTCCGGTCGACGCCGTCCTCGGCGAACTGCTGCCGCAGCTGGAGAAGGACGACCTGGTCATCGACGGCGGCAACTCCCACTTCTCCGACACCGACCGGCGCCTGGCCGATTTCGAACGGCGCGGGCTGCACTATCTCGGCGTCGGCGTTTCCGGCGGCGAGTCCGGCGCCCGCCACGGGCCGAGCCTGATGCCCGGCGGCAGCGCGGGGGCCTGGGATCGGGTTCAGCCGATTTTCGCGGCCGCCGCGGCCAGGGTCGACGACGAACCCTGCGTGACCTGGCTCGGGCCGGGATCGGCCGGCCACTACGTGAAGATGGTCCACAACGGCATCGAATACGGCCTGATGCAGCTCCTCGCCGAGAGCTACGACCTCCTGCATCGCGGCCTCGGCTACAGCAACGAGCGCCTGGCCCAGGTCTACCGCGACTGGAACGGCGGCCCCTTGAGCGGCTACCTGGTCGAGATCACCGCCGCCATCCTCGAGCGGCGGGACGAGCGCACCGGTCGGTTCCTGGTCGACGTGATTCTCGATGCGGCCCGGCAGAAGGGGACCGGTCAGTGGAGTTCGCAGGAGGCTCTGGAACTCCAGGTCCCGGTACCGAACATCGACCAGGCGGTGCTGATGCGCGACCTCTCCGCCCGGCGTGACGAGCGCCAGGAGGTCGCGGCCCTTCTCGGCGGCAACCCGCCGCCGGTCCCGGTGCATCCGGAAGGGATTCTCAAGTCCCTGGAAAAGGCGCTGGAAGCGGCTTTCCTGCTCACCTACGGCCAGGGCCTGGACCTGCTGCGGCGGGCGTCCGACCGCTACGGCTACGATCTCGACCTGGAGGCGGTGGCCAGAATCTGGCGTGGCGGCTGCATTATCCGCGCCGGCCTGCTGGAGGATCTGCGCGGCGCTTTTCGCCGCCGCCCCGACTTGCCCAACCTGCTCCTCGACCGGGAACTTGCCGAGCGCCTGAAAACGCGCCGCGAGCCCCTGGCGGCGGCGGTCGGCCTGGCCGCCCGACTCGGCATCCCGGCGCCGGGGCTGATGGCCGCGCTGGCTTATTTCGATGCCTGGCGCAGCGCTCGGCTGCCGACCAACCTGGTGCAGGCGCAGCGCGACTACTTCGGATCCCACACCTACGAACGGATCGATGCCGAAGGAAGCTTCCACACCGAGTGGGAGCAGGAATGAGACGGCCATGAACGGTGCGCGAGCGACCGAACCGAACCTCTTCGTCATTTTCGGCGCCGCCGGCGACCTGGCCTGGCGCAAGCTGGTGCCGGCCCTCTTCGATCTGCATCTCGACGGGCACCTGCCCGAGCGTTTCGCGGTCCTCGGCGTCGATCGCAAGCAACTGGGCGATGCCGACTACCGCGACCACCTGCGCCAGGGGGTGGACCGCTTTTCCCGCCGCGGCGCGGTCACCGACGACGCCTGGCAGGCCTTTGCCGGGCGCATCGGCTACCTGGCCTGCGACTTCACCACCGCCGCGGGAGGCAAGATCCTGGCCAAGCACCTGGAGGGCCTGGTCAAAGGCTGGTCGCCGCCGCCCAACCGCATCTTCTACCTGGCGATTCCACCGACCCTGGTGGCCGCCGTCGCCGGGCAGCTGCAGGAAATCGGCCTGTGCCGCGACTGCGACCGGGACCGGCTGGTGGTGGAAAAACCTTTCGGCCACGACCTGGCCTCGGCGCGGGAGCTCGACCGTACCCTGACCGGGCTCTTCGCCGAGCGCCAGATCTACCGCATCGACCATTACCTGGGCAAGGAGACGGTGCAGAACCTGCTGGCCTTCCGCTTCGCCAACGCCCTTTTCGAGCCGATCTGGGACCGGCGCTACATCGACCACGTGCAGATCACCGTGGCCGAGACCGTCGGCGTCGGCCATCGCGGCGGCTATTACGACCACGCCGGGGCGCTGCGCGACATGGTGCAGAACCACCTGCTGCAGAGTCCTCTGCCTGATCGCCATGGAGCCGCCGGTCTCCTTCGATGCCGACGAGATCCGCAACAAAAAGGTCGACGTGCTGCGGGCGATCCACCCGCTGCGGCCGGAGAAGGTCCACCACTGTGCGGTGCGCGGCCAGTACGGCGCCGGCCGGCTGGAGGGGCAGGTGGTCCCCGGCTACCGCGAGGAGGAAGGGGTCGAGGCCGACTCGGGAACCGAGACCTTCGCCGCGCTGCGGCTGTTCATCGACAACTGGCGCTGGCAGGGGGTCCCCTTTTACCTGCGCACCGGCAAACGCCTGCCGGCCAAGGTCTCCCAGGTCTCGATCCTCTTCCGTCCGCCGCCGCACCAGTCTTTCCCGGCCTCGGCGGTGGAGAACTGGCAGCCCAACCGGCTGGTGATCCGCATCCAGCCGGAGGAGGGGATCACCCTGCGGATCCAGGCCAAGCAGCCCGGCACCCGCATGCTGCTCAGCCCGGTCGACATGAATTTCTGCTACCGCGACGCTTTTAAGAGCGCCGCACCGGAGGCTTACGAAACGCTGCTCCTCGACGTCATGCGCGGCGACGCCACCCTGTTCATGCGCGCCGACCAGGTGGAGGCTGCCTGGTCGGTGATCAGCCCGGTCCTCGAGGTCTGGGGGGCGGTGCCGCCGGGGGATTTTCCCGACTACGTCGCCGGCAGTTGGGGGCCGGAGAGTGCCGCCGGACTCCTCTCCCAGGACGGCCGCAGCTGGTTCACGCCGGTGCCGGCGGACGACCCGGAGCCGGACTCGTGATCGAAATCGCCGCCGACCTGGAGGACCTCAGCCAGCGGGCCGCCAGGCTCTTTGCCGCCGCCGCCCGCCGGGCGGTGACGACGCGGGGGCTGTTCCGGGTCGCCCTTGCCGGCGGTGGCACCCCGCGGCGTACCTATGAACTGCTGGCTGCCGAGCCGTACCGGGACCAGGTCCCCTGGCCGGCGGTGGAGGTCTTCTGGGGGGACGAACGCTGCGTCCCGCCTTCCGACCCGCGCAGCAATCAGCGCCTGGCTCGAATGACGCTCCTCGACCACGTCCCCGTCCCCCCCGGCCGCATCCGCCCGATGGCCTGCGTCGGCGACCCGGCCGCCGCCGCCCGCGCCTACCAGCAACTGCTCGCCCGCCGCTGTGGCCCGGGGCTGCCGCGTTTCGACCTGATCCTGCTTGGCCTCGGCGCGGACGGCCACACCGCCTCGCTCTTCCCCGACCATCCGGCACTCCAGGAAGAGCGGCGCTGGGTGACCGCAGTGACCGTACCCGGCCAGGACTTTTCCCGCCTGAGCCTGACCCTGCCGGTTCTCAACCAGGCTGCCGAAATCCTCTTTCTGGTCGCCGGGGCGGAAAAAGCCCCGGTGCTCGGCGGCATCCTTTCCGGCGCCGCGCCGCAGCTGCCGGCAGCCCGGGTGCGCCCCCATTCCGGGCGGCTGCGCTGGCTGGTCGATCGCGCCGCCGCCGGCGGGGAGGACTGAGAACCGCCGGGCAAGCTGGCGCGGAATATGCTGTTGACCCAGTTCTATTTTGACCGGCGGGGACAATGCGAGTCTCCGGCCGCTCGGCAGCGCCGCCCGCGGGGACTTCTCCCCGGCGGGTTTTTTTGTCCCGGAAAAAGGAGCACAGCGATGACGGAAGTGAAGCAGAGCGGAACCCTGATCTCCCTCGGCGAAGCGGCCAGGTCCCTGGAAACCACGGAGTTGAACGTCCTGATGCACGTCAAACGGGGCCTCTTGCAGGGGGTGGAGAGGGTGGATGGCGGCTGGCAGGTGACGGTTGCCAGCCTGGCGGCGCTGCTGGCCAAGGGCGCTGGAAAGAAGGGGGCGGTGGTCTGTCCGCCGAGCTGCGGCAAGGGTGGCGGCTGCAGCGCATGCGAGTAGCGGCTGCCTTTATTTTGGGCAGCAAGCCGGAGGTCGCTATGAAGATCGAAATCAAACCGTCCGACCTGCAGTACCGTTACCCGCGCAAGAAGGAGACGCGGGACCTGCCGAAATTCACCGGCAAGCCCGACCTGCACCCCTTCGACCGCAACGATCTCTACGAGGTGATCCCGATGTTCGAGGCGGTGATGGAAGAACTCGGAATCACGGACGGCCGCGTGCTGCACCGGATGGAGGAGATCCTCGACCGGGAGTTGCCCGGCTTCGTCGACACCCGCGAGGCGGTCTTCGATTGCCTGGTGGGAGCGCTGCGCGCGGATCTGCAACGGTAGCCTCCCGCCCCTTGCATTCGGGGCCGGATCTGTTCCAATAAATTCAGGATCTTCAAACCTCTTTCCGGGACCGGTCAAGTGCCCAGCGTGCGCCAGCGGACGGTTCTCACCGCGGTTGTCCTGCTTCTGCTGCTCCTGCTGCCCTCCGGTTGCAGCGAGGGGGTGCACTACATCTTCAACGGCAGCGCCGACATCCGGGGCCTGCCGTCCGACCAGGGGATGGCTTACCAGGAGGTCTGGTTCCCGGCTGCCGATGGCCTGCGTCTCCACGGCTGGTTCATTCCCGGCCGCAGTGCCGGCCCGCTGATCTTCTATTGCCACGGCAACGCCGCCAATATCTCCCACCGTCTCGACATCCTCGACTACTTCAACCGCCGGCTGGGACTGCCGGTCTTCATCTTCGACTATCGCGGCTACGGCCAGAGCAGCGGCGAAGCCCAGGCCGAGGACGACCTCTACCGGGATGCCCGCGGCGCCCTCGCCTACCTTGCCGGACGGGGTTGGCAGCCGGCGCGGATGATCTATTACGGTCGCTCGCTGGGGTCGGCCATTGCGTTGCAGATGGCTCTCGAACAGCCGCCGGCGGGGCTGGTGCTGGAGAGCGCCTTCACCTCCCTGCGGGCGCTGGCCTGGCACCTGCGTCCGGTCAGTTTCGCCCTTTTCGGGTTCTGGCTGCTCGGCCATGCCTACGACAACCTGGCCAAGATCGACCGCCTGCAGGTGCCGCTCCTGATCATCCAGGGGGAAGTGGACCGCATCGTGCCACCGACGATGTCGGCCCGGCTCTTCGCCCGCGCCCCGCAGCCGAAGCGCCGGGTGGTGATCGCCGGCGCCGGGCACAGCGACTGCTTTCGGGTCGGTGGCGCCATCTACCTTGCCGCCTGGGAGGATTTTCTGGCGACCCTGACCATTCCTCCGGCCAGCCGCTAACGACCGCTTCTCCTTACACCCTTCCCATCCCGGCATGAGCGGACTATAATGGCCCGTCCGGTCCCCGGCGCAGGGCTGGGGACTGGAGGGGCTATGCGTAAACATCTGGGACAGCCCCCGATGAAGCGGGGGACAGTCCCGAGTTTACTCCCCGGCAGCGTCGCAAAGACCTTAAACTAGCGCCATTTGGCTTATTACCGTAAAGGCCGCAAAGAAATTCTGCTGTTGGTTGATGGCAAGGACCCCACGCCAAGAGGTTGACGGATCTTTCCGGATAAGGGTCTGGCTTGCCTGGTGTTCTTTGCGTCTTTGCGGTGCACATGCTTTTTCTCGGTTTATTGCTGCAAATCACGGGAAAGTTTTGTCGATGAAGAAATGGATGATTGGAATTCTGGTGCTGCTCGTTGCCGCCGGGGGCTTCTTCTGGTGGCGCAGCGCCCACCGCACGAAACCGCTGAAGGTCCTCAAGACCGAGGCGGTGACCCGCGGCACGGTGCGCAAGGTCCTCGAGGAGACCGGGATCATCAAGTCCCAGGTCGGGGCGATCGTCAAGATCGGCACCCGCGCCACCGGCACCATTGAGAAGATGCTGGTCAAGGTCGGCGACCGGGTCGAGAAGGGGGAGCTGGTGGCGCGCATCGACAACCGCGAACTGCGCGCCCAGCTCGCCGAGGCCGAGGCCGCCCTGGCTTCCGCCCGGGCCGAACGGCAGCGGGTCGAGCGGGTCTATCCGCTGCAGATTGCCGAGGCCGTCGCCAATCTGGCCGCCGCGCGCAGCCAGGGGGACTACCTCGCCGCCAACGCCCGGCGCCTGGAACAGCTGCTCAAGGAAGGCTTCGTCTCCCGCGACGAGGCCGACAACGCCCGGCAGAAGGCCGACGCCCAGAACGCCCAGGTGCAGGCGGCGCAGGCCACCGTCGAGCGGCTCCAGGGGGAATTCGCCGAGGTCCGCAAGAAGGCCGCCCTGGCCGTCGACCAGGCGCAGGCCGGCGCCGAGGCGCTGCGCGTGCGCATCTCCTACACCACCATCCACAGCCCCCTCGACGGCGTGGTCAGCCAGGTCACCGCCCAGGAAGGGGAGACCATCGTCGCCGGGCTGCAGGTCGCCAACCTGATCACCGTCCTCGACACCGCGCGGCTGGAGATGTGGGTCTACGTCGACGAGACCGACGTCGGCCAGGTGCAGCCGGGGCAGGCGGTGGAGTTCCGGGTCGACGCCTACCCGGGCAAGACCTTCAACGGCACCATCAAGACCATCTACCCCGAGCCGGAGATCCGCGACAATATCGTCTACTACCAGGCGCTGGTCGCCATCAGTCCCGAGCAGGCGCAGCTGCTGCGGCCGGAGATGACCACCCAGGTGCAGATCGTGGTCGCGCAGAAGGACGGCGTGCTGCTGGTGCCCAACTCCGCCCTCAAGTGGGTCGACGACCAGCAGCTGATCTTCGTCCAGGCCGCGGACGGCGCGGTGCGCCGGGTCAAACCGCAGCTCGGCCTGTCCGGACTGACCCACAGCGAGGTGACCGGAGGCCTCCAGGAAGGGGAGCAGGTGGCGACGGAGATCACTCTTCCCGGCCAGGCGCCGGCCGGCAAGGCCAGGCCATGAACGGACCCGGGGCGCTGATCGCCCTCGAGGAGATCACCCGCAGCTATCGGCAGGGGGAGCAGACCATCCCCGTCCTCAGGGGGATCAGCCTGACCATCGAGCGCGGCGAGTTCGTCGCCCTGCAGGGGCCGTCGGGCTCCGGCAAGTCGACTCTGCTGCACATCCTCGGACTGCTCGATCGCCCCAGCGGCGGCCGCTACCGGCTGCTCGGCGACGACGTCGCCGGCCTGCCCGACGACCGCCTCAGCGAGCTGCGCAACCGCACCCTCGGCTTCCTCTTCCAGAGCTTCTACCTGGTCCCTTACGTCTCGGCGCTGGAGAACGTCATCCTTCCCGGCCTCTACGGGCCGACCCCCGGCCGGGTGCTGCGCGAGCGCGCCGAAGCAGCTGCTGACCCAGGTCGGGCTCGGCGACCGCCTCCATTTCCGCCCCAACCAGCTCTCCGGCGGCCAGCAGCAGCGGGTGGCGCTGGCCCGGGCGCTGGTCAACGACCCCCAACTGCTGCTGGCCGACGAACCGACCGGCCAGCTCGACTCCACCACCAGCGTCGAGATCCTCGAACTGCTCGCCACCATTCATGCCCAGGGGCGCACTATCGTCCTCGTCACCCACGACGAGGCGACGGCGGCCTGCGCCCAGCGGCGGATCGTCCTTCATGATGGCCTGGTCGTCACTGATTGAAATGCTGCGCCTGCCGGGGCGCCTGCTGCGCATGGCGGCGGCGGCGCTGTGGGCCTACAAGCTGCGCAGCGCCTTCGTCGTCTGCGGCGTGGCGCTGGGGATCGCCTCGCTGACGATCATCGTCGCCGCCGTCGACGGCGCCCAGCGCAAGGCGCTGGAGATCGTCAGCTTCTTCGGCCCCGACGCGGCCTTCGTCCTCGGCGGCGACATCCAGAAGCCGCGCCGTGGGGCAGCGCAACCTGACCCTCTCCTGGGACGATACGCGGGCGATCCGCCAATCCCTTCCCGGCGCCTACCTGGTGGTGCCGATGCGCGCCAAGAGCGGCCTGACCGCCCACTACCTGGAAAACCAGCGGGAGATACCGATCGTCGTCGGCACCGCCGCCAACTACGCCGAGGCCTGGAACTGGCCGCTGTCCGAGGGGCGCGACCTCGCGACGGAGGATGTCGAGCACGGTGCCAAGGTCTGCCTGATCGGCGACACCGCGGCCCGAGAGCTGTTCGGCAACGCTTCGCCGATCGGCCGCACCCTCTTTCTCGACCGGGTGCCGCTGCAGGTCATCGGCCGCCTCGCCTACCGCGGACTGTCAGGGGGGGGCGGCTCCATCGACGACCGCATCATCCTGCCGATCACCACCCTGACCCAGCGCTTCAACCTGAGCCGCAAGTACTTCCGGGCGCTGCGCGTCAAGTTCCGCGACGCCGAGAACATGCCCGCCAACGTCGCCGGGCTGCGCAGCCTGCTGCGCCACCAGCACCAGCTCGGTCCCGGCGACAAGGACGATTTCACCATCCTCACCGCCGACGAGATCCTCAAGTTCCTGTCGATGCTCAAGGGCGGGCTGGTCATCTTCCTCGGCGTCACCGCCCTGGTGGCGGTGGTGGTCGGCGGCTTCGTCCTCGCCAACCTCTTCTACCTGAGCGTCGCCGAGCGGACCGTGGAGATCGGTCTGAAGATGGCCCTCGGGGCCAAGAAACGAGCGATCCTGCTGCAGATCCTGGTCGAGGCGGTGGTCCTCACCCTGCTCGGCGCCCTGCTCGGCATGGCGCTGGGGATGGCCATGGGCCAGTTGCTGGAGCGGCTGGGGGTTCTGCAGATCCTCTTTTCCTGGAAAGTCTTCTTCCTGTCGCTGGCGGCGGCGGTCGCCATCGGCGTCCTCTTCGGCCTCAAGCCGGCCCGCCAGGCCGCCGCCCTCGACCCGATCGCGGCGCTCAAGGGGCTGTGAAGGGAGACGGTGAGGGCGAAAGACAAAAGAAGAAAGAGGGAGAGGGAATAGGGAGGCAGTCAAAGACTACTGGATGAAAAATCTTGCGCCTGAGCCGCAATACTTCGGCCTTGCCGAACTCGCCGACATGCTGGAGGAAACCGGCTGGTTTGAGGGTGATTTCCAGAAGGCCTTTGGAGAACTGCTTTCGGAAGGTAAAGTAGAAAGCCTGGATATGGGAACGAAAAGACGCTCTAGGTTCGTGCCTTTTGATGCGGACCGGAACAAGGGCGAGCGCCTGAGAAAGTTATCGATATGAGTACCAAAAGCAGAATCGAATGGACCGAACAGACCTGGAACCCCACGGTGGGATGCAGCAAGGTCTCGCCCGGCTGCGCCCATTGCTATGCCGAGGTCATGGCCAGACGGCTGCAGGCCATGGGCGTGAATGGATACGAAAACGGCTTTGCCCTCACCCTTCTTCCCAAGCGGCTCGATGAGCCGCTGCAACCGCAAGCAGCCGACAGTCTACTTCGTCAATTCCATGAGCGATCTCTTCCACGAGGAGATTCCCGACGCCTACATCCGCGCAGGTCTTTCGATGTGATCCGACCAGGCGCCGCAACACACCTTTCAGGTATTCACCAAGCGGGCCGAGCGGATGGCGGCGTTTTTCGCCGAATTTGGCGATGCGCCACCGCAACGCCTGGCTGGGAACGACCGTGGAAGATCCGGCACGGAGTACCGCGTCTCGACTGGCTTCGCCAGGTGCCGGCGCGTATCCGGTTCATCTCTGCCGAGCCGTTGCTGGAAGACCTCGGGACGCTCGATCTGAGACGGCATTCACTGGGTCATCGTCGGCGGCGAGTCCGGGCCGAAGGCCCGGCCCATGAAGCCGGAGTGGGTGCTTAATATCAAACGCCAGTGCGAGGAGCAGCATGCTGCCTTTTTCTTCAAGCAATGGGGCGGATGGGGGGCCGATGGCAGGAAGCGGGCGAAGAAGCGGAATGGGCGGCTGTCTGGAGGGGCGGCTTCTTGGGATGGGGTGCCGGAGGTTGGGGCCAGCAGGCCCCAGAAGGACTAACCTGCCGAAGACATACTTGCAGGAGGCCGAGTGTGGATATTTTCCGAGCATCTTTTTTCTAGCGGCGCACCTGGTTCGAAAACCACCCGGAATTTCTGCGCGGGAATGTGCCTTGCCCGTGCTGCGGATATCCGACGTTGACGATGCGCGGTGTTTTCGAATACTGTTCGCTGTGCCACTGGGAGGACGACGGCCAAGACGATCATGACGCCGATCAGGTGTCGGGCGGCCCCAACGGCGATTACACCCTGACGCAGGCGCGCCGTAACTTCGCGGAAACGCTAGCCATGTTTCGTCCCGAGGAAGAGGGAATCACTTGGTGGAGTTCCAGCGGGATCGATCGCGGCCCAAGAAAGAGACGCCTCCTGGCCCTGTATGACCGCCTGATTACCGTGGAAGACGACGACGCGGCCGAACAAGTGTGGCGCGAGATTGACGCCTGTTGGGAAGAGAATTGACAAGAGCTGGATGCCCGACAGAGTCACTCGGGCACTGACGAAGCTGCTGTGGTCCTCATGGGGTGTCATTCCTGCGGGCTTCTGGCCGGGATCCAAGCTTTTCCCGCGACCGGGAAAAGCATGGATCCTCGACTGAAGCGTTCGGGGATGACGGATTGTTTGACAGTGTTTCGATGATCAGGAGTGTTTCAATGCCGACATTGGAATTCAAGGGAAAGCAGTTCGTCTATTCGCATCATCTGAGTGTCCCTTTCCGCGAGTTGCAGGTGGTGGCGGAAAAGTCGCTGCCAATCGTCGGACAGGCGCCCTCTCTGGACGACAATCTAATCATTCACGGCGACAATCTGGAAGCGCTCAAGGCGCTGCTGCCGACCCATGCCGGCAAGATCGACTGCATCTTCATTGACCCGCCGTACAACACGGGCAATGAGGGGTGGTGCTACAACGATAACGTGCGTTCGCCGCTGATGAAGGAATGGCTGAAAAAGTCGGCGAATCCGGTGGACAAGGAAGACCTGGAGCGGCACGATAAGTGGTTGTGCATGATGTGGCCGCGATTGAATCTGCTGCGGGAATTGCTATCCGATCATGGTGTAATTTTCGCCACAATTAGCGACATCGAGGGGCACCGCTTGCGATTGGTAATGGATGAGATCTTCGATGAAGCCAACTTTGTTGCGAATATTGTGTGGCAAAAAAAGCAATCGCCACAGAGCGATGCTATCAATTTTTCTGACATGCATGATCATGTAGCTGTCTATGCCAAAATAGCTAAACAGACCAAAGAAGAAAATTTCGGTTGGCAGAGAAACTTGCTTTCGATGAGTGATGGACAGATTTCTCGTTATTCTAATCCCGATGGCGATTATAGAGGCTCTTGGACTGACTCGGATTACACATGCAATAAAACTGCTGAGGAACGCCCTAACCTTTACTATCCGGTTAAGAATCCACACACAGGGGAAGATCGTATGAGCCTGAACGAACGAGAGTCTGGGCGTTTGATCCAGAGACGCATAATGAATAATGAGGAGGAGGGCAACTGTATCTGGTGGCCTCCTTCGAGGAGATAAACCTCGAATCAAGAAATTTTTCGAAGGGGATGACAATGAAGCCGGTGCAGTCCCTGGCACTTGGTGGCCGCGAGGCATTGCCGGGGACAATCAGGAATCCAAGCGGGAGCTTCGGGATATCTTTTCTTGCTGAGGTGGACTTTCGCCACACCTAAGCCTACGCGGTTAATCGAGCGCATCCTTGAAATCGCTACTAGCGGGGACTCCCTAATTCTCGACTCCTTCGCCGGCTCCGGTACTACCGCCCATGCCGTGCTCGCCGCCAATCACAAGGACGGCGGCAAACGCCGCTTCATTCTGGTCGAATGCGAGGCGTACGCCGATACCCTGACCGCCGAGCGGGTCCGCCGTGTCATCGGCGGTTATGATTTCACCGGCACCCAGCGTGAAGAACTGTTCAGCACCAAAATCAACTGGACCGATTTTGCCAAGAAGCAGCCGAAGATTCTGCGCGAGATCGAACATATCGAAAGCGAGCAAAGGCGCCGCTTTCGATGCGGTGAAGAAGGAAATCAAGGACGGCATGCTGACCGTTACCGGCGAACGCAAGGTGAAAGAACGGGCGCCGGGGCTGGGCGGCAGCTTCACCTACTGCACGCTGGGGGCGCCGATAGAGATCGAAAGCCTGCTCACCGGCGAGGGGATGCCCGGCTTCGCGGCTCTGGCCCGTTATGTTTTCTACACCGCCACCGGCCGCTCGCTGGAAGCCGTTGCCGAACCTTCCGCCGACGGCTTCATCGGCGAGACCGATCTTTTTCGCATTCACCTCTTTTATCAACCGGATACCGCCTGGTTGCGTTCCAACGAAGCGGCGCTCAATGCCGAGCGGGTGGCAGCGATTGCGAAAGGGAACCAAAAGCGGCAAGCGTGCCGTCGTCTTTGCCGTCGCCAAATTCATGAGCCAGAAAGATCTGACCAAAGAGCGAATCGAGTTCTGTCAGTTACCCTATGCCGTGCACCGGATTCTGGGGGACTGACGCATGGAATTGAAGGAATATCAGCAGGGGGTTCTGCGCAAAATCGACCATTATCTGGCGGTCTTGGCCGAGCAGGCGGAAAAAGTCGAAAAGGTTCGCCTGTTGATTGCCGAACAGGGGCTTGACCTTGATCTTGGCGATCCGTGCCAGAAAGCCTGGGATCAACTCAAGCCTGTTCTCCCCGCCCTGCGCGACATGGACGGCCATTCCGTTATCCCCCCCTGGCTGGCGCGCCATGACGGGCTGCATCGCTCCATCCCCAACATCTGCCTGAAAGTCCCGACCGGCGGCGGCAAAACGCTGCTGGCGACCTGCACCCTGGAAAGTATCCAGGTCGATTATTTCAAGCGGCAAACGGGAATGGTGCTGTGGGTGGTCCCTTCCGATGCTATTTACCGGCAGACCTGGAAGCAACTGGCCAACCGTGAACATCCTTACCGGCAGATGCTCGAACGCGCTTCCGGCGGCCGGGTCAAAATGCTGGAAAAAGGCGACGCGTTTACCCGGCAGGACGTGCAGGATTATCTTTGCCTCATGCTGCTGATGCTCCCTTCCGCTGCCCGGCAATCGAAGGAAACATTGCGGATGTTCCGCGACAGCGGGCGTTTCATGTCATTCTTCCCGCGTGGAGGACGACAGTCTCGGCCAATGCCGAGCTTCTCGAAAAAATCCCCAATCTCGATCAGAATCTGATCGACGATACCGGTCGCTTCCTCTCTATCAAGCAGAGTCTCGGCAACGTCCTGCGGCTGGATACGGCCGATAGTCATTGTCGATGAAGGGCACAAAGCCTATTCGGATACCGCTCGCGAGACCCTTTGCGGCTTCAACCCGCGCTTTATCGTCGAACTCTCGGCGACACCCAATACCGGCGGCAAACACCAGTCCAACCTGCTGGTGAATGTTCCGGGCAAAGACCTTAAAGACGAAGAGATGATCAAGCTGCCGATCAACGTGATGAACGAGGATAAGGGCGGCTGGAAGCATACCTTGACGCTTGGCCCACGCACAAGCTGGAAGTTTTGGCCAAGGAAGCGGTGCTGAATTGCAAACGGAATCGGGCCGATATATCCGGCCGATTATGCTGGTGCGGGTAGAGCGGACCGGCAAGGAGCAGCGCGATTCCGGCTTTGTGCATGCCGAGGATGCCCGGGAATATCTACAGGATAAGCTTGGCGTCAAAGGAGGAGGAAATTCGCCTCAAGACTTCCGAAAACGACGAACTTGGGGAGCGAAGACCTCCTTGCGCCAAGTTCTGCCAGTCCGTTACATCATCACCAAGGATGCGTTGCGCGAAGGCTGGGATTGCCCCTTCGCCTATGTGCTGGCGATCCTCTCGAAAACGACGGCCAATACCGCCCTGACCCAGATGATCGGCCGCGTGTTGCGGCAGCCGCATGCCCAATTGACGCACCGACCGGCGCTTGACGAATGTTACGTCTATACCTTCGATCAGGATGTTACCGATGCCGTGAAAATGGTCCGCAAAGGACTGCAAAGCGAAGGCATGGGGGATCTTGCCGCCAGCGTGAAGGTGGCGGACGCCGACGGCGGCGCCAAACGCATCACCCGCCGGGAAATCCTTCTCCGCCGTGAAGCGTTTGCCAGGCTGCCAACCATCTTCCTGCCACGTGTTCTCCATCGGGACGATGGAACTGTTGCCGGCTTCCGCTTGCTGGATTACGACCGAGACATCCTCGGGGATCTCGACTGGTCGGGGTTTCGCTTTCTCCAGGCGGGGAACATGGCGATCGAGGATGTCGAAAAGCTCAAGCGCACCATTGCCCGGGTCGACCTCGACAAAAAGACCGATGAAACCGGGCTCTTTACCCATGAGCTTGTAGCGGAGGTTCCGGATGAAGGGCTAGATCTCCCCTTCCTGGTGCGCCAGCTGCTCGATGTCATCCCGAATCCATGGCAGGGCATGCGTATCCTCAACGAAACTCTGGCGACCTTGCGCAGCCGGGGGTGAGCGAGCAGCGGCTTTTTGTCAATCGCCTCGCTCTAGTGCAGGCCATGAAGGCCGACTTGAAGAGACAGGTTAATCTGGCCGGCCGAACGGCTCTTCCGAGAGAAACTCGAAGCCGGCCATCACCCTGCGTCTGGTCGCCTCCGCTGACTCCACGCTGAACTGGAGCTCGCCCAGACCCTGGAGATCGATGCCGCCGCCGTAGATCGCCTGCTTTATCGAAAGGATGGCGGAGCCTGGAGAAGAGCCTCTTCGCGAAGGTCTTCGAACCGGACTTCAACACGCTGGAAAAGCAGACTGCCTGGTATCTCGACTCTCATGAGTCGGTCCACTGGTGGCACCGCATTGCCGTCAATCAGCGCTCCTATAGCCTCCAAGGGTGGCAGCGCCATAACGTCTATCCCGATCTGCTCGCCTGTATTCATGGCACCGAGGAGGGAAGTTCCGCTTCTCCAGTGCTCGAAACCAAAGGCGAACATCTGAAAGGAACGACGACACCGACTACAAGCGCAAACTCTTCGAGCTGTTGACGCAACACATCAGATAGCGCCATCCATGCCGGTACGTTCGACTTCGGCGATGCGCGAATCTATGTCTTTCACGATGCTCATGGAAGATCATGGGAGCAAGAGTCGAAGGTCTCTCGTCTCTAACGGATCAGACCTCTCACGCAGATGTACCGACCCATGTTCTTCGGCCTTAAAATCGCCATCTCCTCCCTCAAGACCCACCGCGTGCGCACCGCGCTGGCGGTGGTCGGGGTGCTGCTCGGGGCGCTGGCGCTGACTGCGGTGCAGTCGATCTCCGAGGCGATGTACGCCAAGGCCGAGGCCGAGACCGCCAAGCTCGGCACCAACCTGTTTCTGGCCAGCTCCGGGCAGATCCATTTCCACCGCGGCGGTTCCGGGGTGGTGCGCCACCAGGCCAACACCTTCACCCTGCGCGACGCCCAGGCCCTGATCGGTCAGCTGCCGGCGGCGCGCCTCGGCGCCCCCTTCGCCAGCGCGACCATGCCGGTCCGCTTCGGCGACACCAAGGTGCCCAGCCAGCTGGTCGCCAGCACCCCCGACTACGCGCGCATCCGCAACCTCCAGCTCGGCGTCGGCCGTTTCTTCACTTCCGAGGAGGAGGACCGGCGGGCGCGGGTGGTGATCCTGGGGCGGACCATCGCCGAACGCCTCTTCGGTCGTCCGGATGAGGCCCTGGGCAAGACGGTGCTGATGTTCCGCGCGCCGGTGCGGGTGATCGGGGTGCTGGCAACCATGGGCTCCGATATCGTCGGTACCGACCAGGACCAGCAGGTCTTCGTTCCCCTCTCCACCTACCTGCGGCGTTTCGCCAACCAGGGCTGGATCAGCGGCGTCTACATCCAGCTCGCCAGCCAGCAGGACGACGCGGCGAGCAAGGCGGCGGCCACGGCGATCCTGCGCCAGCGCCACCAGATCGGCCCGGGGAAGAAGGACGACTTCTCCGTGGTCACCGCCCGCGACACCATCCAGCTGCAGGAGCAGGCCCTGTCCCTGGTGCAGACCCTCGGCCTGATCAGCTCTTCCATCTCCTTCGCCGTCGGCGGCCTGGGCATTCTCTCGATCATGGTCCTTTTGGTGCGGACCCGGCGCCTGGAGATCGGCATCCGCCGCGCGGTCGGCGCCAAGCGCTCGGACATCATCCGCCAGTTCATTCTCGAGGCGTCGCTGATGGCCGGCAGCGGCGGGCTGCTCGGGGTGCTGCTGGGGCAGGGGCTGGTCATGATCGTGGCGAAGGTCGGCAAGATGCCGCTGATTATCGATCCGCTGCTGTTGCTCGGGACCTTCGCCGGTTCGGTGCTCCTCGGTCTCGCGGCCGGGGCTTATCCTGCCCGGCAGGCGGCGCATGTCGAGGTGCTGGAGGTGTTGCGGAGCGAGTAGGGGGGAGGGGGCGGCGCGGATTGGCTGCCCGGCGGGTGGAATTCGAAAACTGAAACCTGGAACCTTGAGGGTCGCCGGTCCCGGCCGGCAGCCGGGTTCCTTTCTTTACGGCGTCTAAAGAAAGGAACCAAAGAAAGGACGGGCTGCCGCCGGCATGGGGTCGCGGTGGGTGGAGCTGCCGATCAACCGTTGCTGCAGGCGGCAGCCGGCGCGTCTTCGTTGGCTCCACCTGCGCAGGGCAGTGGTTGTTCCGCCATGCTGCGATGCGGAGCGAACGCCGGCGCTGCCAGGAAAATCTCAAACAGCGGTGAACGCCTGGTCGTCCCCTGTCGCCCCGGACGTTTCTGCGTCGCACCGTTATCCCGGAAATCTTGAACCTTGAACCTTGTACCTCTGGATCACGCCACCGAATAGATGCGGATCTCCGGGGCGGCGGCGAGGTGGGGTTTGAGGGCGGCCACCACGTCGTTCTGGAACAGGGCGCTTTCCAGGTAGGCGCCGGCATGCTCGGCGGTGTCGAAACCGTGCAGGACCTGGACGTCTTCGGTACGGATCAGCAGTTCCTTGGAAGTCGCCCCCGGGATCGTTTTCAAAAAGGGATCCCGGTACTTGAAGTAGACTTGTCCCGCCGCTTCCCGGTTCTTCGCCTCGATCTTCAGGGTGATCTGCAGATACGCTCCGGCCATGGTTGCCTCCCTCGGGCTGGGGTGGAAGATTTTCACGGTTCCTCCTACTCTACCTGCGACCCGGCTCCCGGCAAGTGTCGCCGGCGGATAAAAAAACGGCGCGGGGCCAGTAGGCTCCGCGCCGTTCCACGTCATGCGATCCGCCGCCGGCTACTGGCGGTAGGTGATGGTGTACTTGAAGTTCGCCGGGTCGAGCCAGTCGATGGCCTGGCCGCCGACCTCGGCGTAGGGGTACATCAGGTAGTTGAGCGGACCTGCGGCCTGGGGCGGGTTGAGCACCAGGTCGCGGCCGCTGGCGAGCTTCACCCGGTAGGGGTCGATGCCGCCCCAGAAGTAGCTGCGCAGCTCGGCGACCTTGGCGTCCTTCAGCTCCAGCTTCTGCACCAGCATCGCCTTGCGCACGTCGGCGGGATCGACCGGCACCCAGCCGGTTCCCGGCAGGTAGAACTCGGCCCAGCAGTGCTGCCAGCCGGTGACGTCCACCACGGGGGCCTTGCCGAGGCGGATGCCGAAGACTTCGCGGCAGGGGACGCCGGCGGCGCGGGCCAGGGCGATGAAGACCGAGGAGATGTCGGCGCACTTGCCGCCGGGGCGGTTCAGCAGGGCGCAGACGTCCCCCTTGCCGCAGCCGCGGGTTTCCGGGTCGCGGTACATGTTTTCCACGATCCAGTCGTAGACCGCGTGGGCCTTGCCGAGGACCGTCGTTTGGCCGGCGGTGATCTGGTCGGCGAGCTTTTTGACCTCGCCGTTGGTCGGGCCGAAGCTGGTCGGCGCCAGCTCGCGGGCATAGTCGCGGGGATCCCAGGCACTCTCCGGCGCGGCGAGGTCGCGCACTAGGACCTCCTTGCGGACCGCCTCGAAGCTGAAGGTCAGCACCCGGCTCTTGGCGTCGGCGCCCCAGCGGGCGTAGAGCATCGGCGTGCCGTAGGTGTTGTCGGTGTAGACCCCGGCCTCGGCGTAGTCGCCGCCGAAGCGGACGTTGCTGATCGTCTGGTTGGCGTCGGAGACCGGGTAGGGGAGCCAGAGCTTCACTTCCTGGCCGGCCGGCTGGGCCGAAAGATCGACATTGAAGGTGAGGGTGCCGCTGGCGGTGGCGGCCAGCGCCGGGGCGGCACACAGCAACAGGATACAAAGGAAAAAAACCATACGTTTCATCAAAAAAGCCTCCAAGTTGTAGTGGCGGATATACTAGTGGCGCACTCGGCAAAAGGCCAATTTGAAATTTCGATTGGAATTAGACTGGCAATCGGGGATTTCTATCCCCGGCCGGCGCCGTTGACAGGCCGGCCTGATTCATGCCACAAACGGGACAGCGCCGGCTGCGGGACGGGAGGGTCGTCATGGCGGGAATTTTCCAGAACACCATGCTGCTGGGCGGCGTCGACCTCGCTCCGCTGGCGGGGCAGGGGAGCGACGCCGACGTCGCGGCGCTGATGAAGCGCGGCGAAAAGCTCCTCGCCAGCCGTCTCTACCGCGAGCTGCACGGCTGCGGCCTCAAGGAAGCCAAGGAGGCGGTCGAGACGCTGCCCCGCGACGCCGAGTCGCCCGCGCCGTGAGCGACCCGACTCTGCTCTACCGGGATGACGACTACGTCGTCGTCCACAAGCCCGCCGGGCTGCTCGTCCACCGCAGCCCCATCGACCGCCGCGAGACCCGCTTCGCCCTGCAACTGGTGCGCGACCTCGTCGAGCGCCGCGTCTATCCCGTTCACCGCCTCGACAAGCCGACCTCGGGCATCCTCGCCTTCGGCCTTTCCAGTGGGGCGGCAAGGCGCCTCGCCGAAGCCTTCGCCGCCGGCGAGGTGGCGAAGACCTATCTCGCCGTGGTGCGCGGCGTCGTCCCCGAGGAGGGTCTGATCGACCATCCCCTGGTCGAGGAGCTCGACCGCTACGGCGATCCCCTGGCCGAGCCGGATAAGGGCCCGCAGGCCGCCGTCACCGCTTACCGCCGCCTTGCGGCGGCTGAACTCCCCTTTGCCGTCGGTCGTTACCCGACCAGCCGCTACAGCCTGGTCGAGGCGCGCCCGGCCACCGGCCGCCGCCACCAGCTGCGCCGCCACTTCAAGCACCTGCTCCATCCCATCATCGGCGACACCAAGTACGGCGAGGGGCGTCACAACCGCTTCTTCCGCGAAGAGTTCGGCTGTCGGCGCCTGCTCCTCGCCGCCGTCGAACTCGCCTTCGTCCACCCCTTCAGCGGTCAACGGTTGCATCTCGCCGCGCCCCTGGAGGCGGACTTTCTGGTCCTAATGGAGCGCTTCGGCTGGACAGGTTCCCTGTCCGCGAGTTGGCGGAAATAGCGGGTTGGAAGGATTGACAGTCGCCGGAATGGCAGATTCGGAAGAGGGATCAGGCAGAGCCCGGGGGCAGGGTGCTGTAGTAAACGGCGAAGTAGTGGCAGATGCTGCCCGCCAGGACGAACAGGTGCCAGATGGCGTGGTGGAAAAGGATGCGCTTCCAGGCGTAGAAGACCAGGCCGAAGGTGTAGAAAAGTCCCCCCGCCAGGAGCAGGTGGAGGCCTGACGAGGGGATCAGGGCGATGGCGGGCTTGATGGCCAGGACGAACAGCCAGCCCATGCCGAGGTAAATCAGCGGCGCCAGGACCTTGAAGCGGTGGACGAAGAAGGTCTTGAACAGGACCCCCAGCAGTGTCAGCCCCCACACCGCGGTGAACAGGATCCAGCCCCCGTGCCCCCGCAGGTAGACCAGGGTGAAGGGGGTGTAGGTTCCGGCGATGAGCAGGTAGATGGTCGAATGGTCGATGATCTTGAAAACCGTTCCCCAGCGCTGGTGGAATTTGAAGGCGTGATAGAGGGTGAAGGCCGCGTAGGAGATGACCAAGCTCGCGCCGTAAATGGCGCAGCTGACGAGCTTCCAGCTGTCGCCATGCCGTGCGGAGAGGACGAGGAGGGCTATCAGCCCGGGGATACTCAGTAGGAAGCCGACGGCCGGAGTGAGGGTGTTGGCAATCTGGGTTGGTCTGTAATAGCGTGGTTCCATGGTTTTGTTTGGGATGGTGCGGGGTGCTTCGAATTGCTACCTTCCTGGTCTTAATTCTAGCAGAAAATCGGAAGATTTCTAACCCGCGATGGTGGGGAATTGTAGGGTTTTAAGGCTACCGGATCCATCATCGTGAGCGGTGAGTGCCAGGCCAGGGGCCCCGTTGGAGGAGCGCTTCACGAGGGGCGATCGGAAACCGACACTTGCTATTCTGAACGCGGGATAACTAGGCAGACCGATTGACACCGGCTGGGGTTGCGGTATTAAAGAAGGGTCTTGTTTCCATTGTGCTGACGGAGGGGTGATGCCGGGGAAGGGGCCAATGATGAAAATCGAAAAGCCGTCCGTCCGGAGAAGTCTCCGGGGGCGGCTTTAATCATCTTCAGTGCGAGGTGATTTGGTAAGGATTGTTCCAGGTATCTCCGCATTGGCGGTCACCATCCCAAGAGCACCATTGATACCGTTATGCCCCAGGAGAGTTAATCGCATGAAACCCCGAATCACAGCCATCACCAAAGAAGCGCGCCGAGGGCAAAAGGCACAATCAGGCAGTTAGAGCCTTGGGGCGGCACTTGTGCCGAATCATCTTCAAAATGGTCAAAGAACAGAGGCACTATATGCCACCGGATTGAAAATTCCCCTTGAAATTTCCAACGGGATGTTCAGATCTACAAAATCCAAACTTGAATCCTGTAGACTTGTCCCATGAGTCCTTCGTTACCACCCCGATATGGGACCTGTCTTTGCTGGCAGAGGAGAAGGCGTTCTTGAAGATACTGATCGCGGAAGACGACCCGACAATACGACAAATGATGGTGACGTTTCTATCCCGGAAACACATAGACTGCACCATGGTGGAGAACGGCCTCAACGCGGTGGAGCTTTGGGAGAAGGACCATTACGATTTCATCCTGATGGATGTCCGGATGCCGGTTATGGATGGCTTGACCGCGGCCCGGTTGATCAGGGAAAAAGAACGCGAACGAGGTGGACATACTGTCATCATCGCCTTGACCGCCCATGCAATGGCCAGTGACACCCAGAAATGCTACGACGCCGGGATGGATGAGTACATTTCCAAGCCGATCGACTTCGCGTTGCTGCTCTCTCTGTTCGACGGCTATTTACAGAAACAGTAATAAAATCACCCCGAGCTTTCCCACAAGCAACTCACGAAATTTCCCCCCTCTGTTTTGCCCATCAGAATCGCCCCTCAACCCCCTCGCCGCCGCCCCCCCCCCCATTGCTCCTGTTCGAACCGGAAAGCGCGCCCCGGCGCCGGTCCTCCCCGGCCGCCGAAGGTCGCGTTTCGCACTGGGGAAGAATGATAGTGTTTCAACAGCTGCTAGTATTGGGGAAATGAACCGGCGGGCCTGCCCCCTGGGAGAGCGAAAGAGATATGGACGAAGGACGTGAACATATCCCGGACGGGAAGCCCGTGCGGGCTCCCGATCCGTACCGGGAGCAGATCCTGGCGGAGCAGGTCCGGCAGCTCTATGCCCTGGCTCCGATAGGCATTTTGGCGACCATCATAAATTCGCTACTCGTAGTCTTCGTCATGAAGAATGTGGTGCGCTACGAATGGCTCGTCCCCTGGCTTGCTGCCATATTTGTAATCACCCTCTTCAGAGGGGTGTCTGTTGCCCGGTTCCGGAGGGTTGAGCCCGGTCCGACAACGGTCAGAGCCTGGGCGACCCGTTTTCTTGCCGGCCTGTTCGCCATCGGTGTCGCCTGGGGGAGCATAGGCCTGCTCCCTTTCTCGGGCCTTTCCCTTGCTTACCAGGTTTTCATCGCGTTTGTGCTGGGGGGGATGGCGGCCGGGGCCTCGTCAACCTTCTCCACGGTAAGAAATGCCTATACGGCCTTTAGCCTTCCCGCGCTGGTTCCACTCGCCTTGCACTTCCTTCTGATGAACGACAGTATCCACTATGCCATGGCGGCAATGACCGCTTTGTTCGGCCTGTTGCTCTGGCGAACATCCAGGCACAATTTTGCGATAAACAGGATGTCGCTGCTGCTCAGATTCGAAAACCGGGAGATCATCGAAAGCTTGCAAAGAGCCAAACAGGCCGTCGAAGGCCTGAACGTGCAGCTGATGGCGGAGATCGACGCCAAGCTGAACGCGGAAGCGGAACTGAGATCTCATCAGGAGCATCTCGAAAGCGTAGTCAAGGAACGGACGGCCGACCTTGTTGCCGCCAACCGGCAGCTGGCCTTCGCAAAAGGGGCCGCCGAGGCCGCGAACATGGCCAAAAGCGAGTTTGTCGCCAATATGAGCCACGAAATGAGGACGCCCCTGGCGGGAACCCTGGGGATGATCAGGCTGGTGCTGGAAATGGAGATCGGCGACGAGGAGAGACGCCTGTTGGAGATGGCGAAACGCTCCGCCGAATCGCTCCTGCGGATTATATCGGACGTTCTCGATTTTTCCCGCCTGGAAGCAGGAATGATGAGCTTTGAGGAGAAGATTTTTTCCATCACCGACGTGGTGAAGACAGCTGTTGAGGTGGTTTCTTTACACGCCCGGGAGAAAGGGCTCCAGCTTTCGTGGACGGTCGAGGACTCCGTTCCGGAACAGGTGAAGGGAGACGCCGGGAGACTGCGACAGGTACTGGTGAACCTTCTGGGCAATTCCGTGAAATTCACCGAGCACGGGCAGGTCGAGGCAACGGTCCACCTTCAAGACGACGCCCCAGCTGCCGTGCACCGGTTCATCCTGTTTTCTATCCGGGACACGGGAGAGGGTATTCCCGCGGACCAGCTTGGGAAAATTTTCGGCAAATTCACCCAACTCGATTCGTCGCTGACCAGAAGGTACGGGGGGACGGGGCTTGGTCTGACCCTGGCGCGGGAGATCGTCGAAAAGATGGGGGGAAGAATCTGGGTCGAAAGCAGTGCCGGCGTCGGCAGTACCTTTTATTTCACCCTCCCTATCGTCGAAATTGGGGATTCAAAAAGGTCATGATCTTGCCCTGAGTAAAGCAGTGGGGTCAAGTTAAGCAGAGGGGTCAGTAAAGCAGAGGGGTCACCCATTAAAAGGCTGTCCGTCCAATCAGAGTGCTTTACGCGATCGACGATGATCTCCTCGCAGCTAAGAACCAAGAAGGGGAGGACTCTGAGGCTCGGAGCCTTGCAGCATGGGCAACTCTTGAATTTGGCAGCGGAACGCTGGCCGAATTGGCAAGCCGCGTGGGGCGAGACCCGTCCACCCTTTCTTGCGCGGTTCGACGATTGGAGAGACGGCGGGAGAAGAATTCTCAACTGTCCGAAAGAATGGAGCGATTGAGGCGGAATCTGTGTAATCTTCCAACCTTCAAGGCCTGACCCTAAGGCTGGCGCCGTTGCGCATCGCCGCGCCGTTGGCGGAGGATTTTCTGGCCCTGCTGGAGTGCATCGGTTGGCATGGAAAGCTGCCGGTGGCGTGGCGGGGAGAGGTAAGCGACCTGTGCGGAGGCAGGAGGTCAGGCCGCGACCTGGTGCAGGCCGATGTAGTAGATGGCGAAGTAGTGGCAGATGCTGCCGGCCAGGACGAACAGGTGCCAGATGGCATGATGAAAAAGGAGGCGCTTCCAGGCGTAAAAGATCAGGCCGAAGCTGTAACACAGTCCCCCCGCCAGGAGCAGTAGGAGGACCGGCCGGGGGATCAGGGCGATGGCGGGCTCGATGGCCAGGACGATCAGCCAGCCCATGCCGAGGTAGATCAGCGGTGCCAGGATCTTGAAGCGGTGAACGAAGAAGGTTTTGAACAGGATTCCCAGCAGCGTCAGTCCCCACACCACGCCGAACATGGTCCAGCCCCAGTTTCCCCGCAGGTAGACCAGGGTGAAGGGGGTGTAGGTCCCGGCGATGAGCAGGTAGATGGTCGAATGGTCGAGGATCTTGAAGGCCGTCCCCCAGCGCCGGTGGAACTTGAAGACGTGATACAGGGTGAAGGCGGCGTAGGAGATAACCAGACTGGCGCCGTAAATGGAGAAGCTGAAGATCATCCAGCTATCACCATCCCGTGCGGAAAGGATGAGGAGGGTCACCATCCCGGGGATGCTCAGCAAAAAGCCAACGGCCGGAGTGAGGGTGTTGGCGATTTTGGTCGGTCGGTAAAAGCGTCGGTCCACGGTCTCGTTTAGGATGGTAAGAGTACTTTGGGTTTGCAGTCTTCCTGATCTCAATTTTAGCAAAAGATCGAGCGATGTGGATTCCCTGGTGGCGGGTCGCCGTTCAACTTCTCGCCGGCCATGTCCTTCGGCGTGAGCTGCGAGAGTCAGGCTGAGGCCGAAAAGCTGGGGGGGGACTCTCCGGGGGGCGGTTTTGTTTGTTGGGGGGCAAGCGAGGCCAGGCCTGAAAGAATGAAAAATGCGGGAAACGAGTTCCAGACAAAAGGGCAATGGGTCCTTGAAGTCTTGAAGCTGGAGGTAAAAGTTCAAACCTTCAAGGCCTGACCAAGGTTGTGCCTTCGACTTGACGTCACCAAACAGCAACGCCCCCGGAATAACCCGGGGGCGTTGCTGTTTTAGAAAATCCCCGTTGGGGCAGGGAGGGGGCGGAACTGCGAGTCCGGACCGATTTCCCGTGCGGTTACTTTGAGAATATCAGCGCCCGCCGCGGGGAGGAAACCTCAAGCAAGAACTTTGAAGGTGGCGACTTCCTTTTCCAGGGTCCCGATCTGCAACGAAAGATCGCCGAGGGTACCGCCCATGACCTTGGCCGAACTCAGGTTCTGCCGGGTCGAGGCCTGGATGTCGGCCACCGCCTCGACGATCCGGCCGCTGCCGGCGGCCTGCTCCCCGCAGGCCTGACGGATCTGCTCGACCAGGTTGCCGATCTCCTCGGTCAGCCGCGAGATCTGGCTGTTGTCGGCGTTCTGCGTCTGGGTGGCGCTACGTACCTGGGCGGTCAGGTTGGACATCTTCTCCACCTCGGCCATGATCTGCTCGCTGGCCCGGGCCTGCTGGTGGGTGGCGACCGCGATCTGGCCGACCATGTCCGAGACCTTTTCCATGGTCTCGCGAATCAGCTGGCTCCCCTTGGACTGTTCCCGAGTGGCTCGGGCGATGCCGTTGACCTGCACGGTCGAACGCTCGACCCCGGCGACGATTTCCACCAGAGCCGCGCCGGACTGCTGGGAGAGTTGTTCCCCCTCGCCGATCTTCTTCTCGGCCCCGGCGATGGCCTCGACGGCGCGTCGGGTTTCCTCCTCCACGCGGGTGATGAGCTGGTCGATCTCCCGGGTCGATTCGGCGGTGCGTTCCGCCAGCTTGCGGATCTCGTCGGCGACCACCGCGAACCCCTTACCGTGCTCGCCCGACTGGGCGGCGATAATCGAGGCGTTGAGGGAGAGCAGGCGGGTCTCCTCGGTCACGTCGTTGATCACCGAAAGAACCAGGCCGATATCGTTGACGCTTTTGGCCAGGGTATCGATGGAATCGGCGGAAAGCTGCCCGGAACGACGGATTTCCTGGATTCCCGCGATGGTCGCCTGGACCGCCTGCTGCCCGGTCTCAGCGTCGCGGTGCACCGCCTCGGTAATTTCGGCCGTCAACTGGGCGTTCTGCTCGACTTCCTGGATGGAGAAGTCCATCTCCTCGATGGAGGAAGCGGCCGTCAGCGCGGCCTGTTTGAGGGTGCCGGCATTCTGTTCGATCTGCTTGATGGTCGTATCCATTTCGCTGATGGAGGAGCTGACCTTCCCGACCGACGCGGCGAGATGGTCGGTGTTGCTCGCCACATCCCGGATATTCCCGGCCATGTTGCTGATGGCCGTCGAGGTGTCGGCCGAAGACCGTGCCAGGGTTTCCACCGCGCCGCTGATCCCCTGTTGGGATTCGTTGATGCGAATCACCGCCGCGGAGGTTTCGTCGATACCGTTCTGCTGGACTTCTGCGCTGGCGATGACCTCTCTGGAGACGTCGAGGATCTGGTTTCCGACCTGGCTCAATTCACCCCCTGACCGTTTGACCTTGGCCATCATGCTCGAAAGTTTTCCCAGCATGAGGTTGAAATCGCCTCCGAGGCGTCCCAACTCGTCCGCCGAAGCATCCTGGACGGTGGCGGTCAAGTCCCCTTCCGCCCCCTGGTTGAGGGCTTGAGCCAAAACCCTGATGCGGATGACGATGGAGCGGGTTGCGAGCAGGCCGAGGATGATGGCCAGCAGGATCGCCCCGACAATGACGCTCAGGAAGATCACCGTGGAACGATGCTGGATGTCCCTGGCCGCGGCGTCCCTCTGTGCAGCAAGATGGCCGAATTCCACCAGCAGGTCGTTGACGGTGACGCTCGCTGCATCGATAACCTGCGGCAGGTCGGATCGCACCAGGTGATCGAGGGTTCCGTCTTCCGCGGCACCGGCCATCAGGGCCGCCTTGCGCGTCAGCAATTGCTGGGCAACCTTGTCCAGCCCGGCGAAGGCCTCGCGCACCTTGCCGATCCGCTGCTCCAGCAGGCTGCCGGGTGGAGCCGGCAGGATATGCAGCCGGGGTTCCCCTTTGATCAGGATCGAGCAATAGCTGTCGAAGGTGTCCCGCTTCAGTTCGTAGTCGACTTTGCTGTTCTCGAAGTCGTCCGCGTTGTCCCGGGTCATGGCCGCTTCCAGCAGGTTGACCCGGCTCCCCTGAAGCGCCACCTTCATCAGCACCGCCAGTTTCTCCTGCGCGGCACTGCTCTTGTTCTGCTCCAGCAGAGCGCTGATCTGGCTATGGCTCCACAAACCGAAACACCCGGTAACGGCAACGATAACCGCCATCACCAGAAAGAGGAAGATCAGCTTGTATTGGAGCTTGATATTGCTAAGCATGCGCATCGCCCTCCCGGAGCGTCGGTCGTAGGCAATCTGGCTACAAGACATTGATTAAAATCGCGGAAAAAAAATGGCATTCTACGTGATTAAACCGTTTTTGCGAAGATTTTTTCTGTGGTTTTTTGTTCACGAGGACGGCCACGAGGGCTCTGATCCCCCCGGCAAGCAGTTCAAAGGCAGGCAGATCGGTTGTTCCGCGAACATTTCACCGGCCAGGCCGGGAAGATCGGAATTTTTGGCGCAAGACCTGCAGACGGATTTTAATCCGCGTCCATCCTGCCGCTTGGCCCGTCGGAAAATCGGCGATTGCTGCAGGGGACGCTTCAATCCCATCGCTTTAGGAGGTCGTTCATGAAGTCGCGTATCACCGTAATCCTGCTGGCCGTCGGCTTGGTCATTTCCTGCCTGAGTGCTACCCCCGCCCGGGCGATTCCCGCCTTTTCCCGGCAGTACAAGACCGAGTGCAAAACCTGCCATACCGTCATCCCCGAGCGCAACGAGTTCGGGGACGCCTTTGAAAAGAACAGTTTCGTCTGGCCCGGCAAGCTCCCCGCCCAGGCCCAGGCAACCCCGGCCCTCTGCTGCCGAGAAGCAGGGCGCCGAGGCCCTCTTCAACAGCGGCTTGCCGGACCAACTGCCGATTTCGCTGCTGGCCCAGCACAGCATGATCTACAACAGCGCCAACCAGACGGAGTTTGACCTGGACGGCGGAACCGAGCTGGAAATTTTCGCCGCCGGGAACTTCCGCAACCTGGCCGGTTTTTGGGCCGACGCCAATCTCGATGGTTCGGTAGGGGAGGTCTTTCTCCAGCTGCGTCAGCCTTATGCGCTCCCGTTCAACGTCAAGGTGGGTAAATTCAAGCCGAAACTGAGCCTCTGGAAGGCCAACGACCGGCCGTCCCTCAGCGGCTTTGGCTACAACCGCCTGCGCGTCAGCGGCAACGACTTCCGGATCAGCGAGGAACAGGGGGGCGTCGAACTTAACGGCGTCATCGGTTCCCGGTTCTTTGCCGCTGCCGGAGTCACCAACGGGCCGAAGGCGCAAAGTGATCTGAAAGAGGACCAGAACGGCAAGGACTATTACGGCCACCTCGAAATGCGCATCGGCGGCACCGACTTCCTCGGCAGGGAGCCCGAAGTCGATCTGGATCGCGACAGCGTCTGGGACTACCTGACCCTGACCATCGGTGGCTTTGGCTACCTCGGCTCCGCTCGCGGCGGCGACAACGACTTCTACCGTACCGGGCTGGAGACGGAAGTTATTTACAAGCGGTTCAAGGCGCGGGTCGGTGGCACCTACGGTCACGATGATGATCCCGCCGGCAGCGGTCAGAGCGTCAAGTCGCGCTTTGCCATGGCTCAGGCCCAGTATCTGGTCGGCTCCAGCCTGATTCCGTCGCTGCGCTTCGAGATCGAGGATATTGAAGGGGTTGGGATCACCCGGCGCTACGTCCCCTGCCTCTCCTACGCCCTGATGCAGAATCTGCGCCTGGCAGCGGAATATGTCCTCGCAGCGACCCCGTCCGGTACCACCCGGCAAGCGACCGGCCGCATCTCCTTCGCATTTTGATTGGCAACTGACTGCCGGAGAAAGGACAACCCATGAAAATAGTCGTTTCCTTCCTGTTTGCCATCCTCCTGTTCGCGGCCGGGGCCGAGGCCAAGCTGATCGTCATCGGCACCGGCGATGCCACCCGGTTCGACGTATCCGGCTTCCCGCCGGAGATGCAGGAGGCCTACAAGGTCATGGAGGTTAAGTGCGTCAAGTGTCACTCCCTGGAGCGCGCCGCCATTGCCCTCCAGACCGGCATCGCGCCGATTAGCGGCGGTCTTTTTGATCGCAGTGCGACCCGCGCCTACGGTATCAAGATGTTGCGCAAACCCGATTCGAACATGACCAAGGAAGATGTCAAGACGGTCGTCAAGCTCCTCAATTTCATGCTCGATCAGGCAGCCCGCTGATCCCAGACAGTACTGCGGCCGAACCACAGGGCTGTCTCCTGATTGCACCGAAAACGCCCCCGGAATAATCCGGGGGCGTTTTCGGTGTATCGCTGGTGGCAAATGTCCCTTCTTTCAGGCTTGCCCCGGAGTGATGGGTGACCCGGAGATGTGAGCTGTCCGGCCGGAACGAAATCCGGCGGGCGGTTTTTTAATTGGGGCGGAGAGGTATAATGGGCTCCACATCGAATTGCCATTGGCCCTCTGGTCCCCTGGAATCGTTTTTATGCATTGCGGATATTCGACAACCAGGTGCAGTACCGCGAAAAGGGGAGCCGGGGGTTGAAAATCGGGTCCTTCGAGTTCAACCTGCGGGAGCTCTCCGGCGCCATGGGGGACTTCGGCACCCTCTTCCCGCTGGCCATCGGCTACATCGTCGTCTGCGGTCTGAATCCCGCCGGGCTGCTGGTGATGATGGGGCTGACCAACATCTTCACCGGCCTGTTCTACCGGCTGCCGATGCCGGTGGAACCGATGAAGGTGCTGGCGGTCGTCGCCATCGCCCAGCAGTGGACGCCCTCCCTGGTCTATGCTTCGGGGTTTGCCATGGGCGTTTGCTGGCTGCTGCTGGCCGTCACCGGGCTGATGGGGTGGCTGGCCCGGCTGACCCCGCGGTCGGTAATCCGCGGCATCCAGGTGGCCCTGGGGGTGCTGCTGGCCATGCAGGCCTGGAAGATGATGTCCACCGCCTGGCTTCTCGGCCTGGTCTCCATCCTCATTGTCCTGCTGCTGCACCGTTCCGCCCGCGCCCCGGCGGCCCTGGTGCTCATGGGGCTCGGGGTGATCATCATGGCCCTGCAGGGGCATTTTTGGCAGATGGCGCCGCCGGGCTTCGCCCTGCCGTCGTCGACTGGCTTTTCCCTGCACGAGTCCTGGCAGACCTTCCTGCTGGCCGGCTTTTCCCAACTGCCGCTGACCGCCACCAATGCGGTCGTCGCCACCGCGGTCCTGATCCGCGAGTACTGGCCGGAACGGCCGGTCAGTGAAAAACGCCTTGCCTTCAACATGGGGGTCATCAACCTTGTCGCGCCGTTTTTCGGCGGCATGCCCATGTGCCACGGCGCCGGCGGGCTGGCGGGTCAGTACTATTTCGGGGCCCGTACCGGGGGCGCCAACGTCCTCGAAGGGCTGCTGGAAATCGCCATGGGATTGTTCCTGGCCCAATCCATCGCCGGCCTCTTTGCCGCTTTTCCGCTGGCCATCGTCGGCGCCATGATGTTCCTGGTCGGCATCGAGCTGACCCGTTTCGCCAGGGATGTCCGCTGGGGGGTGGATCTCTGGCCCCTGGGGATCACCCTGGTCGTCTCGCTGGGGAGCAACATGGCCTGGGGTTTTCTGGCCGGCCTGGCCACGGATGCCCTCTGCCGGTGGTGGAGCCGCCGGCGGGAGACGGCCGCAGAGGGGCAGGGAAATGGCAGCGACAGCGACTCCTGAAACCTGACAAATGATGGCACGGCTTCCGGCGGCCCTCTATGGCTATGGACGGTGGCGCAGGGACCCTGTTGTCCAGTAGGCCATGCGTGCCCCGCCATCTGCAAATTCCGCTGGTAGACCCCGATGCCCCCTTCGGGTGTTGCTCTCAGCCTTCCTGACACCGTCGGCTAAGGCCCGGCCAGGCCGAAACCCGGCCCGGGATTTTCGCCCCGCCCGCCCCCTTGAAAATCGCGAATTCGGCGCAATAATTGGACTACAGGAGGCACGCATGACCCCCAAACTTCTGTCCACCAACCGCCACAAAAGACCCCTATGCAATCACCCTGAATGCCAACGCATCGCGGCAGCATTCGGCACGGATGCTGCCTGCTATGTCGACACCTACGCAGGGGAAGTCAATAGGGATCCGAAGATCTGAAGCTTGCCGCGGTTCCTCCCCAGGGTCCGCAAACCCCGCCGCCACACCCCGGCCCGATTTCTCGCGCCGTCCAAGGCCACAACCTCGTCAGCACACCGCCGTGCCGTTTGGCACCCCTTGCGACCCAATCGATTCCGCAACGCATTTCGTCCGGAGACGTTGACTTCTGCCGGAGCCGCGGCGACGCCGGGCGACGGCATGGTGACGCTAGCCTGGCCGGATGTGACAGGCGCGACCTCCTACAACGGCTACTATGGACCAGCGCCGGCGTGATGCCCGCCACCGGTACCGTCAACGACCCATAGCCCGGGAGTAAGGGGCGGCATGGGGACTTCCCCTGTCTTCCCCCCGGCAGTGGCTAAGCCGCCCGGCAGTCCCGTGCTGCCAGGCGGCTTTTCCTATGGATCTCCCGTGCAGGTCCGGTTTGTCGGCATCGTCCGCTTGCAAACCGCGGCTGGTATGGTGAATTTGTAGCCAATGGACGTGCCGGGAACGTCACCGGTGTCGGCTGGGGGGCGGCCGAGTGCCGGGTTCGCCGGCAGCTTGGTGCGGAATGAGCTGAAGTAGCAAGAGGAGCATCGCCATGATGAAGAAGAACCTTGCAATGCTGTCGTTGGCGGGAGTAACCCTGCTTTTCCTCAGCGGCTGCGCGACCAATCGCGGTGTGGTGCGCCTCGAACAGGCTGCCGCCCAGGCTCCCGTCCAGGCCACGGGGAAGACGGTCTTTATCGACACCGTCACCGACCGCCGTGAATTCCAGGAAAACCCCAGCTCACAGGATATCCCCTCGCTCGGTTTCGGGGGGTCGGCGGCGGCAACGGCGGACATCAAAAGGCGGGCCATTGCCCGGAAACGGAACACCTTCGGGCGGGCGCTGGGGGACATTCTGCTGGAGGAAGGGCAGACGGTGGAAACGGTTATCCGCGATGCCTTGAAACGTTCCTTTGCCGAGCTTGGCTACACCGTCCTAGAATACAAGGAGAGTAAAGCAGTGGGGTCAGACCTTGAAGAATTGAACATCCCTGATAACCTCTCCTTATGGCACGCAAATCACGCATCCACAGGCCCGGTGCGGTTTACCATGTAATCCAGCGCGGTAATGACCGGAAGGACATTTTTCTTGACGAGCAAGATCGCCACCGCTTCTACGAGATCCTTAAAAATGCGTGCGAACGGTTTGGCTGTCGCATTCTTGCCTTTTGCCTGATGACCAACCACATCCACTTGGCGGTTCTGGTCGATGATATCCCTCTTTCCCGAATCATGCAGAACCTGTCCCAACGCTATACACAGTGGTACAACTGGCGGCAGCAAAAGTCCGGTCACGTTTTTCAGGGGAGATACAAGGCGGTGATGGTCGACGGTGATGCCTATCTTCTGGAGCTGGCGGCCTACCTCCACCTCAATCCCATCCGGGCGAATCTTTCGGAGCGGCCGGAAGATTACCCATGGAGTAGCCATCGGGCTTATCTTGGCAAAGAGAGGCTCGCCTGGCTGGAAACCGAAACGCTTCTTTCCCGTCTTTCCTTTAGGGTTGAAAAGGCTCGTGGGCTGTTCGACGAATTTGTAGAGGGGCGTATCGCAGAAGGCCGGCGCAAGGAATTCCACGGAGAAGAGGTTGCCGACAGTCGCATCTTCGGCGATGACGACTTTGTCGAGAAGGCTCTTGCCCAGGAGGAACTTCCCCCAATCCAAAAGCCGGATATTAACGCCATCCTCGCCGCAATCAGAGTGCTTTATGCGATCGACGATGATCTCCTCGCAGCTCAGAACCAGAAGCGGGAGGCCTCTGAGGCTCGGAGCCTTGCAGCATGGGCAACTCTAGAACTTGGCAGCGGAACGCTGGCCGAATTGGCAAGCCGCGTGGGGCGAGACCCATCCACCCTTTCTTGCGCGATTCGACGATTGGAGAAACGGCGGGAGAAGGATTCTCAATTGTCCGAAAGAATGGAGCGATTGAGGCGGAATCTGTGTAATCTTCAAGCCTTCAAGGCCTGACCCTAAGGCTGGCCCTATATTCAGTAAGTTAAATACGTACATGCGAAATCAACCGGACAGTAGTGGGCAAACAAATGAAAAATATAAATTGGTTCATTGAAAGGTTGCCTCAATTTATTATTTTGCCGATCATTATTGTGATCGTTGTTATTCTAAATCCAGAAAAATATGCAGCATCTCATATTAAAGCCTTTCTACATATAACATTACAGTCAATACTAATATATGGAATATTATCAATAACTGATAAGTATAAATATTTAAAAGTTATATTCGTTATTTTTATAATAATTCCCGTGGCTACAAATTTAACTTATAGGGCATTTCCTTCTGTTGGAATGATGTTTAGTATCTTTGATACCTCATATGATGAAGCATACGGATTTTTTCGATTTAACTTATTGGAAATAATTATTTCAATATCATTGTTTTTTGGTCTTATCTTTCTGCCAATTAACACAAATAAAAATTTGAAAATAACATTTTTGTTAGTCGGCGCTTCCTATATTGCTGTGCCGTCATTTCTATTTGCTTTTGGTGCTGGAAAGGTACCTTCGAGCTACATGAGAAAAGACATTTTAATGGGAATGACTAAATTCGAAGCAAAAATAGATTATGTCCTCTCTGAAGAAATGGCACATCGATTCCCGCCACTTAAAGATATAAAAGCAATATCGGATACAATTGATTATTTACACGTTAAAAATAATGGTTATTCATCATCATGGTCTAAAGTTGAAGCAACCAAAAGTTCGCCAAATTTATTAATAATCGGTTTAGGCGAATCTCTTAGAGCAGATCATCTCGGAATTTATGGCTATGAAAGAGACACAACTCCACTTCTTTCGGCCATGAGAGATAAACTTTATATATATAAAAATGCATATTCGGGTGGAACAAATACATGGACTTCTGTTCCATCAATGTTTACAAAATTCAATTCATCTCCAGATTTGTCAAAGTCTATAATTAACCTAGCAAATGATGCAGGATATAAAACTTTCTGGATTTCTAATCAAACGGAATTTAATTCGTCAAGTGGAGAGATGATTGTGTCTTCTTTAGCAAAGCAATCAGGACATACATCATTTACTACAAATTCTGATGAACACGAAATCAAATATGATGAGGTTCTATTGCCTAAATTGGTCGATGTTTTAAAAAATAGAAAGCCAAACGAAAAAACTTTAATCGTTCTGCATTTTTTTGGATCCCATTTTGAATTTAAAGATCGTTATCCTGTTGGATATTCTAAGTATAATGGCGGAAAGTCTGAATTAGAAAAGACAGTAAATCAATACGATAATACTGTTTTTTACACTGATTATATTCTCTCTCAGATATTGAAAATAAGTTCTGAATATAACGCGAAGTTTATATTTTTTTCTGACCATGGGTTAGGCAATCCCAAAGGGGAGATACCTTTAAAACATGATGTTCGTGATAAGCCAGATATAGATTCTATCCATGTTCCACTTATAAGTAATTCCGATTTGGGTCCAAAATTAGATAAAAACATAAATTTGTTTTATTTTGAATGTATCTTTTCAAAATGGTCCGGGATAACAGTTAAGGAGTTAAACAAAAAATATTGTGAGGATAAGCTCAACGCAAACGAAATAGTGTTTTATGACGCAAACTTAAAATTGAACAAAATAAGGTATTGATTCATTGATCTGGTTATCGGAGTCATGATTCGAGAAGAGGAAGGCCAACAAAGCAATTAACGCTGACTTGGGACCTTCCCCCGGCAAAATAGACGCCTCAACCTAGCCGGGAAATTTTGGAATAGCTGGAGACCAAGGCCCCGGCACAATCTGACATCTATTAACTCCCAGCCTCTCTTGTCCGAACCACGGCAATACTCAAACTCCCCCCCGTTTCCGACCCCGAATCCCTTTTGCGATAAAGTAGAGGAAAGCCGTTTCCGTACCGCAACCCGGCGAAAGAGAGGTTCCCATGAATCCAGCTCGCAACATTTTGTTCGGATCCATCGTCGTGGCGTTACTGCTGCTGACGGGAATCAGCAATCATGCCCAGGCCGCGGATAAGCCCGAACTTCTCGTGGCCGTCTCCCTGGATATTCCGCCTTTTGTCATGGATAACGCCGGCACCGGACTGGAAGTCGATATCGTACGTCAGGCACTGAAGGGCTATAGCCTGCTTTTCATTCAGCTCCCCTATGGGGAGTTGCAGACGGCGGTTCAGCAGAAGCGGGCGGACGTGTCCCTCGGCGTCCAGCAGGAGGATAAGGATATCTTTGAATCCACCGACTTCATAACCTTTGCCAACTTCGCGATCAGCAAAAAGGCCGACGGGTTCCGGATCGACAGCGTTGCCGACCTCCGGAATCGTCGGGTGCTGACTTGGGGCAATGCCTACCTGGCGCTGGGACCTGAATTCGAGGCGATGTTCTCGCCGCAATCCCCCCAGCGGAAGAACTACATCGAAGTCGCCGACCAGAAGGAACAGGTCCGGAGGTTCTGGGAGGGGAAGGAGCTGGTCATCGTGATCGACCACAGCATATTCAGCTATTTCAGCAAGAAGATGGGCCATGATTTAGACAAGGTCAGCTTCCACGCCATCTTTCCGCCGGTGACAAACTTCAAGGCCGGTTTCAAGGATGATGCCGTGCGTGACCGGTTCAACGAAAGCCTCGCCGCCATGTGCAAGAGCGGAGAATATGCAAAGCTGCTGCACGAGTATGGCGTGGTGGTGAAGCAGGAGGTCTGCGAATAGCCGGACCAAGAACATGTGAGGGGATAACAACGGTAGCTGAAAAGAAGATCGATGGGACGTACGATAAGCTTGACCAAGATTTTGGTGGGGTTTCAATGGCTGCCTGGAACTTCACGGCGATGGGGCTGAAAATACAACAATCAGAACCCCGACGGCTGGAAACCGGAGGTGGACTATTCTGGTCCACATCACGCCAACCCACACTCCCGAACGGTGTCCCAAGGACGAGTGAGGATCAAAGACGCTCTACGCCCCGAAGACCGAAGGCGTGAAGCTTCTGACCATGTATGGGGCCTTTCCCGAGCACATCATCTAATATGTCGTGGAGGCTGATACTGCCATGTGCCGGGTCAAGGCGCAGGGGAAAGACGCTAGCAGGCCGTTGAAAAACTAACCGGGAGTCAGCCCTTTGCTCCCGTGAGTGATTTTTTTGATCTTTGACAATCTGTGTTTCGTTGGTTCCGGGGCGAATACTCTTAGTATGAGGCCCGTTACGGCCTTTTTTCTGCCAAAATCGGCAGCATTTCTCCTCTTTTTAGCTATGTTGCCCAGATCAGATTGCGCATTCGAATCAAGTTGTAGGCGGTCATGGCAAACTCGAAGATCCAACCGACCAAGTCAAGTCCTCGATGGCGCGTCTTGCGTAGGCAACCAACGGTTTTCAGCCAGCCGAAGATTTCTTCAACCCGTTTGCGAATGCGCTGGCTGACCTGGTAACCGTCATGGCGGGTGGTACGGCCGTCAATCGCGGTGCCCTTGTCTTTTTGGGCCACATGCGGTGTGGCCAGCAACTCCCTTAGACCATCGACGAAGACCGGCACATCGTAGCCCTTGTCGCCACCAACGGTGATCTGATGCGTTCCTGGCAGGTTTTCGATCATCTCCAGGGCGGCGTCCCATTCGGCGGTCCCGTTGGCCTCGGTCAAACGGCTGTCCACCACCAGACCATTGCGGTTCTCCATCAGGGCGTGCCCCATGAAGCAGAGCCTGGATTCTTTACCTTTGCCTTTTTTGAGCAGGCGGGCATCTGGGTCTGTCGTGGACTGATGCGTATCATTCTTGCGCTTCTGCCCTTTGAAATTGACCTCGGGATTGCGACCACCGGTTGCGGGCGGGTCTTGATCCTGATCATCCTTGGGGCGGAAACTTTTCATGGAGGCCCAGGCTTCGATCAAGGTGCCATCCACGGTGAAGTGGTCTTTCGACATCAGTCCGGCCCGTTCCGCCAGGCCCTTGGTGGCTTGGAAGAAGGCTGTCGCCACTTCGAACTGCATCAGGCGCTCACGGTTCTTGGAGAAGGTCGAATGATTCCAGACCTTGTCATCCATGGACAGCCCGACAAACCAACGAAACAACAGGTTGTAATCCAGTTGCTCAACCAGCATCCGCTCGCTGCGGATGGAGTAGAGCACTTGCAGCAACGAGGCGCGCAGGAGCTGCTCCGGCGGAATCGACGGCCGACCGGTGTGTGAATACATCTCGCGGAACAGGGGCGCGAGATCATTCAAGCGCGCTATCGACCATGGCCCGGATCGGCCGCAATGGATGATCCTTGGGAACCCGGGCTTCCGGGGAAATATAGCTGAACATGGCCTGCTGGTTCTGATCTTCACCGCGCATAACAGTTTCTCCTGCAAAATCGGATGGTTATGCGCGAAATTATAGCAAAATCAGGTTGCTTAGCCTAGTAAAATCAAGGGCTTAGGCAAATAGTTTTTCAACATCCTGCTAGGGGGAGCGCCCCGGCTGAGACCGAACGGAAAACGAAAAAGGGTGAGTCTATTCCCGGCTAAATTCCCTGGCAGAACCGGAGTCCAGGTGTTGGCTTCCCACTTTCCTGCCGCCGCGGAACAAGCTTCGGCCGCATCGCAAACCGGCCCCTGATTCCCGCCGTGACGGTACCTCTTGAAAATCCCCAAAGTTTTGTCCACCAAACCGCCACAAACGGCCCCTTTGCAATCACCCTGAATGCCATCGCATCGCCGCAGCATTCGGTACGGATGCTGTCTGCTATGTCGACACCTACGCAGGGGAAGTCAACAGGGATCCGAAGATCTAATATTTGCGGCCGCTTCACCCATGGCCCGCAAACTTCCCCGCCACACGCCGGGCCGATTTGCGACGCCATCCAACGCAGCAACCCTCACCAGCATACCGCCTTGCCGCTTGGCACCCCTTCCAACCAAATCGATTCCCAAATGCATTCCGCCCTGAGAAGGTAACCTCTGCCGGGGGCGTGACTGCAAAATCAAGGCTGAAGACCCGCCTTCGCTTTTGTCTTCCGGGCCGGCGCTTCCGGAACGGTGCGGATCGTCCGCGAAGTCAACCTCGAGGAACGGAGAAGCCGCCTGGCGGCATGGTGGTACAGGCGGCTTCTCCCTTTTCCGCGACCAGCCCGTGCCGCTTTGACCCGGAGCTGGCGCTGCCGGCCAGCCGAGAACCTCCTTGAAAACCTCTCGAAATCTGGTGAAGTATTGGAGGAGTTTCGGTGGCGGATGCTCCAGGCAGGCAGGGGGCCGCGAAAGGCCGTGGCAACTGTCAATGGATTAGCATCATGGAAGTCAAAAAGACGAGGGAAAAGACGAGGGAGGGAACCGCTATGAAGAACATTGCAAGGTTGGCCTTGGGGCTCGCGGCTGTTCCCCTGCTTTTCCTCAGCGGCTGCGCGACCAATCGCGGCGTGGTGCGCCTCGAGCAGGCTGCCGCCCAGGCTCCCGTCCAGGCCACGGGGAAGACGGTCTTTATCGACACCGTCACCGACCGCCGTGAATTCCAGGAAAACCCCAGCTCACAGGATATCCCCTCGCTCGGTTTCGGGGGGTCGGCGGCGGCAACGGCGGACATCAAAAGGCGGGCCATTGCCCGGAAACGGAACACCTTCGGGCGGGCGCTGGGGGACATTCTGCTGGAGGAAGGGCAGACGGTGGAAACGGTTATCCGCGATGCCTTGAAACGTTCCTTTGCCGAGCTTGGCTACACCGTGCTGGAGAACAAGCAGGATGTCACCAAGGGCACCCTGGTGGTGGACGCCTCCATCCTGAAATTCTGGAGCTACATGACCCCGGGCTTCTGGTCGATTGCCCTTACCTGCGACATCTCCACGCAGCTGGATGTCCTATCGGAGGGGAGCATGGCGCCGGAAGCCGAGACGATTACGGTCAAGGCGGAGCGACATTTCCAGACCGCCGGCGGCGGAAACTGGTTGGAGGTGATGCAACAAGGGCTGGATCTGTATGTCGGGGAGGTGAAGACGAAATTCTCCGGACGGTATTGACCGCCGCAGCGGTAGGCCCGGCATCTTTCGCGGGAATCCGGGCCGGCTTTACCGGGCAAGGGTAAAGGTAATAGACTGAGTTCGAAGGCGGGCCAGGGCGGCGCGCACCAAGGAATCGTTCCGGCCCCGGGAGGAACACTCACTTAAAGGGAGGTCAGTCATGAGATTCCTGCTCAAGGTCAATATCCCTGTGGAAACGGGCAACGCGGCCGCCAAGGCCGGCAAGCTCGGCGAAACCATCCAGTCCATTTTGGGCGAACTGAAGCCGGAGGCCGCCTATTTCACGGCCGAGAAGGGACAGCGGACGGGACTCATTTTTCTGGAGTTGCAGGACGCCTCGCAGATTCCCGCCATCGCCGAACCGTGGTTTCTGGCCTTCAACGCCAGCATCGAGTTCAGCCCGGTCATGATCCCGGCGGACCTGGCCAAGGCCGGACCCGCGATCGAACGCGCCGTCAAGACCTACGGCGGCTAGCCGACCTGCGGCGGCCTCCTCGCCGGCAGCGGGCCTACAGGCCTGCTGCCGGCGGTTCCCGGTTCCCGCCCACAGTGCGCGGTGTGTTGCCAAACTGGTCAGTGCAGCAGCGTCACGTTGTCCTTGGCCCAGGTCTTGTGCTCGCCGTTCTCCAGTTCGACTTCGATAAAGTCATCGGGGCGGCAGGCGATCACCTTGCCGCTCTGGTGCAGGACGATGTGCTTGACACGTTTTTCCGCGCCATCCGCAACCGCCTGACAGATCCCTTCGAATTCCTCGTGGCGCATCATGGCGATTCTCCTTTCGTGCTGCTCTGTAGCTTAAACTCCCCGGTTTTGCGTCTGTTTTCACTATAGCACCGGCGCCGCAACCTGCCAGCCCCGATCCTGGCCGCCGTCGTTCCCGGGCAGGAGGATTTTCCGCGGCTAAAATGAATGCAGTCCCGGGATGGTCGGACGGGGTCCCCACCCTGATCCGGCCCAGGAAAAGGAGGTGCTCATGAACGAGGCGCGCAATGGTTCCCCGACCCGCTTCCTCGGCCGCCTGCTCGGCGACCTGTCGCATCGAGACCTGCTGCTCGAACAGGAAACCTGGTGGCGGCGGCAGGGCGAGGAGATTTCGACCGGGATCGACCGCGCCGGCACCCCGTGGCTGCGGATGTTCGACCAACGCGGCGAGCGGGTCGACGCGATCCTGCTCCCCGGCGGCTACCGCGAGCTGCTGCTGGCCGGCTACCGGGCCGGCAGCGTCTGGCGGGCCCTGGCCGAGCCGTCCCTCGCCGCCTCCTTCCAGCTCGGCTACCTGACCGCCTATTTCGATCCCGGTCTCTACTGCCCGCACACGGTTTCCCTGGCCACTGCCCTGGCGCTGGCCAAGTACGGCTCGCCGCCGCTCCGGGAGCGGTTCCTGGCGCCGCTCCTGCGGCGGGACGACACGGTCTGGCAGGGAGCGACCTGGATGACGGAGATCGGCGGCGGCTCCGATCTCGGCGCGGCGGTGGAGACCGTCGCCGAGCCGGCGGGCGACCACTGGCTGCTCAGCGGAGAGAAATATTTCGCCAGCAACGTCGGCGCCGAGCTGGCGGTGGTGGCGGCGCGGCCCCAGGGAGCGCCCGCCGGCGTGCGCGGCTTGGCGCTTTTCCTGGTGCCGCAGCAGCGTACGGACGGTCAACCCAACGTCGCGGTGCGGCGGCTCAAGGACAAGATCGGCACCCGCTCGGTGCCGACCGGCGAAGTGGTGCTCGAAAAGAGCGAGGGGTACCTGCTGGGGACGGCCGAGACGGGAGTTTACCAGATTCTCGAGGTTCTCAATGTTTCGCGCACCGCCAACAGCGTCGCCGCCGTGGCCCTCGCCCAGCGCGCCATCGACGACGCCCGCGACTTTGCCGCGGCCCGGATCGCCTTCGGCCGGCCGGTTATCGAGCAGCCGCTGCTGGCGCGGCAGTTCGCGGCCCGCGGCCGGGCGCTGGAGGAGGCCTTCGCCCTGGCCTGGGAGAGCGTGCGGCTGCTCGACGAGGTCTGGCGGGAGCGGAAGCCCTACAGCGAGCGTTACCATCTCTTTCGCCTGGTGGCGCATCTGGCCAAGTACTGGACCGCCGAGTTCGCGGTGCAGAGCGCCAAGTGGGGGATCGAGGTCCACGGCGGCCTCGGCGTCCTCGCCGAGTTCCCGGCCGAGCGGCGGCTGCGCGAGGCGCTGGTGCTGGCGATCTGGGAGGGGACCAGCCACCGCCAGATCCTCGACGGGCTGGAGGTGATGGAGCGCAAGCAGGCTCACCTCGCCCTGCGCCGGCACCTCGGCGGGTGCGGCGGGGAAGCGGAGCTGGCGGAGCTCTACGCTCGTCTCGAACAGCTGCTGGGGCGGCCGGTCGAGGAGCGGGAGGCGGAAGCGGAGCCGCTGTTCGCCGAACTCGCCGCCCTCAGCGCCCGGCTGCTGCGCCGCCGGCTGGGGGGATGAGGCGACGGGGCGGAGGAGCAGCGGGCATCGCGGCACCGGGAGGCAGAGTGCCTGCTCCGCCTCCCGGGTTTGGTCCTGTTGTTGGTGCCTGCCATTACCGTCCAGTGCGCCTGGTCCGAGTCGTTGGCCAAGGAACCCGATCTCGGCCGGGCAGGCACGCTTTCGGCTACGTTCGATGGCAGCTCCCGCTGCCTCCCTTGTAATGGCGCGGCACCCGGGCAGTCAGCGCGGTGACGATTTCATACTGGATGGTCTCGGCCGCCGCCGCGACCTCTTCCACCGGCAGCAGGGCTGCCCCCTGGCGGCCGAAAAGGACCACCTCGTCCCCCGGTTCCACGCGGTCAATGTGCCCGACGTCAAGCACCGTCTGGTCCATGCAGACCCGTCCCACCACCGGCGCCCGCTGGCCGCCCACCAGCATCTCCCCCCGCGAGGACAACAGCCGATGATAGCCATCGCCGTAGCCGACGGTCACCGTCGCCAGCCGGGTGGCCCGTGGCGTGACGTAGGTGCCGCCGTAGCTGACGGGGAAGCCGGCCGGCACCATCTTGACCTGGGCCACCCGCGCCTTGAGCTGCAGGGCGGGGCGCAGCTCGGTTCCCCGCTCCCGCAGCTGCGGCGACGGCCAGAGACCGTAGAGCATGAGCCCGGCGCGAACCAGGTCGAGATGGGTTTCGGGCAGGGCGATGATGGCCGCGCTGTTGGCCGTGTGCCGGCAGGGGAAGCGCAGACCCCGGCTCTGCAGGGCGGCCAGGAACGCGGAATAACGGGCGAACTGCCGACGCGCACTTTGCTTGTCGGGATCGTCGGCAGCGGCGAAGTGGGTGTAAATCCCGCTTATGGCAAGGCCCGGCAGGCGGGAGATTGCGATCACCTGCGCCAGGCCCGAAACGGGTTCCTGTCCCCCGTCGATTTGCTCCGACGGCAATCCGAGCCGCCCCATGCCGGTATCGATCTTGAGATGGGCCCGCAGCCGCCGACGCCGGGTCGCGGCGAGCGTGGCAAGCTGGCGGGCCTGCTCCAGGCTGAAGATCGTCGCCGTCAAATCGTGATCGAGGAGGTGCCCCGCCCAGGCCGCTGGGACGTAGCCGAAGACCAGGATCGGCGCCTGGATGCCGGCCTGGCGCAGGGCGATCCCCTCGTCCAGGCGGGCAACCCCCAGCCAGTCCGCACCGTTTTCGAGGGCGGTGCGGGCGACCGGGAAGGCACCGTGGCCGTAGCCGTCGGCCTTCACCACTGCCATGAGCTGCGGCTCCGGGCCGGCAAGACGGCGCACCTGGTGCAGGTTGAAGGCGATGGCGGCCAGGTCGACCTCGGCCCATATCGAATGACCGTTCATGAAGCTCCGCTCCTATAGACGGCCCGGGCCGCCGCATCTGCGCCGGCCCGGGCCCCGATCAAACACGAACGCCGGTTCCTGCTGCGTTCGCCGTAGCGGTGGTGTCCTAGTCCCGGGCCTCCAGGGCTGCCGGCAGGACCGCCACCGGACTCGAATCGGCAGCGAAATAGTTGCGGGTTTCCCGGGCCACCACCGGCGACAAGGCCAGCAAGGCGACCAGGTTGGGGAAGGCCATCAGGCCGTTGAAGACGTCGGACATGGCCCACACCAGGTCGAGCCGCAAAAAGGCGCCGATACCGACGAAGAGCACCCAGGCCATTCGGTAGGGCTTGATGACCTTTTCCCCCCAGAGATATTCGATGGACTTTTCGCCGTAATAGCACCAGCCGATAATGGTCGAATAGGCGAAGAGGATCAGGCCGATGGTGACGATCAGGTTGCCCCACTGGCCCGGCAGGCCGCTTTGGAAGGCGACCGAGGTCAACTCGGCGCCGTTGGTGCCGCTGCTCCAGGCGCCGGAGAGGACGATCACCAGGCCGGTCATGGTGCAGACGACGATGGTGTCGATGAAAGTCTGGGTCATGGAGACCAGGGCCTGGGTGACGGGATGCTTGGTCTTGGCCGCGGCTGCGGCGATCGGTGCGCTGCCCAGGCCCGATTCGTTGGAAAAGACGCCGCGGGCGACGCCCATGCGCATCGCCAGCATGACCCCGGAGCCGGCAAAGCCGCCGGTGGCGGCGGTCGGCGTGAAGGCCTTGTCGACAATCAGTGCCAGGGCGCCGGGAATCAGGTCGAAGTGCAGGACCAGCACGACCAGGGCAGCCGAGGATGTAAAAGAGGATCATGACCGGAACCAGAACGCCGGTCACCCGGCCGATGCTCTTGATGCCGCCGATGATCACCGCCCGGTGGCCACGGCCAGGATCACGCCGGTGACGGCTGCCGGGACATGAAAAGAGGCCTGGACCGCGGCCGCCACCGAGTTGGACTGCACCATGTTGCCGATGCCGAAGGCGGCGACGGCGGCGAAAAGGCAAAACAGGACGCCAGCCACTTCTTGCCCAGACCATGCTCGATGTAGTACATCGGCCCGCCGCACATGTTGCCGAACTTGTCCTTCACCCGGTATTTGACCGCCAGCACCGCTTCGGCGTACTTGGTGGCCATGCCGACCAGGCCGGTGACCCACATCCAGAAGAGGGCGCCCGGCCCGCCGATGGCGATGGCCGTGGCGACGCCGGCGATGTTGCCGGTGCCGACGGTGGCCGACAGGGCCGTCATCAGCGCCTGGAAATGGGAGATATCCCCCGGTTCGTCGCTCTGTTCCTTGCGCTTGATCAGCCCCAGGTAGAGGGCGTGGGCGAGCTTGGTAAACTGCAGGCCGCGCAGGATGAAGGTCAGCCACAGCCCCGTTCCCACCAGCAGGACCAGCAGCGGCAGCCCCCAGACCCAGCCGCTGGCGAGGTTGAACCAGGCGGTTAATGTTGTCATAAACTGTTCCATGATTGTCTCCTTTTGGGGTTGGAGGGACCAGGCCGGCAGCGGCAAGGCTCCCCGGCAGGTGCTCCCCTGGCGCTGGGATCGAAGTTCGCACCCGCCCGGCGACCGTAAAGGGCCGCCGGGCGGATGCGGGTGCGGGAGCCCCGAGTAGACATCTCCCGCGCCGACCCACCGGGCAGGATCAACCGTGAACCGCTTCGCGGGGAGTGGTCTCCGCCGCCGCGACCCTGGGTTTCAGGGCCTCATCGACCGGGGTGTACTCAAGGTCGAAAGCCTCGGCGACGCTCCGGTAGGTGACCTTGCCGTCGGCGATGTTGATCCCCTCCTTGATTCCGGCATGGTCTTTCGCCACCTGCCGCCACCCCTGGTTGGCAATGGCCACCGCGTAGGGGAGGGTGGCGTTGGTCAGGGCCACCGTCGAGGTCAGCGGCACCGCTCCGGGCATGTTGGCCACGCAGTAGTGGAGCACCCCGCCCACGCGGTAAGTCGGCGCTTCGTGGGTGGTCGGACGGGAGGTCTCGAAGCATCCCCCCTGATCGATCGCGACGTCGACCAGCACCGCTCCCGGTTTCATGGTTTCGAGCATGTCCTGGGTCATCAGCTTGGGCGCCTTGGCGCCGTGGACCAGCACCGCGCCGATCACCACGTCGGCCTCTTTGACCAGTTCGCGGATGGTGGCCGGCGACGACATCATCGGAAAACAGTTTTTCGGCATCACTTCGGAGAGGTGCCGCAGGCGGTCGAGGTTGGTGTCGAGCAGGTAGACCTTGGCGCCGAGGCCGCAGGCCATCTGCGCCGCGTGGGTGCCGACCACCCCGCCACCGATCACCAGCACCGCCGCCGGCGGCACGCCGGGAACGCCGCCGAGCAGGATGCCGCGTCCCCCCTGGGCCCGTTCCGAGTACTTGGCGGCCTGCTGGGCGGCCATGCGGCCGGCGACCTCGCTCATCGGGGTAAGCAGCGGCAGTGAGTTGGCGGGGCCGGTGATGGTCTCGTAGGCGATGGCGATGGCCCGGCTCTTGAGCATCGCCCGGGTCAGTTCTTCGCAGGCGGCGAAATGGAAATAGGTGAAGACGATCTGGCCGGGACGGATCAGGTCGTACTCGCTCGGCCTGCGGTTCCTTGACATGCATGACCATGTCGGCACGGGCGAAAATCTCCGCCGGAGTGGGCGACCAGTTCGGCCCCCGCTGCGGCGTAGGCGTCGTCGGTGAAGCCGCTGCCGACGCCGGCCTTGCTTCCACCAGTACGCTGTGGCCGTTGGCCGTCATCACTTCGACTCCGGCCGGGGTCATGCAGACCCGGTTTTCAGCGGTTTTGATTTCCTTCAGGATGCCGACGATCATGGTGTTTCTCCTTTGCTGGTGGTGAACAGGAATGGTTGGGGCGACGCCGGAGACAGAAATTAACGGCGTTCTATTGTCGACCTGTAGAGCAAATGGCTTGCCAGGGGCGAGGCGGTCCGGAGAATAATGCGCAGGGAGAGGTATTGGGAAACATGTTTTGAATTGTTCGGAACGTTGTTCTTTCGGGCGTTTAGCGTTCACTCGGAAGCTTCGGCCGGGGCGTGATTTTTATTTTTTCCGGGAAAGGAAAGGGGGGAGAGAGGGGGTTTTGGACGGTGCAGAAGGGGTGGGGATTGGCAATAAATCGTGCCATTCCGTCCCGAAAAGAACCTGTAACTATCCGCATTGGCGGTTTATTTTAACAAATGGAAAGAATTCGTTCCATTGGAATGAAATGTTTCCACTTGCCTTGAGCAAGGATTCCGCCGTTTGTCGCACCCGCCTGACCACCCCTGAACCAGGCATGGCCCGGCCGCCAAGTCACTTCCGTTCCAGGTCGATCCGGTGGCGCTTGATCTTGTTGAGCAGGGTGGTATGGGAAACCCCCAGTTGCCTGGCGACCTTCCGGACACTGCGGGACTTTCCCAATGCCTCGATGAGGATCTGCTTTTCGTACCCCGCGACCAGTTCCGCCAAGGAGGCTCCGGTTGTCAGGCGCTCCGCTGCCGGGGCGCCCAGCCCCTTCATCGCCGCGCCAATTTCGGCCCCGAACAGGATGCAGTCCTTGTCGATCCGCTCGGTAGCGCAGAGGATGGCGGCGCGTTCGATGACGTTGCGAAGTTCCCGCACATTGCCCGGCCAACTGTGGCGGCGCAGCTTTTCCAGGGCGGCCGGCGTCAGGGCCTGGGCGGTTTTGCCCAGCCTGGCGTTGAATTGAAACAGGAAGTGCTCGGCCAGCACCGGGATATCCTCGCCCCGCGCCCTGAGCGGCGGCAGGTGGATGGGAAAGACGTTGATCCGGTAGTAGAGATCCTCCCGAAACAGGTGCTCTTCGACCAGCCGTTCCAGGTCCTTGTTGGTGGCGGTGATGATCCGCACGTCGACGGGCGTCTCGCGGCTGCCGCCGATCCGGCGTACCATCCCCTCCTGCAAGACCCGCAGCATCTTGGCCTGGAGGCTGAGCGGCATCTCGGCGATCTCGTCGAGAAACAGCGTCCCCTGGTGGGCCACTTCAAACAGGCCGGCCTTGCCCTCTTTCTTGGCCCCGGAGAAGGCCCCGCCGACATAACCGAACAGCTCGCTCTCCAACAGCGCTTCCGGCAACGCCGCACAGTTGAGGGGCACGAAAAGGCCGCCGCGGCCGCTTTCGACGTGGATGGCACTGGCGAAGAGTTCCTTGCCGGTGCCGCTCTCGCCGCGGATGGAAACCGTGGCGTCGGCCCGGGCGATCTTCTGGGCGAAGGCGATGGCCGCCTGGATTGCCGGGCTCTGGCCGATCATGTCGCTGAAGGTGATCTGCGCCGATTGGCTGACAGCATTGGCCAGTTCCCGGATCTCCTGCAGGTCCTTCATGATCTCGACCGCGCCGACGATGCGGCCCCGGGAATCCTGGATGGTGCGGCTGCTGGCGAGGAACTGGAAACGGCCGCGTTTGCTGATCAGGTTGCGTTTCTGGTTATGGAAGGTTTTGCCGGCCAGGCCCTCCAGCAGGCTCGGATCGGCGAGTTCCAACTGGCGGAGTTCCCGGCCGATCGCCTGCTGCGGGTCACAGTCGAGCATCTCTCCGGCCACCCGGTTGACGGCGGTGATCGTGCCGGCCTCGTCGATGGCCAGGATGCCGTCGCTGATGCTGTCGAGCACCACCTGGAAGCGTTTTTCCCGCTTCTCCTGGGGCAAGGTCTGAATCACGGTGATTTCCTGCAGGTTGGGGATGGTCCGCAGGCAGGCGAGCAGCTCCTGCTGATTCAGGCTGGCGGCGGTTTCGGCCTCGAGGTAGACGATGGCCTGGTCCTGGCGGACTTCGACCTCCATCGAAATGATGTTGGCCGCCTGCTCGGCCATCAGGGTGGCGATATTGGCGACGATCCCCACCCGGTCGGCAAAAATGATTTCCAGCTTCAACGTTGCGGTCATCTCCTCTTCCTCAACCCCGGCGGGATTTTTCGGGGACACAGGCGCCCCGCTTCAGAGTAGCAGACTGGTCCCCGGGGTCGGGAAAATTCTTCCGCCCCGGTGCCGGCCACCGGCGACCTTTTTCCCAGCCGAAAAGAGCGGGAGGCAGGATCTGTGGTCCTGTCCCCCGCTCTGTTCATTGGTGGCCGTGCCGGCTTTCAGTTCCCCTGGTTGTCCTTCAGGTAGGCATAGTCCGAGATGATCGACCAGGGACGGACCTTGGCCAGGTAGGCGCGCTGGGAATCGAGGACCTCCTTGAACAGCGGATCCTTGGCCGCGTTCTCGGCGAGCAGCTTCTGGTTGGCCGCCTTCAAAGCGTCGAGGATCGCCGGCGGGAAGGTCCGGATCTTGACCTCGGGGTAGTCGGTGTGCAGCGAGGCGAGGCCGGCGGCGTTGTCGTTGTACATGTGGGCGTAGGAATCGAGGGCCTCGGCTTTCATGGCGGTGACCAGGATCTCCTGGAGATTCTTGGGCAGCTCGTCGAAGGCCTTGCGGTTGACCATAAACTGCAGCTCGGCCGCCGGCTCGTGCCAGCCGGTGTAGTAGTAGGGGGCGATCTTCTGGAAGCCCATTTTGAGGTCGAGGGCCGGCCCGACCCATTCCAGGGCGTCGATGTTGCCACGCTCCAGAGAGGTGTAGAGCTCCCCCGGGGCGATGTTGGTGACGACCACGCCGAGCTGCGAGAGAACCTCGCCGGCGAAGCCGGGGATGCGCATTTTCAGTCCCTTGAGGTCGTCGAGGCTCTTGATCTCCTTGCGGAACCAGCCCCCCATCTGCACGCCGGTGTTGCCGCCCGGGAAGGAGTAGACGCCGTGCTTGGCGTAGACCTTCTGCATCAGCTCCATGCCGCCGCCGTAGTAGAACCAGGCGTACTGCTCGGGGGCGGTCATGCCGAAGGGCATGGTGGTGAAGAACATGGTGCTCGGCTCGGTCCCCTTCCAGTAGTAGGAGGCGCTGTGCCCCATCTGGTATTCGCCGTTGTTGACCATGTCGAGGACGCCGAAGGGGGCCTTGGTCTTGCTGGCCGAGTCGATCTGGATGACCAGCTGGCCGTCGGACATGGTCTTGACGGTCTCGGCGAAGTGGTTGACCGCGTCGCTGAAAATCGGGAAGTTGGTCGGCCAGGTCATGGCCAGTTTCCAGGCGTAGACCTTCTTGGCCGGGGCCGGGTTTTTCGCGGCCGTTTCCGGCGCCTGCTGCTGGCTGCAGCCGGCGAGGAGCAGGCCGAGGGCGGCCAGGAGCGGGAGAAGGGTGCGTCTGATGGGGGTGCGCATGTTCGTGACTCCTTTCCAGTCGATGGAATGGCGGCCGGGAAATGGCGGCCGTATGCAAGGTGCTAGTATGCCAGTATTTTCGTTGTCTGGGGATGGGTAAAAAGCAGAAATGACACGAAAAATCGACGAGGAACCGCCTGGATTTGCGGGGAGCCCGGTCGTCCTCAATTCATCATCGGTAGAAGCGGCGGGGCTTTGGTGTCGGGTGGCTTGGAGATTGGAGGAGTTTCCTTGACAATGATTGGCGATTTCCGCTAACTAATGGAGGTCGTTTCCTATGGACTGTTGTTGTTTTTGTGGAAGGAGTGTTGGTAGTGAGGGGAAAATTGCTGCCGGAAATCTGAGCCGTCCTGCTGGAGAGAACTCCGGGGACGGTTTTTGCGTCTCCGGCCGGCAGGGCAGATGCGGAAAGGACAAACCATGGATATCAAGGTGACGAACAATACCTCGGCAAACCGCTTCGAGACCACGGTGGGCGGTGCCACGGCCGTCCTCGACTACGAACTGAAGGACGGCACCCTGACCCTGGTGCATACCGGAGTCCCGTCCTCCCTTGAGGGGCAGGGGATTGGCGGCAAAGTGGTCAAGGCGGCCCTGGAGTATGCGAAGGCAGAGGGTCTGAAGGTCGTCCCGCAATGTCCCTTTGTCCGCAGTTACATCGAACGGCACCAGGAGTACGAGAGTCTGCTTTGATTGTCTGGCAGTTGGTGCGGGGGAGGTGTTTATTCGGGATTCTCCGGGCTGGGTTGAGCGATGGCGGTTGGGAAGGTTTGAAACCAAAATCTGATCCCATAAGCTGGCGAAAGGAAAGTAATGAACAACAGAAGATCTATAAGCTGAATTTCGGCCCTGAAAATCGACCCATAGCGCCAAATGATGGCTGTTTTTTGACAAGGTTATCTTGAATATCAATGGGTTGTCTTGGTCCGACCCCGAGTGTGTGCCATCCAAAGAATGGTTTTTGTGGTTTTTTGCAGTATTAATGCTCCTAATAATAACAATTCTTCATGGTTAACTTGGAGAAAAATATGAAGATAACTTTAATAAGTTTACAAGTAATTGTTGTAATTATGTTTTCTCTTTTGTCTTCGAATTCAGATGCAATGAGATGCGGTGATAAATTGGTTTCCATTGGTGATACTAAGGCAGAAGTTCTTCTAAAATGCGGAAAACCATTTTTTGAAAATTTAATTTCTTTCGAAATGACAAGAAATACCAACAAAAGTGATGCAATCAGCAACACTGGTATAGAAGAGCAATGGACTTACAACCAAGGAAATAATCAATTATTAAAAATATTAACCTTTATGGGGGAAGACACATTAGTATTGAAGATGGAGAGAGGGTTAACCCCACCGAGGAATATAAAAAGGATTTTCATTTCTCAATTGGGGATACTCAAGCGAATGTATTGAGAATTTATGGTGAACCGATAACAAAAGAAATAGTTTCTTTAGAAAAAGCACGAATATCCGACGAAAGCGGGAAACGCATATTAAAAGAAGTCAAGGTTGAACAATGGACGTATAGCCCTGGGCCAGGGAAGTTTTTATTGATTTTGACATTTAAGAATGGGCGACTTGTTCAAATCGATGAAGGTGATCGGCAATAAATATGGAAAAACACTACTGTCCGGTTAATGAGTAGTGCCCATGGGGGTCTTGCCGCGCCACTTTTTTGTGCAGGAGCATGGGGCACAGGAGCATGGGCAGGAGCATGGGGTCGGACGAAATCAACCAGTTGCAGATGTTCTGGGGACGGTTCTGAAAATTGGCAATAAAAACAGTAAATTAAAGATATATTTTTTATCGAATATCAGATTGAATAGGCCGAAGAGTCTGTTCATCCAGATGCCCAGACCACCCCGCTCCACCCCCATGACGCACAAACACCCTGCCCCTGCGGGCCGGCCCCTCTCCCTCTCGGCCCCACAAGCGCCAGCACCCTGCTCCAGCGGGGTCCTTTTCATCACAGGCACGTAAAAGGCTACAAGGCCGCACTTCCGAGCAGAGTAGGCAGATCATTGAGAAGTGTCCGGTAAACAACCGGCAACGGGTGCGTGAGCGGCGCACTTGACTGCCGAGAAATCCATGTGTACATAATAGACATATACAGGAGGGCCACATGGGGGTGTTCGACGGCATCACCGCCTTTGATTGGGATGAAGGCAATCGTGAAAAGATCTGGGAGAAGCACCGCGTCTCCAATCTTGAGAGCGAAGAGGTCTTTTTCAACAACCCGCTCGTGGTCAGGCCCGATCCGGCCCATTCTACAGACGAGCATCGTTTCTTCGCCTTGGGAAGAACCGATGGGGCAAGACCGCTATTCGTCGCTTTCACCATACGGGGAGAGAGAATCCGAGTAATCACCGCCCGGGACATGACAAACAGGGAACTGGAGGTATACCGTGACCGCATTAAAAAAGGTGCCAAAATTCAAGAATGAAGACGACGAGCGGGCGTTCTGGGTAATGCACGACGCCGTCGAGTTCGTTGACTTCAGTACAGCCGGGGAGGTGGTATTCCCCAATCTTAGACCGACGACACGCACTATCTCCGTGCGCCTGCCAGAATCGCTGATCGAGAAGCTGAAGGTCCTCGCCCACAAGCGAGATGTTCCCTACCAATCGCTGTTGAAAATCCTGTTGGCTGAAAAGGTGGATGAGACACTTCACTCGACGAAGTGATGGCAGCCTTTCCGACTCGCGTGCCACGTCATAACTGTTTCGATAGCCAGAAACGCCGAGGTCTGTCGTGGATTCAGGATAGAGTTTCGGACATTCTCGAAAGAAAGAGCTGCGGGATCTGCCGGGCCGATGGCACCG
>CAVXNQ010000001.1:0-156431 GCA_963763205.1 uncultured delta proteobacterium | reverse complement strand
TTGTACGGCCTTTTTGTTTTTATTCTTTTGCTGCACCCGTTTTCCTGGCATAACCCAACCAAAAAGCAAAGCCTCGATTACCATTCTGCATTTATCGAAAAGCGAATATTTTGATGATTCGATTTCATGTCTTGGTTTTGCATTTTCTATGTTTTTGATGAAGCTCCTAAGAATTTCTTGTGCTCGTTCAAGATCTTTCTCGTGAACCATAATGGTTTTTTTATTGTAAAGTGGAATCCGAATGCCCGGCCTCATTGAACCGAAATTGTCGTTTTGTACGAAAAAATGTATTCCTTCGGATTCAAATATTCCTTTAAGTAATGCAAGTTGAACATCGTCGTCTGGTGTGTAGAGATTGATCATTTATTTAAGCCGTACAACCATTTGATTCTGTGACATGTCCAGTTTGTTCGACTTCACCCAATCGCGAAGCCAATTCTGGCCCATTTTTTTGATTCCGCTAAAAAAACAACCCTTCCCGGGCGGATTGTTGATCACATAATCCGCATACGGTAAGGTTATGCGTCATGTCACCATAAGCCGGAGGAGGATTATGTTAGTCGACTTCGGGAAGGAGCTGATAGCCGACAAGTCCTTGAATTTTAAGCATGTTCCGTATTATATCCGCTGGGTTATGGCCACCGGGCCAGGCCTGAATGATTGAATCTCTGGCGCGATCCCTTTACCCCAAGAAACAAAAAACCGCCGCTCAGCCTAAGGCTGACAACGACGGCTGCCGAGAATCCCTTCCTCCTGCAAAACCTTGCTACTACCCCTCATCCCTCCACTCCTTACAAAACAAAACCAAAGCCTCGCTAATGTAGCCCGAATTCCCAGTCAGGTCAAAAGGTTATTTCCCCCATCCCAAGAAACAAAGCCGCCCGCCGGGGCAATCCCCGACAGGCGGCTCACTGTTTCATACTGGTTTCGGCGACTTGCCTCCGAATCATCAGGTTAGAAATCGTCCTGACAAAACCACTGGCGCCGAAGCATTCAAAATCTCAGCCCTTAATGGTCAAACCACAGCCTGGCGATTCTGAAAGGAGGGCCGATGCTGAATGCCCAAAAGACCATCGATGGAAAGGTCTTCATCGATGGCCGGCCAGTGGATGCCGTAGCCCGAAGGGGAGATTTCGAAGTTTTCCCGAACGGATGAGGAGGCGGCAAGGAGCGAGGGGGAGATGTCCGCGAGGGCAAAACGGTAATTCTTGCCGTCGACCTGCAACAGGAGAAAATCCCCTGAAAACGCGACCTGCTGAACGTCATGGATTTTCTTCATCGTCCTGCCTCCCGCTGAAACCGTTCCCACTCGCTTTCGATGAACTCGAAGTACTCGAAGATGATCTTCTTGACCTCGCGCCGGTCGCCGGCCCCCATATTGTAGCAATAGGCCTCTTCCACCGCAAAGTTTTCCTTGTCGAGCCAGTACTTGGCCTCTCTCCCTCCCTTTCTGCAGTGGATGTGAATCGGCTCGTTCCCTTCGTTGGAATAGAAGAAGAAGCGCCAGCCCATCACGAACAGAATCGTCGGCATGATTTCCCCCTCCTGCGTTTTGAGTCCCTCAGGCAATTCCCCGGCCCAAAATGGAGCCGCCCGCCAACATTCTCGCTGGACGGGCGGCTCGTTACTTGTCATGCGGCGGACAGCAATTACTCCCCTGCTCCCTCCGCCATCAGCTTCGACATCGCCTGGGCAAAAGCCACCGGATCGCGGGGCCGATCCCCTTCCAGCAGCAGCGCCTGGTCGTAGAGCAGGCCGACGTACTCCTTGAGCCGATCGCTCTTGGCGTCGGCGGCGAACAGGGTCTGCATCCTGGCAATCAGCGGGTGGTCGGGGTTGACCTCCAGGGCGCGCTGCCCTTTCGGAACTTCCTGGCCCATGGCGCGGAACATCTTCTCCATCGCCGGGTCGAGGTCGTGCTCGCCGGCGACGAGGCAGACCGCCGAATCCTTGAGCCGGCCCGAGACACGCACCGCGCTGACCAGATCCTTGAGCTGCTCCTGCATCAACTCCAGCAGCTCGCCGTATTCCTTCTGTTTTTCTTCCTTGTTGCCGGCGCCCAGATCGAGTTCCCCCTTGAGGGCCGACTGGAAGGGTTTCTCCTGGTAACTGTCAAGACGGCTGATGATGATGTCGTCGAAGTCGTCGGTCATCAGCAGTACCTCGTACCCCTTTTCCTTGAAGGCTTCGAGATAGGGGGACGATTCGGCGGTTTTCCTGTCGGGGCCGGTCATGTAGTAGATCTCGGTCTGCCCCTCGGCCATTCGCGCCACGTAGTCGGCGAGGGTGATCTTTTTACCCGGCTCGGTCTTGGTCGATTCGAAGAGGAGCAGTTCGGCGATGGCGTCCTTGCGTTCGAAGTCGTGGTGGATCCCCTCCTTGAGGAGGCGGCCGAACTGCTCGTAGAACTCGCCGTAACCCTCCGGATCCTCTCTTTTCATATCAGCCAGGGTGTCGAGGACTTTTTTGGTGATGCTCTTTTTGATCACCCCGACAACCTTGTTGTCCTGGAGGATTTCCCGGCTGACGTTGAGCGGCAGGTCGGCCGATTCGACCACCCCCTTGACGAAGCGCAGGTACGGCGGCAGCATCGCCTCGCAGTGGTCCATGATCTGCACCCGGCGCACGTAAAGGGTCGGACCGACCTTGTAATCCTGATAGAAAATGTCGAATGGTCGTTTCTTGGGGAGGTAGAGGAGCGCCGAGAACTCGGTCGTCCCTTCGGCCCGGTAGTGGATGACGCGGGCGGGATCGGTGAAATCGTGGGAAACGTGTTTGTAAAACTCGTTGTACTCCTCCTCGCTGATCTCGGACTTATCCTTCAGCCAGATCGCTTTGCGCGAATTGAGGGTCTCGGTTTTGGTCTCCTCGACGGACTTCTCCTGGTCCTCCGGGTCAGGCTTGGAGCGGGTCACCTCCATCACCACCGGGTAGTCGATGAAATCGGAGTACTGCTTGACGATCTTGCGCAGCTCCCATTCTTCGAGGTACTGCCTGGCGTCTTCCTTGAGGTGAAGGATGACGTCGGTGCCGCGGCTGTCCTTCTCGCCCTCCTCCAGGGTGTAGCCGCCGTCGGCATCGGACTGCCAGACCACCGCCTGGTCGGCGGGAGCACCGGCGCGCAGGGTCCGGACGGTGACCTGATCGGCGACCATGAAGGCCGAGTAGAAACCGACCCCGAACTGGCCGATCAATTCCGGGATTGTCCTTGACCTCCCGGCTTTCCAGCAGCTTGATAAACTCCTTGGTCCCCGAGTGGGCAATGGTCCCGAGGGCCTCCACCGCCTCATCCCGGGTCATGCCGATGCCGTTGTCACGCACCGTCAGGGTGCCGGCGGCCGCATCGGGGATCAGCTCGATCCGCCAGTCGCTCCCCTCGGGGTTGACCGCGGTGTCGGTCAGCGCCAGGTAGCGGGCCTTGTCGATGGCGTCCGAGGCGTTGGAAATCAGTTCGCGCAGGAAGATCTCCTTGTGCGAGTAGAGGGAATGGATCATCAGGTCGAGGATCTTGTTGACCTCGGCTTTGAACTTGCGCTTGCTCACCGTCATGTGCCTTGAACCTCCCGTGAATTTGGAATCGGAATAAGCGGCCCTCAACATAAGCACCCGGTCCCCGGTTGTCAAGTTTCGGTCCGCGGGCTGTGTTAAAGAAGGAATTGAAAGGCAAGGTCAGGGGCGCCTCTCACTCGTTCGCTGCGCTCACTAGAGATCACGGAGGGCACAGAGAAAGATCAAAAACGTTGCGCTGCATTTCCTCTGTGTTCTCTGTGTACTCTAGCGACCAGAGGGAGCGAGTGGGAGCAGCCCTGGATTTAAAAACAAGAAAAAACCCCCGGATCGCTCCGGGGGTTTTGGGGTACTGCCGGCTGCCGAAAATCAGCAGTCGTAGTAGAGGGCGAACTCGAGGGGGACCGGCCGCATGCGGACCGGGTTGATTTCGGCCTCGGTCTTGTACTCGATCCACTTCTCGATGAGGTCCTCGGTGAAGACATCCCCCTTGAGCAGGAAGGCGTGGTCTTCCTTGAGGGCTTCGAGGGCCTCCTGCAGGGTACCGGCGACGCTCGGGATGTCCTTGAGCTCCTCCGGGGAGAGCCCGTAGATGTCCTTGTCGAGCGGCTCGCCCGGATCGATCTTGTTCTCGATGCCGTCGAGGCCGGCCATCATCATCGCCGAGAAGGCGAGGTAACCGTTGCAGGACGGGTCGGGCGTGCGGTACTCGACGCGCTTCGCCTTCGGGTTGCTGGTCACCGGGATGCGCAGCGAGGCGGAGCGGTTGCGGTTGGAGTAGGCCAGGTTGACCGGCGCTTCGAAGCCCGGCACCAGGCGCTTGTAGCTGTTGGTGCTGGGGTTGGTGAAGGCGCACAGGGCCTTGGCGTGCTTCATGATGCCGCCGATGTAGTACATGGCCATCTTGGAGAGGCCGCCGTAGCCGTCGCCGGCGAAGAGGTTGACGCCGTCTTTCCACAGCGACTGGTGGCAGTGCATCCCGGAGCCGTTGTCGCCGTAGAGGGGTTTGGGCATGAAGGTGACGGTCTTGCCGTTACGGAAGGCGACGTTCTTGATGATGTACTTGAACCACTGCAGGGTGTCGCCCATGCTGACCAGGCTGTCGAAGCGCATGTCGATCTCGCACTGGCCGCCGGTGGCGACTTCGTGGTGGGAAGCCTCGATGCGCATGCCGACGCTCTGCAGCACCTGCACCATCTCGTTACGCAGGTCGATCAGCGAGTCGGTCGGGGCGCAGGGGAAGTACCCTTCCTTATGGCGCGGCTTGTAGCCGAGGTTGGGGAACTCTTCGCGGCCCGAGTTCCAGATCCCTTCGCTGGAGTCGACGACGTAGAAGGACTCGTTGGAGGTGGAAGCGTAGCGAACCTCGTCGAAAACGAAGAATTCCGGCTCGGGGCCGAAGTAGGCGGTGTCGGCGATGCCGGTCGATTTCAGGTAGGCTTCGGCCTTTTTGGCGACGAAGCGCGGGTCGCGGCTGTAGCCTTCACGGGTGATCGGGTCGATGATGTTGCAGATCAGGCTCAGGGTCGGGACTTCGACGAAGGGATCGACCTGGGCGGTTGCCGGATCGGGCATGATCAGCATGTCGCTGTTGTGGATCGGCTGCCAGCCGCGGATCGAAGAACCGTCGAACCCGACGCCTTCTTCGAAGGTCTCCTCGCCGAACTCGCTCATCGGCGTGGAGAAGTGCTGCCAAATCCCGACGAAGTCGAGGAACTTGTAATCGACCATCTGGCAGTTGTTTTCCTTGGCAAAAGCGACGACTTCCCTGGGGGTCATGTTTCCATCTCCTTTGGCTTGATATGGGTAATATCCCGTCCGCCCCGCCTGGGGTGCGGACCCACTGCAACGGATCGGCACCCTGCGGCACCGATCCGAGTCCTGCGTCTGTTACAGAGCGTCGTCGCCGCGCTCGCCGGTGCGAATGCGCAGGACCTCGTCCACCGGAGTGACGAAGATCTTACCGTCGCCGATACGTCCGGTCTTGGCGGCTTCGGCGATGGTCTCCACCACCTTGGCGACCAGATCGTCGCGAACGATGATTTCCATCTTGATCTTGGGGATGAAGTCGACCACGTACTCCGCCCCACGGTAGAGTTCGGTATGTCCCTTCTGGCGGCCGAAGCCCTTGACTTCGCTGACCGTGATCCCCTGGATGCCGATTTCGTTCAGGGCTTCCTTGACCTCGTCGAGTTTGAAAGGCTTGATGATCGCCTCAACTTTTCTCATCGCAGCTACCTCCCCGGTATGGATTAGTTTTCCTGGGTCACAGACAGGATGCACAGTATAGCCATCCGCCGAAGCCCAGGCAACTATCAATTTATACAGTACCCTTTTCCCCTAGCAATTTGTTTGCCTAAAATATGCCGTTCCCGGGGAAGTGCCCGATCTCGGCAAAAACAGGACTATTTCGGCCGACGGAGGAGCCGCGCTCCAGCGTTGGTGTCCCTTTGTGTGCTCACGCTTTGTGCAGCCAAGGGCGCGGCCCTGGTTAAAATAAAGGCACAGACGGGCCCATCTACCCTGGTGCAAAGACCGGGCAACCGTCAAGCAACTTGACTATTGGCCGGTGAACTTTCTACAATACGACAACTTTTTTTCTAATCCCGGCATTCACGACAGGTGGGACCTGATGCGGTGGAGGGGTCTTTGAGCAGTTATGCGCCAATCCTGGTCGTCGACGACAGCGCAACGCAACTCTCCATACTCAAGGATGCCCTGGAAGCCCGGGGGTTCCAGGTCGAGACCGCCGGCAACGGCATCGAGGCCATCAGCCGTATCTACCAATCCCCTCCCGGACTGATTCTCTCCGACGTATTGATGCCCGAGCTGAACGGCTACCACCTCTGCCGCCTGCTCAAGAACGACCCGCTGACCGCGGCCATTCCGGTGATCCTGCTCTCCAACCTGCGCGAACGCCACGACCGCTTCTGGGGCGAAAAGGCCGGAGCCGACCGCTACCTGGAAAAAACGCCAGATCTCGAGCCGATCCTCGACAGCGTCGCCGAACTGGCCCTGCAGCGCCCCCCGAAGGCGTTGCTGCGGCTGCCGGAGAGGACCCGCAAAGAGAGCTGCGACGGCATCCAGTCCCGGGTCACGGCCATCCTCGACCGGCTCCTCTACGAGTCGACCATTTCCAACGAAATCCTCAAATTCACCGGCCTCGCCCACAACAGCGAGCAGCTGGCCGGCGAAATCCTCCGTTTCCTTTCGGTCATCTGCCGGCACACGGCGGCAACCCTGCTGCTCGAAGAAGGCGCCGACAAGTATCTGCTGGCCCTGCACCTGTGCACGCCGCTGACCGGGGAGGTGCTGGCCGACCTGCGTGAGCAGACCCTGAACATCGCCGGCGAGAGAAACGGCCATAAGCAGATCCGCGAGCTCATCATCGGGCCCGACGACACGGCGGCAGCGGCGGTGGCCAAGCTGCAACTGCTGCAGGTCCTGCCGATCATGGACGGAAAGGAGCTGCTGGCCCAGGTCGCGCTCTTCCATGACGGCGGGATCCAGCTCACCACCGGGGTCCACCAGGCCCTGACCATCGTCGCCGACCGGCTCCTGATCGTGGTCCGCTACCTGCGCCAGGCCCGGGAGATCGAGCAGGTCAAGGCCGATTTCATCTCCATGCTGGTCCATGACCTGCGCGCCCCGCTGACCAGCATCCGCGGTTATACCAACGTCCTCGCCGAGGGAGTCTACGGCGCGGTCAACACCGACCAGAAGAGCGCCCTGGAGAACGTTGAAAACGGCTGCGACCGCCTGCTGGCCTTGATCGAAGACATTCTCGATCTCGCCAAACTCGAGGCCGGCAAGCTCCAACTCCACCTCTCGCCGCTGCAGCTGCGACCGCTGGCCGACAGGGTCCTGGCCGACCTGGAACCACTCTTTGCCGAAAAGAGGATCCGGGTCGAGCTGCAACTCCCGGAAGATCTCCCCTACGTCCTGGCCGACGGCAAACAGCTCAGCCGGGTTCTCACCAACCTGTTCAGCAACGCCGCCAAGTTCACCCCGCCAGGCGGAACCGTAGTCCTCGCCGCCGGCCCCCCTCCCCATCCCAACGAGCAGAGCCTGCTGGTCAGCGTCACCGACAGCGGCGAGGGGATCCCCGCCGAGATGCAGCAGCTCCTCTTCGGCAAGTTCCAGCAGCTGCCGACACGGGGCATGTTTCGCAAGGGGACCGGCCTGGGACTGGCGATCTGCAAGGAGATCATCACCCTCCACGGCGGCCGGATCTGGGCCAAGTCCCCCGTCGGGCCGCAGGGCGGAACCCGTTTCCTGTTCACTCTGCCGCTGCTGGATTGACGACCGGGGACAGTCCAGCCCCCAGCCCCTCGCAGCGCGCTTTTCGCTACTTCCCCCCCTCCCCCGCCAACCTCGCCAGCAAATCCGGAAAGGTGTCGCCGGCGCAAAAGGCGATGCCGTCCCGGGTCCCGGCCGGGTAGCGCCGGTTCCAGTCGCAGAAGAGCTGCCACTCCTCCTCGAAATTGGGGGTGAACAGGCCACTGCCGAGGGCCTGGTCGATCTCCTCCCGCCTCCAGTACCGCACCTCCTCGATTTCGTCGGGAGCAAAACGAACCGCGCCGGCATGGCAGGTCAGATAGGTGGCGACGTTTTCCGATTCGATCTCGTTGCGGATCTGCGACTTGTAGAGAAAGGTCAGCGGCGCACCGCTGATGCCGAGTTCCTCGACCATTTCGCGCCGGGCGGCGGTGCGGTAATCCTCCCCCGGGTCGAGATGCCCGCCGACGCTGGTATCCCATTTGCCGGGCTGGATGTCCTTGTGCCGGGAGCGCTTCTGCAGCAGCAGTTCCCCCTGCGGATTGAAGACCAGGACGTGGGCCACGCGGTGCACCAGGGACGGATCGCCATGGCAGGCGCTGCGCGCAGCGGTGCCGATCACCCGGTCCTGGTCGTCGACGATCTCGAAAATCTCGCTCTTGGGTTTGGGCATGGGGCAGTCTCCGGGGAGCGGAAGCCGGCCGCGCTCAGAGAGCGCCGGCCGCGGACTTCAGAGGTGGGCGGCCAGGCGGTTGGCGGGGACCAGGTCCCGCAGCAGCCGGGTCAGGAGCTGTTCCAGAAAGGGGATCGAACCGGTCAAAGGATGACCGTCGGCGAGCAGGTGGAATTCCGCGCCGTGGCGTGTCGACGAAGCGCCAGGCCAGGGCCGGCGGAATCAGCGCATCGTCCCGGCCGTGAACGACCACCGTCCGCCCGGCATGGGGGCACGGGTCCTGGTCCCGATAGCCGGGAAGATAAAAAGCCGGGGCGAGCAGCAGCAGGGTCGCGGGGCGCAGCCGCTCGGAGGCGCAGGTGGCAACGTAGCCGCCCATGCTCGAACCGATCAGCAGCAGCGGGCCGGGCCCTGGCGGCACGGCATCGAGCAGCAGCCCGACCCGCTCATCCGGATCGTTGGTGGCGCGCAGATCGGGGCTGAGAAACCGCCAGCCGCAACGCCTGGCTACCTCCGCCAGCGCCAGGCTCTTGGCGCCCCAGGGGCCGCTCTCCTTGCCGTGGACAAAGACCACCTGTTGCACAGATACCTCCTCAACCTGCAGGCCGTACAGCCGCGTTGCCCGCCGGCTAATTACGGGGTCCAAGGGGAAAACCAGATTCAGTTTATAGCAGAGACCGGCCGTGGCCGGAACCCCCCTTTTCTGGCCCGGCCGATGCTCGGTGCCTGCTGCAGGAAAAATGGCCGGAGAGGTTCGTCCAGCCGTACCGGCCGGATTTTGCGGGAAGGACCAGGCTCCCGGGCGGCCGCAGGCCGGGGACCGGGCAGCGGGCAATGGGTCGCAATGGGAATGGAATCGGGTGGGTCGAATGGAGGAGGAGGAAAAGGACGGAGCGGCAAAAGCCGCTCCGCCCGGGAAAGACGCCTACCAGGAGGCGGAGATGCATTCCCGTTTCACGAAGTCCCTGATTTTACCCATGTCCTCCAGAGACAAATTCAAGAACTGGATCCCCATCCCGGGGGGGAGTTGCTGCTTCTTGCTGCGATCCGGAGGGTTCACCCAGGCGACCCGCCCCTGGCAGGCAATGATGGAAGCGCCGGTGGGTAGGTCGAACTCGAGATTGAGGGGGGTCTCGGCAGGGAGCGGGTCCTCCGTCTCCAGGAACAGCCCGCCGGTGCTCAAGTTGACCGAATAGCTGGTCAACAGGTCCTGGTCATGCCCGAAGCGAACCCGCAACCGGGCCTCCACCCGCGGCGCGGTACGCACAATCCCCCCCTCGAACTTGCGGACGGTCGCCGCCAGCTGGTCGGGATCGAGAGGCCTGCTCAGGACATGGTCGCAGCCGGCTTCCAGGCAGCGCTTCAGGCTCTCATCCCGTTGGTTTTCCACCAGCATGGTGACGGGGATTGACCGCAGTTCCGGATTGTGTTTGATCTGCCAGCAACATTCGTCACCATCCATTTCCTTCATTCGCAGGTCGAGAAAGACCATGTCGGGCTGGTAATACTGGGTCATGGCATAGGCCTCGGCACCAGAACCGGTGGCCAGCATGTCCAGGTCATCCACGCTGAGAAACGTCCTTTTGAGTTCGAGGAAAAGATCGATGTCATCGGGCAGGACGATTTTCCTTCTGCTCATGCCATTTCCTTCCAGGCCATTGCTTAACCGATTCTGCATCCGTTCCATGGGCGTCACCTCGTTGGTTGGTCCTGATTATTTAGGGATTGCCAGAAAGGCACGAATCTCGCCGGTTTTAAGCATCAGCCGGCCGGCGATCCGTCCATGGTTGTTCAAGGCCAGAGCCTTGCTGGCGCTATCCGGGGAATTGACGGCGAAGAGCCCACGGTCGTAGACAAAGGCTTCGGGCCCGTTGGCCTGTTCCAGCCAGCCGACGACCTCTCCCCGGTCGTCGATGTCCGCCGCCTGGCTCGATAGGGCAATGCGGGTCATCCTTCCTGCATCCCAGAGAAAGGCAATGGATTTCCTCCCGTCCCCGAGATAATTACCGGCGACCTGCCCGGCGTTGTTGAGGGCAATGGCAAAGCTGTCTCTCCCCAGGGTACCAAGCACGGTGACTTCGTTGGCCGAATCGGCGGCACCACCGGACCCGCTGGCGTCGCTGGTTACCGACGGGCTTTCCGCTACCCCCGCTCCGGAGTTGCCGCCCCCGCCGCCGCATCCGCCGGAAATACGAGCCGCGAAGAGGAAAAACATCGAGGTCATCGAAAGAGTCGTTTTCATGGCGTCCTCCTTGAGGGCCCCGAATCAATCGGGCCTTGTCCAAGAGAAATGCCACACTCATGCCAACATTTTAAACCACTGTTTTTACAATTCTTTTTCGGCGCGAACGGGATTCAACGACCACCAAGGGTCAATATTTCGACATATTTCTGCTCAACTTCCGCAATTCAGTCAAAATCCTCCCTCACCACCCGGAGGGAATGTTCAACTCTCCTTATTTACATTTTTTTCCGGGCCATGTTTTTGACAGTAAAAAACCGGCAGGGATTCGGCAAGACAGGGGGGGGGCGCCGGGCAGGTACAAACGGTCCCCGACGGAACGGTATCCACCGGGGGACAGCAGCAGCTGCGAAGGGGGGGAGAGATAAAGCGGCGGGACGAAAATCAGTGGGCTTGGAGGCCCTTTTTCTTCAATTTTTCGAGCAGGGTGGTGCGTTTGAGATTGAGAATGCGAGCCGCCTCCTTTTTGTTGCCGTTGGTGACTTCCAACGCCTGGAGGATCAGCCGGGTTTCAAAATCGTTGACCAGGCTGTTGAAATCGACCCCCGCAGGGCCGAGGACGAATTCAGGACCTGCGACAGGCACGGAGGCGGCGCTGGAATTAATTTCTCCCGAGCGGGAGACCAATTTCTCCGGCAGGTCGACCAGCCGGACCGTCATCCCCCCATGGAGGACGACCATCTGCTGGACCAGGTTCTCCAACTGGCGAACATTGCCTGGCCAGGGATAATCGATCAGCGCGGCCATCGCCGCCGGTTCGAACCCCTGGAGGCGGAGCTGCCGGTTGCGATTGTAGATCTGGACGAATTTCTCGATCAGCAGCGGAATGTCTTCCTTGCGTTCGCGCAGCGGGGGAATCGTAATCGGCACGACACTCAGCCGGTAAAAGAGATCCTCCCTAAAGCTTCCCTCCTGGACCAGTTGATCGAGGTTGCGGTGGGTGGCGGCGATCACCCTGGCGTCGACTTTAATGGCCTTGACCTGGCCGACCGGATCGAATTCCTTTTCCTGCAGCACCCGCAGCAGCTTGGCCTGCAGATTGGGTTTCATGTCGCCGATTTCGTCCAGAAACAGGGTTCCCCGGTCGGCGAACTGGATGCGGCCCATCTTGTTCTGGGTCGCGCCGGTGAAGGACCCCTTGACGTGGCCGAACAGTTCACTCTCCAACAGTTCGTCGGGGATGGCGGCGCAATTGACCGGAACGAAATTTTTCCCTTTGCGGATGCTGAAGGCATGGATGGCCCGGGCCACCAGCTCTTTCCCGGTCCCGCTCTCTCCCTGGATCAGGACGGTACTGATACCGTCCTCGGCCACCCGTTCGATAAGGCTAAAAAGCGACCGCATTTTCCCCGAAGTGCCGATGATCCCATGAAACCCGTCACTCTTGCGTACCTTAGCACCCCGCTTCTCCCGGTGAATCAGCAGGTCGTAATAATAGAGCGCCCGGGCCACGGCAATGACCCCTTCCCGTTCATCGATGGGGTAGTTGAGATAGAAAAAAGCGCCCGTGTTCAGTGCCTCCACCGCTGACTCACGATCCCCCAGGGGGACGCAGGGAATGGTAACCACCTGAGAATTGATCCGAAACGCCTCCTTGTGCAGCTGCAGTCCGGTTTTCTCGCCGGGGAAGATCCCGGAAACCATAACGCAGATATCCTCACGGGCGAGAATTTCCAGGCCCTCGGCCGGGGTTCCGGCTTCGAACACCACGCAGCCGACCTCCTTGCGGATCATCGCGGCCAGCCGCTCACGGCCCGACTGCTCACCGTCGATCAACACCACGCTACGCAAGGGATCGCTCATGGTTCTCCTTTCAACTCTTCCGCCATCGGGGATTCACCCGGGTCAGGCCGACAGGGCCTGGCCGGCCGGATGCCGGCTCGCGCCCAAATTCCTGACAGTATATAGCATATCCAGGAAAAGCCAAAAAACTGACTTCCGGCGATCTCCACCTTCGCCCCCGCTCCCCCCCGTAAAGTCTTGATCGTCTCCCGAGCCGTTGGTTTCCGGCCGGGAAATGAACAGCAAAAAGGGTCAGACAAAATTGTCTGACCCCTTTTGCTATCTGGTGGGCGCAGTAGGGATTGAACCTACGACCCCTGCCGTGTGAAGGCAGTGCTCTCCCGCTGAGCTATGCGCCCTTTTTCGCTGGTAGGTGTGGATTTATAGCAACTTGCGCCGCGGCTGTCAACGGGAAATTGACCGCCGGCCCGCCCCGATGGCGGTCCGGTTCACGCCGTTACTCCGAAATCGCCGCGAGCAGTTTCGCCGGCAGCGGCGTCGGTCGCCGGTCGGGGCCGAGCACGACGTGTCGGGTGCGGCCCACGGCCAGCAGCGTTCCGGCCGCGTTGAGCGCCCGGTAGGAGAACTCGATGAGCTTGCCGCGCAGCTTCTCCAGGGTGGTCTCGATGGTCACCACATCCTCGTAGTAGGCGGGAGTTTTGTACTGGACCTCGGCCGCGGCGACGACGATGAAGTAGCCGGCCGATTCGAAATCGCGGTAGTGGAGCCCCTGCTGGCGCAAAAAGTCGGAGCGCCCCTCCTCGAACCAGACCAGGTAGCGGGAGTGGTGGACGATCCCCTGGGCGTCGGTCTCGGCATAGCGTACGGTGAGGGCAAAGGAACGGGTCATTGCGGCCTCCCCGGCGCAGAGGGAATAGAAACGGCGGCGGTCTCGCGGCGCGGCTGCAACACCTTGACCGTGGCGGCGGCGTGGATGACGCCGTCGACCTCCAGTTCGGAGGCGACCTCGAAGATCCGCCCGCGGCGGGCCGTCAGCGTCCCGCGCACGATGACCTCGACACCGACCGGCACCGGCTGGCGGAACCGGACCTGGAGCTCGGCGGTGAGAAGTTCCTCGCCGGCGCCGCGGCAGGCCTGGATCGCCACCTCGTCGAGGAGAGCGGAGATGATCCCGCCGTGGACCACGTCCTGCCACCCCTGGAAGGTCGCCGGAATGATCAGCCGGCACTCGGCCCGCCCCGCCGCCTGGTCGAGCCGGAAGCGGGCCTTGAGACCGCCGGAATTCTCCTGCCCACAGACAAAACAGAACCGGTTGTCGAGCAGTCCCATCACCTCTCCTCCCTACCCCGAACCGACCCCGGGGGCTTCAAGTTAGCTGACCGGGAGGGCGAGGTCAAGGGCAGAACCGATTGCTCGCGGATCAGGTCTGATCACTTCGAATAAAAATCGGATCAGACTTTCGGTTTTGGTTGAATCCGATGGTGAGAACCGGCTCCAGGCACCAGACACCAGGCGCCGCAGGGTGATACCGGCGGACGCAGAGAGGCGCGAAGAGTGACGGCGGACCTGTCAGGCGAGTTCGCCGCCAATGGTCACCTTGACCGTCGCAAGCGGGGTGGCGGCGCCGCTCGCCTCCAGGGCGCGGCGGGCGATGGCGATCAGCCCCGAACAACAGGGGACCTCCATGTGCACCACGGTCAGCGAGCGCACCCGGTTCTGGCGCAGGATGGCGGTGAGCTTGTCCAGATAGGCCTGGCCGTCGTCGAGCTTGGGGCAGCCGATGAGCAGCGCCCTCCCCTGCAGCAGGTCGCGATGGAAATCGGCATAGGCGAAAGGCGCGCAGTCGGCGGCAAGCACCAGGTCGGCGTCCTGCAGGAAGGGTGCGGAAGGCGGCACCAGGTGCATCTGCACCGGCCACTGGCGCAGCTCCGACCGGCGCGGCGCGGCCTCGCTGCTGCCGGCCGCGGCGGCCGGGGCAAGGTGCCGGACCTGGGCGGAAGGACAGCCGCCCCCGCCGTGGGGCGCGACGTCCCGCACCTGGGCCGAGGGGCAGCCGCCGGCGGGCGGATGGCCCGGGTGGGCGGCTGCAGCCGGTGGCGGGCCGCCGAGATGCGCTTCCACCGCCGCCTCGTCGAAGGCCGCGGCGTTCCGCTTCTCGACGATGATCGCGTCCTGCGGGCAGTGGCCGAGGCAGGCGCCGAGCCCGTCGCAGAGGTTGTCGGCGATCAGCTTCGCCTTGCCGTCGATGATCTTGATCGCCCCTTCGGCGCAGGCCGGCACGCAGAGGCCGCAGCCGTTGCACTTCGCTTCGTCGATTCGCACGATGTCACGCAGCATCTTCTATTACCTCGTTCATATGGGATTGATTGAATTCGTCGCGTTGCGGATATCATCACCGCTGGCTGCCCGGTGCGCCTTGCCCACGGTCAAACTGCCACACAGTAAAGAGGATTGTACCCCAATTGCCGGATGAAATGCACCCTGACGGGTCCCGGGTCCAAAGTCTTCAGTCTTCAGCCACTGCCCCCTGACGCCGGGATTAAAAAAAATAATGCCAGAGCAGATCGAATCGTCCGCGCTGCAGCAGGCGACGGCCGGAGAAGCGCATGATCTCCCGGACCTGTTCGCGGTGCCCGGAGCGGTAGCAGTGGACGTGGCAGTGTTTGCAGGCCGGCTTGGGATCGAGGGGGCAGCGCAGGCGGCGGGCGAAGGCGTAGGCGAGAAAGTCGCGGCACCCGGCGCAGAGGGGGTAGCGCTCCAGGCGCAGAGGCGCCAGTTCCGGCTCGGCCGCCACGAGGGGGGCGCGTTCGGCGTGGTGATGGGCCCGGCAGTGGACGGCGGTGAACAGGGCGAGGAGCTTGAGGTCCTTGAGCTCGCGGCGGGTCAGGGCCGGGGCCGGCTGGTGCGAAGAGGTGGTCATGGCAGGGAATCTAGCACGCCGCGGCGCTCCGGTCCTTGACGGAAATCAAGAAGCGGGAGGCCTCAGCGCTCGCGGTAGCTCTCGGCGAGGTCGGCGAGCCGGTCGGCATCGAGGATGCGGATGGTGCGCCCCTCGACGGCAATCAGGTCGTCGTCGGAGAGCTTGCGCAGGGTTCGCGACAGGGTCTCGCTGACCGTGCCGAGGTTGGAGGCGAGCTGCGACTTGGAGATCGGCAGCACCGCCTTGCCGGCGTCGCCGGCCAGGTCGAGGATGTAGCGGGCGAGGCGGGCCGGCACATCCTTGAAGGTCAGCTCCTCGATCTGGGTGGCGAACTGGCGCAGGAAACGGGACAGGCCGCCGATCATGTTGATGGCGATGCGCCCCTGGCGCTGCAGCAGGTCGACGAATTCGCGCTTGGGGAAGAAGACCAGCTTCGAGCTCTCCAGCGGCTCGGCGTAGGCCGGATAGCGGCCGTCGCCGAAGATCGCCGCCTCGGCGAAAGTCGCCACCGGATGGACGATGTGCAGGATGCGCTCCTTCCCCTCGGGGGAGAGCTTGTAGATCTTCACCTTGCCGGCCGCCAGGATGTAGAAGCCGTTCGCCGCGTCGCCGTCGGAGAAGAGCAGCTCCCCCTTCTCAAAATCGCGGCAACGGGCCAGGGGCAGCAGCGCGTCGAGGTCCTCGCCGGTGAGTCCGGCAAACATCGGGCATTGTTTGAGAATCAGATGCATATCCATGGCGCGCATGGTAGCAAATGGCCGCACTCCAGGCAAGCAAATAGGCGGCGTGTTCAAGGCCCGGGAACGACCCGGGCGCGAAGCAGTTCCGGCCAGGGGTTGACCGGGGTCATCCGCCCCTGGTCCCAGGCCAGGACCATGAAGTGGAGGTGGGTGGGGCTGCGCCTGGCGTAGGCGTTCTTGCCGGTGCGGCCGAGCAGCCCCAGGGGGGCGCCGGCCCGGACCCGGTCACCGGGGCGGACGTCGACCCGGGCCAGGTGGGCGTAGTAGCAGAAGCGGTCGGTGGCCGGATCGTAGATCCAGACGTAGTTGCCGCCCTTCAGGGGGCTGGCGGGCAGCCAGCCGGTGTTGGTCGCCACCACCATCCCGGCGCTGAAGGCGACGACCGTCACCGGCTGGCCGGTAGCGTCGTCCCTGCCGTCCTGGTCACGGTCGTGGATGAAGAGGTCGTGGGCCGGATGCAGCCCCTTGCGGTTGCTGCCGTAGTAGTCGTAGCGGCCGTGCTGGTAGTTGCGCCCCTTCTCGCCGCACTCGGGTCCGTAGCCGGCGACCGGAAAGACCCGCGCCGGGGAACCGGCGCCGCGGCTCGCCGCGCGCAGCCGCGGCTGCAGCGCCGTCGCCGCTTTGCGGGCCAGCCCCGGAGCGATGGTTTCGTCGCGGATCGCGACGTAGAGGTCGTTCCACTCGGTCCAGGGCGCGGCGGCCCGGGCCGGCAGCGGCAGCAACAGAAGGATCAGCAGCAAGGGCGGGAGCAGGCGCATGGCGGTTCACCGGGGCGAGCGGGCGAAAATATCTGGAACAAGGGTCGCATTACGGGCAGGATAATCCCGTCGTTGGATGGTTGTAAAGGAGAACCCGGGCGGGGGGGTTAGGCGCTGTCCCCAACCCGAAACCGGGCTATAATAAAAGTCAGGGAAGCGGGCGGAGGGAAATCCACGGAAGCGCCGGGAGCCCCTTCGCAAAGCCGCCCTGGCACAGGAGGTGAACCATGAGACGACTAATCGCCCTGATCGGAATGCTGGCCCTGCTGGCCGCCTGCGCGGCGCCGATGGGCCCGAAGGAAGGCACCGGCACCCTGCTCGGCGCGGGGACCGGGGCGCTGCTCGGCGCGCAGGTCGGCAGCGGCACCGGGCGGCTGGTGGCCACCGCGGCCGGCACCCTGCTCGGCGCGCTGGCGGGCCAGGATATCGGCCGCAGTCTCGACAGCGCCGACCAGGCCTACGCAGTGAGCACGGCCCAGGCCGCCCTGGAACGCTCGCGGACCAACCAGCCGGCCACCTGGGTCAACCCCGATACCGGGGCGAACGGGACGGTGACCCCGACCCGCACCTACCAGGCCGCCGACGGCCGCTACTGCCGGGAATTCACTCAGACTGTGACTATCGAGGGCCAGCTCCAGAAGGCCTACGGAACTGCCTGCCGGCAGCCTGACGGCACCTGGCAGCTGGTCTCGGGCCAGCCCCAGGCCCCACCCCGCCAAGTGGTGATCCGACAGCGGGTGGTGCCGGTCTATCCGCCGGCCACCTACTATCCGCCCGCCTGGTACGGCGGCTATTACTATCCCTACTACTCCTACTACCCGTATTATCCGGACCTCTTCTGGCCCTTCTCCTTTTCCTTCTCCTGGGTCCATCATTCCGGCGGGCATGGCGGCTGGGGCGGCGGGCACCGTAGCTGGGGCGGTGGGCACCGTAGTTGGGGCGGTGGCGGGCACGATCGCTGGCATGGCGGCGGACATCGCCGCTGACGGGTAAAACCGGGCCGGGCAGCGCAGCATTCTTTCCGCTCCGCCGGCTTTTCGGCAAGGAACCGCCCGGTCCGAAAGGACCGGGCGGTTCCTTTTTCTATCTGCGATCGGCGATCAGGGTGCCGCCGACGGCGACCTGCTGCGGGGTGTTCTCGCGGATCAGGACGATGATCTTCTCCGCCGGCATGGCATAGGCTTTGGCCGCGGCGGCGGTCAGTTCCGCGACCAGGGTGCGGCGGACGTCGAGGTCGGCGATGGGCGGGCCATCGAGGTTGATGATGGGCATGATCGGCTCCTTGGCGTTGGTGGATTTTGGCTTCCAGCCGGGACCGGTCGGCCCCGGGAGACGGCTGAGGGATCTTTTTCCGGAATTCGGCAGGCCGCGGGAAAGGGGTCGGGCGCAGCTCAGGCGACCGGTTTCTGGCCGAAGCGGGCGAGCAGCTTATTGAACGCCTCGCGGGCACGGCGGCGCGGCACCGTGGCGGTCAGTCCGCCCGATTCGATGCCGGTTTCGGGTTTCTTGCCCGTCAGGATGCTGAGGAAGAGGTAAAAATCCGCCGTGACCCAGGACTCCAGAATGGCCCGCTTCCCTTCCTGGCGGATCTCCACCCAGGCCGGCGCCATCAGCAGCCGGTGCCCCTTGCGGTAGACCCGGCGGGTCCCTTCCTGGCTGTCCAGGGTGAAGCCGTTCTCCGCCGCCCAGGCCTCGACCTGGGGCCAGAGATCCTGGGGGGAGGAGAATTCGCGGGCGGTACGGCCTTTCATAAGCATATTCCTGGCAGGGGTGAAGGTGGCAGCCGGCGGTTTCCGGCCCGGCCATTATGGCCGATTCCCCGCCCGGGACGCCAGGGTAATTTGCCCGCTGCGCAGCGAACGGTGACGGCGGTTTCGGCTGCAGCCTTTCCAATATAGGTCTTATACCTCCCATACGACCTATTCAGAAGCAGCTCCCTTCCCGGGCTCGCCTTCCCGCCCGGCAGGGGCCGACACCATCTGCCACAACTTGGCATAGGGGATGGCGCTGAAAGAGAAGAGCAGGCGCTCTTTCCTGTCCCCGGGGACGAACCCCCGCTTCAGCACGGCCGCCTCGATGGCCGGCATGTGCATGCCTCCCCAGGGGACGACCACGGTGTCGTAGCGTTCGAGGCTTCGCCGCAGGGCATCGATGACCACCTGGTTGCGTTTGTCGAGGATATCGGCCATCACCCCCGATATCACCTTCGGAGTCGCATGGACCTGGGCCCAGTCGAGATATTCCTCGATCCCCTGGGCCAGCGGCTGTTTCCCGAGCACCGTACGCCCGAGAACACCGAGAAACTCCACCGTCTGCGGGTCGAATTGGTCAACGTCGAGATCGGCCCGCACGACATCCGGCTTGGTCGCATCCCGCTTGAGCCCGTTCGGCGTCTCCAGGTCGTCCAGTTCGACCGGATTGCCGTCGAGGTGCATCGTCTCCTGGGAGCTGAGGCCGACCAGGCTGGCCAGGCGACCGTAGCTGAACTGGCCCTTCAGCAGCCGCTCCCGGTCGGTCACCCCCTCGGCGAGAATGATTGTTCTTTTCGCCGGCAGCGAATGGAACAGGTCCTGGTAATACCCCTTGCGGGCGACATGCATCATCGCCGCCAGGTACACCACCTTGCCATCGTGATGATAACTGCGTTCGGAGGTGTAGACACCGACCGGACTCAGCCGCATAAAACCAGCGGTCTTCTGGTCGAGATAATTGCCGGCCGTCGCCATCAGGGAATAGACCAGCAGCAAAGGAAGCAGCAGCAGGTTGACGCCCGAAAAGACGAGCGTGTTGCGCCAGCTGAACAGCGGCCGCTGAAAAAGCTCCTCGGGCAGCAGGTTGCGCCCGTAAAAACTGCGCAGCGTGATCACGGCGACACCGCCGATGAAAACCTGCCCGAAGGAGACCAGGACCCCGAAGGACTCGCGCGGGACCATGCCCAGCAGCGGCCACATCGCCATGGCTCCCCAGAAGGCATACAGCGTCAGCGGCAGGAAGACCCGCTTCGGCAGCCGCCGGTCGATGCCCAGCAGGGTGAAAGCCGCCAGGGAAAGGACAATCACCAGAAAGGCGACGAGGTTGCGCATCTCGGGGAGGCCCGGCACGGGGCTGACGAACATGGACAAAAGTTCGTCGGTCAACGAAAGTCCGGCATCGATTAGAAACAGGACGATATAAAAATTGGCGAATCGCCTCATCGATTATCCTTGCAGTCAACGGTTGCAGAAAAAAACCTGTCAAGAGCCGGCAGGCGGTCCCCCTTGGAGGTCAAAAATTCATCTTATCAGGTCCCACTCTCAGCTTGATTCAGTTTCCTTATCCAGCCCCCAATTCCAGGCCACCACCGGTGTCCTGCCGCCCAGCGGAATGAACCGGACCTCCATCGCGGGCAGACTCAGGATCGCACAGGTATGGTTGAACCTGGTGCTGCCGGGGTTGACGACCAGGACGTCGCCCAACCGTTCGGCAAAGACCTGATGGGTGTGGCCGACCACCAGCACATCGCTGGGGAAGGTTTTCAAATAATCGGTCCAGAATTCTCTTTGCTCCGGGATGATAGCACCATTTTCATCCAGCAGGGTGATGCCGTCCATGAGGGAATCGGGCGGGCGGGCGTGGACCATGTAGAGCTGTTTTCCGGCGACGGCAAGCTCGATCACAGCCGGCAGGGAACGCAGATAGGTCTCAACAGCCCCGCCGGCCCCACAGTCCGGGCCGCTCAGCCACCAGAGATCATGATTGCCCAGGATGGCCCGGCAGCCGCTATCGACCAGCAATGCAACGGTCGCCTCCAGTTCGCTGCCGTAGCCGGCGATGTCTCCGGGGCAGAGGATGGTATCGACCCCTTCCCGCCGGAGGATCGCCAGGGCCTGCCGGACGGGGCCGGCGGTAGCATGGACATCGCTGATCAGGCCGATTTTTACGGTCACGCCGGGCCTCGCGAAGCAGACAGGAGATACTGAAACTATCCAGGGATATGCGGACCTTTTTGGCTCATCCCGGGGCAGGAGGTCATGTTATCACATCCGTCGCTCAGCAAATACCAGACCGCACCAGGACCTCAGATCTTTTCCAAGCATCCCCTCCTGCATTCGCAGCGTGTCGAAGACAGAAAAACCGCCCGCGCCTCATCGGTGGCGGGCGGTTTTCATCGGTCCCCTTCCCTCCCGGATTTTGCTCAATGCAGCCGGCTGATGGACTCCCGGGCCAGGTCATCCGTCAATCCGTACTCGGGAGAAGTCTGCAGCAGATGCTCCTGGCAGGGCATCATGTCGTCCCGGTTGTCGAGGATCGCGTAGCGGGTCACTTCCTCCAAGGGCCTGCTCCAGCCAGTAGGCGATCTCGGCTCCCCGTGGGGCGCCTTCGAGCCAGGGGGTCCTGCCCAGCACCCGGCCGGTGGCGTGAATCCCGGCGCCCTTGAGGATCTCCTCCCACTCGCCGGTCGAGGCGCTCAGCCGCCAGGTAGAGGAAACGACGATCCCCGCCGTGGTGGCGTCGAGGATGGCGTTAAGCGCCCTGACGTTGACCGGATCGAAGAGTTCGCCGCGCTGCCGTGTCGAAAGGGTGTTGAGCACATCGTCGATGTCCAGAAAAATTACCGAGACTGCTGATGTCATCTTCGCCTCCCTTCATCACCTCACTCGTTGACAGCCGTTCTGCTGGCCTTCTCCAGGGCGGCGTCCCGGATGAACTGGCTCGGCTTCAACCCGGCCCGGTGCGCCGCCTCGATGACCGTTTTCGCCTCCAGGTTGTTCCAGCGGGTCTGGAACCTGATCCGGCGTTTATCCGCTATCGGTTTTCGCCCGGTCCCCGGGCGCTTGCCACCTCGCATCTGAAAGACTCCTCCATTTTTAATAAAGACTAGGACAGTTTTGATTTTTGTCAATACATTTTTCAAAAGACGATCAGGTTCGAAATAAACTTCCGGCTCATGGCGAGACGAGATATGGCACGAGGGTGGAGTCCAGAGATGGGCTTCAAACGGGAAGGTTCCTTGACAGGAAGCAGACCTGCAAACTCCCCTACAGCGTGGGCTGCGATGGTGAGGTGATTTTTAAGCAGGGGGTATTCGGAGGGTGGTGAGGGCGGGAAAATGTCGGGGCCGACAGGCGGGATATCCCGAACAGCCCCAGAAGCGGGAACCAGCATTATCCCCTTGCGGGCCGTGCGCAACACCATCGGTTGCTGGCAAGTCGGGCATAAAATTTGATCCGACCGATCGGGCCTGAGGTGTTAATCGCCCTAAAAAGACCCTTCAAGGAGAGTTCCGGTTCTGTTGTTCGCCGAGCCATTCCAGCGCGCCTGGAGTTTTGGCCCATGCCGCCAGGTTGGCAGCAGCATAGTAGACCGCTTCCGTTTCGTCTCCAAAAGAGATGTATTCCGGCAGGCGCTTGGGAATTTTTTTCGAACCGAGCAGATACGGCAGGACCTGGGGATTTTGCTTTTGCGCCGCGGAAAGTTTCCTGCGCGCAAAGGGGGAATCACCGCCAGCTCTGAAAGCCAGCAGGGCAGCTCCATAGACCCACTCGACACCGCCATCTCCTGCATAGCATTCCAGCAGTCCTGCTCCCTCCTCGTTGCGATCCAGTTCCAGAAGACAGCTCAGGAGTGCATACCGTACGCCCTGGTTGTCGTTCGGATTGAGGCGCAACATCTCTCGCCAAATTTCTATTGCTTCGTCACCCTGGCCGATTTCCCAGAGGGTGTTGGCTAGGGCGGCCATGGCGCGCATGAAAGGACGGGTTTCCAGAATCCCCCAGAAATGACCTTCGTTTTCCTGGAAAAATTTTTTGCCCAGGAAGCGCCGGCCTGCTTCGATCCCCTTGCGAATGAGATCCAACCGATCACGGATCGTACGGGCCTCCAGATCGGCCAGAAGAAGATAGGCATCAGTGCAGTCGGAAGAAAGATCGAGGGCCTGCCTGGCGAGCTTCAAAGCCCGTGCGGGAGAGGACTCCCAGGCATCGTAAATGAGGTTCTGGGCCTCATCGAATAATTGCTGCTTGTTCCTGGGTTTGCGCAGTTGGTCGAACATGGCCAGCATTTCATTCTGAAACTTCTTCGTTTCCGCACGCTTTTGCGCCGGGGACTTCGGGACCGCCTGCGACTGATTATCTGCGGTCCCCGGCCTTTGGTCGTTCGTTTTTCCCTTCGAGGGAGAAACCGCCGCGCCCTGTTCCTTGCCCTGCATCCCGGGAAATGGCAGGACCTTTCCGGCGCCGGATTTCGCCCCTTCGGACGGGCCTGCCAACTTGGCCAGCACCACCCGGGGATACTGGTATTGAAGAGCGCCCATGGGGGTCTTGTTCAATTTCGCCGCGGTCCCCGCCGGTGACTCGTCGGCAAGTATGAATTGCGCATGCTGAATGAGATCGTTCATCGACCCGAGCACGCGGCGGTCTCCGGTTTTGGAAAACCGGATGTCTCCGGTCAGCGGAGCGATGTGTTTTTGGAAGGTGTCACCGTACCCCGCGTCCTCCATCTGTTCACGGAGGGCCGTGAAGGCGTGATCAATGAAGCTGTCGGACTCGTTGACGCCGCGGCCAGGGAAAACGACGCTGTAAAGGGAGGCCGAATGCGTCAGGATGATGTACTGGGTCCGCCCGACGGTGAACAGGTTGGCGGTCCAGTCGGCGAAGGGATTCTCAGCACGAGGTGCCGCAGTGGTGGGGGCTTCCTTGATTTTCTTGGCCAATTTCTGGGTCAGACGGATGATCATCATGTCAGGGTGCCTTTCACTCCTGGGAGAGTTCAACATCCTCCCCCAGATCCTCCGCAATCAACCGGAACTGCTCCAGCGCCGCCTCCAGATCCTGGACGATCTCGGCGGCGATCAGGCCCGGTTCGGGGAGGCTGTCCGAATCCTCCAGCGAGTCGTCCTTGAGCCAGAAGATGTCGAGGCTGGCCTTGTCGCGGGCGATGAGGTCGGCGTAGTCGTAGCAGCGCCAGCGGCCGGTCGGGTTCTCCTCGCTCCAGGTGGCGGTGCGGGGCTTTGGCGCTGTAGAGCTGGACGAACTCGTCGAGATCGGCTGCGTTTGAGCGGATTGGTCTTGAGGGTGAAGTGCATGTTGGTGCGCAGGTCGTAGATCCAGAGCTTCTTGGTCCACGGCGTCTCGCTGGCCGGCTTGCGGGTGAAGAAGAGGACGTTCGCCTTCACCCCCTGGGCGTAGAAGAGGCCGGTCGGCAGGCGCAGCAGGGTGTGGACGTCGCACTCGTGCAGCAGCTTGCGGCGGATGGTCTCCCCTGCCCCGCCTTCGAAGAGGACGTTGTCGGGCACGACCACGGCGGCGCGGCCGTGCTGCTTGAGCAGGGTCTTGACGTGCTGGATGAAGTTGAGCTGCTTGTTGCTGGTGGTGGCCCAGAAGTCGTCGCGCTCGATGGTCTCGGTCTCGCGGTTGACCTTGCCGTCTTCGGCGACGATGGTGGTGCTGCTCTTCTTGCCGAAGGGGGGATTGGTGAGGATGATGTCGAAACGCTCCCCCGGATCGGCGGCGAGGGAATCGCTCACCGCCAGCGGCAGGGCGCTGTCGCCGCCGCCGATGCCGTGCAGCATCAGGTTCATGGCGCAGAGCCGCGCCGTCGACTGCACCAGCTCCCACCCCTTGAAGGTCCCTTCCTTGAGCGCCTTGCGCTCCTCCTTGGTCATGTGCGGATGGCCGTGGACGATGGCGTCGTGGGCGGCCAGCAGAAAGCCGCCGGTGCCGCAGGCCGGGTCGCAGACCGTCTCCCCCGGCTTGGGGGCGATGACGTCGACGATCGCCTGGATCAGCGGCCGCGGGGTGAAGTACTGCCCGGCACCGCTCTTGGTGTCCTGGGCGTTCTTCTCCAGCAGCCCCTCGTAGGCGTCCCCCTTGACGTCGGCGCTCATCACCGACCAGTTTTCCTTGTCGATGAGATCGACGATCAGGCGGCGCAGCTTGGCCGGGTCCTGGAACTTGTTCTGCGACTTGTTGAAGATCAGCCCGAGCAGGCCCTTCTCGTTGCCGAGGTTTTCCAGGGTGTGGCGGTAGTGGTCGAAGAGCTCGTCGCCGTCCTTCTTCACCAGCGTCGGCCAGGCGTAGGCGGCCGGGACGGTGCTCGGCTGGTTGTAGGGCGGCTTGGTGCGCTCGTCGGCCATCTTGAGGAAGAGCAGATAGGTGAGCTGTTCGACGTAGTCGCCGTAGCTCATGCCATCGTCGCGCAGGACGTTGCAGAAGTTCCAGAGTTTGCTGACAATTGCGGCGGGGGTCATTTCAATTCCTAAATTGTTAACGAACCATTGCAGCGGAAAGGCAATCGACGATATGCTTTCCGAGCTTATATGTCTTTTTCACTTCTTCGTATGTCGGCGTAGATGGGATATTGCCCTCGTGAGCAAAGTCATTACGCCAATTTATAATGTTTGCATAAGCAGCTTTAATGCTAACTCGTTCAGTAACAAGTATTTCTGCTTCTTTTTTGTTAACTAATTCATCGAATTTAGCTGCGTACTTATCACCGAATCTTGCAGCATATTCCTTTCGCAACTCGTCTCTTTTTATTCTTCCGTTGATACGGTAAAAAAACGATTTGGCAAAATTTCCAAGAACTTTGTGCTTTTTTCCTGCAAATTCTATAAATATTTCTTTAATAGCCTGTTCATAGGCTGTAACAGCACTAACAGCAACGAAACCAATGTATCTAGACTTAACGAAAGGGTCTGGAATTGAGTTCATAACTTGATCAAGATGGTTAATATAGTCATCAGCCAGTTTAAAATAGTCAATATATGCCATTTTCTCACCCGATAAGTATATTTTTTGCAACAGTAAATCTTGTTTTTAGAACAGATGAATCACTGGTTCCATAAAATGTTGAATTTTTGAAATCAGTATTTGCAAGTAATAATTTGTATCTCGAACCTAAATCATCAGGAACTTTAGATATATTTTCAATTATTGTACAGAACACAGAATCTAAGGCTGATGTGTTCAATGGGCCACGAACATGAAACGGTTTCGCACCGAGCTTTTCAGCAATAATTTTCGTTGCTATTTTGAAATTATTAACAAAATTATTCACCTTATCTGTATTACCATTTTTATTTTTTTCCATTGAAATATTAAGAAATTCTTTCATCGGTTTTTCATACTTATTCCATGAACCACATAGCGAAAAAACTCTTAATAGCAATTCAACATCTTTTTGATGTTTATCAAAATGAGGTTTTCCAATTATTTTACGCCAGTTTTTGTCTGAATTTAGTGTTCTAAGGATATTTATAAATTCGCCGCGGAAAACACAGTTCCTTATTTCTTGTGGCTTTAATGGTGTTCCGCCCGTATTTAATCTTTCAAAAATATGATAAACACATGTTTTTTCACCTTTAGGGCTGAGCTGCCTTATGTTTATTGCACGCAAAACACGAGACTTTAATTTTCTTTGATCGTCATCTGTCAGCTCAGAATATTTCTTATTGAAATAAGGACTTTTTTCGTCGAGTCCATGCAATCTAAAAACTTGTCTTTTTCCGATAGATTCATCTCCAAAATAACCTTCAAAGAAATAAACAACACTCATAATTCTTTGTTGTCCATCAATTACCAAGTTTTTATTATTTTCGTCTATATAGAAAAACACCTGTGGCACAGGTAGTCCTATCAAAAATGATTCAATTAACAAAGATGCTTGTTTGATATCCCAAACAAAATTTCTTTGAAAATCTGGAATATAAATATCTTCATTCTCCCACATCTCTCTTATGCCACTTAAAGTCAAATCTGATGGATATGATGCTATGTCATATGCCATCATTACTTCGTTTTCTTCCATTACCTCGTCAACTTCTAACTCTTCTTGTAACATGGCTTGGTCGTTCATTGTTTTCCCCTTTCTCGTTGAATGATTCCTGCAAAACCGACCACTAAAGTTTCAAATGGTATCTTGCCCCGCGCTTCTCCCCGATCTGCCGCACCTTCCCTCCCCGCTTTAACTCTTGAATCGCCGCATTCCACTGGCCAGTGGACAACCCAAGCGGATCAGCTAATTCTGCACGGACATAGTCGCGGCCCGGCTGCATGCGGACGAGGATGGCGGCGAGCACGGCGTCGAGGGAGGCGAAGACGGTGTCTGTCGCGGAAGCCGGTTCGGGTCGCAACTTGGATTTGCGTAGGGGCGAGGAGGTGACTCGCCCGCCTTTGGTCGGCGGATTCTTGGCGATCCGCCGGGTCGCCCCTAAGGAGGCATTCACCCTTATCCGCTCCAGCAGCATGCTGGCCGGTTCGTCGTTGGGGTCCTGGGGGACGAGTTGGCCGGAGAAGGCTTGTTTGAGGATCGACTGGCGCAGGCGCTCGGCTCTTAATAGGTCTTGCTCAACTTCGTTTTCGACTACGATCAACAACTGATAGTTTGTCTTCAATTTCATCGACTATTTGGCTGCTCTTTTCGAGAGGGCAACGGGATTGGTAGTTTTTGAAAGTCTTCAACATTTACTCCACGAAGCGCTACTCCCTTAGTTTCTCCAGTTAGCCGACCTCTGGCAGAAAGCGATCTAATTGCCCAAACAACGTAAATACAAGTTCACAAATTTATGCGTTGGCGCTCGCATCATGCTGAGTAATGTTACCACCCTCCAACTCAGGGGGAACAACCGCCACTTTCCCAATCGTCCCATCTTTGGAGATAAGGATGTCCCCGCCTTAAAATGTCGCCCTTGAAAATCGGGCCGCTCTTTCTTTTGCTGCTTTCTTTAAACTGGCTACGTCAATGACCCCATCTTTCATTTCCGTGACGCGAACATCACGGGACACCATCCATCAAGTGGGGGCCGGGTTTGATGTTCCGTGAATTTGCGTCGCCTTCCTGGCCGATCTGTTCGAAGTGAAGCCCACACCCACCCCACCGGCAACTCCGGCAACCCGCTCGTATCCGGCCCGACCGGCTCCTTGTACTTCCCCTTCCCCGCCGCCTTGCGCCGCTCGGCCAGAATCCGCTCCAGCAGTTTGTCGGCCGGTTCGACATCGGGATGCTGCTTGCGCCATTCTTCGGTGAGTTTGCCTTCGACGGCGGCTTTGAGGACGGCGGCTTTGTAGCGCTTGAGGTTGGCCTTGACGCGCTTGAGGTTGGCGACGGCTTCGTCGAGGCGGGAGAATTGTTTTTCGATCTCCGCAACGATGCGCTGCTGCGCCAAGGAAGAAGGAAGAAAAAAATTCGAAGGAAGAAATGTCCTTGGGGCGCACTGCGGGATAAAGCGCCCCTGTACGCACCTGTACATTTCGTCAATGAAATCGTTTGATTGAACCAGATCGAAGAGGAACTTCGGCTCGGCCCATTGCGAGCGCAAAACATGAAAACTGTGGAACCGATTGCGCCGTGGAATTCGGGCGTCACAATGGCGACCTGATTCAGGTTCGGGCGGGTCATCGAGACAAGAACGTCACCGGTATAAGAACCTGTTTTGCTCGACTCGGCGCACCAGAGATCGGCAGTGCCTTCGGCTCTGAATGACTTTCCTGTCGCGGTCGATACTACTGATATCAACGTAAATAAAAGTTTCGCCAGTCGGGCCGGATTTCTCGACAGAGTTCTCTGCCACGGCCCCCAGCGTAACCATTTCTTCATTCATCCTTCTTACTTCCGATCTTTCGATTTTCTGATGATGGTTACAAAGATAGCCGTAAGCTCGTCGCACTCGGTCATCAAACCTTCCAGCCGTTGTTTATCGACAATTCCGCTCTCAACCAGCAATTCCAGCCAATATCCGGTTTCTTCAATCTCCTTAAGACAGTCACCGGCCTTGGCGATGAATTCAGCACGACTACGACCGCGATAGGCTTCACGGTAATTGGCACCAACAGAAGTCGCAGACCGCAGAACCTGCTTGCCCAACACCTGCGCTTCGGTCGTCTTCGGCAATGCCGAATACATCTTTATCATCCGCAACGCAAACTGCTTGGTCCGGTCCCGCAGGTCGTTTGCCTTTAAATTTTCTTCCTTCTGCATTCTTCCTTCTTCCCTCCAAATTAGGCCGCCAACACCCCATTCAACTCATCCAGAATTTTGCTCAAGTCCTCCCCAAACAACTGCCAAACCTTCCCAATCCCACCCTCCTGCGCAAACGGCGCATAATCAAAATCATCCGTCTCGATCTGCAGATTCGCCGCAATATGATCGCGAATCATCTCCAGCCACTTGCGCTGCTCGGCGGTAAACCTCCGCCGCTCGCCTGCTGCTGCTCAACCCAGGCGCGAAAGTTGACCTGCACCTTCTCCGGAAACGGCACCAGCTCGTTCTCCTGGTGCATGGCAAAGCGCACCAGCGACACCAGATCGGTCAAAATGTGATTGGCCGCCGCGCCGCGCACCTTGCCCGCCTCCAGCTTCTGATACGCCGCCCACAGCTCGTCCGGCACCCGCTTCTCCCACCCCTGCGGATGGGTCTGGTAGATGCGCAGCTGCTCGACCTGGGCGACCAGCTTCTCGGCCAGCTCCTGCACATCCTCGAACCGCAGCCGCTGCTTGAACGGCTTGCTGTAGAGCACCTGCAAGGCGGTGATCTCGTCCTTGTTGTCGGCAATGAACTGCTCGAAGGACTCGACCACCCCTTTGGCCTTCTCCTCGGTGAAGCCGGAGAAGATCACCGTATCGAGGCTGACGGTGTCGATGATCTGCTCGTTGCGCTTCTTGATCGCCAGCAGCAGCTCGCGCAGCTCGGGATTGCAGAGCGGCTTGACCGCCTCGCCGATCACCTGCGCCGCCGCCTGGCGCAGCTGCTTGTCGTCCGGCTCACTGACATTAAAGAGCTGCTGCGCCCGCGCCTGGTGGCGGTCGGGATCGAGGGCCTCGACCAGCGTCGCCGGTCAGCCCTTTGAGGCTCTGGCCGTCGGAGGAGCTGGCTCACCTGCGCCTGCTCGGCGGCGGTCAGCTTCTTCTCCATCCGCGCCAGCCGCGCCGCCACCGACGAGACCACGTCGATCTCGGCATTGCCGAAGGCGACCGCCTGCAGCAGCTTTTCGAAGCCGACGTTCTTCTTGCGCTCCAGGGGGAGCGAATCGGTCTGGTCCATCTCGCAGACGCCGACGGCATCGACGATGACGAAGTGATCCTTGGTCACGGCGTCGGGGGTGACCGCCTGCAGGTCGTTGTCGTTGATGATGCGCACCCCGCGCCCCTTCATCTGCTCGAAGTAGGCGCGCGACTTGACGCTGCGCATGAAGAAGACGCACTCGCAGCGCCTTGATGTCGGTGCCGGTGGCGATCATGTCGACGGTGACGGCGATGCGCGGGAAGTAGCTGTTGCGAAAGGCGGCGATGAGGTTCTCCGGCTTCTCGCCGGTGGTGCGGTAGGTGATCTTCTGGGCGAAGTCGTTCCCCTTGCCGAACTCCTCGCGCACGATCTTGACGATATCCTCGGCGTGGGAGTCGTCCTTGGCGAAGATCAGGGTCTTCGGCACCTCGCTGCGGCCGGGGAAGATCTCGGTGAAGAGCTTGTCGCGAAAGGTGCGGACCACGGTGCGGATCTGGTCGACGGCGACCACGTCGCGGTCGAGCTGCTTCGCCTCGTAGCTGAACTCGTCGTCGAGCTGCTCCCAGCGCACCTCGCGGGTCTCGCGGTCGCGCTTGTCGACGTAGTAGCCGGCCTCGACCGCGCTCCCCTGCTCGGTGATGGCGGTCTTGATCCGGTAGACGTCGTAGTTGACGTTGACCCCGTCGGCGACGGCCGTGCGGGTGGCCGTACTCCATGACCAGGTTCTTGTGGAAGAAGCCGAAGGTCTGCTTGGAGGGGGTGGCGGTGAGGCCGATGAGGTAGGCGTCGAAGTATTCGAGCACCTGGCGCCAGAGGTTGTAGATGGAGCGGTGGCACTCGTCGGTGACGATGATGTCGAAGCTCTCGATGGGGAAATCGGGGTTGTACTCGATCGGCTCCGGCTCCTTGAACAGGCTGCCGCAGCTCTGGCCAGCTGATTCCTCGTCCAGCTCCTCGGGCAGCTCGCGCCCTTTCAGCATCGAGAAGAGGCGCTGGATGGTGCAGATGGTGACCCGCGCCGTGGTATCGAGCACGTTGCTGGTCATGTGCTGGACGATGTACTCCTCGCTGAACTTGAAGTTGTTGTAGGGCGAGACGTACTGCTGGAACTCCTTGAGCGTCTGCCGGCCGAGGTTGCCGCGATCGACCAGGAAGAGCACCCGCCTGGCACCGGCGAACTTGATCAGCCGGTAGATGAAGTTGATGGCGGTGAAGGTCTTGCCGCTGCCGGTCGCCATCTGGATCAGGGCGCGGGGCTTGTTCTGGCGCAGCGAGTCTTCGAGGTTGGCGATCGCCTTGATCTGCGCCGGCCAGAGGCCCTCGGTTTGCAGTTCGGGCATCTGCTGCAGGCGGGCGAGGAAGGTCTGGGGAATCTGGTCGGCATGCAACCGCGGCGCCATGGGATATAGCCGGTGCGCCGTCGAAGCTTGGCGAGACAAGAGCCTCATCCAGCAGCCGGCAAGAATCTCCGGGCGGTGGAAGGCGAAGACGTTGCGGGAGCGGGGGTCGGGATCGAGGCCGTTGGTGAAGCGGGTTTCGACGCCGGTCGACTGGTAGGAAAAGGGGAGCGGATTGTGCCAGCGCGGCAGGCCTTCGGGAAGGCCCTGGGTGTACTTGCCCGACTGGACCTCGACGCCGGTCAGGGTGGTGCCGGCCTTTTTGGCCTCGATGACGCCGGCGGCCTTGCCGTCGATGTAAAGAAGATAGTCGGCAAAGCCGTAGCCGGGAAGCGGGAACTCACGGATCGCCACCCCGCGTACCGCATGGATATCGACGGACTTGGAGTCCTGAACGGACCAGCCCGCCGCATGCAGCAGGCGGTCGATCTGTTCCCGAGCTTCGGCTTCCGGCGCAGGGGTCAAGAGATTCTCCTGAATTCAGATGGATACAATGGGAAGTAAGCACTTCAACTACAAGGTCGTAAGTAGCCGATAATGAAAACAAAAAACCACAGTCTCTAATGAGCAGCTGTGGTTGGCTGGCAAGTCGGGTCCTCCCTCCGGGAAATGCAGAAAATCAGGTCTTTTTATACACCGCCCGGAGGTCGATCGGCAAGCAGGGAATTCCCATTTTGGCCAGACATCCCCCCGTCCCGATTCCCCGCACTTGCCGAACAACGCAAGCAATCCTATACTGCGGGCAGTTTCAGCCCCATCAACCCTTACCGGGAAAGCCGCTCATGACACGTCAATCCATGTTCCGCATCCCCGCCGGCCTCACCGCCGGCACCGTGATCACGCTCCTGGTTCTGTCCCTCCCCCTTCCTGCCAAAGCCTTTGACTGGTTGAAACAGACCCAGGAACTGCTCGGCACCACCCAGCCGGCGACCACCACCTCCGCCCTCTCCAACACCGAAATCGCCGCCGGGCTGAAGGAGGCGCTGCGGGTCGGCTCGGAGCGGGTGGTGAGCCAGCTGGGGAAGGTGGACGGCTTCAGTGCCGATCCGAAGATCCACATACCGCTGCCGCAGAGCCTGGAGAGGGCCAGATCGGCGCTGAACGCCGTCGGCATGGGGGCGATGTTCGACGACCTGGAGCTGAAGCTGAACCGCGCCGCCGAACAGGCGGTGCCGGAGGCCAAGGGGCTGTTCCTGGATGCCATCGCCCAGATGACCCTGGAGGACGTGAAGGCGATCTACAACGGCCCGGACGATGCCGCGACCCGCTATTTCCAAGGCAAGATGAGCGCGCCGCTGAGCGCCAAAATGCAGCCGATCGTCGACCAGAGCCTGGAGCAGGTCGGGGCCGTGCAGGCTTACAACGCGGCGCTGGGGCAGTACCGCACCCTCCCCTTCGTCCCCGACGTCCAGGCCGACCTGACCAGGTACGTGATCGACAAGGGGATGGACGGTGTCTTCTACTACCTGGCCCAGGAAGAGGCCGCGATCCGCAAGGACCCGGCCCAGCGCACGACGGCGCTGCTCCAGAAGGTGTTCGGCGGGAAATAGAACGCCGCCTGTTCCGTGGCCTGAAATACAAAAAACCCGGCTGCTTTCGCAACCGGGTTTTTGCTTTTGTGTGGTGCCCAAGGGGAGACTCGAACTCCCACGCGCCTACGCGCACTAGACCCTGAACCTAGCGTGTCTACCAATTCCACCACTTGGGCTTGAAGCGAAGGTGTTTATAACAAAAGGGCTCCGGCTTTGCAACCAAAAAAATACGCCGGCCGATTTAATCCCCCGCCCCTTCCACCTCCAGTCGCCGCGGCGCGACGCGCACGCTGCGGAAGTGGCCGACGGTGACCAGCCCTGGGCGGGCACCGGCGGGCTTGCGTACCTGGCTGCCGGCGGCGACGATCACCTCGACCCTGGGGGCATCCTTGCCGCGGGAGTAGCCGGCGGCCAGCGCGGCGGCGAAGAGGACGTCGGTCTCGGGGATCTCGCCGGGGCGCTCGCCGCGCTTGAGGACCAGGTGGCAGCCGGGCAGCCCCTGGGCATGGAACCAGAGGTCGCGCCCGGTGGTGAGCTGGCGGCTGACGTGGTCGTTGCTGCGGTTGTTCTTTCCCCAGAAGAGCTGGTAGCCGCCGGGGGTGACGGCGCGGCGCAGGGTTGGCGGGCCGGAGCTCTTGCGCTGCGGCCGGCCGGTCTTCTGCCCCGGGAGCCTGATGCCGGCGGCGGCGAGCTCCTCGCGCAGCGCCTCGATCTCGCCGGGGTCGTCGGCCTCGTCGAGGGCGAGGGCCACTCCGTCCAGCCACTCGCGTTCGGCGGCGGTCTCGGCGCGACGCCGCGCGATGTGGGCGAGGGCCCGCTTCCCCTTGCGCTGGCGCTGGAAGTAGCGCTCGGCGTTCTGCTGCGGGGAGAGGGCCGGATCGAGTTCGATGGTGACGGGCGCCGGGGGCGCGGCGTACCAGTCCTCCAGGGTGATCGACTCCAGGCCGCGGCGCAGCTGATGGAGGTTGGCGAGAAGCAGGTCGCCCAGCTCGCGCTGGCGTTCGGCGCCCTGGGCCTTCGTCTCCTCGGCGGCGATCTGGATCAGGCGCTTGTCCAGCCGCGCCAGGGCTTTGCCGACCAGCCGCCGCAGCTCAGCCTTGCCGCCGCCGAAGAGGTCCTCGCCGGGGCGCTCGCCGTAGAAGGCATCGGCGGCCGCCGAGACCGAGGCGCAGGGGGTCCACGCCACCGGTTCGAGGAACTCAGGGGGGAGGACGACCAGCTGCGGCTTGCCACGGTATACGGCGATGCCGGGGCGGAATTCCCGCGTCAGCAGCCGGTCGCGGAAATGCGCCAGGGCTTGTGCCCTGGGCACCCCGGCGGCGGCCGCCGCGGCGAGATCGGCGGCGGCAAGCGGGGTCATCGGTGTCACCGTCTGCAGCAGCCAGGCGGCGAAATCCCCTGCCGGCGGCACCTCCGGCAGTCCCTGGGCGAGGTCGATCCGCTCCGGGGCCGGCGGCGGCAGGTAGGGGAAACCGGGCGACAGGCCGCGCTCGGCGCCGCGCTCGCGCAGCAGCAGATCGACGATAGTGCCGGCGGCGTCGAGGAGCAGCAGGTTGGCGCGCGGACCGAGCAGCTCGGCCACCAGCACGCTGCGCTCGCCTTCCTCGCCGGAGAACTCCAGCTCGACGATGCGCTCGCCGGGGAGCTGGCGGATGGCAAGCAGTCGCCGCGCCCGGGCTCGCAGCAGCTGGCAGAAGCGCGGCGGCGCCGGTGGATTGGGCCAGACCTGCTCGGTAAGGTGGAGGCGGGAGGCGCGGGGTTGGGCGGAGATCAAGAGGCGTCGGTTGGCGCGGCCGGTCCAGAGGCGCAGGACCAGGTCATGGGGGCCAACCTGGTGAAGCTTGGAGACGGCCGCCCCGGCCAGTTCTGCGGCCAGTTCGGGAACGACGGCGTTGAGGGTGAGGATATCCATCGACATGACATGGAGAGTAGAGGAAAGCGGGCGGCTCCGCAAGGGACTGCTTGCCGAGACCGGTCGTGGCACTTTTTCTCGGCCTTTGTTCGCCCACCCGGTCCTGTCCATGCTATTCTTGACGTGCGCCGCCCGGGCGCCTGTTTATTCTTGACAACTATACTGCACGATGCTAGCAATATCGCCAGACTTATTCTTTACCGTGCAACTCATAAACAATCCCTGCCAAGGAGACCCCCCATGAGCGACCAGACCTTCGGCCTCGGTACCAAGGCCCTGCACGCCGGCCAGATGCCCGACCCGACCACCAACAGCCGTGCGGTGCCGATCTACCAGACCAGCTCCTACACCTTCAACTCCTCGGAGCATGCCGCCAACCTCTTCGCCCTCAAAGAGATGGGGAACATCTACACCCGTCTGATGAACCCGACCACCGACGTGCTGGAGAAACGCTTGGCCGCGCTGGACGGCGGCGTCGGCGCCCTGGCGGTGGCCTCCGGCTCGGCGGCGATCACCCTGGCGATCCTCAACCTGGCCAAGGCCGGGGACAACATCGTCGCCAGCAACTACCTCTACGGCGGCACCTACAACCTCTTCCACCACACCTTCGCCCGCATGGGGATCAAGGTCAAGTTCGTCGATACCTCCGACCCGGCGCAGGTCGCCGCGGCCATCGACGCCAAGACCAAGGCGGTCTTCACCGAGACCATCGGCAATCCCAAGAACAACGTCGATGATTTCGAGGCCCTGGCCAAGCTCGCCCACGAGCACGGCCTGCCCTTCATCGTCGACAACACCGTGGCCACCCCGGTGCTGTTCCGCCCCATCGACCACGGCGCCGACATCGTCTGTTACTCGCTGACCAAATTCATCGGCGGCCACGGCACCAGCATCGGCGGCGCGGTGGTCGACAGCGGCAAGTTCGACTGGTCGAGCGGCCGTTTTCCCGAGTACACCACCCCCGACCCGAGCTACCACGGCCTGGTCTACCACGAGGCGCTGGGCAATCTCGCCTATATCCTCAAGATGCGCGTCACCCTGCTGCGCGACATGGGCCCCTGCCTTTCCCCCTTCAACAGCTTCCTCTTCCTCCAGGGGCTGGAGACCCTCCACGTGCGCATGCCGCGCCACTGCGAGAACGCCCTGGCTGTCGCCCGCTTCCTGGAATTGCATCCGGCGGTCTCATGGGTCAACTACCCGGGCCTGGAGAGCCACCCCGATTACGCGCGGGCGCAGCGCTACCTCCCCGCCGGCCAGGGGGCGATCCTCGGCTTCGGCATCAAGGGGGGCGCCGCCGCCGGCGCCAAGTTCATCGACAGCGTGAAATTGGCCAGCCACCTGGCCAACATCGGCGACGCCAAGACCCTGGTCATCCACCCGGCCAGCACCACCCACCAGCAGCTCTCCGACGAGGAGCAGCTGGCGGCCGGCGTCACCCCCGACTTCATCCGGGTCTCGGTGGGCATCGAGGATGTCAAGGACATCATCGCCGACCTCGACCAGGCCCTCGCCGCCAGCCAGGGCTGATCTTCCAGGCAGCCGATCCCCGGGCCTCTCCCGGGGATCGGCAGTTTAACAATGTGCATCCGCACAAAACTGGCCCGCACGGTCTCTCTTTTTTCCTGCGCGCTCCCCCCTCCCCCCCCGACCAGCCTTCGGTTAAAACTCTCCACCAATAGCCGCAAGCGCCGCCCCACGGCGCCGCCGCGCGGTATGTGTTTCTTTCAATACGCGTATTTGGTCATTTCCTGGAGACACCGCACTCCCACCTGACCCATTTCCAGGGAACCGATTGCGCATCCGGGGCCAGCCCTGCCGGCGGCAACGGAGCAGCGCCCGCCCTGCCCTCTTCGCATGTTTGGCGGAAGGTCCAGCGACTTCCTCCACGAGGCAGGCCGTCAACTGCCCGGCACCATTAGACACCTCGATGCCGGGCCGCAACCAAAGGAGTCGGATCTTGAGAGTCCAGAAGATCGCATCCATCTGCCTGGCCCTGCTGACCGCCGTCGCCCTGCTGGCCGGCTGCGGTTCGAGCCAGACCGCGACCAGCGACGGCGCCGCCGCCGGCACCCTGTCCGCCCAAGGTGTCGCCGTCGACCCCTACATTGTCGGTGCCATCTTCCAGGAGGTCGCCGCCGACGGCACCGTCCTGCAGCAGTCGACCCCGTCGGACGCCAACGGCCGTTTTCAGTTTCCCAACCCGTTGACCCCCGGCTCGACGATCGCGTCCAAAGCTTCGGCCACCGGCACCCACAACGGCGCCCCCTATCCCGGCATCCTGAAGCGCCGGCTGGCGGGTGAGGACAGCACCTGGGTCGTCTCACCGCTGACCACCCTGACCGCGGCCGGGATGACCGACCAGCAGCTTCTCGACCTGTTCAGCGGTGCCGGCCTCTCCGGCCTGACCGCCGCCGACCTCACCGCCGACCCGATGAGCGCCCTCAGCGGGGCCGCCGCCATCACCGCCGCCACCGACCTGGCGCCGCTGCAGGCCAACATGGCGGCCAACGCCTTCATGCAGGCCCTCGGCAATGACCAGTTCGATCCCGCCACCCTGGCCGACCCGAACAATGCCACCCTGTGGCAGGGGATGGTGACGGCGGTCACCACCGTCGTCAGCCCGGCGACCTTCCAGGCACTGGCCACAGACGCTTCGGTAGCGACCTCCGGAGCCCCGTTGAGCGTGGACGACTTCATCCGCACCGCCGCCAATCTCTGCCAGGCGATCAGCAACAACGTGCGCCAGGAGCTGGCCAACAACAGCGGCACCCCCACGATGGGCGCCATGCAGACCATCGTCGATGATGCGCTGGCCACCGCACCGGCCCTCGCCCACCAGTATTATGCGTCCCGCGTCGGCGAAGTCCCGGCACCGGACGGCGCGACCCTTTACGCCAACGACTGTGCCGGCTGCCACGGAGCTCTGGCCAGCAGCAGCAAGGCCGGCCGCAGCGCCGCTCAGATCCAGGCGGCGATCGACGCCAACTACGGCGGGATGGGCTCCCTTAACCTGACCGCGACCGAGATCCAGGCGATCGCCGATGCCCTCGCCCAGGCCAGTGCTCCGGCGCCAGCCCCGACCCCGGCGCCGACCCCGACCCCGGCGCCGACCCCGACGCCCGACGGGGCAACCCTCTACACCGACAACTGCGCCAGCTGCCACGGGGCTCTCGCCAGCAGCGCCAAGGCGGGCGCCACCGCCGCGCAGATCCAGGCGGCGATCGACGCCAACTTCGGCGGCATGGGCTCCCTTAACCTGACCGCGACCGAGATCCAGGCGATCGCCGATGCCCTCGCCCAGGCCAGCGCTCCGGCGCCAGCCCCGACCCCGGCGCCGACCCTGGATGGCGCGACCCTCTACGGCGACAACTGCACCGGTTGTCACGGCAGTCTCGCCAACAGCACCAAGGCAGGCGCCACCGCCGCGCAGATCCAGGCAGCCATCGACGCCAACTACGGCGGCATGGGCTCCCTCAACCTGACCGCCGAACAGATCCAGGCGATCGCCGACGTCCTGCCGCCGGCCCCGACGCCTGATCCCGGCACGCCCACGACCCTCGACGGCGCGACCCTTTACGCCGACAACTGCGCCGGCTGCCACGGCGATCTCGCCAGCAGCACCAAGGCGGGCGCCACCGCCCCGCAGATCCAGGCGGCCATTGACGCCAACTTCGGCGGCATGGGGTCCCTCAACCTGACCGCGGAGCAGATCCAGGCGATCGCCGACGTCCTGCCGCCGGCCGATGCAGGAACCCCGGCCGGCCCCGATTACAGCGACTGCACCGCCTGCCACGGCCAGCCGCCCAACGGCAGCGCCTATCCCAACGAAGCCGGCGCCCATGCCACCCACCAGGCCCTGGCCGGGGTCGGCACCAACTGCGACGTCTGCCATTCCGGCGCCAGCCACAACGGCACCCTCGATATCAACATCAAAGCGGCTTACAACGCCAAGAGCGGCGTCGCCGGGCTCAACCCCGACGGTTCGGACACCTGTGTCAACGTCAGCTGTCATGGCGGGAAGATGACTCCGGACTGGTTCACCGGCAGTCTGAATGTCGATACCGACTGCCAATCCTGCCACGCCTCCGGCACCGGCCAGTACAACAGCTACTACTCCGGAAAGCACGGCAAGCACTCTGGTCGCGCCTGCACCGACTGCCACAACACCTCCACCTTGGCAGTCAATCATTTCGGCCGCCTCGACACCACCACCATGGAAGGACCGGCCTCGGCCACCATCGGCGGCGGTTCGACCAGAATCAGCAGCTACGATGCCTCAACCAGGATCTGCGTCGGCTGCCACGGCACCGCGACCTGGTAAGCAACAATCCTTCACCGAACAAAAAGGGCGGGCCTGCTGGCTCGCCCTTTTTGTTCGCAGCACCTTTTTGAGCCGGCAAATTCGTTTGGTTCCTCCCCCTCGAACGTGGTAGTATCCCACCCCTCCGGCGCTGGTTTGAAATACCCGGCACCGCTCACCACTCACGCTTTCCGAATCGAGCCATGGCCGATCGCAGACTCAAAAATCTCGTCGAGTTCGTCCTCTTCCAGGCATTTGCCAGCTTCATCCGCGCCTTGCCGCGGGCCTGGGCCCTGGCTATCGGCGCCGGTCTCGGCCGCCTCAGCCGCCACTTCCTCGGCAAGCGCCGGCGCACCGCCCGGGCCAACCTGCAGCAGGCGTTCCCGGAGATGGGCGCAGCGGAACTGGACCGGACCCTGGTCGGCATCTTCCGCCATCTCGGCCTCAGCGGCGTCGAGATGCTCCTCCTCGATCGCTTCAACGATCCCCGCGTCCTCGAACGGTACGTCACCGTCCGCGGGGCCGAGCATCTCCGGGCGGCCTTCGCTCACGGTCGGGGGGTGATTCTGCTCACCGGCCACGTCGGCTTCTGGGAGGTCGGCGGGGTGCTCCTGCCCAGCCTCGGCTTTCCCGCCGACTTCGTCGCCAAGCGCATGAAAAACCCCTACATCGACCGCTATTTCCAGCGGATGCGCGAACTGCAGGGGTGTCGGGTCCTCGACGCCAGGCACGGCGCGCGGCGGATTCTCAAGTCCCTGGCCGAGAATCGCGCGGTCGGGCTGCTCATCGACCAGCACACCACCCCGCACCGCGCCGTCCGGGTCCCCTTCTTCGGCCGTCCGGCCTGGACCACGCCGATCATCACTCAGATCGCCATGAAGCAGCAGGTCCCGGTGGTCACCGCCTTTAGTTGGCGCACGGCGGACAACCGCTACGAGGTGGAGTTCGGGGAACCCTTCATGCTGGCCAACGATCCCACCCCCGAGGGGGTGGTCGCCGGCACCACGCTGCTCACCGCGAAGATCGAGGAGGCGGTGCGCCGCGACATCACCCAGTGGTTCTGGGTGCACCGGCGCTGGCGGGACTGACATGGCTGCCGAGCCGTTCCACCTCGTTCTCGTCGAGCCGGAGATTCCGCCCAACACCGGCAATATCGCCCGCCTCTGCGGCGCCACCGGCAGCGTTCTGCACCTGGTCGGCAAGCTCGGCTTCTCTCTCGATGACCGCTACCTGAAGCGTGCCGGCCTCGACTACTGGCCGGTCATCGATGTCCGCACCTGGCCGTCCCTCAACGCCCTCTTCGCCGCCTTCCCCGCCGCCGGCTTCTGGCTGGCCACCAAGAACGCGCAGCGCTCCTACGCCGCCGCCGACTTCCGCCCCGGCGACCTCTTGATCTTCGGCCGCGAAACCAGCGGCCTGCCCCCCGACCTGCTCGCCGCCCACCCCGAGCGAACCATCCGCATCCCGATCTTCGTCCCCGCAGTCCGCAGCCTCAACCTTTCCACCGCCGCCGGCATCGTGCTCTACGAGGCGTTGCGGCAGAGTGGACGGTTGGACTGAACACGCAGCTTTTCTCCCGGCAGATGAGACAGACTGAAGACAGAAGCTCGCCGGCATGGGGTTGCGGTGGGGAGCGGCTCGCGATTGTCCGCTGCGGGAACTGAGGGCAGTGCGTCTTCGGACGCACCATCTGCGGAGGGTGGTGGTCGTTCCGGCCTGCTGCGATGGGGAGCGAACGCCGGCGCTGCAAGGTTTTGAGAACCGGTTGCCGTTGACTCCGCCGGGGCGGAATGGCTAGACGGCACGGTCCCTACCTGGCAACAAAAACCCCCGTTGGCCGTAACCGGCCAACGGGGGTTCACTTTCTTCAATGATCGATGCTGACACTCTCAGACGGTACGCTTCTCGAATTCCAGCAGCCACTTCTTGGTCGCCACACCGGCAGCACCGGAATAGCCTGTCAACGCCCCGTTGGCGCCAACCACGCGGTGACAAGGGACGACCAGCGGCAGCGGATTGCCGGCCATCACCCGACCGACGGCGCGGGCGGCACCGGGGTGCCCGGCACGGGCCGCCAGTTCCCCGTAGCTCACGGTCGCTCCAGCCGGCACCTGCTGCAGTACCGCCAGCACCTCCCGGGCGAAGGGGCTGAGCCCCGCCAGGTCGAGGGGAAGTTCGAAGCTGCGACGGCGGCCGGCGAAATAGTCCTGGAGCTGGCCAAGTGCCGCGGCGCACAAGCCTTCGCGTTCCTCGCGAGCAGCGGGATAGCTGTTCGCCAGTCGCTCGCGCACCGCCACCTCCGTCGGCTCGAAGACGATCTCCACCAACCCCTGCGCTCCTGCCACCACCCCCAGCCAACCGGCCGGGGTGGCGCCGATCCGGAAACTCGTTGCCTGCTGTGCCGGATTGCGTCTCATCTCTTCCTCCTGCGCAGTTTGTCGCCCAATAGTACCATGACCCGGTCGGCCTCGGGAACCTTGCACAGCAGGCAACCGCCGGCGTAGACCAGCAGCCCGCCGCCGACCGCCGAGGCAAGGATCGCGCCCTTGACGAGCCGCAATCCCGGCGCGGCCCAGTCGCCGAGACCGAGCACCAGGTAGACCACCCCGGCCATCGCCAGCAGCGGGACCAGGGCACGCAGCACCGACCGGCCGACCGACATCAGCCCGAGATGGCCGATCTTGCGGTGCAGCGCCCAAATCAGCAGCAGGCTGTTGAAGGCCGCCGAGAGGGTCAAGGCCAGGGCCAGGCCGGTGTGCTTGAGCGGTCCCATCAACGCCAGTCCGAGCCCGGCATTGGCGAGCAGCGTCCAGAGGGAAATCCAGACCGGCGTGCGCGTATCCTTCATGGCGTAGAAGGTCGGCACCACCACCCGGCTGATGCCGACGAAGAGCAGCCCCGGCGCATAGGCGCAAAGGGCCAGGGCGGTCTGCTGCACGTCGTTGAAGGAAAAGGCGCCGCCCATGAAAAAGAGGCTGAAAATCGGCGTGGCGCAAAGGAGCAGGCCGACCACCGCCGGCAGGATCACCAGGTTCAGCAGCACCAAGGCGAAGCGCAGCGACTCCTTGAGTCCCTCGCGGTCGCCGAGGGATGCCTGGCGGCTCATCGCCGGCAGCACCGCCTGGGCGAGGGAGACGATGAAGATCCCCTGAGGAAATTCAAAGAGGCGTTGACCGTAGTAGAGGTAGGAGACGCTCCCCTGGGGGAGGAAGGAGGCAAGCAGGCGGGTGACGATGACGTTGATCTGGTAGATGGCGACACCGAAGAGTCCCGGCACCATCAAGCGCGCGACCCGACGCACCGCCGGGTGGCCAAAATGGAAGTCGGGGCGCAGCGACAGCCCATAGCGCCTGAGCATCGGCAGCTGCAGCAGCAGTTGCAGCAGCCCGCCGATCAGGACGCCGATCGCCAGCGCCATGATCGGTACCTGGAAATAGGGCGCCAGCAGCAGCGCGCAGAGGATCATCGCCAGGTTGAGGAGCAGGGGCGAAAGGGAAGGCAGAAAGTAGTGGCCGAAGACGTTGAGCACCCCGGTCAGCAGAGCGAGCAGGCTCGCGAACAGGATGTAGGGGAACATCACCCGGTTGAGGGTGTCGGTCAACGCCAGCTTCCCCGCGACGCTGCCGAAGCCATAGCCGATCATCCTCACCACCAGCGGCGAACAGAGGATGCCGACCACCACCACCACCACCATCACCAGGGTCAGCAGCGTCCAGCAGATGGCGGTAACGCGCCGGGCCTCGGCCTCCCCCTGCTTGTGCAGGACGTCGGAGAAGGTCGGGACGAAGGCTGCGGTCAGCGACCCCTCCGCGAAGAAACGGCGCAGCAGGTTGGGAATGGTGAAGGCCATGAAGAAGGCGTCGGTACCGAAGCCGGCCCCGAACAGGGACGCCACCACCATATCGCGCACCAGGCCGGCGATCCGGCTCAGCCCTGTCGCCAGTCCCATGACTCCGGTGGCCCGGGTGATCTGCGCCTTTTCCGACATCTCGTCCTGATTCCCCTTCAAAAGCCAAAAAGCCCTGAAGTCATAGGATTATTTTTATTTAATTCACTACAGGAAGGGGTTAACTACCTGACAGCAAATGGCTTATCTATTCCGATTGGAATTTTTTTAACTTGACGACCACCCATGGCGGTGGTATAAATCATCGCCAGAAAGCAAATCATCAAACGAATTCTTACCCCACCGTCGGAGGATAGGACCTTGGCCAATCACAAGTCCGCGATCAAACGCAACAAGCAGAATGCCGTCCGCGCCGCCCGCAACACCCACGTCCGCTCAACCATGCGTACCTATGTCAAGCAGGTTCGCACCGCCGTTGCCGAAGGCGACACCGCCGGTGCCCAGGCCGCCCTGGAACGCGCGGTGCCCTTTATCGACAAAGCCGCCAGCAAGGGGATCATCCACAAGGCGACCGCCAGCCGCAAGATTTCCCGGCTGAGCAAACTGGTCAACTCCCTCCCCTGAGGGTCGACATCCAGAGCAAGCTTCAGGGGGCCGCCACCGCGGCCCCTTTTTTTGTTCATCATGGGAGCACCGGAAAATAGCTCTGAATTTTCCCGTCTTTCCCCCCTTCAGGATCGCCGAGCGGAGGTGTTTTCCTCCGGAGCCTTCCGGGACGAATGTCCGAAGCCCGCAGGGCAAGTTTTCGTCCCGGCCGGAGGAGAACCCCGCAGCGAGGGTACCCCGAAGGGGCGATCCTGGTGGGCGGGCTCTTTTGGTTACTTTTCTGGGCCGTGCCAGAAAAGTAACTCGCCTGGCGGGGCGAAACCCGCCGACTCTTCTCAGCCCCTTGCCTACATCCCGGCCGCTAGCTACCCCCCCGGTGTCGCGATCTGCAGGATCAACCTCTCCAGCAGCGGCGCGGGATGGGCGCCGCTCGACTTGAGGGCGAGGTCGGTGTCGAGGAAGAGCTCGAAGGCCCGCCGGAAGCGTCCCGTGGAGAAACGCCGCGCCTGGCGTACCAGACCGTCGACGAAGTAGGGGTTGACGCCGACCCGGCGGGCCACGTCGCCGGAGCCGCCCCCCTGCTCCAGCAGCTCCCGGGTCAGCCACAGCTGCCGGAAGTGGCGGACGATCAGGTTCAGCACCAGGAGCGGGGCCTGGCCGTCGGCCAAAAGCCGATTGAGCAGGCGCAGCGCCTCGCCGCTGTCGCCGTTGCCGAGGGCGTTGGTCAGTTCGAAGATGCTGTCGACGCGGCTGTCGGAGACGACTGCGGCGACGTCGGCGACGTCGCCGAGGTCCCGCTCGCCGAGGTAGGCGAAGAGTTTTTCCAACTCGCCGACGATTTCCTGGAGATTGCTGCCGACCCGCCGGCAGAAGAGCGCGAGGGCATCCTCGGTGAGCTGGCGGCCCGCAACCCGCAGCCGCTCGCGGATGAAGCCCGGTATCTGGTTGTCGTACAGGCGTTTGAATTCGACCAGGCCGCCGGTCTTCTTGAAGGCCTGGAAAAACTTGCGGCGGGCGTCGATCTTGGCGCAGACCAGCAGCAGCACCGATTCCGGAAGCGGGTCACGCAGGTAATCGAGAAGCGCGTCCTGCTCCGCGACCGGCAGCTCGTGCCCACTCTTGATCAGGACCAGCCGCCGCGGGGCAAAGACCGGCAGGGTCTGCAGAGCATCGAGGAGCGTCGCGGCGCGCACCTCTTTGCCCTGCAACTGTTGGAAATTGAAGTCGCGGGCATCGGCGGGGACGGTCGCGGCCAGCACCTGCCGCCAGGCCTGTTCGACCAGGTAGCTCTCTTCGCCGCACAGACAGAGGAGGGGGGGAATGCGCTGTTCGTCAAGGGCGCGCTGCAGTTCCGCTGGAGTCATGGCAACCCGTCCGTCGGCGGCTCAGAAATTGTCGGTGAGGTGGAAATAGAATTCTTCGGCCAGGCGCTCGGCGATGCTGCCGATGGCCGCCGCCTCTTCGTCTTCCTGCCGCCCCTTGTCCAGGCTTCCCGGGTATTCCTCGCTCCAGTTCAGCGTCCCCTTCCACAGCACCCGCCCGTCCTGCTGGCGACGCAGCTCTCCAGCGGCCGTCATCTGCGCCCGATACTCGAGGACGTTGTCGTTGGCATCGAAGGAGATGGGGTCGCTGTGGATAATCGGTCACCGTGCCGGAGAAGACCGCGTCCGCCGCCGCGGGGTCCTCCACCAGCCGCCAGCGCCGGGTGCGCAGAAAACGCTGGGTGACGGCGTTGGTCAGGATGTTTTCCAGGAACGGCTCGTAGGTGTGGTTGGCGAACAGCGCAACCTTGAGGGCACTTACCCCGCCGAGGCTGTCCCCCTGCCCGGGGCGGTGATAGCCGCAGCCAACGAGCAGCAGACCGCAGCAAAAAAGCCAGAGCCAGCGCTTCATCCCGCCACCACGCTGACCAGCCGGCCGGGAACGACGACCACCTTGCGCACCGTCTGGCCTTCGAGGAATCGGACGACATTCGGTTCGGCCAGCGCCGCGGCGCGCACCGTCGCTTCGTCGGCATCGGCCGCGACGGTGACCTTGCCGCGCACCTTGCCGTTGACCTGCACCACAATGGTGCGCTCCTCCTCGACCAGCGCCGCCTCGTCCCAGTCCGGCCAGCCGGCAGCGTCCAGCCCATCCTCATATCCCATGATCGCCCACAGCTCTTCGGCGATGTGGGGGACAAAGGGCGCCAGCAGCCGCACCACGCTCTCCAGCGCCTCGCGCAGCACCTCGGGGTGATCGGCTTTGGCCTCGAAGCCGTAGATGGCGTTGACCAGCTCCATCACCGCGGCGATGGCGGTGTTGAAATGGAAGCGGCCGTCGATGTCCTCGGTGACCTTCTTGATCGTGCGGTGCACCTGCCGACGCAGGTCGCGCCCCGGGCCCGCCGCTTCGCGCGCCGCTGCCGCACCCTGAATGATCGCGAGATTGTCATATACCCCGCGCCAGACCCGGCCCAGGAAACGGTAGCATCCTTCCACCCCGGCCTCGTTCCATTCCAGGTCCTTCTCCGGCGGTGCCGCAAAAAGGGAGAAGAGCCGCGCCGTGTCGGCGCCGTAGCGTTGGATCAGGTGGTCGGGATCGACGACGTTCTTCTTCGACTTGCTCATCTTCTCGGTGCGCCCGACCTTCGCCGGCGCCCCGCACTTGCTGCAGTTGCCGTCGGCGACCTCCTCCGGGTAGAGCCAGCCGTGGGTCGGGCAGGAGCGGGTCTCCATGCAGACCATCCCCTGGGTGAGGAGATTGGTGAACGGTTCGTCGACCGCCATCAGTCCCAGATCGCGCAGCACCTTGGTGAAGAAGCGGGCGTAGAGCAGGTGCATGACCGCATGCTCGATGCCGCCGATGTACTGGTCGACGGGGAGCCAGTACTCGGCCGCGGCCTTATCGAGGGGCGCAGCGTCGTACTCGGGGACAGGCGTAGCGCGCGAAGTACCAGGAGCTCTCGACGAAGGTGTCGAAGGTGTCGGTCTCGCGGCGGGCGGCGCCGCCGCAGCGCGGGCAGGCGACCTCGTACGAAGGAGGCGGACTTGGCCAGCGGGCTGCCCCCCTCGCCGGTGAACTCGACGTCGGTCGGCAGCACCACCGGCAGATCGGCTTCCGGCACCGGCACCACCCCGCAGCTGTCGCAGTAGATGACGGGAATCGGCGTTCCCCAGTAACGCTGGCGCGAGACGCCCCAGTCGCGCAACCGCCAGTTGACGGTCGTCTGGCCGATCCCTTCGGTGGCCAGGTGGGTCGGCGATCGCCTCCTTGGCGGCCTCGTTGTCGAGACCGTCGAAGGGTCCGGAGTTGACCAGGATGCCGGGGCCGGTCCAGGCCTCGGTCATCGTCGCCGGGTCGAGATCTTCCCCGGCGGGCTGGATGACCACCTGCAGGGGCAGGCCGTACTTGCGGGCGAATTCGAAGTCGCGCTGGTCGTGGGTCGGCACCGCCATCACCGCCCCGGTGCCGTATTCCATCAGCACGAAGTTGCCGAGGTAGACCGGCATCTTGCCGGCCGGTCACCGGGTTGACGCAGAAGGCGCCGGTGAAGACCCCTTCCTTCTCAAAGTCGTCGCTGGTGCGCCGCGCCTTGTCCTGCCGACGGACCTGGGCGATGAATGCTTCCACCGCCGGCCGCTGTTCAGCGCTGGTCAGTTCCAGGGCCAGCGGATGCTCCGGGGCGAGGCTCATGAAGGTCGCGCCGAACAGGGTATCCTGGCGGGTGGTGAAGACCTTGATCGCCAGCTCCCGGCCGGCGACCGGGAAGTCGATCTCGCAGCCGGTGCTCTTGCCGATCCAGTTGCGCTGCATGGTCAGCACCGGTTCCGGCCACCCTGGCAGGTTCCAGGTCTCGGCGAGCAGCTCCTCGGCGTAATCGGTGATGCGGAAGAACCACTGTTCCAGCTCCTTGGCCTGCACCTCGCTGTCGCAGCGCCAGCAACAGTTGTCTTCCACCTGCTCGTTGGCGAGCACCGTCTGGCAGGAGGGGCACCAGTTGACCGTCGAACTCTTTTTGTAGGCCAGCCCCTTTTCCAGCATGCGCAGAAAGACCAGCTGCTCCCACTTGTAATAGTCGACGTCGCAGGTCGCCAGCTCCCGGGACCAGTCGTAGGAGAGTCCCATTTTCTTGAGCTGGACGCGCATGTTGGCGATGTTTTCGTAGGTCCACTTGGCCGGATGGGTGCCATGCTGGATGGCGGCGTTCTCCGCCGGCATGCCGAAGGCGTCCCAGCCCATGGGATGCAGCACGTTGCGCCCCTGCAGCCGCTTGAAGCGGGCCACCACGTCGCCGATCGAGTAGTTGCGCACATGCCCCATGTGGATCCGCCCGGAGGGATAGGGAAACATCTCCAGCAGGTAGAATTTGTGCGCCGCGGGATCCTCGTCGACCCGAAAGGTGCCGCGCTCTTCCCAGAACTGCTGCCAGCGGGTCTCGATCTCAGCCGGGTTGTAACGCTCTTGCATAGCTCCTCCGTAGCCCGCAGGCTACCCGATTACAAACAGGAATACCGGCCGGTGCCGGTATCGTGGGGATCAGGAATGCGCAGGCGTGGACGCTCCTCCCGCCCCCCGGACCACTGCCTGCCAGGGCGTCCGAGGAGCCGCATCACGCCTACTTTTCGCGATAGGTGATGCGGCCGCGGGTCAGGTCGTAAGGGGAGAGCTCGACGGTCACCCGGTCGCCGGGGAGGATGCGGATGTAGAACTTGCGCATCTTGCCGGAGATGTGGGCGAGCACGATATGGCCATTGTCGAGCTTGACGCGGAACATGGCATTGGGCAACGGTTCGATCACCGAGCCTTCGACTTCGATTGCTTCTTCCTTGGCCAAATGGACCTCCTTGCAGGCAATGGGCCGACCCGGCGAATCCGGGCAGGCGCTCATTAGACATGATGCCGGCTTCCCTCGTCAAGCGGCGACAAGCCGCCCGACCGCTCTGGTCAGCCGGTAATGTTGAGCAGCTTTCTGGCCACCTCGATGATCCGCACGGTCTGGATCGGCTTGGTGATATAGTCGTTGGCGCCGATGGCCAGGGCCCGCTCGCGATCCTCGCTGGCGCCCTCGGTGGTGATGATCACGATCGGCACGGTCTTGTAGCCCGGGTCGTTGCGCGCCAGGCTCACCAGCTTGAGGCCGTCCATGATCGGCATGTTGATATCGGTGAAGATCAGGTCGAACTTGTCGCTGGAGAGCTTCTTCAAGCCGTCAACGCCGTCGTTGGCCTCGACGATGGTCAGCCCACGAATCCGTTTGAGCGCGAAAATGATCAATTGGCGCATGGTCGGTGAGTCTTCGACAACCAGAACCTTATATGTGGACATGCAATCCCTCCGCGGCGTTTACTTGGTCATCAGGTCAAGGAAGCCCTGGATGGTGGACAGCTTGCGCTCCGACTCGGAATAGAGCTTGGACGAGAAGATCGCAGTGGCGGCATGTCCGGCCAGCAGGGTGAAGAGTTCGTAGTCCACCTCGGCGAAACGGCTCTTCTGCTCGAGGAGTTTGTAGATGACGATGACGCCGATCACATGCTCCTTGATCTTGAGCGGGATGCAGACGATCGGGTGGGTGAAGTCACGCTGGTAGTTCTCCATGTCCTCGATGAAGTAGTTCTCCCCGGTCTTGGCCATCTGGCCGATGATTCCCTGGCCAAGCTCGACCGTCGGCAGGGTTTCCTGATCGAGGCCTTCGCTGGCCATGGTGGTCAACCGATTGGTCTTCTCGTCGAGCAGCATGATGGCGAATTCCTCGGCGCCGATCAGGTTGATGACGATTTCGGTAATAACCTGGAGAACCTCGCGGAAATCGAGGGTCGAATGAAGCTGGAAGGAGGCGATGTAGAGGTTGGCCAGCATGTTGTTTTCATTTTCGATTTCGACATAGCGGTTGGCGAAATCCTGGTTTTCCTCTTCGACATGTCTGATCCGGTCGAGAATCTCCTGCTTCTCCTGTTCGAGGTTCTCGACCCGGCGGCGCAGCCGCTCGAGTTCAGGATCGTCGACGCCGGCCTGCTCCTGGCGCAGCCGTGCCGCCTCCTCGATCTGCAGCAACTGGTAGCGCAGGCGTTCGTTTTCCTTGAGCAGATCCTGGGTGAACTCGGCCCCCTTTTTAAAGATCTGCAGGAATTCCTCGCCCCTCTTGACCGTCAGGCCCTTATCTTCATCCCGTTCAGACATCCCGGTTCTCCTCACATGCATGGAAGGCTGACAACAGCCGCAATCCTAGCAGCCCCATGAAAAAATATCCACCATTTCATACACTCTGCCTAATATCCGCAAAAACGCAGAATCTGCTCGCAGACTCCCAGCAGGGGCACCACCCTGTCGACCTTGCCGGTGGCAATCGCCTCCTTGGGCATGCCGAAGACCACGCTGCTCTCCTCGGCCTCGGCAATCACCTTGCCCCCCTGGGCCTTGATCTCTTCCACGCCCTGGGCCCCGTCGTTGCCCATCCCGGTCAGCACCACCCCGAGCAGCTGCGGGCCAAAGACTTCTGCCGCGGAACGAAACATGGCATCGACCGAAGGGACATAGCGCTGCCCCGCCGCGGGGTCGACGACATCGACCCGCACCTCGCCGCCGCGCCGGCGGAAGGTGAGATTCTGCCCCCCGGGAGCGATCAACACCCGCCCGGGGGCCATCACATCGCCATCGCGTGCCTCGCTGATCTCCAGGGCGGAAAAGCGATTGAGGCGTTCGGCAAAGGCGCGGGTGAAACCGGGCGGCATGTGCTGGGAAACGGCGAAGCCGACGCCGAGGGGCTGCTGGATGGCGGAAAAGATGGTCTGCAGTGCCGGCGGTCCGCCGGTGGAGGAGCCGATGACGACCTGGCAGATACCGGTCGCGTCGTGGCGCGATGCGGGGACCAGCACCCGTGGCCGAGGTCCCCCGGTGCCGCGACGCAACACCTTGTTCATATCCGCCCCGGCAATCGCCCGCACCTTGCGTTCGAGGTCGTCGCGGATGTTGAGCAGGTCCGGCGAGATCCGCGGGGTCGGTTTGGCGACGAATTCCACCGCCCCGAATTCCAGCGCCCGGAAGACGTTCTGATCCTCGCTGCGCGCGGAGACGACAATGACCGGGGTCGGCCGGTTCTGCATGATGATGCGCAGGAAGGTGAACCCGTCCATGCGCGGCATTTCCAGGTCGAGGGTGATCAAATCGGGACGCAGATCGAGAGCCTTGCGCAGCCCCTCCTCGCCGTCGCAGGCGTAGCCGATGACTTCCACGCCGTCGATGGCTTCGAGCATCTTGGTGATGGTTCGCCGGTTGTAGGCCGAATCATCGATCACCAGCACCCGCACCGGTCCGCTCATGAGCTCACCTCGCGCGACGTGGAAAGAGACGGGCGCTGGTAGACCATGTCATGCACGAAGTGGCGCAGGACAAAGGCGTTGGTGACGTTCATCAGCGACTCACTGTGACCGAGCAGGAGGAACCCTTCGGGCCGCAAACGCTGGAAGAAACTGTCGATGACGCGCTTTTTGGCGGCCAGATCGAAATAGATAATGACATTGCGGCAGAAAACCACGTCCATCCGTCCGAGCAGCCCGACCCGCGGAGCATCGAAAAGGTTGAGATGGCTGATCGTCACCAGGTTCTTGACCCGGTCGGCAATCCGGTGCTTGCCGTCGACTTCGGTAAAATAACGCCGCTGCAGATCGGGGGGGGTGACGCGGAAAGAGGAGGCGCCGTAAACCCCCTTGCGGGCCACCTGCAGGACCCGCTGGCTGATGTCGGTGCCGATGATGTCGATCTGCCAATTGGCAAAGGCCGGCTGTTCGAGCAGCAGCATGGCAATGGTGTAGGGTTCTTCGCCGGTCGAGCAGCCGGCGCTCCAGATGCGCAGCCGTCGGTCCCCTTCGCGTTCCTTGCGCGCGCGGATTTCGGGGAGGATCTCTTCGGTGAAACTGCGCAGCTGAAAATCCTCGCGAAAAAAATAGGTCTCATTGGTGGTCAAAAGGTCGACCACCTCGGCGAGTTCCTGATCCTTGTTCTGGTTGTAGCGCAGTAGATAATAATAGTCCTTGAAACTCTTCAGGTGGTGATGCTGCAGGCGCTTGCCCAGCCGCTTCTCCAACAGGTACTTGGAATCCTCGGTAAAATTCAATCCGCAATGCTGGTAGACAAAATCCCGCAGCAGGCGGAATTCGTCGGGGTTCATCGGAATATCCGGGGCGAACAGCAGCATCGCAGGCCTACCTCTGTGCGGCGCGCAGATCGAGCAACAGGTCCTGAAGTTCCTGGCGGACCAGGTCCTCCCCCTCGACCAGCAGACGACTCTCAAGCAGGCCGGCACAGGCCGGGCCGAGCAATGCCGCCATGGCCCGCGCGGCATTGAGGCGCACTTCCCAGTGGCGATGGTTGAGCAGCCCCTCGGCCCGCCCTTCCAGCCAGTCACGACTGCCGCTGCCGGCCAGAAGATGGATGGCGGCATTGACCACCTCTTCATCATCGTGGGCGAGGGCTCCGGCCGCCCGAACCTGGAGCCCGGCGGGGTCGAAGCTGCCGAGGGTTTCCAGGGCGGCAATGGCGACCAAGCCGACGGCATCGTCGAGGGCAGCTTCGACCAGTTGCAGCGCCTTATCGCCACCGATCCGTCCCAAGGCACGCACCGCGGCGGCCCGCACCCAGATGTCGACGTCTTCGAGAGCCAGTTCCAGTGCTCCCACCGCCCCCGGTTCGCCGCTCCCGCCGAGGGCTTCGGCAGCCAGGCGCCGCACATCGGCATCTTCGTCGGTCAGGGCAAGCATCAACGAGGCCACCTGCTCTGCGCCAGGGCGCATCTCGATGGTCCGCACGGCCGCCCGCCGTACGGTCGCCGCTTCGTCCTTGAGGGCAAAATGCAGAATCCCGCCGACCTCGGGTCCGACGCAGCCACCGATGATGGTGACCGCCGCGGCGCGCAGGCCAGAGTCCCCTTCCTCGAGCAGCGGTCGCAACGCCGTCACCGCCGTCGCGCAGGCCGGGGCGAGCCGGCAGAGTGCCTGGGTGGCGACGTCCCGCAACTCATCACTGGCATCCCGCAAGGCGGCAATCAGCGGATCGAGGGCGGCGCCCGCGCCGAGCAGCCCCAGCGAGCGAGCCGACATCAGTCGCAGGTCGGGATCGTGGCTCGAAAGTCCCTCAATCAGCAGGTCGCTGCCGGCGGCACAGCCGGAGGCGCCGATAACGTAGGCGAGGCAGGTACGGGACGGTCCATCCGCTTCGGGCCAGAGCTCGGTCAGCGAACAGGTGGCGGCCTGTCCCATGGAGACCAGCGCCTGAACCGCGGTATCGCGCAACTCGACGTCCTGGGAAAGGGCCAGCAAGTGACGGGCGTGCCGCTCCCCGCCGCATCCCCCGAGGAGGACCAGTGCCGCCCGGCGAACTTCTTCCCGGGGGCTGGCGAGCAGTTCGACCAGGGCATCGGCATGAGCTGCACCGGCCAATTCCCGCAGCTGCGAGCGGAACTCGCCGTCGCTGCCGGCAGCGATCCGTCCCAGGGCGAGGGCTGCGGCTTCCCGCACGTTGCCCATGTCGTCGAGGAGTCCCTGGACCAGCTCGGGGATCGCTTCCAGACCGCCGACCCGGCCGAGGCAGTCGAACAGGGCTTTGCGCACCAGGCGGTCGCTGCCCAGAGGCAAAAGGCGAGCCACCGGCACGCTGACCCCGATCTGGCCGAGGGCCTCGAGGATGGTGAAGCGCAGCAGCAGATCGGCCCGTTCCAGGCTCTCCAGAAGCGCCGGTGTCGCCTCGGGGACCCGCAGCTTGCCGAGGTTTTCTGCAGCTGCCGCGCGCACGTTGCCATCTTCGTCGGCCAGGGCGCGGATCATTGCCTCCGCCGCGGCGGGATCCCCGATTTCGCCGAGGATGTCGAGGGTGAATTTGCGCACGTCGTGGTCAGCGCAGGCGACTTCTTCGAGCAGGTCGGGGACCGCCGCCCGGCCGATGCGGGTGAGGATTTCCACCGCCGCATTGCGCTGGCCGGCATTGTCCTGGGAGTGAAGGAGTTCACAGATCTCGCCGCAGACGGAGGCGGCGGCCGGCAGGCCCAGGAAGATTTCCACCGCCTCCTTGCGCACCCGCCAACCGGCATCCCCCAGCGCCCGGTAAAGGGCCGGCAGGGAGTCGCCGATCCCCAGGCGGGCCAAGCCTTTGAGCCCCTGGAGACGAACCTCCTCATCACTGTTCAACAGCAGGTTTTCCAGTTCCTGTCGCGTATCCACGTGCCTCCCCTGGCTGCCCGGCTAAAGCCCGAGTTCCTCACGCCGGCGCCGGATAAAGGCCTCGCAGGCCTCTTCCAGCACCTTCAGCGGCGCTTTGTTCCCCGCCGGATGGCGCTCGAGGAAAAGGCGCTTCCCCTCGGCGATTTCACTGGCGAGCAATTCGTAAAAACGGTCGCTGCGCACCCCCTCATCGACCCGGTCCTGGTTATAAAGGGCGATATCGGCGACGATGATGCGGGCCAGCCGCCGCGCCTTCTCCCGGTCCTCCTCGCCGCCGCCCCGCGTTTCCCGCTCCTCCGCCGCCTGGATCTTGTCGTTCATGACGTCGCGATAACCCGGCTCGGCGGTGTACTCGGTGCCGACCGTCACCCCTGCGGGCTTGGCGCCCCCCCCATTCGGCCGGGCCGCGGTGACGAGGCGATTGATCTTGGGCACCAGATCGTCGGGGATGTGGTGTTTTTCAATGTAGTCGTCTGCCCCGTAAAGGGAGGTCGGCGTTCGCTTGTAGGCCATTTTGTTGTAAACGGAGGAGAGCAGGATGATGCGCAGATCTTTGAGCTTCGGCTCCCGGCGAATCTGTTCGATGAGCTCGAAGGCCAGCAGCCCGGGCAGCGCGACATCAATGACGGCGACTTGGGCTCCGGAGTGCTGCAGGGCCTGCAACGCCTGGTGGCCGTCGTGGCAGACCTGGCCGTCGAGCCCCTCGCGGGAGAGGATGCCGGCCACCGCCTGACAGAGGTCCCGATCACTGTGGGCAATCAACACCCGTAGCGGCTCCTCGGCCTTGCGCGAACTGGGGACGGAAACCTGAAAGATTTTCCGGCAGCGGGCACAGCGCAGAGTCAGCCGTTTGCCAGCCAGGCGCTGGGGATCGACACGCAGCCGTGCGGCGCAATCGGGACAACTGACAATCATAGACATCCTCGTCGCGGGGAGTCTCCTCCGGGGTGCGGCCGGGCGCAGGGAACCCTGGTCCTCAGGCGCCGGTGCCCTTCCCGGTGGAGGGCAGTTCGACCTGCTGCAGGTCGATTTTTTCACTGGAACTCAGAATCCGCTCGAGATCGACGATCATCACCAGATCGTCCCCACGCCGGCAGACCCCGAGGAAAAATTCCGCCCCCCGCCCCTTGAGGAACTGCGGGGCCGGCTGAATTTCTTGGCGGGAATAGCGGCGCACCTCAGCCACCTCGTCGACGATCAGGCCAAGGAGCTTTCCGGTCAGCACGCAGATGATGACCCGCGTCTTGCTGCTGTTGGTGCGACCGGCCTCGAAGCGCTTGCGCAGATCGACCACCGGAATGACCGCGCCACGCAGGTTGATGACCCCTTCCACGAACTCCGGCGCCCTCGGCACCGGCGTCAGCTTCTGGGGGCGGATCACCTCACGGATGCGCAGAATGTCGAGCGCATAAAACTCCTCGCCGATGCGGAAACAGGCCAGCTGGATTTCCTGGCGGGTGGAAGACTCGGCGACCTCAGGGGTGAGAGCGGTTCGCAACGTCATCGGCTGAGGAATCTCTGAATCGTTTCGATGACCATCGCCGACTTGAAGGGCTTGGTGATATACCAGTCGGCGCCGACCTTCTCGCCCCTGGCCATGTCTTCCCGGCTCTTTTTGGCGGTGAGCATGACCACCGGAATGTGCGCCGTGGCCGGATTTTCCTTGATCTGCTGGCAGACCTCGAAACCGTCGATTTCCGGAAGCATGATATCCAGCAGCACCAGATCCGGGATTTCTTCGGCGATCGCCGCCAGGGCCGCCCGACCGTTGGCGACTCCTCGCACCTCGTACCCTTTCGAGGTGAGCAGGATACTCTCCAGTTTGAGCAGACTTTCTTCGTCCTCGACGATGAGTATCTTCTTTTTGGCCACGCCTGCCTCCTTTCAGTGCTTCAGACCAGCTCGGCGTTCAATACGCTCGGCAGGTGAAGTAGAATCAGCATCCGCTCCTGAAACCTTCCGACCCCGGCGAGAAGATCCCGATCGAGACCGGAAAGAACCGGCGGCGGCGGCTCGATGGCGCCTTCGGGGATATTGACGACCTGGCTGATGCGGTCCACCAGCAGCCCGGCATTGCGTCCTTCGGCCTGACAGACGATAATCCGGGCGGCCGGCCCGACCTGGGCCGGGAGCCAGGCGCAGCCGCCGCCCGAGATCGAAGACCGGCACGATGATCCCGCGCAGGGAGATGATGCCCAGGATGAAGTCCGGAGTGCGGGGGACTTCCGTGACCTCCCGGGGCTTGATGATCTCGCTGATCTGCCGGATATCCAGCGCATAGGTTTCATTGCCCAGGGACAAGGTCAGCCACCGGCGCAGATCTTCCCGGGATTCGGCCGGCTCTGTTCCAGCCCGGCCAGGTAGCTCTCTTCGGTCGCCGGCTCGAAACCGCCGGGGAGTTCGAAGAGCTCGGCAAGCCGGTCACGCTCCTCCGGCGATGTGGCTGCCGGCATTGCGGCTGCCGGCTGAGCCGGGGCGCGTTTTGCCGGACCGGCCGATGCCTGCGGAGCGGGTGGCGATTCGGCGGTCGGCGCCTGAGGAGCGGCAGGGGCAGGCGCAGCAGTCGGTACTTTCGGGTTGAGTTTGCCGTCACGGGCTTTTTTACGGATATCGGCCAGATCCATGGGCAGTTTTTCTCCCCGGTCAGGGGGTCAGATCGAGTTCCATCATCACCGCGGCAATCACCGCGCCATCGAGGCGGCGGGCCTCCCGTCCGAAGCCTTCGAGCAGGGCCAGGGTGGCGGCATGGTTGATTTTTCGCGGAATCCCTCCCGAGTAGCGATAAATCTGTTCAACGGCCTCGGCGGTAAAGAGCCCCGGGCTGCCGCCGGCGACCTGGAGCCGGTGGTCGAGGTACTCCGCGGTCTCCTCCTTGGTCAGCGGACCGAGGTCGTACTGCATCCCGATCCGCTGCCGGAGCGGTTCGTAGGCCCGATGGGCCAGCCGCTTGCGTAGTTCGGGCTGCCCCATCAGGACCACGCTGAGCAGGTTGCAGTCGTCGAGCTGAAAATTGGTCAACAAGCGGATCTCGTCGAAGGTTTCCTTGTACGGAACCAGTTGCGCCTCGTCGATGACCAGGACCGGGCAGATCCCCTCCTGGTAAAGCCTTACCAGTTCCGCCCCGAGCTGTTCCAGAAGGTCGATGCGCGTACGGGCGGGTTCCGCCAAACCGAGACGCAGAGCCAGGGACCGCAGGAACTCCACCGGGGTCAGTCGCGGGTTGATGATCAGCAGCACCCGGTAGTTCTCGTCCAGCTCGTCCATCAACGCCCGCGACAGGGTCGTCTTGCCGCAGCCGATTTCCCCGGTCAGGAGCACCAGGTCCCGTTCCTCCACCGCAAAAGCCAGGCGGGCCAAACCCTCCCGGTGTTTGCGGCTCAAAAAGAGAAAGCGCGGGTCGGGAGTCTTACTGAACGGCCGCTCGTTCAGCCCGTAGAATGCCTCGTACATCGTCTCAACCAACCCCCTGAATCCGGCCGCCTAATTGTAGAGGCTGATGACTTCCCCGCGCAACGCCTCGCCCATCAATCCGCCGACGTCGAGGACCAGGATGGTCTGCTGGTTGCCGAGATCGGCGGCCCCAGCGATGCCGCGCACGAAGGAGAGGGTATTCCCCAGGCTCTTGATCACCACGTCCTGCTGCCCGAGCAACTGGTCGGCAACGATCCCCATGCGTTTTTCCGCCAGGCCCACGACCACGGTAAAAAACCTTCCGCCGTTGCGCGTCGCCTGCGGCAGGCGGAAGACATCGTCCAGCCGCAGCAGCGGCAGGGTACTCTGGCGCAGTTCGATCATTTCCCGTTTTTCGATGCTGCGGATCGCTCCCGGTTCGAGCATCAGGGTTTCGAGAACCGAATTGATGGGAATGGCGTAGGTACGGCCGCAGCTCTCGATGATCAGCGCCTTGATGATCGCCAGGGTGATCGGCAGGGTGATGGAGATGCTCGTTCCCTGACCGACGTCGCTGTCGAGTTCCAGCATCCCGGAAAGGGCGGCGATATTGTTGCGAACCACGTCGAGGCCGACCCCTCGCCCGGAGAGCTCGCTGACCTCGTCGCGGGTGGAAAAGCCCGGGGTGAGGATCAGGTCGTAGACATCTTCCCGGCTCAGCTCGGCGCTTGCCGCGACCAACCCCTTCTGCACCGCCTTGCGGCGGACCATTTCCGGATCGATGCCGCGGCCGTCGTCGCTTACCTCGATGACGACGTGGTTCCCTTTCTGCGACGCCCACAGGCAGATGGTCGCCTTTTCGGGCTTGCCGTTGGCAAGGCGCTCCTCAGGAAGCTCGATGCCGTGGTCGATGGCGTTGCGGATGATGTGCATCAGCGGGTCGGAGAGGTCCTCGATAATGAGTTTGTCGAGTTCCGTGTCGGCACCGCGAATATCGAGAGTCACCTTCTTCCCTTGCTCGCCGGCGACCCGCCGCACGATCCGCGTCATTTTTTCGAAGAGTTGAACGATGGGAACCATGCGCACTTCCATGACCCCCTTCTGCAGCTCGTCGAGGCGTCGTTCCAGCATCCGGGTCGCTTTCTGCAAGTTCCCGACCAGTTCGCTGTCGGCGACGGAACGCAGGCGCTGGCCGAGTTCGGCGATCGCGCCCTTGGAGAGAACCAGTTCCCCGACGATGTTCATCAACTGGTCGAGCTTGTCGATATCGACCCGCACCGTGCGGCTGATGGAGCGCAGCGAGGCGCCGCCGTCGCCGCTGTCGCGGGCGCCTTCGACGCCGCCCGCGAGCTCCTCCCGAAGCGGTTCCGCCGATAGCTCGATGTCCGGCGCCAGCCCCTTGGCCGGTGACGCTACCGAAGCCTGACCGGCGCTGAGCAGTTCGATGCGCAGGTCGTCGCGGCTCAGCGCGGCGCTGATCGTGGCGAGATCGGACGCGCTGCCGAGCAGGATCTGGAAGGCGATGCGTTCGGCGATATCGCCGACGCAAGGCAAGGTACTGATCACCTCTCCCTGCTGTTTGAGGGCCTCGGTCAACTCCGCGAGTTCCTGGTCGAAGGTCGTCAGGCTGAAGGTCGCCTGGACCCGCAGCAGGTTGCGTCCCTTGCGCAGGTTTTCCTGCAGCCGGTGCTCCTCGTACTCGGTGAGGACACTGAGGATCTCCTGGGGGATTTTCCCCTCGCCGGGGGTGGCCGTTCCGGCCGAGCGGCCACCGAGAATCGCCTCGATGCGATCCAGCAGCGGTGCGGTATCAAGGGTAAAATCCTCGGTCTCGCCTTTCCCCTGCACCAGCCTGGTCAGCAGGTCGATGGCTTCGAACAGCACCTCGACCAGAATTCCGTCAAGGATGACCTTGCCCAGCCGCAGCCGGTCGAGGAGATTCTCCATGTGGTGGGCGAGGTCGGAAATGTCGGTGAAACCGAACATCCCGGCCAGTCCCTTGAGGGAGTGGGCACCACGGAAGATGCTGTTGAGCAGCTCCGGATCACTCTCGCCGGACTCAATGCCATCACCCAGCAGCACCAGATCCAGATTGAGTTTTTCGAGTATTTCCTCGGTCTCGCCGAGAAATTCGCGGATTGCCTGCGACGATGGCTTATCGCTCACCGGTCCTCCTTCCCAAGGAACCGCTCGATCAGTTCCTGCAGCTTTCCGGGCTCGAAGGGCTTCACCAGGTAGGCGTCGGCGCCGAGAGAAATACCTTTCGCGCGGTCCCGTTCACTCCCCTCGGTACTGATGATAAAGAGCGGCGTGGTCCGGTAATGAGGATTGTTCTTGATAAAACTGACCAGTTCCAGGCCATTGATATCGGGCATATTGATGTCGGTGATCACCAGGTCGACCTTCTCCCGAGGGAGGATGCGCAGGGCCTCGAAGCCGTTGGCGGCTTCGACGATGATGAAATCGCCGAGCGCGGCGATCGTCGAAGCGATCAGCGACCGCATGGTTGGAGAATCTTCGGCAATCAGTATTTTTTTTGCCACTTTCGACCCTCCCTCATCCTTGCTCGTCCCGGCTGCGCAAGCGCCGTTCGAGTAACGCCTTTTCCATGGCCTGGCCGGCCTGGGAAAGGAAAATTTCCAGTGATTCGGTATCGCCGACCGGCCCCGGTGCAGGATAGTTGTCACCGTAGAGCACGGCCACCACTTTCCCTTCACTGAGGATCGGCCCGAGGAAAACCTCTTCGGGGCACCCGCCGCCCAGTTGGTCTCGGAAATAATGATCCCAGCGGCCGTTAGCAGGGCGCATACGCAACGGCACCATCTCCGTAATCGCCTGGCGGAAGATCGACTCGTCCTGCACCGGGATGCAGATCTGTCGGATCCTGGCCTCGGCACTGCCGTTGCAACTTTCGATGCCGAACTGGCCGAGGCCCACGATGTTGTCGTCCTTGACGGCAAAGACCACCGCGCGGTTCATCACTTCACTGGCAAAACGCAGCACCAGCAGCAGAATTCCTCCACCCAGGGCCGGGTTGTGCAGTTCCTGGAGCATCCCCCGCAACAGGTGCAGGCCGGGGGTTTCCTGGCCCAGACCTTTATGCGCGGCGAAAGACCTCGCCCCCCAACTCCCGAGAAAGTTCAGCGCCGAGGTTGACGTGGTTGCCGGAACCCGCAGCGATCGAGGCGGGAGCGATCCCGGCGAATTCAGCCACGGTGTCGCCGAGACGTTCCAGCAGCCGCCATCCCGACCCTCCCGCCAGGGCGTCGCCTCCGGGCTTGGTGAGAATTTCCGCGGCCCCCAGTCCCTTGGCCCGTTCGGCGGCCTCGCCAAGGGGACGATCGGTGATCATCAGTACCGTCAGGTCGGGGAAGCGACGCCGGACCTGCTCCAGCAGTTCCAGCCCGCCGAGAATCCCGCTGTCGTCGAGATGCGGCATGATCATATCGACCAGCAGCAGCGGCCGCACGCCAACCGCCACCGCCTGCGCCGCAGCCTGCAGGAACTCGCGGCCGGAGAGAAAGGTGGAAACCGCCAGGCCCCGGTCCCGAAGCAGGTTACTCAGTTGTCCGCGGGTCGCCTGGTCGTCGTCGACCAGAAGGATGAGCGGCCGCCCGGCTTCGACCTCCAGGGGCAACGGTTCCGCCGCACCGGCTTCGCAATCGGCATTGACTGCCATGGCCCGCGCCGGCGGTTCCACAGGACTCTGCTCGCCAAGCAATTTTTCGAGATCGAGCGACGGCCCCGGGTCCTGCTCTTCGAAGGATTCCCCCCGGTGGCGCATCTCATCGAGGATTCGGCTCCCCTCCATGGCCAGCCATTGGGGGTTGAGCCCCTGGTCGAGGATGAACTGCAGCGGCAGAAACCGGACTGCGGCCAGATCCTCCGGCTCACCGACTTCGAAGGAGAATCCCCCCTCGTTCCAGGCAAAGAAGCTGTAGACGATCTTTTCGATCTGCTCCTGGACGGCGGCCTCGATCTTCTCCCGCGAAACACCGAACTTGTCCGCAAGAATCGTTCCGAGGCGCGGTGGGCGTTCGCTGTTGCGCTGAACGAAGACCGCCTTCTTCAGGATTTCGACGCTGATCAACCCCCTGCGCAGCAGCAGATCACCGAAATTCTCCGGAAACTGGCTTGACGTCGCACGAATAACCTGACCGTTGAGAAAGATAACCTTTCCCTCGCGGCCCCGGCTGTTGAGCGCAAGGACTCCCGATTTCCTGCTGAGACTGACAATTTGCAGAATGTCGCCCAGGCCAAGGTCTTCGAGATTTCCAACTAGACTCATGGTATTCGTCCCACCCTGGTCCGACCCCGCCAAGCCTATCTAACAAGCTAAAATTTAAACGGAAAAGACTATATCTCAGGAACCCCTTGAAGTAAAGGCCTTTTCGGAAGTTTTCTCAGCGTTCGCGATCGCGGAACTGCAACCTGAGCGGCGAGCCGACGAAGCCGAACGCTTCGCGCAGGTGGTTGGCGAGAAAACGTTCGTAGGAGAAATGGATTCCATCGGCGCGACTGACGAAGTAGACGAAGGTCGGAGGGCGAACCGCGGTCTGGGTGGCGTAGAAGAATTTCAGCCGCTGTCCCTGGAAGACCGGTGGCGGGTGCTTCTTTACCGCATCGCCGAGAACCTGATTGAGCTGCGAGGTCGGCACCCGGCGGTTGAATTCAGCGGCGACCTTTTCCACCTCGGCCATGATCGTGTTCACCCGCTGCCCGGAGAGGGCGGAGACGAAGAGAATCGGGGCAAAGGCAAGAAATTTGAACCGTCGGCGCAGATCCTCCACGAACCGCCCATGGGTCTTGTTGTCCTTGGTCAGCGCATCCCACTTGTTGACCACCAGGATCACCGCCCGCCCCTTTTCATAGGCATAGCCGGCCACTGTCAGATCCTGATCGGTGACCCCTTCCACGGCATCGATAACGACCAGCACCACGTGCGCCCGGTCCATCGCCTTGAGGGCCTGGATAACCGAGTACTTCTCCAGATACCTGGCTGACCTTCCCCTTGCGGCGGATGCCGGCGGTATCGATCAGCAGGTAGTTTTTCCCGTTATGGACGAAGAGGGTGTCGACACTGTCCCGGGTGGTGCCGGCGGCCGGGTTGGCGACCACCCGTTCCTGGCCGAGCAGGCGGTTGACCAGGGAGGATTTGCCGACATTGGGGCGACCGATGATCGCCAGCCGCGTCTGGTCCTGGTCGGGAACGGCCGGGGGTGCCTCGGGTAGTTGGGCGGTGATGGCGTCGATCAGTTCGCCGATGCCGCGGCCGTGCTCGGCGGAAATCGACAGCAGAGTGTCGACGCCGAGGGCGAAGAACTCGGCAACGGCTTCCTCCTGGCGGTCGCCGTCGATCTTGTTGACCACGTAGAGGACGGGTTTTTCGACCCGCCGCAGCAGCTGCGCCACCTCCCGGTCGGAAGCGGTCAAGCCTTCGCGGCCGTCGACCAGGAAGAGAATCAGGTCGGCCTCCTCCACGGCCAGCCGGGACTGCTCGCGCATCTGCACCAGCAGCCGGTCCTCGCTGACCGGCTCGAAGCCGCCGGTATCGATCAGCGTGAAGGGGCGATCGAAACGGGTCACCTCGGCATAGTTACGGTCCCGGGTGACGCCGGGGAAATCCTCGACGATCGCCTTGCGCTGGCCGAGGATGCGGTTGAAGAGGGTCGATTTGCCGACATTGGGCCGGCCGACGATGGCAACGATGGGCATGAAGGTCACTTCTTGAAAACGAGATTAAAGGTAAAAGGTTCAAGGTAAAAGGTTAAGCCACTGAAGTTCCAGGATTTTCCCTTGACCTTGTTCCTGACTCCTTGAACCCGGGGTTATTTGCCGTGGTACCCGAAACGGCGCAGGCCCCGCTCCGAATCGGTCCAGTCCTTCTGCACCTTGACGAACAGTTCGAGATAGACCCGGGTGCCGAGGAAGCGCTCGATCTCCTTGCGCGCGGACTGACCGATGCTGCGGATCATCGCCCCGCCCTTGCCGAGGACGATCCCCTTGTGGGAGTCCTTTTCGACAAAAACCGCGGCCTGGATCACCACCAGCTCCTGTTCGGGCTTTTCGGTGAAGGACTCCACCTCCACCGCGACGCCGTAGGGAACCTCGTCGCGGAGCTTGTTAAGCACCTGCTCACGGATCATCTCGGCGACGATGAAACGCTCCGGCAAGTCGGTAACCATGTCCTCCGGGTAGTAGGCGGGCCCTTCCGGCAGGCCGCCGAGGACCACCTCCACGAGCCGTTCCACCCCTTCCCCGCCGAGCGCGGACACCGGCACGATGGCCTTGAAGGCGAAGCGCCGGCGGTAGGCGTCGATCAACGGCAGGAGCGCCTCGGGACGCACCTTGTCGATCTTGTTGATGACCAGCACTACCGGCGCCCGGCCGCGGCCGAGCTGCTCGAGGATGAAGTCATCGCCGCCGCCGACCGGGTCGTCGGCTTCGACCAGCAGCAGCACCAGGTCGACGTCGCTGCAGGCGGCGAAGGCCTGCTCGACCATGAAGCGGTTGAGCGGGCTCTTGCCGCGATGGATACCCGGGGTATCCAGGAACAGGATCTGCCCCCCGGCCAGGGTGTGGATGCCGAGAATCCGGTTGCGGGTAGTCTGTGGCTTGGCCGTGGTGATGGCGATCTTCTGCCCGAGAATCCGGTTGAGCAGGGTCGACTTGCCGACATTGGGGCGGCCGACGATGGCGACGAAACCGGAGCGGAAGGGAGTAGTCTCTGTGGTAGTCACTCAATCCTCGTGGCACTGACCTGCCAGCTGCGAGCAGGGAAAAGACCTCGCCCGCCAGCGACAGGGTGCTCGGCGGAAGGTCGGGGTCGGCACGGACGGCCAGCGGGGTTCCGCGGGCGGCGAAATAGTCCAGGTTGCTCCGGCGGTGGCCGAGGGCATCGCTCAACTCGCACCGCGGGACGTGGACCGTCACCCGGCGGTCGCGGCCGGCAAGCCGCTGCAGGGCACGGCGCCAGAGCCGGGAGCGCACCAGCTGCCCGAAAGCCGGATGATAGGGGCCGGCGAGCAAGCCGCGCTCAAGCCCGTCATCCCCCTGCAGTCCGAGACGGATGACCGGCACCCCGGCCCGGCGACAGGTCAAGAGCTGATCGGCGCAAAGCTCCACCGTCGCATCGAGTTCCAGGGGACGGTAGCTCCCGGCGCGCCAGAGCGTGGCCAAAGGACTGCCGGCGAGCACCAGGGTCGGGTAGATACGCAAAAAATCCGGGGCCAGGGCCAGGGCGGCGGCCAGCGACAAGCGCGCTTCGTCGGCATCCGCACCGGGCAGGCCGGGCATCAGCTGCAGGCCCACCCGCAGGCCGGCGCCGTGCAGCGCCGCTACCGCCCGCCCCAGCCGCCGATGCGTCGTGGCCGCGGCCGCTGGCGGCGAGAACCCGGTCGGAAAAGGACTGGCAACCGAGTTCCACGGTCCGGACCCCGGCATTGGCCAGGCGTCGGGCGGTCTCGATATCGACGGCATCCGGCCGGGTCGATAGCCGGATGCCGGCTATCCGGCCGGCCGCCAGAAACGAAGCCGCGGCGGCGAGGTAGGCCTCCTGCACCGGGACGGCGAGGGCGGTGAAACTCCCTCCGAAAAAAGCGACCTCACCCGTCCCGGCGGAGGGCAGAACCCTTGCCAGTTCTGCAGTGACCTGCCGGGGTTCCGGTATCGATCGCCCCGCCCCAACCTGCCAGCGGCTGCAGAAGACGCAGTGTTGCGGGCAGCCGGACTGGCCGAGAAAGAACGGAAAGATCTGCACGGCGCTAGACCCCGAGGCGGTCCAGGGCCGCGCGGGCCGCTTCCTGTTCGGCTGCCTTCTTGCTGCGGCCGCTGCCGCAACCGAGGGACGCGTCGCCGCAGCGAACCTCCACCCGGTAGCTGCGTTGATGGTCCGGACCGCTGGTTTCGAGCAGCTGGTAGCGGGGCGGTCGGCCGTACCGGTTCTGCAGCAACTCCTGCAGCCGGGTCTTGTGGTCCACCCCGGTCTTGCTCTGCGCGGCCGCCGTCAGTGCGGTCCCGAAGAGGTGCTCGACAACCCGACTCGCGGCAGCGTAGCCGCCATCGCAGAAGACGGCACCGAGCAGGGCCTCGCAGGCATCGGCGAGCAGGCTGTCCTTGTCGCGGCCGCCGCTGCGCGCCTCGCCACGGCCGAGCAGCAGCAGCGCGCCAAGGTCCAGAGCCCGGGCCACGCGGGCAAGGCCCGTCTCGCTGACCACCTCGGCCCGCACCCGGGTCAGTTCGCCTTCGGCGATAGCAGGGAAACGGTTGAAAGCCAGGGCACTGATCGCCAGGTCGAGGACGGCATCGCCGAGGAATTCGAGCCGCTCGCTGTGAGGCGCAACTCCCTCGGCCTGTTCATTGCTGAAGGACTTGTGGGTCAGGGCTTCCAGCAGCAGGCCCCGGTCGGCAAATCGGTAGCCGATCGTTTCCTGCAGAAATTCCTCCCGCGTTGGGTCGCTCAACGCTCCTCCTTTGGACACTTCCTTTGGACATCGCGCCAAATGCGCCCAAGAGTTACCAGATATCCTCCGTCGAGTATACAAAAATCGTTCCTGAAGTTCCAGACTTGCCTGCGCAAACAGGGGATTTTCCTTGATTCTCGCCGAGCGGATGCCTATACTGTCTGGATTTGAATCCGAGAGCCGGAGCCGATGGGATTTTTCATTACTTTCGAGGGGATCGAAGGGTGCGGCAAGACCACTCAGCTGCGACGGTTGGCCGCTGAACTGCGGGCCGCCGGCCATGCGGTCCAGCTCACCCGCGAACCGGGGGGCTGCGCCATCGCCGACAGCGTGCGCGCCCTGCTGCTCGACAGCGCCAACAGCGCCATGGCCCCAAGCACCGAACTGCTGCTCTATGCCGCCGCCCGCGCCCAGCATGTCGCCGAGGTGATCCGTCCGGCCCTGGAAGCGGGGGGGATCGTCCTCTGCGACCGCTTCAGCGATGCCACCCTGGCCTACCAGGGATATGGTCGCGGCCTCGACCCGGGGATAATCGCCGAACTGAACCGGTTGGCAACCGGAGGGCTCGCCCCGGATGTGACCCTGCTGCTCGACCTCCCGGTCGAGGACGGTCTGGCCCGGGCCCGGGAGCGCAACGCCGACAGTGACGGCCCCGACGAAGGACGGTTCGAGGCGGAGGCATTGGCCTTCCACCAGCGGGTGCGTGACGGCTATCTGCAACTCGCGGCCGCCGACTCCCGCATCCGGGTCATCGACGCCCGCGGCGACCAGGCGATGGTAGCCGCACGAATCGACGCCGCCCTCGCCCCCCTGCTCGCCGCCCGGAGACCGGCATGACCTTCGCGCAGATCCACGGTCACGAGCCACAGAAAAACATCCTGCGCCGCGCCCTGGCCTCCGGCCGCCTGGCGCACGCCTATCTTTTCGAGGGTCCGGAGGGGATCGGCAAGCGTTTGATGGCCCTGGCCCTGGTGCGGACGATCTTCTGCAGCGCAGGGCAACGGCTGCGGAAGCTGCAGCGCCTGCCGCAAGGTCGACCACCACAACCACCCCGACCTGCTGATTCTCGAGCCGGACGGCAATTCGATCAAGATCGAGCAGGTCCGGGCGCTGCAGAAAGAACTTGCCTACCGGCCCCTGGAGGCCCCGCGCAAGGTTTGCCTGATCGACGGCGCCGAGAAGTTGGGCGCCAACGCCGGCAACGCCCTGCTCAAGACCCTGGAGGAGCCGCCGTCGCGGACCCTGTTGATTCTGCTTTCGCCACTGCCCGAAAACGTGCTCGGCACGATCCGCTCCCGCTGCCAGCGACTCCCCTTTGCCCGCCTGCCGCGGGCGCAGATCGAAAGCGTACTGCGCGAACAGATGAACCTTGATGCCGCCCAGGGTCACGTCCTGGCCGCCCTCTCCGAGGGGAGCTTCGAGCGGGCATTGGGTCGCGACCGCGATCTCTACCTGGAACGGCGCCGGGAACTCCTGAAGTCCCTCACCGCCCTTTCCGCGGGGAGCATCTGGCCGATCTTCGAACTGGCCCGTACCCTTGCCGAGGAGAAGGAGCGCCTGCCGGAGATCCTGGAGATATTCCAGGCCTTTTACCGCGATCTGCTGCTGTTCCACCACGGCAGCGGCGAAGAGGAACTGGTGAATATCGATCTGCGCGAGAAGATCCACCGTGTCGCCGGCCGGGAAGACCCCCCTTCCCTGCTGCGCAAGCTCGATGCCCTGGCCGGTTGCCGTCGGCAACTGGCCCGCAACGTCAACCGGCAACTGGCCCTCGAGGTCCTGCTGCTGCACTTGGCCGCCTGACCATCCGTGCGGCCATCCCCTCACTATATCCCGGCGACGGCCCCGCCTGCCCCCGGAGATGGATAGAGAAGAGATGCCCAGAATCGTCAAGATCAAATTTCGTGATGCCGGCAAGCAATACGACTTCAACGCCCAGCAATGGGAGCTGCGCGCCGGCGACCTGGTCGTCGTCGAAACCGATCGCGGCCGTGCCCTCGGCACCGTCGTCCTCCCGCCCCAGGACCTTCCCGCGGCGGAAACCGCTGGCGAGCTGAAGAACATCCTGCGCCCGGCCAGCGACGAGGACCGGACGATGGCGGCAGCCAATGCCGCCCGGGAACGGGACGCCCTGGCCTTCTGCCAGCAGCGGGTCGCCGAACGCCACATGGAGATGAAACTGGTCCGGGCCGAATATCTCTTCGACGGCTCCAAGATCCTCTTCTACTTCACCGCCGACGGCCGGGTCGATTTCCGGGAACTGGTCAAGGACCTGGCGCATCACTTCCATACCCGCATCGAGATGCGCCAGATCGGCGTCCGCGACGAGGCCAAGCTGACCGGTGGCATCGGCATCTGCGGCCGTGAGTTGTGTTGCTGCACCTTCCTCACCGAGTTCGCGCCGGTCTCGGTGAAAATGGCCAAGGAGCAGGGCCTCGCCCTCAACCCGACCAAGATCAGCGGCCAGTGCGGACGGCTGCTCTGCTGCCTGGCCTACGAGTTCGAAACCTACTGCGCGCTGCGCAAGGGGCTCCCCAAGTCCGGCCGCAAGGTGGCCGTCGACGGCCGCGAGGCCGAGGTCACCGAGGTGAACGTTTTGGCCCAGAAGGTTACGGTGCGCCTGGGGGACGGCAGTCGGGTGGAGCTGACCGCCGACGAGGTCGCCAGCGGCGAGCGCCTGCAGCCTACTCGCACCCGGCCAGCAGGCGCCGGTGCCGCCGGCCAGGCCTGCTTCCGACCGGGAGCGCGGCCGCCGCGAACGCCCCCCGCGCCGTGGCGGTGAAGATCGCCAGCGCGCGCCCCGACCGGCCGAGAAACCTGCGGCGGAAGCATCTTTGCCCACTCCGGCCCCGGCCCCGCCTCCGGCAGCGGCGGAAGGCGACCAGACTGGCGGTAGCGAGGCGCCCCAGGCCAAAAAGAGCCGGCGCCGCAGCCGCAATCGCCGCCGGCCGAAACGGAGCGAATAACGGCGACTGGCGAAACCCTCGATGTGAATTCGCGGCCCGCTGCACCCGGCCGCTGGCCATGATCAGGAGAGCACCATGGACAAACACTTCTACATCACCACCCCGATCTACTACGTCAACGACGTGCCGCACATCGGCCACGCCTACACCACCCTCGCCTGCGACGTCCTTGCCCGCTACAAGCGCGCCCGCGGCTACGAGGTTTTCTTTCTGACCGGCACCGACGAGCACGGCCAGAAGGTCGAAAAAGCGGCCGTTGCCAAGGGAGAGACGCCGCTGGAGCTGGCCGACCGGGTGATGAAGCGCTTCCAGGCGCTGTGGGAAAAGCTGGGCATCAGCAACAGCGACTTCATCCGGACCTCCCAGGAGCGCCACAAGAAGGGGGTGCGGGCGCTCTTCGAACTGATTCAGGGCAAGGGAGACATCTACCTCGGCGAATACGAGGACTGGTACTGCACCCCCTGCGAGACCTTCTGGACCGAGCTCCAGCTCATGGACGGCAACTGCCCCGACTGCGGCCGACCGACGGAAAAGCTGAAGGAAGAGTCCTACTTCTTCCGGATGAGCAAGTACCAGCAGGCGCTGCTCGACCACATCGAGGCCAACCCCGACTTTATCCAGCCGCGCAGCCGCCGCAACGAGATCGTCAATTTCGTCAAGGAGGGACTGCGCGACCTTTCCATCTCCCGCACCACCTTCTCCTGGGGAATCCCCGTCCCGGGCAACGAAAAACACGTCATCTACGTCTGGTTCGACGCCCTGACCAACTACATCACGGCGCTGGGCTACCCCGACGACCCGGAAGGTAACTACGCCAAATTCTGGCCGGTCGACGTCCACGTCATCGGCAAGGACATCCTGCGCTTCCACACCGTCTACTGGCCGACCTTCCTGCTCGCCGCCGGCCTGCCGCTGCCGAAGAAGGTCTTCGCCCACGGCTGGTGGACCGTCGAAGGGCAAAAGATGAGCAAAAGCCTGGCCAACGTCGTCGAACCGAACATGCTGGTCGACAAATATGGCGTCGATGCCATCCGCTACTTCCTGTTGCGCGAGGTCCCCTTCGGCCTTGACGGCGACTTCTCCCACAGCGCCCTGGTGCACCGCATCAACTCGGATCTGGCCAACGACCTCGGCAACCTGGTCAGCCGCTCGACGGCGATGCTCGCCAAATACTTCGACGGCGTCCTTCCCCCTGCCGGCGCCATCGATACCGTCGATTCGGCCTTCATCGCCCGCTTCCCGCAGGCGGTGGGTAACGTCGACGCCCTGATGAACGACCTCGCCTTCAACAAGGCGCTGCAGGCGATCTGGGAGCTGGTCGGCGCCGCCAACAAGTACATCGACGACACCGCGCCCTGGGCGCTGGCCAAGAAGGAGGAGGACCGTCCGCGGCTCGGCACGGTAATGTACAACCTCCTTGAGGCAGTGCGCCTGATCGGGCTGCTGGTCGGCCCCTTCATGCCCGAGACGGCCGGCCGCATCGCCGCCATCCTCGGCGGCGACCCGCAGGATTTGACCCTCACCGGCCGCGACGGCTGGGGCGGGCTGACCGCCGGCACCCAGGTGGAGAAGGCCGCGCCGCTCTTCCCCCGAATCGAAGCCGAATAAGGAAGACCTGGGAAGAAACCTTGCCTCACGCAGGCCCGCTACGACGCAACGCCAGAACCGAACCAAGTATGAAGATTTGCGTTGCCGCGTCGCGGTGTTGGGTGACGAAACTTCAGGTTTTGATTTAAACTGTTGGCAGGAGTGCACCGGGGTGCTACGGCGCCCCGTTCTGTTTGGAGCATGCCATGAGTGCCATCCATCCTTTAGTCGACACCCACGCCCACCTCGACGGCGAACGCTTCGCGGGGGAGGTCGCGGCGGTCATCGCCCGCGCCGCCGCCGCCGGGGTTTCCCGCATTCTCACCGTCGGCTGCGACCTGGCCTCCTCCCGGGCCAGCGTCGCGCTGGCCGAGGCCCACGCGGAGATCTATGCCGCCGTCGGCATCCACCCCCACGACGCCCTCAGCGTCGATGCCGCCGCCCTGGAAGAACTGCGGGAGCTCGCCGCCCACCCCAAAGTAGTGGCGATCGGCGAAACCGGCCTCGACTTCTATCGCGACCGCGCTCCTCGCGCGGCGCAGGCCCAGGCCTTCGCCGCACAGATTCGCCTCGCCCGCGAGCTCGGCAAGCCGCTGATCGTCCACGACCGCGATGCCCATGACGAGATTCTCGCCACCCTGCGCACCGAAGGCGCCGCCGAGGCCGGCGGGGTGCTGCACTGCTTCTCAGGGGACGTGGCGATGGCCAAAGCCTGCCTCGAATTCGGCTTCTATCTCTCCATCGCCGGGCCGGTCACCTACCCGAAAAACGAAGAATTGCGAGACGTCGTGCGCGCCGTCTCCGTCGACCGACTGCTGGTCGAGACCGACTGCCCATACCTCGCCCCGCAGTCAGCCCGCGGCAAACGCAACGAGCCGGCCCTGGTACGCGAGACGGCGGCGAAGATCGCCCAGGTCAAGGGACTGACTCTCGACGACGTAGCGCGGGTGACGACCCTCAATGCCTTCACCCTGTTTGGCATCGGCGAGGTCGACCAGACCACGCGCATCGCCTACACCATCCGCAACTCCCTCTATCTCAACATCACCAACCGCTGCACCAACGCCTGTACCTTCTGTGCCAAATTCAAGGATTTCACGGTCAAGGGTCACCACCTGCGCCTGGAGCACGAACCTTCCACAGCCGAGGTGAAGCAGGCCATCGGCGATCCGACCCGCTTCGCCGAGGTGGTCTTCTGCGGCTACGGCGAGCCGCTGATCCGCCTCGAGTTGGTCAAGGAGATCGCCGCCTGGCTGAAAAGCAAAGGGGTCAAGGTGCGCATCAACAGCGACGGCCAGGCCAACCTGGTCCACGGCCGCAACATCCTGCCGGAACTGGAAGGGCTGGTCGACGCCATCTCCGTGTCGCTGAACGCCCCCGATGCCGAAACCTACCAGCATTGGTGCCGCAGCCGTTTCGGCGATGCCGGCTACCGGGCGGTCTGCGATTTCCTGCGCGCAGCGCCCCGCTACATCCCCGAGGTCACCGCCAGCGCCGTCACCCTGCCGGGGATCGACATCGCTGCCTGCCGTCGGCTGGCGGCGGAACTGGGGGTGGAGTTCCGCGAGCGGGAGTACAACGAGGTCGGCTGACCCGCCCCTCTCCGGCGCTGGATCCGCCGCTTTCAGCAAGTCATTGAAACGATCCTCAAAGGACCGCTTGATGACCAGTTCCTGTGTTGGCACTGCCTCCCCTCCCTTGCCGGCCCCAATCAGCGGCCGCCCAACCAGAATCCTCCGGCAGCGGTTGACAAACCTCTATTTTCCATGTCAAATGAAGGTAAGTTGCCATGCTATAAAGGTTTTTCATCCACAACCCACTCTCGGCCAGAGGGGTTGCCGGAGAAGGGAAGCCTCCGTATGCGGGATCAAGGATCAGACCCACCGGATTCGCCACTCAACTACCAGGCGCTCTATCTGCGCACGCCGATGATGATGCACTCCATCGACCCATCCGGTCGACTGGTGACGGTCAGCAATTTCTGGCTCGAGATCCTCGGTTACCGCCGTGAAGAGGTGCTCGGCCGTCTCCTCACCGATTTTTTCACTGAACCCTCCCGCGTTTTCGCCGATGAGATCGCCCTGCCCCGCTTTTTCCAGACTGGCAAGGTAAGGGACGTTCCCTACCAGATGGTCAAGAAGAGTGGGGAAGTGATCGACGTTCTGATCTCGGCCACCGCCGAACGCGCCGCGGACGGAACCATCCTCTGCAGCATGGCTGGTATCGTCGATGTCACCGAACACAAAAAGGCCGAGCAGGAAGTCCAGCGTCTGGCGCATTACGACTCCCTGACCGGGCAGCCCAACCGTTATCTGCTCGAGGACCGGCTGCAGCATGCCCTGGCCCAGGCCGATCGCGAGGGGCACAAAGTCGGCGTCATGTTCGTCGATCTCGATCGGTTCAAATGGGTCAACGACACGCTCGGGCACGCCGCCGGCGATACCCTGCTGAAGAAGGTGGCGGAGCGTCTGCAGAGTTGCGTGCGCAGGTCGGATACGGTAGCCCGCTACGGCGGCGATGAATTTGTTGTGCTCCTCTACGGCTTCGATTCCGATGAAGAACCGAGCTACTTTGCCCAGCGCTTTCTCAATGAGCTCAACAGACCCATCCATCTGGCCGGCGTGGAGTTGATCAACAGCGCCAGCATCGGCATCGCCCTTTATCCCCTGGATGGCCGGGACGCGGGCAGCCTGCTGAGCAATGCCGATACCGCCATGTACGCGGCCAAAGAGCAGGGGCGCAACACCTTCCAGTTCTTTTCCGCGCAGATGAATGCCCGGGTCACGGAAAAACTGCGCCTGGAAAACAGCCTGCGCAATGCCTTGAAGGCGGGGGAGCTGTTTCTCGAGTACCAGCCGCAACTCGATCTTCGCAACTGCAGGGTGACCGGCTTCGAGGCCCTGGTACGCTGGCGCGACCCGGATGAGGGGGTCATACCGCCGGCCAGATTCATCCCGGTTGCCGAGGAAACTGGCCTGATCTATCCCCTCGGCGAATGGGTCCTGCGCTCCGCCTGCCGGCAGGCGCGCGCCTGGCAGCGCTCCGGCTTCCCGCCGGTGCGCATCGCCGTCAATATTTCCGCCAAACAATTCCGGCGCTATGATTTTATCGAGATGGTCGAGGCGATCCTGGCCGAGACCGGACTGCCTGCGCACTGTCTGGAAATCGAAATGACCGAAAGCGTGATCATGGAGAATATCCATGAGTCCATCGCCACCCTGACCGACCTCAAGGTGCGCAACATCCATCTCTCCATCGACGATTTCGGTACCGGCTACTCCTCGCTCACCTATCTCAAGCACTTCCCCTTCGACCGGGTCAAGGTCGCCCAGGAGTTCATCAAGGCGGTGCCCGACAACGCCGAAGACATGGCAATCATCCAGGCCATTCTGGTCATGGCCGCCAGTCTCAAGCTGGACGTCATCGCCGAGGGCGTGGAAAAACGCAGTCAGCTCGATTTCCTGCTGGCTCGGCACTGTCGGGAGATGCAGGGCTTCTACTTCTCGCCGCCCGTATCGGCGGATGAAATGACCGGCTATCTCCGTCAGGGCTGGATCGGCCCCCGGGTCTGCCCGTACAACAGCCGGCGACCTCTGGCGATCCACTGACCGACCCGACTGGCCTGGATATGGTGCCCACCTTGGGATGTTCGAGTCGATTTTTAGGAAGTGATTATCCCCCGGCAAAGCGGGGCGATATCCCATTGGTCAGGGTGTTAAGCAACGCCCCGCCTGCGTTCCTCCCGGTTGCAGTGCCTTTCCGCAACCGGGTCTCGTGGCATCGCTCCATGAATTACATGCAGTAACCGATGCGGAACGCCCCCCAGTGCCTGCCATCGATGCTCACAGGAGCGGAGATGTCCCACATTTTCTCGCCGGTGTCGCGGTGGTAAACCTGGACCAGGACCCCTTCGGTATTGCGGGCCGCGGCCAGTTCGACCGGGCTGTCGAAGAAGCGCTTGGTGCGATTCCCGGCGAGATCCTTCTCCCGATTGCCGGTCAACGGCTTGCAGTAACGACTGTTGTGGGTCGGCAGGTAGCCGTTGCGGTCGACGAGGACCGCGTAAACCACCTGCACGTCCTCCAGGAGGGAGTCCTGGAGCTTGGTGATACGCTCGTCGAGGAAGGTGTCGTAGCGGGTGTGGAATTTGGGCGGGTCCGTCCCCGGGATCGGCACGTAGTTCTCGTCGAAGAGTTCCTCCAGCTTAAAGCGGCCGCTACGGACGGTATCGGCAAGAATCCGCTCCATCATCCTGGCACCCTCGGCCGCCTTCATCTGTCCTTTCTCCTGCAGCCCCTGCTCTAGCTGGTCACGCAGGTTTTCCGCCAGGGTGGTCAGCTCGGCGATCGCCTGGGCAGTTTCCTCGGCGCCGGCCGCCACCTGATGTGCAACGTCCCGCACCTCGACCACGGTCTCGGCCATCTGCTCGCTCGCCGTCATTTGTTGCTGGGTCGAGAGCTTGATCTCCTGGGCCGCCGACATCGTCTCCTGAACCATGGCAATAATGTTGGCAAGCGCTGTCGACACCCGGGATACGAGGACATTGGCCGCGTCCACCCCCTTGGTCCCCTCTTCGGAGAGAATGATCGTGCTGTTGGTCGCCTTCTGAATCTCCTCGATCAGCTCCTTGATCTGCCGCGTGGCGAGCACCGTCCGCTCCGCCAGACGTTTGACTTCACCGGCCACGATCGAGAAGCGCTTGCCCGCCTCCCCGGCCCCGGCCGCCTCGATGGCGGCGTTGAGCGCCAACAGGTTGGTCTGATCGGAGATCTCATCGATGATGTCGACAATACCGCCGATCTTCTGTGAGTTTTCGCCAAGCTGGACCATCGCCGCGGCCACCGACTGCACCTGCCCCTTGAGGGCGCCCATTCCGCTGACGGCGTCGTTAACCGCCTCGATTCCGCTGCCACAGGCAGCATGGGTCTGCCGGGCCTGGGTCTCCACCTGCAGGGCGTTCCCCGCCACCTGCTTCGCCGTCACGGCAATTTCTTCGGAGGTCGTCGTCGCCTCCTGGACCGCGGCGGATTGCTGTGTCGCCCCCGCGGATTGCTGCGTCGAGATGGCCATCAACTCGTTGGCGCTGCTGGAGATCTGCTGAATGGCCTCCTTGACGCCGGCGATCAGATGGCTGCTGCGTTCAATCTCACCCTTCAGATTTTTCAAGATCACTTGGGTCATCTTGTTGAACGCCGCCGCCAATTTGCCAATCTCGTCGCCGGAACGCACCGCGATCGTCTCCTCAAGTTGCTCCTCCGCAACCCGTTCCGCCAACGTCGTCAGTTCCTGCAACGGCCGGGTCAGACGCACCACGACGATATAGATGGTCAGTGAAGCGATTACCAGGACCAGCAGCATCGCCGTGGCCACCGAGTTGCGCAACCCGGCGATGGCCATCTCGGTTTGGCCGATCGAGACGCCGACGCGGAAAGCCCCCCAGGGTTTCCCCTTGACGGATACCGGCGCCGACAAATCCCACAGAGTTTCGCCGGTGTCGCGCTGGTAAACCTGCACCAGCACTCCTTCGCGGTTCCGGGCGGCGGCCAGTTCGACCGGATTGTTGAAGAACCGCTTGGTCCGGTTGCCGACCTTGTCCTGCTGCCGATCGCCGGTCAACGGTTTGGCGTAGCGGGCATTGTGGGTGGGAAGGTAACCGTTACGGTCGACCAGCACGGCATAGACCAGGCTGCCGTCCTCAAGGAAGGCGTCTTCTTCCCCGGCAATCCGTTGATCGAGAAAGGAGTCGTAGGCGGTATGGTACTTGGGCGGGTCGGTGCCGGGAATGGGGACATAGTTCACATCGAAAAGCTGCGCCTCGGTGAGGCGGCCACTGTCGATGGCCTCATCAAGGGTTCCCTCCATCCCCTTGGCGCCGGTCAGGGCGAGAATCTTCGCCTTGCCCAGCAGGTTCGCACGCAGAGTTTCGGCCTGGCGCCGCGCCAGAACGAAGGTCGCGGCCGTCATGATCAGAGTCAGGACGATGACCAGGGCGAAAACGATTTTCAGGGAGATACGGCGGGTTATCCAACTGAACATGTCCAACTCCGGGGATGGGGGGCGGTTCGCCCCATTATCATGGAAAGTGCAGGTGGCCAAACCGGCAGCCGCGAAAGGTGATTGACGGTTTGTTCCTCCCAGGCGGAAGGGTCAGGCCTTTAATTGGTATTACCGGGGAGATTAAGTCTATAGTCAACCCCGTGTCAAGCATTGCGAGATGATGCCGGGGCGACTGACCCAAAGCGGCTCGCCCCTTGCTTCCGGCCTGCCTTCAGGGCAGCGCGAAGAGGTGCAAACGTTCCGGCTCCGGCCAGATCCGCACCGTTTCTCCAGCGGCAGGAGGCCGGCCATCCTCAAGGACCGTCAATTCGGCCCCATCCAGATTGACATGAACCAGGTATTCCCGGCCCAACGGCTCACTGAGCCCGGCCCTGCCGACCAAAACCGGCCCTTTCCCCTCCGCTTCCAGATGCAGGTGCTCGGGGCGCCAGCCGGCGAGGCACGGTCCCGCCTGCCGATCGACAAAAAGCGTGGTGTCCATTCCGGTCAATACCAGTTCCTGCCCACCCAGGTTCAGCCGAACGGCATCCCCATCCCGCCGCCAATGTGCTTTAAGCAGATTCATCTGCGGCGCCCCGACGAATCGGCCGACGAAGGGGTTGGCCGGGCGCCAGTAGAGCTCCTGGGCATCGCCGACCTGTTCGAGGCGCCCCTGGCGCAGGACGGCGATGCGCTGGCCTAGGGTCATCGCCTCCACTTGGTCGTGGGTGACGTAGACCGTGGTTACTCCCAACTCCTGCTGCAGGCGTTTGAGTTCTACCCGGGTTTCGGCCCGCAGCTGGGCATCGAGATTGGAGAGTGGCTCGTCAAGCAGGAAGAGCCGGGGCTTGCGCACCAGGGCGCGAGCGATGGCCACCCGCTGCCGCTGCCCCCCGGAAAGCTCGGCCGGACGCGCCGGGAGGAGTTCCTCGATCTGCAGCGTATCGGCAATCGTCCGCACCGCTGCATCAATCCCCGTTTTTGAGGTTTTCCTTCCCACTTCCAGGGGGAAGGCGATGTTTCCGTAAACGCTGAGGTGGGGGTAGAGGGCGTAGCTCTGGAAGACCATGGCCACGTCCCGCTCCGGTGGGGAACGCCAGGCCCTGTAACCGGCGGCAGCGACGACCTCCCCGGCGAAGCGGAGCTCCCCGCTGGTGGGGCGCTCCAGGCCGGCCAGCAGGTTGAGCAGGGTCGACTTACCACACCCGGAAGGACCGAGCAGGACGAAGAATTCACCGTCCTCGATGGTCAGATCGATGCCGGTGAGGGCGTCGACCCTGCCATGGCGCGTAACAAAGTGTTTCCCGAGTTGTCTCAGTTCGAGTCTCATCCCTTCACCGCCCCCCGGGTCAGCCCCTGCACGATACGGCGCTGGAAGAAGAGCGCCACCGCCACTACCGGCAGGGTGGTGAAGACTGACGCAGCCATGATCAGCCCCCAGGGAATCTCTCCGTGAAGTCCCTGGAAAAGGGCGATTCCCACCGGGATGGTACGGGCCTGGTAGTCGGTGGTCAGCATCAGGGCAAAGAGAAACTCGTTGAAGGCGAAGATGAAGGCGAGCAAAAAGGTGGAGAAGATCCCCGGCGCGGCCACCGGCAGGATCACCCGTCGCAGGATCTGCAGCAACGAGCAGCCGTCGACCCGGGCCGCCCGGTCGAGGTCGAGGGGAATCTGGGCGAAGTAGCTCACCAGGATCCACAAAGTGAGGGGAAGAGTCCAGGCGATGTAGGGAAAAATCAGAGCCGGGTAGGTGTTGATCCAGCCGAGGCCGATCATCAGCTTGAAGAGATAGCTGACCAGGCTCACCTGCGGAAAGAGCGAGATGGCGAGAATGCCGAAGAGGAGCGGCCTCTTGCCGGGGATGCGCAACCGGGTCAGGGCATAAGCCGCCAGGGCAGCGATCGCCACCGCACAGGCGGCGCTGACAAAAGAGACCACCAGACTGTTGCGCAGGTAGTCGAGAAAGTGCAGCGATGGCGTGGTAAGGATGTCCCGGAAATGGTCGAGAGTGAAGCTCAGCCTCTGCTGCCGGCGTAAAAAATCGGGCCGTTCGGCGAGACCGGTCAGCACCATGTAGCCGAAGGGGAACAGGCAGAAGAGCAACAGAAAAAGGACCCCTCCCAGGGTCAGCAGGGACTTGAGGGCGGAGGTCCTCATGTCGGTTCCTTCCCGAAGCCACTCACCCGCACGTAAAGGATGGCGAGGAGAAGGGCGATGGCAAAGAGGACCACCGAAATAGTCGCGCCGTAGCCGAAATCCCCGGAGAGGAAGTATTGGTAACTGTAGAGGGACAGGGCGTTGGTGCTGCCGCCTGGTCCGCCGGCGGTGATGACGTAGATGACATCGAAGATACGCAGGGCGTCGATGGTGCGAAACAGCAAGGCCACGATCAACACCGGTTTGAGCAGCGGCAGGGTGACGCGTAAAAACTGCTGCAGGCTGCCGGCACCATCGATGGTTGCCTGGCGGTAGAGGTCTTCCGGGAGGACCACCAGACCGGCAAGGAGGATGATCGCTACGAAGGGGGTGGTTCGCCAGGCGTCGGCGAAGACCAGGGCGGCGAAGGCACCGTAGCTGGTACCGAGCCAGTTCACCGGCTGATCGCTCAGGCCGAAGGCCAGCACCAGGTAGTTGGCGAGGCCGTAGCTGAAGTTGTAGATCAGCTCGAAGACCCGGCCGGAGACGGCCGCCGGGATCGCCCAAGGAACGAGGATAGCGGCCCGCAGCAAGCCGCGAACTGGCAGGGGGCGGTTGAGAATCAGGGCAAACAGAAGCCCCATCACCACCTCAAGCGGCACCGAGGCGAGGGCAAAGAGCAGGGTGAAGCCCAGCGACTGGAAGAAGACATGGTCGACGAGCAGCACCCGGTAGTTCTCCAACCCCAGGAATTGCTGGGGGAGAAAGGTCACATCGCGGAAGAAGCTGTCGTAGATGGTGCCCGCCACCGGTACGGCGATGAAGAGCAGAACCGTCAGCAGCAGCGGCAACAGAAAGAGGAGGCCGGTCCTGCCTTCGCGCTCGAATTTCACGGCAACCTCCCGGGCTGGTGCGGGTGATAGCGGACCGTGAGCGCGTCGATCTCCGCCTGGGCCTGCTTGAGCGCCTGCTCCGGCGCGACCCAGCCGGCCAGCGCCGCGTTCAGGTGGCGCTGCATAACCTGCGAGACCTGGGTGTAGTAAGGAAGGACCGGCCGGGCCACGGCATGGGCGAAGATCCCCCGCAACTGCTCCAGGTAGGGAAGCGCGGCAAGGACCTCCGGGTCGGCGTAAACGTCGGTTCGACCCGGATTCCAGCCCAGGCGCAGGGCCATCTGTTTCTGCACTGCAAAGGAGGTAATGAAACGCACCAGTGCCTGGGCCTGCTCCGGTGCGTCGCTGTAGCGCGAGATGCCGACATGCCAGCCCCCCAGGGTGGCTGCCGAGGATTCACCCGGGGCGTGGGGAAGCGGCGCGATGCCGGTCCTGCCCGCCACCGGCGAACCTTCGGCCTGGTGCAGGGGCCAGGCGTAGGGCCAGTTCCGCTCGAAGAGGGCCCGGCCACTCTGGAAGATCTCGCGAACCTGTTCCTCCTTCATCTGGGTATAGGTGTTGGGCGGCGAGATCGAAGCCTGGTGGATGAACCCGGACAACAGGGTCAGGGCCGTGCGGTTGCCGGGACGATCGAGGACCAAGCGTCCCTTTTCGGCCAGCCCGCCGCCGTTGGAGGCAGCCACTTCCAGGTAGTCGCAGATCAACCCTTCGTATTCCGCCCCCTGCCAGACGTAACCCCAGAAACCGGGATGTTTGGCGCGTTCCCCCTGTTGCACGGTTTTGGCCTGCCGTGCAAGGTCCTCCCATGTGGCTGGCGGTGTGGAAAAGCCGTAGCGCTGCAGCAGATCGGTGCGAAAGTAGAGGAGGCCGGCATCGACATTGACGGGCAGAGCCACCAGCCGCCCGTCATGGCGGTCGACCAAGTCCAACACCCGCGGAAAAAAATGGGCCGCAGCGGACTCGTCGAGGGGACGGAGCCAGTCGGAGGCGGAGAACTGGGCCAGCCAAACAACATCCATGAGAAAAACGTCGGGATCGGGCTGGCGGGCCTTGAGGGGTATCAGCAGCCCCTGGCGACGCTGGTTCGAGTCGGTTGGCTGGCGCAGCATCTCCACGGCGATGCCGGATTGCTCAGTGAACTGGTGCAGGAGCTCCTCCCACACGTCGAGTTCAGCCGGGGCCCCGCCTACGGCGAAGGTCAGGTGCGCCTTACTTTGTTCCTGACAACCGATCAGCAGCAGCGCCAGGCACAGCCCCGGCAACCAATGGACGCCACGCATCATTACCCCCCGAACTGAGCCAAGCGCAGCAACCGCCGCGACAGCCAACCGGGACCTGATTTCGCTGTTTCCTGCCAGGATCATGGTTGTTCTTCCTGGGTGCCAGGCGCTTAAGCTAATTTAAAGGAGGGACAAAAATCCGGACCAGAACCGGGGCTTTTTGTCTCCTGCAGTTTTCAGGTCCCATTCACTTTTGGGACGATATCATGATTACGACAATTTGCACTGTGGCAGCAGGCAAGGCACGGAGGGTCCGGGCGCAGCCCCCTGTCCCTTCGGCCAGGCCGGCCGCAAAAAGGGGCCGGCAAGATTGCCGGCCCCGGAATGTCAAATTGCGCCAGACCTGTCTATTCGAGGACCGCCAGCAGGTCCCCCTGCTGCACCTGGTCCCCCTCTTTGAAAAGGAGTTCCTTCACTTTGCCGTCCTTCCTGGCCTTGATGTTGGTCTCCATCTTCATCGCCTCGGTGGAAAGAAGGGTGTCCCCTTCCTTGACCTCGTCGCCGACCGCGACCAGCAGCTTGAAGATCTTGCCGGGCATCGGCGCGCCGATCTGCTTGGCATCTTCCGGGTCGGCCTTGACGTGGCTGACCTCCTCGGTCTCCACCGCGAGGTCCTTGACGATCACCTGGCGCGGTTCGCCGTTGAGTTCGAAGTAGATGTTGCGGGTGCCGTTCTCGTGGACCCGGCCGATGGCGTTGAGCTTGACGATCAGGGTCTTGCCGGCCTCGATCTCGATAGTCACCTCGTCACCCACCTCCAGGCCGTAGAAGAAGACCGGAGTCGGCATGAAGGAGGTGTCGCTGTATTCCTGGCGGTGGCGGTCGAACTCCTCGTAGACGCCCGGGTAGAGGACCGCGGAGAGGACGTCGCGCTCCTTGACGGCGTGGCCGAGCTTTTTCTCCAGCTCCGCCTGTTTGGCGGCGAAATCGACCGGTTCCAGAAGTTCGCCCGGGCGGCAGGTGAGCGGCTGCTCCCCTTTCAGGATGATCTTCTGCAGCTTTTCCGGGAAGCCGCCGTAGGGCTGGCCGATCATCCCCTTGAAGAAGTCGACCACCCCCTGCGGGAAGGTCAGCTCGGCGCCGCGGGCGAAGACATCCTCGGGCTGCAGGTTGTTCTGCACCATGAACATCGCCATGTCGCCGACGATTTTCGAAGAAGGGGTAACCTTCACCAGGTCGCCGAACATGTCGTTGACCTTGCGGTACATCTCCTTGCACTCCTCCCAGCGGTGGCCGAGTCCCAGCCCTTCGACCTGCGGCTTGTAGTTGGAGTACTGGCCGCCGGGGATCTCATGGTAGTAGACCTGGGCGGTGCCGCTTCGCAGTTCCGACTCGAAGGGGGCGTAGTAGGTGCGCACCGTCTCCCAGTAGTTGGCCAGTTGCTGCAGTCCCTCCTGGTCGAGCTGCGGGTCCCAGATCGTCCCCTCCAGGGCGGCGAGCAGGGCATTCAGGTTCGGCTGGGCGGTCAGCCCCGAGACCGAGGAGAGGGCCGCGTCGACGATGTCGCAGCCGGCCTGGGCGGCCATCATCAGCATTGCCCCGCCGTTGCTGGAGGTATCGTGGGTGTGCAGGTGGATCGGGATGCCGATCTCGCTCTTTAACGCCTTGACCAGTTTCTCGGCGGCGAAGGGTTTCAGCAGCCCGGCCATGTCCTTGATGGCCAGGATATGGGCGCCCATCTTCTCCAGCTCCTTCGCCAGGTTGACGTAGTAGCTAAGAGGGTACTTGTCGCGCTTGGGATCGAGGATGTCCCCGGTATAGCACATCGCCGCCTCGCAAATGACGCCGTTCTTGCGCACCGCGTCCATGGCGACCTGCATCCCCTTGGTCCAGTTGAGCGAGTCGAAGACCCGGAAGACATCGATGCCGCCCTGCGCCGCCTTGGCGACGAACTCCTGGACGACGTTGTCGGGATAGTTGGTGTAGCCGACGGCGTTGGAGCCGCGCAGCAGCATCTGGAAAAGGATGTTGGGAATCTTCGCCCGCAGCCGGTCGAGGCGCTCCCAGGGGTCCTCGCGCAGAAAGCGCATCGAGACGTCGAAGGTCGCACCACCCCACATCTCCAGCGAGAAGAGCCCGCCGCCCAGGTGCGCGGTCGCCTCGGCGATGCGGTCGAGGTCGAAGGTGCGGAAGCGGGTCGCCATCAGCGACTGGTGGGCGTCGCGCATGGTGGTGTCGGTGATCAGCAGCTGTTTGTTCTTGCGCGCCCATTTGGCCAGCCCTTCCGGCCCCTTCTCACGCAGGATGTCGCGGGTGCCGCGCGGCAGCTGCTGGCCGTAGGGGATCTCCGGTACGGTCGGTTCGCGCAGGTCGCGTGAAGCGCAGCGCCCGCTCCTTCTTGATCCCCGGATAGCCGTTGACCGTGGTGTGGCCGAGGAAGGAGAGAATCTTGTTGGCGCGGTCCTTCTTCACCGGCAGCTTGAAGACCTCGGGATGGGTGTCGAGGAAGGAGGTGTCGCACTTCCCTTCCAGGAAGACCGGGTGGGTGATGACCTTTTCGAGAAAGCCGATATTGGTCTTCACCCCGCGGATGCGGAACTCCTGCAGGGCCCGGTCCATGGTGCGCGCCGCGTCCTTGAAGGTCAGTCCCCAGGTGGAGATCTTCACCAGCAGCGAATCGTAATGGGGGGTGATGGTCGCCCCGGCGTAGCCGGCCGCCGCATCCAGGCGGACGCCGAAGCCGGCGGCGGTGCGATAGGCCTTGATGGTGCCGAAGTCGGGGGCAAAATTGTTGGACGGGTCCTCGGTGGTTACCCGGCACTGGATGGCGAAGCCGCGCAGCTCGATGTCCTTCTGGCTCTTGATGCCGATCTCCGGATCGGCGAGTCGGTGCCCCTCGGCGATGCGGATCTGCGCCTGCACCAGGTTGCGCATGGTCACCAGCTCGGTGACGGTGTGCTCGACCTGGATGCGCGGGTTGACCTCGATGAAATAGAAGTTCCCCTCCTGGTCCAGCAGAAACTCGATGGTCCCGGCGTTGCGGTAGTTGACCGCACCGGCGATTCTTCAGGGCGTAATCGCACAGCTCCTGGCGCTTTTTGGCGGTGAGGTAGAGGGATGGGGCGATCTCGATGACCTTCTGATGGCGACGCTGGATGGAGCAGTCGCGCTCGTAGAAATGCACGAGATTGCCGTGTTGGTCGCCGAGCACCTGGACTTCGACGTGCTTCGGGTTTTCAATGTACTTCTCGAGAAAGATCGCCGCGTTGCCAAAGGCCGCCTGGGCTTCGGAGGCGGCGCTCTTCAGCCCTTCGAGGAGCTCCTTCTGGTTGCGCGCCACACGCATGCCGCGCCCGCCGCCGCCGGCCGAGGCCTTGACGATGATCGGATAGCCGGCCTCCTTGGCGAAGATCAGGGCCTCCTCTTCGGTGGTGATCGGCTTGGGCGTCCCAGGCACCACCGGCACCCCGGCCGCCACCGCTACCTCGCGACCGGCCACCTTGTCGCCGAGACTGCGCATGATTTCCGCCGTCGGGCCGATGAAGGCGATCCCGGCCCGGTCGCAGGCCTCGGCGAACTCGGCGTTCTCCGAGAGGAAGCCGTAGCCGGGGTGGATGGCGTCGACGTCCTTTCTGCGCGCCAGGTCGATGATCTCGTCGATGGAGAGGTAGGCATCGATCGGCCCTTTCCCCTTGCCGATCAGGTAGGCCTCGTCGGCCTTGTAGCGGTGCAGCGAGAGCCGGTCCTGCTCCGAGTAGATCGCCACGGTACTGATCCCCAGCTCGGTGCAGGCGCGGAAGATGCGAATCGCGATCTCGCCGCGGTTTGCTGCCATGATCTTCTTGAACTTCCTGACCTCCATCAAACCTCCTCCAGAGTCGTTCCCCTTATGGCGTTTTTAATAAAAAACAAACAAATGAACTGACGATAAAGTTTTAGCGGTAATTAAATTTTTTAGCAATTATAAACACTTACGCATATTTTTAGAGGGGCACATCTAACCAAAGCCGTTTCGCACTGTCAAGATATAATATTGTTTTAAATTATAAGATGGCGAAATTACAGGGGAAAAAATACTCTGATTCACAATAAATTCGATATCTCGAAATCCCCGCTTTCCACGCCCGCAACGGGGAAAATTCATGGCAGGAGGAGAATCCTGCAGGCCGGGAAACCTCACTCTCCGCCCGCCGGTTTGTCACGACCCAAAAACGGCTTGATCAGGTCGATGGGGATCGGAAAAATGATCGTCGAATTCTTTTCCGCTGAGATTTCGGTCAGCGTCTGCAGAAACCGCAGCTGGAGCGCCCCGACTTCGGTGGAGATGACCTTGGCGGCATCGGCCAGTTTCTGCGAGGCCTGGAACTCCCCTTCGGCGTGGATCACCTTGGAACGCCGCTCCCGTTCCGCCTCGGCCTGGCGGGCCATCGCCCGCTGCATTTCCGCCGGCAGGTCGACATGCTTGATCTCGACGTTGGAGACCTTCACCCCCCAGGGGTCGGTCTGGCGGTCGAGGATCTGCTGCAGATTCTGGTTAATGCGGTCGCGGTGGGAGAGGAGTTCGTCCATTTCATGCTGGCCGAGCACGCTGCGCAGCGAGGTCTGGGCCAGCTGGCTGGTGGCGTAAAGGTAGTTCTCGACCTCGATCAATGCCTTTTCCGGCGCCAGCACCCGGAAGTAGAGGACGGCGTTGACCTTCACCGAGACGTTGTCCTTGGTGATGACGTCCTGGGGCGGCACGTCCATGGCCACGGTGCGCAGGCTGACCTTGACCAGTTTGTCGACGACCGGGATGATCAGTCGCAGCCCCGGGCCCTTGACCCCGGAAAACCGGCCCATGCGAAAGACCACCCCGCGCTCGTATTCCATCAGGACCTTGATCGCGTTGAACAGAATCATCGCCACCAGGGCGACCACGACGACCCAGCCGACCAGACCGACAGGCACCATTTCAGCCTCCGTAAAATTCGGGTTAAGGTTGCACTTCACTGGGGGGCGGCACGCCCTCGGCGCGCTTAACCACCAAGCGCATTCCCTCCTCCAGGCTCACCACCTCGATCTCTTCCCCGGCCGCCACTGCCTCGGGGCACTGGGCGTCCCAATACTCGCCGTGGACGAAAACGCGACCGTTGCCGGGGAATCCTTCAACGGCCGTCCCGCGCTCGCCGACCAGTCCCTCGCGCCCGGAAACGAACCGCCGCCGGTGGGTGCGCACCACGAAACCGGCGACCAGGATAAAGAAACTGCTGCTGACCATCACGGTGGCGGCGATCACCGCCCGCGAGATCTGCAGGTAGGGGGCGGAGCTGTCGATCAGCATCAGCGAGCCGAGGGCGAGCGCCACCACCCCGCCGACGGTGAGCATGCCGTAAGAGGTGATCTTGATTTCGAGGATGAAAAGGACCAGAGCGAGGAGGATCAGCAGCACCCCGACATAGTTGATCGGCAGCGCCTGAAAGGCAAAAAGTGCGAGGAGGATGGCGATGGCTCCGATCGCTCCGGGGAGGATCACGCCGGGCTGGGAGATTTCGAAAAAGATGCCGAGGATACCGAGCATCATCAGCAGGTAGGCGACGGTGGGATTGCTCAGGGTGTCGAGGATCTGCCGCCGCCAGCCCATGGCGAAGGTCTCCACCTGCGCCCCCTTGCTGTGGAGCACCAGGGTCTTCTCATCGCGCTGGTAGCTGCGGCCGTCGAGGCGCAGCAGGAGGGTCGCTTCATCGGGGGCGACCAGGTCGACCACCCCTTGGGCGACCGCTTCATTGGCGGGAATCGAAACGCTCTTGCGCACCACCTGCTCCGCCCATTCGACGTTACGCCCGCGGCGGGCGGCGATGCTGCGGGCGAAGGCGACGGCGTCGTTGACCACCTTGGTCGTCATGGTCTTGTCGCCGTCACCCCCCCCGGGACCGATGGAGACCGGATGGGCGGCACCGATATTGGTCCCCGGCGCCATCGCCGCAAAGTCGGCGGCGAGGGTGATCAGTGCTCCGGCGGAGGCGGCCCTTGCTCCCCCCGGGGCGACGTAGACGATGACCGGGATGACGGAGGCGAGCTGCGCCTGGATGATCTGCCGCATCGCGCTGTCGAGGCCCCCCGGGGTGTCGAGTTGGAGGAGAAAGGCCGCGGACCCGTCCCGGTTGGCGGCGGCGAGGCGCTCCGCGATGAAGTCGGCGACCACCGGATTGATGACCCCGGCAATGCGCACCTTGGCAATCCGCGGCGGCGCGGTCTCCGGAGATCCGCCGGCAGCTGCGAAGGGAGCGGAAGAAAGCGTCAAAAGAATCAGAATCACTAATTTTATCGGCATTTTCATGGCCCAAGTGTAGCAATCCCCATGTCCCTGTCAATCAGCTCGCCGCGCCGCCCCCATCATGGGCCGGAAACGCCTCCGGCCGGGGACTTGCGCCAAGTTCCCGGCCGTGCTAGCCTAGCTCCGTCAAATCAATGACGCCGTTGCTGGAGGAGGAGACCGTGAAACATGCGTCGCAGATCCTGCTCATCGATGACGAACCCCACAACCGGGAAGCGCTGTCGTTGCTCCTCGGCAATACCGGCTACCGCCTGGAAACGGCGGCCAGCGGCGAGGAAGCGCTGGAAATCCTCGAAAAGCATTCCTTCGAGGTGGTGATCACCGACCTCTTCCTCCCCGGGGCCAGCGGCATCGACATCCTCAAGTCGGTCAAGGAACACTCCCCCTACACCAACGTCATCCTGATCACCGGCAACGCCAGCGCCGAATCGGCCGTCGAGGCGATGAAGGAAGGGGCCTTCGACTACATCACCAAGCCCTTCAACTTCGAGAAGCTGAAGATCCAGGTCGCCAAGGCGGTAGAGAAGAGCCGGTTGGTGGCCGAGAACCTCTATCTGCGCCAGCAGTTGCGCGGCAAGTACAAGTTCGACCAGATCATCGGCCACAGTCTGGCCATGCAGCAGGTCTTCGCGCGCATGGAACGGGTGCTCAACACCGACTCGACGATCCTCATCCTCGGCGAGTCGGGGACGGGCAAGGAACTGGTCGCCAAGGCGATTCACTTCAACGGCAGCCGCAAGGACAAGCCCTTCGTCGCCATCAACTGCGGCGCGATCCCCGCCGAGCTGCTCGAGAGCGAGCTCTTCGGCCACGTCCGCGGCGCCTTCACCGGGGCGGTGGCCGAAAAGCCGGGAAAGTTCGAGGTCGCCAACAACGGCACCATCTTCCTCGACGAAATCGGCACCATGCCGATGCATCTGCAGATGAAGCTGCTGCGCGTGCTCCAGGAGCAGGAACTGGAACGGGTCGGCTCCAGCCGCAAGATCAAGCTCAACGTCAGGGTGATCTCCGCCACCAACGCAAATATCGAGGATGAGGTGAAGCGCGGGAAGTTTCGCGAGGATCTGTATTACCGTCTCAACGTCATCCCCATTGTCCTGCCGCCGTTGCGCGAGCGCTGCGAGGACGTGCCGCTGCTGGCCCGTTATTTCCTCCAGAAGACCTGTCGCGAGTTGAACCGACCGCTGATGTCCCTCTCCCCGGAGGCGATGCAGGCCCTGGAGAACTACGCCTGGCCGGGAAACGTGCGCGAAATGGAGAACGTCATCGAGCGCTCGGTCACCCTGACCGATGGCGAACGCATCGAACGACAGGACCTGCCGCCGAACATTGCCGGTGCTCACCCGGCCGACGTCGGCCCGGCCTTGCCCAGGGTGGGAGAGAGCGGTGTCGACATGCCGGCCATCATCGCCCAGATCGAAAGCGGTATGATCGGCGAAGCGATGGCTCTCGCCGACGGCGTCAAAGCCCGGGCCGCGGCGCTGCTCGGCATCAACCGCACGACCCTGGTGGAGAAGATCAAGCGCCTCGGCCTGCCGCTGTAGCGCCGCACGCGGCGGCGCCGGCTCCGGGGCTAGTCGCCAGCCCGCAGGTGGTCGCAAAACGCTGTCGCCAGCGGAGAAAGCTGGCGGCCGCGGCGGTGGACCAGAAAAAAGGGACGCTGCATGCGAATGCCGGCAATCGGCAGGCGCTTGAGAACGCCCCTGGCGATATCCTCGGCCACCGCCAGGGAAGATAGGATGGCGATACCCAGGCCGGCCCGCACGGCCTGACGCACCGCCTCGCTGCTCCCCATTTCGGCGCGGACGTCGAGTCCATCGAGTTCCAATCCCTGGCCCCGCAGAGCCGCAGCCATGACCTGGCGGGTCCCGGACCCCCGCTCGCGGAGGATGAAGGGCTGGTTCGCAAGCTCCGGAGCGGCGATCTCTTTTCTGGTCCACCAGGGATGGCCGGGAGGAACCACCAGCAGCAGTTCGTCTCCCGGCAGTCTGCGGCTCTCCAGGCGCCCGTCGCAAACCTCCGCCCCGACCAGGCCGATGCTCAACTCCCCCTCGAGAAGCGCAGCGATGACCTGGCCGCTGCCGGAGATCTTCAGGATGGGATGAACCTGCGGGTGGGCGGCGCGGAAGGCGGCGAGCAGCGGCGGCAGCAGGTAGGTGCCGGGGATGGTGCTGGCGCCGATCAGCAGTTCCCCGCAGAGCCGCCCGCGGTATTCGGCCAGCGCCTGCCGGGCCTCGTCGCGCAACTGGAGGATACCCCGGGCATAACGGTAGAGGATGTCGCCGGCGGGGGTCGGCAGAACTTCGCGGCCGAGCCGGTCGAGCAGGCGCTCGTCCACCGCTTCTTCGAGAAGGCGGATGTTTTCGCTGACCGTGGGCTGGGTCAACAGACTGGCCTCGGCGGCGCGGGTAAAGCTTTTCAACTCGACCACCCGGCAGAAGATTTCCAGACGCTTCATCTCCATCGTTGACTCCCCGCGTCGGCGGCCGGGTCCCCGGCGCCAGCCATCCCACCGATTTCTGGTAAAATCCCAAGACCCGATCCCGTCACCCAAAGGAGATTGTCATGGAACAAGCAACCACGTGGGCGCTCACCTACGGTCCGAAGCTCCTCGGCACCCTCGTCATCCTGGTTGGCGGCCTCTGGCTGGCCCGGCTCCTGACTTCCCTGACCCGCCGGGTGCTGGAGCGGCGCAGCATCGATCCGACCCTGGTGATCTTCGGCAGCAACCTGCTGCACGCCGCTCTGGTGACCTTCGTGGTAATCGCCGCGCTCGGCCAGCTCGGGGTGCAGACCACCTCGCTGATCGCCGTCATCGGCGCCGCCGGCCTGGCCGTCGGCCTGGCGCTGCAGAGTTCCCTGTCCAACTTCGCCGCCGGGGTGATGATCCTGGTTTTCCACCCCTTCCGGGTCGCCGACGTCATCGAGGGGGCCGGCATCATCGGGGTGGTCGAGGAACTGCACATCTTCACCACCCAGCTTCGGACCGGCGACAACAAGACGGTCTTCATCCCCAACGGCAAGCTGATGGGGGACAACATCATCAACTACTCGAAAAAGGGGACCCGGCGCCTTGACCTGGTGGTCGGCGTCGGCTACCAGGACGATATCCGCAAGGTCAAGGAGGTGCTGCAGGGACTGCTCGCCGAGGATCCACGGGTGCTGTCCGAACCGGCACCGACGGTGGCGGTGCTGGAGCTGGGGGAATCGAGTGTCAACTTCGCCGTGCGCCCCTGGGTCACCGTCGGCGACTACTGGGACGTCTATTTCGACACCCTGGAGAAGGTCAAGCTGCGTTTCGACGCCGAGGGGATCTCCATCCCCTTCCCGCAGCGGGACGTCCATCTCTACCGGGAGCAGGCGGAGGCTTGAGCCGTTCCCGTGCTTTTCAGTTCGCCAGACCCGCCGGGAGAGCTACCGGCGGGCTATTCGTGCCGGGGGACGGGAGACCCCGTTCAACCCCTGGCGGGCGGTGATTCCTCGCGCAGCTGGTGCTCGGGAGTGAAGTAGCTGCGGCCACCGAAGAGCAGGATCAGAAACGCGGTCGCCGCCACGCTGCCGGTGATCACGCACATGATCGCGATCTGGTAGCGGACGGCGAGGATCGGTTCGGTGCCGGAGAGGATCTGGCCGGTCATCATTCCCGGCAGGAAGACGATTCCCATCGCCGCCATGGCGTTGATCGACGGGATCAGGGCGGCGCGAAAGGCGTTGGCCACCGCCTCCCTGGCCGCCAGCCGCGCCGGGGCACCGAGACACAGGGCAGTTTCGATCTGTTCGCGGCGTTCGGCCATCTCTCCGGCCAGGCGCTCGGCAGCCAGGCTGGCGCCGGTCATCGAGTTGCCGATGATCATTCCCGCCAGAGGGATCAGGTAGCGGGGGTCGTACCAGGGAGTGAGGCCGATGATCAGGGTGCAGAAGAGCATGGTGGTACCGCCGCAGCCGATCAGGATCGCTCCGCCGACCACCGGGTAGAAGCGCGGCATGCGCCGCTTGACCCGCGCCGCCACCGTCTGCACGGCGAAGGCGGCCATCACCAAGAGCAGCAGCAGAATCGGCAGCGGGTGATCGAGGGCGAAGATGAAGTGCAGCAGGTAACCGACGGCGAGGAGCTGGGCGACCATGCGCAGCGCCGACCAGAGCAGGTCCCGCCCCTGTCCGGCACCCTGCAGGCGGGCCAGGGCCGCGGCGAGCAGGATCAGCCCGAAGGCGGCGGCGAGATCGGGCAGGGAGAGCTGGATGATGGCGGCGGGATTCATGCGTCCTCCCCCTCGCCGCCAGCCAGAAAGCGGCACAGTTCGGGGCTGGCCGGGGTTTCGAGCAGGGTCGCGGCCGGGCCGGCTTCGCAGATTCGCCCCGCCTCCAGGTAGGCGAGGTGGTCGGCGACCCGCCCCGCGAGGCGCAGGTCATGGGTCACCATGACCACGGTGAGCTGCCGGTCGCGGCAGATGCCCCGCAGCGTGTCGGCAAGGCGGTCGCCGGTGGGCCGGTCGAGGGCGCTGGTCGGTTCGTCGAGGACCAGCAGCTCCGGACCCGGCAGCAGGGTCCGCGCCAGGCTGACCCGCTGCTGCTGACCGATGGAGAGGGAACGCGCCTCCCGCTTCAGCAGCTCAGGGGAAAGCCCGCAGCGCCGCAGCACCTCTCCCAGCCGGGGGTCGGAGCCGGCAGGGACCGCATTTCCCTGGTAGCGGAAGGGGAGCTGCAGGTTGTCGAGAACGGTGCCGGGGAACATGAAGGGCTTCTGCAGTACCAGGCCGACCCGACGGCGCAGCTCCAATACCGGCAGGCTCTTCAGCTCGACGCCGCGCAGCAGAATATGCCCGCCGTCGGATTCCTCGAGGCGATTGAGGAGCCGCACCAGGGTGCTCTTGCCGCCGCCGGAGGGACCGACAATGGCCGTCAGCTCTCCAGCGGGAATCTCCAGGTCGACGCCACGCAGGATCTCCACCATGCCGCCCTGGCGATCCCGGCGGCACTTGCACACTTGCTCGAGGCGCAGTTCCGCGGCCACCCTTACTTTCCTTCGCGCAGCCGGGCCATGACCTGCTTCATGTCCTCCCAGACCTCCCGCTTGCCGGAGGGGTTGCGCAGCAAAAAGGCCGGATGGTAGGTCGGCATCAGGGGGATTCCCTGGTACTCGCGCCAGCAGCCACGCAGCCGCCCGATCGGCGTCGCCTCCCGCAGCAGGGTCTGCGCTGCAAAACGGCCGAGAGTGACGATCAACTGCGGCCGGATGACCGCCAACTGGCGCTTGAGGAACGGCTCGCAGGCGGCAATCTCTTCCGGCGAGGGATCGCGGTTGCCAGGCGGCCGACACTTCTCGACGTTACAGATATAGACCTCCTCGCGCGTCAGTCCCATGGCGAAGAGGATGCGGTCGAGCAGCCGCCCGGCTTCGCCGACAAAGGGCTCCCCCTTTTCGTCTTCCTCCCGCCCCGGGGCTTCGCCGACGAAGACGACCCGCGCGCGGGGGTTGCCGACTCCGAAAACCACCGTCTTGCGCCCTTGGCAGAGGGGACAGCGCCGGCAGTCTTCCAACTCGGCGCGGATCTCTTCGAGCGTCTCCCGGCGGCAGCAGGTTTCCCCTCCTTCATCGACGCCGCGCACCTCGGGGGGGCAAACCGGCAGTTGGAGGGGGAGTTCCGGCAGATAGACTTCGCCGACACCAAGCCGGCCGAGGTCCTCGAGGAGATCCCGGGCCTGGGCGGCGGCTTCCAGCAGTTCGCGTCTGAGGTTCTCGGCCATCTCTCTTTACATCCCGGAGGCGCTCGACTATCCTTTTAGCAGCGACCCGCGCATGAGGCCAACGCCTTGATAATATGCTTGTTGACGGCCCTTCTGCTGCTCGCACTTCCCCGCCCCGCCTGGGCCTGGGGGGTGGGAGTGCATTTGCAGGTCGGCTCCTACATCCTGGAAAATCTCCAGCTCCTGCCGGCCCAGGTGCAGCAACTGCTGCAGTCCTGGCCGCAGGATTTCCTCTACGGCTGCATCAGCGCCGACATCACCCTCGGCAAGAAATTCACTCACTACCTGCAGCACTGCCATTCCTGGCGGATGGGGAGCCGGGTTCTCGCCGCGGCACAGACCGAGCCGCACCGCGCCTGCGCCTACGGCTACCTCGCCCACCTGGCGGCGGACACCGTCGCCCACTCCTACTTCGTCCCCTTCAAAATGGTGCGCACCTTCAATACGGTGCTGCTCAAACACGCCTACTGGGAGATGCGTGCCGAGGCGACCGTCGATCCCCAGGTCTGGCAGGTGGCGCGCAGCGTGGCGCGGAAAAACTACCGCAGCAACGACGCCCTGCTGCGCAGCGTCCTGTCGGACACCATCTTTTCCTTCGCCACCAACAAACGGCTCTTCAACTCCCTGCTCCTCCTCAACCGCCTGCAGCAGTGGCAAAAGATGCTGCGCTCCCTCAACACCGGTTCGAAATGGACCATGCCCGAGGAGTACCTCGACGAATATCTCGGCCTGGCCCGCGAGGCGGTGGTCAGCATCCTCGGCGGACTCGAGCAGAGTCCCTACTGGAAGGCCGATCCCACCGGCGAGCGGGCGCTCTACGCAGCCAGGATCATCCGCAAGAATCTCAACCTGCTCTGGCTCGACGGCAAACTGCCGGAAGCGGAGGCCCAGGCGATACTGGCCGAACTCCGCCCCCGCTTCCGAGCCGGCATCACCTGCCCGGAACAGCTGCTGGAACTCCTCTCGGTCGACTGACCGTCCTGCCCTTCTCCCCGGTCGTTATTTCCCCCTGCGAAGTCCGGCAATCCGCCCGAGGATGACATGGGCAAGCTGCTCCTTGTCTTGCTGAGGCAGCGCCTCTTCCCGACCGTCGCGATAAAAGAGCCGGACGATGTTGGTGTCGACGTCGAAGCCGGCCCCGGGCTGGGTGATATCGTTGGCTACGATCAGGTCGAGGTTCTTGGCGATCAGTTTTTGGGTGGCGTTGGCCGCCAGTTCGTCGGTTTCGGCGGCAAAACCGACCAGCAACCGCTCACCCTTGACCTTGCCGAGTTCGGCGAGGATGTCGGGATTCGGCACCAGCTCCAGCGTCAGGCCACCGCCGGTTTTTTTCACCTTCGCCCCGGCGCGCCGGCCGGGGCGGTAGTCGGCGACCGCCGCCGCCTTGACGATGATGGTCGCCTCGCCGCAACGGTCCATGACCGCGCGGTGCATTTCCGCTGCGCTGGTGACAGCAAGGGTCTCCACCCCCGCCGGCGGGACCAGTGCCGTAGGCCCGGTGATCAGGAGCACCCGGGCGCCGCGGGCCCGGGCGGCGCGCGCCAGGGCATAGCCCATCTTCCCCGAGGAGTGGTTGCTCAGGTAGCGCACCGGGTCGAGCTCCTCGCGGGTCGGACCGGCGGTGACCAGCACCGTCTCGCCGACCAGGTCCTGGGGGGCCAGCAGCGCCAGCGACTCTTCGAGGATCGTCTGCGGGTCGGGGAGCTTCCCCTTCCCTTCCCAGCCGCAGGCGAGAAAGCCGCTCGCCGGTTCGATGAACCGGTAGCCGAGCTGTTCGAGTAGCTGCTGATTGCGGCGATAGATGGGGTTCTCCCACATGTTGACGTTCATCGCCGGGGCGAAGAGGACCGGCGCCTTGGTCGCCATCAGCGTAGTGGTCAAAAGGTCGTCGGCGATGCCGCAGGCCACCTTGCCGACGACGTTGGCGGTGGCCGGCGCCACCACGCAGAGGTCGGCCCGGTCGGCCAGGGAGATGTGGCCGATCTCCTGCTCCTGGAGGAGGTTGAACAGCTCGCAGTGGACCGGATTCCCCGAGAGGGTCTGGAAGGTCAGCGGGGTGACGAACTGCTGGGCGGCGCGGGTCATGACGACATGCACCGCAGCGCCTGCCTTGACGTAGAGGCGCAGCAGTTCCGCCGCCTTGTAGACCGCGATGCCGCCGGTGACGCCGAGAATGATGGTTTTGCCCCTGAGCATGGTCTATCCCCCTGGAAATGGTCGTGCCGGCCAAAGCGGCGTCTGCAGGGTCCCGTCCCTGCGATTCTACCCTATATCGCTTCCGCGGACACCGCTACCGCGCCTTTCAAAGAAAGGGGTTGTGGCGTTTTTCCCGGCCAAGATCGGTGTCGGGACCGTGGCCGGGGTGGACCAGGGTCGCTTCCGGCAGCGGCAGGAGCTTGGCGTGGATCATGGCGATGAGCTGTTCGTGGTCGCCGCCGGGCAGGTCGGTGCGCCCCACCGAGCCGGCGAAAAGGGTATCACCGACGAAGAGGTGTCCCGGACCATAGAGGCAGATGCCACCGGGAGAATGACCGGGGGTGTGCAGGACCTGCAGCCGCAGGTCACCGACGGCCACCTCGTCACCGTCCTCCAGCAGTCGGTCCGGTTCCGGCGAGAGCTCGGCGGAGAGGCCGAACATCGAAGCATGTTGGCGAGCGTTGCGCAACAGCGGCAGGTCGCCGGCGTGGAGCAGAAGCCGCGCACCGGTCTGTTCGACCAGAAAGCGGTTGGCGCCGATGTGGTCGAAATGGCCGTGGGTGTTGACGATGGTCTGGAGGGTCAGGCCGTGCGCCTGGAGGGCGGCCAGGATGCGCTCGCCATCGGCGCCGGGATCGACGACCAGAGCCTGGCGGGTCGCTTCGCAGCCGACGAGATAGCAGTTGACCTGCAGCGGGCCGACGACGACGGTGTTGACCTGCATTGCTTACTCCTTCCCCTCGTCCTCGACGGCAAAGAGATCAAGGCTTTTCCCCTTGAGCTGCTCGCCGAGGGTGGTGCCGAAGCGCCGCTGGCGATTGGCCGCCGCCGGCCGTTGCTGGGGCCGGGAGTCCGGACGCTCGGCGGCGGCCGGTGGTGCGGGCGGGGCTTCGGGCGCAGCTGGAGCCAGGGGGCGTTGCGGCGAACCGTCCTTCCCCTTGTAGAAGTAGCGGTCGTAGAGACGATGATAGCTGGTCCAGGACGAATCACTGTCCGGTTCGCGTTCGATGTGGGTGCGCACGCCGTTGATCTTCGAATCGAGATCGTCGATGAAGTTGAGGATTACCGCCTCGAGAGTCTTGGGGCGCTTCGGCGAGCCGTACTCGTACTGGCCGTGGTGAGAGAGGAGCAGGTGCTTGAGCAGGGTCGCCAGCGGCCGCGGGAAATCGGGGAGCCGCCGCAGGCGCTCCTCGATCATCTCGACGCCGATGACGATGTGGCCGAGCAGCTTGCCGTCGTCGGTATAGTCGAAACTGCGCAGGTAGCTGAGCTCGGCGACCTTGCCGACATCATGGAGAAGCGCCCCGGTCACCAGCAGGTCGTGGTTAAGCCCGGGGTAGTGCCGGCAGACGTCTTCGGCGAGAGCGGCGACCGCCAGGGAGTGTTCGAGCAGGCCGCCGATGTAGACATGGTGCATCGCCTTGGCGGCCGGGGCGGTGGTATAGCGTTGCAGAAATTCGGGGTCGGCCAAAAACGCCTCGAGCAGGGCACGCAGGTGTGGGTCCTGCAGGTCGGCGACCCGGGCGCGCAACTCGGCCAGCATCTCGGCCGGGTCGCGCGGCGCCACGGGGAGAAAGTCGGCCAGCTCCACGGCGTTTTCCGGCAGGCGTTCCAGTTCCTGGATGATGATCTGCATCTTGCCCATGTAGACGCTCGCCTTCCCCTTGACCAGCAGGAAGTCGTCGCGACCGAAGAGTTCATTCCACTCGTCGACCCGGTCCCAGACCCGCCCCTCGACCTCGCCGCTGCGATCGATCAGCTTGAGGGTCATGTAGGGCTTGCCGTTCTTGGCCATGGCCATGATCTTGTCGCGCACCAGAAACGGGCTCTCCACCCAGTCCCGTTCGCGGATCTGCTCGACGAATATCTTTTTCACAACGGACTCCTGTCGTTGACGCGCTGGATGATGGTTTCGGCGACCCTGAGGCCGTCGAGAGCGGCGCTCATGATGCCGCCGGCGTAGCCGGCTCCTTCACCGGCAGGGTACAGCCCGGGATGGGAGAGGGATTCGCCGCTCTCGTCCCGAAGAATGCGCAGCGGTGCGGAGGTGCGGGTCTCCACCCCGGTCAGGCTCGCCTCCGCGGTGATGAAGCCGCGCATGCGCCGTTCGAAATGGGGAAGCGCCCGGCGCAATCCCTGGCTGACCGCGGTAGGCAGCACCCGCTCGAGGTCGGCCTCGCGGACCCCGGGCCGGCAGGTGCTGCGCAGCCCCCCACTGCCGCGCCCCAGAAAAGCGAGCAGGTTCTGCGCCGGGGCCCGGTAGTCGCCGCCGCCGGCGATGAAGGCCGCCCGTTCCCAATGCTGCTGGAAGCGCACCCCGGCCAGCGGGTCGTTGCCGCCGAAGGCGCCGAAGTCGTCAGTGCCGACGCTGACCACCAGCGCGCTGTTGGACCACTCTCCGGCGCGTTGCAGGTAGCTCATGCCGTTGACCGTCACCCCGCCGGCCTCGGAGGAGGCGATCACCACCTCGCCGCCAGGACACATGCAGAAGGAATAAACTCCGCGCCCACTCTCCGAATCGTTCCAGGCCAGGGCGTATTCGGCGGCCGGCAGCCGCGGGTGGGACGCCAGACCGTACTGGATGTGGTTGATCAGCGCCGCCGGGTGCTCGACGCGCAGGCCGACCGCGAAAGGCTTGCCCTGCAGCGTCACCCCCGCCTGCTGCAGCATCCGGTAGGTATCGCGAGCGCTGTGCCCGGGAGCCAGCACCAGGCTGTCGCAGCCGATTTCTCCGCCGCTGGCCACCCGCCCGCCGGCCACCCGCCCGCCGGCTGTGACCAGGCCGGTCAGGCGGGAAGCGAAGTGCAGCTCGACGCCGGCGGCCTGCAGCGCCTGACGGAAGTTGACCAGCACCAGGCGCAGCCGATCGGTGCCGATATGGGGCCTGGCCGCGGAAAGGATTGCCGACGGAGCACCGCATTCGACCAGCGTCGCCAGCACCAGCCGGGTCCAGGGGTGGTTGATCCGGGTGGTCAGCTTGCCGTCGGAGAAGGCCCCGGCCCCGCCCTCACCGAACTGGACGTTGCTCTCTTCGTCAAGCATACCCTCCTGCCAGAAACGCCGCACGTCCCGCGCCCGCTGCTCCACCGGCCGCCCCCTTTCGAGCAGGGTCACCCGACAGCCGGCCGCCGCCAGCCGGCGGGCGGCGAAGAGCCCGGCCGGGCCCATGCCGACGACCAGCACCCGGTGCTCGCCGCGGACTTTCGCCGGCGGCGGCAGCGGCGAATCCACCACCTCCTCCAGGCGTCGGTTGGCGGCCAGGATCTCCAGCAACTGCGGCGAGCGCGGCAGGCTGAACTCCACGGTAAAGACCCGTTGCAAGTGCCGCTTGTTGCGGGCATCGATCCCTTCGCGCACCACCCGCAGGTCGCGCAACTGGGCCGGCGGCACACCGAGACAGGCGGCAACCTTCGCGGCCAGAAGGGCATTCTCCTCCTCGAGCCCGAGCGTGACCTCCCGCAGCCGCAACCGGAGCCGGTTCACGCCCTCAGCGCCTGACGAAGGTTCGGCGCACCGTTCACTCCCCATCAGCGTCCATCGGCCTCACCGGCAGCTGGATATGAAAACGCGTTCCCGTCCCGGCGGAACTGTCGACGGAAATCCGGCCGTTGTAGTTCTTGACGATCCGCAGGACCACCGACAGTCCGAACCCGGTTCCCCGCGGCTTGGTGGTAAAGAAGGGGTCGAAGATCTTGTTCAGGTTTTCGACCGGGATACCGCCGCCGGTGTCGGAAACCACGATATGGATTGCCTGCTGGTCGTGGTAGAGGCGCACGCCGAGCACCCCTCCCCGCGGCATCTCGAACAACGAATTGGTGAAGAGGTTGGTAAATATCTGCTCCACTTCGGCGGCATCGGCCTGCAGCGACGGCGGATTGGTCACGAACTGCCGGTCGAGAGTCACCCCCTGCGCAGCACACTGCTCCCCGATGCCGGCCAGGACGCGGTCGATCACCTCGGTGAGGGAAACCGTCTGCAGTTCGTAGTAGGGCCGTTTGCTGGCCGCCAGCAGCCGGACCAGCAGGCCGTCGATACGGTCGATTTCCGTGAGGATGCGATCGGCGTAACCGGCCATTTCTTCCCCCTCCTGAAAACCGGAACGCAGGATCTGGGCGAAGAGACTGATGGAGTTGAGCGGGTTGCGGATCTCATGGGCCATGCCGGCGGAGAGGTGGCCGAGGGCGCCCAGTTTCTCCACCTGGAGGATTTCCTGGTGGGCTTTCTCCAGTTCCAGGGTCTTTTCCTCGACCCGGCGCTCCAGCTCCAGGTTCCACCCTTCGATCTCCTGGAGCAGGCGTTCCCGCTCCTGCACCAGTTCCTGGTTGTGCAGTTCGATGCGACGCAGGCGCAGGACGTTTTCGATGCGGTCGACCAGGTCCTGATTGTTGAAAGGCTTGAGGATGTAGTCGGAGGCGCCGGCCTTCATCATCTCGACGGCGATCTCCTCGCTTCCCTTGCCGGTGAACATGATGACGTAGGTTTCCGGGTATTGCAGCCGAATCTGTTTGAGGGCGGTCAGACCGTCCATCCCCGGCATCATGTAGTCAAGCAGCACCAGCGCCGGGCGTTCGGCGCCAACGACCTGCAAACCGTCGCGGCCGCTCTCGGCGATCAGCGGCTCGTAACCACGGCTGCGCAGAATCATCGAGGTCAATTCGAGGATGATCTTCTCGTCGTCGACCACCAGGATGCGCTCTTTGTTCGGCATCTCTTCTCCAGGAGAGTGGGACGGGCAGGACCGGGCCCGCGGCAGGACATGAAAACGCAAGGTAGGATAACGTCTGCCCGCTGGTTTGACAAGGGCAAAGCCGACAGGCCGGAAAGGGGAAAAAAGGAGGGTGGCCCGTTCGGACCACCCTCCCCTGAAAGGCGATTTTCCGTCGTTTTTCCTATCCTTCGGCCACCCGGATCGTCATCACCGGTACCGGCGATTTGCGAACCACCTTTTCGGCGGTACTGCCGAAAAGCACATGATCGAGCCCGGTGCGCCCGTGGGTTCCCATGACGATGAGGTCGGCCGATTCCGCCACCGCCTTCTTGATCACCTCGTCGTAGGGGATGCCGGGGACGATGAAACTCTCGAAATTGTCGTAATCGCGGATATGGGTCCGGCAGAACTTCTCCATCATCTTCTGCGCCCCCTCTTCGATCTCCTCCTCGAGCTTGTCGAAGGAGATGTGCGGAACGTAGAAGCCACGCAGATCGACCGGTTCGTTGATGACGTGCAGGATCAGCAGCCGCGCATTGAACTTCCTGGCCAGGGTCAGGGCCTTGCCGAAGGCATAGTCCGAGCTTTCGGAAAAATCGGTGGCGAACAGGATGGTTTTAAACTCGTTCATAGCTCCTCCCGGGACGATTTCATTATTGCGGCGGCGCACATCGGGCGTCGCTGGAGATCTTGCTCATCACCGATTTCAATTCCTCAAGCTTGACCGGCTTGTGGATATATTCAAAAGCGCCGAGGTTCATGGCCTCGAGATACGATTCGACACCGCCGTAAGCGGTGATCATGATCACCTGGGTACTGGGATAGCTGCGGTGAAGTTCACGCAGGAAAGCCAGTCCGTTCATCTCGGGCATGTTGATGTCGCTGATGACCAGGTTGACCTTTTCGTGACTCAGGAATTGCAGCGCTTCGTAGCCGTTGGCGACGCTGCTGACCTCATACCCCTCCTGCTGGAGCAGTTTGCTGAGGCCGATGCGGGCGTTCTCTTCGTCGTCAACAATGAGAATTTTGCGGATTTTTCGACCCAAGGTCCGACTCCCGATGAGATTTGCAGGGAAGTCTACCACCATGTCGCCCGCTGTCAAGCTGCCAAAAGACCTCAAAAATTCATTTTTTTATTATATATTTCAACAAGTTGCAATTTTGTCTCCGAGGCAATCCGGATTCCCCGGCGGAGGTGTCCAGAGTTCGAGCAGTTCCCTGAGCAGCACCTGGAACCGGGGCTGGGCCGCCGCGCCGATGGCGAGCACCTCGGCATGGCTGAGGGGCTTTGTCGTGCGGCCGGCGGCGAAGTTGGTGATCAACGAGAGAGCCGCCACCTCCATCCCCAGGTAGGCGCCCATGATCGCCTCGGGGACTGTCGACATCGACACCACATCGGCACCGAGCCGTTCGAGCATGGTGACTTCGGCGGGCGTTTCGTAGGAGGGGCCGGGGCAGGCCGCCAGCACCCCGGCGGCGAGACGGATGCCGTGACCGGCGGCGCAGGCGGCCAGGGACGGGAAAAGATCGCGCCGGTAAAGGCGGCTGAGGTCGATAAAAGGAGCCCGCACCTCCCCGCGCAGCGGATTGTCGCCGAGGAGGTTGAGGTGGTCGTTGACGAACAGGAAATCTCCCGGTTCGAGACCGGGGCGGATGCCGCCGACGGCATTGGTGAGGAGCAGACGGCGGCAGCCGAGGGCGTAGGCGGCGCGCACCGGTGCCGCGACGGTGCGGGCATCATGTCCTTCGTAAAGATGGCTGCGACCGACGAAGAAGAGGAGCCGCCGCCCCTGCCAGTCGGCAGCGATCAGACGGCCGGCATGACCGGCCACCCTTGGGGCGGGAAGGCCAGGGAGTTCGGCGTAGGCGAATTCCCCCAGAGGCGTCCCGAGGTACGCCGCAGCGCCGAGGCCGGAGCCGAGAATGACGGCAAGGGCAAACGGCGCCGTCCCCACCCGGGACTGGACAACGCGCCGCAGCTCAACCAATTCAGCGTCCACCGTCAGTCCCCGAGGAGTTTGCGGACCCGGGCCAAAAAATCTTCGGGTTTGAAGGATTTGCTGGTGAAATCATCGGCACCGGCGCGTTCGATGCTGTGGATGTCCTCGTCCTTGCGGAAGACCCCGCTCATCGCCAGCAGCTTGATCCCCTGGCCGACTTCGGACCGGATAGCGTGTACCAGGTCATAACCGCTCATCCCCGGCAGATTGAGATCGAGGATCACCAACTGCGGGTGCTCGCGGCGGACCAGGTCGAGGGCCGATTCGCCGTCGGCGGCGATAAGCAGGCGGCAATCGAGTGGACCGAGAACATCGAGAATGAGTTCGCGGAAGAAGCGGGCGTCGTCGACCACCAGCACGGTCCGGTTAGCCGCCACGAGAGCGGCGGACTTCCCTGCCCGCGGCGCCTGGACCGGCGCCGTCGGTCGGGTGAAGGCTTCGGCGTTCAGGTCGACTTCGAAGACTCGGGCGCATTTCGGGCAGCGGACCCGGCCCGAGGTACGGCCGGTCCCCTCGGTATTGATCCGATACTGGGAGCCACAACCGGGACATTGGATCTGCATCAGTTTTTCCCTCCGGTGGGTTGCAGGGCCAACCCCTGGCGGTCGAAGACCGTCCTGCTTCGCCGATACCGCTCGAGCGCCCCACCCGCTGACAGGTCCAGGGCATCGCCATAGATTGGCAGGAAACCATACCGATAGGCCTCCCCGGGCAGTCGCTCGAACTCCCCCGCTTCGAGGGCCTGAAGGTAGTCCTGGCGGATCCGGGGCTGGGACGCCAGGTCGGTGAGCGAACGCCCCGGTTGGCATCGACGTTCCTCGCGCCGGGGGCCGATCCCGCAGGCTTCGATCGGAGCCATGACAGTTACCGTAACAGCTTGAGATAGTCGGTGGACTGACGGGCAAACTCGCTGTCCGGGGCGTTCTTCAGAACTTCCTGGAAATGCTTTCGGGCCTGGTCTGGCTGGTGCTGCTTGAGATAAGCCACAGCCAGTCGGAAGTGAGCCTCAGTGTACCCGGGGTAGAGTTCAAGAGCCTTGCTGTACTCCTCCACGGCCAGGGAGGTCTTGTCCATGGCGTAATAGGTTTCTCCGAGCCGCAGATAAGCCTGAGCGTACCGGGGATTGTGGTTGATGGCTTCGCGATAGAGGCCGATGGCGTCGACGTAGTTCCCCTTCTGAAAGTTGGCGAATCCGGCGCCGGTCAGAGAGATCTCGGGGTTGGCGAAGAAGAGGTTGTGGGCCGCCTTGAGAAAGTGCCGGATGGCCTCGTCCCAGTGCTGTTGAGTGAGGTAGAGGGCCGCCAGGTTGTTCTCGTACTGGGGGTTTTTCGGGTCGAGTTCGATCGCCCTGAGAAAATGCTGCTCGGCTTCGGGATAGGCCTGTTTCAGAAAATAGGCTTGGCCGAGGCCGTTCTGGATGTCCGCCCGTTGCGGATCGAGCGCGGCAGCCTGGAGGAATTCCCGCAGGGCCATGGTCGGGTTCTGATCACTCAGGTTGGAAAGTCCGAGCATGTAGTGAATGTCGGCCTGATTGGCCTGCTTCTTACCCATGCTGCAACCGGCGGCTAAAAGCAGCAGGCAGAGACAGGACAGGACACGGAGACTTCGGTTATGCACACGACCTCCTTAGAATGACGCGAGGAACCGGCCAAGATTCTCAAGCAGTTCCTTGCGGCGGAAAGCGGGATCGGCGGCAGTGGGTGGTCGCCGAAGGTTTCTGCCAGCCGTGGTGGCGACCGGCGGCGGGAGGGTAGCTGGTTTCGTTCCGCCAACTGCCTGCCTGGCGGGCCGGGTCGATTCGCCCGGGGTGGAGGCCGGTGGCGACGTCGCCACGCCGGACTGCAGCGGCAGGGATTTCCACAGGGCGTCGCGCTCGGCGGGGGACTTCAGATGAATATCGAGATCACCGAACATGAATCCCATCGACTGGGCAAAGGCCAGGGCCAGATTGTAGATTCGCGTCCCTTCCCGCTTGCCGACAACTCCTTCATCGTTGAGATAAAAAGCCAGCAGGCCACTGCTGTGCAGGTGCAGCACGACGGCCATGCGCAGCCCCTGCCCGGCCGCAAAGCCGCACAGGTAGGCGGTCGCCTGCTGGGCGGGAAGTCCGGGCAGGGCGACCTGGATGTCGCCGAGCGAACGTTCGAGACGCAGCACCCGCTGGGCGGGGATGTCGAGCCGGGAGATTTCCTTGTGCAGACGGAACATGGGCACCTCGCATGGTCAGCTCAATCCGGAAAATTCGGTCAACAGCTTGACGCGCGTGAAGCGCTCCTCGAGTTCACGATATTCCAGGGTACGCAGGCGATTGAGGCTGAAATCCTCGACGGTAAAGGAGGCCATGACGCTGCCGAAGACGATGGCCCGGCGGATCCCGTCCTCGTCCAGGGTGCGGTTGGCGGCAAGATAGCCGACAAAGCCGCCGGCGAAGGTATCACCGGCCCCGGTCGGATCGAAGACCTCTTCCAGGGGATAGGCCGGAGCGGCGAAGACGCTGTGCTCGCTGAACATGATCACCCCATATTCGCCCCGTTTTACCACCAGGGTGCGGGGGCCCATGGCCAGAATCCGGCGCGCTGCCCGCGCCAGATTGGGATCCTCGGCGAGCTGCCGGGCTTCGGCCTCGTTGATGATCAGGATATCGACATGCTGCAGGGTCTCAAGCAGCGCCTGGCGCTTGCCGGAGATCCAGAAGTTCATGGTGTCGCAGGCGACCAGGCGGGGGCGCTGCACCTGCCTGAGGACCTCGAGCTGCAGTTCGGGATCGATGTTGGCCAGAAAGACGTACTCGGCTTCGCGGTAGGCCGCCGGCAGCTCGGGACGGAAATCGCTGAAGACGTTGAGCTGGGTGTCGAGGGTTTCGGCCTCGTTGAGATCGTAGCCGTAACGCCCCTGCCAGCGAAAGGTGCGTCCTTCGGCCCGTTGCAGGCCGGCAAGGTCGACATTGCGCGAGCGCAGGAAATCGAGATGCTCCTCGGGAAAATCGGCGCCCACCACCGCCACCAGGTTGACCGGTGTGAAGAAGCTGGCCGCGGTGGAAAAATAAGTCCCGGACCCGCCCAGGACCTCGGCGACCTTGCCGAAAGGGGTCTCAACGGAATCGAAGGCGACGGAACCGACAACCAGAATACTCATCCCAGGCTCTCTTTCACGGCCCGTTGCGGGCAGCTAGATGTTAACCCGACAATCCGCCGGGGGCAACCGCCCCAGGGACGATCAGGCGAGGTACTTGTCGAGCAGCGGCGCCAGCTGGTGCCGGGTTTCGGCCGGGATCAGGTCGCGCCGGGTCATGACCGCGTAACGCAGCGCCTCGCCGCAGGCGCAGGCGCCCCGGGCCGCGAGCTTGGGCACCACCGTTTGGATGATGCTGCGGGCCGTCGCCACGTTCTGCTCGATGATCGCCAGTACCGCCTCCACCGAGACGTCGTCGTGTTCGCTGTGCCAGCAGTCGTAGTCGGTGGCCAGGGCCACGGTGCCGTAGCAGATCTCCGCCTCGCGGGCGAGGCGCGCCTCGGGGAGGTTGGTCATGCCGATGACGTCGACACCCCAGCTGCGATAGATGTTCGATTCGGCCCGGGTGGAGAAGTTGGGCCCCTCGATGCAGATGTAGGTCCCGCCGCGATGCGCCGTGGCGCCGACCTCCACGGCCGCCCCGTAAAGGGCCGCGGAAAGCTCGCTGCAGACCGGATCGGCGAACTGCACGTGGCCGACCACGCCGTTGCCGAAGAAGGTCGAGGCGCGCTTGCCCTGGGTGCGGTCGAAGAACTGGTCGGGGATGACGATGTGGCCCGGGGCGATCGCCTCTTTCATGCTTCCCACCGCGGAGACCGAGATGATCCGCTCGACGCCGAGCAGCTTCATGCCGTAGATATTGGCCCGGTAGTTGACCTCCGAGGGGAGGAGCCGGTGGCCGCGGCCATGGCGGGGGAGAAAGACCATCCTCACGCCGTCGAGGACGCCGCAGACATAGGCATCCGACGGTGCGCCGAAAGGGGTATCCAGGCGCTCTTCGCGGATATCGGTGAGGCCTTCGATCTCGTACAGGCCGCTGCCGCCGATGACGCCGATGGCGGGTTGGGTCATGGTTGGAACCTCCCTGGGAGAAAACAGTGACGGGTGATGGAGAACGGGTAACGGCGCACCGGGCCGTTCAGTTCTCGATACGATCCGGCGCCAGCAGCTTCCCTTGCAGACGCTCCAGTTTGCCCTTGAGCTGGCCGCAGGCGGCGGAAATGTCCTGCCCCTTGCTGGCCCGGCGAATCGCCACCAGGTCGCGGCTGAGAAGATAACCCTGGAAGGCGTCGATGGCCTCGGCTGCCGGCGCACGCAGCACCGAGCCGGCGTGCTCGTTGTAGGGGATCAGGTTGACCTTGGCCTTGAGCCCGTGCAGAAGCTTGACCAGCCGCCGGGCGTCGGCCAGCGAGTCGTTCACCCCCTGGATGAGAATATACTCGAAGGTGATGCGCTGCCGCGGCTGCAGCGGGAAGTCGCGGCAGGCGGCCAGCAGCTCGGCCAGGGGATAGCGGCGGTTGATCGGCATCAGCTGGTCGCGCACCGCATCGGTAGTGGCGTTCAGCGAGACCGCCAGATTGACGCGGATGCGCCGGCCCAGCTCGGCCATCTCCGGGACCAGTCCGGAAGTCGACAAGGTCACCTTGCGCGGCCCATAGTCGAAGCCATCGGTGGCATAGAGGATCTGCAGCGCCCGGACCACGTTGTCGAGGTTGTGCAGCGGCTCGCCCATCCCCATCAACACGATGTTGTTCACCGCCCCGTCGCGGGCGGCGGCGCAGACCTGGTTGACGATCTCCGCCGGCGTCAAATTGCGGCTGAGACCGAAGCTGCCGGTGAGGCAGAAGGCGCACTGCATGGCGCAGCCGACCTGGGTGGAGATGCACAGAGTCGCCCGCCCCGCCTCCATCGGAATGCGCACCGTCTCCACGGTCTGCCCGTCGCCGAGGCGGAAGAGGTATTTCTTCGTCCCGTCGCGACTCTCCTCGACTGCTTCGGGCTGCCAGTCGGAAATAAACGCTCGGGCCGTCAGCTCCTCGCGCAGCACCTTGGCCAGGTCGGTCATCCCGGCGAAATCGGTCACCCCCCGCTGGTAGATCCAGCGGAAGATCTGTCCGGCCCGGAAGCGCTCCTTGCCGAGCCCGGCCAGAAATCCGGCCAGTTCCTCGGGAGTCAGGTTTTTCAGGTCGACCTTGTCCGTCACGTAGATCCTTGTCACGGCAAAGAAAAGCCCCGCCGCGACCAGCAAAAAACCCTTCGATTGTAACCGAAGGGTTTTGATTTCACAAGGTTATTCTCCCCCGGGAGGGGCCGGAAAGTTTACAGCAGCTCGAGCCCGGAGAAGAAATAGGGAATTTCGAAGGCGGCAGTCTCCGGGGCGTCGGAGCCGTGGGTGGCGTTGTTGCCGATGGAGGTGCCGAATTCCTTGCGCAGGGTGCCGGCTTCGGCCTTGGCCGGGTCGGTGGCGCCCATCAGGTCGCGCCATTTCTTGATGGCGTCTTCCGCCTCGAGAACCATGACGACGCAGGGGCCGCTGCTCATGAAATCGGTCAGCTCCCCAAAGAAGGGGCGCTCCTTGTGCACGTAGTAGAAGCCTTCGGCTTCCACCTTGGAGAGGTAGAGTTTTTTCAGGCCGACCACCGTGAACGCCTTCGCTGTAGATCCGGGCGAGAATTTTCCCGGCGTGACCGGCGGCAAGGGCATCGGGCTTGATGATGGCAAAGGTTCTTTCCATGGGGTTCATCCTCCGGAAGGTAAGATTGGGGTGGCAAAGCGCTTGTTTCTAACATCTGCATCCGCGGATGTCAAGCCGAACCCCGCGACTCACTCGAAGGTGATCCGGTAATAGAGATCGGCGCCGGTTTCGCTTCCCATGCTCGACTCGACCTGCCAGTGGTGGCCGAGTTGGTAGCGCACCCCCACCTGGCTGGTGTTGCTGAAGACCGACTGGCCGAAGCTGATATAGAGCCGGGGGCTCAGGTACTTACCGATAGTGACCACCGAGCCGGCGGTGTTCCCCTTGCCGGTCTCCACGCTGATGACGTCGAGACCCAACTGACGCTTGAGGCGGTCCTGGAGCACCGCTGAATCGCCCTTGGAGAGGAGGGCGCCGGCAGCGGCCATCATCAGGCCGGCCTGGCTGCTGTCGCCGCCAAGGGGATGGCCGAGGACGATGTAGGCGAGGACGTCGGTGTCCGGCATGGCCGGTTCGGAATAGAGATGAACCTCGGGAGCGCGGGGGGTGCCGACAACGCGGACCCCGGCCTTGACCTCCTCCAGCTGGCGCAGCGCCAGGATGTCGAGGGCCGGTTCGGCCACCGGGCCGCCGGCGAAGACCGCGGTGCCGCGGGTAATCGCCAGCTTCACGCCGTAGGCGGAGTAGTTCCCTTCCGCGACTTCGATCTTCCCCCGGCCGTGCAGGCTGCGCAGATCGCTCCCCTGGATCTCCACTTCGCCGCGCAGGCGGGCGTCGAGTCCCTCGGCCTTGACCAGCACATGGTCGCCGAGGCGAACCGTGATCTTGAGGGACATCGCCAGGGCCAGCGGCGTCTCTTCGGTTGCGGGCGCGTCGATGATCACCAGGTCGGGGCTGGAGGTGAGCGGCTCCTTCCCCTGGCGCCCGCGGAAGAGAGCCTCGGGGACCAGCAGGGTGCCGCTCACCTCCAGCCGTCGGCCGCGGCCGGCGATTTCCAGGTCGGGGCTGACCGTCAGCTCCAGTTCCGGCAGGTGGATGGCCTGCACCCCCTCGCCCTTGAGGGCGAGGCGATAGGCTCCCGGGGTCAGGTTGTGCAGGGCCAGTTCGCCGCTCCCGTGCAACACGCCGCTACCGGAGCGCACCTTGAGCTCCTCGACCACCAATCGGTCGCCGGTCAACCGCAGACGCAGCGTGGCGTCCTGCAACCGGACCCCGGTCGCCGGCAGGTAGGCGCCGGCCCTGCTCAGCACAGCGCTTCCCGTCACCCGCGGCGCCGTCCAGCTGCCGTCGACCGCCAGCTTCAGCTGCAGTTCCCCCTTGCTTTCCTGGATCATCCCCGGGAAGAGGCCGCCGAGCAGGCCGTCCTCCTGGAAGCGCCCGTCGAGACTCCCTTGCAGCGCCCCCTGCTCGGCCAGACGGACGGGCAGACGGGCGGGGAGCGGCAGCCGCAGACGGCCATGCACGGTTCCGCGGGCGCCGAGTTCCAGCTGCAACTCGGTCTCCAGCGCCTCTCCCGCCCAACGCCAGTCGAGCTGCGCGGTCTGCAGCCGGGCGTAGAATTCCCGGCCGCCGCGGCGCCAGGTACAGCCTCCTCCTTTGATCGCAACCTGCCCACTGGCGGCCACCGACCCGCCCGGTTGCCACTCCCCTTGCCCGCGCAGGGACAAATCCCCCTCGAGCCGCAAATCGCTGGGGAGCCAGGGGCGAGCCAGGGCCAGGTCGATCCCTTCGCCGGTGTAGGACAGGCTCCCCCGCGTCGGCCAACCGTAATGCGCCGGCTCCGCGGACTGCAGCGTCATGCCCAGGCGGCCCCCCGAGTGGTCCGCCAGGTCCAGCCGGCCGCGCAACCCCGCTGCGTCCCAGTCGAGCGCCAGCTGCGCCCTGGAAAGAGCCAGGTGCGTATCCGCAAGGGTCAGCTCGGGCTGACCGTTGGTGGACAGGTGGAGGGTCAGGGAGCGATCCTCCTGCCATTTCAGCTGCGCCGAGCCGGAAAGGTGTCCGGCAACGGTCAGGGCCTTCAACCAGGGGTCGAGCAGCGCCAGATCGAACTCCTGCCAGTGGGCGTCGACCACCCCCCGCTCCGGAAAAGCCAGCTGCGGTTGTCGATGGGACTGCACCGCACCGTTGCAGCGCCCCTGGGGGCCGAGATCGATCAGCCAGGTTCCCTCAAGGCCGGCCCGTGACCAGTTCACTTTCGCTTCGAGCCGGCGGACGGCAACCTGTCGTTCCGCGCGCGACCAGCTGCCCTGGCCGGCCAGAGTCCCCTCGATCAGGGTCAGGCGCCCGTCGTTCCAGCGCAGAGTCATATGGCTGTCTGCCGTTCCGGCAAGATCGCCCGCGGCCAGCCAGGGGGAGAGCCAGCCGAGGGAAAAGTGGCGGGTCTCCAGCTCCAACCCCCCGTCGAGAGGGGCCAAGTCCAGTGCGCCGCTGCTGGCCAGCCGCTCCTGGTGGTCGCCCTGCAGGATGAGGGAGGACCAGGCGAGCCGTTTGCCACCGAGGTCGAGGTCGACCGGCTGCCGCAGCTGCCAGTGGCCGTACTGGGCATCCGCCGCCGTCAGAGTCGTCAGCTGCCCCTGCCAGGCACCGTCGCGCCAGCCGCCGGCCAGCTGCAGAGCGAGCCGTCCCTGGGCCCAGCGGGCGGTCAACGCCAGCTCGTGGTGGTCGAGACGCCCTTCTCCGGCCAGCTGCAGATTCTTGGCCCGCCAGGCTCCGCGGCTGAGATCGGCGGCCGTCAGCGACAGGTTCAGCCGGTTCTGCTCCGGTAGCCACTCCCCCTGCGCCTCCAGGTTTTTGATCTGCCAGGGCCCATAGGCGAGGTTCCGGCCATGGCCCCGCCCGGCGGCCGCCCACCCCTCCTGCGCTTGCCAGCGCAGCCAGCCCTGCACCTCCCCTTCGCCGCTGGCGGCGGCATCCAGTTTGCCGAGGTCGAGAATGTGCAACGCCACATCGAGCCGTTGCGCCAGTTCTCCCCGGGCGGTCAGCGTGATCCCGGGGCCGTGCAGCCGCAGCCGCTCGAGCTGGAGGGTGGCGCCGTCATAGCGGCCGTCGACCACCCCCTGCAGATCGAACCCGCGCAGCCGGCTCGGCGCGATCTGCGCCTGCCAGCGGGCCTGCAGCGGAGAATGGCCGGAAAAGTCCATCCGCCCCTGCAGGTGCAGGTTGATCTTCCCCGGCCAGCCGCCGGCCAGGCGGCCGGGGTCGAGATCTTCCCCCTCCAAGTCGGCGGTCAGGAAGGGGACGTCCTTCCAGTCGATATGCAGTTTCCCCCGCACCCCGCCGCCGAGCCATCCGGCATGCAGCTCATCAAGGCCGATCCCCGCCGCATCGCCGGCAAATCGTCCCTGGGTTTTGAGCTCCCGCCAGCCCCTGTCGCGGTTGGCGAGCTGGAAGCTGCCGGCATAGCCGGAGCCGTCGACCCGTCCCTGCAGGGTTCCGGAAATGGCCGTGGGAAAACGGGTTTCAGGCCGCAGGTCGACATCGCTCAGCTGCAGATCGAGATCGAAGGCCGGTCGGCCTGCGCGGGCAGTGACACGGCCAGTACCTTGCGCCTGGCCGGCCAGTCCCTGGCGGGTCAGTAGCAGCCGGGTCAGGCGCAATTCGTTCTGGTGCAGTTCGAACTCTCCGGCGAGGTGCAGTTGCGGTTCCGCCCCCCAGGCGGCGGCTGCCTCCAGCCCCCCGCGGAGGAAGACCTCGTCGCCACCCTCCCGCAGTGTGAGCCGCACCCGACCGCCCGGAACGCTCGCCAGCCGCCCTCCCGAAACCGGGGTAAAGGTCAGTTGCGCCTCGGCCCGACGGGTCACCAATGCGATCGTCAGTCCGCCGCGAAGCCGGGCGTCGGCATTGACCAGGTCCAGCGCCTTCGCCCGCAGGGTGCCGCCGCGCCAGCTCAGCTTCCCCGTCATCTTCTGCAACGCGAAGGACGGCTTCGTCCCGGAGCGCACCAGCAGCCCGGTCACCTGCAGATGGTCGACGCGGGCCCGTAGAAGCAGCGGCCAGCCGCTCACCCGGGGCCAGGCCAGGCCGGGCAAAAGCTGGTCGCCGGCCCGCTTTTTCGGGGCGGCCGCGGGTGGAAGAGTCAGTTCGGGATCATCGATCCCGAGCCGGGCGATCCAAACTTCCCCGCGCAGCAGGCCGAGGGGCTGCCAGCGCAGTTCCACCCGGCGGACCTGCAACCGGGTCCCTGCCACCCGGTAATCGATGCCGGTCAGTGTCAGCCGGTCCGCCAGGCGGCCCTCGACCCGGTCCATGGCCAGAGTTCCCGGCAGCAGTCGTGCGCCGGTCGCCACCACCCAATGCGCCCCGCTGCTGCTCCAGCCGAGCCAGGCCACACCGCTCCCCACCAGCAGGACCAGCATGAGCGTTGCGTACAGCCATAGGCGCAGGCGGGGACTCACCATGCGAACCCCACACTGAAGTGCACCCGGTAGGCGCCGGTACTTTCACCGATGCGCCGGGCAAGGTCGAGATGGATCGGGCCGATCAGGGTATAGTAGCGGAGCCCGATCCCGGCCCCCTGAGCCGCTTCGAATTCGGCCAGGGAATTGAAGGCATTTCCGGCGTCGTAAAATCCGGCCACCCCCCAGTTCCGGCCGATCGCCCGCTCCAGCTCCAGGCTACCGACCAGCAGCTGCTTGCCGCCGACCACCTGGCCGCTGGCATCGCGGGGGCCGAGGGACTGGTAGGAATAGCCGCGTACGCTCTGGTCGCCGCCGGCAAAGAAACGGAGCGAGGCCGGGATTTCGGCGAGCCGGTCGCTCTGCAGGGTCGTCGCTGCCTGGCCGCGGGCCAGCAGCGACAGGTGCCACGGCAAGGGCAGCAGCAGATGGGCATTACCGATGACCTGCAGCAGTTTGGTATCCGAGACGAGCGCCGGATGGGTGCCACGGGCTTCCAGGGTCAGGCGGTAGCCGCGACGCGGACGGATCGGGTCGGAAACACTGCGCAGGGTCAGGCGCGCCCCGGGCATCAACAGCCGGGAGCGGTTATCGGTGAGGCCGATCTGGTAATCCTCCCGCAGCGCCTGGATGAAGAGCGATCCGATGAGGACGTCACTGAGCCGCTGGATGCGTTCCAGTTCGATACTGATTTTCTTGCTGGTGTAGGTCTCGGTCTTTTCGCGATCGACTTTGCCATGCAGGGCGGTGACATCGTCCAGAGATTTCGGGCTGGGAATCAGATAGTCGGCGCCGAGGGTCTGTTTGATTTCGGAGAGGCCGGTCTCGATTTTGAGCTCGTGACCGAGGTGGAAGATGTTGACGTCCTGGTAGCGCAGCGATCCCCGCACCCCGGTATCGGTGCCGTAACCGATCCCCGGGCGGAGCCGGCGCCGGTCGGAAGCAACCAGCTGGATGCCGATGGGGATGTCCTGGCCGGAGGCCAGCTCCCGTTGCGGGGTGATCAGGACCTCCTTGAAACGGTCGGAATCGAGGAAGTTGAGCTGGGTTTTCCCCAGGGGCTGGTAGGCGAAACGCTCGCCGGGATGGAAGGCCAGATAGCGTTTGAGGAACCGGTCGGGATAATCGGGCGCGCCGTGGATCAGCGGCCGGCCGAAGAAGTAGACCGGACCGGTGGCCAGATCCAGGTCGATATCGGCCTGCCGGTCGCCCCGGGAAACGGCCAGCCGGTGGGTGACGAAATCCGCGTCGAGGTAGCCGAGATCGATGGCCCGCGACTTGAGACTCCCCTTTCCCGCCTCATACTGATCCTGCCGCAGCACATCGCCGACATGCAGCGGGAAGTCGGCGACCAGGCGCTGCAGTGCCGGTTCGCTGCGTCCCGGTCCGCTCAGGATCAGGTGCACGGTGGCGACCCGGACCGGTTCACCGGGATGGACGGCCACATCGAGAAGGAACTGCTGCTCGCCCCTGGGCTGCAAATCGGTTTCAACGGTGGGGGAAAAGTAGCCGAAAGGTTCCAGCGCCCCCCGCACCAGATCGGGGACCTGGGCCTGAAAGCGCTCCAGCCAGGGCCGGTCGACCTGGCCGTCCTTGACCAGTCCCGGCGGCGGCGCAAGAGCCTCCCGGACATTTTCCAGCAGCGCACCCTGCAGGCCGCGAATGCGGACCTCCAGCACCTCGGCGCCCCACCCCGTCCCTGCCCAGAAGAGCACCATCAGCACGACCGCGAGCAGCGAGCGCCAGGGGGGAAGACAACCGGCCATGGATTTTCTGCGGCAATTCAGGGCAATTCTCCGAAACGGGCGGCGAGGGTTTCCCGCCGGTAGGCAAAAATCGTGCGCAACCGCCGCTCGATCAGCAGCCGGTGACAGAGTTCGCCGGCGAATCGAAAGGGCATCCGGTAATGGACCAGATCGGCGACCTCCACCCCGCCGGTACAGGAACGGAAATGGTGCTGGTGGTGCCAGAAACGGTAGGGTCCAAAGCGTTGCTCATCGACGAAGAATTCTTCCGCCCGCAGCTGGGTGATTTCAGTCACCCAGGTGACCGCCGCCCCTCCCAGCGGGCGAATCCGGTAACTGACGATGAGCCCCGGGTAGATGGCGGCAGGGAGCGGTCCGGTGACCTCGAAATCCAGCCAGGGCGGAGTGATCGCCGCCAGGTTGGCAGGATCGGTGAAAAACGCCCAGGCCGTGGCGGGGGGCACCGCCAGGCGCTGGGAATAGTCCAGGCGGTGCAGCTTCATGCCTCGCCTCCAGCGTCGGGGGAGAAGCGTTCCGGACCCTGCAGCGGCGGTTCGCCGAGAGCCTCCGCCATCCCGCGCAGCATCCCGGAAAAGACCAGGCCGTGAAAGGGAGTCACCAGCCACCAGTAGAGAAGCCCCCACAGCCCCCGGGGGCGGAAGCGGGCCACCTGGCGAAGCTCCGTCCCGGCGGCCACCGCCTGCAGGGTGAATTCCAGCGACGCTTCGCCGGGCACCTTCATCTCCGCGACCAGCAGCAACCGGTACGGGGCCTCGATGGCCGCCACCCGCCAGAAATCGAGGGCATCGCCGACCTGCAAGGTCGTGGCGTCGCGCCGCCCGCGGCGCAATCCGATCCCGCCGAACAGCCGGTCAAGAGCGCCGCGCAGCCCCCAGAGCCAGTCGGCATAATACCAGCCGGTGGCACCGCCGATGCGGGTCACCGCCGACCAGACAACAGCCGGCGAGGACGCCAGCAGCATGCGCCGTCCGTCCCGGAACTGGGTTCCCCCAGCCCAGTGCGGATCGCCAGAAATTCCCCATTCGGCCGGCGGCAGAAACCCGGCATCGCTCCAGGAGCTCTCCACCTGCTGGTGCGCGCTGTCGCTGCAGGGCGAGGCGAATGGCGCGCCGGCAGTCGAGCAGCTCCTGGGGGACGAGGGTGGCCAGCCGCTGTTCCTGGCAGAGGACGGGATTGCTCAAGCCTTCAGCAAGCGGACGGGCCAGGCTGGCCGGAACCGGGGTTACCAGATGGATCCAGTAGGAGCTCAGTCGTGGCGTCAGGACCGGCACCGGGACGATCCAGCGCCGGCGCAGTCCGGCTTCCTCGGCATAAATGGTCATCAGTTCGCGGTAGGTGACAATCCGTGGCTGACCGATGTCGAAGACCTGGCCGACAGTCTGCGGGCAATCGAGACAGCCGATCAGGTAGGTCAGGACATTGCGGATCGCGATCGGCTGGCAGGGAGTATCGATCCAGCGCGGAGTCACCATCACCGGCAGCCGTTCGACCAGATAGCGCAGAATTTCGAAGGAGGCGCTCCCCGAGCCGATGATCATCGCCGCCCTTAGCACGGTGACCGGGACCGGACCGGCCTGCAGCAGCCGGGCGACCTCCGCCCGCGAACGCAGGTGCCGGCTGAGCCCCGGGTGGTCCTCGCCAAGCCCGCCGAGGTAGATGATCCGCCTTACGCCGGCGGCGGATGCCGCCCCCGCCGCATTTCGGGCGGCGTCGCGATCGGCCCGGGTGAAATCTCCGCCACCCGGCGCCATCGAATGGACCAGAAAATAAAGGACGCTGGCGCCGCGCAGCGCGGCCCCCAGGGATTCCGGCTGCAGGGCGTCGCCTGCCGCCAGTTCCACCAGCGGGTGGCCGGCCCAACTGCGACCGCGCAGCTTGGCGAGGCTCCTGCCGATGGCCCGCACCCGGTAACCGGCGGCCAGGAGACGCGGCACCAGGCGGCCGCCGACATAGCCGGTGGCTCCCAGCACTGCCAAGGTACCCGTTGTCTGCTCCATGGACCTCCCCTTGGCCGGTACGGCCGACAGCGGCGCAGCGCGGCGCTGCAGTTCAAATTCTAAACCAGCGGGAGGGGCCTGCAACCAACGGGGGAAGGGATCTCCGGAACCAGAAAAGATGGGGGGATTCAGCGACTGAGATCACGCAGGAATTTGAGGACGTCCTGGAGGGCCTTGTTGGCTTCCTTTTCGGCGCGGGCGGTGGCATCCTCGGCGCGGCCGGCGGCGGCCTCCGCATGTTTGACGGCCGCCTCCGCCCGCTGCGCCGCCGTCTCTGCCCGCAGGGCCGCTCCATCGGTCTGCTGGGCCGTCGCCTTTATCTGCTCGGCCGTCGTTTCCGCCCGCTGGGCCGCCTGTTCGGTGCGTTCGGCAGCGGTTTCGCTGCGCACCGCGGCCTGCTCGATGCGCCCGGCCGCCGTGATCGCCTGGTCCATTCGTGCCCGGTCGGCATCGGAAAGGATCAGGGCGGAGCAGCCGCCGAGGAGCAGGGCCAGTGCGGAGACCAAGATGCGGTTAAGGGGCAGGAGGGACATGGGAAATGACTCCGCTGCGGTTGAGTCCGGAATTCGGTTCGGGGCCACAACCTGCCCCCGTGCTCACAGCTTACCGTCTTTTTGCAGCCAGTCGAGGACCTGACGCAAAGCCTGGCCGCGATGGCTGATGCGGTTCTTCACCTCGAGGGGCAGCTCGGCGAGGGATTTTCCGTATTCCCGAACCAGGAACAACGGGTCGTACCCGAATCCCCCCGAACCGCGCGGGGTTTCGAGGAGCAAGCCGTCCAGGCGCCCCTCGAAGAGCCGGCACTCCCCGTCGGGCCGGCACAGGGCCATGACACAGCAGAAGGCAGCCTGCCGCGAAGTGGGCGGAACGCCCGCGAGGGCGGCCAACAGCTTGCGGTTGTTGGCCGCGTCATCGGCACGGGGACCGGCATAGCGGGCGGAATGAACGCCGGGAGCTCCGGCCAGCGCGGCGACCGTCAATCCGGAGTCGTCCGCCAGGGTCCAGCGGCCGGAAAACCGGGCCTGCGCCAGCGCCTTCTTGCGGGCGTTGTCGGCGAAGGTGGCCCCATCCTCCACCACCTCGGGCGCGCCGGGGAAGGCGTCGAGGCCAAGCACTTCGATGCCGCTCTCGGCACACAGCCGCCTGATTTCCCGGAGTTTCCCCTGGTTACCGGTGGCGACGACCAGTTCCATCACCCCTCCAGGGCCTGCTGCTGCAGGGTGCAAAGGGTCCGGCAGCCGGCCATAGCGAGATCGCGCAGGCGGTCGAGATCTTCGGCGCTGAACGGCTCCTCTTCAGCGGTTCCCTGGACTTCGACGAAGCGCCCCGAAGCGGTGATGACGAAATTCATGTCGACTGCGGCCCGCGAATCTTCGGCATATTCGAGGTCGAGCAGCGCTCGGCCGTCGACAATGCCGACGCTGACGGCGGCGACCCCTTCGCGCAGCGGATTGGTTTTCAGCAGCCCCTTCTCGAGCAAGCCCTGCACCGCCTCCGCCAGCGCCACCCAGGCGCCGGTGATCGCAGCGGTGCGGGTACCGCCGTCGGCCTGCAGCACATCGCAGTCGATCTGGATGGTCCGCTCGCCGAGAGCTTCCAGATCGACCACCGCGCGCAGCGAGCGGCCGATCAACCGCTGGATCTCATGGGTACGGCCGCCGACCTTGCCGCGGCTCGATTCCCGGGGCGAGCGGGTATGGGTCGCCCGCGGCAGCATGGCGTATTCGGCGGTGACCCAGCCGCGCCCGGTGCCACGCAGGAAAGGAGGGACCGTTGCTTCGACACTGGCATTGCACAGCACCCGGGTTTCGCCAAAGCTGACCAGCACCGAGCCCTCGGCATAGCGGGTAAAATGGCGCTCGAAACGGGTCGGCCGCAAGTCCGCGGCGCCGCGGTTGAAGGAGCGGACCAGGGGTAGATTCGTCACGGTTTAGTCTCCACTTGTTTTTGGCTGAATCCCTTCAGCCCGGCGAATAGCGCCGTGGCCAGGGCCTGGCGACCGGCGGGATCGGCGAGCCGGGCACGGTCGGCGGCGTTGGACAGATAGCCGGCCTCGACCAGGACCGTCGGCAGGTCGCCGTGCCCCAGGGGGAGGAGGGGGGCGGCGAAAACCCCGGCCACCGGGATGCCGGCCTGGCGCAGGGCGGTCTCGATGCACCGGGCGAGGCGCATGCTGCCGCCCCCGGCGGCGGGCAGAATCTTACCGTCCCGCTCCTCGGCGGGCCGGACAAAGAGCATCACCCCGGACGGGGTCGGGGTAAGTGCCGCCTGGACATGCAGCTGCAGCAGGACATCGACCTCGGGATGAGCCGCGGCTTTAAGCCGCTGCGCGGCGCTCGGTTCATAGTCGGCATCCCGGCTCAGGTAGACCGGAATGCCGAGCTGCATCTTGAGCTGCTTCTCGAGATCCTTGGCCAGCGCCAGGGTCAGATCTTTTTCCTTGAGCCCGCCGCCGAGGGCTCCCGGGTCCTGGCCGCCATGCCCGGGATCGATGGCCACCCCCCGCAGCGCCGGCTCCTGATCGGCCCGTTTCTTCTGCAGCAGAAAGGAAAACAGCCGGTCGATGGGGCTCCCCTCTTCGGAGGATGCGACAGGCGGCTGCAGGTTCCGGTAGTAAACCTGGCCGCCGAGCAGGTCGGCAAGCGGACCAGTGACAAAATCCTCGGGGATGCGCAGCCGGCCGTCGATGAACTTGGCCGGCCGGGAGAGGGGAAGGAAGCGATCACCGATGTTCAGGTAGTGGCCCCCGGGAAAGAGGGTCGCCTTCCCGCGGGGAGTGCTGATGGTATAGATATGGCGCACCGAATCCCAGCTCCCCTCCAGACCGAGAGCCGGCAGGACGTCGTCCAGGGCGAGAAAGGCGATCCCGTCCTGGAGGTAGACTTCATTGATGGCCTGCGGCGGCTGCCCCGCACGGGCGAGCTCCACCGCCGCCTGTGAGAAGGCGGGGGCGCACAGAAGAGCGAGGCAAAGCAGGGTAATCAGCAGGCGTCGCATGAGGGCGTATTCCTGACGGGCCGGACGGTTGCGCCGGTCCCGGGGCTGCGGAGAACGGACCACGATTTATACCCCAGCCGCGGCCTGCCTGTCAACGCCGCGGCTCACGCCGGCAGCAGCCGCCGACCGCGCTGGGAGGGCATTTCCAGAACGTCGAGCAGGCGTCGGGTGAGAGTGGCCTCGAGCTCCTTCTGTACCGCTGGATTCCCCTGCATCGGCTTGATCTGAGCCCCGGCGGTCATGGAATGGCCCCCGGCCGTGCCGAGATCAGCCACCACCTGGCGGATGATCTCACCCGCCACCAGCTCCAGGCAGGCGGTGCGCAGCGAAAGGATCTCCCGCTCGTTGAAGCACCCCATGCCGAGGACGACGTCGACCCCCTCCATGCGCAGCAGAAAATCGGCCATCTCGGCGACGATGTCGGGGTTGTCGATCTGGTAAAGGTTGAACACCAGCACCCGGTCATGGACGCGGGCGTTTTCCAGGGCGCGGTTGAAGACGAAGAAGTATTCCCGCGGTACCCGGGGATGCGTGATGGTGTAGAGAATGCGGTTGTTGCAGAGGGGAAACAGCTTGAGATAGGCCTCCCGGTCCGCCTGGTGCCATTCACGCCCGAGGTCCTGGGTTTCGGTCTTGATGGCGTAATAGAGGATGGTAGCCAGCTTGGTGCCGATATAGACGTCCTGGCACTGCAGATATTCGAAGAGGATGGTCGCCGAGGAGCCGAAATCATCGCGGACGTCGACCCAGCGACAGTTGCGCGTGGCCTCCCGCAAGGGATGGTGGTCGACGACGATATGCACCTCCCGGTCGCCGGGGAATGAATTGTTGCCGGTCCCCGGCTGGGTGTCGACCATGCAGACCACAGCGTATTCGTCGGGGTCGACCTTTTCCAGCGGCTGGGCGTTGATTTCCAGTTCGCGAACCATCGCCCGGTTTTCGCCCCGGCCGATGATGCCGCCGAAGGCGATCGTCGCTTCCATGTTGGTCTTCACCCAGAAGAGCTGCTTGAGGGCAAAGGCGGCGGCCAGGGAATCGGGGTCGGGATTGTCGTGGGCGACGATCAGGATGCGCCCCTTGCCGCGCACCCATTCGACGATGGCAGTGGAGAACTCGGCGGAACGGCTCAGGTCAACGGGCATGGTTTCCCTCCAGGAATGCAGTATCTTCCAGCAGCGCGAGGGCTGCGGCCACTGCCGCCTGGGGCGTGGCCACTACCCGGGCTCCGGCCAGCGGCTGTTCCATGCCGAGGGCCAGGACGGGACGACCGAGTTTGAGCGCCACGGCCATTTCCGAGAGGGTGCCGTAGCTCCCTTCGACAGCGATCAAGCGCCCGTGCGGTGTGGGCGATGATGACGTTGCGCGCATGTCCCATGTTGGTGGCGACCGGGATCGTCACCCAGCGGTTGGCCTCGCGCTGGTCCGGACCGGGCAGGATGCCGACGCTGAGGCCGCCGCCTTCGTGCGCGCCGCGGCAGACTGCTTCCATGACTCCGCCAAGCCCCCCGCAGACCACCACCGCACCCGCGGCAGCCAGCAGCCGGCCGACTTCGCGGGCGGCGGCGTAACCCGCGGCGCTCGGCTGTGCGGCGCCGATCACGCCGATCAGTTTCGCCCCGGGGCGGATTTCAGTCATGGCCATATGCCTTACCGGAGGTTCGCTGGCGAACCGTCACAAACGCTTCGCGTAGCGCTTCAAAAGCAGGCTGTTGGTAACCACCGACACGCTGGAAAAGGCCATCGCCAGCCCGGCGTACTCCGGCTGCAGGACGATGCCGAAGGCCGGGTAGAGGGCGCCGGCGGCAATCGGGATGCCGACCAGGTTGTAGAAGAACGCCCAGAAGAGGTTCTGGCGGATCTTGGCCAGGGTTTTGCGCCCGAGGCGGATACCCCGCTCCACGTCCCGCACATCCCCCTTGACCAGGATCAGGTCGCCGGTCTCCTTGGCGACGTCGGTGCCGCTGCCGATGGCGATGCCGATATCGGCCCGGGCCAGGGCCGGAGCGTCGTTGATGCCGTCGCCGACCATGCCGACGAAATACCCCTGCTGCCGGTAGTGCTGCACCACCTGCTGCTTGGCGTCGGGCAGGACCTCGGCCTCCACCTCGGCGATGCCGAGTTCGTCGGCAACGGCCGCAGCGACTTCTTTCCGGTCGCCGGTGAGGAGCACCGAGCGGATGCCGAGTTTTTTCAGCGCGGCGACGGTTTCCGCGGCGTGCGCCTTGACGGTGTCGGCCAGCGCCAGTACCCCGAGCAGGTCTTCCCCGCGGGCGACGAAGACCAGCGACTGCCCACGGCCGGCCAGATCGCGGCAGGACTGGACCAGGGGCGCGGTGTCGATGCCGGCGGCGGCGAGCAGCCGTTCGCTGCCGACCAGCAGCCGCTGCCCCTCCAGGGTGCAGGAAAGACCGTGCCCGCCCCGTTCTTCGACCCCCTCGACGGCAGCCGGTCGAATGCCTGCGACCGCAGCCTTCGCCACCACCGCCCGCGCCAGGGGATGATTGCTCGCCGCCTCGGCGGCGGCCGCCGCCCGCAACAGTTCGCCGGCCGTGCGCCCGGGCGCCGGGACCAGCTCCGTCACCGCGAAATCTCCCGTGGTGAGGGTCCCGGTCTTGTCGAACAGCAGCACGTCGAGGCGGGAGATGTTCTCCAGCACCGAGGCCCGCTTGATGAGGATGCCGGCGGCCAGGCCCACCGAGCTGCCGACCATGATCGCCGTCGGGGTGGCCAGACCCAGCGCGCAGGGGCAGGCAATCACCAGCACCGCGATGGCCATCTTGAAGGCGAACAAAAAGCCGCTGCCGGCCGCCCAGAACCAGAGACCGAAGGTCAGCACGGCAATCGTCACCACCGCCGGCACGAACCAGTTGGAGACCGCATCCGCCAGCCGCTGGATCGGCGCCTTGTCGGCCTGGGCATCCTCCACCAGCCGGACGATCTGCGCCAGGACCGTCGCTTCGCCGACCCGGGTGGCGCGAATGGTCAAAAGTCCGCTGCGGTTGACCGTAGCCCCGGCGACATCGTCCCCGACCCCCTTGGCCACCGGCAGCGCCTCGCCGCTGAGCATCGCCTCGTCAACGGCCGATTCCCCCGCCTCGACCACGCCGTCGACGGGAATCCGCTCGCCGGGGCGGACCAGCAGCCGGTCGCCGTTGCGGACCTCGTCAATCGGGACCTCCCGCTCGCCGCCGTCGACCAGCAGCCGCGCCCGCTCGGCTTGCAGCTGCAGCAGCTCGCGCAGTGCCTCACCGGCCTTGCCGCGGGCTCTGGCCTCCAGCCATTTGCCGAAACGGATGAAGGTGATGAGCATGGCGCCGGTTTCGAAGAAAACCGGGCCGGATAGTCCGAACAGGCCGAAGGTGGCGAGCAGCGAGTAGCCGTAGGCAGCGCTGATGCCCAGCGCCACCAGCACATCCATGTTGGCGAACCGGTTGCGCAGCGAGGTGAAGGCGCCGCGATAGAAGGTCAGCCCGGCGCTGAACTGAACGATGCTGGCCAGGACCAGGTTGAGATAGACGGTGGCGGCCCCAAGGGGCTGCAGCCACATCAGGATCGTGATCGGCAGGGAGAGGCAGGCCGCCAAGAGGAGCCAGCGCAACTCCCGCCGCGCTTCGTCGCGCTCCTCGCCGAGATCGCGCTGCAGGCTGGGTTGATAGCCGGCGGCGCGGACCGCGGCGAAGATCGCCTGCCGGTCGAGCCGTTGCGGGTCGAAGACGACGCTGGCCCGATTCTCGGTAAAGTTGACCTGAACGTCCGCCATCCCTTCGAGCTGACGCAGTTTCTTCTCGATCCCCTGGGCGCAGCTGGCGCAGTGCATGCCGGCGACGGCAAAGGCGAGCCGTCCCTCCGCCTGCCGGGAATCGCTGGACCGCGCCTGATAGCCGAGTTCCACGACCCGGGCGATGATCCCCTGCAGCGATTGTTCTTCCGAGACGAACTCCACCGCCAGTTTCTCGGCGGCAAAGTTGACGCTCGCCCGCTTCACGCCGGGGAGCCTGCCGACTCCCTTTTCGATGCTCAGGGCGCAATTGGCGCAGTGCATCCCCTTAAGTTGCAGCGTCGCCCGTTGGCCTTCCCGGCCCGTTTCCCGGCGCAGCTCAGGCCCGGAATCGTCGGCGACAACCGGAACCGGGGGCTCTACCTGTTCCGGAACGCCGAATCCGGCCTGGCCGATGGCCGCAACCAGGATGGTGCGGTCGCAGCGTCGTGGGTCGAGGTCCACCTCGGCCACCGCCTCGGCGAGGCGCACTTTGACCCGCCGCACCCCGGATACGGCTTCCAATGCGGCCGTCAGCTTGGCCACGCACTTGCCGCACTTCATGCCCGCCACAGCGATGTTCAGGGTCTGCGGAGCGAGCCGGGCTTCACTCATGAAAGGGTCTTTCTCCCGCCGAGCAGGCGGCGAAAGGAAGGGGTTCGGCGGATTGCGGCAAAGTCGGGATCTTCGAGGGCGTCATCGAGAAAACGATCGTCATCGGCGGCGGCCAGCGACAGCGCACGCACCGTCTCCCGGACTTTTCCCATTCGTGCCAGGACACAGGCCCGGTTGTAGTGGGCCAACGGATAGCCGCTGGTGCGCCGCAGAATGGCATCGAAGCAAGCGAGAGCCTCGTCCAGGCGGCCGAGATCCATCAGCACGTTGCCCTTGTTGTTGAGGGTATAGACCGACTCGGGATCCCGCCGCAGGCTCTCTTCGAGATCGGTCAGGGCGGCTTCGAGGTGACCCTGCTTTTCGAGCAAAATGGCCCGGTAGAAGGGGATTTCGGGGCTGTCGGGGTCGATACGGTCGGCCGCCGCCAGGGCCTCGAGGCCCTCGTCGAAGCGTTCCAGATCGCCGAGCAGGTTGGCGAGCTCCACCCAGGCCTCGAAAAATTCCGGGTCGATTTCCAGAGCGCGGCGATACGCGGCGAGGGCCGGTTCGAACAAGTCGAGGCGGGCCAGGGAGAGGGCGCAGTTGTAGTGGTAGGTGGCGACCTCGGCGTCCCGGGCAATAGCCCGCTGGTAATGTTCCACCGCTTCCTGGTCCTGACCTCTGCCGGCCAAGGCATAGCCCAGCCCGTTAAGGCTGGCCGCATCGCCCGGATTGTGTTCCAGGGCCTGCTGAAAGCTGGCGGCGGCCTCCTGGTAGCGGCCGAGGCGGTTGAGGGCATAGCCCTTGTTGTAGTAGGCGTCGGGGCTTTCCGGCAGGCGGCGCAGGGCCTCGTCGTACATCGCCAGGGCCTCTTCGGTCCGTTCCAGTTCGTCGAGGGTGTTGCCGAGGTTGATGTAGGCTTCGGGAAAGTCGGGCTGCAGCTCGAGGGAACGGCGAAAATGGCTCAGTGCCGTCTCGAGTTCTCCCATCCGTTCGAGCAGCACGCCGTAGTTGTGGTGGATGGCACCGTTCTTCGGATCGAGGCGCAGGGCGTTGCGATAGAGGGCCAGGGCTTTCGCTTCGTCGCCGAGGTTGGCGGCCGCCACGGCGCAGAGGTTGAGAGCCTCGATATCGAGGGGGTAGGACTCGAGGTATTCCTCGGCGAGATCGAGAGCGGTCTCATCTTCGCCGCGATCGAGAGCGGCCTGGGCGAGCTCCAGTTTTTCGCTCTCATCCTCCTCGTCCAGATATTCGTCGAACTCGTCTTCCATAGTGACTCCCGGTGGAGTGATAACGAGTGACCCGGCTGGGCGGTCACTCGGGGCGGTCACTATAACAGAATCTGTCGGCCGATGCACCCGCCAAGAGCAGGCCGGCGGACTTCAGCTTTTGGATATTCCCGCCGCGCCGCTGGCGCGCAGTTCGGCCACCGTCTTGCCCCGGATTCCCCAGCACTCGGGGGAGACCTCGTCGATGACGACGTGAGTGGACGCTGGGTTCTTGCCGAGGATGCGCACCAAAAGCTCGGTGATCCCCTCGATCAGCTGCTCTTTCTGTTTGCGGCTGGCGCCGCTGGTGAGCTTGACGTTGACGTAGGGCATGGCTCTCTCCCTGTAGCGAGGGTCCCGGGAAGCACCCCGGTCTGCAACTAGTCTACTCCCCCGCCCCGCCCCTGCCAAGCGGCCCAGCCGCTCCCGGCGGAGAGAGGGAGGCGCGCCACAGCCGCGCCAGCAGCGCGGTCAGGGTCACCGCCAGCAGCAGCCGGACGCCGAGCATGACCCAGCCGTTGCCGCCGATCGCCACGAAGACCAGGGTGTCCTCGACGACGGCGTGGCAGGTGGCCAGGAACAGACCCATCAAAAAGAGTTCCCGGCGCGGCAGGCGTTTCTGCTGGGCGACGCGGATGATGATCCCGGCGCCGTAGGCGATGCCCAGAAAAATCCCGGTGAAGAGCGGCACCGCCGCCTCGCGGGTGAGACCCATGCCGCGCATCAGCGGATCGACGGCCGACCCGGCACGGCGAAAGACAGGGAGGTAGCGCAGCACCTCGAAAAGTGTCACCAGCGGCACGATGATCAGCAGCAGCTTGAGCGCGAGCTTGAGGGCCCCGAACAGGGCCAAGGCCAGGGGCTCCATTCAACCCACCAGCAGCCGGTGCAGCCCATGGAGGAGGGCTCCGGCGGCAAACGCGATCAGCAGCCGGCAGAGGGTCAGCACCCCGCCGCGGGTCCCGGTACTGCCGAGCACGCCTCCTTCGAGCAGGAGGTTGTGGGCGATCCCCATCATCAGGCCGCACTGGGTGACCTGCCAGGGGGTCAAATCGAGGGGCGCCATGACGGCGATCGCCGCGTAGAGGTTGAGCAGGAAACCGGCGATGAAGGCGAAGGCGGCCTTGCCGGGGAGACCGAAAAGGCTCATCAGCGGCGCGAAGAGATTGCCGAGGAAATCGATTGCGGCCGTCCCCTTGAGCAGGTCGACCAGGACATACAGCGGGAAAACGAAGCGGATCAGCTTCCAGGACGTCTGCAGGCCGCTGCGCAGGCCGGTGGTGAGCCGGGTACGCAGGGCCGGGATGGCCGGATCAAGGGTCGCCATGCTGTTCATCCTTGATGGTGTCGCAAAAACTCATGGGATGGCTAAGCAAAAATTTCGTCCTGCAAGGCCTGGTGGTTTTTCAGGGGCGAAGGCCTACATCAGGTAGGTCGAGGTCCTGAAAAAACGCCGTAACGCCGCAGGGCGGATTTTTTGCGACGCCATCATCCTTTGCCCTTCAGAATTGACTTCCCCTACCCGGCTCATTATAGTGGCTCGCCATGAGGGATATCTTTCTTGCCGACGCCCACTTGCGCGCCCCCGACGACCCGCCCTACCGGCGGCTGCTCGCCTTTCTGGCCGAGCAGCGCGGGCAGCTGCGCACCCTCTACCTGCTCGGCGACATCTTCGACTTCTGGCTCGGCTTCCGCCACACCGTTTACGCCCCTTACGTCCCCTTGCTGGCGGCACTGCGGCGAACTGCGCCAGGCCGGGACCGAACTGGTCTACGTCGAGGGAAACCACGACTTCCACATGGGGCCCTATTTCACCGGAGAACTCGGCTGCCGGGTTCTCCCCGACGGCGGCGAGGTCGAGATCGACGGGGTGCGAGTCTACCTCGCCCATGGCGACCTGGTCAATGGCGCCGATCGCGGCTATCGCCGGCTGCGCCGGTTGCTGCGCAGCTCCCTGGTGCGCAACCTGGCGCAGGTGGTGCACCCCGACTGGACCTGGGGAATCTACCGCTGGCTGGAGGACCGCAGCAGTGCCGGCAAGCCGGCCAAGATCGAGCGTCGTCTCCCCCTCGAGCTGTTGCGCCTGCATGCCGCCGAGCATTTCGCCGCCGGCTGCCAGGCAGTCGTGACCGGCCACTTCCACATTCCCCACCACGAAACAACCGCCGCAGGGACGTTGTTGTCCCTCGGCGGCTGGCTGGAACATTCGGCCTATGCCGTCTGGGAAGACGGCCGCTTCACCCCGGCGGTCTACTGATTGTCGGCCTTCTCGCTGCGACGCACCAGTTCGCGGATCGTCATCCCCCCCAGAGCCTCCTGCTGCACCTCTTCCAGACGAGCCACCAGTGCCCGCGCCTGATCCCGTTCGGGGCCTTCCGCCATTTGCAGGTAATCGACCCCATCGTTGCGCAGCGCCCGTACCACCGCGAAAACCTCCAGAGTCTCCGGCGAGCGTCCCGGCTGAAAGGCCTCCTGCGTCTCCCCCTGCACCACCGATACAAAACCGAGCCGGACCAGGTCGCTGAGAATGCTGCGCACCAGCCGCGGCGGCAGTTCCAGTTCCTCGCCGATCCGCTCCCCGGTCCAGGGACGCTCCCCCTGGAGGAAGGCGCCGGAAAGGACCATCAGCACCGTCAGGGCCACCCGTTCGCGGCTGGAAAAATTGACGTCGCCGCCACGGAATTCCTGGCGGATGGTCTTCAGGTTCTGGGAGGCGTAGGTGACCTCCAGGCCGAGCAGGACGATCAGCCAGGAGAAGTAGATCCAGACCATGAGGATCGGCAGCGCCGCCAGCGTACCGTAGATGGCGTTGTAGCGGGCCACGCCGACCTGGAAATGAACGTAAGCCCCACTGGCCGAGTTGCCAAAGGGTTCCGCCGATGATGCCGCCGATCACGGCGGAACGGATCTCGCACCTTGATGTTGGGCATGAAGACGTAGAGAAAGGTGAAGGCCGCCCACATCGCCAGATAGGGGAGAACCTTGAACAGCAGAAAGATCAGCTCGCCGACAAAGGCGAGGCGCATCAGGTGCTGGAGAAACCCCTGGGTCTGGAGGGTGGCGGTCATCGAGATGGCGGCAAGGACGAAGATCGGGCCGAAGGTGACCACGGAGAAGTAATCGGCAAAGCGCCGCATCAGGCTGCGGGTCTCCTTCACCCCCCAGATGTGATTGAAGCTCTCCTCGATGTTGGAGAGCAGGGCCAGCACCGTAACCAGCAGGGCCAACAGGCCGACGGTGCCGAGGCTGCCGACATTGGTATTGTTGATGTAGGTGATGATGTTGTCGACGATCTCCTCCGAACCGACGGCAATCCGCTCGAGAATCAACGGTTCGAGGGTGTTCTGCACTCCGAAGCCCTTGAGCACGGAAAACATCAAGGCCAAGCAGCGGGACGATCGACAGCAGGCTGGTGTAGGTCAAAGCCGAAGCGCGCAGCATGCAGCGGTCGGCAATGAAATCCCGGACCACGAGCGTCGCCAGCTGTGCCTGATGGAGAAGAAAAAACCGCCCGCGGCCGAGTTGCCGCGGGTCGACCTCCCACACCCCCTTACTGAAGAAGTGGCGGATCTGCTGCCAGCGTTCATCCAATGTCATCTGCCCTGCCCTCTTCCGTGACTTCTCGATGCCAAGCAAAAGCCCACCGCGTGGTGGGCTTTTGCTTGGCCGCTTACGCTGGTTTGGTCTTTTCGGCCCGTTCCGCCTCCACGGCCTCCTTGCCGGCCTTGATCGCCGTCTGGACGAGGTCTTTCTTCTCCTCGAGAAGCTCTTTCCCTTCCTCGACGGCCTGCTTGACCCGGGCTTCCGCCTCGTCGGCGAGGTTGCGCAGCCGATCCCGGGTGTCATCGGCCATATCCCGAATCTTGTCACGGGTTTCCTGGCCGGAACGGGGAGCGGTCAAGAGCGCCAGACCGCCGCCGATAGCGGCCCCCAGAACAAACGCCAGAAAGACCGAACCGCCTCCGCAATCCCTGCAATCGTCCGCCATGGTTCAACCTCCCTTTTCTTGGAGACCCTTGAGAATAACTTTGCTGGCCGCCCGGATCCCCAACCAGAGGCCGGCCGCATTACCCACGTAGCGGGCCATATCCCGATGTACGAAACTGTTGACGCTATGAATCGATTCCCCCACCTCGCCGAGCGACTCGAACAGCACCGCCGCCTTTTCGGCTCCGGTTTCGACCGTGGCGGAAGCCCGGTTGAGCCGTTCGGAGGTCTCCCGAAATTCGCGCAGCGCCGGGATCAGTTCGCGGCGCAGATCACGCATCAGGGCATCCGCTTCCTGGGCGGCCCGCTTCAGCTGCAGCAGCAGCGGGACCAGGGCCGCGGCATACCAGCAGAAAGACGATGGTGATGATCAGTACGAAGATATCGACCTGGACAGTCATATTCCCTCCTCCAATACAGATGGCCTGCCGACGGCCTCGGTACTAATTAGAGCACAATCCTCCGGCGATGCAATATTCCAGTGATCTATAACAGTTGCAAGGACAGGGCGGCGGCCAGGGGGAGGCGCTCGGGGATCTTCACGCCGGCTGCTTCGAGCCCGGCAAGGAACTGCCGGTTGATCAGTGCGAGCAGGATATTGAGCCGCTCCAGGTCGAGGACCAGGGCCGCAGGCAGAGTTTCGACGCCGGTGAAATTTTGCGGACAGAAATCGACCCGCCGCCCCGCCTCGTCTTCGACCAGCAGCGGCAGGCCATGGGTGCGGCAGATCAGCGGCCGGGCGGCGTAGAGGCGGCACAGCCCTCCCACCAGCAGCGGGCAGATTTCGCTGTCGGCAGCGACGGCGGCACCTTCCCGCAGTTTGGCAGCCTGATCGGCGGGCATATCCTGCAGAGCCCTGGCCAGGGCGAACGCTTCCACGCTCGTCACGGTCAGGTGCCGGCAGCAGCTGGCGCAACCGGGACGGCAGGCGAGCTGGTCGGCACAGGATCGGGCAACGGTTGCGACATGCGCATCGACCTTGGCCAGCAGCTGGCGGTAGTCCGCGAGCAGATGATCGAGCAGCGCCTGGTCCACGGCCTCAGATCCCGAGCACGGCCTGCACGCCGTCGATGACGTACTGGACTGCAAGAAAAGCGAGAATGAGCCCCATCACGCGGGTGATGATGGTCGTCCCGAGACTCCCCAGCCAGCGGGCGAGGGTCGAGGCCCGGGCGAGCATCAGATAGGTCAGAACGAAGACCGTCGCCGCCGCGGCAAGCAGCAGCAGGTACTCCGCGACGGAAGCCGCTCGCCGGGAAAAAAGCAGGCAGGTGGCGATGGCCCCCGGCCCGGCCAGCAGCGGAATGGCCAGCGGCGTGATGGAGATATCGGCCTTGGCCTCGGCCAGCTGCTCCTCCCGGCGGCTGGTCTGGGTTCCGGTCGGCGGCCGTAGAGCATCTCCAGGGCGATGACGAAGAGGAGCACGCCGCCGGTGATCCGCACCGCCGGGGTGGAGATGCCCAGATAGGCCAGCACCGGCGGTCCGCCCAAAAGGAAGAAGACCACGACCAGAAAGGCCACCAGGCAACCCCGGATGGCCATGGTGCGACGCTCCGCGCCGCTGTTGTTGGGGGTGATGGCAAGGTACAACGGTACTCCGGCGACCGGGTCGACGATGATGAAGAGCTGCAGGAGGAAGGCCCAAAAGAGATCCATGGTCAAATCTACCGCGGGTCCGACCCGGCCGGCGCAACGGTCTTTACCGGCAGGCCGAGGCTCGCCGGGTCGCCGTCGAAGGCGGTGGGATTGCCGACCACGACCAGCGCCTGCCGCTCGGGGTGAAGGTGGTCCCTGGCCGCCTGCAGGACGTCGGCGGCGGTAACGGCGGCTACCCGCTCCCGGTAGCGCTGCAGGTAGTCGGCCGGATAACCGTAGAAATCGAGACGCAGCTGCTGACTGACCACCGCGTGGCTGTCGGTGAAGGCGAAGACGAAGGAATTGATCAGGCTTTCCTTGGCGAGGGCGAGTTCGGTGTCGCTCACCGGCGCCTGCCGCATCTTGGCCATCTGCTCACGCAGCAGGCGGATCACCTCCAGGGTGGTCCCGCTCTTGGTCTCGGTGCCGGCGATGAACGGGCCGGGGAGCTTGCGGCCAACCTGGAAGTAGGAATAGACCGAGTAGGCCAGGCCGCGGTTGGAGCGCACCTCGCGCATCAGCCGCGAGTTGAAGCCGCCGCCGCCGAGGATCCAGTTCATGACCCGCACCGCCTGCAGATCGGGGGCATCCTTGGTGATGCCGACTTCGCCGGCCAGCAGGGTGGTCTGCGGCACCGCCTTGGTCGCCAGCCACAGGGCCGGCGGTGCCGGTGCCGGCAGCGGCGGAATTTCCTGGCGGGGAGCAGGACCGGCTTCCCAACCGCCGAAAACCTGCTCCAAGGCGCCCAGCAGTTCCTCGCGGCGGAAGTCGCCGGTGATCGCCAGCCACAGGTTGTCGGGGGTGAAATAGCGATCGTGGAAAGCCACCAGGTCCTCGCGGCGAACCGCTTCGAGGGTCGCGACCGTCGGTGTTCGGCCCAGCGGGTGATCGCCGTAGAGCGCCTGCTTCAGGGTGCGCTGGGCGATCGCCTGCGGGTTGTCGTCCTGCCGCCGCACCCCTTCGATGGCCTGGCGGCGGGCGAGCTCCAGCCGCCCGGAATCGAAGCGCGGCCGTCGCAGCAGGTCGGCCAGTAGTCCCAGCCCCGGTTCCAGGTCGGCGGCGCGCAGCGACAGTTCGCAGGTGGTCGCATAGCTGTCGGTGGCCACCGAAAGATTCGCGGCCAGCGTCTCCAGAGCGGCGTCGAAGGCTTCGGGACCCCGCTCCCCCGCCCCGCCGGTACGCAGCAGCGCGGCGAACAGTTCCCCCTGCCCGGTACGCGTGGCCGGATCGCCGATATCGCCGGCACCGACCAGGGCGGTAATATCGACCAGCGGCAGCTCGTGGTCCTCCTTGAGGTAGAGGCGGATGCCGCCGGGCAGGATGAGCTTCTCCACCTTGGGAATCTGGAAAACCAGGGGGGAATAGGTGAGCGCGGCGACATCGCTCGTCGGCTTCGGGGTGCAGGCGGCTAAGCCCAGCAGCAGTCCGACCAGGAACAGGGAACCGATCAGGGCGCGCTTCATTCCAACCCTCCTGATTTGCCGAGGATGGCCACGGTACGGTTGTCCGGCACCAGGTAGGCGGCGGCCGTCCGGCGCACCGCCGCGGCGTCGAGGCCGGCCACCACCGCGTCGTAATCGACCAGGTAGTGCCAGTCGCCGGCGACGATCTGGTAGTAGGTCAGCATTCGCGCCAGTCCCTCGTTCCCCTGCAGGTAGCGCAGCCGGTCGGTGCGCAGCCGGTTGCGGGCCTGCTCCAGCTCATCGGCACTGACCGGCTCGGTGGCCAACCGCTCCAGTTCGCGGTAGATCGCCGCTTCGACCTCGGCGGCGGTGTGCGGGTAACGGGGGACGGCCTTGATCACGAAGAGGTTCGGATAGCGCGACCCCGGGGCGGAGTAGGTGGAGACCGCCGTCGCCAGCTGCTGCTCGACCACCAGGGCGCGGTAGAGGCGCGAGTTCCGGCCTTGGGAGAGGATTTCGTCGATGAGATCGAAGACGTAGTCGGCCGTATCCGGCAGGGTCGGCTTGTGAAAGGCGATCGCCAGCTGCGGCTCGGCATCGAATTCGACCCGCAGGCGCTTTTCGCCGCCCTGCGGCGGCTCCACCGTGGTCACCGGCGGCACCTTGGTTCCCGCCGGGATGCCGCCGAAATAGCGTTCGACCAGGGCTCTGGCCCGGTCGAAATCGATGTCGCCGACCAGGGCGATGGTGGTATTCACCGGGGCGTAGTAGCGATGCAGAAACTGCCGGGTCTCGTCCAGGGTAAGGTGGGCGATGTCCGACTCCCAGCCGATGGTCGGATTGCGGTAGGGATGGACGCTGAAGGCGCTGGCCACCAGCTTCTCGTAGAGCATGCCGTCCGGGTTCGATTCGGTGGAACGGCGCCGCTCCTCCATGACCACATCCCGCTCGGTGTAAAATTCGCGCAGGACCGCGTTCTGCATCCGGTCGGACTCCAGCGCGGCCCACAGCTCCAGCTTGTTGGCCGGCAGCGAGATCACGTAGGTGGTCATGTCCTTGCTGGTGAAGGCGTTGTAGCCGACGCCGCCGTTCTCGGCGTAGATGCGCGAGAATTCGTCCTTGACCACCAGCTGACGATGCTCGGCCTGCAGCGCGGCGAGCTGCCGGCGCAGGTTGCCGAGTTCGGAGGGATCGACGTCCGGGGCGTCCTTCAATTCGTCAATGCGGCTGCCGACCGCTTCGATCTTCCCCAGCAGCGGCTCCTCCTTGGCCCAGTCGCGGGTACCGATGCGGCGCGTCCCCTTGAAGAGCATGTGCTCCAGCAGATGGGCCACGCCGCGGGTGCGGCTGGTCTCATCGACCCCGCCGACGCCAATCGACAGGTAGGCGCTGAAGGTCGGGGCAGCGTGGCGCTCGACCACCAGCAGCTTGAGACCGTTGGCCAGGGTCGCCTCGCGCACCTTGTCGGCCAGGGTCTGGGCAGCGGCTCCCGACGAGAAAAAAACCAGGCCGCAGCAGGCGGCCAGAAGCAGGCGAAGAAGAAGGGCTTTCACGGTGGTCCTTTCGACGGGCGGCGCGGGTGTCGTGGCAGCTCTCGGGCGGGGGATTATACACCGGCAGCGGGCCGGGGTCGAGGGCTGTTTGCCTCAGCCGGCGACAAAGGGACTGCTCGCGCCGTCCTGCTGACAGCTTCGCCCCAGCGGCAGGGGGAGGAGAGTACGCTCGACCACCTGATGCACGGAGGCGACGAGCTCGATGCCGATTTCGGCGCTCAGTTCCTCTTCGAGGTCGACGAGATTCCCCCGGTTGCGTTCCGGCAGCAGTACCGTCTGCACTCCGGCGCGGCGGGCGGCGAGAACCTTCTCCTTCACCCCGCCGATCGGCAGCAGTCGGCCGGAGAGGGTCAATTCGCCGGTCATCGCCACGTCGCGGCGGGCGGGCCGGCCGGTCAGCAAAGAGATCAGCGCCACGGCGATGGTCAGACCGGCGGAAGGTCCATCTTTGGGGATCGCCCCGGAGGGAACATGGATGTGCAGGTCGCTGCGCTCGAAAACCCCGGGATCGATGCCGAACTCGGCCGCCCGGGAACGGACATAGGAGAGCGCCGTGCGCGCCGATTCCTGCATCACCTCACCCAGGCTGCCAGTCAGCTGCAGGTCCTTCTTGCCGGCCATGCGTGTCGCCTCGACGAAAAGGATGTCCCCTCCCGACTCGGTCCAGGCCAGGCCGGTCACCACCCCCACCCGGTCCTCCTCGGCGGCGACGTCGGTAAAATACTTGCGCGCCCCGAGCAACTGTTCCACCTCCTCGGCGTCGATGCGCTGCCGAGCCTCGCCCCGCTGAGCGAGCTGGCGGGCCACCTTGCGGCAGATCGCGGCAATCTGCCGTTCCAGCCCGCGCACCCCCGCCTCGCGGGTGTAATCCCGGATGAGCTTGGCGACCGCCGCCGCTGTGAACTGCAGGGGGTGGCCGGCGAGGCCGTTCTCCTCGAGCTGCTTCGGGATCAGGAAACGGAAGGCGATTTCCTGCTTCTCCTGATCGGCATAACCGGAGAGACGGATGGTCTCCATGCGGTCGCGCAGGGCGTGAGGGATCGGCTCGAGAACGTTGGCGGTGGTGATGAACATCACCTTGGAGAGATCGAAAGGGATGTCCAGGTAGTGATCGGTGAAGGAATCGTTCTGCTCCGGGTCGAGGACCTCTAGCAGCGCGGAGGCCGGGTCGCCGCGGAAATCCTGGCCGATCTTGTCGACCTCGTCGAGCATGAAGACCGGGTTGTTGACCTCGACGCGGCAGATCTCCTGGATGATCCGCCCCGGCAGGGCGCCGATGTAGGTGCGCCGGTGGCCGCGGATTTCCGCCTCGTCCTTCATCCCGCCGAGGGAGATGCGGATGAACTTGCGTCCCATCGCCCGGGCGATGGAGCGCCCCAGGGAGGTTTTGCCGACCCCGGGGGGACCGACGAAGCAGAGGATCGGCCCGTGGGTGGTGGCGCGCAGGCTGCGCACGGCGAGATATTCGAGGATCCGCTCCTTCACCTCGCGCAGGTCGTGATGGTCCTCGTCCAGGACCTGCTGGGCGCGGCCGATGTCGAGCTGGTCGGGGCTGCCGGTCTCCCAGGGGACGCTCCCCAGGTATTCGAGATAGGTACGGGCCACGGTATATTCGGGGGAACCCGGGTTGATGCGCTCCAGGCGGGACAGTTCGCGCAGCGCCACCTGGCGCGCGGCAGCGGAGAGGTGAGCCTCCTCGATCTGGCGACGCAGATCGTTGAGTTCCGACTGGCGGGGGTCATCGCTGCCGAGCTCCTCCTGGATCTGCCGCAGCTGTTCGCGCAGCAGGTACTCCTTCTGCGAGCGGCCGAGGCGCTTGGTCACCTCGGACTGGATCTCGCCGCGCACCTGGAGTTTCTGCACCTCGGCGGTAAGCAGCAGGTAGACTTCCTTGAGCCGCTCCACGGCATTGAGGATTTCCAGGATGCGCTGGGCCTCGCGCAGTTCCAGGTTGAGGTAAACCGCCACCAGATCGGCGAGCCGCCCCGGGTCCTCGACCTGGTCGATCATTTTCAATACGTCCCCGGGAAGCGGCCGGCCATAGGCCAGGGCGATCTTCAGCAGGGCGTTGACACTCTGCACCAGCGCCTCCGACACCAGCCCCTTCTCGTTGGTTTCGGCGATCTTCTCACACTGGGCGACGAAATACGGGGCCTGCTGGCGGCATTCGCGCAGCAGGATGCGCTCGATCCCCTCAACCATCACCTTGCACCCGCCGTCGGGAAGGCGGAAGATGCGGTTGATCCGGCACAGGGTGCCGATGCGTGCCAAGTCGAGCCAATGGCAGGGGACATCGACAGCAAAGCAGGAGGCGATCACCAGCAGATGATCGCCGCGCAGCGCCTCGTCGATCAGCGGCATCCCGGCAGGCTGCACGAAGAGGGCAAAGACCATGTGGGGAAAGATCACCTGCTCGCGCATCGGGTAGACCGGCAGATCCTCCGGAACCGTGATTCGAATTTCCGCCATTGCCTCCTCCCCCGCCGTTTTCCAAACCACCGCGGTAAGCTGCCTGCAGTGCGTTAAGCATAGCAATCGCCCTTGGCCAGTCAAGGCGGGGAACCTTTTGACAAGCCTCCCCGGAGGTGGTTAACTCTCGATGCTTCTCCACCTGCGGGGAACCGGTAACAAGGGAGCCATGGACATGAAACGTTTGGGAGTGCTGACCAGTGGCGGTGACTGTTCGGGCATGAACGCTGCGATCCGCAGCGTGGTGCGCGCTGCCCTGGCCCGGGATATGGAAGTGATCGGCATCCAGCGGGGTTACCGGGGGCTGATCGAAGGACAGTGGGGAGCGCTGACCACCCGCTCGGTGAGCGGTATCCTGCAGCGCGGAGGGACCTTTCTGCAGAGCGCCCGCTGCCCTGAAATGCTCGAGGAGGCCGGCCAGCGCCAGGCGATAGCAAACCTCGCCGCCGCCGGAATCGAAGGACTGGTGGTGATCGGCGGCGACGGCTCGCTGCACGGCGCGCGGGCCCTGCACCGCCACGGGGTGCCGGTGATCGGCCTGCCGGCCTCGATCGACAACGACCTCCCCTTCACCGATATCTCCCTCGGCGTCGATACCGCCCTCAACAACATTGTCCACGCCGTCGACTGCTTGAAAGACACCGCCTCCTCCCATGACCGGACCTTCGTCGTTGAGACCATGGGTCGCAGCAGCGGTTACCTGGCGATGGCCGCAGCAATCGCCTGCGGCGCAGAATTCGCCCTGATCCCCGAAGTCCCTTTCGACCTCGAGGAGATCTGCAGCGTGCTGCGACGGCGCTTTGCCGAAGGGCGCGACAACTCGCTGCTGATGGTCGCCGAAGGGGTCTGCCGGGCCCAGGAGATCGCCGACCGCATCAAGGACCGCATCGGCTTCGAAACCCGCATCATGGTTCTCGGCCACTACCAGCGCGGCGGGTCCCCGAGCGTCTTCGACCGCCTGCTCGCCGCACGCCTCGGGGTCGCCGCCGTGGAGGCGCTGCTCGCCGGCGAGCACGGCCGGATGCTCGGTTTCATCTGCGGCAGGGTGCAGGCCACCGAATTGGAGAAGGTCCTGGTTGCCGGACGGCGGCCCCTCGATGAGACCATTCTGCGACTGGGCGCGGTACTCGGCCGCTGAACACCCGAAGTGAATTCCGTCGAAACAACGGACCCGGTCGATTGACCGGGCCCGTTTCCTGTTCAGCGTCCCGTCGCTGGCGCTCAGACCGTGGCGCCCGGTGCTGCCCGCCGCGGGCTACTGCAGGACGCCGTCCTTGTAAAGATACTCCGCCTCGACCCTGCCGTTGGGATAATACTGCCTGAAGGGACCATCCAGTTCGCCATTGTGGTAATTGAATTCGCTCTTGAGTTCCCCACTTTCGTACCAGGTCCTCCCCGCCCCTTCGAGAACGCCGCCCCGGTAGGTAAATTCCTCCCGCAACTGGCCGTGCTCGTCGAACTTTCGGTAATTTCCGTTGACCTTGTCGTTGCGGTAGGAATACTCCTTCTCGATCTCGCCGCTGGGGTAATATTCGCGGCCGGCGGCCAGTTTGCCGTCGGCGTAGCGCGTCTGCCACTTGAGCTTGCCGCCCTCGCCGTAGCCGCGGGCTTCGACCAGCTCCCCCTCCCGATAGATGTTGACCGTGTTCAAGCGGCCGTCCTCGTTGTAAAAACGAGCCTCGGTCAGCCCGTCGGAGCGGTCGGCAGACTCCCACTTCAGGTTGCCGTTTTCGTAATATCCCTTGCTCGCCGCCAGCACCCCGGCCGGTAGAGATGCCAGGAGCAGACAGAGCCCGCCCAGCAGCAGGCCGATCTTCCGGTTCATCGTCATCCTCCTTTCCGGGCAGTATCGCCGCGACCCTCGGGCCCTCAGCAGTTAGGCCCGGCCGCTGACCGAATGGAAGGGAAAACGTCCGGTCCACGATCTGTCTCTGACACCGGAGGGGGGGTGGTGAAAGAGAACTGGAAAGTGAACCGGACGTTCCTTATTATTACCGTAAAATCCCCGCCATGACAAAGAAAAAAATTCGCCCTCGCGCCACGTCGCGTAAAGCCCGGTGATCCGGCCGGCTCCTCAGCGGCGCAGCCAGGCACCGGCGATGGCCGCCTGGCCGAGGGCGAGACCGCCGTCGTTGGGGGGAACCCGGGAATGGCAATAGACGCTGAAACCGGCACGGCGCAACAGCGGCGCCACCGTCTCGGTGAGGAGTCGGTTCTGGAAGACCCCGCCGGAAAGGGCGACCCGCTCGATGCCGCTGGCATGGCGCAGAGTAGCGCAGACCTCCGCCACCATCCAGGCCAGGGTCGTATGGAAACGGGCGCTGACGGTGCCGGGGCCGGCCCCGGACTGCAGGTCGGCGACGATCGCCCGGGTCATCGCCGCCGGGTCGAAGATCAACTGGCCGTCCTCCTCCCTCACGTCGTAGGGGTACCCCCCCGGCTCCGCCGGGTCGGCGGCCATCTCCAGCTCCAGCGCCGCCTGCCCCTCGTAGCTGACCCGGTCGCGGATGCCGGCCAGGGCCGCGACGGCATCGAAGAGTCGGCCGCAGCTCGAAGCCGGCGGCGCATTGAGGCCCTTCTCGAGCATCTGCAGGTAGAGCGCCAGCTCCTGCTCGCCGACCCGCTCGAGCAAGCGGCAGCGCCGGCAGTTCCCGCCCGTAGGCCTGGTGGAGCAGGCTGAGCGCCATGCGCAGCGGCTCGCGGGTCGCCGCGTCGCCGCCGGGCATGGGCAGGTAGCGGAAGTGGCCGGCGCGGCGGAAGCCAGCGGCATTGCCGAGCAGGAATTCCCCCCCCCAGATCCGACCGTCGGCGCCGTAGCCGATGCCGTCGAAGATCACCCCGATCGCCTCCTCTTCCACGCCGTGTTCGGCCAGGCAGGCGGCCAGGTGGGCGTGGTGGTGCTGCACCGCCAGCCGCGGCAAATCGCGACGCGCTTCGGCGTAGCGGGTCGAGGCGTAGTCGGGATGGAGATCGTGGGCGATCAGCTGCGGGGTGATGCCGAGGATCTGCTGCAGGTGGTCGATGGTTCCGGCGAAGGCATCCTCGACCTCGGGGTTTTGCAGATCGCCGATGTGCTGGCTCAGATAAGCGCGATCGCCCTGGGTGAGGCAGACGGTGTTCTTCAGCTCGGCGCCGAGGGCCAGCACCTCCGGCTGCGGCCGGGGGAGGAAGATGCCCCGCGGCACGTAGCCCCGGGAGCGACGCAGCAGCAGCGCCTGACCGGCCATGACCCGGGCGATAGAATCGTCGCAGCGGGTGTGGATCGCGCGGTCGTGACTGAGGATGGCGTCGGCGATGCCGGCCAGACGTTCCCCCGCTTCGTCGTCGCGGTAGGCGATCGGTTCGTCGCTGCGGTTGGCGCTGGTCATCACCAGCGCTGGGAACTCCTCCAGCAGCAGGTGGTGGAGGGGGGTGTAGGCGAGCATCACCCCGAAATAACGGTTGCGCGGCGCCACCTGCGGGGCGATGGCGTGTCCCGGCTTCTGGCGCAGCAGCACGATCGGCCGCTCCACCCCGGAGAGGAGGCGCAGCTCGGTGTCGTCGGCGACGGCGAACTCGAGGGCCTCCCTGCTCGTGGCCGCCATCAGGGCGAAGGGCTTTTCGTCCCGGGCCTTGCGCCGGCGCAGTTCGGCAACGGCCGCGTCGTTGCCGGCATCGACCGCCAGGTGGTAGCCGCCGAGCCCCTTGACGGCGACGATCCGGCCGGCCTTGAGCAGGGCGACCGCCGCCGCGAGCGGTTCGCCGGGGAGAGGGTTCCCGGCGGCGGCGACCAGCTGCAGCCGCGGGCCGCACTCGGGACAGGCGTTGGGTTGGGCGTGAAAGCGCCGGGAGGCGGGATCGACGTACTCGGCGCGACAGGCCGGGCACATGGCGAAATCGGCCATGGTGGTCAGCGGCCGGTCGTAGGGAACGCCGGTGACGATGCTGTAGCGCGGGCCGCAGTTGGTGCAGTTGATGAACGGGTAGCGGAAACGGCGGTCGGCGGGGTCGAAGAGTTCGGCCAGGCAGTCGGGGCAGACGCTGCTATCCGGGGCAGATCTGCGCGCTGCGCTCGGCGCCGGCAGCGCTGGCGAGAATAGCGAAGCCGGAGGTGCCGGTGGCGGGAAGCTCCTCCAGTTCGAAGCGGCTGATCGAGGCGAGCGGCGGGATGTCCGAGCGCAGGGACCAGAGAAAGCCCGCCAGTTTCGGCAGCGGCCCCTCCGCCTCCACCGTTACCCCGCGGCTGTCGTTGCGCACCCAGCCGGCAATCTCCCAGCGGCGGGCGATCTGAAAGACGAAGGGGCGGAACCCCACCCCCTGGACGATTCCCTCGATCGTCACCCGCTGTCGCTTGATCTCCACGTCCATAGCTCCTCCAGGTCCCTTTTCTACCATTTCCCTGACGCAAAAGGCAACGCCGGCGGCAGCGGGCGTCGATCGGAACCTGGCAATAAAACGCCCCGTTCCAGAGGAGGGATCGGAACGGGGCAAACGGTCCGCCGTCGCCGCCGTGATCTATCCGATGCGGTCGCTCAGCCGCTGCTCTCCAGGCCATACTTCTCGACCTTGTAGCGCAGCGTGCCGCGCGGCACGTTGAGCAGCCGGGCGGTCTTGGCGATATTGGCGCCGGTGATCTTCAGGGCTTTGCCGATCAGCTCTTTTTCGATCTCGCCGATCATCTCGTCGAGGAGGATCCCCTCGGGGGGGATCTCGTAGGAAAAGGGCGAATCCTTTTGCGGGGCGCTGCCGAAGATCTCGCCGGGGAGGAGTTCGGGGCGGATCACCTCCTCGTTGGTCATGATGCAGATGCGCTCGACGACATTGCGCAGCTCGCGCACATTCCCGGGCCAGTGGTAGCGCAGCAGCAGGTCGAGGGCGTCGCGGGAGACCTCGCGGATGTGCTTGTTGAACTCGCGGCTGAAACGCTTGAGAAAATAGTCAAGCAGCGGCGGGATGTCCTCGCGGCGCTCGCGCAGCGGCGGCACGAAGATGGGAAAAACGTTGAGGCGGTAGTAGAGGTCCTCGCGGAAGGTCTTCTCCTCGATCGCCTGCTTGAGATTGCGGTTGGTGGCGGCGACCACCCGCACGTCGATGTCGATGTTGCGCGCCCCGCCCAGACGGCGGATTTTGCGGTCCTCGAGCACCCGCAGCAGTTTGACCTGCAGGTTCATGTCCATCTCGCCGATCTCGTCGAGGAAGATGGTGCCGCCGTTGGCCTCCTCGAAGAGGCCGATCTTGCGCGTCTTGGCGTCGGTGAAGGCCCCCCGCTCGTGGCCGAATAGCTCGGTTTCGAGGAGATTGAAGGGGAGCGAGCCGCAGTTGATCTCAATGAAGGGGCGCTCCCGGCGCGGCGAGAGGTTGTGGATGGCGCGGGCGACCAGTTCCTTGCCGGTCCCCGATTCGCCGCCGATCAGCACCGTCGCCGTTTCGTGCTTGGCGACCTCCCGCACCTGGCGGTAAACCTGCAGCAGCTCGGCGCTGGAGCCGACCATGTCCGCCCCCGGGAGCCCCTTCTCCTGCCCTTCCCGCTTCAGCTGGCGCACCTCGCGGCGCAGGTTCTGGGTCTCCAGGGCGAGACGCACGATGAGGCGGATGGCGTCGGCCTTGAAGGGTTTCTTGATGTAGTCGTAGGCCCCCATCTTCAGCGCCTCGACGGCGCTCTCCACCGTCCCGTAGCCGGTGATGATGATCACCAGCACCTCGGGATCGACCTCGCGCAGCGTCTTGAGGACGTCGAGCCCGCTCTTGCTCCCCAGGTTGAGGTCGAGCAGCACCAGGTCGACCTCCTCCTCTCCCACCAGCGTCAGGGCGTCCTTGCCGTTGTCGGTGGAGAAGGGGCGATAGCCGTCCTCGGCGAGAATACGTTCGAGATTTTCGCGGATGAACGCTTCGTCGTCGACGATCAGGATCTTTTCCATGAACCCTCCGGAGGCCGGCAGGCCGGCGTGGCGTAGCCATCGGATTCACTATACCTGCGTTCTATTCTTCTCGGCAAGGAGGAAATGGTGGATTTTCGCCACGCCGCAACTAACTGTTATCCTATGGGTATTTGTCGCGGGCAAAAGGATCGCGGTGGGGATGAGGTGGCACAGGTGGGGGGTGAATTCGATGGGTGGGAAAAATCGGTGGATAATGGCCACCTCCCCGGAGAGCCGGGGGGGTCGGCGGTTTTCCCGGCCTACTTTATGAAATAGCCGGCCACCCGCCAGGCCTGGTTCTGGTCGAGCATGACGGTCAGGGACTCCGTGGCACCGGACTTCCCCTTGAAGCTGGTATCGAAGATGATCAGAATGTACTCCCCTTCCGGGCTGTCCTTGGCCGAGGTGCTGTAGGTCATGCTCTTCTGCGATCGCTCGACCACGGGTCCGGTAATCTCCCGCGTGCGACGCAGCTGGGCGACCCAGTCCGCTTCAGACACCTTTTCCCGGAGCAGCGGTGCTGCAGCCTGCCAACTCGCGGCAAACTGGCCGGCATCGACCAGCTGCAGAAATTTGTCCGCCGCGGCCGCGGCAGCCGCGGCCTTCTCCTTGTCGGGTCGCTCAGTGAACTGGGGCAGGAAGATGATCAACAGGGCGACCAGGATCAGGCCGGCGTGAATCCGGTATTTGCTGGGGAGCACTGACAACCTCCGAACATGAAATGGAATTCGCGATGCCCACTACTATAAGCGGGATAACCATTTCAGGCAAGAGTAAGGGGGGGGGAAAGGCAGGGCCTTAGACGGGACTCCAACAAAAAATGCCACGATTGGACTTGTCGTCAGCCGGGCCGGGTTGATAAGCTGTCAGCCCATGATCCGTCCCGGCCAATTTATTATCCAGCCCAGGAGCAGAGTACCTCCATGAAACAACAACTCTCGGTCTTCAAGACCGGCCTGGCCGTCTTCAGCGGCCTGACCTCCTTCCTGTTCGTCTACTACGCCATAGGCATTCTCAATGCGGTCCAGGTTTCGGAATGGGACAAGGTCTTCGGCTACGTCGCGGCCGGCTATGGCCTGGGGAATATCTACATCCTCAGTGCCGCCTGGCGCTTCCAAGGCAACTGGACGCTGTGGGCAAACAAACTCATCGCCTTTTGCTTTTTCGGGGTCTTTACCATCGATCTCTGGCGAACCGGCCTCAAAACCGGCCTCGAACTGGTCGGCGCGTTGGGTGTTGCCGGGGTGTTATGGCTCAACTGGTACGCGACCAAGAAACTGACCCTGCGCAACAACGAGGACCGCCCGACCATGGAACGAACCCGGGCCAAAGCGAAGAAGAACAAGGGTAAGAACCCCCGCTAGGAGCCTCTGCGGTTCGTTGGACTGGGGAATTCATAGAATCTGGTTGGGGTCTCATTGCAGCAGGCGACGAAAACCAGGGTGCCGGAAAAGGCCCCGTTCGTATCGTCGACGTTGAGGTTGATGCCCGCATGCCCGTCGCCGCAGGTTCCCGGGTTGCCGTCCGTCACCGCAACTCCGGTCCTGGCGCTGGACCTTGGGACGGATTGGGACTCTGCCCTGCACGCCTGACCTTTTCTCGGCCAGTTGCTTGAACTTTGCCCGGAAGACGTTAAAAATTCAGTACGTCAGATCCGACAGGGCTCCCCCCGAAGAAGTGGCCATGGCGATTTTGGTTAACGCGCGGGACGGAGCCGCCGGTTCTCTTCCGGACAGGCGGAATGGAGGGCGATATGAACGGGAATGGCCTCAGCGATTTTGGGGAAAGGGAAGTCATTCGCCGGCAGTTGCTGGCCAATATGCTTTTTTCAGGCGATACGCGACAGGTGAAGTCTTCGCAGCGCCCCTGGGCCAGTTTCTGGCAGCAGTGGTTCAAAAAGACGGTATGAAGGCGGCCACTTCCGGGGAGAAGATGCCGCCACCGACCGGGAAATTTTTTCCCCAGATGCCCAACTTCCTGCCGCCATCAACCTGCGAAGCCTAAGATGGCCCCCCTCCATACCACATTGTCTGGCGGTCCGTTAACGGGCGCCAGCTATCTGATTCTCCGGCTGTAGCCGGCCGCATCCTCGGCCGGCCCGGCATAGACCAGATCCGGAAAAACCCTTTTCAGTTCGCGGATCAAAAACTCGCTGATTTTCCTCAATGCCCCCCGGTTCGCCTTAACTCCGGCGAAGGTTTCATTGAGGCCTACCGCTTTCAATTCCACCTGTTCGAACTCACCGAAAGGAACCTTCGTCGCAGCGGACTCCCGTGACGGTTTGTGAGTGTCCACCTTGCGGACCCGAGAATCCTGGAGAAGAAAATGCCCCGAAATTTCCGATTTGCCAGCACTCCAGCCGCTGTTGGCGGGGGGTTGCTAACGCCGGATGTCGCTTGGTAAAACCTTTCTGGCAGCCGCCACCGCTCCTCCATTCCGAAACCTGCGCGCCTGCCCAATCTCGGGACTCGATGTCACGTCCAGCTATGGGGCATATTGCCCCGAAGAGGCAGGATGCCCCAGCAAACGGAATCCAAACCACCGGAATAAGACCCTTTTCCGTTGGCACGGTGGTTGCTCGAATAGCCCCCGGAAAATCGCGCGGCGAAGGGTCGGTCGTCGGACGGAGCCGGGTTGTACTCACCGCGGCAAGGGGCTATCATCCCCGCCGGACAATTTAACCGTAAACCTAAACCGAGGATTCATGGTTATGGACTCAGCACAACAGCGATTTCAGGCCCTGGCCGAACGACTTGGCCTGCAGGTGCTCGGCCAGCCGCAACTGATCGAACGCCTGCTGATCGCCCTGCTGGCCGACGGCCACCTGCTGGTCGAGGGGGCGCCGGGGCTGGCCAAGACCCGGGCGATCCGGCAGCTCGGCGCGCACCTGGAAGGAAGCTTCCACCGCATCCAGTTCACCCCCGACCTGCTCCCCGCCGACTTGACCGGCACCGAGTATCTACCGCCCCCAGGACGGCACTTTCGTCTTTCACCCGGGGCCGCTCTTCCACAACCTGGTCCTGGCCGACGAGATCAACCGGGCGCCGGCCAAGGTGCAGTCGGCACTGCTCGAAGCCATGGCCGAGCGGCAGATCACCGTGGGGCAGACCACCTATCCGCCTGCCGATCCTTTCCTGGTGATGGCGACCCAGAACCCCATCGAGCAGGAAGGGACCTACCCCCTGCCCGAGGCCCAGCTCGACCGCTTTCTGCTGCATGTGCGCGTCGACTACCCGGCCGCGGACGTGGAGCGGCGCATCCTGGAGCTGGCGCGGCGACGAGGCGCGCAGCGAAACCGCCGGCGCCGCCGAGGCGGGGTCGGGCTTCGAACCGATCCGGCGCAGCGAACTGCAGCAGGCCCGCCGCGCAGGTGCTCGACCTGCACCTGGCCGAGAATCTGGAGGAGTATCTGCTGCAGCTGGTGCTGGCCACCCGCGAGCCCGCAGCCCTACGGCGCGGATCTGGCCGGCTGCGATCGCACTACGGCGCCAGCCCCCGGGCCAGCATCGCCCTCGACCGCTGCGCCCGGGCCCGGGCCTGGCTGGCCGGCCGCGACTACGTGACCCCGGAGGATATCCAGCAGCTCGCCTTCGACGTGCTGCGCCACCGGTTGCTGCTCAGCTACGAGGCCGAGGCCGAAGGGATCACGCCGGACCGGGTGGTGGCGGAGCTGATCGCCCGGGTTCCGGTGCCGTAAAGAGCTTTTCAAAGGTCCTACGGGTCCTAGAAGTCCTATGAGTCCCATGGGTACCTGTGGGACCTATCCACTGCCGAGGAAATATCGCATGCCGCCTTCCCCTCCTTCACCGGTAACCATCGACCTGGCGCGGCTGGTCGCCCTGCGGGCCACGCCGGGCCGGGGCTGCCGACCCAGCAACGGGCGCGGCGCTCCAGTCCGGCGGCTATCCCTCCCGCGTTTCGCGGCCGGGGGATGGAGTTCGCCGAGGTGCGCGCCTACCAGCCGGGGGACGATGTGCGCAGCATCGACTGGCGGGTGACCGCGCGCCGCGGCAAGGTGCACACCAAGCTGTTCCATGAAGAACGCGAGCGGCCGGTGCTGCTGGCCCTCGATTACCGGCGGCCGATGTTCTTCGCCACCCGCGGCCGCTTCAAGGCGGTCCAGGCCTCGCGAGCTGGCCGCCCTCTTCGCCTGGCAGGCCCAGGCCCGCGGCGACCGGGTCGGCGGCTTTCATCTTCTCCGAGCAGCGCCACTGCGAGCTGCGTCCCGCCGGCGGTAGACGCGGGGTGCTGCGGCTGCTGCGGCAGATGGTCGCCGATCCGGTCTGGCAGCGCCCGCCCCATCGCCCCTTCGAGCCGCAGCAGCGCCTGGCCGAGACCCTGCAGCGGCTGCGCCGGGTGGCCCGTCCGGGGAGCCTGATCCTGCTGCTGAGCGATTTCAACCAGTGGGACGAGGCGGTCGAAAAAGAGCTGGCGCTCTTGGCCCGCCAGTGCGAACTGGCCCTGTACTTCCTGCTACGATCCGCTCGAAACCGAACTGCCGCCGGCCGGCAGCTATCGTCTCAGCGACGGCGAGCGCGACCTGACCATCGCCACCGACCAGGGGGAGCTGCGCGCCGGCTACCGGCAACGGTTTCTGGCCCACCGCCAGCGGCTGGAGGCGTTCTGCAACCGCTACCGGGCACAGTTTATCGCCATCGCCACCGACCAGGACCCCCTGCAGGCCCTGCAACCGGCCCCCACGCCGGAGTCCGCGCCATGCCGGCCCCTGACCCCGCCAGCCTCGCCCAAAGCGCTGCCGCTGCGCGATATCCACCTGCCGCCCCGCCCCGGCTGGTGGCCGCTGGCTCCGGGCTGGTGGTTGCTGACCGCCCTGGTCGCGCTGCTGCTCCTGCTCCTCTGGTTCTTTGGCGGCGTGGCACGCCGGCTGCGCTTCCGCCGACGCCGCGCTGCGCCAGCTGACCCGGCTGGAACAGCCGCCTCCCTGCCGCCCGGCGACCTGGCTGGCCGAGCTGTCGGCCGCTGCTGCGGCGGGCGGCCCTCTGCCACTTTCCCCGCACGAGACTGCGCCGGCCTCAGCGGCGAGGACTGGCTGCCTTTCTCGACCGCCCCCTTAACGATCGCCCCTTCTCCCGCGGCGCCGGCCGCTGCCTGGCCACCGGCCCCTACCAGCCGGCGGTCGGCGATCGAGCGCGCAGGCGCTGCTCGCGCCTCTGCCGCCGCTGGCTGCAGCGGCTGCCGCCGCGGCCCGGCGCAGGGAGGGGCCGATGATCCATTTCGCCTGGCCCTGGGCCCTGGCCCTGCTGCCCCTCCCCTACCTGATCTATCGCTTGTCCCCGCCGGCGCTGGCCGCCGAAGAGGCCGCCCTCTGGGTGCCGCAGCTCGACCCCTTCGCCGTCGCCCGCCACCAGCGCGGTCGGCGGCGGCGCTCGCCGCCTGGCCCTGCTGCTGGCGCTGCTCTGCTGGCTGCTGCTGGTGGTCGCCGCGGCCCGCCCCCAGTGGCTCGGCGAGCCGCGTGGAACTGCCGGTCAGCGGGCGCGACCTGCTGCTGGCCGTCGATCTCTCCGGCAGCATGCAGACCGAGGATTTCACGCTGCACGGCGAGACGGTCGACCGGCTGACCGCGCTCAAGGCGGTGGCCGAACCAGTTCATCGAGCAGCGGGTCGGTGACCGGCTCGGCCTGATCCTGTTCGGCGAACAGGCCTATGTTCAGGCCCCGCTGACCTTCGACCGACCGACGGTGAAACGGCTGCTCGACGAGGCGGCTATCGGTCTGGCCGGCGACCGGACCGCCATCGGCGACGCCATCGGCCTGGCGCTGAAACGCGCTCAAGGAGGGCGAGGCGCAAACGGCAGGTGCTGATCCTGCTCACCGACGGCGCCAATAACGCCGGCCAGTTGCCGCCGCTCAAGGCGGCGGAACTGGCGGCGCAAGAGGGACTGAAGATCTACACCATCGGCATCGGCGCCGAGGCCATGGAGGTGCGGCAGCTTCTTCTTCTCCCAGACCGTCAACCCTTCTCGGCCGATCTCGATGAAAAAACCCTGAAGGCGATCGCCGAGACCACCGGCGGCCGCTATTTCCGCGCCCGGGACAGCGCCGAGCTGGCGCAGATCTACGCCCTGCTCGACCAGCTCGAACCGGTCGAGCGCGGAACACGATGTCTACCGCCCGGTCACCGAGCTCTTCCCCTGGCCGCTGGGGGCGGCCCTGGTCGGCGCGCTGCTGCTGGTCCTGCGGCGAACTGCTGCCGAGCTTGCGGAGGAGCCGATGAGCGCTTTCCATTTTCTGCGGCCCGGCCTGGTTCCTGGCCCTGCCGCCGCTTCTCGGCCTGCTCTGGCTGCTCTGGCGGCGGCGTCTGCGCAGCCGCAGCTGGCAGGCGGTCTGCGATCCCGAGCTGCTTGCCCCATCTGCTGCTCGGCCGCTCCCGGCGCCGCGCGCCAACTGGCCGCTCTGGCTGCTCCTGCGCCGGCCTGCTGCTGGCGGTGCTCGCCCTCGCCGGACCGACCTGGCAGAAGCAGCCGCAGCCGCTCTTTCGCCAGCAGTCGGCGCTGGTGATCCTCTTCGACCTCTCCCGCTCGATGAACGCCGGCCGACCTGCAAACCGAGCCGCCTGGAGCGGGCGCGCCTGAAGATCGAGGATCTGCTGCGCCAGCGCAGGAGGGGCAGACCGCCCTGGTCGCCTTTGCCGGCGATGCCTTCGCCGTCACCCCCCTCACCGACGACCACCACACCATCGAGGCGCTGCTCAAAGTCTCGACCCGGAGCTCATGCCGGTCCAGGGGAGCGAACCGGAGCGGGCCATGGAGCTGGGGGCAAAGCTGCTGCAGCAGGCCGGGCTGAAGCAGGGACGCCTGCTGCTGGTGACCGACGAGGATCGTCCCGAGCGGTGCGGAGGCCGCGGCCCGCAAGCTGCGGCAACAGGGGCTACGAACTGGCAGTGCTCGGCGTCGGCACCGCCGGAAGGCGCGCCGATCCCCTTGGCCGACGGGCGGCTTTTTCAAGGACCGCCAGGGGCAACCTGGTGCTGCCCCGGCTGAACGAGGAGGGCCTGCGCCAGCTGGCCACGGCCGGGGGCGGCAGCTATCGGCGCCTCAGCATCGATGACAGCGATTTCCACGCCCTGCTCGCCGGCCTGGACGAGCCATCGCCTCGATCGTGCCGAGCAGGCAGGCAACCCGGCTCGGCGACCGCTGGCAGGAGGCGGGGATCTGGCTCCTCTGGCCCCTGGCCCTGCTCGCCGCGACCGCCTTCCGCCGCGGCTGGCTGATGGTCCTGGTGCTGCTGCTGCTGCCGCCGCGCCGGCCCGGGCCTTGACCTGGCAGGAGCTGTGGCAGCGCCCCGACCAGCAGGCCGCATGGCGCCTTCGAGGCCGGGCGTTCGACGCCGGCGCGGCAGCCGCTTCGAGGATCCCCGCTGGAAGGCGAGCGCCCTCTACCGGGCCGGCAAGTATGCCGAGGCGCCTCAAGGCGCCAGCCGAAGGCGCAGAGCGCCGACGACTGGTATAACCGGGGCAACGCCCTGGCCCGTAGCGGGCAACTGGCCGAGGCGCTCAAGGCTTACGACCAGGCTCTAAGAAGCGCCCCGGGGATGACGACGCCCAGGCCAACAGGCGGCTGGTCGAACAAGCCCTGCAGCAGCAAAAGCAGGAGCAGCAGAAACAAAAGCAGCAGCAAGGCGACAAGCAGGGGAAAGGCCAGGGCGATCAGCAGCCGGCGGCCGACCCGAAAGCCGACCGCAAAAAGATCAGGGGAAGAAACAACCGGGCCGGCAAAGCCCGGACAGGCTTCCGACAGAAAGATGCGGCGTCCGGCGCGAACCCTTCCAAGCCGGGTGAGCAGCCGTCGCCGCCGGCGGGGCAGCCCAAGGCGGAGGCAGCGCCAGCCAGGAAGCAAAGCGCCCAGGAGCAGGCGCAAAAACTCCCGGACCAGGCACAGCAACCGGCCGGCAAGGACGCCCGCGCCAAGGCCGAAACGGCTGCCGGCAAACCCGATCAGCCGACCCAAAAGCAAGCGGCCGGCGCCGCACTGGAGGAGAAGCTGCCGCCAACGGCCAAGGAGCGCGAGCTGCAGCAGTGGCTGCAACGCATCCCCGACGATCCGGGGGGGCTGCTGCGGCGGAAATTTCTCTACCAGTACCGCCAGCGCGGCCAGCAATTGGAGACCGACCGACCATGGTAAAACGAACCACCGCCTTTGTCCTCCTGCTGCTCCTTGGCGCCCCTCTCAGCCTCTGGGCGGCGCAGGTGGCCGCCGTCGCCGATCGCGACCGTCTCGGCGCCGGGGAAAGCCTGCAGCTCCAGCTGCGCGCCCAGGGGAGCGCCGACGGCGATCCCGATCTGAAGCCCCTGGAAAAGGACTGGGAGATCCTCAATCGCTCGCAGAGCAGCCAGATGCAGTTCGTCAACGGCCACTTCAGTCGCTCCCGGGTCATCAGCCTGAGCCTGATGCCGCGCCGTAGCGGGGAGCTGGAAATCCCGGCCCTCTGTTTCGGCGCCGACTGCTCGGCGCCGCTGCCGATCCAGGTCAGCAAGGAGACCGCCGCGACCCGGACCGGCGCCGCCCCCCTGCTGCTGGAAGCCGAGGCGCAACCCCTAAAGGCGCTGGTCGGCTCCCAGGTGCTGCTGACCGTACGCCTGCTGCACCGGGTCGATCTCGCCCAGGCGAGCCTCAGCGAGCCGCAGCCGCAGGGGGTCGAGACCGAGATCCAGCAGATCGGCAAGGACCGCAGCTTCGAAACCCGCCGCGACGGCTACCTCTATGAGGTCGTCGAGCGGCGCTACGCCCTCTTTCCGCAACAGCCGGGAACCCTCCATCTGCCCAAATTGCGGCTCGACGCCCAGGTCGCCAGCGCCGCCGCCGGGCTCGATCCCTTCGGCCACCCCCTGCAGCAGGTCCGACGTTTTTCCGCGCCGCTCGATATCCGGGTCGAGCCCAAACCCGCCGACCTCGGCGGCCGCACCTGGCTGCCGGCCCGCGACCTGACCCTGCAGGACGACTGGCAGCAGCACCCACCGCCGTTGCGGGTCGGCGAACCGGCCACGCGGACCCTGGTGCTGCGGGCGCCCGGCCTGCCGGCCGCCCATCTGCCGGAACTCAAAATTCCGGTGCCCGCCGGCTGGAAGAGCTATCCGGATCAACCGGCCCGCCAGGATGAGACCGACGCCACCGGGGTCATCGGCACCCTGCAGCAGAAGCTGGCCCTGGTCCCGACCCGCCCGGGCCCGGTCGAGCTGCCGGCCATCGACCTTGACTGGTACGATGTCGCAACCCGCCAGTGGCGCCGCGCTCATCTCGACCCGGTCAAGGCGACGGTGGCGCCGGCCGCCGCCGGGGCGGTCGCTGCCGCGCTCCCACCCGCAACCCAACCCGCGACGGCGCTGCCGCTCCCCCAGGCCGCGTCCCCGGATCCTTCCACCCGCCCGGCGCCGCAGGCGCAGCCGACCGCCGCCGCGCCGGCCCGTTCCGCGGCCGGCTTCTGGCCCTGGCTGAGCCTGCTGCTCGGCCTCGGCTGGCTGCTGACGCTGCTGCTTTTCTGGCGGCAGCGGCGCCGGCAGCCGTCGCTGCCGGTCCGGGACCAGGCCGGAAGGGCCTGCGCCGGCCGGGAGAAAGACGCCCTCCAGGTCCTCTGGCGCGCCACCGACCGGAACGATGCGAAGGCCACCCGGGAAGCCCTGCTGGCCTGGAGTCGCTGCCGCTGGCCGGAGGCCGGACACTACGACCTCGAACGGCTTGGCGAAATACTGCGGCGAACCGCTGGCGGGAGAACTGGCGGCCCTGGGGCGGGCACTTTACGCCGGTTCCGAACATCACTGGCAGGGGGCAGGCTTGGCCGAAGGGGTGCGCAGCTGGCTGCAGCAGCCGGCCGGCGCGGCGCCACCGCCGGCCCTGCCGCTGCTCTATCCGGGAACCGAAAACGAGTACTGAGAATCCCCAGGAAATGGTGGAGGGTCGCCCGCGGCGGGAATGGCGATCCCCAGCGCGAAGCCGAAGGCATGCCCGGCGATCGGGGAGAAGGCCATCGGGAAAAGGATGCGCTGGAACGATTTGATGATCTAAGCCCTTTCGCTCGGAGCCTGGCGAGACGGGCCTGGCCCGGGCTCATCAGCTGATGAGCCCGTGCAGGATGGCGGTCAGGGTCAGCACGCTCACCACGATCCACAACGAAACGCCCTGTACAAAGGGACGGACACCGACGTTGCACAGCACGGCCCGGCTCAGGCCGCCACCGATCAGGAACAGGGTGACGACCAGCCCCTGCTCGGAGATTCTCGCCAGAATGTTCCAGAGCTGCAGCGTGTACTGGGGGAAAACGCTGCGCAGGCAGGCCGCGATCATGAAGCCGACGATGAAGAGCGGCACGCCGATTTTGCTGTTCGACTTGTTGCGCCACCCCACGATGGCCACCACCGGCACGATCCACAACACCCGTGTCATCTTGACCGTGGTGCCGATGTCGAGCGCCTGGCGCCCGTAGACCGAGGTGGCCCCCACCACGCTGCTGATGTCATGAATGGCCAGACCGGCCCAGACTCCGAAGTTGTGCTGGCTGAGATGAATGAGGTGGCCGATCGCCGGGAAGAGGAGCAGCGCCACCGAGTTGAGCGTGAAAACCGTCGCCAGGGAGACGGCCATGTCCTCGTTCTCGGCCTTGATCACCGGCGCCATGGCGGCAATGGCACTGCCCCCGCAGATCGCGGTGCCGAAGGCGATCAGGCTCGCGGTCTTCGGCGGCGTCTTGCAGAGCCTGCCGAGGAGCGCCCCCGACAGTCAGGGTTAAAGCGATGCCGACGACCGAATAGACGATCGAGTGTTTTCCCTCCTGCACCACCTGGCTAATGCTCAGGCCGAAGCCGAGACCCACCACCGAGATCTTGAGCAACTTCTTACTCAAAATCGACATCTCCTTGGGCCAGGGATTTTCCAGCACCAGGCTGAAGAGAATGCCCGCGGCCAGCGCGTCCGCCGTGCTCACCCCGGGAATGGCACAGGCGAGCAGCAACAGTACGAAAAACCCCTTTTTGACCGCTAAGCCCGTCATGCACGTACCTCCTATTTCAGCTGGCGGTGTTCAGGAGCCTGCCTGCCTATCCGGCCCGAAACAAAAAGCTGGCTTACGCCGGCTAGGTTCGGGGTCGTTCGAGAACCGATAGCGGAGCTATGGGTCGAAAAGGAGCCCGGGTATGGACCGCTAAGACGATTTTGCAACCGGTTCATGGACGGTCCGACAGGCTCCTGGGTACCATAGCGACACCCCACATATGGGTCAAACGGATTGTTTTTATATCATCAATCTAATTTTTTGATGATAAATCGTCGTGGGCATGGCTCTGCCCTGGCGTCAGAAGAGACTTTCAAGGCAATCACCCACCACGGCGAAGACACCCGCGCCGTCGCCGAGTCCCGCTCGCAACATGTGGGGGGGGAGGTAGCGCACCCGTTCAGAAGGCCGAGGGCCTCCTGGCAGACGATGGGCTTGTAGCGACTTTGCAGAAGGTGACGGGAAGGCAGGGGGGATTAAGTCTGACTTGACAGGCGGGCGAGGAAAATGAGCAGGAGCAGCGGCAAAGCCAATTTATATTCTTAGGTACTTAGGTACGCCACCGCTGCGGTTTCGAGAAGGAGCAAGGCCAGGCAGCAGGGACGCCTGTTCGGGCCCGTACCGGCTAAAGGGGGAAACTCAGCAGCAGGGAGCCGAAATCCTCCCCTTGCCGCTGACCGGCGAACTCCCGCCCCCGAATCTGGTAGGCAAAAGAGACGCGGCACCAGGGGGTCCGCAGGGCGGCACCGATTTCCCCTCTTGGCACCAGCGTGCGCTTCTTAACGCTCCGGCCGGATGAAAACGTATTGCCGTCCAGGGTAATGTCCCGGGCCACCAGGATGGCGCCCCCACGGATGAACAGGTAGCCGCTCCAGGGGCGGCCATCCCGGGCAGGGGGAAGAAAACCATTTTCACGCAGATCCGTGTCGCCGAAGTCGTCCGGCAGATGGAAGCCGAAACGGCATTGCACCCCGGCCTGGGCCTGGGTGAGATAGTTGCCGAGCATGGCCATACCCACAGGAACGACATCGACGCCGAACGCGCCTTCCGGAGGGGTGAGGCGGTAGCGATGGCGGTAGGCGAAGAGCAGATCGAGGAGCGGTTCAGTCCGGACCTGCTTGTGCCAGCCGCGAGGGTGCGGATCGTTCAAAAACTGGTGGGTGAGCCGCTGGGTCCCCTCAGCGAGGGAGGCCGGGCCGACCACACCGAAGCTGAGTTTGGTGCTGAGCAGGCTTTCCTCGCGCTGCAAATGGCTGGCGAGCCCCAGATAGAGCACCCCGGCATAGGGGCGGTCGGCCGGGTCGGGATCGGTTCGGGAGAGATCGGCGGGGGTGAACTGGAGTTGGGTCACTTCCCAGGTGTTAAAGAGTCTTCCTGCCGGGGGGCCGGCTAAATTCCAGATTTCCCCCAGAGGTCCGGGACCGGGCCGGGTGAGGCCAACCCCGATGCCATTGGTGTAATTCCAGTCGGTACCGCCGAAGACATCGTTCTCCCAGCGCACTGCGAAGTCACCCCGGTCCGGCGCACCTTCCGGCTGGGCAGCCCGGGCCGCGGCGGCGAAGATCCCAAGCAGCAGGATAAGGATGGCAAGGACTCGTGAGTTGAAGAGGGACCTCCTTGGCGATGAGGTGGACGCCGGCTGGTTTTTTTTGATCTATTCTACCCTTGATTATTCAGGATTTCCGCAGGCCGGGCTATTCAACCCAGAATCAGGAGGGTAGCGAGGGGTTCCTGCCAATGCCCCCTTCCCCTGGTAATTTCAAGGGGTCCCGTTCCCTAAAGGACGTTTGAGCCGCTCTCCCCACCGATCTTGTCCGGCCAATTCTATTAAAACAGCCCGCCCGGCAGTTGGCCGGTGCGGGCTGTTGAGATACCTTCCTGGTAGTTTTCATGTCACCCCTCCAGTGAACCGAAAAAGACCTCTCCTGAATACCTTTATCCCCAGCTACTGTCAATCATTTTGCATGCTTGGCTAACCGCCCCCCGCCCCTACTCCATCGCCACCACGAAGCTGTTGGGATAGCCGGCGCGCTCGTACTGGGCGCGGGCCGCCTCGGCGGCTTCGAGGGAGGTGTAGTCGCCGGCGCGGACCCGGTAGAAGAGCCGGCCGCCGACATAGCCCTGCTGGATGTTGGCGGCACCGTAGCGGCCGCGCAGCTGGGATGCGAGGCGATCGGCGTTGGCGGCGACGGTGAAGGCGCCGACCTGGACGGCGAAGTGGCCGACGTCGTAGCTGGCCGGCTGGCGGTAGACGACCTGTCCCGGGGTGCCGGTCTGCTGGTAGCCCAGAGCCTCGATATGCACCGGGGCGGTGCCGGGGCCGACGACCCCCAAGGCTTTGGCGGCGGCATAGGAGAGGTCGATGATCCGCCCCTTGACGAAGGGGCCGCGGTCGTTGACGCGCACCGTCGCCTGCTTGCCGTTGGCAGTGTTGGTGACGCGGACGAAGACCCCCAGCGGCAGGGTCTTGTGGGCGGCGGTCATGGCGTACATGTCGTAGGTCTCGCCGTTGCTGGTCTTCTTGCCGTGGAAATCGGCGCCGTACCAGCTCGCCACCCCCTCCTGGACGAAACCCTCGTGGCTGCGCAGCGGGTCGTAGCGCTGGCCGTTGACCATGTAGGGCTTTTCGTACCCCTTGAGCTCGCGCGTGGCCGGGGTCTCGATGATCCGGGTGGTGTAGGTGGGTCCGCCGCAGCCAGCGGTGAACAGCAACAGGCCGGCGACGAGAGCGGGAAACACCCGGGACGGGTTAATTAAGCGGGGGGTATCCATTCGGCATCCTTGTTGGTTACGAGAGGTCGAGGCCGCGACCGGCAGCCCCCCGCGTTCCATCTCACCCCTCCCCGGCACGCGAATCGACCGCCGGCTCGGCCCGCAGCAGCTCCCGCACCTCGGACAATTCCGCGATCGCGGTACGTCCGCCGAGGGCGCGGGTCTTGAGCGCGGCGCAGGCGGCGGCGAAGCGCACCGTCTGCGCCAGCGGCCAACCCTGCAGCAGACCGTAGATGTAGCCGCCGTGATAGACGTCGCCGCAGCCGGTGGTATCGACCGCAGGAATGGCGAAGGCGCTCTGCCGGATCGTGGCGCCGCGCTGGTCGCGGGTGAGGCTGCCGGCGGCGCCGAGGGTGACGGTCACCGCCTGCGCACCGTATTCGAGGAGGGGGTCAAGGGCGCCAGCGACAGAACCACTAGTCACCTGGCGGGCGAAGCGCTCGCTGACCACCAGGTGATCGATATAGGGAAGAAGTTCGCGGGTTCCCTCCCGCCAGGTGCCGCCGTCGAGGACGGTGACGACCTGCGCCTCGCGGGCGCGGCGGGCGGCGGCCAGGGAGGCCTCGGCTTGCAGGCCGTCGAGGTGCAGGACCCGGGCGCCGGCGAGCAGTTCCGGCGGCAGCTCGGCGGCCTGCAGCGGCCGGGCGCTGCCGCGGCTCCAGAAGATGGTGCGCCGCGCCGCGGCATCGACGGCGATGAAGGCGAACTGGCTGGTCGTCCCCGGGTCGGTGAGCAGCGCGCCGCAGTCGACGCCGGTAGTTTCCAGCCCGGCGCGGATGCGGCGCCCGTGGTCGTCCTCGCCGACCCGCCCGACGAAGCGGGTCGTCACGCCGAGCCGCGCCAGGGTGACCAGCGCCGTGGCCACCGGACCGCCCCCCTGGACCAAAACCTCGGTCAGCTCGCACTTCTGGTCGACGGCGGGGAAGTCCTCCACTCGGCCGAGCAGGTCGAGGGAGCACTGACCGAGACCGACGACAGCGGCGTTCATGACCGCCCAATGCAGCAGGGATGGAGCGGAGCCGCAGGAGTTTGCCATGCCATCCTGTTCATCCCGTCCATCCCTGTCGATCGTGAATTCAAAATTTAAAACTCAAAATTCAAGATTTCCAATTTACTCCTGCACCTGGCTCATCGCCCGGAACTTCTGGTAGCGCTGCTCGACCAGTTCCTCGGCGGAGAGGTCCTTGAGTTCCAGGTAGTGTTTGCGGAGATATTGCTTGACCTGGGCGGCAGCCGCTTCCTGGTCGTTATGCGCCCCGCCGGTCGGTTCGGGAATGATGTCGTCGATCACGCAGCCGAGCTCCTGGATGTCGCTGGCGGTGAGCTTGAGGGCCTCGGCGGCCTGCGGTCCCATGGTGCCGTCGCTCCAGAGGATCGCCGCGCACCCTTCCGGGGAGATGACCGAGTAGACCGAGTATTCCATCATCAGCACGCGATTGCCGACGGCGATCCCCAGCGCCCCGCCGGAGCCCCCTTCGCCGGTGATGGTGACGATCACCGGCACGGTCAGCGCCGCCATCTCCCTGAGGTTGCGCGCGATCGCCTCGGCCTGGCCGCGCTCCTCGGCGCCGATGCCGGGAAAGGCGCCGGGGGTATCGACGAAGGTGAAGATCGGCAGCTTGAACTGCTCGGCCATCTGCATCACCCGCAGCGCCTTGCGGTAGCCTTCGGGGTTGGGCATGCCGAAGTTGCGGTAGACCTTCTCCTTGGTGTCGCGCCCCTTCTGGTGGCCGATGACGCAGCACGGCTGCCCCTCGAAGCGGGCGAAGCCGCAGACGATCGCCGGATCATCGCGGAAGTTGCGGTCGCCGTGGACCTCGAACCAGTCGCTGAAGATGTACTTGATGTAGTCGAGGGTGAAGGGGCGGTTGATGTGGCGCGCCAACTGGGTGCGCTGCCAGCGGGTGAGATTGGAGAAGATCTCTTCACGCAGTTTTTCAGCCTTCTTCTCCAGCTTCTT